>NZ_DGMZ01000009.1:0-164060 GCF_002388685.1 Hyphomonas sp. UBA4505 | reverse complement strand
ATGGTCGCTGACGGGGAACAGCTGAAGCCAAATCGCAAGATCGAGCAACATGACAGCAAGACAGATTTCGAGCCAAAGCGGTAGACCCGTCAGGTTGAAGAGCCCCCAGCCAAGCTCGGCCGCGAGGCCCGCAGCTGCCGTCATCGCCAATAACGGGGCGATCAGGAGGAGCGCGCGCACGAGACCGGTTGCGATGACCAGCATTGCGGTATTTGTCGTCCAGCGCTTCAGCCGAGATTGCAGTCGCGGTCGGCGCGGCGCCATCGCTTCCAGCGCCGAGAACAGAAAGAATGCCGCCAGAAAGACACCCATCCTGAAAACTGGCTCAGACAGTCCGAAAAGCGTGACTGGGTCATTGGCCATGGCGGCGTTCCGGTCTCATGGCGACTGAGCCCTGACGCGCAAGCAGCTTGCCCCAATTTCGATCATAGGGGTGCACCAGATCTGTCGCGCCGCTCTCATCGACCAGCGGACGGCTCTCATTGTGCCACGCAAAAATGCCGCCGCTCAGATTGTAAATCTCGCGCGTGCCAATTGCCTGCAGCGCGTCCTTGGATTTGTCCGCCAGCTTCGAAGAGCGCACGCCGACAGAGCAATAAAAGATCACGCTCTTGTTTGCCGCATTTGGGCCAATAGCTTCTGCAACTTGCATGGCAGAAGCGCGCGGACTGATACGCACCGCGCCTGGAATGTGGCTGACCGCATACTCCGCTTCGCGGCGAACATCGGCTAAAATGATGCCGTCATCTTGCTCGACCATATCCGCAAAATGCGCCGTGGAGAGATGTCCGATCTCGGGAAAGGAGGCTTCTAGATCGCTTGCGATCAGATCGAGTTTTCCCGGGTCCGCCATCGCCTTGCCCAAGAGACCGGGTATCGAAAGGGCCGCGTAAAACAGAATGAGACGAAACATCATTATGCCCGTCATAGGGCCTCTTGTTAGTCCAGGACAGTGACCGAGTCACACAATTCAGGAGGCTGTCGCTCTCAGCATCCAAGCCGTTTTCTCGTGCAGTGTGATGCGCGGCGTGACCACATCAGCTGTGGCATCGTCGCCAATATCTTCTGCGATCCGCAGGACATCGCGCGCGGACTTCGCGACTTGCTCATGGCCTTTTGCAAGCGTTTCGACCATTTCTTTCCAGTCCGGACGGCCCGTCTCTTCTTTGATACTCGAGAGCTTTGCCATCTCGCCATATGAGACGGGCGCATACTCGCCGAGTGCGCGAATACGTTCAGCAAGCTCATCAACCGCAGTCCACATTTCAGTATACTGGTCCATAAACTGAACGTGTAATTGTTGAAAATGAGGGCCTTCCACATTCCAATGATAGCCGTGGGTTTTTAGATAAAGCGTATACGTATCAGCCAATAGTTTGGCGACAGATTGAGCCGAACGTTGGCGGTCGGACTCGGAAATACCAATATTGATATCCATGATCGTGTCTTTCTGAGGTCTTAGCCTCTCTTTTCAAATTGCGCTTCTTCGGCGCGGTGGTGGATTTGTAGATTAAACAATGCAGCCTTGGCGAGCGGTAACAGCCATAGTGTGAGACCAAACGTTGCGCCGAGCACAAAGACATAACCTGCTATTTTTGCAGCAATTGAGATGTCTGCGATCGGCAAAATGAAGTAAAACGGGGCCATCAAAATCATGATGGCGAAGCCGACAGCGGTATCTGCCACTGTGAAATCCTGCTGGCAATGGTCGCATTTGGATTTGAGTTTCAGATAGCCGTGAAACAGCTTGCCTTCGCCGCAAACACCGCAGCGCCCGCGAAGGGCGGCTTTCAGGGGGACGGATACAGACATGACAAGCCTCCAAGAAAGCCTGCGCCGGATCAGCGAAGATCCGGCGCAAGCCAAGGTTTTTTTATTTGACGTCAGTGAAGCGCAGATATGGACGAAGCTCATCCCATCCCTGCGGGAATTTCACGCTGGCTTGCTCATTGGTCACCGATGGCGGGATGATGACCTTGCCGCCTGGTAGCCAGTCGGCTGGCGTCGCGATCCCGTATTTGTCGCCGGTCTGGAGCGCGTCGATGACACGCAGAATTTCATCAAAGTTGCGACCGACGCTCATCGGATAGGTCATGGTCAGGCGGATTTTCTTGTTCGGGTCGATGATGAAGACCGAGCGGACCGCAGCCGTTTCACTCTCACCTGGGTGAATCATGTCGTAGAGCTGAGCCACCTTGTGATCGGCGTCGGCAACAATCGGGAAAGCCAGATCGGTGTCTTGTGTGTCATTCACATCATCGATCCATTTGATGTGCTCTTCGACTGTATCAGTGGAGAGACCGAGTGGTTTTGTGTTGCGATTGACGAATTCCTGGGACAGCTGCGCCGTACGGCCCATTTCGGTCGTGCAGACCGGCGTGAAGTCTGCCGGGTGACTGAAGAAGAAGACCCAGCTGTCGCCGATCCAGTCGTGAAAAGTGATCTCACCCTTGGTGGTCGGGATCGTGAAATTTGGGGCGGTGTCGCCGATTCTGAGAGACATGATATGCTCCTGTTTTGAGGTTGTGGACGATGTCCGTTGGGAGGAACGCTGACGTTCCGGTTTAAAGTAGTATATTGTATCACACTTTTAAAATTGATAATTATGCGATGAGGTATCGATTTACTCTATGGCTGCTGCTCCACAACGGCATAAGAGCCATGACAGGCGGCACACCCACTCAGAATGGTTGAGAATTGCAGTTGAAGATTCCCGACTGGGGCCTCATTGGCCATGTCAGCGAGTGCGCCGAATTCGTGCCGAACTGTTTGCGACATCTCCCGGAACGGCGCGGGTACCTTTTGCCGGATTGTTCGTCCAATCGGTTCACCGGCCCCTTTGGATATATCTTGGGCTGTTTCTAGCAGCAGGTCGCGGTCGCTGTCGGCAAGGGCATAAGACGCCGTCTGCAGGCCCTGTAGAAAGGCGATCATTTCTTCGCGGACGTGGGCGCGCTCTTCTGCTGTCAGATATACGGCAAGGCGACCATCCTCGGCGCGCTCAGCCATAGGCTGCGGCGCAATGATCGTTGGTTCAGCTTTGGTTGAGTGTGCGCCGGTCATAGCAAGATAAGTTATGCCGCAACCGGCGAGCGCACCGATGACGCCCACGGCCAGAGTTTGGGTTAAGGTCGCCACCTCAAAAACTCAACACAGTTTCGCCGGGCTGGGCTAGGATAGTCCCCATCTCAGCTGGTGTAGCAACGCCCACCCCATCCAAAAGCGCCTCTTCGCCAAAAGGCCGGTTGGGAAGGTAAATCGCACATACGTCTACGGGGACCCCTTCGCTCATCAATTTTTTAAGCAAACCTTGCGGGCTGGTGCCTTTTGGCGCCAATGGCGTTGTCGCGCTTTCCGGTGCCGCCTTAAGGCCAAGATCACCGCCTGCGCTGCAGAGTAAAATGCGCGGCGTTTCGCCTTGCGCCTTGGCACTCATCGTCAACACAAGCGCCATCAACTGGGTTTCTGGATTTTGGTCAGTAATAATGGTTATCATTGTGTCATGTTCCAGGGTTTGAAACGACGCTGCCGGCACAGATGCGGTCGCGCAGGCTGATACAGCCAGAGCTGTCAGGACTGCTGTGGATATTTGCTTGATCGTCATTTGCGGCCTCCGCCTGCGCCATATCCGGGACGCCCACTTCGCGCGACGCAACGCTGGAAAGCAGGCAAATGATTGTTAGCAGAGGCATCCCTCAAGGCGTTCAACACACGCGCAATGTCGGGATAGTTCTGGACGCGAGGCAGAAGATCCTCATCATACAAGCGGACATTTTCAATCTCCGCTGCAACACCAATTTCGCACAGACCTTTCAGATCCAGCGTTTCGGTGCGGGGATCTATCTCGGTTTCATCGACAGGTACGGCTACACCGTAGCGCTGATAGAGCGGAAGCAGCGCGTCTATGTGGCGCTGCTCTGCGCGGGCGATGTTTATAAAGGGTCTCACATCGCCGAAACGGTCGAGTACGATCGTATAAGTCGCCAAGGCATGGCGTTCATCGGCAAGCGCCAGATGAAGCGCTTCAATCACAGGCTCTGGCAGCGGCGCTTGTGCTGCGCTTGTCGCAGGGACCATGGCCGATACTGTCGCCGCTGCAACACAGGCCCGCTTATGCGCGCCTCGTCGGCGATGTCTCTTTTGCTTGCACATGGGGAATTTCCTTTCGTCTAGCCGCGCCACAATAGGAATAAAGGAACCCAGATGAGCGAGGTCGTGAGCAGGCCTTTGATGGTCTGATAGGCAATCCAAACCCAGAAGAGTTCCTTCTTGCGCGCATTCAGAGACCCAAGGGCGCTACGGATGGTGTTCCGGGGCAAAGCGCGCATCTCCTAAATCACCAGCTTGATAATGCCGCCGACGATGAGGATTGCTGCAACCCCCAGCGCCCAAAGCCCGACAAACCAGCCAATCTCTTTCAGGCCTGTCTTTTCGACATGACCGCGATCTTCTTCCCGCATCAGTGATACCCCGCATCTGGATCGACTTTTCCGCGAAATACCCAGTAGGAATAGGCGGTGTAAGCGAGAATGAGGGGCAGCAGGATAACCGCGCCTACCAACATGAAGAGCAGGCTGGAATCAGGCGCGGCCGCCTCCTGGATCGTAATCGCGCGCGGCACAATGTAGGGCGTGATGCCGATGCCAAGCCCTGCAAAGCAGAGCGCGAACAGACCAATTGTCGTTGGGAACGCAATAGCGTCCTTTCGTTTGATGAGACTCCAACCAAGGATTGCAGCGAGGATCGCGGTGAGCGTCGGCACCGGCAGGACAAACAGAAGCTGCGGGAAGGTGAACCAGCGTTCGGCAATCTCTGGTGAGAGGAACGGCGTCCAGAGACTGACAATGCCGACAAAGGCGAGCGTCGCAAGCCCGCTGCGTATGGCAAAGCGATAAGCGCTGTCGCGCAACGTACCTTCAGTTTTTAACACCAGCCAGGTCGTGCCCAGTAAGGCGTATCCTGCCACCAAGGCGATTCCGCACGTCACGGTGAATGGCGTCAGCCAATCCCACCAGCCGCCGCCATAGGCGCGGCCATCAACTTCGATACCCTGAACGAAGGCGCCCAAAACAATGCCCTGGCAGAACGTCGCGATCAGTGATCCGAAAAAGAAAGATCGGTCCCAGATCTTCTCATGGGCCTTGTCACGCCAGCGATACTCAAAAGCGACGCCGCGAAAGACCAAAGCCAGGATCATGATGATGAAGGGCGCATAGAGCGCTGGCATCACCACGGCATAAGCGAGCGGAAATGCTGCAAACAGGCCGCCGCCGCCGAGGACAAGCCAGGTCTCATTGCCGTCCCATACCGGGGCAACTGAGTTCATGGCGACGTCACGGTCGGCATCATTCTTGAGGAAGGGAAAGACAATCCCAATCCCGAGATCGAAGCCATCAAGGATGACATAGATGAAGATGGCGAGGGCAAGCAGCCCGGCCCAAATCGTAGGGAGATCAAACATTGAGACGCCTCCTATTCTGCCGGAAGCGCGTCAGGGCGCTTGGCGGCGAGCTGGGTTGTGCCAGCTGTCCGGGTTGGGGTTTCTGGAAGCGGTGCGACGTCACCCGGCAGCTTGTTCATCATTTTCAGGATGTAATAGGTGCCCGCGCCGAACAGGGCGAAGTAGACGAAAATGAAGGCAATCAGCGAGGCGGCGACGGCAGGGGCTTCAACCGGGGCAATCGACTCGATCGTCATCAGATGGCCGTAAACGGTGTAGGGCTGGCGGCCGACTTCGGTCGTGATCCAACCTGCAAGCACGGCGACAAATCCTGTCGGCCCCATTAGCATGGCGAGGCGATGGAAGAGCGGCGTATCATAGAGACTTTTGCGCCAGCGCAAGAACAGGCTGATAAACCCGACGAGCATCATCAGCATGCCGAGGCCGACCATAATACGGAAGCTCCAGAAGACGACAGGCACAGGCGGCTGCAACTCATCCGGCACGGTGTCGAGGCCCTTCATCGGGGCATTGAGGTCGTGCTTGATGATTAGAGATGAGAGTTTTGGAATGCCAACGGCATAGTCGAGACGTTGCTCCTCTTCATTCGGGATGCCGAACAGGTAGAGCGGCGCACCTTCCGGGTGGCTCTCATAATGGCCCTCCATGGCCATGACTTTCACAGGCTGGTGCTCGTAAGTGTTCACGCCGTGAAAGTCGCCCGCCACAACTTGCAAGGGCGCGACGATGGCCAGCATCCACATCGCCATGGAGAACATCTTGCGCGCTTCGAGATTGGTCTTGTTGCGCAAGAGGTGCAGTGCGCCGACCGCGCCGACGACAAGTGAGGTCGTCAGATAAGCGGCGAGCACCATATGCACGAGGCGATAAGGGAAGGATGGGTTGAAAACGATCGCCCACCAGTTTTCAGGCACGAACTGGCCGACCTCGTTGATGGAGAACCCCGCCGGTGTCTGCATCCAGCTGTTGACCGAGAGGATCCATGTCGCTGACAGAAGCGTTCCAAAGGCGACCATGATCGTGGCCAGGAAGTGGAGCTTTTTGGACACCCGGCCCATGCCAAATAGCATCACACCAAGAAAACCTGCTTCGAGGAAAAAGGCGGTCAGAACTTCATAGGCCATAAGGGGCCCGATCACTGGGCCAGCTTTGTCTGAGAAGACGCTCCAATTGGTGCCGAACTGGTAAGACATGACGATGCCAGAGACGACGCCCATGCCGAACGCGACAGCGAATATCTTCCGCCAGTATTTGAACAGGCGCAAATAGACTGGATTGTCGGTTTTCAGCCACAGGCCTTCCAGCACCATAAGATAGGAGGCCAGGCCAATCGAGAAGGCTGGAAAGATGATGTGAAAACTGACCGTAAAGGCGAATTGTATGCGCGCGAGGAGTACGGCGTCGAGAGCTTCTAACATGAGGCTTTACCTCTCATAAATTGACGGGCGACATATAAAGTGTCATTTGAAAGACTACTTAAACGTATAAGTGCTATTTTCGATAACACTTTATGTCGCATGTGACAGAATTGATCAGGGAGCGCCGCTTGAGACTGACCGCCTACACAAATTATGCGCTGCGCACGCTTATGTTTTGTGCGCTGCATCCCAGCCAACTGGTCCGTATGGAAGATGTGTCTGATGCTTACGGCATTTCGCGCGCGCATCTGCTGAAGGCGGCGCGCCAACTTGGTCAATTGGGTTATCTGGAAAATGTTCGTGGTCGCAGCGGCGGCGTTCGGCTCGGGCGCGCACCAGAAGACATTGTGATCGGCGAAGTGGTCCGCCACACCGAAGGCGACCTTGAACTGGTCGAATGCTTCAATCCCGAGAGCAATACCTGCCCCTTGATCGGGGTCTGCAAGCTCAGCGTGCTGTTTCGCGCCGGGCTTAAGGCCTTCTTTGCCGAACTCGACAAGGTCACGCTCGCCGATATGATCGCCGACGGCCCGGTCTTGATCGAGCGGTTGATGGCCAATCAGGCGACTCAGCAGGCGATGCAGTCCGCAGGGCATGATTAAGCGCCCTCAACTGACTTGCCTGCGGCCTGCCAGGCTTTGAATGATCCGATAAAGACGTCGATGTCGGTATAGCCGCAACGTAGAAGTGCGGAGGCTGCGACCGTCGCCCGCGCACCGCTGCCACACATGATTGTGGCAGGCCCAGACAGGTCAGGCTTATCGCACGCTGCCAACACATCGCCGACATAGAAATGGCTTGCGCCGGGGACGTGCCCCGCCTCGAACTCCTCAATCGAGCGCACGTCCAACAGGGTCCAGCCATCTGACGTTTTTGTCCGTTCAGCGACTGTGTCGAGATCTACGATCGGAACCGTTTTCAGCGGCGTGCCGGATGCCGCCATAGCGAGTGGGTTGAGAGTGGCGCCAATGACCTGATCAAACCCGATCCGGCCAAGATGATTGATTGCAATCGTCACATCCTCGGCCCTGTCGGCGATCAGGCCGATTGTCTCCGCCTCACCAATATACCAGCCTGCAAAGGCCGAAATCATGGATACAGGAAGCGCTTGCGCGCCCTCGACATGGCCGCCGAGAAAACCTGTGACAGACCGGATATCAATCAAATGATCCGGCTCACGGGCCCGCAGGTCTTTAAGGCTTAAAATGGGCGGTGAAAAACTGTTGTTTCTCGGCGCTGCGCCTTCGAGGTTCAATCGCTCGACAAAGCTGAAATAGGGCGGCTGATAGTGATGCTCGGCTGTTTTTGCGGCCACGAAAGCTTCGCGAGAGGCAAGCGATAGCCGGCGATTATTCCGTCGCTCATGACCAAGCGTAGAGAAGGCGCGCTCCGCAACACCCGAACCGCAAACCGATCCCGCGCCATGGGCGGGATAGACAATGACCTGGTCGCCAAGCGCGAGAAGCTTCTGAAGACTGTCCCAGAGCTTGCCCGCCATCTCTGCTTCGCGGTCCTGATAGAAGTCTGTTCGCCCGACGTCGCCGACAAATAGCGCGTCGCCTGTAAAGACGCCGACAGCGCCGTCCGGATAAGCCTCATCATAAATCGCGATCGATATGGAGTCGTCTGTATGTCCTGGCGTTTCCAACACCTCTAGGCGGAGGTTTCCAGCCGCTACATGAAAAGGTTCGGAAACGATGTCCGCATAAGCGATGTGTCCAGCTGGGTTTGGACCATGATAAACGCGCGCGCCTGTCAGTTTTGACAAGGTGGCTGCGCCCGAGATCAAATCCTCGTTGCGGTGGGTTTCAAAGATGTGCCGGATTTCCACGCTCTCGCGGCGCGCGATCTCAAGATAGATATCGACATCCCGGCGCGGATCAATCACAGCGGCAACGCCGCCATCGCAGATCAGATAGGAGAAATGGGCAAGACCTGTTGTTTCAATACGTTCCAGATACATAGTTCGTGTCTTTCATGTGCTTAGAGCGTCTCAAGCAATCCCTTGGCGCGGCGAACGTTCCACCACACAAAGAGCGCGATGAGCGGAATGCTGACAGCCTGGATCTGGCTAATCGGAATTCCGGTTTCAGGTAGCGCTTTCAGGGCTGTACCGACGAGGCCGACGAGATAATAGGTGATGGCGGCAACCGAGAGCCCTTCGACGGCCTGTGACAGGTGAACTTGTTGGCGGGCGCGTTTCTCCATCGAGCTCAAGAGCGCTTCGGCGTTTCGCTGCGCCACCTGATCGAGCTGTGTCCGGGCAAGCGCCAAAGCATCTGCCACAGTCTTGGCCACGCGTTCAGTTCTCGCTTCAAAGGCGCGTATGGAATTTATGCCGGGGCGAAGGCGGTGTTCGACAAACCCTTTCATGGTCTGGCGCTGGCCAACCGGCGTTTCATTAAGGCTTGCAAGGCGCGCGGCGACCAGATCGTCATAGGCGTAAGCCGCTGATATCCGGAACGCAGCGCTGGATTTGAAGCGCGCGACATCTTTCAAGGTTGCTGACAGATCCTCTACGGCACTCTGTAGATCGACCGCCTTGCTGGCGATGGTGTCGGTGGCCTCCATCGCTCGGCGCTCCAGGGTTTCAAGTTCGGGCGTCAACCGGCGAATGAGCGGCAATGCGAGCAAGGACGCCAGGCGATACGTCTCTAGGTCGAGCAGCCGTTTGACCAGGCGGCCCCTGGCAAATGCGTCTTCGAACGTCCCGGTGACGGCAAAGGTCACAAGGCCTGTGTCGTCGATCTGGAAGTCAGTGGACACAGTCACCCCATCAAAGAGCGCCTCGCCGCCGAACAAGCGCGCCCCGCCGAACAGGTTCTCGGGGTCTGCGGTCTCGGAGATGACGATCTTCGCGCCAGCGATCTGCGGCCCCGGGCAGGCTGCGATGAGATCCAGCGTCGCCGCGCCGGGTTCGGTCTCACCAAAGAACGTGATCGCTGCAAACTCGGTGTGACGTTCATACCGAATGACGCCATCACCACACTCAATTAGTTGGTGTCTCGCTGTTCGACTGAATGCCTCCGGCCAGATCCCGCATTGACCGGCGGGTGCATGCAGAACCCAGTGCCAAGCCTGCGCTTCGGGTTTCTCGATCGGCATCGGCGGACGCGCATGCGCCTCGTCCTGTATGGTGCGCCGATCTTCATGCTGTGGGTGAATTGCGGGCATCTGTCTCAGCTCACGGCTTCGAGACCGGCATAGCGAAGAGACGGGCAAGGATCCGTGCCAGGTTCGGTCGTCTGAACGTTATCTTCAAAGGCTGATGCTACGCAGTCTGCATCAAGGTCCATCATTGCGGCGTGCTGAGAAAGATAGATATGACCGGTCAGCTCTTCGATGAAATGTGTGCGTTTAAGACGATCGGTTACAGGCCCTTTCACCTCGGAAAGGTGAAGTGTGACCCCTGCATCTTTAAGGCGGTGATTGATGGCTTCCAGGCTTTCAAGACCGCTTGCATCAATATGATTTACAGCCGGGCACATCAGAACCAGGTGCTCCATGTCTGGCCGGTTTGAGAGCATGCAATAAACCGTGTCTTCTAGGAAACGCGCATTGGCGAAATAAAGACTCTCGTCAATGCGGACCGTCAGCACCTTGTCGGAGATTACGACAGCGTGACGATTTACATTGCGGAAATGGTAGGTGCCCGGAACCTGTCCAACCAGCGCGAAGTGCGGGCGGCTGGTATTGTAGAGGTGCAAGAGGAGCGACAGGACGACACCAGTTGTGACGCCGAGCTCCACGCCGAAACCGAGCGTGACGAAGATCGTGGCCGCCATCGCAGCAAAATCCGATTTAGAATATTTCCAAACCTTAATGACTTCTGGAATGTTTACCAGCGTCAGCACCGCAACAATGATGGTCGCAGCGAGTACCGCCTGTGGCAGATAGAAGAGAAATGGAGTCAGGAAGACCGTGGCCAGCGCAATGCCGACGGCTGTGAAGGCACCTGCGGCGGGCGTTTCCGCGCCCGCGTCGAAATTTACCGCTGAGCGGGCGAGACCACCCGTGACCGGATAACCTGAAGAGACGCCAGCAGAAACGCTCGCTGCACCCAAGCCAATTAGCTCTTGGTTCGGATCAATTCGCGTTCGGTTCTTCGCTGCGAGTGTCTGGCCAACGGAAACCGATTCCACAAAGCCGATCAGGCTAATCAGCGCTGCAGAGCCGAGAAGTTGTACCCAGATATCCGCATTGAACGTCGGGACGCCAATCTCGGGAAGGCTGGTAGGAACGTCGCCGAGTATTTTGACACCCTGTTTGTCCAGGCCCATGCCCGCGACCACAAGAATACCGACGACAACCGCAAAGACCGGACCTGCCCGCGCGATGATGGTTGCTGCTTTGTCGCCAAGGCCTATCGCCTTGAGTAGCGGTTTAAACTGTTTGCGCACCCAGAATAGAAAAATGAGCGAGGCGCCGCCAATATAGAGTGTGGGTAAGTTCGTTTCGGGGAGTTTTTCAAAGAGGGAGACGACAATCTCAAAGAGGTTATGCCCGCCTGCATCAATGCCAAGAATGTGCTTCATCTGAGACGCAGCGATGATGACCCCAGACGCTGTGATGAAGGCTGAGACCACGGGGTGACTGAGAAAGTTTGCAAGGAACCCCATGCGAAAAAGGCCCATGGCGAGCAGAATGAGGCCGGACAGGAGCGCGAGGATAAGTGCCGCCTGAATGTATTCTGCACTGCCCTGAGCTGCGATCTTGCCCGCCGCCGCCGCCGTCATCAGAGACAGGATTGCAACCGGGCCGACGGCGAGCTGTCTGGAAGATCCAAAGATCGCGTAGACGAGCAGCGGCAGGATCGAGGCGTAAAGCCCAATTTCAGGCGGCAGCCCCGCCAGCAGCGCATAGGCGAGCGATTGCGGGATCAGCATGATGGTCACGATCACTGCTGCGACCATGTCGTTGACAAAGGTATCGCCCCGGTATTTCGGGCCCCAGTCTAAAATTGGAAAGTATTTTACGAGTCGCATCGGTTCGCCGCCTGATGAAAGAAATTTGAAGAAAAGAAGAAGACCTGCGGCGGCTGGCTGAGTGGGAGGACGCGAGCGCGGGCAGGCCTTCTTCAGGTCAAGTCTACGCCGCTTTCGACGACGGATCCTTGAAGTCAACGGCTTGTTGAGCCTCATGCGAAGCCGGCCGATGCGGGAGGAGCTTGGGTTTGGCGAGGGTCTCAGAGCCGCGCAGCATCATGTCGAAATAGATGCTGGGCAGCATCTTCTCCTTCAGGAACCAGCCCGCTCGAGTCGCCTTGGTGCCGTTGAGCATCCATTGAGGCACTGTCGGATCGAGTTTCCCGCCGTAAGCGAATTCAGCAAGTACAATTTTGCCGCGCTCGACCGTCAATGGGCAGGAGCCATAACCGTTGTAAATCGCGTTTGGCGCCTTGCCGTCGAGAACACAAAGCACATTGTGCGCGGCAACTGGTGCCTGCTTGCGGACAGCCGCGGCGGTCTTGGCGTTCGGGGTCGAACCTGCATCGCCAAGACCGAACACATTTCCATACTGGGTGTGTTGCAGGGTCTCACCGCTGACATCGACCCATCCGGCCTCATTGGCCAGGGGGCTGTTCGCAACGAATTCGAGCGAGGTTTGGGGCGGACAGACATGCATCATGTCGAATTCGCGGGCCTGACGGGTTACATTTCCATCCGCGTCTTTAACGTCGAAAAAGGCGGTCTTCTTTTCGCCATCCACTGCAACGAGTGTTTCGCTGAAGCAAAGATCGATGCCGTATTTGTCGACATATTTCATTAGCGCTGGAACATACTCCTTTACGCCAAAGATGACGCCGCCGGCATTATGAAATTCGACGTCTATGTCTTTCAAAACGCCTTTGCGGCTCCAGGCATCGCAGGCGAGATACATGGCCTTTTGTGGCGCGCCGGCGCATTTGATTGGCATAGGTGGTTGGGTAAAGAGCGCTCGCCCACCCTTCATCGCCTGGACCAGTTCCCAAGTGTAGGGAGCCATGTCGAAGAGATAGTTCGATGTCACGCCGTTCTTGCCGAGGGTGTCTATAAGCCCCTCAACGCCGTCCCAGTTGAGCTTCAGACCTGGGGCCACGACAAGGGTCTTGTAGCCGATACGCTCGCCATCTTCGAGGATGACCTGATTGCGTTCCGGGTCAAACCCGGCGCAGGCGGAGCGGATCCACTGGACGCCCTTCGGCATTAGTTTGACCATGGGACGCTCTGTCTGTTCGCGTTTGAAGACGCCGCCGCCGACCAGGGTCCAGCCTGGCTGATAATAGTGCTCGGTGCGTGGCTCCACAATGGCAATATCCACACCCTTTCGGCGCTTGAGAATAGACGCGGCAGTTGAAATGCCAGCAGCGCCGCCGCCTATAATGACGACATCATGAGACTTTACCGGACCGATTTCGCCGTCAGCCGCCTTGTCGCGCGCATCCAGACGCGCCCGCAACCCGGACAAGTCATAGCCTGCGCCCGATGCAGTTTTGAGAATGGCATCGGTTGACAAATGACCTGCCTGAGAGAGGGCCCAGAGTGTCGCCGAGCGTGTACCAGTTCGACAATAAGCAAGCGCTGGCGCTGGCAGCTCATGCAGAGCTTTGTCGAAGGCCTCAACATCGGCGTCGGTGACCTTTCCAGACACGACCGGTACATAGCTCACCTCCATACCATGACGACGCGCCGCGCCCTCAATCTCCGTGCGATCGGGCTGGTCAGCAGACTCGCCATTCGGACGGTTAATGATCACAGATCTAAATCCCTGACTCGCGGCGATGCCGACGTCCTGAGCTGTTATTTGCGATGAGACCGACAGGTCTGGTGCAATCGTCTTGATATCCATGGGAATCCTCCTCCCTATTTTATGATTTGAGCCTACAGGGCGTTGATCGGCACCTTCATGTACCGAACGCCATTGTCCTCTGGCGGAGGCATGTCTCCGGCCCGCATATTGACCTGCACAGATGGCAGGATCAGTTTCGGCATGGCGAGTGTCGCATCACGCTCGGAACGCATCTTGATAAAGTCATCGCGCGAAATGCCATCCTTCACATGGATGTTGGAACGCTTCTGTTCGCCAATTGTGGTTTCCCAAACATACTCGTCGCGCCCTGGTGCCTTGTAGTCGTGGCAAAGGAACATTCGCGTCTCGTCAGGGAAGTCGAACAGCATCTGGATGGAGTCGTAGAGCGTACCAGCATCACCGCCAGGAAAGTCGCAACGTGCTGACCCAAAGTCTGGCATGAAGATCGTGTCGCCAACAAACATGGCGTCACCGATCAGGTGGGTCATGCAGGCGGGCGTATGCCCAGGTGTCGGCAGAGCGCGCGCCTCAATATTCCCGATACGGTACGACTCGCCGGGCTTGAAGAGGTGGTCGAACTGGCTGCCATCTGTGTGGAAGCTCTGGCCCTCATTGAAGATTTCACCGAAGATGCGCTGTACCACCGGGATTTTGTTACCAATCGCTGTCTTGCCGCCGAGCTGATCTCGAATGTACGGCGCTGCAGTGAGGTGGTCGGCATGAACATGGGTGTCAATAATCCACTCACATGTCAGGCCCTGGTCTTTGACAAAGGCAATCAATCTGTCAGCAGACGTCGTTTTTGTCCGCCCTGAAGCCTGGTCAAAGTCTAGCAGCGAGTCGATGACTGCGCACTTTTTCGTTTCAGGGTCGGTGACCACATAGCTGATTGTGAAGGTGGCTTCGTCGAAGAACCCGGTGACTTCTGGATAATGCATCTCTGGCTCCATAGTAGTGATTAAGTCCCGGTACGGGCGAACACGCCATAACCTCCGGGACGATTGGGTTTTGGTTTGGGGGAGGCGGTCGAACCCGCCGAATTTATTGCTGTTTTACCAAGCATGACGGCGCAGATCGCGTCGATCATGCTCCGAACACGCGGCGTGTCGCTCAATGTGTAAAAGACCAGCTTCGATTCTTTACGTGTCGTGACGAGCCCGGTGTCGCGCAGTTTTGAGAGCTCTCTCGATAGGCGCGGCTGTTTAATGCCAAGGGTCGTTTCAATATCGCCGACCGACATTTCCGTATCGCGTAACTGACAGCAAATGATGAGACGCTCAGGATGGGCGAGCGCTTTCAGAAGCTCAGTCGCTTCGTTTGCCAGGGGTGCAAGATCTTTTGATATTGGGGTCATTGGTTCGCCTCGGCATGGGTGAGATACCAAGCGCCGCCATTCATGGCCGACCGTTTGTCCGCTTCGGCTTGATCGAGCGGCGGCGGCAAGACCGCCTCATCGCCCGGCTTCCAGCCCTCAGGTGTTGCAAGATGACAGGCGTCGGAGGTCTGCAAGGCGTTCAGGACTCGCAGGAGCTCTTCAACCGAGCGTCCCACATTCATCGGGTAATGGATCAACGCCCGGACATACCCCTCCGGATCGATGAAGAAGACCGAGCGGACCGCCGCCGTTGTCGCTGAGCCTTCATGGATCATGCCGTAGATACGGCTGACGGCCATGGAAATGTCTTCGATAATCGGAAACGTAATCTTCGTGCCGAACCGTGCCTCGATATCTTTCACCCACGCGATGTGGGCGTAGAGACTATCAATGGATAGGCCAAGCAAGTCGCAGTTTAGCTCATCGAATTGCGGTTTCGCCTTTTGCAGTGCGACGAACTCGGACGTGCAGACCGGGGTGAAATCCGCGGGATGCGAGAAGAAGAGCAGCCACCGTCCGCGATAGTCAGACAGGCTGACTTCGCCTTGCGTGGTGCGCGCCGTAAAGTCTGGTGCGACATCGTCAATGCGCGCGGTGAGCGGCTGTGAGGACTGTGCGGTGTCGGTTTCGGTCATGATGAACATCTCTGGCTTGCCTGTTAATAAAATACAGTTTACAGATATGTCAATACAAGATTGTAAATCAATTAACAAAGGTATGACCCATGGAGAACTTCACCCCCATAAGCGCATCAATCGGTGGAGCCCTGATCGGGCTCTCAGCCGTCATGCTGATGGCGCTGAATGGCCGGATCGCAGGGATCAGCGGCGTCTTTTCGGGCTCGGTCTTTGCTGAACGCGGCGATAAATTCTGGCGCGTCCTGTTTGTCGTTGGTCTGATTGCGGCGCCGATTTTATGGACACTTGTGCAGGGCAGTCAGCCTAAATTTGAGATCACGGACAATTGGAGCCTGATCATAGCTGGCGGCCTTTTGGTCGGCTTCGGGACCCGCCTTGGCTCGGGCTGCACAAGCGGTCACGGTGTTTGCGGCCTGGCACGCCTATCACCCCGCTCAATGGCGTCTGTCGGTCTGTTCATGGCTGCTGGCATGATCACGGTTGCCGTCGCAAAAATCGTATTGGGAGGCTGATATGGGCCGCAATCTATCTGCATTGATCGCTGGCTTGGTCTTTGGCCTCGGACTGACTTTTTCGGAAATGGTCAACCCTGCCAAAGTGCTCGCATTTCTGGATATTCTTGGAAACTGGGATCCCTCGCTTGCATTTGTCATGGGCGCGGCATTGCTGGTCACCGCCATCGGTTATCGCATCGTCTGGCGCGCCGAACGGCCCCTCTTTGCGACGCAGTTCCAAGTGCCGGGCAATCGGTCAATCGATGCCCGTCTCGCCACTGGAGCCATACTTTTTGGTGCGGGATGGGGGCTCGTGGGCCTCTGCCCAGGGCCTGCAATATCAGCCTTGAGCTTTGGCGGCCCGCCAATCTTCATCTTCATGGCGTCCATGGCCGCAGGCATGGGCCTTTTTGAGCTGTTCAACCAAATCTCGAAAGAACGCACAGCGGCATAAGCCATTACTTGTGTGACCGAGTCACACTCCCTGGCGCCAATGGGATGCTAGGCGAGGACACGACATCACTTTTGAGGAGATAATCATGTCAGCCAATGTTGGAACTATTGATCGTATTTTGCGCCTGTTGATTGGCATCGCCGCCATCGCGCTGGTCTTTGTAGGACCTATCGCAGCGTCTGGCGGTTGGGGCTGGGAGCGGATCGCGCTCGTTGCTGTCGGCGCCATTATGGTCGGCACAAGCATGATCAAGTTTTGCCCGCTCTACCGCATCTTCGGGCTGCGAACCTGCAGCATGGACTAAGCGTCGATGCTTGATCTGATAAGGGAAGCAATGGCCGCAAACCAGGCCGATGCAGCGACTTATTCTCAAGGCGTTCGCATTTGGATGGCGGTCATGTCCATTGCATTCCTGAGCAGCGTAATCTTTGCGCCGTGGAAAGCTGGCGCGCGCTGGATCCTCGCCGCTACGCTCGTGAACATTCTTGGCCTAATCCTGATCAAGGCGTTTTTTCCCGCGTTTAGCCGAACAATGATCGGCACGAGCGTACATCTGATTTTCTGGACGCCCGTTTTATGGATGATCTGGAGGCCGAGCGCGGCGACACGGCGGATCTCTGATTTTGAGGGTCGTTCAGGTTTGATTTATCGCGTCTGGTTCTTAGCTGCGAGTGCCATTATGGCAACCTCGCTTGTCCTTGATGCAAGAACAGCCATTGGCTGGGCTTTATGAGCCTGGTGATTGAACATCTTTCAAAGCTCTTTTCGATGAGCTCAAACACGAAAGCTATCCAGGCTCTTGCATCCGCTGCGACGGTGTCTGCAGCGCCTGTCGGCGCAAAGCTGTTCGCGTCGGGAGATGTTTGCGAGAATTTTGTTATCGTCGCATCGGGTGAGGCCCGTGTGCAGCTCTCGACCAAAACCGGGCGGGACATGACGCTGTTTCGGCTTCTGCCGGGACAGTCATGCGCCCTGACAACCTCCTGTCTGTTGTCAGAGAGCCCTTATTATGCCGAAGGCGTTGCTGAGACCGACCTGGAACTGATCACGATTCCGTCCTCGGCCTTTCGAGAAGCCTTGCAAGCCTCTCCCGACATGATGCGCTTCCTTCTCTCAGATTATGCCGGCCGGATTGCGGAAATGACGGCGCTAGTCGATCGTCTCACATCCAGAGACTTGAGCGCGGAGCTGGCCGAGTTTCTTTTGATCCGCGCTGATCATTCAGACATGATCTCACTCTCTCACAAGTCCATTGCTGACGAGTTGGGGACCGCGCGGGAAGTCGTCAGTCGCAAGCTCAAGGATTGGGAAAAGCAGTCATGGGTTGAGCTGCATCGCGGCGTTTTGAAAGTTCTGAATCGCGAAGCCCTCGGCCGGCTCTCGCGATAGAGGCCATTTCGCTTTAGGAGGCGGTCGCAGAAACGATCCAGGCTGCCGCGGGCATGTAAACATGCCCGTCCTTTTGCAGATGAAGCTCGAGTGAGGTCTGCAAAGCCATCTCAACCTTGGCGAGGTCGACGCCCGCCTCTTTGACGAGGCGAGCGACGGGGCCGAGTTCCATCATGAACCCCGCCACCTCAGCGATCGAATTTCCAGGTAAGCGCAAATTGTCTTGCCATGGTGTAACCGCGATCCCGCGCCATCCAGCATCACGCAATATGGACGAGACATAGTCGCGATCAGCGAATGCAAACGGGCCCGGCGCGCCTGCAGGCGGCGGTGTTGGCGGCGCAGGTAGCAGGGGTATAGCAGCTTCGAGCGGCGCGCTCGCCCAGTCGTTAAGCGCCAATGACTGCCAGCAGGCAAAGACGATCCGACCCTCCGGCCGCACACTGATCCGAATATTCGCGAAAGCGGAGACCGGATCTTCGAAAAACATGACACCGAACCGGGAAATTACAGCGTCGATCGGATCCGGGGCGCGATACGCGCTTGCATCGGCGACCTCAAACTTTGCCGGCGCTCCCGATAAGGCAGCTCTTTGCGATGCGAGACCGACGAGCGGGCGTGAAACATCGACGCCGCGCACCCCGCGCATTTCACCAACTTGGCCTGCCGCCTTCAGCGAGAGGGCGCCCGCCCCGCATCCAATGTCGAGCACACTTTCCCCAGATTGCAATTGCGCCTGATCAAGCACCGCCTCGGCAAATGGCGCTAATAGCCCATCGAGCCTGTCCGCATGAGTGACCCATTTCTCGCCGCCTGGACCGTTCCAATAGTCAATCTGATCCTTGTTGCTCATCTGCCCGTCCTGATTAAAAGTGATATTCCCCATCACTCTTTTCGGCTTCGTCCGTATATGGCAAGCGCGAAATCGCTTCCTTGCCAATTTGGTCGCATCCCAATGCGGCGATCGTCCGTCTGTTGCGTCCTTCCGCCTCAATATCTCTCCCAGCAGACGGGTCTGGGCGGACGGTGCGTCTGCCAGAGCGCGGTCGCCGCGCAAGGGGGCGGGTCTTTTTCATCTTTGAACGTCTTTAGGTGTCCTACCTTCAGCAGCCCCTTGCGCAGCGCCCTTATGCGCTCTGGCTGAGCACCTTTTCGCCGCCCACCCCCGCCAGCCGGGGAAAGAATGCGAGCGGCGGAAGGAGACTGACATGACTGACCAACACGCGAGCATTGCACCCCTTGTAGCAACCCTAGCTTCCACGACTTTGGACACGCCCCGTATCTATGTGGCTTGCCTAGCCGCTTACAATAATGGCCGCCTGCATGGGCGCTGGATTGACGCCACCGACCCGCACAAAGTGTGGGAGCAGGTGAACGCTATGCTTGCCGCATCGCCGGAGCCGGACGCTGAAGAATGGGCGATCCACGATTATGACAATTTCTACGGCTGCAATATTTCTGAATATGCGGGCTTTGACACGGTGTGCGAGCTTGCCGCTTTCCTTGAAGAGCATGGTGAGCTCGGCGCGAAACTCTACGAGTGCTTTGCCTGTGATCTCGACCAAGCGCGCGCAGCCTTTGACGATTATGCTGGCGAATATAAAAGCGCGGCGGATTTTGCCGAGAGCCTGCACGATGACATCGGCACCGAGATTCCAGACAGCTTGCAATACTATATCGATTGGCAGGCGCTTGCCCGCGACATGGCCCTAAATGGCGAGATCATGGTGTTCCAGACGGGCTTCGATGAAGTCCACGTGTTCTGGAGCCGATAGTCATGGCCTTCACGGAACGCTTCCAATCCTTCGTGTGTGAGGGTGATAGCATCTCTTGCGAGGTCGCAGGCTTAGAGATCATTGCGCGGATTGTGCGCGATGATTGCCCCGACGCGCCCGACGAGAGGCAGGATGGATTCTGGCCTTCGCTCTACAAGGACGCGCCGGGATTCATTGGGGCCGGTAATCACTGGCGCGAGCGGTTTGCGCAGGCGCAGGCCAAGGCCGAAGCGGTCATGGAAGCATGGCGTAAGGATGAATGGTTCTATTGCGGGATTGTTCTATCCGTCGCGCTTGAGGGCGTTGAACTTGAGAACCATGCCGCGAGCCTTTGGGGCATTGAGGCCAACTATCCCGATAGCGATAATGCCTATCTGACCGATGTCGCCAACGAGCTTTTGCCCGAAGCTCTGGACGCAGGCCGCGCAGTGCTCTCAAGGCTTGCAGGCCGCGCCGCAACCCTTGGCGATGGGACTTTCCCATGAGCTGTATCTTCGACCAGCTTGGACCGCGCCCGCGCATGACCTTGGTCATTTGCCAGCAGCAAGTGGCAGAGATTTGGGTCGAGGGCCGCGCCCCGATCATTTCCATCCGCGACTATGATTGGGGCGAAACCGACCCCCATCCGTCGCGCGACGCAGATGGCTTTCCCTTCACCAAAATCAACTGGAGAGACCCGGCTTGGAAGCTGGGCCTCTCCCTCTACCCGCCAGAACAGGAGACCGACATGGCACAACCCACCCTTAAACACATTCCACTCAATGAGCTTCGCATCAGCAAGTTAAACATGCGGCACGGACGCAAAAAGCCGGACGTGTCCGACATTCTACCGTCCATAAAAGCAGGCGGCATTCGCCAGACTTTGCTGGTGCGCCGTGAGGGCAAGCATTATGGCGTCATTGCCGGACGCCGCCGCTTCTTTGCTTTGCAAGCCATTGCCAAAGAGACAGGCGAGACGCCCTTAGTGCCTTGCGCCATCATGTCAGAAAAGGACGCGGCCAGTGCGATTGAAGCTTCTGTCATTGAGAATGTGGGCAGACTGCCCGCGACCGAGATGGAGCAATATACCGCTTTCAAACGCCTGCACGAGGAAGGCCGCGCTGTGGATGATATTGCCGCCTATTTTGGTGTGACAGAATTGCTGGTGCGGCGGGTTCTCGCGCTCGCTTCGCTTAGCGCTCCAATCTGTAAACTTTACGCGGAAGAGGAGATAGACCGCGAGACCATACGCGCCCTAACACTCTCGAGTGAGGCGCAACAGGCTGAATGGTTGCGTCTGTTCGAGAGCGAGGAAGAGCGCGCCCCAATGGGCCGAAATTGCAAAGCATGGGTGACGGGTGGCACGACGATTACGACTGATAAGGCCCTGTTCGATCTGTCAGATTATGAGGGGCAAATCACCGCTGACCTGTTCGGTGAGCATGGCGTGTTCGCTGATGCAGACCAGTTCTGGCAGGCGCAATCCAAAGCCATTGCTGCAAGGGTGGAGGCCTATCTCGCTGATGGCTGGCGCGATGTGTCCTGCCTTGAACGCGGGCAGTATTTTTACAAATGGGACCACGCCCAGCGCTCAAAAGAGGATGGCGGCAAGGTCTATATTGAAATTCGTCATGACGGGACTGTGACCTGTCATGAAGGCTATGTCAGCCAAGCCGAAGCCAGAAGACTCGACCGCGCAGCCAATGGTGAGAGCGATACAGAACCTACTCAAATCAAACCAGAAATGTCCGGTCCGATGGCGGATTATATCGGCCTGCACCGCCATGGCGCGGCCCGTTCCAGTCTGCTGAAACAGCCAGCCATCGCGCTGCGCCTGATGGTGGCCCATGCGATGACAGGTTCTGCCCTCTGGGACGTGCGACCGCACGAGGCCCGCAGCCGCAAAGAGGACACGCTAGCCAGTGTTGAAGGGGCGAAGGCGACCGCTGAAACGGACATAGCCCGCGAGCAGGTGAGTGAATTATTCTCTGCCTTGAACGTCAATGGTAGTGCCCGCCGTAATGGTGATGCCTATCGCTTGTGCGAAGTCTTTGCGGCCTTGCTCGCCATGTCAGATGACGAGGTGATGCAAGTGCTCGCCTTTACTATGGCTGACACTTTGGAAGCAGGCGGGGCGATTGTTGAGGCAGTAGCCCATGTCTGCGAGACGGATATGGCCAGATATTGGAAGCCAGAACCTGCCTTCTTCGACCTTCTGCGTGATAAGCGGGCGATCAATGCGATGGTTGCGGATATTGGGACGACGTCGCTGGCGGAAAGCTGCGCCACCGACACCGCAAAAGCCCAGAAGATGATTATCGGAAACCGGATTATTGGGGAGGGGTGTGAGCCTAATCCCGACTGGCGACCCAGCTGGATGCAGGTGCCACCGACGCGCCTTGTCGAGGGCGCAGCCTGTGCGCCTGTTGATGCGTGGGAACGGATCAAGGGCCTGTTTGAAGCGAGCCAGACAGTATGTGATTCCGATGTAGAGAACTTTGAACAACTGAACGCCGCCTGACGATTTAGTCTCCCGTCAGTGCGGAAAATGGAGGTCGTTCGGTGCTGGTCATCGGGCGGCTTTCGCTTTCTTGAGTGGTTGGTTGGCAGGTTAGGTTCTAGGGAGAACGGCGTGAAAAATCGCCCGTCTTTAGGTCTGCTTTGTGTCCGTATGCTCCGCCAGTGGCAGTCCTTTTCTGATGTCTCCTTGTCAGAGGAAGACCTCCTGTTCCCGTCTCTTGCCGTATGACCTGGACGCGGCCAGCCTGCCTTGAAACCGGCCATTCAAGAAAACTTCCCCGCCGCTTTGCGGCTCCTCGCGAAACAAGTTTTCTTGCCTAACCGGTGCTTCACTGCGTTGCGCCCGCAAGCGGTTCGAGGCCGTCCGGCCCCGTCCTGACGGTCCGGCGTCGACGGGGACAAGAGGTCCTCCAAGACAGCCAAGGAAACGAAAAGGAGAACACCATGGCCAATGCACTCGGATATGTCAGCGAAACCAAAACAGGCTTCGAAGGCGCCCTCGCAATGATGAACCTCTCGGCTGCCATCCGTATCGAAAAGAACGGTGAGAAAGCAGAGGACGGACAACCGGACTATCGCATCTATGCCGGCGAAACTTCGACGGAAATCGGCGGCGGCTGGATGCGCAAAGCCAAAGCTTCAGGACGTGAATATGTCTCGATCACGCTTGCAGACCCACAAATCGGACCGCGCAAGATTTACGCGAACCTCGCCCCCGTGAAAGGCAAGAAAGGCCGCCACGTGATCCTCTGGAACCCGCGGGACTAGGGGCACACCCATCGAAAAATCAGCCGCTCCGGAGATGATCTTCGGGGCGGTTTTTGCGTTTAAAACCAATGGTTAATCTATAGGGAGAAAATGAAGAGGTTTCATTTTCTCCCTTTGATCCTGTGCAGTTGGGCGCTTTCCTTTGCAGCGAGCAACACGCTCAAAACAAAGGAGATAACCATGACTGATACATCCATGAAACCACCTTCAGATGAGGATGAGCACACGCTCCTGACGACAGAGGAAGCTGCTACTTTTTTGCGCGTGACCAGATCAACGCTCGACCATTATCGCTGTGTTGGACGCGGACCGATTTACCGCAAACATGGCGTGCGTGTTTTCTATACGCGGGCGAGCTTGATCCGTTGGTCACAGCGCCATGCCTACTCTTCAACATCGAACCGCGTCCGTCCAAAATCATGAAGCGAGGCTGGTTATTGATTGGCGGCGCGG
This sequence comes from Hyphomonas sp. UBA4505, assembly GCF_002388685.1. NCBI lineage: Bacteria > Pseudomonadati > Pseudomonadota > Alphaproteobacteria > Hyphomonadales > Hyphomonadaceae > Hyphomonas > Hyphomonas sp. UBA4505. Next base: position 140,547 of record NZ_DGMZ01000009.1, on the reverse strand, counting down.
TGTCCCTGGCGTGTCTTTCAGTCTTCGTCTGGAAACCGCAGGAGAGGCTGATCTGGAACCGAACTGCAAGTGCGCCAGTCGGGATTTACTGGCTGAGCGACGCCCCATTCACCCCCGGCAGATGGGTCGTCGTCTCAGCCAGAAGTGATGCTGCGCAGTGGGCACAAGCCTATGGCTTTGTTGGCCGGGACTGGCCAATGATCAAGCAGGTTTCTGGTGTGGTGGGTGACGAAATCTGCCGTCACGGGACACAGATCTCGATTAACGGAACGCTTGTGGCCGAGGCACTAGCGCAGGATACTTTAGACCGATCCCTGCCTATCTGGCAGGGCTGCCACACGCTAAAAGATAGCGAAGTTTTCTTGCTCAATCCGCACTCAAGATCGCTAGATGGGCGATATTTCGGTGTGACCAAAACAAGCGATTTAGACGGCGTAGCGACCCTTCTCCTAGAAGGATCTGACCGATGATGCTCTCAAGCGCAGCCAAAGCAATGCAAGCGGATGCAGGGCGGTGGAAAGCGGACCCGGTAGGGCAAGATAAAACACTTGGCGCCATGCAGCGTCCAAGTCATTGTCTGCACATCGTTTTTTCGGCGCCTGTTGCACCAAGTCGAGGCGCCCGTGAAATCGTGCAATCGCCTGTAAACACGGGCGGTTGGGATGGCGCCAAGCACTTTCGCCATCGTTTTTGCAATGGATGATGATTTTTCCCCCCGGCTGGGCCGGATCCGGGATCGCGGGGCGGCAGGAAGCAAACGGCTTTCAAAGCAAGTCCGAGCGGCGGCAAGGCGACTAAGCAGAGGGCGCGGAAAGTCCGGTTTCACAGGGCGTCAAAACGGACGTGGTGCGGCAGCTGCGAGACAGCTCGATTTCGCATCGCGAAGATGGCAAACGTTTCGGGCGCGGCGCGTGAGCGTGAAGACACATATTGCGCGGGCCGGGAGAGGCGGCGGGATCGGAACGTTCCGCGCCCACTTACACTATATCCAACGCGACGGTGTTGAACGCGGCGGGCAAGGCGGAGACCTCTATACCAGAGAGGGCGAGACACCTGAACCGAAAGGGTTCTTGGAACGGAGCGAACATGATCGCCACCAGTTCCGTATCATTGTTTCCCCTGAAGACGGTCAGGCCCTCGGCGACCTGAGAGAGACCACGCGGGCTCTTATGGATCGCATGGAACATGATCTTGGCACCCGTCTCGACTGGGTCGCGGTCGATCACCATAATACTGGTCATCCCCACACCCATATCATTGTGCGCGGTTCGGATCAGCGCGGGGCTGATCTCGTCATTGCACCGGAATATGTAAAATCCGGCATGCGCCGCCGAGCTGCACAGATCGTCACTGAGACACTGGGTCCAAGGCGGGATATCGAAATTGCGCGCGCTCGCCATGCCGAAGTTCATCGTGACCGATTCACAGATATTGATCGGTCTTTGCTGAAGGACATGTCGAGCGGTGAAATCCGTTTCGGCAGGGATGTAACGACACCAGCGGATCGGTTTGACCGCTCGCTGAGACGACAACGCCTCGCACATCTCGAAGAGTTGGGTCTTGCCCATAAGATAGAGAGCGGACGCTGGCAGATGAGCGAGGGCTGGAACGAACAGCTTTCAGAACTCGGACGTCGCAACGATGTGATCGCGACGCTGGCGGCAAAATTTGGCCGCCAGGATGGTCATGAGAGACTGCAAAAGTTCGACCCTGCCAGGGCGTCGAAAGGCAAACTAATGGGCACGGTCATGACGGGGCTGCCGGATGATGAACTCAAGGGAACGCGGTCCCTTGTAATAGAAGACTTTGAGGGTAGGCGTTGGCTTGTGAACGCTGGCGCAATGGAGCCCGGGACGACACCCCCAGAAAGCGCGATTGTTGAAGTGGGATCTCGCACGGCGCAGATTCGCACTTCTGATCGGACGATTGCTCAAATCGCAGAGCAGACCGGTGGCTATTATTCAGCCGACCTGCATCGCGAAGCAGACCCATCTTCAACGACGGCCTATCGAACGGCTCATCTCCGGAGATTGGAAGCCCTTAGACGAGCGGGGCTCGCCGAACGCATTGGCGATGGTACTTGGCAAATACCGGAAGACTATCTGCGCAAGGCGGCAATATTTGAGCAGTCGCGATCTGGCGTCCATGTTCAGGTGCGCTCCTGGATCGCGTTGAACGACCAAATCGAGAGACATGGATTGACCTGGCTGGACGAGCATGGTGGTGAGATCGTCGGCGGAAGGGTAGAAGCTGCAAAGCAGGCACGCCTGAAATGGCTGCGCGAACAGGGGCTCCTACGCGGCGACGAGGTGGATCTTACGTCAGCTGCGCGAGCTGAGCTTGCAAAGCTTGAGAAAAAGCGGGCAGAGGTGCGCCTTGCGTCCCAGACAGGTCGGCAGGCTGTTCACCTTGGAACAGGGGAAACGTTCGACGGGCGCTTTGAAGGCGCGGTTGATCTGGGCAATCGCCGACTTGCCCTTATCGGTAATGCGAAAGCGTTCGCGCTTGTGCCTTGGCGTCCAGAAATAGAACGACACCGTGGGCGCGAGATGATTGCACGGCGGACAGCGAAAGGGGTCTCATGGACGATTGGTGTTGGCCGGGCCAAGGTATTGTCGAGATAACGATCTCGAGTTGAGTTGGACAGACTTGCATATGTCTGCCTGCAATAGCCTCGCCGCAAACTAGGCGGTCAAATATACTTGGGCCAGCATGTTCCCCGTGTTGCTGTTACGCGAGGAGTTAGATATGCGCCCTGGAAAAATCCTGCTTGGACAGGTCCTGATTGTCTTTTTATTGATCGTTCTAACCATTTGGGGCGCAACCCAATGGACAGCGCATATGTTCGGCTATCAGCCTGCGCTCGGACGGCCGTGGTTCTTTGTCAGTGAGATCGCGGTTTACAAACCCTGGCGGCTATTCCAGTGGTGGTATGCCTATGAGGCTTACGCACCGGATGTTTTTGCGCGGGCGGGATTGATCGCTTCCAGTGGTGGGCTGCTCGGCATATTTGCAGCAGTCATTGGTTCGGTTGTTCGAAGCCAGGATGCTGCCAATGTCACCACCTATGGCTCAGCGCGCTGGGCGAAGGCCTCAGATTTGAAACGCCACGGGCTTATGGATAGGGACGGCGTCTTCCTCGGAAAATGGAACTCGGACTATCTGCGCCATAACGGACCTGAACACGTTATGGCCTTTGCGCCCACCCGTTCGGGCAAGGGCGTCGGTCTCGTGGTGCCAACGCTCCTCTCTTGGACCGGAAGTGCTGTCATCCATGACATTAAGGGTGAGAACTGGGACCTGACATCGGGCTGGCGGTCACGCTTTTCGACCTGCCTTCGGTTTGATCCGACCGATACGCGTTCTCCGAAATACAATCCGCTGCTTGAAGTCCGACGCGGGCTTCAGGAGGTTCGCGACGTCCAGAATATCGCGGACATACTGGTCGATCCTGAAGGCTCGCTGGAGCGGCGCAATCATTGGGAGAAGACCGCGCATGCTTTGCTCGTCGGTGTCATGCTGCATGTGCTTTATGCGGAAGATGAAAAGACGCTCGCCGGTTGTGGGCAGTTTCTGTCTGATCCTTCGCGCAGCTTTACAGCCACGCTCACGCGAATGATGCGCACGCAGCATCTAGGTGGCGATCAGGTCCATCCCGTGGTCGCGCAGGCCGCCCGCGAACTTCTCAACAAGTCGGAAAATGAACGCTCGGGTGTTCTCTCAACCGCGCTGAGCTTTCTGTCGCTTTACCGTGACCCCGTGATTGCGGATATCACATCTGCTAGCGACTGGCGGCTCGCAGATCTCACCGATGATGATAAGCCAGTCTCGCTCTATCTCGCCTGTCCGCCCTCCGATATGTCGCGCACGAAGCCTCTGATGCGGCTTATCCTGAATCAGATCGGGCGTAGGCTGACCGAAGAATTGCCAAAGCCAGGTCGGCGCAAGCTCTTGATGATGCTGGACGAGTTCCCGGCACTGGGGCGGCTGGACTTCTTCGAGACAGCGCTGGCCTTCATGGCAGGATATGGCGTGCGCGCCTTTCTGATCGCTCAGTCGCTCAATCAAATTGAGAAAGCCTACGGCCCAAACCATTCAATCCTCGACAATTGTCATGTGCGGGTCGCCTTTGCCACCAATGACGAACGAACCGCCAAACGGATATCTGACGCTCTTGGCGCGAAGACCGAACTTCGCGCGCAGAAGAACTATACCGGTCACCGGCTCGCGCCTTGGCTATCGCACATGATGGTGTCCAGGCAGGAAACCCAGCGACCGCTTCTGACACCCGGAGAAGTCATGCAACTTCCTGCCAGCGATGAGATCGTTATGGTCTCCGGCGCGCCGCCTGTGCGCGCGACGAAGCTGCGATACTACAAGGACCGGAATTTCACGCAGCGCGTGCTCCCGCCTTCTTCGGTGGCGGTCTCGGCCAGCAAACGCCCAGACGATTGGTCAGGTCTTGCGATCGGCGCTGATACCGATCCGGAGAAACCGGACGGGTCGGGGAGCTCAGGCGCGGGCAGTCTGGAGATCGCACCAGAGCTTGCCGCTCAGCCGGAGACAACCCCGCCTGTGCCTGAGCCGGACGTCCTCATCGCCGAGGACGAGACGCTTGATGTGGCTGAGGCCCAACACCTTGAAACGATACGCCGGGCCGCAACGCTTGATCTTACTAACCCTGACACGCTTCCGGACTTCTAGCGCCATGCCTAAGCCACGTATCAATTTGCGCCTCTCTGGCGATGTCTACGCGAAGCTCGATGAGATGACGCGTCGTCCCGGAGCCACCAAGTCGGCCATCATCGAGCAAGCCTTGCGTGAGTATTTCAATCCCGAAATCCGGCAGGGTATGGAAGAGCGCATCCTGAAGCGCATGGACAAGTTCGACCTGCGCCAGGGCGAGATCGAACGGGATGTCGAAATCGCACTGGAAGCCATTGGCCAGTTTGTCTTCTACTGGCTGACACGGACCGATCCGCTGCCAGAAAGCGAACGCGAGGCCGCGCATGCGCTCGGGTTGAGGCGCTTTGACTTCTTTATTGAACAGGTTGGCCAGAAGGTTTGCGGATCCAACCTTCTATCTGAGCGGATCAGCCGTTTCAGCGATTTGTCCCCTGAATAAGGTGATTATTCTTGAAATTGTAACCTTCGTGACCCATTATGGGGCTTATTGAGAACTGAAGGTTACATTATGCCAACACCAACGACACCGCCTAATGCAGTCCGCCGGACCCTGCGAAAACTGGGTCAGGACATTCAGGATGCACGAAAACGCCGTGGTTTGTCGATGGAAGTCGTGGCTGATCGAGCCTTCACATCCCGCAAGACTTTGCAGCGCGTCGAGGACGGTGATTTTGGCGTCAGCATCGGCATCTATGCCTCCGTGTTGCACGCCCTTGGTCTGTTGGAAGGATTGGGAGAGCTGGCTGATCCATCGAATGATGAACTCGGCATGACGCTGGCGTCAGCCAAGCTGCCCAAGCGCATTAGAAGCTGAAAATCATGAGCGAAATTGAAATCCATATCTCTCTTGAGGGTGAGACCTTCAGGGTCGGCACACTGTTCAGACAGGCGGCCAGGGGACGCGAGTCGGTCACCTTTGAATATCATCCCGACTGGCTTAGCCATGGGGTGGCATTTGCATTAGAGCCAAGTCTTTCCCTTGGTCAGGGCATTTTCCATCCGGGCGGGGCGAAAGAGATTTTTGGATCGATCGGTGACTCGTCTCCAGACACTTGGGGGCGCCGTCTCATGCAGCGGTCTGAACGCAGGCAAGCCGTTAAGGAGGGCCGTTCGCCAAGAACGCTACAGGAAGCAGATTTCCTTCTGGGTGTAACAGACTTCTCGCGACTTGGAGCTTTGCGTTTTAAGCGGCCGGAGGATGACGCGTTTCAAAAGCCGATTGGTGAGGGTGTTCCAGGATTTATCCAACTCGGGCGATTGCTCGAGAGCGCGCAGCGCATCGACCGGGACGAGGAAACCGATGAAGACCTCGCCTTGATTTTTGCCCCCGGGTCGTCCTTGGGCGGCGCCCGGCCCAAAGCTTCGGTGATTGATGCGCATGGTCATCTCGCCATTGCGAAATTTCCGAAGGAGTCCGACGAATACAGTCTCGAGACCTGGGAGCACATTGCACTCATATTAGCCGACCGTGCTGGAATGCGCGTGCCGCGTCACAAGTTGCAGCAGGTTGGCGGTAGGCCTGTTCTGATTTCTTGGCGGTTTGATCGGAGCGATGAAATCCGAACGCCTTTCTTGTCAGCAATGTCCCTATTACAGCTTAAAGATGGAGATCGCGGCAGCTATCCTGAGATCGTCGATGAACTTGCACGCCACGGCGCGCGCGCTGGGGAGGATGCGGCTGAACTCTTCAGGCGGATGGTGTTCAACATTCTGATCTCAAACGTCGACGACCATTTGCGCAATCACGGATTCCTTTGGGCAGGGAAGGAGGGGTGGGTGATATCTCCGGCCTATGATCTGAACCCAACCCCGACAGATCTCAAGGCTCGCATCCTGACAACAAATATCAGTATTGATGAGGGCACGTGTTCTATCGAACTCGCGCGCGACCAGGCCACGCTGTTCGGGCTTTCAAGCAAACGGGCTTCTGAGATTATCGCAGATGTTGGAAAGGCGGTTGCGGAATGGCGAATTGTTGCGCAGACACTCGGTCAATCGAAGGTACAGATTGACAGAATGGCGAGCGCCTTTGAGCATAACGATCTTGAGGAGGCACGACCTTAAATCGAACCTGCCGAAAATGAGACAAATTGTGATACAAAATGGAACCATATTGTGATACAAATTTGAAATGCAAAGCCTGTAATGCATTGAAATCATTATGTATTGTGAATAATCTCGAGCCCCGTCACTCGCGCCATTTCTTTCAGGGTGACGCCTGACACCTCCTTTGAAATCATTGAAAATACTTGGGAAAGCTCAGGCGCTCCAGGCCTTTTCGCTGATCGTGCACTACAATTTACCCCACAAAATGCAAACTTGTTGCACAACAAAGGGCGATGAAGCATTTCTCACTTGGATCAAGATTTCTGAAGGATCGCAGCGGTTGGTGTCACTATGTCCGGCGTGTCCCGACCCGCTTCAAAGATCTCGACAGACGCGGCGTGATCCAGGTTGCCCTGCGTACCCGATCTCTGGAAGTTGCCATGATACCCCGCAACGGTCTGGCTGAAGCGGACGAGGCGTTGTGGAGCAGTCTCGCGCTCCAGGCTGAAGATACTGATGAAACAGTCTAAGCTGAAGCCTCAAAGACGGGCCAGGAGTCCACAATTTCTCCGTCTTCGTAAACGGCGATATCCCCGAATTGCAGGAAGACTGCTTCGCTCTGGTGCGGACGAAGAAATACGAACTCGTCTGGCGCGATTTGCAGCTCCGGCCCACCATTCAGCATTTCCTGGTTGGAGGAGCGTCCGAACGTCGAATTGTATTCCAGGCCGGGCGGATCAACCGGGTCGGCGAGCCAGTGGCCTCCATAAATGAATATGGTCTTGCTGTAGTTTGGATCCCACACCCGTTTGGTTTTGTCGGCGAACTCGAGGCCGGGCATCCGTGTTTTGGCGACAGATTTGATGACCGGTGTTGCAATGAAGCTCGCGGGCGTATGGGGCTCCAACAATTCAGTGTCAAAATGCGTTGGCTTCATCAGGCACGACCCTGCAGAGACTTCATTCGCAATCGAAGTGTCCTCGTAGTAGCGATAGGTCGGACTGCCTGCTGCGTTTCGGGTGATTTGCTCTATGGCTTCCTTGCCAAACACCTCAGCGGCTTGATCAAGCGCCGCCCTGTATGAACGCCAAGCTCCTGCGAGCGCCTTGTCGCGCCAGCCCAAGCTTGTGGGCAGGCTGGGAATATGCGGTTCGTAACCCATGAAACCCGCAAATTCCAAACTCGCATCCAGTTCTATTTCGTGCAACACGCTCCCCAACCCGGAACCTGGTTCGAAGCCGCCCCTGTGGAGTCCCACATCCAGTTCCAGATTAATATTCAGGGTGCGACCAACATCCTTTGCGAGATCCTGGTACTGCTCAAGTCGCTTCGGAGTATCTATGAGCCATTGGACGCGGCCTGCCGCATCAGAGCGCTCGGGCGGTAGTTTGTGAAAATATTGGCGCGCAGCCTGAATGGGCAGGGGTTTGCCAAGCAACTGGCTGGCTTCGGGCATTTCTGTGCTCAGTGCCAGCAGCATGGGTAAATTGAATGTCATCAACCGATCCGTGCCGGTTCGCTTGCGAATATGGTCAATCAATCGAAGCGATGGCAGGGACTTGGCGACAATACGATATCCCATGCCCTGCGGCAGGTGGTGTTTCAGCGTATCAATATTGGCGTTGAGCCGTGCGCGATCGATCACCAGGGTCGGTGTTGCGATCCCTGCATCGGTGAGAGCTTTTTGCATTTGCAAGAAATAAGGATCTCTTGGTCCGCTCTTGTCACTGGGTTTCGACATGAGAGTTGCTACTCCTGCTAAAGCTGTTCCTCCGATCAAGAGTGTCCTTCTGCTAAGTTCAGGCATTGAAGGGAGCTCCAAACACATCGGCGAGATGGGGGTTCAGGAATTTTCCAGTCGGATCGAGCGAACGGCGCAAGTCTGCGAACTTGGTAAAGTCCGGATAGAGAGCTTCCAAATCTTTGCGTTGCAGGCTGTGGTGTTTGCCCCAATGGGGGCGGCCGCCATACATTTTGAAAACTGGTTCGAACTCGCTGAAGAAATAATCATAGGCTTCGTCGACTGCCGCATGGATCGCGATGGATATTCGGGGGCCACCAAGGAACGGGCTAAGCCAGGCATCGTCGGGAGCGGTAAACCGGACCTCCATGGGAAAGAAGACGTGCTTTCGCTGATCCATCATTTTGATGATCTGCCTCAAGGCCTTGAGACCATCGTCCCAAGGGAGGTGATACTCCATTTCGTTGAACTTTATCGGGCGGGTCGTGGCCAGGAGCTGGAGGGAGGCATCACTGACATCTTCAATCGTGCCGCTGGGAAGAGCAGATTGCGCAATGCGTTTACGGAGCCAGGGCCACCACCCGAATTCATTCCGTAACTGTTTAAGGCCCTCCAACATTTCATCGTCATCGTTGGAAGGTTCCAGACCGGTCGTCTCTCCGCGATGCAGATCGTGAGTGATACTGGCAGCGAGTCCCGTACCTGGAAGATAATAGAATTCGAAATTTCGATATGAGCTGGCACGGGAAAAAGCGTCATCGAGTACGGCATCTATGGGTTCTGCACTGACGATACGCCTCAGATTGAAGGAGGGGATGGTCTCAACCGTGTACTCGCTGATCACGCCCAGCGCACCGAGAGAGACTTTGCCCGCAGAAAACAGATCGGGGTTGGAATCGGCCGTGACGTCCAACAGACTGCCGTCAGCAGTTACCAGTTTGAAGGAGTGGATGTAGTCATGAAGTGCGGTCAGGGTTTGGCCTGTGCCGTGGGTGGCGGTCGAGAAGGATCCCGCGAGTGTTTGGTCGACGATGTCGGGAAGGTTTGGAAAGGCCCGATCAATCTCATTCAATTGGGATGCTGCCTGGAACAGAACGGTTCCAGCGCCAAAGGTCGCGCGCTGAGTTACAGGGTCATAGGCTTTCAAGCCGGCGAGCTGCCCAACATCCAGAATAACTCCTTCACTGGGTACGAGCCCCGAAAAAGAATGGCCGCTGCCTCTTGGGCGGATGCGTCCTGGCGTAGTTCGGATGATTTCCGAAAGTTCGGCAGCTGACGCTGGAGACTGAAACTGTTTGGGCGTAGCAGTTTGCGCGCCTGACCAGTTCCTCCAACTCTCTTCGCCAATAGGTGGCTCAGGATGATCTGGAGCGTAGTCTTCGCGGACATAGTCTCTCGTGCCCCACGCTACGTGTTGAACTATTGGAACGGCAGATACTGCCGTGAGTCCAAGGCCAGCTTGAACCACTCTCCGTCTGGATACTCCCATTGCGCCAACCTCCCCAAAATGGTAGCGATGACTATCGATAGGCAGCCGCCCTTGAACTGTCAATGAAGTACGTTTGAGTGATGACAACGAAAATCGAACCCAACACCACAAGACGATCCGCGCCTAACCAGCAGCGAAGTCGAGACACGCTTGAGCAGATTTTGATCGCCGCGGCTGACTTGATTGAGGAGGTCGGGTTCGAGAAGCTCTCGACAAACATGATCTGTAGACGAGCTGAACTCACGCCGCCGGCATTGTACCGCTACTTCCCGAACAAATATTCGGTCCTGAAAGAACTGGGCGAGCGACTGATGGCTCAGCAGAATATTTTGATGGAGAATTGGAGCCTCGACGCAGGTGACTTGAGCAATCTTGAGGCCGAAATCGAAATGCTACTCTTCGAGACAATACGGGTAACTCGACAGACCAAAGCAGGCGCGTGGATTATGCGGTCCATGCATGCCACGCCTGTATTGGCGGGTGTCAGGGTTGAGTCTCACCGACATGTTGCGCGATTGTTGGCGGAACGGATAATCAAAACACGACCTGATCTTGATCATGGACGTATCCTGCCATCAGCGAGGCTGAGTGTTGAGATCGGGTATGCGGTGGTCGAGATGGTGTTTGACGAACCGTCGATTGATGAAGGCGAGATCCTTCGGCAGACGGCTTCCATGTTGGCCTTCAGTTTGCGACAAGCGATGAGCCATCAAGCTTAGTGCGATAGCTGGCGGCGGACGTCGCCCTTGTGATGTGCTGTTGACCCAAGGTCGAACTCAAATCTCTCAGACGTTATTTGAAGGCGTTGCCGCTCCGTATGCCGATAGCCTTGAAGACCAGTGCGGCCGGACAAAAACCGGTAAAGGCGGCCTGAAACATGTTAAGCCCCGCAAAAGCAGTCAGCAGGAACCAATAGGGGGATACCCAGTATCCCAATGCGAGGCTGATCAGAACGACCAATCCGGCAAAGGCGAGTACGGCACGATCAAGATTCATATCTGTTTCCTTTCGTCAGATACTGTCAGGCGCTGGTTTTCAGAATATTCAGGCTATTCACCCACTGGATGATTGTGGGCGCAGTCATTACACCAGACCGCTGATCAATCACGCTGCCGTCTTGGAACAACAGGAGGGCAGGAATGCCGCGAACATTCAATGCGGCTCCACCTTCCGGATGGGCTTCCGTGTTGAGTTTGAAGAAGCGAAGATTGCCATCAAAGTGCTTTGCGGCCTCAGCAAATGAAGGCGCCATCATCCGACACGGTCCACACCAAGGGGCCCATACATCCAGGAGAAAACTGCCTTCGTCACGGGACATGAGTCGGTTGAGAATCTTCGTGTTGATCTCGACGGGAGCATCGCTCGCAAGGTCACCCTTGCACGATCCACAATGGCCTCTCGCCAAGCTACTCCCTATGGGCGCACGATTTACGGCGCCACATTTGGTGCAAACAATATGCTGGTGATCAGGCATCAGGAATGGTCTTTCAATTTATGAGTCTTCAGTAGACCCAACGCTGCATTTTCATAGAAGGTTTCAGACTGGCCTGTACGCAGCTTGTGTAGGAAATACTTTTCGAATCCCGCCTTGGCCAAGTGTACCCATCCCCCGGAAGCCGACCAGTTAACATTGCGAGGGGGGATCTGGGGCTGCGCAACGAACGCCACGCCGCCATCGCCGAAGTCAGCGAGACAGATCGCATTCCAGCTCGCCTTGTGTGTTGGCTGGGTTCCTTCGATAAGCTGCGCGATGTTGCGGGCGGTTGCTTCCACCATGGATTCGATCATGAAGCCTGTTTTGGGTACGCCAACTGGCACGGGCGTTTTCCCCATGGGCGGAATCGCGATGCAGACGCCGATACCAAAGATATCCGGCCATTCTGGATTACGCTGGAAGTCGTCCGTAATCACGAAACCCTTGGGGTTCACCAAGCCCTCGACATCACGCACGGCTTCGACCCCCCTGAAAGGTGGCATGAGCATAGTGTACCGGGTCGGCAGTTCATGCGTTTGCTTGACAGAGCCATCTTCGTTCAACTCCTCAACACGTACCATGTCGGCTGCGGCGCCAAGAACTCTGGCGTTGGTTATCCATTTGATATGGCGATTGCGCATCTCGCTTTCGAGCAGACCTTTGGTATCGCCCACACCATCGAGGCCGAGGTGACCGATATAGGGTTCGGGGGTAATAAAGGTGATCGGCACTTGATCGCGAATCTTGCGTTTGCGCAGTTCGGTCTCAATGATCATCGCGGTTTCATAGGCTGGCCCGAAACAGGAAGCCCCTTGTGCCGCTCCAATCACGATTGGGCCCGGATTCTTGCAAAACGCCTCAAAGGCCGAGGCTCCTGCTTCGGCATGGTCGATGTGGCAGACCGATTGAGTGTGGCCGTTCGGGCCGAGCCCTTCGACATCATCGAAGGCGAGTTCCGGACCCGTGGCTATGACCAGATAGTCGTATTCTACCTGCGACCCATCCGGCATACGCACGCATTTGTGCGCGGGATCAACTTTCTCTGCCCTGCCGACAATCAAGTTGACGTTTCGCTTGCGGAGGGGTTTTGCCAAGTCGACCGTGATGTCCTTGCGATCCCGCCACCCTACCATCACCCAGGGATTGGAAGGTTGGAACTGGTAGTAGTCCGTTTCGCTGATGATCGAAACCTGATGGTCCCGCCCGAGGGTCTTTTTGATTTCGTAGGCGGCGATCAATCCGCCTAGGCCCGCGCCGAGAATTACAATGTTCGCCATAACCAATCCTCCTTGCCGGAAACATGTTGTATATTAGCACTTTCGCAAATACGCAATATTACCTATATAGGTCACGATGGCATTGAGCTAAATCAAAGACCGACTGCGCGAATGCGACCGGTGGCTTGGCAGAGGAAAAAATCATGGCTGATAAATATGACCTGACACCGCAAAGTGTCTTTGCAGACCTCAAGGCTGGCAAGATCGTATTGGTCGACGTCCGCGAGCCTGCAGAATTCGCAAACCAACGCATTCATGGCGCATTGCTGCACCCCTTATCCACGTTTGAACCCAAAGCGATTCCTGCGGATGGAAGCAGGCGGATCGTGTTTCAGTGTGGATCTGGCAAACGGTCCAGAATGGCGCTCAACACTTTCATGAAGGAAACAGGCGCAGACGCGGCTCATCTGGCGGGAGGCATCGCGGCCTGGACGTCGGCAGGGCAGCCCTGCATTCGGCTGGACCCGTCGACGGGTGCGATCGTTGACAAGGGAGACTATTGAGATGATCGCCCGACATATCGGTGGTCTCATTGTTGGCTTGGCGCTGAGCATGACTGCCACCGCGCAGACACTGACCATTCAGGAGTCCATCATCACGGATTTTCGTCCGGTTGTGGGGCGTATTGAGGCGAGTGATACAGCTATGGCGCGGTCTCGCCTTCAGGGTGTCATCACACAGTTGAGCATCGATGAGGGCCAAACGGTCAAGGCTGGTGAGGTGCTCGCCTTCGTGGCTGACGACACGATAGCGCCGCAAATCAATGCACTCCAATCTCGCGTCGATGGATTGACGGCGCAAATGACACAGCAGGAAGAAGACCTCGCCCGCGCGAGCAAACTGTTAGCAGATGGATTTTATCCCAAAGCCCGGTTCGAGCAGGAAAAGGCCGCTCTGGATGTTGTGAAGGCCAATCGAGCCTCCGCAGAAGAAGAACGCCGCAGTCTGATCGCCCGTCGGGCGGAAGGGTATGTCCGCGCGCCAGTTGACTCACGAGTGACAGATGTACTCGTGGTTGAAGGCAGTGTGGTATCTCCGGGGCAGGTCGTTGCCAACCTCGCGACGCTCGACGGGCTGGTGCGATTGTCCTTGCCGGAGCGGCATTTGAACTTTCTGGCTGAAGGCGGAGAAGTTTCGTTACGCCTGCCCGCGCGCGACAATGACGTGCGCACAGCACGCATTGAGAAGATTTATCCAGCGCTGCGAGACGGTGCAGTGGTCGCGGACGCAGTTGTGGATGGCGGATTGAATGCGCTGGTGGGCGAACGGGCCGATGTGCTCGCCCCGGTGGGTGATCGCCGCGCGATCATTCTGCCACAGGAATACGTCACCACGCGCTATGGAGTAGACTTTGTGCGCGTAAAGGTGGGTGATCGCTTCGTTGAGGCCCCCGTCGTGCTGGCGGAGCCATTGGTTTCCAATGGGGTCTTTGAGGTGCTCTCCGGACTGAGACCGGGCGATGTGGTCACATTGCCGGGAGCGGAGAACTCATGAAGGCCGATGTTTCCGGCTCCATCACCCGAGCCACGATCCGTTCACCGCTAACGCCTCTGGTCCTTCTGGCAGCGCTGGCTGTTGGTCTGATCGCCCTGTTGACTATACCGCGCGAGGAAGAGCCGCAGATATCAGTGCCGATGGTGGACATTCTGGTCCAGTCGCCCGGGCTGCGAGCGGCTGATACGGTCGAGCAGGTCACTGAGCCGCTGGAAGAAATCATCAAGGCGATTCCCGACGTCGAACATGTCTACAGTCAGAGCCGCGATGACGGCGCTATCGTCACGGCGCGGTTCATGGTCGGTACTGATGCCGATGACGCAATTCTGAGAATTCACGAAAAGATTCGCGCCAATATCGACCGCATCCCACCTGAAGTTCAGATGCCGCAAGTCGTGGGGCGCGGCATTGACGATGTTCCCATCGTTACATTGACGCTGTCCCCGGAAACGTGGACCGGAAATGTCTGGAACGATACCAGCCTGCGCATGCTCGCCGATGAGGTTCTGAAAGAACTCCTGAAGGTGGAGGATGTCGGCCTGACTGACGTTATTGGGGGACGTAGTCTCGAGCTTCGCGTTGAACCCGACATCGAGGCGCTGTCTTCTTATGGCGTCTCTCTTCAGGCGTTGGTCGATGTGACGGCGCAGGCCGTTCAGGCGCGTCCCATTGGCACGGCTCGCGGCTCTGGCGACTCAATCATCATTCAGGCTGGCGACCGGATCGCCGCTGTGGGCGATCTCGAACGGCTGGAAATTCAAGCTCCTGATGGTCGCATGGTTTATCTTTCCGACGTCGCGCGGGTCCGTGTGGCCGGCATCGAGACAGAGGCACGAGCCTGGACGCTGGAGCGGAATGCTGAGCGTGCGGAATTCGAATCATTTCCTGCCGTTACGCTTTCCCTGGCGAAACGGCCAGGCGCCAACGCGGTGGTGGTTGCGGATCAGATCCTCGAGCGTCTTGAACTATTGAAGCGTGAAATGATACCGGAAGGGGTCCATATTGCTGTGACCCGCAATTATGGCGAAACGGCAAACCACAAGGCGAATGAGTTGCTCTTCCATCTGGGGCTGGCGACCGTTTCGATTGTGGTGCTGATCGCGTTTTCCATTGGTTGGCGTGAAGCCTTGGTGACCCTGATTGTCATCCCGACCACAATCCTGCTGACCTTGTTTGCGGCACTGATGATGGGATACACGATCAATCGAGTCAGCCTGTTTGCGCTGATCTTCTCGATCGGCATTCTGGTTGATGATGCGATCGTCATGATCGAAAATATCTCCCGGCATTGGGCGATGAAGGACGGTCGCCCACGCGCTCAGGCCGCCATCGATGCGGTATCGGAAGTAGGAAATCCTACCATTGTTGCCACACTGACCGTTATTGCGGCCCTCTTGCCCATGATGTTCGTCTCGGGGCTCATGGGCCCTTACATGGCGCCTATTCCCGCAAACGCATCGGCCGCCATGCTGTTCTCTTTCTTCGTCGCGGTGGGAATCGCGCCTTGGTTGCTGATGAAGATTGCCGGGAAGGCGCCTGTCAGTGGGCACTCAGAGCATGAGGAGACCCCTTTGGGTCGCTTCTACCGATCTGTTGCGGGACCGATTGTCGCGAGCCGGAAAAATGCCTGGATATTCTTGGGGCTTGTCGGCGTTGCGACGCTCGCATCGCTTACTTTATTTGCCACCAAGGCTGTTACCGTCAAGCTGCTGCCCTTTGACAACAAATCGGAAATTCAGATCGTGCTGGACATGCCGGAAGGCACGACATTGGAAGAGACCGAACGCACCCTGTTTGCCCTCGCCGCGACGATGTACGATGTAGAGGAAGTTGAATCCGTTCAGGCTTATGCTGGCACAGCAGCGCCGTTCAATTTCAATGGGTTGGTGCGTCACTACTTCCTGCGTGCCGCACCGGAACTAGGGGACTTGCAGGTCAATCTTCTGGAAAAGAGTCATCGAGACCGGTCCAGCCATGACATCGCTCTTGCTTTGCGGGACCAGTTGCATGTCGTGCCATTGCCCGAAGGGGCGAGTGTGAAAGTGGTGGAAGTGCCGCCCGGTCCGCCAGTCCTTTCGACACTGCTGGCCGAGATATACGGCCCGGATGCCGAAACGCGGCGCAAGACGGCCGATGTGATTGAGCAATTGTTCCGAGACACGGAGTACATTGTCGATGTGGACAATTCCTTCGGAGGACCGCAACCGCGTCTCGTCCTTTCCGTGAATGAGACGATTGCGGCTGATCAGGGCGTCGCTGAGCAGGATATACTGGATTCGCTGGCGTTGATCTATTCAGGCCAGATCGTTGGCGTGGCACCCCGCGGCGAAGGACGTGACCCACTCTCCGTATCGATCCGCCTACCGAAATCTGCGCAGGTCTGGTCCGAGCGCACGGCCAGTTTGCCAGTTCCCATACAGTCGGGCGCGCAAGCTGTCGAACTGGGCACGCTCGTGGACGCCCGGATGGAAGCGGGGTCATCGACGATTTTCCGGAGAGATGGCTACTTCGCTGACATGGTCATGGGCGAGCTTGCTGGCCGGTTCGAAGCGCCGATCTATGGGATGTTGGCAATTCAGGATCAGGTGGAATCGTATGATTGGAAAAGTGCGGGGCTGGAGCAGCCTGCTATCCGTCTCTATGGTCAGCCATCTGATGAATCAAAGCCCTCCCTGCTTTGGGACGGCGAGTGGGAAATCACCTATGTCACTTTCCGTGACATGGGTGTGGCGTTTGGGGTGGCTCTGGTCGCCATATACATTTTGGTGGTCGCCCAGTTTGGCACGTTCCGGACACCCCTCGTTATCCTGACACCTGTGCCGCTCACTCTGATCGGCATCATGATCGGGCACTGGCTGTTCGGCGCGGCGTTTACTGCGACCTCCATGATTGGCTTTATAGCCCTTGCCGGAATTATTGTTCGAAACTCGATCTTGCTGGTCGATTTCGTTCGGCATGGCCAATTTGCGGACAAGCCATTGAAAGAAGTTCTGCTGGATGCGGGCGCGATCCGCTTCAAGCCAATCCTGTTGACGGCGCTGGCGGCGATGATTGGTGCGGCGGTGATTCTGACAGATCCGATCTTTCAGGGACTCGCGATTTCGCTCCTTTTCGGGCTTGCCTCTTCAACGGCTCTGACGGTGCTCGTGATTCCGGCGATCTATGTGGCGCTGAAGGGCCCAGATTGGGTGGCACCAGCGGTTTCTGATGGCGATGACGATCTTGTCACAGAAGGTCAGACGGCATGAGCGAGCCTGCCGATCCACGTCCCGATCCAGATTCAGTTGATGCGCTGTCGGATCAAGTATCCGAAGTTTGCGCGACACTGCGGGCGATGGCCAATGAGACCCGTCTACGTATTCTCTGTGAGTTGTTTGACGGTGAAATGCCTGTAAACCAGATTGCCGAGGCAGTGAACCAATCGCTATCAGCCGTGTCGCAACATTTGTCGAAATTGAAGGCCGAGGGGCTGGTTGCGTCGCGACGGGACGGTCAGGCGATATTCTACCGTTCGACCGGAGGTGTTGGCACTGCAGTCATAGAGACATTGTGCAAATTCTACGACCAGTGATTCCTGCAGAAGACGAGACGAACCTAATGGAGTTGCTTTGTCGCCTCTGACAATCGGTCCAGGATTTCCTGAGGAGCAGAAGACTTTTCGACAACAGCGGCATATCCAGCCTTGAGCGCGCGCTCCTTGAGCGTTGTGGAGTAATAGCCAGTGATCAGGATTGCGGGTGTCATGTCGCCAGCCAGCCTCATTTTCTCGAGAAGATCCACACCGTCAAACCGAGGTAGTTTGTAATCGATCAAAAGGCAATCGACTTGCAGACTTGGTTGGTTCATCAGGATTTCCATGCCGTTGCGATAGGAATCTACGGCAAACCCGCGTGATCGCAGGAGCATCATGAGGGAGTAGCGAACCTCCTCATCATCCTCGACAAGTGCAACCCTCAGCAGGTCGGGCTGTGAAACGGACTGATTCATTTAGGCGTGGTCTCGATAGTTTCGGAGTCACACATCTATGATCGCAGGAGTATGACGTCTCTAAGTAGACCTACTTAGCGCGCCTCTTTGCGGCCTCGTTCCGCCATGAATGCAACGCGCAGCGCTGCAGACAAACTGTCGGCTTCAAGTTTTTCCATCAGGTTTGCACGGTGAATTTCCACCGTTCGGGGGGAGATCGACAATTCGTCGGCGATGGCCTTGTTGGTCATGCCCTCAACCAGGCAATCGAGCACTTCGGATTCTCGGGTCGTTAGTCGGGTTAGTTTCGCAACCGCCTCATTCTTGAGCCCTTGTTGGGCCTCGTCGTCGGAAATGCGGCTGAAACCGGTTTCGATGGCTTCAAGCAGAGCCTTTTTCTCATAAGGTTTTTCCAGGAATTCGATGGCGCCATTCTTCATGGCCTGAACGGCGACCGATACATCTCCATGCCCGGTGAGCACAATGATGGGCATCTTGTTGCCGCGTTCGGACAAGGCCTGCTGTACAGTCAGGCCATCCATCACAGGCATGCGAACATCCAGAAGTATGCAGGCGGAGTCGTTCGGCTCATATGCGTCCAGGAAGCTCACGCCATCCGGATAGGTCTTCACCGTGTAGCCGGCATGCCGCAGCATGAAGCTGGCGGAATGCCGGATGGCATCATCGTCATCTACGAGGAAAATGGTCTTCGTCATCGCATGCTCACCCTGCCACGTTCGTGGCTACTCTTAAAGTAAACGTAAACGATGCTCCAGCGCCAGGTTCGGACGAAACCGCAATCGTGCTGCCATGCGCCTCGATTATGGTTTGGCAAATCGACAAGCCAAGCCCCATGCCACTGGCTTTGGTTGTTTGAAAAGCATCAAATGGGGAATGGAGCAACTCCTCTGAAAGCCCCGGGCCATTGTCCTTGACCTCGATCGTCACTTCCTCGCCGGAAGACTGCGTATAGATCCAGATCTGAGGTGTTTCTGTTCCCGAAAGCGCCTCAATGGCATTCCTGATGAGATTGGCGAACACCTGTCGCAACTGGAGCCTGTCCGCCATGACAATGATCCCGGGATCTTCCATTCGAAGAATTACTCGGGCGAGGGGGCCTTCGATGCCGACCTTGGCGATGGCCGCAGCGTCGTCAATCACACCCTTCAGGGGAGCGGGCCTGAGATCGAGTTCCCCGCGTGAGACGTAATCGCGCAACCGGCGAACAATCTGGCCAGCCCGGATTGATTGTTCTGCAGCGGCGGACACCGCTTCCTGAACCATGGCCAGGTCATTCTCGCTCGGTTCATCCAGCAGGTCACGTGCGGCTTCGAGATAGTTTGCGACGGCTGTGAGCGGCTGATTGAGTTCGTGAGCCATGGCGGAGGCCATCGTCCCGACCGCGCTCAGCCGCGAGAAGTTTCCGAGTTCCGCCTGGAGCTCCCCGATACGATGCATGTTGGCCTGTTTCTCGGTGATATCACGGATGAACCCCGTAAACAGCTTGCGGCCGCCGATACTGGCTTCGCCAATCTTCAATTCCACCGGTATGGAATCGCCATTTGCGAGGCGCGCTTCAACGATCCGACCGATACCAATGATCTGGCGCTCTCCGGTGGTTAGGTAGTTGCGGATATATTGGTCGTGATGCGTCTGGTCAGATTGGGTCATCAGGCATTTGATATTCGTCCCAACGACATCTTCCGACTTGTAGCCGAACAAGTTTTCGGCCGCCCGGCTGAACGCCATGATGATTCCCGTGTCATCAATCACGATCATGGCATCTGGGACCGACAGCAGGATGGATCTCAGAATCGACTGGAGCGAATCCGAATCCTGAAAGTCGGTATTCTCCAAGCGCCAGAGGTCAGACAGGGGATTCGGCATGATCCCAGCACTGTAGGTGCGGCTGGGCATTTAGGAAAGAACAGACCTCGTGCGGAGACGTGAATGCCGCAGGTCGTTCAACAGGAGCGCACCGAAAGCCAACAGCCCGAGCAGAAGCACGTAGCATCCCCAGCAATGCGTCAGTTGTGCGCCGGCGCTTTCAATCGGAATAGTCACAGACTTTCCAAGACAGGTCGGCAGGATGAGCGTGGATTGCGCAGAAGCCTGCAAGACCATCTTGGTGATGCCCGCAAACACCAGCGCGGCGGCGATGGCATAAGAATGAATTCGTTTCACAGGCAAGACCCTCCAATTCCCGCCCTCGTTTAAGAGAAGCGGACGAACTGTCCCATACGGGAAAGCCCCTATACGCGCCGCAAAGCGATCACCGTAATCAAGCCCCATACGACGCAACCGCAACGCTCTGCGGAAGGGGCTAAACAGAATGATGACATCACGAACCAATTCATCGAATGCCAGCGGGGGGAGTATCGCAAGTGTCTCCGCGCTGGTTGCGATCTTCGGGGTGCTCGCCCTGATCATCGCAGGACGCACGATTGATCACGCCATGGGCATCCAGGCGATGACGTTCATCGCGCTGGCCACGGCGTTTCTGGTGGGCACGGGTTTGTGGGCTGGCAATTTGCTCGACCGCAATCCATTCGATGAGTCGCGCTATGAAGACACGCTGGTAAAATATGGTGTATTCGCGTCCATGTTCTGGGGTATTGCGGGACTATTGGTTGGCGTCATTATCGCGCTTCAACTGACCTTCCCGAACATCTTCTACTTCCCTGAACTGGGATGGACGAATTTTGGGCGATTGCGGCCGTTGCATACCAGCGCCGTGATCTTCGCCTTTGGTGGAAACGTGCTGCTAGCGACAAGCTTTTATGTCGTCCAGCGCACCTGTCGCACGCGCATAGCGGGCGGTATGTGGCCCTGGTTTGTTTTTTGGGGCTACCAGATATTCATTGTGCTTGCGGCGACTGGCTACCTGATGGGGGTGACCCAGTCGAAAGAGTATGCAGAGCCTGAATGGTACGTAGATCTGTGGCTGACGATTGTGTGGGTTGCCTACCTGCTCGTGTTCCTCGGTACGCTGTGGAAGCGCAAAGAGCCGCATATCTATGTGGCGAACTGGTTCTACCTTTCCTTTATCGTGACCATCGCGATGCTTCACATCGTAAACAACTTGTCCATTCCCGTGTCATTGACGGGCACAAAGTCAGTGCAGGTATTTTCGGGTGTTCAGGATGCGATGACGCAATGGTGGTACGGCCACAATGCGGTCGGCTTTTTCCTGACCACAGGCTTCCTCGCCATCATGTATTATTTCATTCCGAAGCGGGTTAATCGACCAGTCTATTCCTACCGGCTGTCCATTGTTCACTTCTGGAGCCTTATCTTCATCTATATCTGGGCGGGGCCGCATCACCTCCATTACACGGCGCTGCCCCAATGGGCGCAAACGCTTGGAATGACCTTCTCGATCATGCTCTGGATGCCCAGCTGGGGCGGCATGATCAACGGCGTCATGACCCTGTCTGGTGCCTGGGACAAGCTGCGCACGGATCCAGTGGTTCGCATGATGGTCGTGTCGTTGGCGTTCTACGGCATGGCGACGTTCGAAGGTCCGCTTATGTCAGTGCGTGCCGTCAACTCACTCAGTCACTATACGGAATGGGGAATCGGGCATGTTCACTCCGGGGCGCTCGGCTGGGTTGGGTATATCAGCTTCGGGGCGCTCTATTGCCTCGTGCCGTGGCTCTACAAGAAGAAGGCTCTGTTCTCAAAGTCTCTTGTCGAATGGCACTTCTGGATCTCCACGATCGGCATCCTGTTCTACATGATCTCCATGTGGTTTGCCGGAATCATGGAAGGCCTGATGTGGCGTGCCTATAACGAGTATGGCTTCCTCGAATACAGCTTCGTGGAAACCGTCGAAGCCAAGCACATCAGCTACATGATCCGTGCGCTGGGCGGCAGTCTTTACTTCAGCGGTGCCTTGATCATGGCCTACAACCTTGTGCGTACCGCACTTGGTCATGGCGCTGCCGAGCCGGTCGAGGCCAAGCCCGACCCATACGCAACTCCCGAACCACGCACGACGCTGGTTCCGGCTGAATAGGAGCGAATCCATGAGTATTCTGAACAAACATGGATTGCTGGAGCGTCACTCGCTTCTGCTCACCATAGGTATCTTGGTTGTGGTCTCCATCGGCGGACTGATCCAGATGGCACCGCTTGCCTATATGGACAACACGATCGAGAAAGTGGACGGGATGCGTCCCTACACCCCGCTCGAACTGATGGGCCGGGACATCTACGTCCGAGAAGGCTGCTATGTTTGCCACAGCCAGATGGTGCGCCCTTTGCGGGATGAAGTGGAACGCTATGGCCACTACTCACTCGCGGCAGAAAGTATGTACGACCATCCTTTCCAGTGGGGGTCCAAGCGGACTGGTCCCGATTTGGCCCGTGTTGGTGGAAAGTATTCTGCTGAATGGCAAGTGGACCACCTCAAGGATCCGCGTGCGCTGGTGCCGGAAAGTGTCATGCCGCCTTATGCCTTTCTTGCAGAGAAGAAGCTGAACTTCGACCGGATTGAGGATCGCCTTCGTACCGAGCGCATGCTTGGCGTGCCTTATACAGATGAAATGATCGAGAACGCGGAAGGGCACCTCTACGCTCAGGCCGATCCAGACGAAAAAGGATATGATTATCTAGATGGCTTACTTGAACAATATGATGGCGCATCCGGGCGCGAGGGCTCCGTTGAGTTTCGCGACTATGATGGTGATCCTCGGCGCGTCACGGAGATGGATGCCATTGTGGCCTATCTTCAAATGACCGGCACGCTCGTCGACTTCTCGACCTATGAAGCTGATGACCTCAGCAATCGGCGCTAGGAGGCAACTCGCATGTATGAAGCACTCTCAAGTTTCGCTCAGACCGGTGGCCTGGTCTATTTCGTCCTCATGTTTGCCGGGGCATTGATCTACGCCTTGTGGCCCAGCAACCAGGAAACATTCGACCGCGCCGCCAATTCTCCGCTTGAAGACAAGGGGCCGTCAAATGACTGATGAATCCAAGGATATTGACGAACATTCCGGCGTTGAGACGACCGGACACTCGTGGGACGGAATCAAGGAGCTGAACAATCCGCTGCCGCGCTGGTGGTTGTTTGTCTGGTACATGTCAATTGCTTGGGCGATTGTCTACATGATCCTGATGCCGGCCATACCTGCGTTGCCGGGACTCGGTACCAACACCAAAGGTCTTCGCGGACATTCAGATCGAGTTGAAGTCGCCAAGGCGGTGAGCGAACTCAAGACGGCGCGTGACGCACAATCCATCGTCCTTTTGGATGCTGGGCTCGAAAAGATCGAAACCGACCGCACCTTGCAGCAGTTTGCGTTGGCCATGGGTGAAAGTGCCTTCGGCGACAATTGCGCAACTTGCCATGGGGCAGGTGGGCGCGGTGCCATTGGGTACCCGGCGCTGGCGGATGACGTTTGGCTTTGGGATGGTTCCCTGGACGGTATCGAATACACGATCCGACACGGTATCCGTCACGATACCGATGATGGAACCCGCTTTTCCGCGATGCCGGCATTTGGACGAGATGGCCTGCTGAAGCGCAGCGAAGTGGATGATCTTGCGCAGTACGTTCTTGATCTGTCAGGGCACAGTGATGATCCGGAAGCTGTATTGCGGGCCGCACCAATCTTTCAGCAGCAATGCGCTACTTGTCATGGGGCGGACGGGACCGGGGATCGCACCCAAGGGGCACCAAATTTGACGGATGCAGAGTGGCTGTATGGTGACCGCGAAGCGGACATCGAAGCCACTATCTACAATGCCCGCAATTCCCACATGCCAGCTTGGGACGACCGATTGGATGACGCAACTATCAAGGCGATTGCCGTTTACGTACATTCGCTCGGCGGCGGCGAGTAGGAGCCAGTATGGCCAGCACAACCTTGATCGACCACGCTTCGGAACTCCCTGCCCAATCAGGCGGGGAGCCACCGCGGCATGAAGACCTCTACGCCAAGCGCAAGCAGATCTACCCCAAGCTCGCGCATGGCAAGTTCCGGACGATCAAATGGATTGTGATGGCCGCCACTCTGGGTGTTTACTATGGCTTGCCATGGGTAAGATGGAATCGCGGTGAAGGCATTCCAGATCAGGCTGTGTTGGCAGACTTCTCCAGCGAAAAATTCTACTTTTTCTTTATCGAACTCTGGCCGCAGGACATCCACTACATGGCTGGCGGGCTGATACTCGCCTCCCTATTGTTGTTTCTTGTGACCTCCCTGCTTGGTCGGGTCTGGTGCGGATACACATGCCCACAAACCGTTTGGACCGATCTCTACATATGGGTCGAGCGCGCCTTTGAGGGTGACCGTGCGACCCGCATGCGTCTCGACAAAGCACCTTGGACGGCAAACAAGATCGCGAGAAAATTGGGCAAACATGCTGTCTGGCTTGTTATCGCATTCTGGACCGGTGGCGCTTTCATTCTCTACTGGCATGACGCACCGACTGTCGCTGCTGGCTGGTTTACCGGTGATGCGCCCCTGACCGCCTATTGGTTCGCCGGAATCCTCACATTGACAACTTATTTCCTGGCAGGGACGATGCGCGAACAGGTGTGCACTTATATGTGCCCCTGGCCGCGCATTCAGGGCGCTTTGACAGATGAGCAGGCCCTCAATGTGACCTATCGCTATGACCGCGGTGAACCCCGAGGTCCGAAGCGTAAATCCGAGAGCTGGGACGACCGTGGCGATTGCATTGATTGCAATCAATGTGTTCAGGTTTGTCCGATGGGCATCGATATCCGGGATGGTGAGCAACTCGAATGCATCCATTGCGCACTATGCATCGATGCGTGCGACGAGATCATGGCGAAGGTAGATCGGCCCAAGGGTCTTATTGCCTATGATACACAGATTGCCGTGGCTGCGCGAAATGAAG
This sequence comes from Hyphomonas sp. UBA4505, assembly GCF_002388685.1. Classification (NCBI taxonomy): domain Bacteria; kingdom Pseudomonadati; phylum Pseudomonadota; class Alphaproteobacteria; order Hyphomonadales; family Hyphomonadaceae; genus Hyphomonas; species Hyphomonas sp. UBA4505. The sequence continues at coordinate 115,501 of NZ_DGMZ01000009.1, read as the reverse complement.
GGCTGATCCCGCCCAAGCACAAACTGATTCGAGCACGTACTGTCGTCTATGCTGTCGTCATGCTTGCCATCGGGAGTCTGATGGCGTGGGGGCTTGCCACCAAGTCGACCATTGAAGCAAACATACTCAAGGATCGCTCGCCCCCCTTTGTCACCCTTTCGGACGGACGTATTCAGAATGGTTACACACTCAAGCTCGTGAACAAGGCAAGTGAACCCCGTACAATGCTGCTTGATGTCAGTGGATTGGAAGGGGGGGCGTTCAAGGTGATCGGTATGGAGCATGAAGGCAGCGACACGCTCGAATTGCCTGTGGAGGCATTTGGGGTGGATCGCTACCGCATCCTCGTAGTGGCAAATGCGACCGTTCCTCGCCGACAAGTGACGTTCACGGTGCGCGACGCGGCCACGGGTGAGACCGATGTAAACATATCTTCGTTCAGAGGAGATGAACAATGACAGACCATGCGCTGAGCGCTGACCCGAGTTCCAAGAGTGGAAAATTAACCGGATGGCATGTGTTCTGGATCATGCTGGGCTTCTTCGGTCTCATGTTCACGGTGAACGGTATTTTCCTCTATCATGCGATTACCAGCTTTCCGGGTGAGGATGTGAAGAAGTCCTACCTGCAGGGTTTGGACTATAACAGCACGCTGGAAGCGAAGGCCTCGCAAGACCTGCTCGGATGGAGCGCTGCGGCTGGCCTGTATGACGAAAATCTTGTGTTCAATCTGGCTGACTCCGCTGGCGAGCCCATATCGGCGCGTTTGGTATCTGTCGAGTTGCGCCATCCCGGCAGTACGACGCACGACGAGGTCGTAGTGCTCGAGTCTCATGGTTCAGGTGACTATGTCACGAGTGTTGCCGATTTACCGGCTGGTAGATGGGACGCTCGGTTCCAGGTCTTTGATGCTGAGGCAGACGAGGTGGTGTTCCGTGCGAACAAGCGGATCGTGATTCTGCCGTGACGACAGCGATTCCCTCCGTACCCGGATGCCCCTCTGGTCTTGCACCTGCAGCCACGCGAGATACCAAAAGGGGATATTCGGGCTTTGTTCGGATTGTCGGAGACGAGCGCGCGATTGATCTCGTTGTGCGGGGGGCGAAGTGCGGTGGCTGCCTCAGCAAGATTGAAAAATCCGTCTCGGCCCTGCCGGGTGTGACGCAGGCACGGTTGAACCTTTCGAGCGGACAGATGCGGGTGCGGTGGACCGGCCCTCTTGCCGCTGACCGGATTGCCCAGACGATATCCGATCTCGGTTATGGTGTTTCGGCGCAGGCAGCCGATACCGGCGCAGCCGACAAGGCGCGCGAAGAACGCTCCCTCCTCATCTCGATGGGCGTCGCAGGCTTTGCGGCCGCCAACATCATGTTGCTGTCGGTGTCTGTCTGGGCCGGACATGGCGAGATGGGCGAGGCGACACGCAAAACGCTGCATGCGCTCTCCGGGATAATTGCTCTTCCAGTCCTCCTGTTTTCCGGGCGCCACTTCTTTCGCTCGGCATGGGCCGCGCTCAGCAAGGGGCATGCGAACATGGATGTCCCAATCTCACTGGCGCTGAGCCTCGCGTTTGGGGTTAGCCTTTTTGAAACGATACGCGGCGGTGAACACGCCTATTTCGACGCCGTCGTGATGTTGTGCTTCTTCCTGTTGATCGGACGGTTCCTGGATGCGCGTCTCCGTCGGCAGGCGCATGCGGCAGCGAATGCCCTGGCGGCAATGCAGACAAGTGCTGTCACCCGCCTGAACGACAATGGAAGCGCCGTCTCTGTCGCGGCCAGCGACATTGCGGCAGGGGATCGCATCCTGCTCGCGCCAGGAGAGCGCGCAATGGTGGATATGCGTATTCTCACAGGCATCAGCGATGTGGATGAGAGCCTGGTGACGGGTGAATCTCTGCCTCGTACATTCTCTCCGGGAATGACGCTTCATGCGGGCGCGATCAACGTGACCGGACCTCTTCGTGGTGAGGCGTTGAAGGTCGCTGAAGAGTCGTTGCTGTCACAAATTGGCGAAATGCTGGAGGCTGGTGAGCAGCGCCGGTCTGCCTATCGCCGGATCGCCGACCGTGCCGTTTCCATCTACGTGCCGTTCGTTCATACGACAGCGGTGCTCGCCTGTGTCGGTTGGTTGCTGCTTGGCGCGTCACTACCAGAGGCGCTGATGATCGCCGTAGCGACCCTCATCATTACCTGCCCGTGTGCGCTCGCCCTCGCGGCGCCAGTGGCTCAAGTCGTGGCGGCGGGGCGACTGTTTCGCAAGGGCGTCTATCTACGGTCCGGGGATGCGTTTGAGCGTCTTGCCGAAGTGGATCATATCGTCTTTGACAAGACCGGGACACTTACTCTCGGTACGCCGAAACTAGAAGGCATTCAGCAGAATGGCTGCCCGGTGCCACTTGCGTCGACTGAGGCTGCAGCCATGCTTGCAGATTCCGCCAGCATGGCCCGTGTCAGCCATCATCCGCTTTCGCGCGCCCTCGTGGCCATGGCGGGACCGGGAACTGTGCTGGAAGGTGTACATGAAATTGCCGGGCGCGGTCTTGAGGCGGAAGTGGATGGTCAGGTTTGGCGGCTGGGCTCGGCCGGCTGGACAGGTGCGGCAGCGAAAGGCGCTCTGCTCGGCCCATCCTTGTGGCTAGACCAGGGCGACACTCCAGCGGTCCAATTTCGCTTCGTTGATGATGTACAGCCGGGTGCTGCTGAGGCGCTTGAGACGCTTCGAGACCAGGGCATCGAGTTGGAGATAGTGTCGGGAGACCAGAATAGCGCCGTTGCCTCGCTGGCTGGGGCCCTCGGGATCAGCGACTGGACCGGAGAAGCCACACCGCAGGAAAAGGTCGCCCGTCTGGAGAGTCTCCGCGCCGATGGCCGCCGCGTCCTTATGGTGGGGGACGGGCTGAACGATGCCGGCGCTTTGTCCCTGGCCCACGCATCTTTGGCACCGGGAGCCGCGATCGACATCACCCAGTCAGCGAGCGACGCCGTATATAGTGGGGGGCTCGAAGCCATTCCGGTCGTTTTGCGCGTAGCGAGAAAAACACGGTCGGTCATGCGGCAGAATTTCGCGCTGGCCGCTGCCTACAATGTTGTCGCCGTTCCGATTGCGGTGACCGGGCACGTAACACCTCTGATCGCCGCCATTGCCATGTCGCTGTCCTCAATTATTGTAACCCTCAACGCAATACGGCTGCAGATCGAGAACTAAAGGTCTATGACCATCATCATCTATCTCATTCCAGTTGCTCTGGCACTTGGCCTGCTGGGGTTGGGCGCGTTTGTATGGTCGATCCGCTCGGGTCAGTTTGACGACATGCAGGGACCTGCCTATCGCATTCTGGATAACGACGACGATACACCCGCCTGATCCAGCCGCCGACTGAGCGCACATGAACCGAGACGAATAATTTGGCCAAGCCGATGCAATTCTGCTTATTGAGCCGATGACGAAATTCCTCATTCTGGGGGGCGCACGATCCGGTAAAAGCGCCCGCGCGCAGGCTCTCGCAGAGGCCGCCTCGCCGCACCGCCTGTTCGTGGCAACCGCCGAGGCACTCGATGCCGAAATGACCGACAGGATTAAACGGCATCAGGCCGATCGCGGTGAAGGCTGGCGAACAATTGAAGCGCCGCTTGATCTGGTGTCCGTGATTCAGGGAGAGATCAATCCGGGTGAGTCCGTACTCATAGATTGCCTGACGCTCTGGCTCTCCAATCTATTCCACCACAATCGAGATATAGAGCAGGAAACTATGGCGCTTTGTAATGCGCTCCAGTCGTCACAGGTGCAGATTGCACTCGTCTCTAATGAAATTGGCCTGGGGTTGGTGCCGGAGACATCTTTGGGACGGGCTTTTCGGGATGCACAGGGGCGGCTGAACCAGAATGTTGCTGCTGTTTGCGATCAGGTGGATTTTGTCGCTGCCGGCCTTCCGCTCAGACTGAAAGGCTGAGCGCTTCCAGCAATCGCGTCTCTGCCGCTTCGTTCGCGATGAGGCCAAAACGCAGATGCTGGTTCGACCAGGAAAAGCGACGCACGTAAATGCCGCGCTCGGCGAGTCGTCTCCAGATCAGATGAGCATCTTCGCACTCAACAAACCGAAAAAGATTGGTTCCGTGAATCTCCTTGATTCCGGTGCCCACCAATATCTCGTCCAGACGTCTTCGGGCATCGTCAAGCCGCGCTCGTGTGCTGACTTGCCAGGAAGTGTCTTGATAGGCGCGCTTGCCAATGTCGAGCGCCAATCCGGATACGGGCCAAACACCGAGAAGGTTTGATATCGGTCGCAGTATATCTTCAGAAGCGATGATTGCGCCAAGGCGCAGGCCAGCGAGCCCGTAAAATTTTCCAAAGGACCGCAACACAATCAAGCCGGGTGCCCCGGCATACCGGGCGAGGCTGAACTCTGGTGCAAGGTCAGTATACGCCTCGTCCACGATCAACCATCCGCCCCGCTCTGCCAGCTTCGCACGAGCTGCCTCCAGTTCATCCGGATGGAAGAGACGCCCATCAGGATTGTTTGGGTTGCAGATGGCGACGGCGTCGACGTCACTGGATAAAGACAGGGGGGAAGTGGTTTCTATGACGCTACATCCGGCTGTGCGCCAAACTTGTGCATGATCCCCATAAGTGGGGGTCAGAACCGCGACACGTTTCGGAGAAATGATCTGCGGCAACAGCCGGATCAGCAATTCACTTCCAGGCGCAAGCGCCAATGTGTCAGCGGGCGCGCCAATGACCGATGCCATGGCGGCTCGGCATTGTTGATATGCGTCGCGGGTCGGCAGGGCATTCAGCGTATCTGGCGAAACATCCGGTACTGGATAGGACCACGGATTGATTCCGGTCGATAGATCTATCCATGGCCCTGACGCATTTGGAAATGCGGCGCGCATCTTGTCGAGGGAGCCACCGTGAACGAGATCGTGCCTCATAACATGTACGCTCCGAAAACGACCAATGCCACCAATGCGAATGCCATCGCGCATGAACGGCGGTACAGCGCCAGTCCCCTCAACACATCACCCCGCGCCGGATCTCTCGCACCACCATTTAGCCAGGGCTGACTGGTGGTGCGTCCTTCATATGCGCGCGGTCCCGACAGCCGAATGCCAAGCGCGCCCGCCATTGCAGCTTCAGGCCATCCAGCATTGGGAGAACGGTGTCGTCTTGCGTCTCTCAGCATCACTCTCCACGCTTGTCCCTTCAGGGAGGTGAAGGCGAGGAGCAAGCCCGTCAGGCGCGCCGGAAGGAAGTTTGCCGCGTCATCCAGTCTTGCGGCAAAACCACCGAACGCATAGTGCCGGTCACTGCGATGCCCGATCATCGAATCGAGTGTGTTGATGGCTTTGTACGCAGCAATTCCCGGCAATCCGAATACAAGCCCCCAGAATACCGGAGCAATCACGCCGTCAGACATGTTTTCGGCCAGGCTTTCCAGCGCTGCGCGCGCGATGCCATCTTCCTCCAGTTGCGCAGGGTCCCGGCCCACGATCAATGAAACCGCCTGGCGTGCTCCACTGATATCTCCGGTCGTTAGCGGTTTCGCCACGTCAGCCACGTGCGAATGAAGGCTACGGGACGCGATGAGGCTTGAGGCGATGGCTGCTTCAAGAACAGTTCCGACAAGCGTTGGAGGCAACAGGCTCGAAATGGCGTGCGCCAGAGTGGCGACACTCAATACGAGAACCGCACTTGCAAATCCGCCGATCAGGTAACGAACCCCGTGCGACCAATCCGGGCGGTTGAGCATCTGGTCCGCGGTGCCGATTACTCCGCCCAGCCATGTCACGGGGTGACCAATTCGGCGAAACAGTTGTTGAGGCCAGCCAATTGTAACCTCCAACCCCCATGCGCACAGTATCAACGGCGCGAACCCCATCAAGTTTTCCGGCGCCAACCAGGCTCCTCCGCAAGCTTCAGCAGCGCATCAACATCCACGGCTTGCTCGACGCCATCGGCCAATTCGTCCAGAGCGGTGTCCACCGCCGCACCATAGTCGAGATTTGCCCCGCGAAAATGTCCGGCCTGTTCCAGCCACGCGCGGCGAAACTCATTGCCTGCGAATGCTCCGTGCAGATATGTTCCTTCGATCCGGCCATTTGCGCTGCGCGCGCCATCCTGCTCCGCACCAAAATTTATGAATGGCCGGTTCGCATCAGGGCCTGACGTGCGACCAGCATGAATGACATAACCGGATGTAGTCGGTCCCAGGGCCGTCACGCCTCTGCTAACAGGTTTCACTTCCTTGTGCCGGGTCATGATCGTATCGACATCGAGCAATCCAAGGCCGGCTGCCTCGCCCGGGTCACCATCGACGCCGAAAGGGTCAGAGACCCGATTGCCAAGCATCTGGTATCCTCCACAAATACCGAGCACCCGGCCTCCCGCACGTGCGTGCGCGATGATGTCGTGGTCCCAACCCTGTGCGCGCAGGAAAGCGAGATCACCGAGTGTTGATTTCGTGCCAAACAGGATAACAACATCCGTGTTGCGCGGAATGGCCTGGCCCGGAGGAATCCAACTGAATTTGACGTTCTCCTCAAGCTTGAGAGGGTCGGCATCGTCGAAATTTGCAATCCGCGACAGTATGGGTGCCGCGATTTTCAAAGCCTTTCCAGAGGGTGTGAGCGGCGTGTCCAGGACGAGCGCGTCTTCGGCAGGCAGTTTCGAAGCGGCGGGCAACCAGGGTATCACGCCGAGGCACGGCCACCTGGCGCGGGTTTCGATTTCCGTCACGCCTTCATCAAACAGTTTCAAATCGCCCCGGAACTTGTTCACCAGAAAGGCGCGGATCATCGCACTGTCTTTCTTCTCAATTACATTCCGTGTTCCAACAAGACTGGCAATGACACCACCTTTTTCGATGTCGCCAACCAGACAAACGGGAACGCCCGCGCGTCGGGCAAACCCCATATTTGCTATGTCCCGGTCGCGCAGATTTGTTTCCGCCGGGCTGCCGGCGCCCTCGACAATGACCAGATCGTACGCATTGGTAAGTCGGCCAAAGCTCTCCATGACTGCGCCCATCAACTGGTCGCGATTGGCCATATAGTCTGCGGCTTCCATGGCATGAGTAGCCTTGCCATGCACGACGAGCTGCGCGGTGCAGTCTGTCTGGGGCTTCAGCAGCACCGGATTCATGTCAACATGGGGATCCAGACCTGCCGCACGCGCCTGCAGCGCCTGAGCGCGGCCAATTTCACCCCCCGTTGGACAGGCGGCGGCATTGTTGGACATGTTTTGAGGTTTGAAGGGGGCAACACTCAGACCTCGGCGCCGCGCGATCCGGCAAAGGGCCGCCGTCAGGACAGACTTGCCGACATCCGAGCCAGTGCCTTGCAACATCAGTGCGCGGGCGGTCATGCGGCACCGTCAATATGAATGTTCAGCCCCTCGACCCGTGCCGCAACGCCATAAATGTCTCTCATTCGCTCGGCTGTCAGTGTTTCGGACGGAGGGCCATCCGCTTCAATACGCCCATCCTTCATCCAGACCATGCGAGAGGCATAGCGTGCAGCGAGCTGAATATCATGGAGCACGACCAGTGCGCCGCCACCTTGGTCCACATAGGTGCGGATCAGGTCGAGAATCCGAAATTGCTGACGGGGGTCCAGCGCAGCTATGGGCTCATCCGCGATGAGCAAAGGCGCTTCGGCGGCAAACGCGCGCGCACAATGGACGCGGGCCAGCTCCCCGCCTGAAAGCGTATCCGTTCGGCGCCCCGCCAGTTCCAGAAGTCCGCAGGCCTGAAGCGCGCGGTCAACGGCTTCGGCGTCTAATCCTTTCAAGCGGCCCAACGGCGCTCCGTGGCTGAACCGCCCAAGGGATACGACGTCACGGACACTATTCGGCCAGGCAAGCGGCCGGGTCTGGGGAAGGTAGGCTATTTGCCGGGCGCGCTGCGTCGGTGAGAGAGCATCAACCGGTTTACCGCCAAGCAAGCTGAGCCCCGCACTCGCCGATTGCAGGCCCAGACCGGCGCGGATCAGGCTCGTCTTGCCCGCACCATTCGGACCAAGCAGCGCGACGAACTCGCCACAGCCGAGGCGAAAGCTGGCATCGTCTACCAGCACGCTCTCCCTTGCGAGAACGGAGATGTTTTCGACGACGAGATCAGTCATTTCCGGTCCGCCTTTGCATCGCGATCCAGACAAAAGCGGGTGCACCGATGAGCGCCGCGACAACGCCGAGTTTAAGCTCCGCTGACGTCGGCATCAGGCGAACGAAAATGTCAGCGACGACCAGGATCAATCCGGAGAACAGCGCAGACGGCACAAGCGAGCGCGCTGGGTCATGCCCGACGAAGGGACGAATGATATGAGGCGCAACAATGCCGACAAAGCCAATTGCTCCAGCCAGCGCCACCGCGCCACCGGTTGCCAGACCCGCGCCAACCACGGTGAATATCTGCTGGCGCCGCAGATTGAGGCCAATCCCTGCTGCTGCCTCTTCGCCGAGAGTTAATGCAGACAGACCGCGCCGCGTAGCAAACAGAGTTGCGCCGCCCGCAAGGATGAAGGGCGCCGCCAGCGTAATTTCGTCAAAGCTGCGATTGGCAACTGAGCCCAGCATCCAGTTGATCATGTCAGATAGTGAAAACGGGTTCGGTGCCAGGTTCATCAACAGGCTCATGGCCGCGCCAGCAAAGCTCGACAGGCCAACACCGATCAGGATGAGCGTGACAACAGACTGGGTGCGCAATGCGGCGATGGTAATGAGAGCTGTTGCCGTCAGTGCACCAATGATCGCGGCAATCGGTACGGCCCAGGGCGTGATCGAGGCGATCCCGTAATAGAGTGCGAACGTAGCCATAAGCGACGCAGACGCCGAGACTCCCAGAACCCCCGGTTCTGCCAGAGGGTTCCTCAGCAAGCCCTGCAAGGCAGCGCCGCTGATGCCCAGCGCGGCCCCGACGATATAAGCCGCGATCGCCCGCGGCAGCCGTATCTGCCAAACGACCAGGCGGTCGCCTGCTTCCGCTCCCCCGAAGAGGGCTGCCAGCAACCGGTCGGCGGGCAGGGCGGTTGATCCGAGGAGGCATGCCGAGAGAATTGCCAACACACTTGCGGCGATCAATGTCGGCATGAGCAGGGTTTCACGCGTCATTGTCCGTCCTTTCCGGCCAACGCCTCGACGGCATCCATCAAGAACCAGCCGCTGCACGAGGTCCACGCGCCTTCAAGCGATACGACTTCGCTCTGGGTAAGCTGCGCCTTTGCGACAGGGTGCTTCATCGGACTCCACGCGTCCGGATGATTGGTGCGCGATCCGAAGAAGGCAGCCGCTACGACATCAGGTTTCTCATAGGCAAGCGTTTCCAACGGGATGGATCGCCAGCCATGTTCTGTTTCCATATTGGTCAGGCCCCCCGCCACGATCATTTCATGAATCAGCGAGCCCGGTCCGGTCGTTACACCTGCGGGCGTCATGTACAATGCGGTCTGGCCAGTCTCGCGCTTTCTCAACCGCGCAAGGCGGTGTTGCATCTCAGTGTTCACGACCGCACCCCGTTCAGGCTCTCCCAACTCGTTGGCGATGCGTTGCGTGTTTTTCATCACGGAAGGAATGTCAGGCGTCCAACCAACTTCCACCACAGGCACGCCTGCCTTCTCGAAGAACGCGGCGGCATTCGGTCCGCCGCCATAGGACCGCACAACAAGGTCGGGCTTGAGGATCAGTACATTCTCGGCGTTTGGCCTGACGGTCGCGATGCCGTCGGCGGTGTTCCGCATATAGGAAAATTCCCGACCCGCATCCGGCGACAAGGCCAGGATGCGTTCCCGGTCGACAAGCTTCAAAACATACTGGTCGGCACAATAGTCGAGGCTGACAATCCGGGCAGGGCGCTCAGGCTTTGTGAGCACATTCTTGCCGGCCTGTCCGCAAGCAGACAGAAGAAGCGCAAGAATTGGGATCATCAGCCTCGACATGGAGATGTCCTAGTAGCGGAGCCGCACGCCGACAGATCCGGACAGTCCGGGTGTGCCATATCCCAGGATCTGCTGGTACTCCTCATCGAGCAGGTTCTCGATCCGGCCATAGATTTCGACTGTATCATTGAGATCATAGCTGCCGGTCAGGTCGACGCGTGTCCAGCTGTCGAGTTCGGATCCGTCTGTATTAGTTTCTTCGCCATTGTAGCGAACGAGCACTGCGCCAGAGAAGGGGCCGTCCGGATCAAAAGAAGCTGAGATGTTCCCGGTGCTTTCCGGGAGGCGGGCCAATGCGTTTCCGTTGCCATCATCTGAGTCAATGAACGTATAACTCGCCGCGATACCCAGCCAGTTGTTGATCGCGTAAGCGCCAGTCAACTCGCCCCCCTGCGAGTCCACAAGGGCGATATTGTCGTAGCCAGCCGTGTAAGAGAAATCGATCATGTTTTCGGTTTCCTGATCGAACAGGGTTGCACCAAGGACGATGCGCTCGTCAGCAGACTGCCATTGCACACCAATGTCATAAGCCTCGGAGGTTTCAGCCTTGAGGTTGGTATTGGGGGCGGTCAGTCCACAGAAGGTGCAGATATAGGTCGACTGAAAGATGCTGGGTGCCTTGAAGCCTTGACCCCAGCTTGCCTTGAAGGTGAGCTGATCTGTTGCGGTCCAGGCTGCTGCCACGCGACCCGTTGTTTCAGAGCCGAAAGTCTCGTGATCGTCGACCCGAATTCCGCCTGTCAGTGTCAAACTGTCCACGGGTTTGAATTCGTAGAGCGCAAACAAACTGTCAATCGAGGACTCTTGCTCATTGGCACTTGTCTCTTCGCGCTCCGTTCCAAAGGCCAATGTATTTGTGTCGTTGATGGCGAATGTGCCCTGATAGCGAAACAGCACGCGGTCACCTTCGGTGAAATAACTCTGGACACCGTTTGACGTATTTTCGCGTTCAATATCGGCATAGCCAATCTGAACAAGGTTCTCGAGTCGGCCATCGAACAGTGGCGCTTTCAGGGTGATGTTTCCAGACAGCGTCTCCGAATTCGTGACCTCATCACCATCCGCCACGCTGCCCTGCGCACCGAACGCATAGCTGTCATATTCAGACTCTGCGTCGCTCCACATCAGGCTGGTTTCGAGACGAACACTGGCCGGCAGGTTCAAACCGCCTTTGGCCGAGACCGTCTGTGAGTCGTAGCCGTCGTCTTCGGAGTTACCATTCGCCTCATCCGCTTTGGAAATACCATCTGTGGTCAGTCCGGTAGCCGCGAGCCGGAAATCACCGATTTCATTCGCATTGCTGATCGACGCGCCGCCGCGCAATGTATTGAAGGAGCCGTATTCGCCGAACACCGTGCCTGACAAGCCTTCTGTGGGGCGCTTGGTCGTGATGGACACGACGCCGCCAATGGCATCACTCCCCCAGAGCGTCGATTGCGGGCCTTTCAGCACTTCGATACGCTCAATGGTGTCTGTGTCCAGATAAGCGAAGTTGTAGCCGCCACCGGTGCCGGTCGGATCGTTTACGGGTACGCCGTCGATCAGCACCAATGTCTGGTCATTGGAAGCACCGCGTATACGCACGCTGGCGTTGCCGCCAAAGGCGCCGTTCTGGTTGACCGTGACACCGGGCGCGGTTGCAATAGCGTCCAGGGCAAAGTCGACGCCCAACTCTTCCAGGTCGTCCCGCGTGATGACGGAGACACTTGAGCCAATTTCGGTCATCGTCTGGTCAAGGCGTGATCCATTGACGATGATCGTATCGAGTTTGGTTTCTTCGATGCTTGCAGTCTGGGCGGTCGCCGAGACGGTAAAGCCGAACGCAACAGCCCCCAGCAGGGCGGTTTTGTAGAACATATCTTTTCCTCGCATCCCAGCCGCCCGAATGGTGGATGCAGTTCATAACGACAATCTGGCCTCACCTTGTGATTGGTGCGGACGGCCAGGCCCAGGGGTTCGGATGTCGTTACAAAGGATAGGCTTGAAGCCTTCCCGCCCGCTGAGAACTATTCCCGGCCTCCGGACGAACGACGCGATGGCAGGTCTCCTGGCTCACCGATCGTCATCTCAGGCCGCCTTCCCAGAGCGATTGCTCCAGTGGCTGTATGGCCTTCAACTCCCGGCTCACAGTTGCGGGTACAGCGCCGAATTCACATCGGCTTCCCTCTTAGCTTTCCTTGCAGAAAGCACCATCTGAAAGTGGTAATGTTGCAAGCCTCGCGACCTGTCAATACTGCCGCTATTACAGGACGCGCGGCAAAATGGTCAGAAGTCGACGCCACGCTTGGCTTTGAGCCCCGCTTTGAAGGGGTGCTTCACCTCGACCATCTCGCTGACAAGATCGGCATAGTCGCAAAGTTCGGGTTTGGCATCGCGCCCCGTCAGGATGACGCTGGTCTGGCTGTCGCGCGCTTTCAGTCCCTCGAGAACAGCGTCGGTTGAGAGATAGTCATAGCGCATGGCGATGTTGATCTCATCCAGCACAACAAGATTGTAGGAGCCATTCGCCATCATGGTTTTCGCACGGTCGAACGCTGCCTCGGCGGCGGCGATGTCGCGAGCCTCGTCCTGTGTGTCCCAAGTGAAGCCTTCACCCATTGTGTGCCATTCGAGTTGATCGGGGAACTTGTCGAAGAATTGTCGTTCACCGGTAATCCATTTGCCCTTGATGAACTGGACGACCCCCACATGGTGACCCCAGCCAAGGGCACGGGCAATGACGCCGAAGGCCGAGCTTGACTTGCCCTTGCCATTTCCCGTGTGAACCAGCACCAGCCCGCGATCCGGCACGGCGGCCGCGTCGGTCTTCTTGCGTTGCTCTGCCTGCAGCGCCTTCATCTTTTCAGTATGGGAAGTGTCGTCGGTCATGTCGCGTTTCCTGAGTGTTCCAGCAGCGTGATGAGGCCGCCATAGGCGACCGAGCTCTGATAGTGATGGTGGCCGCCGAGCGCGGCAAAGGCTGCCTTGATTACGCCGGCATGGGTCACGACAAGAGTGTGGCTGTCGGGGTGGTTGAATTCGGCTATGGCGTTCTGAGTGCGGGCGGTCAGCATGGCGACGCTTTCCCCCTCATGAGGCCTCGCATGGAGGAAGTCCGACGCCCAGGCATCGAGTTCATGTCTCGGCAATTCGCTCCAGGGCTTCATCTCCCATGTTCCGAAATCCATCTCGGCCAGTCGTTCATCCCGGATGATGTTCAGCCCACTCCGTTCTCCGACGAATTCGGCAAGCTCAGCGCACCGGGTCAGCGGGCTCGATACGATGCGGTCTATCCGTGGCAGTCCGGCCAGAACGATGCTGGCCTCGTCCGCAAAAGAGGTCGCGAGCGCCAGGTCAGTTCGACCATAACAGGTGCCGGGTGCGACATCAGGCGTTGTATGCCGAAGGAGGGTCAGAGCCATGCGAGGAGCCCCAGATAGAATCCGATCTCGCTTGCTTGCTGTACCGCGCCGAGCGTGTCGCCCGTATAGCCCCCCAGTTTGGGCTCAAAGAACAGGCGCATTAGAACATGCGCGAAACACAATGAAACAATACCGGACAAAAGTGAGACGAAAGGAAACAGGACAGCACCGACTGCAACAGCCCCCAACGCTGTGAAACCGGCAATTATCAAGCTGGACGCAGATATACCCGTTGCCACAGGCTTTCCCGTACCTTCCTCCCGCACATACCGGCTGGTCGCGATCACACACACAGCTGAGAACCGAGAGACGCAATGCGCAACGGGCAGGGCAGCGCAGACCCAGATTGGCGGTATCGCCGACAGCGCACCCACCTTGATTGCGAGCGCCAGGAACAGCGCGGCGGTCCCATATGTGCCGAGCCGACTATCCTTCATGATTTCCAATGCACGAACAGGTGTATGTCCGCCGCCAATGCCGTCAAACGTGTCGGCCAAGCCATCCTCATGGAACGCACCTGTCAGCAGCAGGCCTGCGCTGACCGCCAGCAACGCCGCCATGAAGTCCGGCAGGACCAGGGCGGCGATCCAGAAAACGCCCGCACTCACGAGCCCCACAAGTATGCCGACCAGGGGGAAATATCTCGGCGCTTGCGCCATGCGCTCCGGTGTGAACATCTTGTCTGTTCTGAGCGGTAGCCGAGTCAGAAATTGCACAGCGAGTACGAGTTTGGCGAGTTCGCCATTCATGCCGGGCCACTCACTCCGGCGCTCTCGAAGCTCGCCATCTCACGCAGCATCGCTGCGGCTGCCTTCACAAGCGGAAAGGCGAGCAATGCGCCCGTACCCTCGCCCAGGCGCATGCCCAGATGCAGCAAAGGCCTGGCCTTTAGCGCGGCCAGTACACGCCCATGTCCGGCCTCTGCGGATTGGTGCGCAAAGATCATGTTCTTCAGGCAATCGGGTGAAATCGCTTCAGCGGCCAATGCGGCGACTGTCGCAATGAAGCCGTCCACGATGACAATCTTGCCGCTCGCTGCTGCTCCGATCATGGCGCCGGCCATCATGGCAATCTCGAAGCCGCCATACTCCTGGAGCGCCAGACCAGCTTCCAGTTTATCGTTCGTCCGGTTTGCAGCTTTTTCCAACAGTTCGCATTTGCGGCGAAGACCATCATCGTCGAGACCTGTGCCCCGTCCAGTCAGGTCGGCAACTGGCACTCCGAGTATTTTGGCCGCCACGAGGCTTGCTGAGGATGTGTTGCCGATGCCCATCTCGCCAAAACACGCAACCGTTTCGTCGCCTTCATGACCCAGCGCTGACCCGGAAGACAGCGCAGCAGCGCGCTCGGAAGATGTCATGGCGGGCCGCTCAATGGCGTTGGCCGTGCCTGCTGCGATCCGACGTGGGATCAGGCCTGGGTGATCGATCAGCTGTCCAGCTACTCCAGCGTCAACCACGCGGACGCTCGCGCCAACAGAACGGGCGAAGACATTGGCGGCTGCGCCCTCCGAAAGAAAGTTGAGCACCATCTGGCGGGTCACATCCTGCGGGAATGCCGAGACACCCGCTGTTGCCATGCCATGGTCAGCTGCAAAGATGGAGAGCCTGCATGTGTCCGCGCGAGGCGTCAGGGATTTCTGGATCTGCGCGATCTGAACAGCAAGCGTTTCGATCCCCCCCAGCGCGCCAACTGGTTTGGTTTTGCCGTCGATTGCTGCGCGAATCTGAGCTTCAAATTGCGCTTCAGAATGGGATGCATCCGTATCTGTAGGTGTCTGCATGATGAAGAATGCCCGTTTACTTAAATCGTGTGGCGGGGTTCTAGGCAGCATCGGAGGCGATTGTACAGGCTCGGCAAATTTCTCATGTCAGCTTTTTCCTGGAGGTTCGGCGCCAGTCGCGCGGCTTTCCGACCTGCTTCCGCATATCCTGCGCAGCCTGAAAATCCGGGCGTCACAACTAAGTCGGCGGGCAAGGTTCGGTGGCGCCAAGAGCCACACAGTCTCGCCACACTTGGCGCATGCATCCTGTGCTTGTTTCTCTATCTTGGCATACCTTTTGCGTCGTAGAGTCTGTGTGTCGCGGCGATTGTGCGACTGTCAGGATTCGAGACCAAGGTGCGTATGTACGCCTCCGGCAACAGCAAGATTCTCTTCATTACGCATGGCGCGGGTCGCGGCCGCAAAGTGCCGACAGGCGATGTTTTCCTGAAACGGCTGGCAGCGAAGTCTGATCCCTTGCTCAAGGATATCCGGATCCATCGCACAGGTTCCGGGTCCGCCAACTTTGAGGGTGTGGGGCTGGTCGTCTTCTGGCTGGGCGATCCTCTGATGCAGAAGTACCCGGCCTGTTATGTTGATGCTTTGGCCATTGCCGAAGAGGCGGTTGATCGAGGGATTCGTATCCTCAACCATCCAGACGCGCTCAGCAACACGACCAAATCCAGGCAGGCGCATATCTGGGCTGACGCAGGCGTACCATGCGCCGCCGCTGCGTCGGCATCGACATTGGAGGAGATGGCGGGCGCGATCGAGCAAATCGGATTTCCCTGTATCGTCCGAAGTGATCAGGAGCATGCACAAAGACAGGTTGCGACCCTGTTCAAGGCTGAGGACGCAAAGGCGCTCGACAGCGAGGGGTTACTGCCAGCAGTTGTTCTGAAGCTGTATGACATCCGTCAGGAATACCGTGACGTTGGCAGGCCCCGCTCCGATCTCTTTGCGCGCTATCACCACAAGGCCCGAGCGTTCGTGTGTGGTGACCGTGTTCTGGCATCTCACCTGTTCTTTTCGACCGAGAGAATCGTTGGCCTGTCCAACAGTCTGTTCCAGCGGGAGGCGAGCCGACTGCGGCGTCTGGCAAGATATTTTGGCTATCATGAGCGTTTGCGAGCCGACCTGATTGCTGCAGACAAGGCATATTTCTCCGCGCCTTTGGAAGAGGCGCAGGAACTCGTTAAGGCGGTCAGGGCGCTCGGGCTGGACTTTGCCGCGGTCGATTATAGCATCCGTCCAGAGGGGCACATCATCATATGGGAGGCCAATCCGTATTTCTGGTTGCCCCATGGCAAGGCCAGCGTTTTGTCGCGCCAACGCGATGCAGTCACCCGCGTGGACCAGACATTCGATTGGTTCACTGCTTGCATCAAAGCCTATTGTAATGATCATCCCACCTTGTCGGTGGTTTCTGCATCCCGACGCTGAAACGATGTCGCCATTGGAGTTGCATTGAATGTTTTCGACGCATCTTATCGCCGCACCACCTGCGCAACGGGTAGATTGGGTAGATTACGCGAAGGGCATCTGCATCATTCTGGTGGTAATGATGCACGCGGTAAATGGCGTCGAATATCTGTTCGATGAGCAAGGATGGATGCATCCCATCATCGATTTTGCACGGCCCTTCCGAATTCCAGACTTCTTTTTGGTGGCGGGTCTGTTCCTGAGCCGGTCGATTCATGCGCCGCTCGCCGACTATCTCGACCGGAAAGTCGTGCATTTCATATATTTCTACGTGCTCTGGCTCACGCTCCAGCTTCCCGTTCTGGAGTTCGATGCGTTGGTGTCCCATCCTGGTTATGTCCTGAAGCTATGGTTCTACAGCTTCGTCGAACCCTCGAACTCGCTTTGGTTCGTGCACATGTTGGCGATCTTCTATGTGGTTACGCGCTTGCTGCGAAACGTGCCGGTCTGGATCGTGTTTGCAGGCGCCTTCATCCTCCAGTCTCTCTACCAACTTGTGCTGATTGATACGGGATGGGGCGTGATCGACCGGTTCGCAAACCGGTATGTTTATTTCTTCATGGGGTACGCGTTTGCACCACAAATCTTCCGATTTGCCGGAAGGGCGGCCAAAGCGCCTTGGATCGGAGCCCTTGGTTTGCTGGCTTGGGGCATTCTGAATTGGTGGGCAGTCAGCCTCGCCTTGCATGAAGAAGTGGTTGCCAGTTTCATTCTGGGCATTGCCGGCGCGACTGCCGTCTGCGTCGTGTCAGCGCTGCTGACCCGGTTCCGCGCAGCAGACTTTCTCAGATATTGCGGTCGGCACTCGATCGTCATCTACCTGACCTACGCGTTTCCGCTCGTTGCGATGGAGCGACTGGTGCTGCCTGCAATCGGAGCGCCCTTCGGCGATGTGGGGCTGGCGTCCGCCTTGACCCTGACATTCGCTGTTGCGCTCCCGCTTGCCTTCCACGCCCTCATTCGCGGCACGCCGCTCAATTTCCTGTACGTCCGTCCGGATTGGGCCAGCTTGTCTGGAAGCGAGCGCGGGAAAAGGCGCGCTGCGTTGTCGGCAAAATAGCCTAGACGTTGAAGCGAAACAGCATCACATCGCCATCCTGGACTATGTAATCCTTGCCTTCTGACCGCATCTTGCCGGCTTCTTTCGCGCCTGCTTCGCCGCCATGCTCGACATAGTCCATGTAGGCAACGGTTTCGGCGCGGATAAAGCCTTTCTCAAAGTCACCATGGATAACCCCGGCAGCCTTGGGAGCACTCCAACCTTTCCGGATGGTCCATGCGCGGGATTCCTTCGGTCCGACCGTGAAATAGGTCTGCAGGTCGAGAAGGTCGTATCCGGTATGGATCAGACGGGTCAGGCCCGGCTCTTCCAGTCCGAGCGTCTCAAGATATTCGCTGCGGTCCGGCTCATCCAACAGGGCGAGCTCGGCTTCAATTTGAGCTGAAATCACAACGCACGCAGCGCCTTCTTCAGTCGCGCGGGCCTCGACACGACTGGAATATTCGTTACCTGTTGCGGCACTATCCTCATCAACGTTCGCGACGAACAGAACCGGTTTTGAGGTCAAGAGCTGCAGCATGTTCCACGCTTTTGTGTCGTCTTTCGAGACAACAGCGCGTCGGGCCGGGCGACCTTCGTTCAGCTCGGCAAGTGCGAGATCAATCAAAGCGACCTGAGCCTTGGCTTCCTTGTCACCGGAATTGGCCTTTTTCACGACGCCGGCCTTGCGCTTTTCAAGGCTTTCCATGTCAGCCAGCATGAGTTCGGTCTCGACGACTTCGAAGTCGGCAATCGGGTCGACCTTCCCGCTGACATGCGTGATATCGTCATTCTCGAAACAGCGAAGGACATAGATGATCGCGTCTGTCTCACGGATATTGGCGAGGAATTTGTTGCCAAGGCCTTCACCTTGGGAGGCGCCCTCTACGAGACCCGCAATGTCCACGAAGTTCATGCGCGCCGGGATGATCTCCTTCGAGCCACCGACTTCGGCGAGCTTCTCCAGCCTGGGCTCTGGTACGGCGACTTCGCCAACATTTGGCTCAATCGTGCAGAATGGATAGTTGGCCGCTTGCGCTGTGGCCGTCTGAGTGAGCGCATTGAAGAGTGTGGACTTTCCCACATTGGGAAGGCCTACGATGCCGCATTTGAAGCCCATACCGGTCTCCTGAGTAACTTGTTCGCCGCGCAAATAGCCGTATTCACAGCCGAAAAACAGACGGAAATATCGCCTGATAGCGGAATTGGGTGGAATATTAAGGGTCTATGGGTATGCTTGGCTCATTACTTCAAGAGGTAGCGCGCATATGGCGTACGATGTTTTCCTGGTATCGGCGATCGAAGATCGCGACATGGCGAAGTTGGTCGCACGTCGGCTGCGTTCGCTGAAGTTCAAGGTCTGGTTCGATCAAAAGCAGGTGGACAATACGTTCGATGCCAAGGATGCACGCAATGCGGGCAATTCCAAGCATATGCTTGTCATGTGGTCCGAACATGCAGTGAAGAGCGACTGGGTGCGTGCGGCGGCTTCTGTCGGGCATTCGCGGCCTGGCATGTTGGCCCAGGTCAGCGTCGACAAGACGATCCCTTACGAGCCGTTCAAAAGCGACAAACGTTTCTCGATTGAGGGCATGACGTCGCGCAAGACTCCTGAAGGCTTTTACAAACTGATCGAAGAGCTCGGCCAGCGCGATGGGCGCTCCGACCTTCGAGAGTGGATGGGGTATGGCTCGAAGGATGAAGAAGCGCGGGAAGACTGGCTCACGGCTCATCCGGACGACCCGCTTGCTATTGATGCAAAGAAGAAGCGTGAGAAGGCGATGGGTATCAAGCCTGCGCCAGCGGCCGAGACGGCCAGCGCAGCCGCCTTGGCAAAGGCTTCCGTCAAACCGCATGTCGCAAGTTCCGGTCCAGGCCAACGCCCAACAAGCTCAGCGGCGCCTGCCACTTCAGATCCATTGGGCATGGGATGGGGCACGATTGCCGCAGTTGGCGCAGCCGTGTTCGCAATGTTTTTCCTGAGCTGGATTTTCCGCTCTCAGACGATCACCGCTCCGGTCTATGCCGGTGCACCGGGTGTCGGAAATGCTTATGTCCTTCAGGAAGCCTGTCCAGCAGGCCAGGTGCCAGCATCACTCATGAAAGTGCTCGAGCCGGGGCCGATCGTGAATGATACTGAAGAGCCGGAGCCTGAAAACTAGTTCAGGCGAAGACGGCGATGGTCTGTCGGCCGATCATGATCGGTTGGCCTGATGTATTCCACAACGTCATGGCTTGGCTGTTATAGCCATCCTTTGACGTATCGGCGACATGCCGGGCCAGGAACCACCCCTCGTTCGTCCGAATGTCATCTGTCAGGAATTCTGCCATCCATGTCATGGAGCTGATACGGGCCTGTCCTGTCAGCATCGACATTGCCGCAGGCGGTGGTGCGTCTGCGAGTGCCAGGACGGAAACCGCGTCCGGCGGAACCGAGCCATCCTTGTGCCGCATCCAGAGAGACATGTCTGCGTCTGGCGCACCCGACATCGGGGGGCTTCCATTCGCCAGCCGCATGTTGAAGTTGCGGGTGAAGGCAGGGCGCCTCGGCGACTCTCCGAAGAAAGATGCGGTCTCGTCCGGGGAGGTAACTTCAGGCGCAGGAAGGTTTGCAAAATTGAGGGATGACTCACGGTGTGCCCCAAAGGCAAAGATCGCCTCGGCAGCAACGCCTGCTTCGCCCATCATGCGCACGCTCGTAAAGACGGTATTCTTGCCTTCGCGCAGCAGGGTGGCGGTGCATTCGACGTCACCCGACACAGGCCCGACAAATGCCACTTGCGCAGACCGGATCTGACGCCCGCCAGAGGTCGGCATCGCGGCCTGCAGGCACAGCGCCGCAGTCAGCCCCCCATAGGTTGTGCGGCCTTGCATCCAGGTCTCCGGCACATGAAAAGACATGGCATGGTCGCCGGTCTGTTTGCCGCTGCGCATGAGGGTGGTGAAATCCATCAGTCTCTCCCTGACTACAGAGCGCCAATTTAGTCAGTTCTGGAAAGGAACCAACTCTTGACGCCGGGGTATGCGAACAAAAAAGCGCCCCGGCATATCACCGGGACGCTCAATGTTTTCGATAGGGCGCAGCCTAGTGCTGGCTCTCCGGTGTCGTGACTTTCAAGCCATCCAGATCTTCCGAAACGGTGATCTGGCAAGACAGGCGGGAATTTTCCTGAACATTTTCAGCGAAATCCAGCATGGATTTTTCCATTTCTTCCTGCTCTCCAACTTTGTCCATGAAGGCCTGGTCGACATATACATGGCATGTGGCACACGCGCAGGCGCCGCCGCAATCGGCATCAATGCCCGGAATGGAGTTCTTGATAGCAGCTTCCATCACGGTCTCGCCGTTCTGGGCCTCCACAACGCGCTCGGTGCCGTCGTGGTCGATATAGGTAATTTTCGCCATGTGCGGGTTTCTCTCCTTCAAGCTGCCACTGCGTTAGTGGCAATCTCTTTCATTGTTATTGATGTGTCTGCAAGAATGTCAGCCGAAAGCTTGGCGCCTGACATGATGAGCTTCTTGGATGCGAGGAATTCGGGCGGACTGTTGATCGCATCCACTGCGATGAGCGTTCCGTTCTTCAGGTAGAAGGCCGCAAACTTTCGATCCTCCGGTGAACCCCTCACGACGATCTCGTCATACCCGGCGCCGAGCCCGGCGATCTGGAGCTTGAGGTCGTACTGGTCTGACCAGAACCAAGGGCAATCTTCATTCGGTCGCGGTTTGCCAAGAATGGCGGCGGCAGCGAGCTTGCCCTGCTCGATGGCATTGTGGACGCTTTCAAGCCGGCCAGAGCGACCAAAATGCACCAGCGGCCGACTGGCGCAATCGCCTGCGGCAAAGATTCGTGGGTCGGATGTGCGCGCATCGCGATCAACAAGAATGCCGTTATTGCAGGCAATTCCGGAATCTTTGGCGAGTGCTTCGTTTGGCAGGATACCGATGCCGACCAGAACAATGTCCGCATCGAGTTTGGTCCCATCGGTGAGCACGGCAGCGGTCACCGCGCCATCATTCCCTTCAAGCTTCGACAGGCTCGTCTCTGTGCGAATCTCAACGCCCTGGCGGCGATGCTCAGCCTCATAGAACTCGCTCATGATCGGGCTTGTAACTCTGGCTAGAACACGTGGTGCCATTTCCAGAACGGTCGTTTTCAGACCCATTTGCTGGGCGACGGCCGCTGCTTCAAGACCGATATAACCAGCTCCGATAATCACCATGGAGCGTCCGGCCACCATTTGCGGCCGGATCCGCTCGACATCGGCAAGACCGCGCAGCGCGTAGACATGCTCAAGCTCTGCACCGTCGATCGGCAGGGCGCGAGGGCGCGAACCCGTCGCGATGATCAGCGCGTCATATTCGAGGCGGCCACCATGTTCGAGATCCACTCTGCGTTCCGCCCGGTCGATGCTGGTTGCACGTGTCGAAAGGATCAATTCCACATTGTTGTCTTCGTACCAGGCGGCTGGTTTGAAGTAGAGGCGCTCCTCGGCGAACTCCCCCTTCATATAGGCTTTTGACAATGGTGGGCGCTGGTAGGGCAGTGCCGGTTCTTCACCGACCAATGTCAATTCGCCCGTATAGCCACCCATGCGCAGGGATTGAATTGCTTGCGCCGCAGCTTGCCCAGCCCCAAGCACCACAATGCGTTTTGCGTCTGTCAAATCCAATGTGCTATTCCCGGTCTACGTAGGGTCAATTCGTGACGCCTGCGTCATTTTTTAATGTTCTAGGCCAGTCTGCCTGCTACTGCAAGGCATGTCACCACGCGTTTTGCCGCAATTTGGTCAGGAAACGATGGTGTGTGAGGTCAGTCTTTTATATGCACATGATGATGAAATTGACCTACCGACTCGACAATGAGGCTCACACGCTCGCATTCGGCAATGCGATCGCCCCCTTGCTGAAGCCGGGCGACGTGATTGCCTTGCATGGCGGACTGGGTGTCGGGAAGACGACATTTACGCGAGGGCTGGTCCGGGCGCTCATACCGGACATTCAGGAAGTGCCGAGCCCGACATATACTCTGGTCCAAGCCTACGAGGCTCCGGATTTTCCCGTCTGGCATTTTGACCTCTATCGGCTGGGATCGCCTGACGAGATGGCTGAGATTGGGTGGGACGAGACGCCGGAAGGCGTGGCGATTGTCGAGTGGCCGGAGAAAGCGGGAAAGCACCTTCCTGCGTGGCGGCTGGATATCGTCTTTGACTTTGAAGGCGAACATCGGCTCGTATCCCTGGAACCCCAAGGCGAAGATTGGCGGGCGCGCTGCAATGAATTTCAATTCTAATTCCCGCGACGCGCTGATCGCCGATTTTCTTGCGCGTCATGGATGGGGTGGTGCAGACCTCAAGCCATTGGGACAAGACGCATCCACGCGCCGGTATGTTCGGATGGTGCGCGCTGATGGTTCGGCGGCGATGCTGATGGATGCCCCACGCATCGAAGCCGACCCATGCCCACCAGATGCCGATGATGCCACGCGCAACGCGATGGGCTGGAATGCACAGACGCGTTTGGCGGCCTCTCGTGTCGACGCCTTCGTCCTGATTGCGCACCATCTCAGATTACTCGGTTTTGAGGCGCCGGAGATATTTGCGCATGATACTGAAGCCGGGTTGGCTATTCTGCAGGATTACGGCGACGGTAGGGAATTGGCTCGGCAGATCGAGCAGGATCCAGCTTTGGAAGTGCCCGCCTACATGCTGGCCGCTGGCATGTTGGCAAAACTTCATCAGCAACCGATCCCCGAGGCTGTGATCTATGGGGCCGAGCAATGGCCGATTCTCGATTTTGACCGCCTCGCATTGTCCTCGAATGCTGACCTGTATGCGGACTGGTTGCCAGTGGAGGCGGGTGGCGGTGCGCTGACTGGACTTGCCCGCGTTAGGTGGGAGTCCGAACGTGATGCCCTGATCGAACAGGCAATGGCGTTCCCGCGTGTGTTCACTCTGCGTGACTATCATGCAGAAAACCTGCTCTGGTTGGGCGACGACCGCATCGCGCTGCTCGATTTTCAGGACGCGGTGAAGGGCTGGGATGCGTGGGATATGGCCATGCTGACCCAGGACGCGCGACGGGACGTTTCGCATGAGGCGTCCGAAGCCGCGATCCGGCACTATCTCGACCAGACCGGCAAGACGCGCGAGGCCTTTGACGAGCGGCTCGCCGTGATTGGGGCTCTCAACGCGCTGCGTATTGCAGGTGTGTTCTCCCGGTTGCAGCATCGTGATGGCAAGGCCCGGTATGGCACATTCCAACCGCGCCAACTGAAACTGCTGGCCTGCAATCTGTCCCACCCCGCACTGGAGCCCATGGCGGCCTTCGTGCGGGAGACGACCCCCTTCGTGTTCAAGGAAAGCTGATGTCATCAAATATTCCGCATACGGCGATGGTGCTGGCCGCCGGGCTCGGTACCCGGATGCGGCCGCTGACGGACACATGTCCGAAGCCCCTGATAGAGGTTGGTGGCAAGCGTCTGATGGACCGGATGATCGACCCACTGATCGAAGCGGGCGTTCAGCGGATCGTCGTCAATGTCCATTGGCTCGCCGATCAGGTCGAGGATCATGTTTCGGGCATCAAGGGTGTGGACCTGATTGTGTCGGACGAACGTGGCGAAGTGCTTGAAACAGGCGGCGCGCTGGTGAAAGCCGCGCCGATGCTTGGCGATGATCCCGTCTTCGTGGTCAATACAGATGCGTTCTGGGGTAACGGTGATTCGAGACCTTTCCTCGATCTGGCCAACGCATTTGACCCAGCGCAGATGGACGAGATCCTCCTTCTCGCGGATACGCAGCGCAGCCTGGGATATGGGGGCGCCGGAGACTTTCTCCGTGCCGAGGATGGCAGCCTCAAGCGACGCGGCGAAAACCCGTCTGCCCCATGGGCCTATGCGGGAGTACGCATCCTCAAACCGCAAGCATTCTCAGGCCTCGCCGTGGAGCGCTTCTCGGTTGCTTGGCGAATTTGGGGGCCGCTTGTCGAATCCGGACGGCTGCATGGTCTGCCACTGGATGATTTCTGGCTGCATGTGGGCGATCCGGACGCCCTGAAAGATGCCGAAATGTGGTTGCGCTGCCATGGCGCGTGATCCTGCCCTGTTTGGCGTAGGCGCGCCAAAAGTCTGGTCCATCCCGCCGGGCGAAAACTTCCTGAAATGCCTCGCAGCGGAACTGGCTCGCGCGGTGGATTTGCAAAACATCCCGGATGCGTTGGCGGACGCCACCATTTATGTTCCAAACCGCCGGTCTGCGCGGGAATTGACTGCCGCCCTTTTCCTCGCCGCGAACGAAACCCCGATCCTGTCGCCAGACATCCGGGCGATGGGCGATCTCGAAAGCGACGAGGCCCCGCCTGTCGCCGAGTTTTCAGTAACCGATTTGCCCCCAGCACTGGCGCCTGCCAAGCGGCTCGGAACATTGGCCTCTCTTGTGCAGGCCTATTATCGCGAGAGTTCCGGCATGGATGTTCCGCCATCGTCGGCGCTTGCAGCCGCGAACGAGCTGGCGCGATTGCTGGACCAGGCTCATCTCAGCCCCGGGGCTGACTGGAGTGGGCTGGCAGATCTGGCGAAAGACGCCGACCTTGCCCAGCATTGGGAGAACTCGGCCAAATTCCTCGAAATCATAACCGATGCCTGGCCGAAATGGCTTGAAGAGCAGGGCGTCACCGACCCCCTTCAAAGGAGATTGCTGGCTGCGGAAGCGACCGCAGAGGCTTGGCTGGCGCATCCACCCGAGGCACCGGTCATCATTGCCGGCTCGACCGGGGCGACGCCTGCCGGGCGCGTGTTGATGAAAGCCGCGCTGCAATTGCCGATGGGGCTTATCGTTTTGCCCGGGCTCGATTCTGCCGCCTCGGAAGAGCATCGTGCCGGTATTCTTTCCGAGGTCGGACATCCGCAAAATACGTTGCTCAATACATTGGTCGCGCTCGAAATTGAGCCGGGGGCTGTGGCTGAATGGCCTGGCATCGAGATTGGCCCCAAGCGCGACGCGCGCCGTCGCATGATCATGGAGGCGCTCGCGCCCGCCGATGCCACAGCAGACTGGCGAGATACCCTCGACCAACTTTCCGCAACAGCTGGCACCGATGTACCAAGTTTTGCAAGAGACGCGCTGGAGGGCCTGTCGCTCGTAGAGGCTGCGGACGAGTCTGCTGAAGCAAGTGCCATCGCCCTGATAATGCGCGAGACATTGGAAGCCAAGGACCGGACGGCGGCCCTCGTGACGCCGGATGCTGGTTTGGCGCGCCGGGTTTCCGCCCTGCTGAAGCGTTGGGACATCAGTGTGCCGCCGTCGGCCGGTATTCCGGTTGGGCGGACAGCCGCCGGTAGCTTCGTGGGGCTCTGCGCGAAATGGGCGGTCGATCCGGGCGACCCGGTCCTGATCGTGGCGGTTCTAACGCATGAACTGGCCGCGCCAGTCGATGATCTCGCCGACTTTGAGCTTCATTTCCTGAGAGGTCCGCGACGATGGAAATCCCTTCAGGAACTGGTCGAGAGCATTCGCACTCGAGATATGATCGAGCCCTATCCGCAATTCGGGCCAGATGATCAGATTAGGGGGATCACGCTTGTGGAATCCCTGATTGCCCGGTTCGAGCATGCCGATGCGGACCTTAGCCAGATTGAAGAAGTAACCGGCGACGACGCAATTCAACGTATCGCAGCCTTGGCGGAATCGGTCAGCCAGACGCCGATGCCTTGGGCTGGGGAAGACGGCGCAGCCACGAGCCGCTTGCTTGAATTCGTGCGCGAGGTCTCTGAATCCCTGGGACCGATGCGACCGGCCGCGCTCGCCGATCTCGTCAATGCGCAGGCGTCCCAGATGACCGTCAGTTTTGGTGAAGCCGAGCATCCGCAACTCTCGATCTGGGGGCCGCTGGAAGCGCGACTTCAGTCTGCGGATCGGGTGATCCTTGCCGGACTTAATGAGGACGTTTGGCCAAAGCGCCCGGCGCCGGACGCGTTCCTGCCCCGGCATTTCCGTGCGCGCCTCGGCCTGGGTGATCCTGAAGAGCGCATGGGACTTGCCGCGCACGACTTTGCCCAGCTTGCCTGCGCGCCGGATGTCACTCTGGTTTACGCCTCACGGAGAAATGATGCACCGGCAGTCGCGTCGCGCTGGGTCTGGCGGCTCAAGACGCTCGCGGAAGGCGCGCTGGAAAATCAGGCTGCAGATCATTTCACCCCCACGGCTTTTGATCCGATCAAGCTGGTGGAAGGTCTAAAGCTGAACCGGGTGAATGCGGTTCCCGACTTTAGCGCCGAGCCGACTCCATCCGCGCGCCCTGAAGGCTGGCCCGCGCGCTTGTCCGCCACACGCGTCGACCTGTTGCAGCGCGATCCATATGCGCTCTGGGCTGAACAGGTGCTGGGTCTCTCCTCAATCGATGCGCTGAATGATGAACTCGGCCCTGCGCCGCGTGGGACCGCAATTCATAGGGCGCTAGAGCTGTTCGAGGAAGACGGAAATCCGAAGACGGCCGAACACTTGATGGGCCTGCTCAGGCAGGAATTGCTGCGTGTGGGCGAACCTGGCGACGCATGGGCGGCGCGTGAGGCCGTGTGGCGGCGTACAGTAGATTGGTTCATGGTCTGGCGTAGTCAGCGAGATACGTCGGGCGGCAAGTTGAAGCAGGAAGTCAAGGGTTCCATTGAGTACAGCGTCGCCGGTCAGCCGTTCACTTTGTCGGCGACCGCTGACCGGATAGAGCAAACGGCCCGGGGCGATCTTGTCATTGTGGACTTCAAGACGGGCAGTCCGCCGCGCGATAAGGAAGTGGCCACAGGGCTTAGCCAGCAAATGCCTTTGCAGGCCCTCATCGCCCAGAAGGGTGGCTATGACGGGGTGCCAGCGGCACGGGTTGACCAGTTGCACTATGTGGCCTTCAAGGCGAAGCCCGATGCATTCAGCCTGGGGGGCAAGCACAACCTCCCGACAGAGCCCGCCGACATGGCAACCATGGCTGAAGATGGCCTGTTGCGCCTGATTGAGGCCTATCGCGAACCCAACTCGAAATTCCTGTCTGCGCCGCGGGTGAAATTCGTGAAATACGACAATGGCTACAATCTCCTGGCCCGCCGTGCCGAGTGGGCAGGTGATACCGAAGACGGGGAGGGCGGGGATGCCTGACGTGAAGATGCCCATTACTCCGCCGGATACGGAAGACTACCGTCGTGCGAACACTGCCCAGCTCGTTTCGGCCGATCCGGCACGTCCGGTTTTCGTTATGGCCAATGCGGGCAGCGGCAAGACAAAAGTCCTGATTGATCGCGTCGCTCGCCTGTTGCTGCGCCGCGAAGATGGGCGCGTGGGCGCTGCTCCGGATTCGATCCTTTGCATAACTTACACAAAGGCCGCCGCAAACGAGATGCTGTCGCGTCTGTTTCGAACGCTCGGCAAATGGTCGATCATGCGCGACGACAAGTTGCGCGAGGAATTGTCCCGCCTGGAGGGGCGACCGAAAGATGCCTACAAGACAGATGACCTGAGAGCGGCCCGCGCACTCTTCGCTCGCGCGCTTGAAACACCAGGCGGCCTTCGGATCGAAACGATTCATGCGTTCTGTGCGCGCATCCTGCGACGCTTCCCGTTGGAGGCCGGCGTGCTACCCGGCTTCGCAGAGATTGAAGAAGATGAGGCTCAGGCAATTTGGCAATCCGTTCGTGCGCAAGCGGTGCTGAACGCAAGTGAGGTGGCTCCTGAAGCTTTGAACGTATTGGCGCTGGAGGGGGGGCATGATGGTGCGGACGTTGCGTTGAATGCCATGCGGTTCCAGATGAGCGTCTATCTTGATTTCGCTGAAACGCATGCATTCAATCAGGCTGCGATGCGTGCTGCTCTCATTGAGGGGCTGAACGCACCTCAGGCGAGCCCTGCAGAAATTCTCGAGCTGGAAATGGGCTCGCAGATGCCAGTTGGTGCACTGCGAGAGGCCCTCATCAGTCTTCGCGCCTCTGGCAAGCGTGATGATACCCGTACGGCCAATGCCGTAGAGGCGGCGCTTTACGAAGAAGACCCGGGCCGCCGGTGGGGCTGTTACAAGGGTGCCTTCTTCGGCGCTCAGGGCAACGCATACAAATCCCTTTACAATGCAGAGGCGGGTAAGGATGCCAATGTGGTCGCGCTGTTCGCGACCAAGGATGAAATTGGGTCAGAAGTGGCGCGCGTTGAGGCGCTCGCGGCGAAGTTGAAGCTGGCCGAGACCGTAGAGCGCACCTCCGCTCTGTTGGAAGTCGGGCTGGGTGCGCTGGTCGCATACCAGGAAGAGAAGCGTCGTCGCGGCGCGCTCGATTTCGACGACCTTATCCGCAAGACACGTGACTTGCTCACCCGGACCGGCATGTCCGACTGGGTACTTTACAAACTGGACGGAGGAATCAGTCACATACTGCTCGATGAAGCACAGGATACCAGCCCAGAACAATGGCAGCTGATCAATGCGTTGACGGAAGAATTCACCGCGGGCATCGGCGCCGAACGCCAACAGGACCCGCGTACCTTGTTCGTGGTGGGGGATGAGAAACAGTCTATCTATTCCTTCCAGGGCGCAGAGCCTGCCCAGCTTCGTGCGCAGGAGCAGGCCTATATCCAGAAGGATCCGGCGGCCCTGTCCCAAACCATGGAAATGTCGTTCCGGTCATCGCCGGAAATTCTCGGCTTCGTCGACGCGGTCTGGAACTCGGCCCCGCCGGTCGACATTGCATCTGGCGCACAACCTCCGCTGACGGCGGATGAGGTGACACATACGGCTCGTCGCGCGAACCAGCCCGGCTTGGTAGAGCTCTGGCCGGTGGATGAGCGTGACGAGGACGAAGACGCTGATGCGTGGTCACGACCCGTAAATGCGCTGCGTTCAAGTTCTCCAAAGGCGCAGCTTGCAAGCCGGCTTGCAAAACAGTTGAAAGCCATGGTGGATCGGGGCGAGACCGTATGGGAGGAATTGCCGACACGGGACTGGCAGCGCCGGGCCATGAAGCCTGAGGATATTCTGATCTTGGTGCGTAGCCGGACGGGTGGCCTCTTCGATGCAATGATTTCAGCGCTCAAGTCCGAAGGTCTCCCGGTTGCTGGGGCCGACCGGTTGAAGCTCACCGACCATATTGCAGTACAGGATTGCCTGAACTTGATGCGGTTTGCGCTCCTGCCAGAGCGTGATCTGACACTGGCGGAAATCCTGCGCGGGCCTTTCGTCGGACTGGTGGACGATGATCGGTATCTGTTCCGGCTTGCGAGCAAGCGCAGAAAGGGCGAGACGCTCTGGTCGCGCGTTCGCGCGAGTGACGATCCCGATGTGCAGGCTGCCGAAAGATTTTTGTCAGGCCTGCTGGAGCGTCGCCATGAGCCGCCATACGAATTTCTCTCGCGGGTGCTGGATGTGCCGGGGGCGGACGATTTGACGGGTTGGGACAAGATCAATGCACGGCTTGGTGCGCCGGCTCATGATCCTGTCGAGGCACTGCTTTCCCGCGCTCAAGGCTTTGATGCGACGGAGCCGTCTTCACTGCAGGCCTTCGTTGCAGAGATGGAGTCGAAGCTTGTCGAGATCAAGCGAGATCTCGCCGCGCCTGAAGGAAAGGTCAGGGTGATGACGGTGCATGGTGCCAAGGGGCTTCAGGCTCCGGTCGTCGTGCTGCCCGATACGACCGCTGGGCCGAAGTCTGTTTCATCGTCCATGTTCACCGTCAGCGACATGCCGATCTGGTCTCCCCGCAAGGACAGCGACATCCCCGCTGCAGAGCATGCGCGTGCTGTTGCGAACGCAAAATCCGAAGAAGAATTTCGCCGGCTTCTCTATGTTGCGCTGACCCGCGCGCAGGACCGGTTGATCATTGCCGGTCATTGGCATGGTGCGCGCCCGCCCGGGTATCATGACCGGAGCTGGTATGCATTGTGTGGCGCGGCCATGAGCCGGTTTGCTGAAGAGGCTGATGAGGATGGCATCCGCAGGTTTGGACGGGTGCCTCCGAAAGACCGGGATGTATTCGAAGAATCCAAAGCGCATTCAGCGCTGCCAGACTGGGTGTTTACGCCACCCCGTCAGGCCGAACGCCAGCGCAGGTTCGGCGCGCCGTCCAGCCTGCTTGGCCGCAAGACACCGGTCCTTGCGCCTTTCAGCCAGACGCGGCAGGCGCGCCTGCGCCGCGGTAGAATCATTCATTCCTTGCTGGAATACTTGCCGGCGCTGGACCCTGCCGCGCGCCAGGCGGCCGCGGATAGGTACCTGTCCCGCCTATCCGACCTCACAGATTCTGATCGCCACGAAATGAACGCTGCGGTCTTTGGCATTCTGGACGCGCCAGACATGCAGCGTCTGTTCCGGCCCGGCGGGCGCGCGGAGGCTGCGATTGTCGGTTCGGCGCCTGAGCTGCCGGACGGGCTGATCATCAATGGCCGGGTCGACCGGCTGGTGGTGACGGATGACGAAGTGCTGATTGTCGATTTCAAGACCGATCAGCCTGCGCCTGACAGGCCGGACGGTGTAGCAGAAACGTATCGTGCCCAGATGGCGGCTTATTGGGCTGTTCTGAGGCGGGCCTATCCCGGACGGACGGTGCGCACGGCGCTTTGCTGGACTGACGGTCCACGCCTGATGTTCTTGCCTGAGGAGATGCTATTAGAAGCTCTAAAGGGTGCGCAGAGCCCGGTTTGACTTCCCAATAGAGTTCCTATGTATGTTCCAACTGAAACAGAAAGCATGAAGGAGCCACGCTATGGCTGCGGTGAATGTTACCGACGATGAATTTGACGGCCTGATCGGCGATTCCGATTTGCCGGTGGTTGTGGACTTCTGGGCTGAGTGGTGCGGTCCATGTAAGCAGATGTCGCCGCACATTGATGCGGTGTCCGAAGAGCTGGCAGGCCAGATCAAGGTCGCCAAGATCGACGTGGACGAGAACCCAATCGCGCCTTCGAAGTATGGAGTCCGGGGTATGCCGACTCTCATGATCTTCAAGGATGGCAAAGTTGCCGCGACGCACTTGGGCGCGATGAGCAAACAGGCCATCTCTGACTGGATCAAGCAAAGCGTCTAAAACGTCTTGCTAAGTAGATATTGAAGAAACGCCGGCAGCGATGTCGGCGTTTTTTTATGCAGCTTGCGTGGTCAGGGCGATGAAGACGTCTTCAAGGTCAGGTGCTTCTGTAACCAGGTCGCCAATTCCGATTCCGTTTGAGCGTACAGTCTCCAGCAACCTGCCGATACCGGTTTCGCTTGACCGGAACGTAATGGCGAGATCGCCATCGGGGCGCAACACTGCATCCATATCCGACAGGGCAGCGGGCACGGTCGCAAGCGGTTCCTTCGGCGTAATCACCAGCGTCTTGTAGTCGAGGCGGGAAAGTAGTTGTGGGGTCGGCTCGCAAGCAACAATCTCACCATGGTTCACGATGGCGATTGAATCACACAGCTCCTCGGCCTCTTCCAGATAATGAGTCGTCAGGATGATTGTCGTGCCTTTGTCGTGAAGTTCCCGCACATAGGTCCACAGAGACCTGCGCAGTTCCACATCGACACCCGCTGTTGGCTCGTCGAGAATCAGGACGGGGGGATTGTGGACGAGGGCCTTGGCCACCATCAGGCGACGTTTCATGCCGCCCGACAATTGGCGCACATAGGCATCCTTCTTGTCATCGAGCCCGACGGCTGTGAGGATTTCAAGGCTGCGGCGCTCCGATTTCGGCACGCCGTAAAAACCAGCCATCAATTCAAGCATTTCCAAAGGCGTGAAGAAGGGATCGGCAACGATTTCCTGATTGACCACTCCGATGGCTGCCCGACTCTGGCGTGGAGATTTGTCGATATCCAGCCCCCAAATGCTCGCCGAACCCGACGTCTTGTTTACAAGGCCAGCCAGAATGTTGATAAAGGTCGATTTTCCCGCACCGTTCGGACCAAGCAGTCCGAAGATAGAGCCACGCGGAATCTCCAGATTCAGGCCCTTTAGCGCATGCTTTTCGGGCATCTTGCCAGATGCGCGATAGATTTTGTTGAGGTCTTTGACTTCAATGGCGAAGTCAGGGGCAGGTTTGCTGGACGACATGTGGGGGCCTTTTCACTCTGTCCATTCGATCTTGCGCCGATGGGCGGTGCAATCTAGGTAGGACCATGTGGCACCGGTAACAACCATGCCGACGAAATTGCAGATGGAATTACAAGTCATGTCCACGAAACGCGATGTGTTCGACCCGCCGGAAATCTCAATGGTGACGAGCCATAGGGTCTCGTGCAATGGCGGCGGCGGCGCCCTCGGACATCCGCGCGTTTGGTACGAAATGGGCGACGAGGATTTCGTCGAGTGCAAATATTGTGACCGGCGATTCGTTCTGATCGGCGGCAAGCAAGACCCTTCACGGGCGCGATGATTGCGGCCGGATGATGTGTGAGGTGTCCGAATGCGCGTCCTGATAGCAGGCGGAGGCATTGGGGGCCTGACCGCCGCTCTGGCGCTCGATCATTTTGGGCACGAGGTTTTCGTTTTCGAACAGTCCAGCGTGCTGGATGAAGTCGGCGCGGGTATCCAACTCAGCCCCAATGGCATGCAGGTGCTCAATCAGCTGGGAGTATCCGCCCGCATTCTCAAGGATACGTTCCGTCCCAAGGCTCTGGAAATGCGGATGGGCCGCAGCGGTCGTCGGCTGTTCGACATCCCGCTCCGCAAGTCGGCGATCAATCGCTGGGGCGCTGACTATCTCCATGTCCACCGGGCTGACCTGATCCAGGCTCTCTACGATGCACTGGTCGCACGCCGTCCGGAAGCAGTCAGTCTTGGCCGAAAAGTTGTTTCCTATCAGAAGGATGAGACTGGCGTTCGTGCGACATTGGACACCGGCGAAACTGTCGAGGGCGAGCTTCTTGTCGGCGCAGATGGAATTCATTCTGTCGTCCGGACTCAGATGCTCGGCACTGAAGCGCCCCGATATACTGGCATGACGGCTTGGCGGGCCATGTCCGCTGTCTCGGACCTGACCGAAATCCCGCCTCCAACGGCCACAGTCTGGACCGGGTCTCGCAGACATGCTGTCACCTATCTACTGAGAGGCGGCAGTCTCGCCAATTTCGTTGGCGTGGTGGAGCGCAAGGCGAAGCATCTGGAATCATGGACCGCTGAAGGATCGCGAGAGGATGCGCTCGCTGATTTCAAGGGATGGCACTCATCCGTCACCGGCATCATCGAACACGCGCCGGTGCTGCATCGCTGGGCGCTGTTTGACCGCGACGAGCTACCGCGCTGGTCCGACGGGCGCGCAGTATTGATGGGGGATGCCTGTCATCCGATGTTGCCTTTCCTTGCGCAGGGCGCCGTGATGGCCATTGAAGATGCCTATGTGCTTGCAAGGGAAGTTTCGTCCGCGGCAGACGTGCCCGACGCTCTCAAGGCCTATGAGGCCTGCCGCAAACCGCGCACCAGCAAGGTTCAGGCGGGCGCGAGAGAGAATGCGAGCCTTTTCCATCGCAGTAATCCAATAACCCAATTATCCACATACGGTCCCATGTGGATGGCCGGCCGCATGATGAAGGGCTTTATCCATTCGCGGAATGACTGGCTGTATGGGCACGACGTCACGCTGGGCTGAGTGGCGCACGGCTTGTCAGCTCGCTGGGAAGCGGGCATTCAGATGTTTCATTTGAAACAATATTCGGGTCCCTATGCTTTCAGTTCTCGACCTATTTCGCGTGGGGATTGGCCCCTCCAGTTCCCACACAGTTGGGCCCATCCGGATTGCGGCGCGTTTCTCTGACGGACTTGCGAAGGCGGGCAATCTCTCACAAGTTCAGCGGATCGAAGTGGAGCTACAGGGCTCCTTGGCGCTGACGGGGGAGGGGCATGCTACGCCGAAGGCGGTTCTACTTGGGCTCGCCGGGTTTGCACCAGAGACTTTGGATCCGGACGCGGCAGATGCGGCCGTCTCTGAGATCAACTCCAGCCACAATCTCTCCTTGGCCGGAACGCACCAGATCACGTTTGATCCGGATAAGGATATCGTATTCGCATATGGAATTATCCCCAGCCTGCATCCCAACGGCATGCGGTTAAGGGCGTTCGACGCATCGGGTGAAATTTTGTCCGACGAGACGTGGTATTCAACAGGCGGGGGATTCATTGCCTCCCAGCGCCAACTTGAAAAGCCGCTTGAAGACGATCTCATCCAGACTCAAGTCGACGTGCCTTACCCTTATTCGTCTGCCGCTGAGCTAATCACGATGTGTTCGCAGAACGACCTCACGATTGAACATCTCGTCCTGGCCAACGAGGATTCGCTGCGGCCTCGGTCTGAAACGTTTGAAGCGCTCGACCGTATCTCTGACGTTATGGCGAAATGCATTGAGCGGGGCCTGTCACAGTCGGGAACCCTACCGGGCAAGCTAAATGTCAAACGTCGCGCTGCATCGCTTTGGGCGAAGCTCGCGAGTGATCATGGCTCAAACGAGCGCGAGCAATTGTTTGACTGGCTCAATGTGTATGCCATGGCGGTGAATGAGGAAAACGCGTCGGGGGGGCAGGTGGTCACCGCGCCAACAAATGGCGCCGCTGGTATTATCCCTTCCGTGATCCGTCATTATTGCAGTGGTACAGACGATGCGCGTGACCGTACGCGTAAATTCCTGCTTACCGCGGGCGCGATTGGCATTCTCTACAAGCAGCGCGCCTCAATCTCGGGTGCCGAGATGGGATGTCAGGGTGAAGTCGGCGTGGCTTGTTCCATGGCGGCTGGCGGCCTCGCTGCCGTTTGGGGCGCAGTTCCTCAACAGGTGTCCAACGCAGCGGAAATCGGTATGGAGCACAATCTCGGCCTGACATGTGACCCGGTTGGCGGGCTTGTCCAGATACCTTGCATCGAACGCAATGCCATCGGAGCGGTGAAAGCCGTCAATGCGGCGCGACTCGCCTTGCATTCAACCGGGCATTCGCATGTCTCCCTGGATCAGGTCATTGAGACAATGCGGCAGACCGGGCTCGACATGTCCACGAAATACAAGGAAACCAGTCAGGGCGGATTAGCCGTCAACGTCGTGGAGTGCTGATGACGCAAGTCAACAATCTCGGATCGCTACTGGACAGCCTGCGGGAGCAGACATCGGGAGAGAAGGTCACCGTTGGGGCCATGCTTGATGCGGTCGGGCGACGATCTTACGGACCACTGTTACTGCTTCTGGGTTTTGTGTCGATCAGCCCGTTGACCATCATTCCGGGCGCAAACTGGCTCGTCGCCCTGATCATTCTCATAATCGCGGGTCAAATCGTCCTGGGCCTGAAATATCCATGGGTACCGCGGCGCATTCTGGATTTCGAGTTTCCGCGATCGGCGCTGATCCTGGGCGTGGAACAGGCGCATCCTTATGTTTGCCAGGTCGACCGATTCTTGAAACCGCGACTCGCATTCCTGACCGACCCGCCCTTTGTGCAGCTCGTGGCGTTGATTTGTATAGCGGCGGCGCTCGTCTCGTTTCCGCTCGGCCTCATTCCTTTCGGGCCGGTCCTGCCAGGTTTGACGGTGCTACTGTTCGGGCTGGCGCTAACCGCGCGCGATGGATTTGTGCTGATTCTTGCGGCGCTGGGTCTTGTTGGCAGCTGCTATCTCGTCATCCGGCTCTGGGAACGTCTGATCGGCTGATCGGTCCTGATCAGGCGGAAAATTCAGTCTTCTGAAGACGGTCCGTGATTGAGTTCGGCCAGGGCAGAGCGAACCAATATGAATGTGATCAGCGCCCAAAGGCTCAGAAACAGGATCCCCGCCCCAAGCTTGTCCCAGCGAATATGGCGATAGATGACGGCCTTGGAGGGGCTTTTCGGATTAATCCAAACGGATAGGGGCTCATTCCGAGACATGTGCCGACTCAGTTGGCGATTGAGCTGGTGATAATAGGATTTCCGAACGCCCAAGGTTTGATCAAAGAAGGTACGACGAGAGACATGAGTCTCGTTGTCCCAGACATAGCTATACTCGGTTCGCAGTCGATATTGCCGGTTTCGATTCTGGACATGGCTGGACAGGATGACGGCCGGACGCGCCTCCCAGTTCTGTGCTGCGATGGTCAGGCCGACAGGTTTGAGAACCGAGTAGGTGATGAAGGGGGCGATCACGCAAAACCCGGTTGCAACGATCCAAAGGACGATCGTTCCGCCAATCGGCCGCGTTCCATCTTTTTCCACCATACATGAAATCCCTTTCGGGTGTGTAGCATTTGTAGAAGAAGACTTGGAAGTCTGCGACCCGTGGATGGGCTACGTCACGTATAGGATTTTTCGGGAAGGGAAGGTGGCTCCGCGAGTAGGAAATTTTGGCCGATTTCACCGTATTTCACGCTGTTCCATTTCGACGAAAATTGCAATTTAATCAGAGTGTTCGAAGAATTTTCTTGTACTCTCGTGTTCCATCATATACCCCCTTAATCAAATTCCTTTTGGTGGGTAGGTTGGTGGGGCGAGACTGGCTCCACATTGCGGAGTCGAACTCAGATGCCGAAGATCGTTACCCCACTTTCAGCCAAGGCCGTCCAATCTTTACAACACAATGGGGTGGGCAGAAAGACCATGCACCCAGTCGGCGTTGTCGACGGTTTATACCTCGTGATTTATGAAACTGGCTCCCGGTCTTGGCTGTTTCGCGCGATGCTAAACGGACGTCGACGTCATTTTGGATTGGGCTCAGCAAGATTCGTCACGCTCGCAGAGGCGCGTGAAAAAGCAAAAGCCTGGAAAAAGCTTATCGCTGAGGGGATCGATCCGATCGCCAGTAAAAAGGCTGTCGAAGAACGTAGGATCAATTTTGCCTATGCCGTCGACCTGTTTTCTGAGTTAGAGCTCCAAGATGTCAAAGAGAAGGAACGAAAAGCCTGGCGTAGCTCGCTGAACACCCACATTACACCTTCGCTTGGAAAACGAGACGTCAACACAATCACCTCCTTACAAGTCGCCGAGGTGATGAAGCCTCTTTGGATTGAAAAGCGCGAAATGGCGAAGAAGCTTCGCATCAGGCTCGATAAGATATTTGTTTGGCTGAAGGCAAAGGGGTACCGGACAGATGATAGCCCCGCAAAATGGGCTGATCTCAAGCCCATTTTGAATCCGCTTGGTCGCGATAAGGTCACGCAACACAGGCCAGCAATTCCTTTTGTTCAAGCCCCGACTTGGTTCTCGCTGCTCCGACAGAAAGAGCCCATATCTGCGCGCGCGTTGGAATTTCTTTGCCTCACGGCGGTGCGGTCAGGGGATGTGCGGTTTCTGACGTGGAAAGAAATCGACTTCGATGCTGAGGTCTGGACAATTCCACCAAACCGCGAGGGGACCAAGCTGAAGACACGACATCATACCGTCCCGCTCACGGCCCCGATGATGAAGCTGCTGCGTGATGCCGAAGATATCCGCTTTAGCGATTATGTTTTTCCTGGAGTGAACGGCGGGCCCATGAGTGACAGCACTATCTCAAAGATCATGCGGGAGATTCATAACGATGAAGTGAATCTTGGTCGCTCAGGTTTCCTGGATCAGCAGACGGGGAAAAGGGCTGTACCCCATGGTCTGCGATCTACTTTTAGAGACTGGGTCGCTGAGCTTACAGACTATCCCGGTGAACTTGCCGAAATTGCGATCGCGCACAAGCAGGGCTCCGACACTGAACTCGCTTACAAACGCATGTCGCAGGTCGAAAAGCGAAGGCCAATGATGGCGGACTGGGGAGAATATTTGCGAGGCGGTTCGAACTAGGGGGGACTCCGATTAGAACGACTGAAATTCGCCATTTGCGGTCATCGATGTGATCTCCACCAGTGTCCTACTTGGGGCGATTTTGAGCCGCCCAACTAACGACTGCTTTCGGCGTAGAGCGGACATAAGCATCGCGACATGGCTGGTTTTTCGATGTGGTCGAAGGGTGATGCATCCACAGGTCTTGAAGACTGTGAACAAAGTCTATGTTGACTTTGACATTTACTGCGTCTTCTTTTGTGTCCCGAAAATGAAATTGTCCCGGGACTGGTGAAGCAGTCCCGGGACGGTGATCACTGCATGTGGAGATGCATTTGTGACCTGCGTTACCTATGCGCGATT
Organism: Hyphomonas sp. UBA4505; assembly: GCF_002388685.1. Classification (NCBI taxonomy): domain Bacteria; kingdom Pseudomonadati; phylum Pseudomonadota; class Alphaproteobacteria; order Hyphomonadales; family Hyphomonadaceae; genus Hyphomonas; species Hyphomonas sp. UBA4505. The sequence continues at coordinate 76,826 of NZ_DGMZ01000009.1, read as the reverse complement.
TTGCGCGTCTTGGCAATACGACACTTGTAGCCGAAAAACCGCCATTCCATCTAGGGTTGAGCGTTAGAATGTCGGTGCTCAATCTCTCTGGCGTCCGAAAAATGCCTCTACTCCGCCAAGCAGAGGCCGCCGAATGTGGCCTTGCATGTGTCGGGATGATTGCAGGCGCTCATGGCCACAAGATGGACCTTCCTACTCTGCGATCCAAGTTCCCGATTTCTCTTAAGGGCGCGACGCTTAAGGACATTATCGAAATCTCGGCGCAGATGGATATGGGCGCGCGGGCCGTGCGCTGTGAACCCGAAGAGCTCAAAGGACTGCGTGTTCCCGCGATCCTGCACTGGAACATGAACCACTTCGTCGTGTTCAGCGGCGTGAGTGGCAACAAGTTCACCATCTACGACCCTGCCGCTGGCAAAGTTACCATGACACTTGAAGAGGCCAGCAAACACTTTACGGGCGTCGCACTTGAACTGACGCCATCATCCGGGTTCCAGCGCAAACGCGAGCGCAACCCCGTCAAACTTATCAGTCTCGTCAAACTAGACGGCACGGCATGGAAAGCTGTCGTCCAAGGACTGGCGCTCTCCGTGTTCCTGCAAGTCTTTGTCCTGCTAGCGCCATACTACATGCAGCTCGTGATTGATGAGGCGATCCTGAAAGGCGACTTCTCGCTGCTGATGGCTATTGCGACCGGCTTTGCCCTCCTAAAGCTATTCGAAGCGATCACCACAATTATACGCGGGCTCGTCTTCCAGTTCCTCTCGAACATTCTCGCCTTTGATATGGAGGCGAGCTTGTTCCACCATATGGCAAGGCTCCCACTGACCTACTTCCACAGGCGACATGTCGGAGACATTCAGCAGCGTTTTCAATCGCTCGGACCCATCCGAGACTTCATTGCCAATGGTGCCATTGCGGCTTTGATAGATGGTTTCCTGGCCATTTTTCTAGGAATCATTATTTTTCTCTACAACGCGATGCTAGGCTTCGTCGTCGTCGGCTTTGTGGTCGTTTATGCCGCCCTTCGCTTTGCATTCTTGTCGCTGTCCAAGCGTTTATCCGGTGATTTCCTCGTCGCGGACGCGAAGGAGAACACCAAGTTCCTTGAAACGCTCCGCGCCATGCAGACGGTTAAAGTTTCTGGAATAGAGAATGAACGCGAAGGCCTTTGGCGCAATCTCGCGGCCGATACGCTAAACGCCCAAATTCGGATGGGTAACGTGAACATTGGCTATGGCGCGATCAGTCAGACCCTGATGGGGCTTTCCAATATTCTCGTCATTTACCTGGCTGCCAGCAGTGCGATTGGCGGGGCAATGACGATCGGCATGATCACAGCCTTCGTTGCCTATAAGGGGCAGTTCGAACAGAAGCTCATGGCGCTGCTTGAGACCTATGTGAACTTCAAGCTGCTCGATGTGCATCTGGAACGCGTCTCAGACATCGCGCTCGCCAAGAAAGAGGACGGGCTGCAAAAACCGTCGACGGGTAAACAGCTGGACGGACGGATCACAATCCAAAACCTCCACTTTCGCTACGCACAGTTTGAGCCTGATATTTTGAAAGGCGCGAACCTGGAGATTGAACCCGGAGACTTCATTGCGCTCGCGGCCCCCTCCGGCGAAGGCAAGTCAACCCTGCTCCGCCTGATCCTTGGCCTCTATCAGCCGAGTCATGGCAAGATTTTCTATGACGGTCTTGAAGGTAGCAAATGGGGGTTATCGAGCCTGCGCCAGCAAATGGGCGTGGTCATGCAGGACGATACATTGCTGGCTGGATCGATTGAAGAAAATATCTGCCTCTTCGATGAAAGACCGGACAGAGACCGTATCCTGGAAGTTGCGCGCATCGCCGCCATTCACGAGGACATTGAAGCCATGCCGATGGGTTATCGCTCCTTGGTCGGCGATATGGGTACAACCCTCTCAGGTGGCCAACAACAACGTGTGATGTTGGCCCGTGCGCTCTATCGCGAGCCCCGCCTTCTCGTCATGGACGAGGGCACGAGCGCGCTTGATGTGCAAACGGAGCGGCGCATCAATGAAGAGCTCAAAAAACTATCGATCACCCGCATCATTGCAGCTCATCGACCTGAGACATTAGCAGCGGCCGATAAGGTCATCGCGCTTCATCAGGGCCGGCTACAGCAGATTGAGTTTAAGCCCAGGCCTGTTGGACTGGCGGATGAAACAAAAACTGCGTCTATTGAGAGTGAAACGAAGGGAAACCCCAACGTGGCCTGCCTGATCTGACTGGCCCAACCGTAATGTTGGGATCGACGGTTGGTTTGTAGCGGCGTTCATGCCGCCTCCAACCTATAAGGCGGCATGAAGGTCGCGGGCAAGATGGTTCTCGGTGCGGGCGGTTTATAGCCCAGCGATGAGTGCGGTCTTGCGGTGTTGTAGAACAGCCTCCAGTTCTCGATCAGGACCTGCGCCTCGCGCAGGTCGTAGAAGATTTCACGGGCAAGGAGTTCGTCTCGAAGCTTCGAGTTGAAGCTCTCGCAGTATCCGTTCTCCCAAGGCGACCCCGGCTCGATATAGAGCGTCCTGACATCCAGTGCCTGCAGCCATTCACGCAAAGCGGTGGCGATAAACTCTGGCCCATTGTCTGACCGGATATGCTCCGGTGGGCCGTGCTCCAGGAACAGCTCGCCAAGTGTGTCCAGGACATCGCGTGAGTTCAGTCTTCGTTCGACGCGGATCGCCAGACACTCTCTCGTAAATTCATCTATGACGCAGAGCATGCGGAAGACCTTGCCGTCATGCGTGCGGTCCTGAACGAAGTCATAAGACCAGACATGGCCTTTGTGGGCGGGCCTGAGCCGCACGCATGATCCATCGTTCAACCAAAGCCGCCCGCGCTTGGGTTGTTTCTGTGGGACTTTCAGCCCTTCACGTCGCCAGATGCGATAGACGCGGCCCGTGCTGACGGACCAACCTGCTTCACGAAGCAAGGCTGTGATCCGGCGATAGCCATATCGGCCGAACCTCTCCGCCAGGGATATGATGGCCGCTGTCAGCGCACCTTCATCATGCCGGGGCGTCTTCTCGCGTCTCTGCGTCGAGCGATGCTGGCCCACCACGCGGCAGGCGCGGCGCACAGAAACACCGAGCTCTTCCACCACATGATCGACCGCAACGCGTTTACGTGAAGGGCTTAGTACTTTCCCCGGACGACCTCCTTCAGGATTTGATTGTCGAGCGTTAGATCGGAGACCGCACGACGTAGCCGGGCATTCTCCTTCTCGATCTCCTTCATCCGCTTGGCCTGGCCAACACGAAGGCCGCCATATTCTTTGCGCCAGCGGTAGAATGTCTGCTCGGTTACACCGATCGCGCGCACCGCCTGCGCGATGGTCTCGCCCTGGCTGAGGCGCACCTCCACCTCGCGCAGCTTTGCAATAATCTCTTCAGGCTTGGCTCTCTTGCCCATGGTTCAACTCCATTTTGGAGCCGATCCTCTCTCAAACTATGGGCCAGTTTTTCTGAAGCAGTCCAGACCGGCGCGTCGCTCCCCATAATCTCACAAGGATTAAATGGTTGGCTCTTGGGGTCATCAAAAAAAATCCAGGACTGACACAGTCAGAGTTAGCGTCGGAACTGGAACTGGGCGCGGCGGCCGTCGGGCGACTTATCGACCGTTTGGAAGAACGGGATTTCATTGTGCGCTCCCCCGCACTCGATGACCGCCGTGCCTATACTCTCGACTTAACGCCCGCCGCAAATGCCCTCGTCCTATCGCTAGATGCGACCGCGCAAGAGCTAAAAGACGATCTACTGCACAGTTTGAGCGAGCAGGAAATCTCGTCTTTGAACCGCGGCTTGAACAAGCTGAAAAGCAATCTGCAAAGACTCAGCGCGACCGCAATATCCGTTTTTCCCCTCCGCCCAGATACCTGCGCGGAGCTTCAAACCACGCTTTGTAGCGTACCTCTGCTCTAAAGGAGTAACCCAAATGTCTGTCCTTCACCTTCTTGGAGATCCCGCGGCCGAACTTCTCTATTGCGCGCCAACGGATGAATTACTCGACGTCGCCCGTGACCTGGTTAATCACAACGTTAACGCGATCGTGGTCCTCAATGGCACTGAAGATCTTGTCGGTATTCTGACCGATTTCGACATCATGCGGGCGCTGGCCCATAGCAAGGGCGATCTGTCCGGCATCGAAGTGTATGAATGGATGACAGAGAAAGTCATCACTTGCGCAATTGATGAAAAACTAGCCGATGCGCTTCGCCTCATGGGGCGGTATGGCATACGCCACCTTGTTGTAACCGATTGTGGTGTACCAGTTGCAACACTCAGCATTCGCGATGTTCTCGCGAAAATTCATGAACATGATGAACTCGAAATTAGCGTTCTGCGCGATATCGCGGTCGCAGCGCGCGCGAGTGTGGCAGCCTAGTGCCCCTTTCCGAACCTTGTTTGCGATAGAAAGATCGCATGTCGAGTAACTGGGATGCCCATCACCGGCGGGTCGTTATTGAACCAGCGACCCGCCACTTTTTGAAATTAGTCTGGAATGTCCAAATGCGAACATCCATTCTCCGGGGGCTCAGATGTTTCTGTCCTGCGTGCGGGCGAGGAAGGCTATATCGTACCTACCTCAAGCCATATGAGCGGTGCGAGATTTGTCATGCGCCCATAGGTTCAGTTCGAGCGGATGATGGACCGACCTGGCTCACCGTACTCGCCTTGGGTCCCGTCCTCATTATACTGACTATGACGATCGCAGGTGCAAACCTATCGCCGTGGATTAGCTATCCACTCTTGGCCGGCCTCATCATTATTCTGGTGATTGGGGCATTGCCGCGCGCAAAAGGGCTGTTCATAGGCGCGCTCTGGGGCATTCAACACTGATCGGAATAAATACGGATTAAAAACAATGGATTACGTAAAAGCAGCAATTGGGACTTTTTTTCTCGCGCAAACCCTCGGGGTCATGTGTTTGGTTATGATTTGGGGGCTTCTGAGCGCGCTCCATGCAAATGGAATAATTATCCTGACCGGGGAGAGTTTGGGCGTGCTCGCGCTCGCAATAATTTGTGTCCCTTTGTACAAACTCATCCTAAAAAACGAACGGTTTCAAACGGATGTGCCTAGAGTTGAAGAACCAGCTCTCTAATCAAATGTGAATGTCAATCATGGGTATTTTCTTTTCAATTTTTGCCACTGTTTTCCTGGCCGAACTCGGAGACAAGACACAGCTTGCCACGGTCTTGTTCGCATCGGATGGACAGCAGAATAGATGGTTTGTGTTTGCCGCAGCCTCAGCCGCGCTCATTGCTTCGACAGGCATTGCGGTTTTGCTTGGAGCAGCACTGGAGCGTTATCTGTCAGAACTTCCACTTAAACTGCTTGCAGGCTCCGGCTTTGTTGCAATTGGAAGCTGGATGATTGTCGGGCACTTTCAACCAAATTAATTACTTTTTCTGAGCCCAAGGGGAAATGTTCCACATCACGCTCAGCGGTCGTTCCTTCAGTAACGCATGAAAAACAGCGATGCCGGCATGTGCGACGAGATACGCCCAAGCCAGTTTCGATACTGGCTCATGGATTAACATTGCGCCAGATGCGAGAATGCCTTCGTCTGCGCCGAGCTTCAGAGCTACAAAATAGGTCACCCCTGTCATTGCCATGACCGAAATGATGGCGATACCCAATCCATGCACGGCTTTCGCGAACGGGTCGCCGTCATAAAATGATAAGCGACCGGTTTTGTCTGTGTTCCTGAAACGAGCCTTGACTGCTTCGATCAGCTCTTTCCGGTGCCGGGTCGAAAACCACGGGAACAATTCTGCAAGCGTGGTCCCGCGTTGTCGGAATAAAATAATCACCCAAAACGCGCAGATGACAGCAAAGGAAATCAGTCCAGAATATTCGTGGACTTCAAAAAAAACATCTTCAGTCCCATCTTGAGGGTGGGCCTTCATAACCAGGCTCGTGGCCAGCTGAACGATCACAGCGATAGCGATGAGCATATGAACCAAGCGAGTTTTCAAAGAGTATTCAGGGTTATGTGATGCGGCCATGTCTGACCCCTAATACCAAGACCGTATGCCGACAAGGAATACGGTTTGGTCGCCGCTGTTTCCGGCGAGCTTCGAAATATCCCGCGTTCCTCCGAACTTACCTTGCCATTCTACACCCAGATAAGGTGCAAATTGCCGCTTGATTTCGTAGCGCATTCTCAGTCCGGCGTTTACGTCCGTCAGGCCCGACCCAAGGTCTCGTTCGGCGATGTCTTGCGCTGAAAAGTTGGCTTCAATGCGTGGCTGCAGAATAAGCCGCTGCGTAAGCCGATAATCATACTCAATCTCCGCCCGCGCGGTAACGTCACCCTTTGTGCTCAGATAACTAGAAACATCGACCTCAAACCAATAAGGGGCAAGTCCTTGGACACCAAACACAGCATGGTCCAGCCCCTTCGGTTTAAAGTCATGGCGGATACCGGTTTGAAGGTTGAAATATGGCGAAATAGCTCGAGACCAAAGCGCCTGTAATTCAGCGTCATCCACTTTTCCGGAATTCAGTGAAACCAAGCCTTCGGACTTAAACCAGATCTTATTTATATCACCGCCATACCAGGCCTGTCCGTTCCAATACAAATCTTCGCTGCCATTTACCGATTGCGCCTCAAACTGATTGAATAGAATGGACCCCGTTTTACGGTTGCCGAGCATTTTCTTCAATTCTTCTCGCGATTTCTCCATCTCGTCTTCTGAGTAATATGCATCTGCCTGCTGACCCGCTACGGGGGCAGGTTTTTCGACGGTGGTTTCCTCGGTGCTCTCGGAAGTCATGCCTGATGTTTGAGCCAAAGCGGAAAATGGAACGGCCAACGCGGCAAAGCAACATAAGGTCAATTGCGACCAACGCTTGTTTATGTGAGTCATTGTTCTTGATCCTGCATCTTCATTGAACCGTGATCGTTCATGTCCATCGACGGCTGCTTCATTTGGGGATGCTCCAGAGCCATAGGCATGGTCATCATATTGGCCTCAGTCTTCGACTTGTTTGGCATCACCGATACGACCCGAAACATTCCGGCCTCCATGTGATAAAGGAGGTGACAGTGAAATGCCCAGTCGCCCACATGCTCGGCGCTGATATCGACTGAGAGCTTTTCGCCGGGTTTCACGGTGATTGTGTGCTTACGGGGCTTATGGCTTCCACCGCCATTTACGACATCGAAAAACATGCCGTGTAAATGGATGGGGTGTGGCATCATCGTGTCATTGACGAGCGTCAATCGAAGGCGTTCGCCCTCGTTAAAAATGATGGGACCGTCGACTTCTGACCAGGTCAACCCGTCGAAAGACCACATATATCGTTCCATATTTGAAGTCAGATGAAGTTCAATCTCACGTGCTGGTGCGCGTTGATCGGGATTTGGCTCAAGACTTCGCAGTTGTGAATAGGTCAATGTTCTGTGCGCAACATCATTCAGACCTTGCCCAGGCTCATCTAGTCTGCTGGTTGGTGCCATGGCCAATTTTGCTATGGACGGACCGGTTTTCAAATCTGGAGCAATGAGCGGAATCGCGTCGCGGCCTTCCATCATATCATTGCCGTTCATACCCTCCATCATGGAATGATCCATTCCAGGCATTGTGGGAGCGTCCATTCCGGCCATGTTGCTCATGTCCGCCTTGGACCCATTGTCCATTTGCATGCCGCCCATAGCGCTCATATCACCCATGCCCATGTCTTTCATGGTGAGCGGAACGGGTTCGCGTAGCGCGGGAGCCTGCGCTTTCATCCCTGGTTTAGGGCCCAACGTCGCAACCGCCATTCCCGAACGATCAATCGCCTCGGCAACCAGGGCATAGGCTTTGATTTGTTCAGGCGTCACGATGACATCATAAGTCTCTGCGACACCGATTTGGAACTCATCAGTCTCAACAGGCTGCACGTTCAGTCCATCAGCGGCGACCACCGTCATTGGTAGGCCGGGGATACGGAAATTGAAAATTGTCATCGCAGCTGCGTTGATGATTCTTAACCGAATGCGCTCGCCCTCTTTGAAAACGGCGTTCCAGTTGTCAGCACTTGAATGGCCGTTGATAAGATAGGTGTATTGCGCGCCGGTTATGTCTGACCAGTCAGTCGGTGACATGCGCATTTTGCCCCAATTCGCTCGGTCGCGAAAAGTTTCCGCCAAGCCTTTTTCGTCGGCATCGCGCATGAAATCTGCGGCTGTTCTTTTCTGGAAATTGAAGGATCCGCTATTAGCCTTCAACTTGGAAAATAGCCTGTAGGGGTTTTCGAACGTAAAATCGCTCAGCATCAAAACATATTCTCGGTCATAAACGACCGGATCAGAGCCAGCCGGATCAACGATGATCGGCCCGAAATGCCCCAATTGCTCCTGCAATCCACTATGCGAGTGATACCAATAGGTACCATTTTGAGGCATTGCGAATTTGTATTGAAAGGTTTCACCTGGCTTAATACCCGGAAAGGCTACGCCCGGAACACCATCCATTTCAAAAGGCACCAGAAGCCCGTGCCAATGTATCGACGTGTCTTCCTCTAAGGCGTTTGTCACATTTAAGACGATATCGTCACCCTCACGAAAGCGAATAAGCGGCGCAGGAACACTGCCATTTACGCCAATGGCTTCAGTGGCGCGGCCATCTATGCGTATCGGGAACTTGTCGATGCTGAGATCGAATTGGTTGCCTGTAAGCGATGGGATGCCGAGATTGCCATCGCTGGCAGGGCGCGCCCAGGCAGGCACTAAGCCAGAGGCGCTGGCAAGTGCGCCAGCTCCGATCGTCGTTTTTAAAAATCGTCGTCTATTATACATCGTCATTCTCCTGACTGATACCTAGACCAGCTCTTGTTGGTTTGTTCCAGAATTTCAAATGCGCATAAAGATTCTGGACACGCACTTACAGGGATACGGCTAGACTATGCCGTCCCCTCAAAACACTTGGTGTCGACATTGATTGTCGCCCACAGGAAACGAATGTTAGCCTTCTATCGCGCCTCCACCCACTCAGTCGCGTTAGGTTTTTTGAGATTGAGCTTGTCGTTGCGTACTTGGGTGTTCAGTCAGTTTGATTCTGCTTCTGCGTCGTCTTCCGGGAACGCCTCGGGCCACAACGCGCCTATTAGTTCCTGAGCGCTCGTTCGCCGCATGGCGATAATGACAGGCGTTTGCTCGGCCGCGAAATTGAAAATGAATTCAACGGCGTCGCCCGCCCGATAATCCGCTAACTCAATCTCGTTCGAGACGTAGAATTCCATTTGCATGATGGGCCAGTCTGCTTCTGGTACCGGGCTATGTGTAATTTCCAGAATGCGCGTATCGAGATCGCGCTGCAGCACAGAGCCAAAAGCGCGCGCAACATGAGGCGTGTCGCTCACCACCTCGTTGGCGGCAGGTGCCTTCTCTTCAACTGGGTTAGGGCTGTTGGTACAAGAGGCGGCCCCGAGAAGGAGTAAAGCTGGAAAGCTGAGTGCGAACATGTGTTTTAATTTCATGTCGAGATCCCCGTATCACAGACTTGCGGCGAGAATAGCAGCCGCAACCATAATACGCGCGGACATCATGTCCCCCTTAAGAATTCCAACTCTTACCTGGTGAGCCGATCGGCGCGCTTGCTCTAGCAAATGCGGGCCCGCCCCGTCCGGTTTATCAGAGCTATCAAAAGGTCGATAGCAGTGTCAGGCAGTCGAACAGGGAAGGGCGACGCCCGCCGGGCGAGCCGGCAGCGTACAGGAGCCCCGTCACTCGCGCCATTTCTCTCGAAATGGTTTCCGTGTAAAGCATTGAAGTTAAACGATATTTTTGATCTCGTTTGCTTCGCTTTGCATAAAATGGCCGGAATCTGTGGACCAAAATGGGACCAGATTGTGGACCAATGGTCGGCGTCATGAAGCGCGTCGACGACAATTCCTACCTCGAACAGCGAGGCCGCGTCTGGTGGTATAACCGCCGTGTGCCGAGTAAGTTCGCGCACCTTGATTCGCGCAAGCGGATCAAGGAATCGCTGGGGACCACTTCAATCGACCAGGCTCGCTACAAGCGCGACTTGCTGGCCGAAGCCGATGACCATTACTGGGCATCGTTGAAGATCGCCGAAGAGGTCGGGCCCTCATCCAGTCGGGAAACTTCGGAGGCCGTTCGTCGCCGCTATCGCATGGCGACCGTCAAGGCGCTGGCGAGCGGCTTCACCTATCAGCCCATCGACCATCTCGCGACTGTTGCGCCGCTTGAAGAGGCGCTGGCACGGCTGCTTGCGGTTCATCAGAACGCAGGGCCCGCCGAAATCCCCAAAGTGCGGGACGCCGAAGCGCTGCTTGGCGGCGCGCCGAAACCGACTGTCAGCGTGTCCGAGGCTTTCGAAGTCTATGTGAACGAGATCGCGTACAACGCGCAGCTGTACAAATCGCCGAACCAACGCGCATCGTGGGAGAAAACTAAGCGAACCTCAGTTCAGTATTTTATCGACTTTGCCGGTGACATTGCCCTTGAGGAGATCACCCGTGACCTCGCGCTCAATTACCAGAAGCACTGGGCCAAACAGGTCAGACCCAAGGATCAGAACGCAAAGCCGGTCGCGCCTAACACCGCTAACCGTCACATCGGCAATATCCGTTCGCTCTATGCCGATTACTTCAAGCACATTGGCGAAGAGGAACGTCCGAACCCCTTCCGCAATATGCACTTCAAGGCGAAGGCGAGAACCGAAGTGCCGCCATTCTCATCCAACTGGGTGCGGGAGAAGATTCTTGCGCCGGGTGCTACCCGTAAATGGCGGCCGGAACTGCAGCTCATTACGCTGATGCTGATCGAGACAGGATGCCGACCGAGTGAGATCATCAACCTACGCGTTGAAGATTTTCACATTGATGAGCCGGTGCCCTACATCTCCATCCGCGCACGGACGGACCGCGAAGTGAAGACCGACACCTCCGAGAGGGACATTCCGCTGGTCGGCATCGCACTCGAAGCGGCAAAGCGCGCGGCGCCGAAAGCCTTTGCCCACTACTACGACAAGGGCGAGCTTTTCTCCGCCAACATGATGAAGAACTTCCGCAATCGCGGCCTGCTGGAGTCGCCCGACCACAAGATCTACTCATTCCGCCACGCCTTCGAGAAACGCATGCAGGAAGCCAATATCGACTACGGCCTGCGATGCCTGCTCATGGGCCACAAGACGACAAGACCCGTCTATGGCGACGGTGGCTCGCTTGAGTATCGGCGTGACGAACTGCTCAAGATCATCCACCCGTTTGATCCTCGGGTGATGGAGTTGTTTGATCGCGAAAATGTACTCTGGGCAGTCGGCGGCTCCGCAAAATCATGAGTCAGGCTTTTGCGCTTTGTGTCGCTCGAGAATGTGCGCAGCAGACGACATCCAGGACAAGTCTGCGCCAAAGGAGGCGGCAATCGCGTGAAGGGCGGATGCGTTTGCGACCAAAAAGCTCCAACATAAATTGATGTACTCGGTTCCGGTTGCAGCCAACGCCCCGCCCGGAATACTTCCCGTGATTGCCGCGCCGCCGAGAGCGGCGCCTGTGAACAAGGCTGCGGTCCCAACTTGCTTTAGAATGAACCGAGTCAGGTTGCCGAACGTGTGTGCGGCGTTCTGATTCGACCGGCCTGGCTGGGGGCCGTGCCCTATCTGCGACGATGCCTGTACAACGAGTTCGCGGACGTCATCGGCAAACAGGCTTCGTGCACTGGCAACGGCATCGGCAAAATCATCCGCGGCCCTTCGCATTGCTTCTGTATCTGATGGCGTCCGTTGATAGGCGGCAGAATTCTCGGCGATCCTGCGTCCTTCCGGGTGGGCCATAATGTAAGCGCGGTTCAGGTCCAGCACAGAGGACAGATGCGCCTCAACACTCAACGGGAATGACGGAAGATAGTCCCGCGCGATCGCTTTTTCGGTTGCCTCACCGACGTTCGCCAGCCGTATGCCGCGAGAATAAACCTGCGAAATAGAAATCGAATCAGCGCTGATGGTAGCGTGATAGCGCTGCACGGCATTCAGAAGATCCGTATGCGCATTCGTTCCATTGAGTTCGTGTAGTAAATCCTGCGTTGCCTCACGTAACTCATCGAGCAAAGGGTTGTTCGCATCCGGCGTCGTCGCATCAGGAGGGATCGCCATATGGATCAGGCCATCACCGCCGACCTCAAACGCTGGCTCAGCAACGGCCTCTGGAAGGCCTTGAATTAAATCTTCAAGGTCGCGCGCGATTGCGGAAACTTCTAAATCATCCGGCTCGTTGTCCTCATACTGATCATAGTCCTCGGCACTTGCGACGGGTGCCCAATCCGTCAATCCGTCAGATTCGATTTCATCGACAGCAGCTTCGATGACGTCGTCGGGCAAGTCTGGGAAGTTCTCAGCCAGTTCCTCGCGTGCATCGTAAGGGCCGCCATAAATCCATTGGTAGCCGCCTTCGGCGCTGATATAGGGTAGCCGCTGGGCCGGATCTTCATAACGCTCAAAGAACCATTCAACCAGCGCGTCTATCTGCGCCTGTCGGTCTTCTTCGTCTATTCTTTCGTCGCCGTCTTCGTCCGGGTCTGGCGGTTCGTGTTCCAGTCCAAACTCAAGGTTGTTCAGCAATTCATGCGGGCCGACATCGGTCTCGCGATAATTTTCTGCGCCTATTGGATATTCCCAAATCGACCAGGTGAGCTGCCCAAGCTCCGGATGTTCAACGACTGCCGAATAGGCTGTTTCCGGTCCCATGCTGCGTTCTTCACTGGAGACGCTTTCGAAGTCGAGCATGTCGGCATCAATCTCATAGACCTGACCGCTCTGAGCGTGACGGATATGTGCGGTTCCATTTACATAGACCATTCATGTTCTCCGTCAGATATAGAATTTGAACGGCTGCTTTCCGCCGCCTCTCGCGCTACCCATAATCAGAACGTCACCGACTTTATTCGCGAATCGGATGGTGACGGGCAGGCCGTCCGAGTAGTTGCAGGCGTTGTAGTTGATTTTCGTCAACGCCAAGATGTCGGACAGCACCGTTTCAATATCCGGTCTTTCGCCGGATGACTTTAGTACAGTCACGTTCAGAGGGTTTGGCGTTTCTGGACCAATGTATGTGTCCAATCTCGGTGCGTAGCCGGATGTCCAGAGGAAGGCGTTATTCTGATCGAGGATCATGGCCGTGCCGCGCAAGGTTGGATACTTTCCGTCCCGGAACAGCTTCACCTGGCCGGTCGTCGTCTTAATTCGAACACCGACGATATTCGTTTCCTTGGGAGCGGCTGCCTCAAAGGCGCGCCATTCTTCGCTCGAAAATCCAGCGCGCCCGTGGATGAAGAGTTCCTTTGGGGGTGCGCCGAATTTCTCCTCATACGTCTCAAGGACTTTGCCGATGAGATCCCGGGCGGCGGTGCTCTTCAAGTGGAACTCGCCGTTTTCCGTTTGCCAAGGGCCATTTGCTCCACGGAAGACGATCCCGTCGCCTTCTGACAAAAACATCTGTGCCGCGCAGCATGCATGATTGTTCCTGTCATTTGGGAGGTTCTTGAAGACGAGCCCAACATAGCAGACGCCATCGCGCATATTAGCGATCTTCCACGGCGGTTCGGCCTGCGTTTTGTAGTAGAGACCAGTAGCCAGATTCCAGGCAATTGTGGCTGCATCCTGGACACCGCGGATAGGATAGCCGTGGGCATTTGTGAATGCTTCCGGCGCAAGCGTTGTTTCCCGCACGAGCTGCGAAGTGTAGCCCAGCTTCAGAAGCTTGGCTTTTGCCTGACGATGGAAGTCCGGAACGTCATCGAAGATGTCTTCTTTCGTAAGATCGATTACATCTTCCAGAAGCGGCAAGTTGCTGCGCTGCTTCTGACGCTTCACATATTCGCCAGGAGATAGAGTCACGCCGCTGCGCCGAGCCTGGCGTGTGCAACGCGTATAGATAATTTCTGGCAGGACAAACGCCCAGACGTCGGGACGTCTTTCTTCGTTTTCGTCATGATGGCGAACGCGTTCGAGAAAAACTTCAACTGTCTGGGCGACCGCTTCATGGTGGTTTTGCAGGGCTGTGGTTGTCTCAATCTTGTCGCCGTCGACCACGTATTCAATGAAGTCTCGGGGGTCGAAGCTAACACCAAAGGCCGCAGGCATCCCCGGAAAATTGCTGAGATGGAGACGATGTTCCTTGTCCGTCTTTTTTGGGGGCGGCACGAGCACATCGCCGAGCACGCTGCGCCCCCAGCGCCGGAAATATTCCAGTCCCTCTGTTGTGCCGATGACGCCTATGGTGATGACCTTGTTGCGATCATCCGCTTTGTGGGGTCCGTAGAGATATAGCCCGTCTTTGGGATGGTCCGTCGATTGACCGAAACCGAATGAGAGAGCTGGTTCCGGGAGGTGAATAAGTCTCGGCGTAACGACGTCAAATTTCATTTCTGCGCCTCCTCTTCATCGGAGGTATCCCCATCCTCGGGGTCAAAATCGCCAGCCAGAGTCGAGGGATCAGTTTCTTCGGCGTCCTCGTCGTCATGGACGATCGGTGTCGTCACCGGTGAAATCATCTGTATAGGCATTACGTTGAGGACGAGATTGCCGCCCGCGCCGATGGGAAGTGAGATATAGGAATCGCCTCCCGCCACAAGCTCCAGAAACGCCATCATGCGACCGTGCCAGGACTTGTTCCTCCAGCCCTTGCAGTCGCTGCGCCGATGACGGTGCTGCCTCTCCTTATCGTCGATGATGCTGCCCTGACGGTCCTCATCTCCTTTAGCGTTTTCCTTGATATCCGAAAACAGAACCCGAGCCTTGAGCCGGAAATGGGGGAAGGGATAGAGATTGGGAATTGCGCTCACGCCGTAGGACCAAACCCGCCCCTTTGCGACGTTCCGCAGAACCGACCTACGCTTGCCTTCCTTTGGCCCCCATGCCACGCGTTCGTTGATGCGAATCTGCGCGGGGGCGGCATGATGCCCGAGACCGCTCGCCCACCCATATTCTTGAAACCCGATCGAAGAGAGACGTCGCTCCCAGGCCTGACGGAATAGCGCGACTAAAATATTTTTGGCTTCACGACTCTTTATGTCGAGTTCCGACCACCCCTTTTCCATGAAAGATGAAAGGCGACTCGTAGCAATCGTCTTGATCGGTCCGAACCCCTCGAAATGCTCGGCCATTTCCAAGGGGGAAGCGAAGGTGATGAAACCAGATAAGTGAGGATAAGTGGGAAAAGCGAAGCTGTTCGCGCGCCTTTTCAGCTTGTCGCGATCGCAAGGTCCAGTCGGCGCGACATAAGCGATCTCGTCTGGCGCGTTTTCGATCGCGACCCAATTGCTGGTCAGGGTTTCGGCGCGGTTTTCCAGTCTGATCTCATTTCGCCTTCGGTGCTGCTCCCATTGCGGCTGAATCAAAGGTTCATTGAGTTTTGGGACGTTCTGCTTTTCGAGCGTCTCTAACAGATCAGCGAGACCATCCGCATAGCTATCCTCGAAGTTCAGATATTGTAGTTCTCCCATGCCGAAGACTTTGCGGAAGCTCCTAACGCGAAGCGGTATCGTGAATTTTTCATCACCGGTCGTGCGGGAGACGTCGGCTGCAATGCCAATTTCTTCCTGCACGCCGTTTTTATGCAAGCCATCTCCGGCGCAAATCAGCAATTGCTTTACCGCCCGGTCCTGCAAAGTACGGGTCAATGTTTTTCGCCAGCGTTCACCTCCTTCGAGATTCAGAATGTCGGCGAAAACCTGGTATCCTGCAGCCTCAAGGCGCGGGGCGAGCCACTCTGTGAATTCATTATCCTCTGGCGTCGCTTTTGTGACGAAGAGGACAGTGCGCTCATTCTGTGTTTTTTCCATGGAGCATTCGATTCAGTGGGATCCGACTATTTATGTAATTCAATTTTATGGAGTTTTCTGCGTGGTATCTGCAGAAAACAGTCGCTTGAGTCTTTCGTCGGTTTCCCATGCAAGCGCTGGAATACCAAATCTTTCTCCCCGAAACTCACATATCGTGTGCACGCCTGTCTTGTTGAACCATAGCCGCCAGGTCTGGTTTTGTGTCGGGGTTGCGGCGGCGAAGGCGGCGCAGGAGAGAATAGCCGCATTTGGCCGGTGCTCGGGATCGCGCACTGACGCATAGCGGATCAGCCCGATACTCTCCGCACGCGCAGCTTCTTCGAGTTGCTGGCACGCTTCGTAGTCGTTTGGATGCGTCCAGAGGTTGGCAGCGTCGCTAAATGGCTTTGACATGAGATCTATGGCTGCGTCGGTGCGGACCGGCACGTCGAATGCGGTGTGCTCGCTCGGCTGCGCCGGAAATGGCGTGCCCGGAGAGTCTGCGTAGAAGAGCAGCAAATGAAACGCGGTTTCGATGATCGCTGTCGCCGGTTCTTCGGACACATAATAGACGCCGGGCGTCGGTCCGGCGCGGCGGAACCGCGAGCCGTTCGGATAGAGGCCGTAGCGGAACGGCGTCATGTAGAGATAGTGGAGCCCTGCGCAGTCGGGGGGTACAGGCGGCTTTGTTTCTTCGAGCATGTCTTCGAGAATACGCTGCTCATCCAGCGTATCAACAAGCTGAAGCGTGGAGACGATGTGTTGCGCCTCCACGCAGCGCCAGAAAACGCGGGATACGCCTTGCCGCTCAGAGCGGAGCGCGTCTGGAATCCAGATAGGCAAGGCCATGGGTCAGTCCTGTAATCGTCTTGATCTGATCGAGTGGACGACCGCCAAGCGCCCGGTTTTCATTGCGTAGCCAGGCGTTGGCCACCTTGCCGTCGCCGCCGGTGATCGCATCAAGCGACCGGAACAGGCGAACGAACAGCGCTCCCAGTTCAAACGGCTTGGTGCCTTCCTCCAGCCGGAACTCATCCTTGCGCATCCGCGACACGGTCGGTTCCGAAACCCCCAAAATCAGGGCCATGTCCTTCCCGGAAAGACCAAGCTTTTCAGCGGCCCGGACCACGGCCATGGTCATCACCCGTGCCCGTTCCTGTGCGTCGATGGCTGCTGTTTGGGACATTGAGCGATCCTTTCCACTGAAGGGATATATAGCGGTTCTTTCTGAGGAAATCAAGAGCGCCCTCGCTTTCTCGGCCGAGCGGGCATGTTCGCGCCGATGGCGTCCTCGATCCGGTCGGCCGCCGAGGCCCGCTCGCGGACTTCCCGGTCGAACCGGTCGAACAGGGGAAAATACTTCTCACCGCAATGGCGCACGACGAGCGCCGCAATGCGGCGGCCTTTTTCAAGATCATGCAGGCTGAGGCTCATTGGGGCGCCAGACCCTTTGCTAGTTGGTCTTCGTCCGGTTCCAGACCATGACGCCGGTGCCGTCCTTTTCATTCTCGAAGAAGGCGGCGCGCACGGGGCTGGCAAAGCTTGGATCGTCGAGCTTGACGGCGAGGTACGGGGTTTCGCCGTCCTTGCTTTCCTGACGCCAGGCCGCACCGAGTTCGGCCCCGCCGGCATAGAGCCGGAAGTCGGGTGCGCCATCTGATGCCTTGTCACTGTTCGGGACAAGCTGTGCTTTGACGTTGATGGTCATGGTACGGATGGTGCCGGTATAGCTGCCATCTTTCAGGGTGAACGTGCCGATCTGCGCCATGGGTTAGTCTCCTTTGCTGGCGTTGGAATGAAGGGCGCGGCGCGCCCGTTTGAACCCGGCATCTGACGCCAGGAAGCTTTCGATCATGGCGGGGATGAGCGCTTCGGGCTTTTCCTCCGCGCCATAGGTTTGCCGGTAGATTTCGGCATAGTCGCTGAGGGCGCTGGCGAGGTCGGGATCGACCGAGAGGCTCATACGCACCGGGGTGCGATCGGGTAACTGTCCAAGGCGTAGGGTCATCTGCTTGTTCCTTGTGGATGGGGTCTGAGGATGAGGTCGCGGGTGACGACCACGCGCACGGGCCAGCCCGGCCGCACACGGACCGTCGGCTGAATGCCAAGGTTGCGTTCGACGACGCGCTGGCCGGCCTGGTTGACGGTGTCGGTCGTGCCGCGTCGGATCGCGCGTTCGAGATCGCCGTCACCGTCTGCACCGAGTTCTGCGCCGACGCCGAGAATGGTGGCGAGGCCTGCTGCGATGAACACGCGGTCCCAATGATGATCGGTTCGATCCGAGAGACCCGCAAAGCCTTGCGCATCAGCGCCTGGCGCGGAAATCACAATCGACGACCCGTCCGGGAAGATGATCCGGTCCCAGGTCACGAGTGCGCGGTCCTGCCCGAAAGAGACTTCCGACTGGTAGCGCCCGATCAGGCGCGAGCCCTGCGGGATGAGGAGGTATTGGCCGGTGACGGTGTCATAGACGGGCTGGGTGAGCTGCGCGACGATCGTGCCCGGCAGGTCTGAGTTGATGCCCGTGACCATTGAAGCCGGAATGAGCGTGCCAGCCATGACCTGATACGGCGAGGCAGGGTCTTCCACGCCGTGTGGATTGTAGATGTCGCTTGCTGGTCCTTCGCTCGTAAAGGCGAGCTTGCGGGACTGGAGATTTGTATCGATAGGCTGTCCGAAAGCGGACCGTGCGCCTTGCGGCAGAGCGGCGAGCGCCAGAAGCTCAGAACCCAGATCAAGCGCGGGGTCTCGATAAGCAGGACGGGTGTCGGTGGTGCTTGCCGTGCCGCTCTGAGAATCGAGTCGGAAAAAGACCGGTGCGCGGGCGGCTTCATCGGCAAGGGCGGCCTCGCGCATGCGCCTTG
The DNA here is from genome assembly GCF_002388685.1 of Hyphomonas sp. UBA4505. Lineage (NCBI taxonomy): Bacteria > Pseudomonadati > Pseudomonadota > Alphaproteobacteria > Hyphomonadales > Hyphomonadaceae > Hyphomonas > Hyphomonas sp. UBA4505. Next base: position 58,161 of record NZ_DGMZ01000009.1, on the reverse strand, counting down.
CACGTTCGGCCTCGTCGGCTGGGTTCGGGCGAAAGTCATCCTCGAACCGGGTCACATATTCCGGTTCGATACCGAGCTCGCGTTCGGCGCGCAGCATGGTCGCGCCGAGATCGCCCGAAAGCGGTGGGCCAAGACGCGTGACGCGGTCCTCGACGGATGTGATGTCGCTATAGCTGGTCGGAAGCGTTGAGAGACCTTCGGGCTTGCGCGTGTTCGTCGTGTTGTAGAGCTCGCGACGGGCATCCGGATCGATAGCGGTTGGCGGTTTGAGGGCAACGCTCATGGCTGCGAACAGGGCGAGCACGCCGAGGCCTGCGCCGACCATCAATACTTTGCGATTGATCCGCGTCACCGGCTTCGGGCTGGAGCGGATCTTCAGCCGCTCGGCATGTTCGTCGAAGGGAATGGGCTCGGACATCGGCTCAGTTCCCGAACAGGCCAGCCAGCGGCGAGCGCCGCTCGTTGCGTGAGATTCGCACCACGGTCTGGTTCCGCTCGCCGAGGCGCAACTCGGCCGCACGGAACAGCCGGTCCACGACATAATAATTGCCGCGCACACGGTAGTTCACCAGTTCCGCATCACCGTCCGTGCCGAGCACGAAAAGCGGCGGCATGTCGGTTGTGGCGATGTCCTCCGGCATCTGGATGAAGACCTGACGGCCATCATCAAAGACGCGGACAGGCTTCCAGTCCGGACTGTCGCCGGAGAGGCGATAGTCGAAGTTCAGGCCTTCCAGCGTCAGGCCGCGCTCAATGCTTCCCGCGTCCCGTGCGATCGCGCGCTCATTGCGGGCAGTGAGGCCTGCGAGTTCATCCGCGGGGTAGCGCCAGGACAGAGCGGCCATATAGCCGCCGTCCGTGCTTTCAAGTTCCAGATGATAGGTGCGCCGGTCCGTGGCGATCATCAGATTGGTGCGAATGCCGGAGGAAATCGGTTTGACCAGCACATGCGCGCGGGAAGTGTTTCCAGAGCCGGAGATCGTATCGCCCACGACCCAGCGGACCGTGTCGCCTGCCGAGACCGAGACCAGTTCCTCGCCCGGCTGCAGGGCAATGTCCGAAACCTGTCCGGGGCTGGCATAGAGCCGGTAGAGCGCGCCTTCTGTATAGGGATAGACCTGGATCGCGTTCACATAGCCATCGACCGAAGGTTCGATAAGCGCGCCGGTGCGGCCCTGTCTGATGGCTTCAGCCGGTGACACTGAGGGACGCGATATCGTCCTTGTGTAGGTCCGCGTCACGCTGCCATCGGCATTGGTGGTGACACGCGCGCCGATGGGCATCATCTGGCCGGGCAGCGGCAGCGCGACGGCGGTTTCGACGATCTCCACCGGATAGTCGGTCCTATCCTCGACGGGCTTGGCCGCGACAAAGGCGCTCGCATCGATAGGTTCAAGCTCGGTCGTGGCGCAGGCCGTGGTAAGTGCGAGGGCCGAAGTGGCAAGCAGAATACGAAGCATGGGGATCATTCTCCTGTAACGAGGTCCTGACCCCAGTTCAGGGCATGGACATAAAGGCCGAGCGGATTGGCGCGCAGGGTCTCTGCATCCGTCGGCGGCTGGGTGATGATTGTGAAATTGCCGGTGAACCTTTGGGCGCTGACGAGCGCACCATTCTCATAGGTCTTCTCGATCCAGCGGGCCTGGAAGCTGTCCTCCGAGACGCGAACCACGCTGACCACGTCCACGGTGCGGGATTTGCGCCCGACATCGGCGAAAGGATCATTGGCGGAGGCGTATTCGTTGAGCGTGGTGGCGGCGCGGTCGGTCACGAAGTCATAGGCGCGCAGCCAGTTCTCGCGGACGACGACAGGGTCAACGGAAAGCCCCCGGACATGTTCTATGAAGTTCGCAAGGTGATGGGCGATCTGGGCATCGGTCGGCGTGTAGCTTGTCGTGGCCGGAGCCACAGCGCGGGCCGCACCCGTCTCATCGACTTCGACCACATAGGGCGTGACGGTGGATTGCATCGAGCGCCAGACCAGCGCGCCGGAGGTGACGAAGCAGAGCCCGAGACAGCCGAGCGCCATGAGCCGCCAGTTCTTCGCCTGCACGCGGGCGGAGCCTATTCTTTCATCCCAGACCTGTCCGGCCTTCTGATATGGCGTCTCGGGGAACGGGCTGCGGCCGTAGCTTGAAGATGAACGCTTGAACGCCATAGATCAGACCTCCTGTCTTGTTGGGTTGAAGCGGGAGCCTGCGGGCCGCTGCCGCGGCGTTCTTCGCCTACAATCCATCCCCCGGATGGATTGTTTTGCCTGCGGCAAACCGGCTGCGAACTCCCAGATCTGGCCCGCCTTCTGGTAAGGCGTTTCGGGAAACGGGCTTGGTCCATAGCTGGAGGAGGATCGCCTGAAAGCCATCGTCTAGTCGTCCTTGTCTCTGAGGGTGGGGTTTGCGCCCGAAGCGCCGCGATCACCGTCGCGCAGGGAGTGCGCGGCCATCTGGCCTGCCTGTCCCATGCGCTGGCTCGCCTGCATGCGCCGCGCCCAGCCGGGGCTTTGGCTTGATGATGATCCGGAGGCAGAGTTTTGCATGGACGCGGCCTCAGACCCGCCGGTGGCGCGCCAGGCGCCCTGACTGCCGCGTTGGTAGGCGTCTCTGAGGGCTTGAGCCGGGCGCGATGCTGTGCGACGCATAGCGTCGCCGCCTGCACGGGCGACACCGGCAAGGCCTGCGGCGACGCCCGCTGCGCCGGATGCGCCAGAGGCGACCGATCCCAGCGTATAAGAAGTGCGCGCCGCGCCGGCCATGCTGGCGCCGGCCTTGACGGCGGAGGACGCCCCGCCCGCGACGGCGCCGACGGCAGCGCGGCCGCCCATCCCGGCGACATAGGTTCCGGCTGTGACACCGGCGGCCGCGCCTGCGGCGGAACCCGCGCCGAGTTGCGGCGCACCGGTGATCAGGCCGGAGGCGATGCCGGGCGCAAAGATGCCCATCCAGAAGAAGACGATCGCGGCGAGCACCGTGCCCATGACTTGCGCGAGCGTCACATCATCGCCGGTACGGAACGCATCGGTCACGGATGAGAAGAGCGTCGAGCCGATGCCAATAATGACGGCAAGCACCATCAGCTTGATGCCCGAGGTGATGACATTGCCGAGGACGCGTTCAGCCAGGAACGTCGTCTTGTTCCAGAGCGCAAACGGCACGAGCACGAACCCGGCGAGCGTCGTCAGCTTGAACTCCAGGATCGTGATGAAGAGCTGCACGGCCAGCACGAAGAAGGCGACCATGATGATCGCCCAGGCGATGAACATCACCGCGATCATGATGAAGTTATGGAAGAAGGAGATTGGCCCCAGCATGTCGCTGATCTCTTCCAAGAGCGGCTGACCGGCGTCGAGACCGACACTGGCGATGAAGCCGGGGCGCAGGAGATCATCGGCGGTCATGGTCCCGCCGCCAGCGGTCACGCCAAGCTCCGCGAAACTGTCAAAGACGATCCCTGCGAGAAGAGAGAAATTGCCAATGATGAAGGCGAAGAAGCCGACATAGAGCACCTTCTTGAGGAGCCCGGCGATCACGTCCGTGTTCTGGGAGAGCGCCCAGAACAGGCCTGCCAGCGTAATGTCGATAGCGATGAGCGTGGTCGACAGGTATGCGACATCGCCCGCCAGCAGGCCGAACCCGCTGTCAATGTAGGCGATAAAGGTCGCGAGAAATGTGTCGATCACGTCCATGGGGCGCTACTCTGCGAGGAAGGCCCGGGTGCGGGCGCGGCCGCGTTCGGCCTCGGCCAGCTGGCGCGCGCGTTCCAGCGCCTCGGCGCGGTAATGGGCGGCCATCATGGCTTCCATCTGCATCAGCTGCTCAGTCTGCAGGGCCTCGATCTGGTTTCCCGCCTGCGCGACCTGGAGATTGCCGACGGCGGACTGGCTGTCGGCGATCAGCCGGCCGAGACTGTCACTGTCAGCCCGCGCTGTGGAGACGACCTGCGCCGTGACGGTCAGACTGTCCCGGTAAGCCGTGCGGGACTGACGCCAGCGGGCGCGGGCCTCTTCGACGAGGACGGCCTGGCGCGGCGGTTCACTGCCATAGTCTTCAGGGTACACCTCTTCATACTCGCGCTCGATTTCCTCGACGCGGTAGCCGATGCCTTCGGCCTCGCGCATCAGCTCCTCGATGCGGCGCATGCGGCGCAATATGTCGTCGACGATACTATCGGGCAGCGCCTCCAGATCGCGCGCCATGTTCTCCAGCATCTCGATTTCATGGGTGAGCTGCTGGATTTGCTGGTTCACTTCCTGAAGCGACCGGATCGCCTGGTAGATGTTCTGGATGTGATTGGCCGGGTCATAGACCGTCCATTGGGCGGCGGCTGGCGGGGCGATGAGGATGGAGAGCGGCGCGGCGCAAATGAGGGCGGAGGCAAGGAAGCGTTTCATCGGGGGCTCCTATTCGGCGGCGATGGCGTGGACTGATTGGATCGGATCGGCGGCTTCAGGCGCATGGCCGGGCCAGCGGGTGAGCAGCTCAGCCGCCCAGGGCAGGCCTTTCTCGATCAGCCAGCAGGCAGCAAAGCCGTCGCCTTCCGTCTCGGCCCAGATGCGGTCCATGCGGGCCTGATTTTCCGGCGAGGACGCCCCGCAAACCGAGAGGGCGATGGGTCCAAGTCCCAGATCAAAGACGCGCGCGCCGAGGGGTGACTGGTAATAATAGTCGCGCTTCGGCGTGGCTCTTGAGATCAGTTCGATCTGGCGGGTATTGAGTCCGAAGCGCTCATAGGTCTCTTTCGATTGCGGTTCCTGCGCGCGTTCATTCGGGAGGAAGATCCGTGTCGGACAGGACTCGACGAGTGCAGGCGCGATGCTTGAGTTCGCGATGTCGGCCAGGCTTTGTGTTGCGAACACGACAGACACGTTCTTCTTGCGCAGGGTTTTGAGCCATTCGCGAATGCGCGCCGCGAACATCGGATCATCGAGGAACAGCCAGGCTTCATCTAGGATGAGCAGCGTTGGTTTGCCGGTGAACCGGGCTTCAAGTCGGTGGAACAGGTAAGTGATGACGGGGGCGACCGCGCCTTTCGCGTGCATCAGCTCTTCCATCTCGAAACAGACTGTATCGGCGAGGGCGAGGCTCTCCTGATCGGCATCGAGAAGGCGGCCATGCGGGCCTTCCAGCGTGAACGGGTGGAGCGCCGATTTGAGCGTGTCGTCCTGCAGCATCAGGCTGAGGCCTGTCAGCGTGCGTTCGTTTTCAGGCGCTGAGCTGAGAGACTGGATCGCTTCCCAGAGCCGGGCTTTCAGGTCCGGCGTCATGCTGACGCCTTCATTTGTGCAGAGACCTGTCAGCCAGTCAGCGGCGAAACTCGCGCCATGTTCGGTGTCGATGTCCTTCAGGGGCTGGAGGCTTGGGGCGTTCGAACTGCCAAGGTCGATATGCGCGCCGCCCATGCAAAGCGTTGCAGCGCGCGCGGACCGGCCCTTGTCGAAGATGAAGACCTGGGCGTTTGTGTAGCGCTTCCATTGCAGGGCGAGCAGGGACAGGAGCACGGACTTGCCCGCGCCGGTGGGACCGACGACAAGCGTATGACCAACATCGCCAATGTGGAGATTTAGGCGGAACGGTGTTGTGCCGTCGGTCTGTGCCTGGATGAGCGCAGGGGCTTGTAGGTGTCGATTGGCGTCTTCGCCCGCCCAGACCGCAGACAGCGGCACCATATGGGCCAGGTTCAGCGTGTGCAGGATGGGCTGACGGACATTGGCATACGGATGACCGGGCAAGCTCCCGAGCCAGGCATCGACGGCGTTCAGGGTCTCGCGGATTGCGGTGAAGCCGCGGCCATTCACGATGCGCTCGGCCACGCGGATATGTTCGTCCACCACGCGCCGGTCGGGATCGGCGACAGTGATCGTTGTGGTCACATAGCCATAGGAGACAAGGTCGGAGCCGAGTTCCTGTAGCGCGGCGTCGGCATCACCCGCCTTATTGTCGGCGTCATTGTCTACGAGGGCCGCCTGTTCATTGAACAGGGTCTCGCGCAGGACCGCGCCGATCGATTTGCGTTTGGCGAACCAGTGGCGGCGCTTCTTTCCGAGCACTTTTTCAGCTTCGGCCTTGTCCATGGCGATGAAGCGCGTTGCCCAGCGATAGGCAAAACCCTGCCGGTTCAGCTCATCAAGGATGCCCGGCAGGGTCGAGGCCGGAAAACCGAGAATGGTCAGCGTGCGCAAATGCGCGTCACCGATCATCGGCTCCAGCCCGCCAGCGAAGGGCTCATCGGCGAGCACGGCGTCGAGGAAGACCGGCAGCTCAGGCGTCACAACAGGATGGCGCTTGATCGAGATGGTCGAGTGGAGATAGGTCAGCGTCTCATCGTCAGTTAGCTTACCAATCTCGGCGAGGCAGGTGGAAAGGAGATCGAAGACGCGGTCCGCGTGCTGCTGGAACGTCTCCAGCCGGTGCCGCCAGGTCGCGGCATCTTCGGTCTCAGCGCGCTGGATCAGCGCCTTCTCGGCGCGGCCCGTCGCATCGGCAGGCGGTAGCCAGAGGAGGTTTAGATAGTAGGCACTCTCGAACCGGGCGCCGCTTTCTTCGGCTTGCAGCGCGCGTTCCTGATCGATGAGCCAGGACAGCGCATCTGGAAACTCCGCCTCCGGATAGTCATGCACCTCGTGGCGCTGCGCCTCGAAGAAGAGCGCCCAGCCTGAGCCAAACCGGCGCAGGACATTGTTGACCCGGGCCATAACCGAGACGAGTTCTTCCTCGGTCGAACTTTCAAGGTCAGGGCCACGATATTTGAATGTCGTCTGGAAGCTGCCGTCCTTGTTGAGGACGACGCCCGGCGCAACGAGACAGGCCCATGGTAGATAGTCGGCGAGAAGCGTTGGTGTGTCGGCATATTCACGCAAGTTCAGCATGTCAGATGCTCCTTGTGGCGCGTCGAACGGCTCGCAACGGCCATGAAATCCGGATCAGACCGCGCCATGAACACGGCCGCTGAATGCCCGACGGTCCAGAGCACGAGGCCCGGTATCCAGAGCTGGAGCCCAAGGCCGACCGCGGCAGCGAGCGTCCCGATGGCGATGGCGGCCGTGCGCGGTGCGCCCGCCATCAGGATCGGCTCGGTCAGCGAGCGATGGAGGGGGATTTCATAGCCTTCCGCCACTAGACCAGCGCTCCGCCGCCAAAGCTGAAGAAAGTCAGGAAGAAGCTGGTGGCGGCGAAGGCGATCGAAAGACCGAACACAATCTGGATCAGCTTTCGCATCCCGCCGCTGGTCTCTCCGAAAGCCAAGGTCAGACCGGTCAGCGTAATGATGATCACCGCGACGATCCGCGCGACGGGCCCTTCAATAGATTGCAGGATCTGATCGAGCGGACCTTCCCAGGGCATGCCGGAGCCTGCTGCATGGGCGGGACCGGCGATCATCAGGCCGAGGCCGATACAGGCCGCGACCTGAACCGTTCGGTTTACGGTCTGAAGGTGGGTGTAGAGGGTCATAGTGTTTCTCCATGTTGGACGAGGGACAAAGAGCGGGAGACGAGCGGCTGGGTCTGGTAGCCCTCGCCGTCAAAGCCGGTGACGCGGAGTGCCTCTTCAACGCGGCGCTGGCCGCCCGCGCGGCTCATGAACACGACGACGTCAATCGCCTCTGCGATGAGGTCGAAGGGCGCGCGCGGTGTGGCTTCCAGTGTCAGCTGTTCAAGCCGCGCTAGCGCGCCGTGGGCGGAGTTCGCATGCAGCGTGGTGATCCCGCCGGGATGGCCGGTGTTCCAGGCTTTGAGCAGGTCGAGCGCTTCAGCCCCGCGCACTTCGCCGATAATGATCCGGTCGGGGCGCAGGCGCAGGGTCGAGCGGACAAGGTCCTGCAGGCTGGTGCTGCCGCGATGGGTTCTGAGCTGGACGACATTGGGTGCGGCGCAGCGCAGCTCCCGCGTGTCTTCAAGGATGACGATGCGGTCGTCATGTAGTGAGGGCTCTGCCAGCAAGGCATTGGTAAATGTCGTCTTGCCAGAGGACGTGCCGCCGGCGATCAGAATGTTCGCATGCGTTGCAATCGCGTCCTTGAGCGCTTGGGCCAGCGCAGGCGCCAGCGCGCCCTGGGTGACATAGTCGCCGAGTTCAAACGGTGTGGTCGCAGGCTTGCGGATGGAGAAACATGGCGCGGTTGAGACGGGTGGGAGAAGCCCTTCAAACCGCTCGCCGCTGCCGGGGAGTTCAGCAGAGATAATCGGGGAGGTGCGGTTTGCGGCTACTCCCACCCCAGAGGCCACGAGCCGGATGACGCGCTCGCGGTCGGAAGACGGGAGAGTGTGTTCAGAGATGATGAGGCCGATGCCAGCCTTCTCGATCCAGACCGATCCATCAGGATTGGCCATGATTTCGATCGTATCTGGCGCTTCCAGCGCTTCGCGCACCACAGAACAGAACGCGGTGCGCAGCATTGCGCTGCGACGGTCTTCTGTTTCGCTTTGGTGCGCGGGCTTGTCCATTTCATAAGGCTCCTGTCACTCACGTTTCCGAGTGACCAAAGCCTGACAGCCCATGCGATTTTCGGGGAGTGGGACTGCGGGCCATATCCAGCAACGCCCCGCGACCTGCTGCAGATGAATGCAAACGCGAACCTGTAACTATTGCTACAGGTTGCGACTGTAAAAATCCCTCATGAGGAGAGTTTGAATAGTGATCAGATGCTCAAATTATTCCCGTAAGATGCTGTTCATGCATTAAGTAATCTGCGCGTATGAATTCAGTCTTCAATTTCAGGTTGGCACTCATCTTGCTGAATTCCCCTGTGAAGGGAGCTGATGATGAAGACTTTTACCTTGAGTTCGGAAGGCGTCCTGGCGCGCTACGATTACCTTTCGCGCCTGTCGCCTGATCGCTGGGCATGGGAATATGCAAGGCGCAATCCCGACCTCAGACGCGATGCAGAGGCGCGGTCGGACGACGATGTATCTGAAATGAAAGCGCCTTGCGCCGATATTCGTCTCTTGAAGCCCCGCAACCCGCAGCGCCTCGCTCACCGCTGGGGCCTTATGTTCATGCCCGATCCAGACCTTAATGGGTTTGAAGCCGATGCGGTCTGGAACAAGCATGTGTTTCCCGATCAGGTGGAAGTGAACTGCTCACCACGGGCGCCGGGCGAAAGCTGTGATATCTGGGACAGCACGGTTCCAATTTGCCAAATCACCCACATTACCGATTTGCAGGCCCGCGAATTTCTTCTGATCCGCGGCAAGGGCTGCGTCGTGCAGGTGCGCTGCACCGGCGTTTCGATTCTGGGGCTCGAACCTGTTCGGATGAAACTGACCATCTCTGATCTCAAAGCCTATGAGCGCAAACTGAAAGCGCAGAAAGCCGCACTTGCCCTGATCGAGGAAGGCAGCGTGCCCGAGGCGCCGCTCTGGACCAAAACCACGCAAATCCTGCGTGACGGTTTGGTCGCCCTCGATTGTCTTGAGCTTGGCATGTCACGGCGCGAAATCGCCATTGTTCTCAACGGCAAAGCGGCCGTCGATGCCGAGTGGAGCGATGAAACCGGCACCATGCGGGACGCCATCCGCTACATTATCAAAAAGGCGGAGGGGCTGCGGGATGGCGGCTATCTGGTTGAACTTCTCGGCGCACAGCTGGGGTTTAATCAGCGTGCCGCATGAGTGAAGTCTTCACTCATTGCGGGCAAGCTCTCTTAGAACGTCGCTCTTGCAGGTCTGATATGCCCGTCGCCTGAAGTCTCCGCCGCTCTTGAGTCTGGAAGCCGGTAGGATGAGTCCGCACTCGGCACGGACCGCTTCAGCTTCGATGACATCTAATGGTTGGAAAGCTTTTGGGGCCGACGCGCATCCCGCGAGCGAGGCGGCTAAGGTCCCCGTAATGAACAAGTTCCGCAAATTATTCATCGACATACGTAGACTACTTTTGTGAATGATTACTTTTCAGTTTTAGTCAGAAACACTGAGCCGCGCTGGCGGCACCAGGGCGTTTGATTGAATTCGGCACCAGATGACCTTCAGTTTCATCAATGCTCGCGATCCTGGAACGCAAGTAGTCGCAAAGCGTTGAACACGACGATCAAAGTTGAACCTTCGTGAATGAGGACAGCGGGCCCGATCCCGAGACCGAAAAGCGTCGCGGGAATAAGAAAGGCGACGATGCCGAGGCTCGCCCAAAGATTTTGCCGGATAATGCGACTGGTCGCCCGGCTCAATCCGACGGCAAATGGCAGCGTTTCAAGATCATCAGCCATGAGGGCAATGTCAGCGGTCTCAAGCGCAACGTCTGAGCCCGCCGCTCCCATGGCAATACCGACAGTCGCATTAGCCATGGCAGGCGCATCATTGACGCCGTCCCCAACCATAGCGACGCCGCGGCCTTGCTTGAGCGATTTGATCTTGGTGACTTTGTCATCGGGCATGAGATCGCCGAAGGCCTCGTCCAGCCCAACGTCTCGCGCGACAGCATCTGCCACATTCTGATTATCGCCCGAAATCATCATCATGCGGGTCACACCGATGTCGCGCAGCCGCGCTATGACGCTTTTCGCGGCCTCGCGCGGCGTGTCCATCAGACCGATTACGCCCAGATAGCGCTCACCATGGCGCACAATCATCGTTGTGCGGCCATCGGCCGACAGCGAATTGACGCGCTCTGCCAAGTCCTCGGGCACTGGCTTGCCGTCCACCTCATCAAACAAGGCCGATTTGCCGATATGCACAATCTGGCCATCATACATGGCGGAAACACCGCGACCGGTTATGCTTGTAAAATCGGTTGCGCTGTCGGGGATTGATCCGAGGCGCCTTTTCGCATCGCGCACCACGGCCTCGGCCAGCGGATGATCACTCAGCGTTTCAACAGCGGCGCTAACCCTGAGCAAAGTGTCTTCATCGACATCGCCGAAAGGCACAATATCCACTAGGCGCGGCTCGCCCTCCGTCAGTGTGCCTGTTTTGTCAAAGGCGATGGCGTCGAGCCGTCCGAGCGCCTCAAGCGGCGCGCCGCCCTTGATCAACACGCCGCCGCGCGCGGCGCGGGCCACGCCGGAGAGAATGGCGCTTGGGGTTGCAATGGCCAGCGCGCAGGGGCTTGCCGCCACCAATACAGCCATGGCTCGGTAGAAGCTTTCGGAAGCCGTCTCGTCCAAAACAAGGAAGGCCAGCGACGTAACAACCGCCAGAACAATGACGCACGGCACAAATATGCGCTCGAACTTTTTGGTAAAACTCTGGGTCGGTGACTGGCGTGTTTCAGCCTCGCTCACCATGGTGACAACGCGGGCCAGCGTCGTCTCGCCCGACAATTTGGTCACTTCTATATCAAGACTGCCGGACCCATTGATTGACCCCGCGAACACGCGGCTTTCGGCCTTCAGCGCGTCAGGATTAGCAGCTGCCTTTTCGCGGTCAGCCACGGGTCTTTTGTCTACGGGCGCGCTTTCGCCTGTAATGGGCGCCTGATTGACGGCGCTTTGTCCGCTGACCACAAATCCGTCGGCTGGCAAGCGCTCATTGGAACGCACCACAACGACATCGCCGACAACTAACTCGTCAATCGCAATGGTTTCTGTCGTCTCACCCCTACGGACAAGCGCCTCATCCGGAGTGAGATCCGACAAAGCCGAAATCGCATTGCGCGCCCGGGCCATGGCATAGTTTTCAAGGGCATGGCCAATGGCAAACAGGAAGAGAAGAAAAGCACCTTCCGCCCATTCGCCGAGAATGGCGGCGCCCGTAGCAGCCACCAGCATCAGAAAGTCGATCTGAAACTGGCCTTTGAGTATTTTACCCATGGCCTCACGCAGCACGAAATAACCGCCGAAAAAGTAAGCCGCGAGCAGGAAGCCAAATCCGATGGGGTCCGGTAGAAACCCAAGTTTGGGTCCGAGCCAGCCTGCCAGCAGGCAAAGTCCAGCTAGCCCGGCAAAGATGATTTCCGCGCGCGGGCCCACTATACGGCTAATGACATCGCCATGGTCATGACCATGACTGTCAGTGTCATGATCATGATTTGAGTGTTTCGGGGGTGACATAAGCGTCTCCAAAAAAGTGACGCCTTGGCGGATTACACCGCCAAGGCGGAGTGATTTATTCCGCTGGCACAGTTTCGGGGTTGTGCCGTGTTTCCAGTAGCGAATGATGCGAGTCAGGTTTTGGCGAGAACCACCGATGCAATGCCGGCATCACGAGCAGCGTCAGCAGAGTTGAAGAGACAAGCCCGCCTGTGACGACAGTTGCCAGAGGCCGCTGTACTTCGGCGCCGACGCCAGTCGCAAACAGCAAGGGCGCAAGTCCCAAAGCGGTTGTCATCGCCGTCATCAGAACGGGTCTGGCGCGCATCCCAGCCGCATCGATTGCGAGCGCATCCCGGTCCCGCCCGGCGCGGGCGAAATCATCCATGAAGCTCACCAGGACCATCCCGTTGCCAAGTGCGATACCAAACAACGCGATGAAACCAACCGTCGCGGGAACCGAGACAGGCAGGCCTGTAATCCAGAGTGCGAGCGCGCCTCCGGTTAACGCCAGGGGGATGTTCAGCAGTATGAGAATTGCCGATTTAAGCCGTCCGAATGTCAGTAGCAGGATCAGCAATACAATGCCGAGCGTGATTGGTATCACAACTGCGAACCGAGCATTGGCCTGTTGCTGCAATTCAAACTGACCGCCCCAGACAACGCGGTAGCCTGCAGGCAGGTCAAGATTGGCGTCCGTCAGAGCTTGCGCCTCCGTTACAAAAGACCCGATGTCACGGCCCCGCACATTGGATTGGACAGTGATAAAGCGCTCGCCATCCTCTCGCGTGATCTGGCGCGGACCAATCACGGTCTCGATAGTGGCCACGCTTTCCAGCGTGACACGTGCGCCGGTCGGCGATTCCAGCACCAAACGGCGGATGGCTTCGGCTGTATCGCGGCTCTCTTCATGAAACCGCACGACGATCGGGAATTGCCGAACGCCTTCAAACAGAGCGCCGGCTTCTGCGCCGCCGACCGAGGTCCGCAAGGCGTCAAGCGCGTCCTCAACATCGAGACCATACCGCCCGAGGGCCGCGCGATCGACACGCACCACGAGTTGTGGCGCCCCTGTAATCTGGTCAGCCTGAACTTCAGCTGCCCCATCGACCTGTTGCAAGATGGCCTGTAGCTCTTGTGACTTTTTCAACAGGACATCACTGTCCGGCCCGAAAATTTTCACGGCAAGTTCTGCGCGCGTCCCGGTCAAAAGCTCATCAACAGACATCGCGATAGGTTGACCGATATTGACGACAATACCGGGCACACCTTCGAGATTTTCCGATATCGCTGTGCGCAAGTTCTCCGGCGACAAGCCTTTGCGCCACTCCGACCTCGGATTGAGTTCAACAAAAGCTTCCGCACTATTGGTCGGGTCGGCGTGGGCCCCGACCTCACCGCGACCGATTCGGGTCACGATAGACTTGATTTCCGGAAAGGCCGTCAGAAGCCTTTTCTCAACGCGGGTGGTCGTTTCCGCCGCTTCTGTCAAAGAGATAGATGGTGCCATGGTCACGCGGAGTAGAACATCACCTTCTTCAAGCGAAGGAGTAAATTCAGACCCGAGGCGCGATCCGGCCAGTCCGCCCGCTACGAGGAGGATGGCGGCCAGAGCAATCGCCGCCAAACGCTGGCGAACGAAGAATCCGGCGGCTTGGCTGACCGTGCGGGCAATCCATCCCGGACGGTCCTCACGCGGCTTTTTGCTCCGACGCATGACCCCATTTGCGAGCGATGGCGCAATCAGCGCGGCGTAGAACAATGACCCCGTCATGGCGAGCGCCGCGGAGGCTGCCAGAGGCCGGAAGGTTTTACCTTCCACGCCTTGCAGCGAGAAAAGCGGCAGAAAGACGACGATCACCACCGCAACGGCCGCAATTAGCGGCGCTATGACTTCCGCAGCCGAGCGCGCCACAACATCTCTCTGATCGACAGACGGATCGCTTTCCCGGAATCCCCGGTCGACATTTTCTGCGATGACGATAGCCCCATCCACCATCATGCCAATGGCAATGGCCACGCCGCCCAGCGACATGAGGTTGGCACTGATGCCGAGCCATTGCATCGCGATGAAGGCAAAGCCCACGGAAAATGGAATAGAAAGGACAACAACCAGGCTTGGACGCCAGCCGCCCAGAAAGACGAAAACGACCAGTGCGACGAGTAGCGCGCCCTGCCACAGCGCCGTTGTCACCGTGGCGGCAGCTTTGTTGACCAGTGTTCCCTGATCATAATAGGGCACGGCGTTGACGCCTTCCGGCAGGTTTTTGTTGATTTCCTCAAAGCGTGTCTGAACGCGCGCAATCACATCGGACGTATTGGCGCCATAGAGTTTGAGCACCAGTCCCGCGACCACTTCACCTTCGCCATTGGCGGTGGCCAGGCCCTGGCGTACCCCGCCGCCGACAATGATTTCACCGAGGTCGCGTACCCGCACGGGGCGGCCATCATCGACATTGACGACAATTTCCGCAAGATCTTCAACCGATCGCGCCAGTCCGACGCCGCGGACCGTATATTGCTCGGCCCCGATTTCGAGAAATTGTGCGCCTTCGGTCTTGTTGCCGCGCTCAAGGGCGGTCATCACATCACCAATCTGGATGTCGTAAGCCAATAGCGCGTCCGGATCGAGCCTGACCTGATACTGCTTTTCATAACCGCCAAGTGACAGCACTTCGGTGACGCCGGGCACAGTCTGAAGCTGGTATTTGATGATCCAGTCCTGGATTTCGCGCATTTCTACAAGATCGCGCGCGCCGGTCTCATCTTCGAGACGGAAATAGAGAATAATCCCTAGACCTGTTGAAATCGGCCCCATTTGCGGGTCACCAAAGCCATCGGGGATATTGCCGCGCGCTTCGGCGAGGCGTTCACCAACAACCTGGCGCGCAAAATAGACATCCGTGCCGTCTTCAAAATAGATGTTAACGACGGACAGTCCAAAGTTTGAGACCGAGCGCATATGGTCTAGCTTTGGCAAGCCGGACATGGCGGTCTCGATTGGATAGGTCACGTAGCGCTCCACCTCTTCTGGGGCGAGGCCTTCGGTTTCTGTGAAGACCTGAACGAGTGAGGGTGTCACATCGGGAAAGGCGTCAACGGGTAGCGCCTTGAACGCGAATAATCCGCCAAGGGTCATGGCGAGCGCCGCGATGGCGGCGAGCAGCCGCCCTCCGGCGATACGGTGCATTAAATTTATCATATCAAATGTCCTAGTGGCCGTGGCCATCGCCAAAGGCGTCTTTTTCGAGTTGAGCTTTGAGGGTGAAGGCACCGTCTGTCACGACTGCCTCACCCGCCATTAGGCCGGAGCGGATTTCCACAAACCCGCCGGATTTGGTGCCTGTCATCACTGCGCGCGGTGCATAGCCGCCCTCGACAGGGACGAACACGGAAGGTCTGTCTTCAACCAATTGAATGGCTGCTTCCGGTACGCGCAAAACCTGCTCAGATGTGCCAACACTGAGATCGGCCGTGACATACTGACCAGGTCGCAGTGTGCCATCCGGGTTGTCAACGATCACGCGGGCCGTCGCGGTGCGTGACGTTTCGCTGATGACCGGCAAGACAAAGGCAATTGTGGACTGCGCAAGGATTTCACCGCTGTCGGTTTTTAGCGCGACAGGAGCGCCGACGCGAATGCGGGCGATGTCCTGTTTGTAAACGGCAATATCCGCCCAGACGACACTATCGTCGACAAGGGTGAACAGCGGATCAGCGCCGGCATCCCCGGCTGAGACCGTTTCGCCCAGCATGACCGTGCGGCGCACCACCGTTCCGGCAATCGGCGCTGTCAGATAGGCATTGGCATTATCGCCGTCAGCCGCCGTGGAAATGCGCTCCAGTGCGGCATGACTGACACCTGCGGCATGGAGCTCATTTTCAGCCGCGTCACTATCGGCTTTCGCAGCTTCAAATTCCGCCCGCGCGGCTTGCAAATCGGCTTCCGAGGTGATCTTGTCCGCAAACAGTTTTTCCTCGCGGGCCAGCGCCTGACTGGCCAGAGCTTTGCGCGTTTCCGCCGTGAGCCAAGCGGCTTTCAGACCTGCGAGTTCACGGCTCTTGATCAGCGCCAGCGTATCGCCGCGTGCCACGTGATCCCCTTCGCTCGCATAGAGTTTGCCAATTACGCCGCTGACCTTGGGCGAGACATTGGCAACACGATCAGCGTCAAAGCGGATTTCGGCCGGAAGGCTGAGAGATTGCGCAATCGCCCCCTCTGCAACAATTGCTGTTTCAATACCGGCCTCAGTGGCCGCGTCCTGGGTTAGTTTTACAACGTCGCCTTCGGATTCACTATGATCATCATGGCCGTCAGGCTCGCCGTCACTTTCCGCATGATCGTCATGCTCATCATCTTGATCGGTCTCGCCATGGTCATCGTGATCCGCTTTTTCTTCGGCATGATCATCGTGATCATCGTGATCAGCGGTCGCGGCGGAGGTTTCGCTAGCGACCCGATTTGTATCCGGGGTTGCATTGCCGCATCCCGCCAAAATCACGGCCAGAACCATCATGGTCGTTGGCAAAATATGTGTCTGTTTCATTGGAAGTCTCCATTAAACGGGGCGGCACCGATCAGGCTTTTGAGACGCATGAGGTCCGCATTAAGGGTACGCCGCGCGTCAATTACGCTGACGCCTGCCTCGATCAGCCCTTTACGGGTATCGAGCGTTGATGTGAGGTCAAACCGGCCTGCCGCGTAGCCTTCAACAGATGCGTCGTAGGCGGAACGGGCCGCAGGTAGCGCCTCCTGTTCGAGTAGCGTCAGCCGGGCCTCGGCGGCGCGCACCCGCGCGGCGGCGGCCTGTTGCTGCGACCGCAATCTGGCCTCAACGGCGACGGCGCTGATACGTTCGGCATCGGCGCGATAACCCGCTGCGCGAGCGGCGTCGCGGTTACGGTCAAAAAGCGGAATCGGCACGGTGACCCCGACCAGGAGCGCATTGTCGCCGGTCTCTTCAAATTGGCGAACGCCCGCACTAACCGTGACATCAGGAATACCGGCCGCGCGGGCGGCGTCCTGCTCAGCGTCGCGGGCTGTTGCTCCAGCTTTAGCCGCGGCGAGCGCCGGGTGCTCGTCAAGCCCGCGCGTCTTTGAGAGTATTTCACTTTCATCAGACAATATGGCGCGCGGGGGCGCAAAAACCGGCGTTGAGCTTCCCCAAAGCGCGGCGAGTTCATAGCGGCGTTGATCAATTTCAGCGTCTGCGGCAAGTGCGGCGGCTTTGAGTGCAGCCGCATCTGCCTCGGCGCGCGAGCGCTCCGGCGGGGCGGCCGCGCCGGCCTCAACACGTTTCGCAACGGTTTCAGCCAAAGACACGGCGAGATCCGCCGACTCCCGTGCCAGCGCTGCGAGTTCTGTCGCGGCGATCAGGTCATGATAGAGCAGCGCTGCTTCTAGCTCGGTCTCTCTTAATATGACGCGGCATTCAGCGTCGGCGAGCGCTGCCCGCGCCCGCGCGGCACGCTCGCGCTTGGCTCTTTTACCTCCAAGCTGGAATGTCTGCTCAATGGCGAGCGTGGTTTCGGTTTGGTCAAACCCGTTGAGCGGTCCGGTGCCTGAGAAGTTTTCAATTTCCAGTCCGATTGACGGATTAAGACGGCGCCCAGCCTGATCGGCTTCGGCTGCGCTGGCGCGCGTCTCCAGTGCGGCCCGGCGGACATCCGGGGACGCATGACGGATTTGCATGAGCGCCATAGTGAGGGTTAGCGGCGCATCGGGCACGATGGTCGGCGCGCTGCCTGTTGGCCCGTTGCACGGGGCCGCGACCGCTGTGCCTGCAAAGGCAGCCGCGATCAGGACGCAGAGTGCGCCCTGTTTGAATTTTGGCATGGGATATTCTTCCTTGTGATAACCTGAATCGACATCAAACCCACGCGCAAAAGGCGCGGATTCAGAGAGTCAGGTTAGGCACGCGGAGGACGATAAAGACCGTGAGGACCAGCGCGCGGAACGTGCTGGTCTGCGCCGGGGCGAAGCCCCGATGTAGCTGATAAAGCGTAAGAGAAGGTCAGGCTGTTCATACCCACCATATGCAAATGGCATGGCCCGCAGCTATGAGTATGATGTTTGTGGGCCGGACGCTGCTCACTATCATCATTTTCAGTGTCACCGATTTCGGCGGCATGATGCGCTTCAGCGTCTGCGGTCATACAGGCAATCTCTTCAGCGTCCACAGGATGAATATCGGCCGCCGTTGCACCCATACCAAGGGTCACGCTCAACATGAGCGCAAGCCAAAACCTGGCGGTGCATATGACGGTTACAATTTTCATTCGCTCAACGACTATCCAATTTCATTGTCAAAATCATTAAATCTATTCATTTATTTAGTGCGGCTCAGTGTCATGACCCGTCTTTATCGCAATCTCGCTGCATTTAATGCGTTCCCGAATATCGCCCTTGGCATTTCGGGTGACAAATCTATCAGCGTCCAATGTCATAATACTGAGTTCAACAGCGGGTTTTGATTGCCCGCTGGGATCGAGCGGAAAGTCATTATGCGTCATGGCCAGCACGTCGCCGTTGCGGTCCCAACTGCCAATCGCATGGACCGGCCCTTTGGCGCTGAGGAGGACAAGCACGACCCCATCCGATGAAAAATAAGTAATCGGAGCGGTTTCACAGGCGTCACCGTCGGTCCCGCTGGCCCAGGCCCCGAGCGGTTGTAGCGTCTCAGTGAGCGGATCGGCAAAGCTGGCGCAGCTTGCTACGAGCGCTGAGGCGGCCATTGCGAGGCCAACGCGAAGTGAATCGAATTTGATCATGTCGGTTTTATAGCCCCTACAGTGGCTGTAGGGGCAAGCGAATTCTTACATCGACAACTATTAAGCATGGGCCAGATTAATCAGCCGCTATTTTTGTTCAGCATTATCCGTCCGTCGTGGCTTCGTGAGTAACTCAGAGATCAACAGTAAGCCGACACCGCAGACAATCGCGCTATCGGCGAAGTTGAACGCGGGCCAGTGGTAGTTATTGATGTGAAAATCTAAAAAATCGGTCACCGCTCCATGTCGCACGCGATCGACTATGTTTCCGAGTGCTCCACCTGTAATCAGCCCGAGTGCGGTTGCGATCTGGCGATCAGCGGTGCGCCATAACCAATAGAATAAAACCGCGACGATCGATAGAGCGGCTAGAGTAAGGAGCCAGGGAGGCAGGCTGCCTAGAAGACCAAAGCTGATACCATTGTTCTTGAGCCGCACAATGTTGAAGAATGGAAGGACCGTCACACCGTTATCCAGGGCATCAATATTGAGGATAAGTGCTTTAGTGAGTTGATCTATCGCCAGAACGCCCAGACCAATGATGAATCCAATCTTCTGAATGGTCATATTGCGGCTCTGAGGTCGTTGCGTGCATCGCGAATTATTGCCCATGCAGAATGCAGGAATAGCCCGGCGATCCCGACTGCAACCACGAGATCGGGCCAACCGTGACCGAGCCAGGCGACCAAACCTGCTGCCACAATTACGGCCGCGTTCCCGATGGCGTCATTACGTGAAAACAACCAAACCGCGCGGACATTAGCGTCGCCTTTTCGGTGAGGGAGTAGCGGTAAGACGGCGATGACATTTATGACGAGCGCGATGAGCCCGAACATGCCCATCAGGGCAGCGTCAGGTATCGTTTGATTAAGAAGACGCCACACCGTATTCGCGAGTACGCCGAAGCCAAGCAAAGCTAGGAATACGCCTTGAATCATGGCTGAACGAGCGCGCCAGGCAAGACTCCAGCCGATTGCGAGCACGCCGAGGAATGTAATGAGACCATCACCGACAAAATCTAACGCATCAGCTTTTAACGCCTGTGAACCGGCGAAAAAACCCGCGATCATTTCCACAATTCCATAACCAACGTTCAGGAAAATTACGATCCAAAGGGCGCGTAAATACTCCGGATTCTTTTGGGTTTGTGAGGCGGCGGGGCCATCATCGCCTGGCGCAATTCTCTCGAAGCCGTAACCGGTTTTGGCGACGCCAAGTTCGATTTCTGGAAGTTGGGACTCTGAAACCCATAGCGTCATAATATGTGTCGCAGCCGAAACTTTGACGGCTTTTGGGGCGACACCAGCCGATTGAGCCGCCCGTTCGATTTCGGCAGCATCTCGCGCGCAATCCATTCCTGATACCCGGTAACGAAACGGGAGCGAAGTGTCGGAGCCTGCTGTTGGGGAGGTAGATGTTTTGCTCATGACAATGCTCTCAATTGAGAGACTACACGTATGCTTTGTCGTTGTTCCATTCAGTCTCGCCCATCCAAATTTATCGGGAGGTGCTTTCAATAATGGAAGAGAATTACCATCTACAGTCACTGTAGGGTCAAGCGGTTTGCTCAAAAGGTCGAAAGCCGCTCATGCGCATCTGCGATGCATTCGCTATGATCATTGAGCGTTGAAATGATCCGACACGTGTCAACCCGGCCGCCCTCGCAGCACGTAATCATCCGTTTGAGCTCCGCCTCAAGCGCTTCAAGCTGCGTCAGGCGTTTGCGCACATCTGCAAGCTGTTCACGGGCTATCGCGTCCACGGCCGTGCAATCCTGATCCGGCTGAGTTTGCAGATCAATCATTTCACGAACGGCCTCCATCGGAAAACCAAGATCACGGGCATGCCGTATGAACGACAAACGCTGCACGGCCTCATCGCCATATAGCCGTTGGCCGCTCGAACTTCGGTCCGGCTCGCCCATCAAATCAATCGATTCATAATAGCGTATGGTTGTCACTTTCACGCCCGCCGCTTTCGATAAACGACCAATGGTCATCTGCGTCATTCCGGGCTCCAAAGAAAAGTCTTGCCTCTATAGTCGCTGTAGACTGTAGGGTTTCTTCGAGAATCGTCAATGGGGAATAGGATTAGAAGATGTCGGGTTGCTGTGAGGACAAAACATTTGATGGGGTTTCGCCTGCTTATAAGCGGGCTCTGATGGCCGTCATCGCCATCAATGCGGTCATGTTCTTTGTTTGAAATGACGGCGGGGATAATGTCGGGCTCTCAGGCCCTCAAAGCCGACGCACTCGACTTCGCAGGCGATACGGCGACCTACGCGCTCAGCCTCTTCGTTATCGGGGCGAGCCTGAGGACGCGGGCGCTTGCATCGCTGATCAAAGGCGCCTCGCTCGCAGCGATCGCGATCGCCGTCCTCGGCATGACCGTGTTGAGGGTCATGAACGGCGCGCCGCCGGAAGCCGCAACCATGGGAGTGGTCGGCTTTCTGGCACTGTCCGCCAATGTCGCGAGCGTGCTGATACTGCTGCGCTGGCGCGACGGCGACAGCAATGTGCGTTCGGTCTGGCTCTGCTCGCGCAATGACGCCATCGGCAATGTCGGCGTGATCGTCGCTGGCGGGGTTGTCGCGCTGACCGGAACGGCCTGGCCGGACCTGCTTGTCGCCGCCCTTCTGGCGGGCCTGTTCCTGAAATCGGCGAGCGCCATCACGCTGCAGGCCCTGCGGGAACTGAACACAACCGGCGCGTCGCATGCGACTCCGGTCGAATCGTCCTCATGAGCCTGCGCATTCCACCTCTTGTTCAGGTCCTGATCTGCGGTGCGATCGGCTGGGGACTGTCCTCTGTCACGCCTTTTCTGGCGTTCGAAGGCGTGTGGCGTTCTGCGGCGGCGTTGCTTTTCATCGCTGCTGGCATGGCCATTCTGGCGCTCGCGCTCGGCGCATTCATCCGCGCCCGCACAACCGTCAATCCGCTCGCCCCTGAAGAGGCTGCCACGCTGGTCACCACAGGGCTTTACCGCATCAGCCGCAATCCGATGTATTTGGCCATGGCGGCCATTCTGACAGGCGGCGCGTTTCTGATGGGCAATTTGTCCGCTTTCGTAGCTCCAATTCTCTTTGTCTGGCTGATGACTGAGTTTCAGATCAAACCGGAAGAGCGCGCGCTGCAGGCGAGATTCGGTGAAGCGTTTGACGCCTACCGTATCCGCACGCGGCGCTGGATTTAGGAGGCGCGCCTGTGTTCAATACACCCCTATGGATGGAATGGCTGGCGTTCGGATTGTCAGTGTCCGGAGCGGCAGCGATCTTTTCGCTGTGTGCGGTATCGCTGTTCCGACGCGATTTTCAGTTTTTTCCGCCTCCGGAAAAACGGAGCTGGCAATACCGGACGTTCTGGGCCTTTTTTCGTTTGTTTCTATACCCGCTTGTTGCGCTCTCCATCCTCGTTTTTGAGCCGGCGGAGGATGCGGGGGCCATGGCCCGGCAAGGTGTCGGCGGCGTGCTGGCGGTCACGGGTATTGGCCTTGCCTTCTGGATCTCAATCCAGATGGGCTGGCGCAATGCCTTCGGCGAAGCGCGGGGGCTGGTGACAGATGGCTGGTTTCGTTTCAGCCGGAACCCGATCTATGTCGTGACCTGGCTTGGTCTGCTGGGCTGGGCGATCATCTTGAACGATTTGCGCGTAACGTTTCTGCTGTCTTTATGGGCAGCGATGTACTGGCTCGCTCCGAGGATAGAAGAGCCCTGGCTGGAACGCCAGTATGGGGATGAGTATTGCGCCTATAAGCAGCGAACGCGGCGTTTTTTCTAAGGGCGGTGTTCGGCTGTTCGACCAAGGAAAGGGCGCCCCGGCCTTCGCCGGCCGGGCTGGCGTGAACCAGGCCATCGCTGCGCGCCGTCCCGGCCCTTCGGGCTTTCATCCCTGGCGCAGTTTTTAAGCAGTGTTGTGAAGGATTCGGTCGGCGCTGGCGCGCCGGCATGTTTGCTTCTTTTTTCCCTCTCAGGCGGGGGCGGAGGCGCGCATGCCAGATGGCGGCGCTCCCGGAAGGGGGGCGGCGTCTTGAAGATCGTCTATGTGCCTGCGGCCTCCTACCTGACCCCTTCCGCTCACGCCTGACGCCATCTGGCCAGCGGCCTCTCACCGCCCCCGCCTTGCGGGAAAAAAGCGGGGGTCAGAGGAGGCAGAGATGGCGCAGCGCCGCAGACAACGAAACACGCGGAAAGACCTTTATTCAGAGGTCACGGATAACATCATCGCGGAACTGGAACAGGGGCGCGCGCCTTGGGTGCAGCCTTGGGGCGGGGTGGAGGGGGCTACTCCGCTTGGCTTGCCCGAGAATGGCGCGACGGGCAGGCGCTATTCCGGAATCAATATTCTGCTTTTATGGGGCGCGGCGATTGAGCAAAGCCGTTCCTGTCAGACATGGCTGACCTTCAAACAGGCGCTGTCACTTGGCGGGTGTGTTCGCAAAGGCGAGCGCGGCACGACGGTTGTTTATGCCGACCGCTTCACCCCGAAAGCCGAACGGGAACGTGTGCGCGAGACGGGCGAGTCGCCGGGCACGGTGCCGTTTCTCAAACGCTATACCGTGTTCAATGCAGACCAGTGCGACGGCCTGCCCGAAGACCTGACCGCCAACGCGCCCGACTTGCCGGAGCGCGAGATTATCCCCCGCGCCGAAGCGCTGATTACAGCGACGGGCGCGGATTTCAGGATTGGCGGCGACCGCGCCTATTATGTTCCGTCCAGGGATTTCATTCAGGTTCCGCCGCAGCCTGCTTTCTTTGACCAGATCAATTATTACCGCACCTGCTTTCATGAGCTTGGCCACTGGACCGGGCACCCGAAACGCCTCGCCCGCGACCTGAAAGGCGCATTCGGCACCAAAGATTACGCCCGCGAGGAACTGGTGGCGGAACTCGCCAGTGCGTTCATCTGCGCGGACCAGTCCATCGCCCCGACCGTGCGGCATACGGATTACATCGGTTCTTGGCTGGAAGTATTGCGCGAGGACAAGCGCGCCATTTTTCGCGCCGCGTCGCTCGCTTCCAAGGCGGCTGATTACATTCTCGCTTATGCCGCGCCGGACCCCTGCAGCGCTGCCGCAGCGATGGAAGCGGCGCCATGGTGAGGCAGATAAACAAAAGGTCCGGGGGACATTTTGTCTGCCGAACGAATCCGCCCTTTCGCATCAGCCGACTCGACGCGGCGCTTGCATCGCTTGACGCCGAAGACATTGGCGCATGGGCCGTGCTGGTCTGCGGCTGTTTCCACATTTTCGAGAGCGAGGGGGCGGCGCATCGCGCCTACCGCCTCTGGCTTGAAAACCGCCCTGTGCGCTGACGCACGGGGCATCCCACCAACTGCACATCATGAAGGAGGCAACGCCATGCAGTTAAAACATATCCCTATCACCGACATGAAAGTGTCCCGGCTCAATATGCGCCACGGGCGCAAAGCGCCCGACATTTCCGACATCTATCCGTCGATAAAGTCGCGCGGCGTCTTGCAGACCATGCTGGTCCGCAAGGAAGGTAGCAAGTATGGCGTTGTCGCCGGACGCCGCCGTTTCTTCGCCCTCAAACGCCTCGCCAAGGAGACAGGCAAGGCGCAGAAAGCGCCCTGTCTCGTTATGCAATCCGGCGATGACATTGCCGCGCTGGAAGCGACCCTTGTCGAGAACACCACCCACCTTCCAGCCGACGAGTTTCTGCAATATGACGTCTTCGCCCGGCTTGCTTCAAAAGGCGAGACCGTCACGGTGATTGCAGAGCGCTTCGGCGTCACCGAACTCATGGTGCGCCGGGTGCTGGCGCTGACGGCGCTCACCGATGATATCAAGGCGCTCTACAGGGCCGAAATCATCGACAAGCGGACGCTTTACGCCCTGACGCTCGCCACAAAAGAGCAGCAGGAAGACTGGCTGACCCTGTTGAACGCGGAAGACGAATACGCCCCGCGCGGCGAGCAGTTGAAAGACTGGCTCACAGGCGGCGGCCGCATCACCACCGACAAGGCGCTGTTCGATTTGGAAGCCTATGACGGGACCGTGCTGACCGACCTGTTCGGCGAGACTGCCATTTTCGGGGACGCTGACCTGTTCTGGACTTGCCAGAATGAGGCCATCGCCGACATGGCCGAACGCTACCGGAATGAGGGCTGGGCCGAAACCGTCGTGCTGGAACGGGGCGCGCACTTCCTGACATGGGAGCATGGCAAGCGCAGCCGGAAAGACGGCGGCAAGGTCTATATCGAGACCCGCCATGACGGCTCTGTCACGGCCCATGAAGGCTATCTGCCATCAAAGGACATCGAGAAAATCGAGCGTATCCTTGGCCGGGGCGGCGATGGCGAGAACGGCAAGCCCGCCCCAAAACCGGAAATGTCCGGTCCCTTGGCGGAATATGTCGCGCTGCACCGTCACGCCGCCGTCAGGGCGAGTCTGTGCGATGCGCCCGGCGTCGCGCTGCGCCTCGCCGTCGCCCATCTTGTCACCCGCTCGGATAACTGGCGGCTGGACGTTGAGCAGCAGCGCACACGGAAGGAAGCGACCGCGGAAAGCCTCGCGGCTTCGGCAGGGGAAGTGAAGTTCGCCGCGCACCGCGCCAAGGCCAAGGCGCTGATTGGGCAGGATGACCAAGACGGTTCGCTGGTGGCGGAGAATGCTTTTCCCGCCGACCCTTGCGAGACCTTCGCCCGGCTTCTGGCGCTCAGTGATGAAGAGGTGCTGCATGTTCTCGCCGTCGCAATGGGCGAAACCCTGCAGGCAGGTTCGCCCGCCGTCGAAGCCGCCGCACATGTGACGGACACGGATTTTGCCGCGCTGTGGTCGCCCGATGAGGCGTTCTTTTACTTGCTGCGCGACAAGCGCGTCATCAATGAAGTGGTCGCTGAAATCGCCTCGCCATCCACGGCCCGGTCTGTCCTGACCGATACCGGAAAGGCGCAGAAATCCGTCATCCGCAACCGCATCGCCGGGCATGGATGCGACCCCGACCCGGACTGGCGGCCCCGCTGGATGCGGCAGTCGCCATCCTCTTATCTTGACGGCGCGCCATGCCCGCCCGCCGAAGCGTGGGAGGCCGTCAGGGGTCTGTTCGAGGACAGCGAGGACAGGGCTTCGCTCGAAACCCCGGAAGCAAAGACAGCCATCGCCGCCTGACACGCCTCCCGTAAGCGGCATGGTTCGGGACCGTCCGGCAGTTTTGCCGGGCGGTCTTTTCCTGTTGGTGGCGCGGAAGCAAGCTCGCGAAACGACATGGGTGGTTTCCTTACCAACTGCCCTGTTTGTTCCTGACATATTGGCGTGCCTGCCAGTTGCAAACACCTCTGGCATTGCACGAAGGACGCCCCGAGCGGCCCCGTTTCCTTGCCTGACCTGGACGACCGCCTGCGGGCCATGAAACCGCCCATCGCCAGAAATTTCCTCTGCTGTTCGGTCTGAAGAAGACCGAACGCGCATTCACCGCGAATCAAATTTCCGCCACCGGGCGGTGCTCCGCTTTGCTGCGCCCGCTTCGCGGTTCAGACCTGCCGCCCGCCGTCCCTTTAGGTCAGCGTCAACGGAGCCATCGGGGCGCCCGCGACACGAAGCCAAAAGGAGATATGAAAATGGCTAACGCACTTGGATATGTCAGCGAAACAGACACAGGCTTTGAAGGCGCACTTGCCATGATGAGCCTCAACACGCCGATCCGCATCATCAAAAATGACGAAAAGACCGCCGACAAACAGCCCGATTTCAGGGTCTATGCCGGAGAGAAAGGCTCCGATATTGGCGGCGGCTGGGTCCGCACCGCGAAGTCTTCGGGCCGCGAATATGTCTCGCTCACCCTCGCAGACCCGATGATCGGCCCGCGCAAAATCTATGCGAACCTCGCCCCGGTCAAGGATAAGGATGGCCGCCACGTCATCCTCTGGAACCCGCAGGGCTAGACGCCGAAACACCAACCATAACGCCGCCCCGGAGGCTTTCTCCGGGGCGGTTTTTTTATGCTTTTTCCTTGGTTAAAACGTCGGGGGAAAATTCATGTGATCCATTTTCCCTCTGCAAAATCCCGCAATCTCCGCCAATCCTTTCGTCTCAAAAGTGATGAAAGGACACTGTGTACAATGACGAAAAACAGACGAAATGATCGCCGAAACGATGGCTGGCCGGAGCTTTTGAGTGTCGAGGAAGCGGCAGAATTTCTGAGGCTGAAACGCTCAACGCTTGACCATTATCGCTGCGAGGGACGCGGGCCGATTTACCGCAAACATGGCGCGCGGGTCTTCTATCCGAAACCCGATCTCATCCGCTGGTCAGAGCGCAATTCCTATGCGTCCACATCCGAACGCCTGCAGAAGCCGGAATGAAAAAGCGCACGCTTTGGATGACAGGATTTAGCGCCGGTCTTGTCTTTTTCGGTCTGGTTCTCGACCCCGCAGATCGCTTGATCTGGAACCGGACCGCGAGCGCACCGACAGGGCTTTACTGGCTGAGCGACGCGCCCTTCACCCCTGGCCGATGGGTCGTCGTCTCCAGCCAGAGCGTGCAAGCGAACTGGGCGCAGGAGCATGAATTTGTTGGCGAAGACTGGCCGTTATTGAAACAGATTGCCGGGGGTCCCGGCGATGAAATCTGCCGGACCGGACGCGACATTCTGATCAATGATGAAGTTGTGGCGGAAGCGCTGATTGTCGATTCCAGTGGCCGAAACCTGCCTGTGTGGGATGGCTGTGTCCGGCTTGAAAGCGATGAGCTTTTCCTGCTGACGCCGCATCCGGCGTCGCTTGATGGCCGGTATTTCGGTCCCGTAAAACAAACAGACCTGGATGGCGTCGCCATCCCCGTTTTCGTGGCCCGGGACAGACAGGGCGCAAGCGGATGCAAAGCGATACATGCGGATGCAAGGGAATCAGAAGCGAACCCGGTAGGGCAAGATTAAAGCTATGGCACCACATGCCATCTAACGCCTTGTCTGCACATCTGTTTTTTGGCGCCCTTTGCACAGCATTGCGGTGCATGGATCGTCGGAAATTTCCCGGAATGAAAGGGGTTCCTGTGGTGCATGGGGTAAGAGCGCCGCAATGAGCGATGATACCCCGTTCACACCCCGGTTGGGGCCGATACGCGATAGAGGCGGCCCAGCTGGAAAGCGCCTTCGCCGCCAACTGGCGAAGACCGGGAAGCGGCTTTCTAATGCGCCCCGGAAATCTTCCTTCACGGGCGCGCGTTATGGCAGCGGCGGCGCAGCGCGAACACGCGCATCCGCAGGGCGGCATCTGTCCCGCCTGCAACGGCGGCGCGTCGTGGTCAAAGTACATATCGCCAGAGCCGGACGCGCGGGCCCAGGACTCTATCGTGCCCATGTCGGCTATCTGCAGCGGGACGGCGTGGATCGCGAGGGCGAAGGCGGTGTCCTCTATGACCGGGACAATGAAGGTATATCGCCGCGCGACTTTCTGGAGAGGAGCGAACAGGATCGCCACCAGTTCCGGATCATCGTGTCGCCGGAGGGCGGCGCGCGCATGGGCGATTTCAAACAGGCGACGCGCGACCTGATGGCGCGCATGGAAGCCGACACCGGGCGGCGCTTGGACTGGATCGCTGTCGATCACCACAATACCGGCCATCCGCACACGCATATTGTCGTGCGCGGGCGCGACGCGCGGATGAAGGATGTCGTCATCGCGCGAGACTATCTCACCCATGGCCTGCGCGAAGCGGCCGAGGATCTTGTGACACAGAGGCTCGGACCGCGGCGAGCGCTGGAGATTGCAGAGACGCGGCAGAAACAGGTCGATCAGGACCGGTGGACAGGGCTGGATCGCGAGATCGAAAACCTTATCGATGGAAGCGTTTTTGAGCCGGGCGATGCGTCCTCAAGCGGCGAACGCTTTAGCCGCTCGCTTCAGATTGCTCGCGCACGCCACCTCCAAACGTTGGGCCTCGCAGAGCCCGCCGGAGCCGTAGCCTGGCGGATGAAGCCGGGCTGGCAGGAGCAACTCAAACGCCGGGGCCGGCGGGGCGACATCATCCGCACACTCGCGGCGGAATTCGGCGAACGTAAAAAACACATTCAGTTTGTGCAGGACCGGGATGCGGATGCAACCCCTATTCAGGGCGTCGTTAAAGCCTATGGCGCCGAGGACGAACTTCGCGACACACGCTACATGCTCGTTGAAGATTTTGACGGCGGGATATGGCATGTGCCTGCTGGCGCCATTGATCCGACCTCCCGCCCGTCGCGCGGCGCGGTTGTTGAGCTGTCGCGCGCGAGCGCGCTGGCGCGGGCTTCGGACACGGCCATCGCCAGAGTCGCCGATGAAACGGGTGGCGTCTGGTCGGAGGACTTGCACGCCCGCCACGATCCCGGATCGAAACCGGCTTACCGCCTGTCGCTGAAGCGCCGTCTTGAAGCGCTGCGGCGGGCGGGAATCGGCGAACGGCTCGCCAGCGGAGAATGGCGCATTGACGCGACCTTCCTCAAACGCGCTGCTGACTACGAAGCGCGGCGATCCGGCGGGGTAAAACTGACCGTTTTGTCGTGGCTGTCCCCGGAGGCGCAGATTGAGCGGATGGGTGAGACATGGATCGACGGGCTTTCAGAAACCGATGCGGAACGGTGCATCGCGCTCCGGAAACTTCAGATGCGGCGGCAGGCATGGCTGCGAGAGCAAGACGTTCTGCAGGCAGGGCAGGCAACCCTTTCAGATGAGCAGCGTATTCGGATGCGGGCGCTTGATCTGAAACAGAACGCCGATGCGATCGCTGCGCGCTCGAACCGGACGGCTGTCGATCTGGCGAACGGGGACCGGTTACACGGGCGGCTGGAAGGCCATGTCGATCTGGCGGCGGGCCGCATGGCGGTCATCGGGAATGCGAAGGCGTTCGCGCTTGTACCGTGGCGCAGCGCGCTCGGGCGGCAGACCGGCCGCGAACTGACACTCAAACGCACAGCCGCAGGCATCGGCTGGACGGTTGGAAATGGTCGCTCGAAGGGCATTTTTCGTTAGGCTTTTTGGTTGCCTTGCAGGCGGGTGGCCGGAGTGGTCAGTTTTGCGGCTGGCCGAAAGTGCCGTATATCGCTCTAACTATTTGAGCGATGCGGTTTCAGCGTGTGTGCCCGCATATTAATGGTCCTTCCCAAGCGATCGTTACGCTGTATTGCACAGGCGCCGAAGCTCGGGCGGATTGGCGGAGAGGCAGCCCTCGTGAAGAAGGCCGACAAAACCGAACTTTACAAAAGCGCAGGATTCCGATTGTTCGTACATCTACTTATAGCTTCTGCTAAGGCGTGCCGCGGGGGCCGAATAAAACGACGCCTGCGCCGACCAGCATGATCGCAGCGCCGAGAAAGTCCCACCGGTCCGGCCGCGCGCCCTCAACAAAATAAATCCATGCAATCGAAGCGGCGACGTACACCCCGCCATAGGCGGCGTAGGCGCGCCCGGCGAAATTGGCGTCAATGCGCGCGAGCAAAAGCGCGAACAGGATCAGACTGACCACGCCGGGACCGATCCAGAGCGGCGACTTTTCAAGGCGCAGCCACATCCAGAACGCATAACAGCCGGCGATTTCAAAGAGTGCCGCAAATATATAGTAGACCGCCGTCATTGATCGCCGCCATTCTTATCAAAGCCCAATATGGTGACGACGAACCTGCCCGGCTTTTCGAGCTGAAGATCGGTAGTCGCCATCACGCGCTCCAATTATCCCGCGCAACAGGAAAGCTTGGTCACATCCTTGTCGAAGCCCTGCGCCGCGAGTTTCAATCCTTCGACCGTCGTCAAATAAGGGAAAATCGTCTCGCCCAGTTCCGTCGCGGTTATATTATATTTGAGCGCGAGCACGATGGTCTGGATCGAGTCGGCCCCTTCAGGCGCTAAGATTTGCGCGCCAAGTAGACGATCCGTCTCGGCGTCGGCGACCAGCTTGATCAGCCCGCGCGTATCATGGGCTGCAAGCGCGCGCGGCACTTGATCAAGCGGCGCTACCGACGTTTTGACATCGAATCCAGCGGCTTTTGCCTGAGCCTCGCTTAACCCCGCGCCCGCGATTTGCGGATCCGTGAACACGACCCATGGCATCGCCGCATTTTCGTATGTGTGCGAATTGCTGTTGAGCGCGTTTTTTACCGCAAGCTTCGCGCCATAGGCTGCCATATAGACAAACTGGTCCCGGCCCGTAACATCGCCGGCGGCGTAGACGCCTGGCTTGCTTGTCTGCATGCGTTCATCGACGACAATACCGCCATTGCCCAGCGTTTCGATGCCCGCGTCTTCAAGTCCGAGCGTTCCGGTGTTGGCCTTGCGCCCCGTCGTCAGCAGCAAATGCCCGGCGTGAATGACCTCTTCGTCACTGCCGATGGAAATCGTCAGGGAAACGCCTTCATTGGTTTTTGCGACGCCAACATAGGAAAGTCCGGTTCGGACGGCGACGCCCTCCGCCTCGAAATACTCGGTCAGCGATTCTGAAATCTCCGGCTCGGCCTCCGGCAATAGCCTGCTGCGCGTCACAAGCGTCACCTCGGCTCCCGCGCGCGCAAACATCTGCGCCAGTTCGCAGCCGATATACCCCCCGCCGACCACGATAAGAGAACGCGGCAACTCGGAAAGCTCCAGCGCCGAGGTGCTGGTCAGATAGGGCGTTTCATCAAGACCCGGAATGTCGGGAATTGTCGGCGACGATCCCGTTGCGATGAGAACCTTGGCGGCTTCGATCCGCCGCTCGCCCACCATGACGCCGCCTTCGGTAAGACGCGCCGCGGCTTCAATATAATCTATTGAATCATAAGCGCTGAGGAGATCGATATATTTCTTTTGGCGCAGGCTCGACACGAGTGCATCCTTGTCCGCCATGAGCGCGGACCAGTCATCGATATGCGCTTCGCCTGTAATCCCCTGGAACCGGCTCGCCGCCCGCGCGCCGTGCAACGCCTCGGCGGCGCGGATCATCGTTTTTGATGGCACGCATCCGACATTGACGCACGTCCCGCCGATCAATCCATGACCGATCAGCGCCACCCGCGCGCCTTCTTCGGCGGCGGTTATTGCTGCAGAAAAGCCCGCAGACCCGGCGCCGATGACGATAAGATCGTGTGGGTTCGAATTTGGGGGACAACAGCTATCCGTCATGAAGCTTACTTTCTGAGAGAGTGTTTTGTCGGCGGCGCCGACGCCAGACTGCGTATAATGTGAGGACGATGAAAAGGCCGAGGGCAGGGAACAGGATGTGGTCCAAATATCCCGTGAACGCCGACAGGCCGATCACGCCAAAAAGAACGACGAGGACCGGTGTAAAGCAACAGAGCGCGGCGACGATCGTGCCGATGATCCCAACACTGAGAAGAGACCGCATTGGTCAGGTTTCGATTTCGGCTGCGGGATAACCGACATTCGTCGACGCTGCGGCAATCTCGGCGGGAGTTGCGATAGCCGGATCGTAAACCACGGTCGCAATTTTGGTCTCAAAATCGACCTCCACCGATTTGACGCCTTCGACGCGTTTCATGGCTTTGCGCACCGAAATCGGACAGGTCGCACACGTCATATTCTCGATTGAAAATTGCGCGCTCGCCTCTGTCGCTTCTGCTGAAGCAAGGACGGTCGTATCGCTGGATGATTGCGCGACCACGACAACGCCGCCAAGCGCCGTTGCGCCGATGGCTGCCGCGATAAGCAGAACTTTTTTCACGAGGTGCTCCTTTCAATAAAACAGCGGCGCCCAGTAATCGATGGTTGCCGCGAGCAAGACGAGAATGGCCGATATCCAAAGCGCCGCCTTGGTAAAGCGCGCTGAATCCGGTCGTGCGCATGCGGTTCCGTCTTCGCAAGGCTCCGCCTTTCGGAAATAGACATGCCAGAACCCGGCTGCGATGAAGACCGCAGCGATCCCGATAAATACCAGCTTGTAGGTTTCGAGCGCGGTCAGATTTCCGATCCAGGCGCCGGATACGCCGAGACTGATCAGGATCAACGGCAAAATGCAGCAGGAGGACGCCAGAAGGGCTCCAAGCGCGCCGCCGGCAGCGAACCAGCGTTTGCCGCTCTTTGCCTTAATGCCAGGTTTTTCGTTCTCGGCCGCTACTTCTAACATCTGAAACGCATATCCTTCATGGTCTCGACTCCAATTTGAGCTCAATGTAGGCTCTGTAGTAACTACAGGATCAAGAAGGAAGTTTGCGATGTCGTTCACGCTTACGCGAGATTATGTGAAGCGCGGCGAGCTCGCCCGCCGCTCCGGCTGCAATCTCGAAACAATCCGATATTATGAGGACATCAAGTTAATGCCCGAGCCGGCGAGGACGGAATCCGGTCACCGCCTTTACTCGACCGATGATCAACGCCGATTGCGTTTTATCCTGCGGTCCCGCGAACTCGGCTTTTCCGTCGATGAAATTCGCAGCCTGCTGTCGATGGTCGATAGCGGCGATTACACTTGCGGCGAGATTCATGCGCTGACGCAGGAGCATTTGAAATCTGTTTCCAGGAAAATCGCCGACCTGAAGAAACTTCAACGCACACTCAAAGCTATATCGGATGATTGCGCAGCCGGTGATGAGCCGTACTGTCCCATCGTTGAAACTTTGATTTCAGATTAGTTCGGATGAATATACCCGTAGCTGGCTAAACTAGACTTTGGTCGGGCTCACTGATGGTCGGTCCTGAGTATGCGCTCGCAGACTGTGCAAAGTCATATTGATCCGTTCACTCACGACCATAGTCGCAAAATGAAAACTTCGGCAACGGCCTGCAGCTAGGCGTTTAGACTGCTTTGCACGCGCTTGCCTGGAATGGCCGGTTTCAGGACTGGTCGCTGACGCGCTGCGCCCGTCATTCTTGGAGGGACTGTTTTCTTAAAGACGTGGAGCGCCATGACCGGCACAAAGATACTGATCGGGCAGATTTGCGTTGTGTTCGCATTGATCATTGGCGCAGTCTGGCTGGCGACGCAGATGACCGCCGAAGCGCTTGGGTATCAGGCGGCGCTGGGCGCGCCGTGGTTCGTGGCGGGGGAGACCCCGATCTACAAGCCCTGGCGGCTCTTTCAGTGGTGGTATGCTTATGAGGCATACGCGCCGGAAACTTTCGCGCGCGGCGGACTGGTTGCAGTGTCGGGATCAGCGCTCGGATTTCTTGCGGCGATCATCGGCTCGGTGTTGCGCAGCCGCCATGAACGTCATGTGACGACGTATGGATCGGCGCGCTGGGCGAACCGGTCAGACCTCAAACGCGCAGGTCTGCTCGCTGACATAGGTGTATTTCTGGGGCGTTGGCAAAACCGCTATCTGCGCCATGATGGCCCGGAACATGTCATGGCCTTCGCGCCTACCCGGTCAGGAAAGGGAGTGGGACTTGTCGTCCCGACGCTTCTGTCCTGGACAGGCAGCGCCGTCATCCACGACATCAAGGGCGAGAACTGGGAGCTGACATCAGGATGGCGGTCGGGTTTTTCCCGCTGCGCGCGCTTTGATCCGACCGACCGTCGCTCGCCCCGGTACAATCCGCTTATGGCGGTGCGGCGCGGCGAACACGAAGTTCGCGATGTCCAGAACATTGCAGACATTCTTGTCGATCCGGAAGGCTCGCTTGAGCGTCGCAATCATTGGGAGAAAACGGGTCATTCCCTGCTGGTCGGCGTGATCCTGCATGTTCTTTATGCAGAGAAAGACAAGACCCTTTCAGGGTGCGCACAATTTCTGTCGGACCCGAAGCGATCTTTTGCGGTGACGCTGCGCGCAATGATGACGACGGCACATCTTGGGCCGCAGGGCGTTCATCCGATTGTGGCGCAAGCGGCGCGGGAGCTTTTGAACAAGTCGGAAAATGAACGCTCGGGCGTCCTCTCGACCGCGATGAGCTTTTTATCGCTCTACCGTGATCCGGTTATCGCCGAAGTGACGCGCCGGTCCGACTGGCGCATCGAAGATCTGGTCAGTGGCGATCAGCCGCTTTCGCTTTATCTGGTCGTGCCGCCATCCGACTTGTCCCGGACCAAGCCTCTGATCCGGCTGATCCTCAACCAGATCGGGCGGAGACTGACCGAAGACCTTCCCGAACGGAACCGCCGCAAGCTGCTCTTGATGCTCGACGAATTTCCGGCGCTCGGGCGGCTCGATTTCTTCGAGAGCGCGCTTGCTTTCATGGCAGGCTATGGCATCCGCGCCTATCTGATCGCCCAGTCCCTTAACCAGAT
Source organism: Hyphomonas sp. UBA4505 (assembly GCF_002388685.1). Taxonomy (NCBI): domain Bacteria; kingdom Pseudomonadati; phylum Pseudomonadota; class Alphaproteobacteria; order Hyphomonadales; family Hyphomonadaceae; genus Hyphomonas; species Hyphomonas sp. UBA4505. The sequence continues at coordinate 23,289 of NZ_DGMZ01000009.1, read as the reverse complement.
CGAAAAGGCCTATGGGCCGAACAATTCGATCCTCGACAATTGCCATGTGCGCATCGCTTTCGCGACCAATGATGAGCGCACGGCCAAACGGGTGTCCGACGCGCTGGGCACGACAACCGAGTTGCGCGCCCAGAAGAATTGTACCGGCCATCGCCTCGCGCCCTGGCTCTCCCACATGATGGTCTCGCGACAGGAAACTCAGCGGGCGCTGGTGACGCCCGGCGAGGTCATGCAGCTCTCTGCGGCGGATGAAATCGTTATGGTGTCCGGCGCGCCGCCCGCGCTTGCGAAAAAGCTGCGTTATTTCCAGGACAGGAATTTCACACGACGGGTTTTGCCGCCGACAAGCGTCGCTTGGGTGGCGGAGACCGCTGACGGACCCTGGACCGGTATTGTTGTCGCACCGCTCGTGAACGATCCGCCGTTAGACGTGGGTGAAAGCGCCGACGGACTTGCGCTAAAGCGCACGCGCGAGCCTGACCATGCGCCACAATCAGAACAAGTTGCAATCGAACCGGTAGTTTCGGACGCGCCTGATGTGGAAGACGCCGCCGATCCCGCAGAAGACCGGAATCTGGATATGGTACGCCGCGCCGTCGCCGCGGATCGGGGCGATCCCGACGTATTGCCGGAGTTCTGAGGCTATGGCAAAACCGCGCGTCAATATCCGCATTTCGACGAAACTCTACGCGCAGCTCTGCGAAGCGGCCGACAAGCCCGGCGTGACAAAGACAGCGATTGTGGAGGACGCGCTACGCGCGTGGTTCGATCCGGAAGCCCGCTCGGTTCTGGAGGAACGGCTTCTGGTCCGTATGGATGCTTATGACCAACGCCAGGCCGATATGGAGCGCGATCTCGCCTTTACCTATGAGACGCTCGCGCACTACGTCTATTACTGGCTGACCCGTAGCGAACCCATCCCGGAAGGCGAGCGTGACATTGCTCATGCGCTGGGCAGGAAGCGGTTTGAGTATTTCCTTGGACAAGTTGCTTTGAAGTTGGGATCGGATCAGAGATCGCCTGCCGAGCACCAGTACGCTGAATCATTGGAAGTGGTCGAGCAGCCGTAGAGATACTCAACGGTAGGAGTTTCGTTGCTCAACGCCGATCTCATACTGTCGCGTTCGTCGGTCCGGTACTCCCAATCAGACGAACCAAGCATGATTTCCTTTTCGGGATTCAAATTCCTAATAATACTTGCTACTAATGAGTTCGACGCGATGAACCAGCGTCGAACCCAAGCGGTCCACAAATCTGTGGACCAAAATCGGATCAAAATGAGGACCAAGAAACGATTTTCAGGCGCATAAGTGTTTGAAAACATTGGATAAAAAATATGGATTGTGGCACGTCACTCGCGCCATTTCTTCAATTTTTTCAAACAATTAACTCCTTGAAAACATTGTAGAAATGTTGCGTGCATCACGTGTTTTCGCCACTCGAGTCCGGTTATTGACTCAAATTGTGATACAAATTGGAACCAAATTGTGATACAGTTTGAGGATGACAGTTCTCAGGCATTCCGACCAGTTCCTGCTTCTTAGAGGCGAACGCTGGCACTACCATCGGCGGGTCCCGGCCAAATTCAAACATGTCGATCCTCGAACCTTTGTGCGTGTCGGGCTTGATACTGAAGTCTTGAAAGTGGCGCGCATGAGACGTGACGCACTCGTCGAAGCAGATGATGCTTATTGGACCTCGCTTCTCTTGGCAGAGGTGGAAGGAGACAGCGCGAATGATACGGCTAAGGCCGCGGCAGCAAAACGCTACGAGTCAGCGAATGCCCGGGCCATGGCGAGAGGGTTTGCCTATGCACCCGCTGAAACCTTAGGCGCTTCTGCTGAGTTGGCTGACTTGATGCAACGCATACAGTTGCTCGAATGGGGCACCTCTCCAGCGCACCCACCAAGTATGCAGGACGCTGAAGCCTTGCTCGGCGCAGTGCCTGCACCTGTCGCTGAAGACGACAAGACAACCGTGTCTGAAGCCTTCCAGCTCTATCTCGATGAAATCGCTTTCGACGAGCAGTACAACAAGTCGCCCAAACAGAAATACTCCTGGGAAAAGACCAAGCGGACCTCAATCAATTACTTCATTGATGTGATCGGCGATCTGCCCATAGCTGCGATCTCACGTGACGATGCACTGTCTTACCGCAACTGGTGGATGGAGCGGATGATCCCACGCGAGGAAGGTGAGAAACCGGCCAAGCCGAACACGGCCAATCGGCATATTGGCAATATGCGAACGCTGCACGAGGCCTACTTCTCCCACAAGGGCGACGAAGAGCGGCTCAATCCTTTTCGGAAAATGTTCTTCAAGGGCGAATCTCGGGTCGACGTGCCACCGTTCGAGGATGACTGGGTTCGCAGCAAAATTCTCGCGCCCGGCATCTTTGATGATCTGCGATGGGAGCTACGGTGCATCATTTATGTGCTGATCGAAACAGGTTGCAGAACCAGTGAAATCTGCAATCTCCTGCCAGAAGACATAAAGCTAAAAGCCAACGTCCCTTTTATTCGCATCCGCCCTCGGCAGAACCGTGAAATCAAAACCGAGACATCCATACGCGATATTCCACTGGTCGGCGTCGCGCTTGAAGCGATGCGAGCAGCTCCGGAAGGTTTCGAGCATTACCGTGATCGCGGCGAACTCGTATCCGCCAATCTGATGAAGGCGTTTCGGCAAAGGGGGCTGTTTCCAACAACAGACCACGTAATCTACTCGTTCCGACACGCTTTCGAGAAACGAATGCTCGAAGCTGGATTGGATTATGGATTACGCTGCACGCTGATGGGGCATAAGACAGATCGACCAGCCTATGGAGACGGTGGGTCCATGGCCTACCGGCGGGACGAATTGATGAAGATTGCTCATCTGGTGCCGGACGGGCTTAAATTTAGTGATTGAGATTGGAGATACTGATGATGAGAATGATGGCCCTTGTGGTTTTATGTGCTGGGTTGCCGTTCGCTGCACAGGCGGACGATTTGATGACGATGGAAGATGTGGTTGAGGCGGCTCAGGCAGGCATTGAATTTGTTGATAATGACTACGTCGCTGCGCGCTTGGCCGCGAATCCGGACGTGCTCCTCTATGATGTTCGTACCGAGTCCGAGTTCGAGCTGGGGCATATTCCTGGAGCGCAGTGGCTGCCCCGCGGCAAAGCGGAATTCATAGTCGCCGATACAGTCAGAGATGCAGATGTTGAGATCATACTCTATTGCCGAACCGGCAGCCGTGCCGCGCTCGTGAAGAAGGCGCTTGACGCACAAGGCTATCACAACGTCTCAGCACATGAGGGCTTCGAGACCTGGTCTGGCGATGGCCGCGCGTTTGAGACAGAGCTTGGGAATGTTCGATTAGTCGTCGAGGAGTGAGGTTCGAAGAACGCCATTGCTGCTTCGTGAATAGAGGTGGTTCGAAAAATAGGACCAAATACGGCTCGATTTGCCCCATTCCGGCAGGATTGGCGTAGCCCGCTGAATAGCCCGTTGACCTCTTGGGCAGATCTTCATCGCTTAGAGCGGTTGACGGAAGGTGCGCTCTTATCAATATACCCCCATAGGGTATATTTGGAGTCTCAGGATGTCATCATTAGACGCGACCAATGGTGCAGAGGCGCCGCAAGTCTCGCAGAAAACGGCGGCGCTCTATCGTATGGTGATGGATCAGCATCTCTGCCCTTATGGACTTAAATCGAAATGGCTGCTCGAGCGACAGGGCTTTGACGTTGAAGACCATCATTTAACGACGCGCGAAGAAACCGATGCTTTCAAACAAAAGCATGATGTCAAAACGACGCCGCAAGCCTTTATCGGAGGCGAGCGCATCGGCGGGTACGAAGCGTTGCGCGAGCGTTTGACGTCGTATGAGAAAAGTAGTGACAAAAAGACGTACACCCCCGTTTTGATGATCTTCGCGATCAGCGCCCTTATGGCTCTCGCTGTGTCTTGGGGACTGCTTGGTGATGTGCTCGCGGTCCGCACCGTTGAACTCTTTGCCGCTTTCGCGATGACGGCTTTGGCGCTTCAGAAGCTTCAGGACGTTGAGCGCTTCTCAACCATGTTCTTGAACTATGACCTCCTGGCGCAGCGCAAGGTTGGGTACGGTTATGTCTATCCCTTCGCCGAGGTGGTTGCTGGCGTCCTGATGATTGGCGGCGGAGCTGCGGCCTTGATTGGCGCGCCCATCGCGCTGTTTATTGGTACGATTGGCGCGATCTCAGTTTACAAGGCTGTTTATGTCGACAAGCGCGACCTAAAATGCGCGTGCGTTGGCGGCGACTCCAATGTGCCGCTCGGCTTCGTGTCTTTGACAGAGAACCTAGTCATGATGGCGATGGGGATTTGGATACCGCTCAAAGCGTTCGTGTTTTGAGGGTTTAGCCGAGCCGCTTTCCACGTCTGGCGACATACGCTGCTGGGGTATACGAAATGAAGTTAGAAACAAAGTCGGCCGCGCTCAAACGCCTTGCTCGTATCGAAGGTCAGGTGCGCGGTGTCTCGAAGATGATTGATGATAACCGCTATTGCATCGATGTTGTGCGGCAGCTGCAGGCGATCAAGGCCGCTCTGTCGGCGCTCGAAAATCTCACGCTCCAAGATCATCTGGACACGTGCGTCGACCATGCCCTGAGCAGCGACGATGTGGCTGAACGTCGTGAGAAAGTCGAAGAGCTCGTCGCAGTACTTGGTGGGCGCAAGAAGTAATTTGGGACGAATACCCCATCAGCCGTATACGGGTGTTAATCGGAACTACTTCGAAATGAGGGGAACATACTCAAACTAACGCTCACTGTTGTGATTGTAGCGACGGAGCAGATAATCGATGCCTCCGTATGGGAGCTGTCGAGTCTGCTGGTCGCGCCCCCGGCGATCGAAAAGCCGCAATGACGACCTATTGTGGCGGGTCCGATATCTCAGTGTAGGTAAGGTGATACCGGGTGTTACCGGCCTCATCCTGAAGGGCCTAGCGGGCGAACCGGAGCTGGACCTTACCAGTTGTATCCCCGCCTGAGGTGCCGGCGCCGGATGTCCATTTCTCGTTGCCGCGAATGGACAGTCACCATTGACGAGTGCTGTAAAATCAATGATACAAACATAGTTTGCACAATGATAAGGAAGTTTATTTGTCGCAGTACAACACGATTATCCTATTGACGTCTGATGAGCAGCTGACCAAGGCTGCACATTCAGTCTTAGTTGCCGAGAATGATTGTCGCTTGATTACGTTCGAAAACGAGCGGGAAGCACAAAGCGCAATGAGTGACGTTGAGTGTGATTTATTGATTTGTGACGATGACAGTCTTGAAGACTCATCTGATAATATTTTAACGCGTTTGAGAGTGAGGGCTCCAGCTACTGCGCGTATCTTGATTACGGATGGGGAGATATCCGCCGAGGCGGTCGATCTGGCATCTCGAGCCGCAACATTTATGTATCTGGTAAAGCCTGTTCAGGCACAACAACTCAAGATCGTCGTTAAACGCGCGCTTGAGATAAGTGAGCTTTCGCGTCGTCATAGGCTTTTATCTCGAGAGCTAAAACTGTCGATAGATGACCATATCTTCAAGCCAACAAAATCTGAGGATATAAAGAGCCCTTGGTCCAGATTTGAAAAACTTATCTATGTCAGCCCCAAAATGGATGAGCTGTGCGCCTTGGCTCGACAAGCCGCAGCGACAGAAATTCCAATCTTGATACAGGGCGAAACGGGCACCGGCAAAGAACTAATGGCGCGCGCGGTGCACTACAATTCTGATCGTAAAAACTCTCCTATGCATGTCCAAAATTGTGGAGGGTTTCCCGATGATGTTTTGCATTCTGAATTGTTTGGCCATGTGGCGGGGGCCTATTCGGGCGCATTGACGCCGCGTTTGGGCCTTTTCCGCGCTGCTGATGGCGGGACCGTCTTCCTGGATGAAATTTCTGAAGTATCTCCTGCGTTCCAGGTCAGCTTGCTGCGATTTTTGCAGGAAGGGGAGGTCAAGCCGCTCGGGTCGGATGAAACGCTCTATTCCAATGTGCGGGTCATCGCTGCGAGTAATCGGCCACTTGAGGAATTGGTTGTCAAAGGCACTTTTCGGCGAGATCTATATTATCGTCTCAAAGGGATTGAGCTTAACATCCCACCTTTAAGGCAGCGCCTAGAAGATGTTCCGGCTCTTTCGACTCATTTCTTGGAGCGTGCGTCAGAAGTGTCTGGTCGACATTTGTTGGGCATTGCAATGGACGCGCTGAAGCGACTTAGTCTCCACAATTATCCTGGAAATGTGCGCGAGCTTCAAATGGAGATCCAAAGGGCTGTCACGATCGCAGGCACGGATAGCTATATCCTCACCCGGCATCTTTCTCCAAACATTGCCAGTATCAATATTGATAAATCCACCACGGAGGACTTTGAGGTCGATGGCGCAACTCTCAAGGAAATGGTAGAGAAATTAGAAAAGCATGTGGTCTCCAAAGCGCTTGAGCGTCATCGTTGGAACCAAAAACGGGCTGCAGAACAACTCGGCGTATCGCGGGTGGGAATTGCAAATAAGATCAAGCGTTATGAGTTGAGCCAAGGTTGATTTGATCGCGAGACGATTCCGCAAGACACAGGTGCGAATATGCCAACAGAGACGAATGTCACACGTTTTCCATTCTCAAGATTGCCAGGCTCGAATCGAAACCAGCCAGCCAAAGAGCTAGGCCATACCTCTTTACTGTCGGCGCTATCAAACAAACCCAGTCATGCCGTCGGGCATTGGTGCACGCCATGCGAGGGGGTCTGGTATGGCCTAAGGGCTGAGGTTGAGTGCCCAGTCTGCGGAAACCGGAACGGCTAGTCTGTTGACTTGCAATTTTGCACGCGCTGAAACTTGATTTGCACCATGACAAAGAAAGTTTCTCTGCACTAAATCGAAAAAAATTGCGTGAAAATAAGGCTTTACAAGGCGTGTCTGGTTTCCTCATATGGAATCAAGAGGTTCGCAATCTATAGCTGAGTGTACTGCGCAATCAGCGAGGAGACCGTGATCTTCGTCAAGATAAACTTGCTGAAAAGGGACTCATCATGGCAAATCTTCTCTGGCTTCAAGGCGGAGCGTGTTCCGGCAATACAATGTCATTTCTCAATGCTGAGGAGCCGAGCGCCTGTGACTTGGTTACAGACTTTGGCATCAATATTCTTTGGCAACCCTCATTGGGACTGGAACTTGGCGATCAGGTTCAGGACATTTTGAAGAAATGTGTCTCAGGCGAAATCCAATTGGACATCTTTGTGTTCGAAGGATCAATCGTGAACGCGCCAGACGGTACTGGCAATTGGAACCGTTTTGGCGGTCGCCCAATGAAAGACTGGGTCAAAGAATTATGCGACGTGGCACAATTTGTTGTAGCGATTGGCGATTGCGCGACTTATGGCGGCATTCCTGCCATGGCGCCAAACCCAAGTGAAAGCACCGGGCTTCAATTCTTGAAAAGAGATCATGATGGCGGATTGCTTGGCAAAGATTACGTTTCGAAAGCTGGCCTTCCTGTCATCAATATTCCAGGCTGCCCGGCGCACCCTGATTGGGTTACACAAATCCTCGTGGCCGTTGCATCAGGACGAGCAGGGGACTTAACCTTGGACGAATTCCAACGGCCTAAGACCTTCTTCTCAAGCTTTACGCAGACGGGGTGCACGAGAAACATGCACTTTGCTTACAAGGTCTCGACGACGGCCTTCGGTCAGCGCAAGGGTTGCTTATTCTATGATCTTGGGTGTCGGGGACCGATGACACATAGTCCATGTAATAGAATTCTCTGGAACCGTCAGTCTTCCAAGACACGTGCTGGTATGCCGTGCCTGGGCTGTACCGAACCTGAGTTTCCGTTCTTCGATTTGGCACCCGGTACGGTCTTCAAGACACAAACGGTTATGGGCGTACCAAAGGACATGCCCACCGGCGTGAACAAGAAGGGTTATATGAAGCTAACGGCCGCCGCGAAGGGAGCTTCACCAGCTTGGGCTGAAGAAGATATTTTCGTCGTATAAGCGACATCAGGAGTTATTATTATGTCACAAGTTCAAACACTCGATATTTCACCCGTTGGCCGTGTTGAAGGCGATCTTGATGTTCGCGTCGATATTGAAGACGGCGTTGTTACCAATGCTTGGACGCATGCGGAGCTTTTCCGCGGCTTTGAGGTCATTCTAAAAGACAAAGATCCCCAAGCGGGTCTTGTGGTCACACCACGTGCCTGCGGTATTTGCGGCGCGTCACATTTGACCTGCGCAGCGTGGGCGCTCGATACGGCATGGGGAACAGAGGTTCCGCGAAACGCTATTCTGGCTCGTAATCTGGGACAGATTGTTGAATCGCTGCAATCATTGCCGCGCCATCACTATGGCCTCTTCATGATTGATTTTACCAATAAGAATTATTCCAAGAGTCAGTATTTCGAAGAAGCGGTCAAAAGATACTCACCATTCACAGGCACGTCTTATGAAGCTGGTGTCACCATTTCAGGGCGCCCGGTTGAAATCTATGCTCTCTTGGGTGGGCAGTGGCCGCATTCCTCATTCATGGTTCCGGGCGGGGTTATGTGTGCGCCAACACTTACCGACGTCACACGCTCTATCGCGATCCTGGAACACTTCCGCAAAAATTGGATCGAAACACTTTGGTTCGGGTGTTCCATGGAGCGTTATGAGGAGATCAAATCCTATGATGACTTCATTGCGTGGCTCGACGAGAAGCCTGAGCATGCCAATTCAGACCTAGGTCTCTACTGGCGAATGGGGATGGACATCGGTCTTCAGAATTACGGTCGGGGTCACAACAAGTTTGTAACTTGGGGATATCTTCCGCACGAAGACAAATATCAAAAGCCAACGATTGAAGGCAGAAATGCTGCCCTTATCATGAAGTCTGGTGTGTATGACGGTGCGACAGATACCCATAAAATTATGGATCAAAAATTTGCCCGCGAAGATACCTTGCATGCTTGGTATGATGAGGGCAGCGATATGGTGCATCCATTTGACAGGACCACCAATCCGATCCAGAAAAACGATATTGATATTGACGGTAAATACTCTTGGGGCACAGCTGTGAGCCATGAAGAAAATGGCCGTCTGGAAGCTGGACCACTTGCCCGTCAACTCGTAGCTGGCGGATCTCATGGCGAGGCTTGGCAACATACCGATCCATTGATTTTGGATATGTACCGCAAGATGGGCGGCCCATCTGCTTTGCTCCGTCACTTTGCCCGCATGCATGAGCTTTGCAAGCTTTATCGGGAAGCGGAGCGTTGCTTGCGCGAGTTCAAATTGACTGATCCTTGGTATATTAAGCCAACGGAAAAGGACGGTCGCGGTTGGGGTGCAACAGAGGCTATTCGCGGTGCGCTTTGCCATTGGGTCGAAATCAAAGAAGGTAAAATAAAAAACTATCAGATCATTGCGCCGACAACTTGGAATGTTGGCCCACGCTCCACAGCAGGGGAACGCGGCCCGATCGAAGAGGCTTTGATTGGAACGCCAATTGCTGATCCAACTGACCCTGTCGAGGTGGGCCATGTTTGCCGCTCTTATGACAGTTGTCTTGTGTGTACGGTGCATGCGCATGACGCCAAAACCGGTGAAGAATTGGCGCGTTTCCGAACAGCTTAGGCCTACCTGGTGACATCTCTGGAGCGAAGGTTGATTTTGATCTTCGCTCCAGACTTTCCATTTAGGGTCTAAAACATATCTGAAGAAAAAATCATGACCACAAAAACATCTGCAGAGGAATACAAGGATAAGTACGGCGTTGCACCTGCAAATGCTGATCATGACACCCTCATCAAAATGATTGAGGATGCTTTCAAAGACGGGCTCACAACTCAGTTAGAGCCGTTTCCTGAGACCGATAGAGAGTTTTCTGCTCTCCTGGATGAGTTGCGCGCCATGGACGCAAACCAATTGCGCGCCAAATTGGATGTAAGCGGTTGGAAGCTTTCGCCACATGGCGAGGATGAGATGAGATGTCAGGAATGCATGTACTATCTCGTTCACAGACGTTGGTGTGATCTTCCAGAACTTAATCTGCCTGCCGAGCCGGAATGGTGGTGCCGGCTTTGGCGCATTTGAGCGTGCCGATGGACGACAATATGAAACCTGGATGTAATACTGCTCTAAGAAGTGTCATAGCTGGGAAGCTAAAGGCAGGCCTTAAGACTGAGGTCTTTCCGCGTGCGGAAACGTCCGAAATGGTCAACGAGTTTATCACGCGACTGCAAAACGAAGCTGGCGATGATCTGGATAAGAAACTGATCATTTCCGGGTTCACGGACTATACGATTGAAGCGCACGATATTGAACAGCCATGTGAAACTTGCATGTACTATCAGACCCATAACAAATTTTGCGATCTGCCCGAGCTGATGCTTCCTGTGGAACCGGAATGGTCTTGCCGACTATGGCGAATTTAAAACTGGCGATTATTGGCTGCGGAAACCCCAATCGTTGTGACGACGGCGTTGGAGCAACCGTTATCAATGTTCTGCGCGATGTTGAGTTGCCCGAATATGTGCAGCTCTATGACGCCGGTACAGATGGTATGGGGGTTATGTATCATGCCCGAGGTTCCACGCATTTGATTGTCGTGGATGCTCGCGCGCCGGAAGGTAATCCGGGGGCCATATATGAGGTTCCAGGGGAGGTGCTCGCAGCGCCTAAAGAGCAAAGTCTGAACTTGCATGATTTTCGCTGGGATCATGCTCTTTATGCCGGGAAGCGTATTTACGAGGATGAGTTCCCAAAGCATGTGAAAGTCTTTCTCATCGAGGCGCAATCACTGCAAATGCACATTGGGCTGACAGAAAAAGTTGCCCACGCGGCCAAAGAAGTGATCAAGCAGGTTCACAAGCTGGCTTGCATGCCGGAGCTAAAATGGCCTGAGATTTCGGTGCAGAAGGATGCATAGAGGCTGGGGGGGCAGTAATTGAGTTCTGGGATCTTTCAACAGCATCAGGACCGAGCGGCCATAGACGCCGAATTTCACTCACGACCACCACTGGACATCGATTTTTCAGAAGCTCAGGTTTGGTGCTGGGCTCTCCAGGAAATCGAGGGTAGCTCAGGAACGTGGTCAGAAGAGTTTAATCCAGCAGAACGTCATCAGATCATTCAACGTAATGATGGCATAATAAGATTTGAGAGGCACACGGAGTTTGTATCGATAACTTATGTCGGCCAAACCGCTCCAGCTTCTGAAATACTAGACTTGATCCGCAGCGCACCAGCAAGGCAGCTATCCGGTATCAAGATTACCCTATCGCAGAAATCAAATGTAGATATGGCAACTCAGTTTCCGGAGCAAAGATTGTTCGGCGGTGGGACATTTTTTGATGGGGTCGTGGTTACAACCTCATTCCGAAATAGTGATGGGTTGGTGCCTTACTATGTGACCGGTGGATTTGATGATGGGTTTGGACGCGGGCGATTGGTTAAGCGCCTAATTGATCTCGAGATCTATCGATCGATTTCCCTACTTGCTTTGCCAGTCGTTCGGATGGCTTCAGACTCTCTGAGAGAGCTTGAGGGGCGTGCGGAGGCTGCTGTTTTGGACCTCTCTATTGTCACTCGTGAAGATCTTGGGGGGGCGATAGATAGCTTGGCGATCATTCTCGCTGAAGTGGGGAGTCTTCAATCCAAGACACGTTACCGTATTGCGGCTTCGAATGCTTATTACAACATTGTGCGTTCACGTCTTGATAGTTTGGGTGAGGTGCCTATTGGCCAACGCCAGACCTTGGGGGGCTTCATTGAGCATAGGCTTGCGCCGGCTATGGGAACAATACAGGCTTTCGATCGACGTTTGGAGCAGACTTCCTTGACAGTACGATCGGCGATGGAGTTGGCCCGTACTCAGCTTGACCAGATGTCTCAAGCTCAAAATCAAAAGCTACTTTCTTCGATGGAGCACAGAACACGCCAACAAGTTCACTTGTCGCAAGCGGTTGAGGGGCTGTCTGTGGCTGCTATTTCTTACTATGGCATCGGGCTTGTGAGCTATGTCTTAAAAGGGCTACCAGATTTTACCATAAGCGATAGCCTCTTAGTTACACTATCAGTGCCCGTCATAATCACTTTGTCTTTTATCCTGACGCGCCGAGCACGCCGGCGCGTTCTGGATCTCACAGTTCAAAACCGCACGGAGAGGGATTAAACCGGATGAGTGCGACAATTTCTATAAGGCGCGGCTCTGTCTATGTTCCTGTCGGTGTTTATGAAACCTACTTTCAGGGGATCGAGGCTATAATTGCGATCATCCGTGAAGACCAATTGCTCATTATGCCGGTTCAGCATGTAAGGGCTGGGGGTAGCCTCCTGAAAATCAGAAATGCTCAAGGAGACCGCGTTGTTGCAGCGCAAGACGTTTTTGCCGCAAACGGCCTAGCGGAGTGGGTTTGCGATGACGTGACAGCCGAGTGGGACCCATCTCAGGCCGCTTTGATTTGCACCATTCCTTCATCATAAGTGCAAACTAAGTTTTCATTGTGAGTATTACGTAGACAAACCTTCAAAGTGATGCCTATTATCAAAAAACAAAAAATATGAAGCCAGTACAAGGCTTCTAGGGAAACGCGAAGAATGGTGAGCCGATCACAAGAAGAAGCCAAAGCGGCCCGAGAGGCTGTCGCCTCGGCAAGTGCGAGTGACGCCGAAAAAGCCGAAATGCTGATGGAAATCGCCATGGGCATGCAGCAAAAGCCTAAATCACTTGATGACTTGATTGAGGCAATAAAGCTTTACGATGACGCGGTGCATTTATGCCCTGAAACCGAAGGTCTTCTTTCGGCTCGGATCAAGGCTAGAATGGCAACCGCCCAAATGTCCGTTCCATCGAATGACCCCGGTTATCTTGAAGGCGCTCGTGATTCCATGAACAGCGCTTTGGAGGCTTTGCGGATTCAGGGGACGTCAGAAGAAGTTGCCGAAGCCGAAATGAATTTGGGCCTCATTTTGCAAAATTTGGCTTCCTACAACCGGGCGCCAATCACCGATTCCATTTCCGCCTATCAACGTTCTTTGCGCACCTTCAATGCACAAAAGCATCCCGCAGAATTTGCCATTCTGCAGAACAATCTCGCGACAGCCTTTATGTCAATTCCGTTTTCGGATGAGCGTTCAAAAATGCGGGAGGCTCTTGCCGTGCAAGCTTTTGAAGAGGGGTTGAAGGTCGTAACTATTGTCGACAACCCAAGTGAATATGCGATGCTGCAGAACAATCTTGGTAATGCGCTCCAGTATGTCTCTTCAAGTCATAGGGTCGAAAACGGTTTTCGGGCAATTGAGGCCTATGATGAAGCGCTGCGTGTAAGAACTTTGGAAGATACGCCTGCCGAGTACGCAAACACGATTTCTAACAAGGCGAACTGCATCGCGAACTTGCCAGATGACCCTGAAAATCCAGAGGCAGGCAATCCGGAAAACTTGAAGGAGGCAATTCGTCTTTATCGTGAAGCTCGTTCTGTCTTTAACAAGCTGGGGGACATTCACAAAGTCGAAGCTGTCAGCGGCGCTTTGGAAGAATTGGAAACCGAGATGTTTGGTAGTTCGCAGCCACTCTCAAACGTACACAAAATCAATCAATAAACATCAGAACAAAGAGGATTAAATGTCAACACTACTAATAATAGCGATACTCGGAGGCATTGCTGCCTCTTTAGCGGGAGGTGCTATGTCGGGCTGGATCATTGGTAAGGATGCCCTCGGCGCAGAAATGGCTGCTAGCATGGGCGGTCTATATGGCTTGGTCGGTGGCGCCGCCGCTGTGATTATCGGCATATTTGCACTTACGATTTTGGCAGGGGTTTAGCATGTTTTCTATGGTCATGGACTCGGTCAAACTGTTTGTAACCGGTCGCCTGTTTGCAAATTACACTCAGGTGTTCTTGCGCGGTATTCTGGCCACCCTGTTAGGGGCGGTGATCCTCGTAGGATTGGGGCAATTTGTTTCGGTGGTGATCGCGGCAGTCGTTGGTGGCGCTGTTAGCGGGTTTACTCTGCCAATTCTCTATAAAGACCTCAAATACAGGTAATCGTAAATGGCGACGTCCCCCGAAGAATCAGTTGAAAAAGATCTGCCATCTCTGTTGAGTGACATTGCAGCACTTGAGCAATTGGCTGATACTTGGCCTGAAGAGCAACGCAATGCTGCACATGCCAGAGGGGAAGCGATTGATGCCTTGAACGCCGAGGCATTTAAGCGTCTGATCAAATTACTGACTGAGGTGCCGGAATTTGGACCTGCATTGAAGGCTGCTGCATCGGACGAAATCGTTTATACGGTCTTGCGACGACATGGAATATTGAGAGCCTCTTTGTTTGAGAGGGTTGAAGCGGCTCTTGAGACCATTCGCCCGATGCTTGCCAGTCATGGCGGTGATGTCGAACTGGTAAAAGTTGAACTCCCTAAGGTTGTGGTTCGGTTTCTGGGTGCTTGTGATGGATGTCCGGCCTCGGCGCTGACATTCTACTCCGGTGTAAAGACGGCCATACAAACCCATGTGCCCGAAGCGACTGAAATTCAGCAAGTCAAAGGCATGGGCGGTGGAGAAGGTGTTCAATTTGTATCTCCTTTTGCCTCATTCCAGAAAGATGGCTGGACCGAAACCGTCAATCTAAAAGATCTGCCAGATGGGACGACGCAAACACTCGATATTGACGACCAGTCCGTTCTGCTCTCGCGCTTCGGCGATAAGATAACCTGTTTCAATAATTCGTGCGCTCATATGGGGTTTCGTCTGGATGACGGCGTTATCGACGAGGGTTTGATTACGTGTCCATTCCACGGATTTCAGTATTCGCTCGAAAGCGGAGAATGCCTGACAGCTCCTGAAGTTCAATTACAGCCGCATGGCGTTCGTGTGACACGAAATATTGTTGAAGTGCGACTGACGAGATGAGCACAGCGAAGATCTCTCTTTCCCCATCGGTAAAAGCACCAGGCTCGGTGACGACCGGGGCAAGTTTGCTCAATAAGGACGGGCCCGAGATTGTATTGGGATGGGTCGAGACTGAATTTGCAGTATCAAATGCACCCAGTCCGTCTGTCCTGTTTGGCCCTCGTGGCGCCTGCCTGCTTCCGGACGGCTCCTTATGGGTCGCTGATACCGGCCATCATCGCTTGCTGGGATGGAAAACTGGTCCAAAGGTCGATAACCAGCCAGCTGATTTATTGATCGGTCAACCTGACTTCGTTTCCGAAGGACGCAATGCCAAGGGCGCTGCGAACGCCTCAACTTTAAACGTGCCAACGGGGGTCAGCCCATGGGGGAAGGGGCTTGCTGTTGCTGACGCTTGGAACCACCGGGTCTTGCTTTGGAAAACCGTGCCAGTCGATGACAATCAACCTGCCGATATTATATTGGGACAGATCAATGCGAATGATGTCCTTGCCAATTTCGGCAAGGATCAACCTCAG
This sequence comes from Hyphomonas sp. UBA4505, assembly GCF_002388685.1. Classification (NCBI taxonomy): domain Bacteria; kingdom Pseudomonadati; phylum Pseudomonadota; class Alphaproteobacteria; order Hyphomonadales; family Hyphomonadaceae; genus Hyphomonas; species Hyphomonas sp. UBA4505. The sequence goes on along the minus strand of NZ_DGMZ01000009.1, from coordinate 7,844 downwards.
GCGAATTCGATGCACTGGCCTTATGGGGTCGCGGAAATTGATGGCCGGCTCGTGGTTAGTGATAGCGGGAACCGGCGCGTTCTGGTCTGGAATGATCCTGAAGTGACAGGGCAACCTGCCGATTTGGTCATAGGTCAGGCGACTTTTGATGAGCGACATGAAAATGCGGGTCAAGAGGTCGGTCCCGCTGGCATGCGCTGGCCACATGCGACCGCTTTCTGGAATGGCCATTTCGCGGTCACGGATGCAGGGAACAATCGAGTCATGCTTTGGACTGGGTTTCCGACACAAAACGGCCAAGCGTGTGATCTCGTATTAGGGCAGTCAGACTTCTCAGAATGCGACCACAATCAAAAAGCATATTATCCTGACGCAAAGGCTTTGAATATGCCTTATGCGATCACCGTCAATGGCGATCAGCTTTTGGTCGCTGATACAGCAAATTCGAGACTTCTGGGTTGGCAAGATTGCGCGATGAACTCAGACGCCAATCGATTGATGGCACAACCTGATTTTGCATCAAAAGGCGATAATGGCTGGGGTGTCGCCAGGCGCGATAGTGTTTGTTGGCCTTATGGTTTGACCTGCCATGACGGGATGGCCGTCGTCTCCGATAGCGGAAACAACCGGATTTTATTGTGGCGGATTGAGCCATGATGAGCGATGGAGCACACGCGGTTGATGCCATCCCCATAAAAGGAGAGGCCATTCTTATTCGCGGTCAGGTTCAAGGCGTCGGTTTCCGGCCAACGGTCTGGAAACTGGCAACGGATCTCGGTTTGCGCGGTGACGTGTGCAATACCGCAAATGGTGTTTTGATCCACCTCTGGGGAGACAGCATTGACCAGTTTGTCACCTCACTGCCTGAAGCATTACCGCCACTGGCTAAAATTGATCGGCTGACCAGAGAACAGATAAGCGACAATGCTCCCAACGGTTTTGAGATTATCGCCACAATAGGCGGAGACATGCGCGTCTCGATCACGCCGGATGCAGCAAGCTGTACGGACTGCAATACTGAAAGCTTTGACGCGTTTGAGCGTCGCTATCGATATCCCTTTACCAATTGCACAAATTGCGGCCCACGGTTCTCGATCATTGATGGCGCCCCTTATGACCGCGAAAAAACAAGCATGCGGGCATTCTCTATGTGCGCCGATTGCCAGCAAGAATACGACAATCCGAAAGATCGCCGCATGCACGCTCAGCCAGTGGCGTGTCACGTTTGTGGCCCGAAAGCCTGGATTGAAAAACTAGGGGGAGGTGTAGTCAATTGCGAAGCCTTCTCCATGATGGATGACGTTGATGCCACGGGCGGAATGTTGATGATGGGTCATATTGTGGCCATCAAAGGCATTGGCGGTGTTCATCTAGCTTGCGACGCGACAAAGGCTGACGTGGTAGCGAGCCTTCGGGCCAAGAAAGGCCGCAAAGATAAAGCCTTCGCTCTTATGGCAAAGACGGTCGATATCATTCGCCAATATTGCGAGGTTAGCGAGGCTGAGGAAGCGGTACTCAAGAGTGTTGCGGCTCCAATCGTGCTGTTGAAAGCCAAACCGGGCACCCTTCCTGAGGTCGTTGCCCCAGGGCTAAACCGCCTCGGGTTTATGCTCCCTTATACGCCTTTACATCACTTAATGTTGCGGCGCATGAAGCGCCCAATCGTGATGACATCGGGAAACAAATCAGGCGCCCCGCAATGCATAACCAATGAACAAACCCGGAAAGACTTGGCACAGATTGCAGATTTTGCCTGTCTGCATGACCGGGATATTATCAACCGCGTGGATGACAGTGTCGCCAGTGTCGTAGCTGGACGTGAACGCGTGATCAGACGTGCCAGAGGCTATGCCCCTCAATCATTGGATCTGCCTGACGGCTTTGTCGATGTGGACGACCTATTGGCCATGGGGGGGGACTACAAAAATACGTTCTGTCTGGTCAAAAATGGTCAAACGATATTAAGCCAGCATTTGGGGGATATGGAGCATCCGGCTGCCCGAGACGAGGCTGTTCGGAACTTGTCTCTTTATCAGAACTTATTCGATCACAAGCCCAATGCGATCGCAGTTGATGCACATCCTGCCTTCGCATCTTCAGAGGCCGGACGGGGCTTGTCGCGTGAGCGCGAGATTCCGTTGATCGAAATCCAGCACCACCATGCCCATATCGCATCCTGTATGGCCGAGAACAATTGGCCACTGGATGCAGGCCGGGTTTTGGGCGTTGCGTTGGACGGAACAGGGTGGGGGCCTGACGGAACCGTTTGGGGTGGGGAATTCATGGCTTGTGACTACCGTTCATATGAAAGGCTGGGGCAATTCAAACCCGTCGCACTTCCCGGCGGAGAACAGGCCGTTCGCCAACCGTGGCGGAATGCTTATGCCCATATTCGCGCAGAAATGGGTTGGGCTGAGTTTGCAATGAATTTTGCCGACCTCGATATTTTCAAATACTTGAACGAGGCCCCAAGAGAGACCCTTGATGGGATGATGGCTAGCGGCACACAGTCGCCACTTGCCTCCTCATGCGGACGATTATTTGATGCTGCTGCCGCTATTACGGGGCTCTTGAGGGATGAGCAGTCCTATGAGGGGCATGCCGCCATGCTATTTGAAGCGTCGATAGACCCCGCTGCCTTAAATGAGCCGGACAGTTTGAAATATCCATTTTCTATTCCGCTGCATCAGGAAACAAGGATGCCCTATATTGAACCTTTGGGGGCCTGGCGCGCCATGCTTGGAGACTTGGTCGTTGGAACACCGATTGGGACAATTTCCGCGCGTTTTCACAGAGGCCTTGCAAGTGTCATTGTGCAAATGGTGGCGAAGCTCTCAGGCTCGGATCGAAAATTTGAAACCATCGCGCTAAGTGGGGGCTGCTTCCAGAACAGAACGCTGTTTCAGCTCGTTCACGATCAACTCCAGTTCCTAGGCTATCGTGTTTTAAGCCACTCACAAATTCCCGCCAATGATGGCGGTCTATCCCTTGGTCAAGCGGTTATCGCCGCTGCCTCACTTCAACCCAGTCCTCAATAGGAGAATATTTATGTGCCTTGGTATTCCCGGACAAATAATTTCGATTTCTGATGCGACCAAGAAGCTAGGTATGATCGATGTTTCAGGTGTTCAGCGAGAGGTCAATCTTGCCTGTATCATGCCAGAAGATGGCAATATTGATGCTCTGATCGGTGAATGGGCCCTTGTGCATGTGGGCTTTGCGATGAGCCGCATTGATGAAGAGGAAGCAGCCAAGACGATGGAGGTCTTGTTGATGTTGGGGGAGGCTCAAGAAGAAATCGAAGCCATGCGCCGCTCACAATTAGCCATGGAAAAGAACGGATGAAATACGCAAGCGAATTTCGTGATCCCGTTGCAGCAAAGGGCGCGCTGGCGGCGATCGAACGCGTCGTAGGCGAAATCGGTGCAACACCCGAAAAGCCAATCCGCATTATGGAAGTTTGCGGGGGACATACGCATGCGATTTTCAGGTATGGACTGGATAAGCTAACCCCGCCGGCTTTGGAGTTTATTCACGGACCCGGTTGTCCTGTTTGTGTTCTGCCAATGTCGCGCGTCGACGACTGCTTAGAATTGGCTGAGCGCCAAAATGTCATTTTTACGACTTTTGGCGATGCGATGCGCGTCCCGGGAACCAAAAAATCAATGTTGCAGGCCAAAGCCGAAGGCGCGGACATTCGCACGGTCTATTCTCCGCTCGACGCTTTGGAACTTGCACGGCGCAATCCTGACAAAGAGGTTGTTTTCTTTGCGTTGGGGTTTGAAACAACCACGCCATCAACCGCGCTTTGCGCGCAACAGGCAGCAGCAGAAGAGCTCACTAATTTTTCCCTGTTTTGCAATCACATTACCGTACCAGAACCCATAAAGGCGCTCTTGGAAGACCCCTATATGGAACTCGATGGCTTTGTCGGGCCGGGGCATGTCTCAATGGTGATCGGTATTGAGCCTTATCGGTTTATTGCCCGCGATTATAAAAAGCCAATTGTTGTCGCGGGATTCGAACCGCTCGATTTGCTCCAATCCGTCCTGATGGTTTTGGAGCAAGTCCGTGACGGCCGGGCCGATGTTGAAAACCAGTATGCGCGCATTGTACCGGATAATGGAAACGCTGTTTCCATTGCCGCATGCGCTGACGTCTATGAACGCCGCGAAACTTTCGAATGGCGCGGCCTTGGCGAAATTGACAAGTCTGGCCTGAAGATGCGCGAAAAATATGCTGCTTTCGACGCTGAACGAAAATTTGAAATCGGGTATGGCCGTCCGCGGACTAAATATGAAGAGCCAGAGGGATGCGAATGCGGTGCTGTGATGACCGGCAGGATGAAGCCTCAACAATGCCCGCAATTTGGCACTGGGTGTACGCCTGACATGCCTCTTGGTGCCCTTATGGTGTCCTCAGAAGGTGCTTGCGCAGCTTATTATCAATACGGTGGAGTGCGCACACAAGTGGAGAGCGCAGAGTAATGGCAGCACCTGCGACATCTGCACCGACAAAACGGCGAACGCTGCGCGCTGAATATGTCACCATGGCTCATGGCGGGGGTGGTCGCGCAATGAGGGATTTAATCGATGATGTTTTTACATCCGTCTTCGAACCTGAAAGCCACGAAGACCAGGCCCGCCTTAGTGAAGCCGCGCTATCTGAAGCCGGCGCGAAACTCGCCTTCACAACTGATGGGTTTGTTGTCGACCCTCTTGAGTTTCCTGGCGGTGACATTGGAAAACTGGCTATCTGCGGAACTGTGAATGATCTTGCTGTTGGTGGCGCACGCCCGCTTTGGCTATCGGCGGGATTTATTATCGAAGAAGGTACTGAAGTAACTTTGCTCAGACGCCTTGTTGCGACGATGAAAGAAACGGCTGATTCAATCGGTGTAAAGATTGTGACCGGGGATACGAAAGTTGTGGAACGCGGTAGCGCTGACAAGGTCTTCATTACGACAGCAGGTATTGGCGTTATCCCTCCTGGCGTGCTCCTTCACGCTGGCGCGGTTGAGCCTGGCGATGTCGCAATCGTAAACGGTTATTTGGGCGATCATGGCGCAGCCATAATGGCAGCGCGCGGTGACCTCGCCTTGAAGACAAACATTACATCTGATTGTCAATCATTGGCTGGTCTCATGGAGGCTGTCACAAAAGCCGTCCCAAGCACACGCTGCGCCCGAGACGCAACAAGAGGAGGATTGGCCTCCGCCTTGAATGAGATTGCGGAAGCATCAGGCACGCATATTGTTATCGAAGAAACGCAATTTCCCATTCGAAAAGAGGTCAAAGGCGTGTGCGAGATTCTAGGCCTAGATCCTCTTTATCTGGCTAATGAAGGCACTCTGGTCGTTTTTGTTCCTGAAGAAGATGCGGAGGTCGCGTTGAACGTGATGCGAAACCTTCCGGCAGGTAAGGATGCGGCAATTATAGGAAGAGCCACATCAGGCACACCAGGGCGTGTGGAAATGACGACCATATTTGGCGGTGGGCGCATTGTTGACATGCTCGTCGGCGCGCAACTGCCAAGAATTTGCTAGGAGGGTCGACGTGATAGGTTTTCTACTTCTCGGGTTTCTCATAGGAATGAGCCATGCGCTCGAAGCGGATCATCTGGCGGCCATAGGCACGATGATGACCGACACGAAGAAGTCCAAACGATCCTTGGCTTTCCGAGGTGCAGTTTGGGGGCTTGGCCACACCATTACGCTGTTTGCGATTTGCACAAGTGTCATCTTGCTTGGTTTGAAGTTGACGGAACGCATGAGCGCCGCATTGGAGTTTGGGGTAGGGGTCATGCTGATAGTGCTGGGCGTGGATGTCTTTCGGCGGTTTCGCAAAAAGAAGTTACATTTTCACGGTCATCAACATGAGGATGGCGCGAAACATATGCATGTCCATTCGCATGCAGACTCGAAGGAGACGCACAATCTTGACCCGCACGTCCACGATCATCCTGAAGGGTTTCCAGTCAAGGCCTTGTTCATTGGCCTTATTCATGGTGCGGCCGGATCAGCAGGTCTTTTGGCTTTAGCGGTGGCCGCAACACAAAACGTGTCCACAGCGGTGTTTTACGTCCTAAGTTTTGGACTGGGATCTATCTTGGGTATGGCGGCACTGACATATGTCGTCGCTTGGCCATTGAAATGGGTGGATAAAGGCATGGGATGGATGCATGCCGGATTAAATACCGCCGCTGCCGGGTTAGCCATTGCCATGGGAACTTATATTTTGGTTGAGACCGGCCCGCTCGCTTGGGGAGTAGTCTAATGCATGAGTTAGGGCTGACAAAGAACATTGTCGCCATTGTGACGGAACATGCCAAAGGCCGTCAGGTTAAAAGGATTTGTCTGTCTGTAGGCCCCCAAGCGTGTGTAGAGTCTCGGGCCCTGGAGTTTTGTTTTGGTATCGTGGCCGAAGGTACGGTTGTTGAAAATGCGACACTAGAGATTGTCTCCGCTGAGGGCGATACATTTTTAATAAAAGAGTTTGAAACAGAGGAGGCTGCGTAATGTGCGGAACATGCGGATGTAGCGATACGGAAAATGCTGTCACAATAACGGACCCTGAAACCGGCGAAACGCAGATCGTGCGTCCGGGGTCGATTTTAGATGAAACCCAGAGCGCAGCACCGCATGATCATCATGCCCATGATGGTGACCATGATCACCATCATCATGAAGGGGATGACAAGCCGCATGTGCATGGCCCTGGCGGTGAAATTATCAGCCTTGAAACGGCGGTACTCCAAAAGAACGATCAGATCGCTCTGCAAAATAGAGGATGGTTTGAGGGGCGAGGAGTCTTGGCGCTCAATCTTGTGAGTTCTCCGGGTGCAGGTAAAACCACACTCCTCGAAGCGACAATTTCAGCCATAAATGATGAGTTGGATATTGCTGTTATAGAGGGCGACCAAATGACGGCCAATGACGCAAACCGCATTCGAGAAGCTGGCGCAAAGGCGCTCCAGATCAATACGGGTGCGGGATGTCATTTAGAAGCGGACATGATCTCTAGTGCCGTAAAAACTCTCAACCCCGCGGCAGGTTCGATCTTGTTTATTGAGAATGTTGGCAATCTAGTCTGTCCCGCGATGTTCGATCTTGGAGAACACATGAAGGTTGCGATAATCTCGACGACTGAAGGAGAAGACAAGCCGTTGAAATACCCTCACATGTTTCGAGCATCGGACCTTGTGATCGTGAACAAAATGGATTTGGCACCGCATGTTGATTTTGATGAAGAGGCCTGCCTTGCGAATATCAAGGCGGTGAACCCTGACGCAAAAGTTCTGTTGCTGTCAGCCAAGTCCAACCAAGGTATGGATCAGTGGCTTGCATTCTTGAAAAGTGAGGTGAACGCACCCAGAGTTCGAGCGGTACGGTGAATCGCTCGGCAATTCATTTGCTCAGTTATATAGTCAATCATCGTTCTTATGCGGCGGCTTGGATTTGTGCCACCCGGATAAACGATTTGCAGCTGGGAACTGGTCTTGGGCGCCATTATTGGCCGTGCGGTTACCCGAAATAGTGATCGTCCGTTCCCGGCCTTTCACTGAGCTTGGACATATTGGATGCATGCACTTCAGAGAATGCTGCGTGTTTGAGTTTGTGTAACCCAAACTCCAGAAAGTTGCTGGTCTGCTCCCCAAAAAGTGGTCCATTATTTGAGTTAGTCTGGCTTCAGATTGACCTGCTCCCCATCTCTGGGCCACCCGGTTGGAGGATTTTCCGGGCTTCAGGCGCAAGCTGGCTGTTCGGCCTTCTCGCGTTTCATGAGCGCTTTCGGGACTTTGTAGCCGATCGCGCTGTGTGGTCTTGCTCTGCCCCACCGAGGTGA
>NZ_DGMZ01000004.1:0-22092 GCF_002388685.1 Hyphomonas sp. UBA4505 | reverse complement strand
GGATTTTTCGGGGAGCAGGTCACAGGAAACAACAGAGTGCTCGCAGCGCCCTATCTCTCACTTATGTTTTTACGGTACACTGATTTATTCCGTTACCAGCCTCGCCGCCCTGAGCCCGCGCACAGCGTGCTCAAAAAATCGGGACGCTTCACAGGTTAAGGGCGTTGGATATGAAGCATCCCGGCACCAACCGCGGCAATGTGACTTGCCCAGCGATGCAAAGGCAGGACCCCGAGAGAGACTGGAAGCCCTCAACGCGCTGTCCTTTTTGAACTTGCCAGCTTGGGAATTTCGACATGCAGCGCGCCCTTGCGCTTGTTGGGCCTTGACCTTGCTGGTGTCAACACCGGACGGGAGCGCGATCGAGCGTTCGAATGTGCCAAACGATCTTTCGACAAGCCGGTAGCTCTTGGTCTTTTCGTCCCTCTCCGGTTTCTTTTCCCCGCGGATCGTCAGCCGGCTGTCGGTCACATTGACCTCGATATTCTTTTCATCCACCCTGGGAAGCTCGGCGGCGACTTCGATCAGACCATCACATTCCTTGACTTCCAGACGCGGCCAGACCTCCTGCATTCCGACCGGACGGCGGAAACCTGCGCCGCTGAAACTGTCGAAAAGACGGTCGATTTCACTCTGCAGGAATGAAAAAGGATCGCGCGCCGGGCAGCCATGTGTTTTTCCTTTAATGACTCCAAAGGCATTATTTGACCGCAAGCCCGCCGCCCTCTTGAGAATTCGCAACGGTTCCGGCCATGAGTTCACTTTTTGTCTGTATCACGCCGATCCGGCACAGTGGAGCGCTGCAGCGCGCCCGGCGTTGCAAGGAAGAGAAGAAGTGGGTGAACGCGTCTGAAATTCAGAACGGTGGAGAAATTCCAATACCCTATTCCTGTGAGGGACGCAACGTTTCTCCACCTCTTAGCCGGGGCGATGTGCCGGTGAACGTAAAGAGCTTCATTGTGCATTGTCAGGATCTAGCCCGGCGGTGCTCAATTGCCGGACGCTCTTTCTCATGACTTGCAAATGATCTACAGGCCGACCTCGCATGGTTCGCAATGGAAAAACGCCGAAAGATTCTGCCGACATCTCAAGAATTGCCATGGTGGTCAGGTCCAACTTGCCGCTGGATTTTAACGTCAGAGCCTGACCACCGAACCCAAGCGCGTCAATCGAAGCCGAGACTAACTCAAATACCAGGCCACTTTTACGGAGGCAGCCCCCACGCAATCAAATAGATGTCCCTCATGCCCCCAATTCCACGGAAACCGCTTCTACACAGACCACCCGCCCCGGCCTCATACGTAAAGCCGGTCGGCTCAGGGGCAACCTGACCTTCTGACTCTGGCCCCTACACCCCGAGACCAGAATTAAAATTACGCAATGCAAGAATATCATGCAAACCTTCATGCACGCCCCGGCATCAGGTAGGCGCCGCGCCCGCTCGAAAGCAGCGCTCCGCTGGCGTTCATGACAGAGGCTTCGGCGACGGAAAGAGTTGCACCCAGACGGACAATTCTTCCCATCATGCTTAGCGTTCCTGGCGTGGCAGGTTTGTGATAGTCAACTCGCAAGTCCGCCGTCGCAGCAGGCGTGTTCCCTGCGGCGAGCAGGGCATAAAATCCTGTGAGATCAATCAGCGCGGCAATGACACCGCCATGGGCAGATTGTATTCGCGGATTGGAAACCAGCTCCTCACGCCAGGGCATTTGCAGTATCAGCTTGTCCTTGTCTGTGCTGATCGCCTTCAGCCCAAGCCAGCGATGGAAGGGGGCCGCATCGAGTGCGGCCTGTATCTGATTAACATTGAGCATGGAGGTGCTCATGCAGGGGTCTGCTCTCGAATCGGACGAAGAAAGGACACGACTGCTTCGACAAATAAATCGTTGCAATCTCCTGCCACCATATGTCTGGCCCCAGCGACGTCAGTGAAATGTGCCCTCGGTGCCAAGGAACGAAACGCCGCGACGGAGTCTTCTGTAACCAGCTCGCTCATACGTCCACGGATGAGATGAAGCGGTACGCGGATGTTCCGAACCGCCTGCTCCAGCTCACTGGTGCGAGCAACCCCAGAGCGACGCGTGACGCCGGTGATAAAGGCAGGGTCCCAGTGCCATCGCCAACGCCCGTCTTCGCCTTGCCGCAGATTCTTACGCAGCCCTTCAAGGTCTTTCGGCCGGGGCCGATGCGGCAAATAGGTGGCAACCACATCAGCGGCCTGTTCCAACGAAGCAAAGCCTTCCTTAACATGCGCGCCCATAAAGCCGACAACTTTGGTGACGCCGGCGGCGTCCATGTTCGGCGTGATATCGACCAGAGTAACCGATTCAAACGCATCGCGCGCAAACATGCCTGCGGCAACTATGGCTGCAAGTCCTCCAAGCGAAGCACCGACTACATGCGGCCGCGGCCTTCCAACCGCGACGCTTTCACCAACCTCTACAAGGTCTCGAGCGATAGCTCCGAGAGAGTAATCACCGTCTGGAGCCCAGTCGCTTTCACCATGCCCGCGAAGATCTAAGATTATTGAGCGATATCCTTCAAATGCCACCGCCTTCGCGGCAGCGCTCCAAGCATGACGAGTTTGTCCTCCGCCATGGGCAAAAATGACCGGAGGGGCAGCGGGATCGCCAACCGAACTGTGCGCCAGCTTCAGCCCCTGCGCATGGAGATATCCATCACAATCGTACAAAAGATCCGTCCACTATAAACTCTTTTACTTATTCCTTTATTAAGTTACCTTACAATCATTGTAAATGGAGAAACCCGTCAAGTTGCCCACGCGGTCGCGCGCATCTGGCTTCATATGAGATCCCGCAATCGATTTCAGCTTCCTTTTTGGTGAAGTGAGCCGACTATCGCGCCGGGCGTACGATCAGGAAATGGAAGCTATCGCCCTCACGCGATCACGGTGGCAGGCGCCTGGTTAAATGATCAGACTGGAATGCCCCAGATCCAGCTTACCGAAGTGCACGATATTAAGCGTCCACATGTTGGGATACTGATCAATCAATTCGATTGATCGGGCCATGTCTCGCGTGAGCGAGATTACCGTGATCGTCGAGCGTGGCGAATTGTCCCAACCGGATTTGCGATCCAGCGCGCAAAGGAGTTTGTGCGATCCGCCGAGCGGCTTGCAGCTCAAGACTTTAACCCTGTTATTGATCCTAGTCCTGGCTTCAGCAGCGGTTTTACTTTCGACAGTTAGCGAGAATCTGAAGTCATGAACTCCTCATCAGCGAGGCTCTGATCCCATCCAGATGAAAGTTCGCTGGCAGGCCAACGCCCATCCTTATGGGCTTCCGGCCCGCGCCTCCTGTCTCTACAAAATCTCTGGAAATGGCTTGCGGAGCGCTACAATATTCAGCAACCACTCCGCAAGCAACAGCTGGAACTTCGCGCTTCCCTCCCCTATGAGATTGGCTCTTGCACCTTGGCTCCTCAAGTCAGGCTAAGCTGACATTGCCTCAAAGTGCTCTAAAACCGAACACGAGCGGTTGCGCCAAAGGTCAGGGGCGGTGACAAGAAAGCACCAACAGCTGTTCCCGGAGCTGTTTGCGTGGCAGCGGTACCTTGAAGCGGCGTATCGAAAGCAAGTTCGTAATAGTCCTCATCAAACAGGTTCTGCGCCCACAGTTCCAACTCGAAGGGAGAGTTGTCACTGTAGAATGACATTCTTGCATTTACCACAACCAGCTCTTCAACCTCCTTGAGCGGATCGAGGTTCGAACCTGTATTATACTTTGAAGTGAACCGGCTCGATACATTGAAGCGCGCATCCCAGTCGCTGATGAACGAGGTTTCATAGGTTGCGGCCAACGTACCCGACCAACGGGGCGCAAATGAAATTGTGCTTCCCGGCAAGCGCGGCGGCGCGAAAAAGTCTACCGCTTCGAAATCATCATACTGGGTTTCCGCATAGACAAGACCGCCCTGCAGTGTCAGCCCTTCAAGCTGTTCAGGCAGGTATCGGACATCGAACTCAGCACCCTTGGAAATCACACCGGGAACAGATGTCACGATGAAGCTCGTACCGGTAAACGTGTTGAGCTGAAAGTCGCTATACTCCTGATAGAAAATCGCGCCGTTGAAGAACAAGCTATTTGCCGCATTGTTGGTCTTAAAGCCGACCTCATACGCATCAACAGTTTCGGGATCAAATCTGGTATCCAGGTTGGGCTGAAATGGCGTGGGATCTGAGGGACCAAACTGGCTGCGATCAAGGTTGAAACCACCGGCCTTGTAACCGCGCGAATAGGACGCGTATGACATCAGATTCTCACTGACCCGATATGCCCCCTTTACTGTACCTGATAAATCCTCGTCAGAGCGATCCTGCGTGGCGCTCACACCCACAAAGTTGTCGTTTGTCCAAGGCAAGCAAAGCGTTGGTGTCAATCCACCTGTAGGGCCAAATACGGCCAAGGCTGTGGTACAGCTACCCGCTTCGCCATTAAAATTGGACTCCAGCGTCTTCTCATCAATCGTATAACGAAGACCGACCGTGAGGTCGAACTGATCGCTCAAGCTGAACGTATTGTTCGTGAAGATGGCGTATGTATCCGCAGTTTGTTCATAAACGTCTGCGGTTGCATTTGCCTCGCCCGTATAGATATTACCTGGCAGCGAAGACAGATCAAACGCACCACCACTCGCACCGAGCAGCAATTGCTGAAAGTAGAAAAAGTAATCATTGCCGTAAGTAATGAAATCTGTACGATCAAGAGTTTCATTCGCGTAAAACACACCCACCTGCCAGTCGACGTTATCGGTCGCGCCCGCGAGTCGTAACTCTTGGCTGAATGTGGCAAAAGCGTCCCTGGACGTTTCGTCATCTCGATACCAAAGATCGGCGGCACTAAAATCTGTATCCTGACCCGAGCCGTTTTCCCAATCGCGATAGGATGTGATTGACGTCAATTCACCGAGGCCGGACTGCCACTCGATATTCGCTGACACACCCCAGTCCTCGGTCGTCTGCGTGGCGTCGCGGTTCGCAAAGGCGACGCGGTCGAACGGATCGATCGGAAAAGCAGAGGCCCCGTCACCGCCAGCCAGCAGCGTGATCAGCGGGCCCCTGGCCGGGTCCACCGCGATATAGTCACCCATGCAACAATCTTCTTCCCGATCAGTATAGTCAGCAGAGAGAAGAATCTCGAGGTCGCTGGAGGGCTCAAAACGAAGCTGACCTCGAACGGAGTAGAAGTCATACTGACTCGTTTCGTCCTCGGTACGTGGACCGTTACCGGTCTTTACGTCCAAAAGACCGCCGCGCTCTTCGTATACTCCGAACAGGCGACCGCTCACCGTCTTAGAAAGCGGTCCGGTGACTTCTGCAGACGTGCGAAGGAAACCTTCGTTGCCGATCCCGACCTCGAAGATCGACTCTAACTCGTCAGACGGTTTCTTCGTGATGACATTTATGACGCCCGCAGAGGTCGACTTGCCAAACAAGGTTCCCTGCGGCCCCTTTAGTACTTCGATTCGCTCGATCTCGCCGAGATCGCCGAAGGAAACGCCGTTCCTGGCGCGCGGAACCCCGTCGATAACGACGCCTACTGAGCTTTCGAGACCGGGATTGTCACCAACCGTGCCAATGCCACGAATCCGCGCCGTAGTATTTGCTTGCTTTGACGAAGAAGTTACAAGCAGGCCCGGCGTCACGACCGTCAGGTCCTTGATATCCTGAACGCCAGCATCGCTGAGAAGCTCTCCGGACAAGGCGGTCACGACAATTGGCACATCCTGCAAGCTCTGCTCGCGCTTTTGCGCTGTAACTGTGATTGCACCCAATCGACGTGTGGCCTCCACATTTTCCGCCGCGGATGCAGCAGCACCTTGCTCGTCCACCTCAACTTGCGCATGAGCACCGGCGGCAAACAGCAAAACCGCCAAAGATACCGAAACAGTTGTCTTCGACACCGCGTTGAAATAATACACCTAGTTTCCTCCTTATGTTTATATAATACTGTATGATATGATACTTATCTGCAATGTGAATATTCTTTTTTCCCCCTGACAGAGATCGTCGACGGGTGATGCAAATTTGCAATAGAGGTTATGGCTTGTCCAATCGGACTGGCCCAACCGAAAAGTTAGTTCCGGCTTCAGCTGACACGCTTGGGATCGGTGGTCCGGCCCTGGGGTTAATATCCAGCGGCAATGACGTGCTTGGTCTGGTGGTCCGGCCTTGGCGTTAAAATCCAGTGGCGATTTTGACCTTGCCACCATGGCATAGGCCGGCGTTACGGGCAAACTCGTCGGGAGATTGCCCATTGTGAGCCATGTGAAGCCGGCTCTCATTGGAGTCGCGCCTCCACGCCTCGATCAGCCGCCTTGCCTCGGCCAAGGAGGCGAACCAGTTGATGTTGAGGCACTCGTCCCGGAGCGATCCATTGAAGCTTTCGACGAAGCCATTCTGCTGCGGCTTGCCGGGGCGCGAGAAGTCCATTCTGACCTTGTAATGATATGCCCAGAGGTCCACGATCTGGCCGGTAAATTCACTGCCATAGCACATTGGGAACCGATGTTCCGGAGGTCGTGACCGCCTGCTTGTTTCTCACATGCAGGCGGGCGGTCATGACCGAGCCTTCAGGTCTCTTACAGTGGTTTTGCCGACCACAACTGAAGAGGAGACCGGCCATGACCAAGACGCACCATAAGACAGGGCAACCCGTTCTGGTAGCGATTGATATCGCAAAGCATCGCAATGAAGTTCTGATCGCTGTCCCAGGGAGGCGACGCCGCAAACGCCTCACAGTTCGTAACGTGCGGGAAGATATCGACAGATTTGTCGAGACGCTCACCGCCTTTGGCGTGCCGGTTCAGGTCGGATTTGAGCCGACGGGCGACTACCATCGGCCGCTGGCGTGGCGGCTCCATCAGGCGGGGTTTGAGTTGAAGCTCATTTCTTCGCTGTCGCTGGCACGCACGCGCGAGGCGATGCACAACTCATGGGACAAGAACGATCCGAAGGATGCGCAGGTGATGCTGCATATGATGCAGACTGGGCTAACCCAGATCTGGCATGACCCGCTCGTGCACGGCGTGAACGACATTCAGGAGTTGTCGAAGACACATGCCGTCATATCGCAAACCAAGACGGAGTTCTGGCATCGTTTGAGAACACACTACTTGCCACTCTACTTTCCCGAGGCTGAGCGCTTCATGGGCAACTCGCGCAGCGATTGGTTTCTCGCCTTCCTCGAACAGTTCCCCACGCCGGGATCGATCACGTGCATGTCCGAAGATGCTTTTATCGAAGCGGCCTGGGGTGTTGTCGGCAAGAAGGCATCAATAGCTCGGTTGCTCGCTGATATATACGCCACAGCCGCTGATTCCATTGGCCTGCCGGTCGATCCGGAGACGCCAGCGATCCGCATGTTTTGTCTCGTTCTCGGTCAGGGAAGGCATCTGATTGCCCAACGTGATCAGATCGAACAGCAAGCCAGCGACCTGCTTGGAACACATCCGGACTTCGTACGCTTGAGGACCATCCCAGGCATCGGGCCGATCAACGCGCTCACCATCCTGGCTGAGGCCGGGGACCTGCGCCGCTTCGGGCATCACCGGCAGTTTCTTAAGTTTTGCGGATTCAACCTTTCGACTCAGCAGTCAGGCATATTCCGAGGACAGACCAAACTCTCCAAGTTTGGAAATGCCAGGCTGAGACGGACATTCTGGATGGCGGGACAGGTCGCCATTCGGCAGCGCGAGAACGGCTTCCGCGACAAGTATGAAAGATACATCGCCAGAGATCACAGCGATCCGCACCTGAAGCGCAAGGCACTCACTTCCGTTGCCGCAACGATCGCACGCACCGCACATTCGGTCATCAAGACCGAGACAGATTACCGCCCCTTCTTCGAAGGACGCGGTCCCAGGCGGAAGGACCCCGCTCTGCAAGTGCCGTTGAGGCATGCATCGTCACGACCTCGTAGATAATGTTCGGGTCTTCTGCCTGGGTATTCGGATCTCGTCTTAAGGACGGTGAGGGCCGCAATCCAGCGTACCCTGTATTTGCTATGGAAGAACTGATTCCTTGACGACAGAAGACGCCTGGGTGATTTTACGAACGAGCGGGACGCAGGTTCGCCGTCACGCATCAACGACCTGTTGGCTCATTCCAGCTTTCGTTCTTTTCATAGGACGTAGCACATTCGGAACCAAGGCAGGTCATGGCCGCCTGCGGCGCATTCCGCACGCAGGCAGGAGGCCATGACCGGGCCGCAGGACCTCTTACAGTGGTTATTCCAACCACCACCGAAGAGGAGCAGACCGGCCATGGCCAGGATTCATTCTATCGCACAGGATGCTGTGCTCGTCGCGATCGACATTTCCAAGAAGCGCAATGATGTTCTGATACAGATGCCTGGGTCGCCTCGACGGCGGCGTCTTGTTGTGCTCAACCAGCGCGCAGAGCACGACCGCTTTATTCAACGGCTGAAGGCTTTCGACCGTCCGGTTGTTACGGGGTTTGAGGCAACCGGTAATTATCATCGGGCACTGGCCTGGAGACTGGTCGATGCCGGCATCAAGACACGCCTGATCTCTTCCATGGCACTCGCTCGCCAGCGCGAAGCCATCCACAACGGATGGGACAAGAATGATCCGAAGGATGCCCAGGTTATCCTGCATATGCTGGCGACAGGTCTCAGCCAGGTCTATCTGGATCCCTTGGTCGCCGGCCTCGCAGATATCCAGGAGCTCTCGAAGACGCATGAGGCCGTGTCGAGAGCAAGGACGCAGACCATTCACCGGATCCTGACGCACTATCTGCCACTCTATTTTCCCGAGATCGAGAAGTTCCTGGGAAGCTCCAGGCGCGACTGGTTCTTCGCCCTGCTCGAGACGTTCCCGCCCCCGGCATCGATCACGGCCTTGTCTCCAGAAGCCTTCTCAGCCGCCGCCTGGGACATTGTTGGCAAGAAGGTTTCAAAGGCCAGGTTGATCGTGGACATCTGTGAAACCGCAAAAGAATCAATCGGGTTGCCGGTTCCGGTCGACAGCAGGGCCATCGCGATGTTCCGCATGGTTCTGGCGGAGGCGCGCAGCCTGAACCGCCAGCGCAATACGATCGAAGCGGAAGCTGAAGCCCTTCTGGGCGGAACCCCTGACTTCGAGGCCCTCAAGCAAATCCCCGGCATCGGCCCGATCATCGCCCTGACCATTCTCGCTGAAGCCGGCGACCTGCGCCGGTTTGGTCATCATCGCCAGTTCCTGAAATTCTGCGGCCTGGACCTCTCAACGCATCAGTCCGGCACTTTCCGGGGACAGACGAAACTGTCGAAATACGGCAACGCACGGCTTCGCCGGGCGCTCTGGATGGCCGGCCTGGTCGCGATCCGCCAGAAGGAGAACAATTTCAGGGATAAATATACGCGCTATATCGCCAGGGATCCGGACAATCCCGATCTCCGGCGCAAAGCGCTCACTGCGGTTACCGCCAAGATGGCGCGCACAGCGCATGCCATCATCAAGAGCGGAAAAGCTTACCGCCCCTTCTACGAAGGGGCGGTACCGGGCGGGAGAATCTCTCTCTGATGCGCGCCGTTGAGGCGCCAGTCTATCGGCGACCTCGTAGATAATGTTCGGATCTTCCGCTCGGATCGGCATCCCGTGTTAAGGACGGTAAGGACCAGCGAACCTCACTCGCATGGATCCTGTGTTTGCTATGGCTGCGAGCTCTTCCAGTGCGGCGGAAGCCCACCCGGTAATTGACTTCAAGACCCGTATCTGGAAACTACGGGACGAGGCTTTGCGCCCGAAACCTGCCAAAAGTTCAGAATGTAGGACGTTGTCCGAACGTATGTACCCAGGCGGTCCATGCACGACGAACAGATCGCCCAGCGTGTCGAGGACATCGCGGGAGTTCAGCTTGCGCTCGACGCGGATGGTGAGGCATTCGCGAGTGAACTCATCAATGACGCACAGCATGCGGAAGACCTTCCCATCATGCGTGCGATCCTGGACGAAATCATAGGATCAGACATGCCCCTTGTGCATTGGTCTGATCCGAATGCAGGAGCCGTCACTCAACCAGAGACGGCCACGTTTCGGTTGTTTCATCGGGACCTTCAGCCCTTCACGCCGCCAGATGTGATAGACGCGCTTCTCGCTCACATGCCAGCCACCCCGTCTCAGCAGGGCCGTAATGCGACGATAGCCATACCGGCCGAACCATTCAGCCAGGGTGATGATGGCCGCTGTCAGCACATCCTCATCCTGACGCGGCACGCGCGGCTTGCGCTGGGTGGAACGATGCTGGCCGATTACGCGGCAAGCCCGACGCTCGGTTGCGCCGAATGTCTCCACCACATGATCGACCGCTTCGCGCTTGCGTGAAAGGCTCAGTGGTGTCCCCAGTCAGCGAGCGTGGAGCCGCACAGGCAGTTTCGTGATGCCTCGCACAAGGTTCGAAAACAGACGCTCGGGCTCGCCGGTCACTTCGACCTTCGCGAAACGCTTTTGGATCTCTTCCCAGATAATCCTAAGTTGCAGTTCTGCAAGCCTGTTGCCCATGCAGCGATGGATGCCATAGCCAAAGGACAGGTGATGACGTGGGTTCTTTCGGTCGATTATGAACTGGTCAGCATTCTCGATGACAGACTCATCCCGGTTGCCCGACAGATACCACATCACCACTTTATCACCTTTTTTGATCAGCTTACCGCCAATCTCGTAATCCTGGAGCGCAGTCCGGCGCATATGGGTCAGCGGAGTCTGCCAGCGGATAATCTCTGGCACCATGCTGGTGATCAGCGACGGATCCTCATTCAGCTTGCGATATTCTTCAGGGTTCTGATTAAGGGCGAGCACGCCGCCGCTGATCGAGTTCCGCGTAGTGTCGTTGCCGCCCACAATAAGCAGCAGCAAGTTGCCCAGAAACTCTAGGAAGGGCATGTCCCGCGTCGCCGGAGAATGCGCCATCATGGATATGAGGTCGTTCTTGGGGTCTTGGTTAATACGCTGATCCCAGAGCCCTTTGAAATACATCGCGCATTCAATCAGTTCTTTGCGCCTTGCCTCATAAGATTCGACGATACCGGTTTCAGGCGCGGCCGTTGCGATGTCGGACCAGCGAGTGAGTTTGCGCCGCTCTTCCCAAGGGAAGTCGAACAAGGTCGCAAGGGTCATTGTGGTCAACTCGACCGAGACTTTATTAACCCAGTCGATTTCCTCACCAACCGGCAGATCATCAAGTATCTTGCACGCACGCTCACGGATTGTCGGCTCGAGCAACTGCAAGTTTGACGGCGCGACTGCGGAGTTAACGGCCTTGCGTTGCTGATCGTGCTTGGGCGGATCCATGGCGATGAACATTTCAAGCTCAAGCGCACCTTCCCCCGCATGCATGTCCTGAATGGCAATTCCGCCGAGCTTCGCTTCCGACGAGAAGACTTTGTGATTGGTGTCAACGGCCATGATGTCGTCGAACTTGGTAACCGACCAGTATGGCCCGACTTTGCTCTCAGGACAGTAGTGGACTGGATCCTCTCTGCGCAATCGGTCGAAAAACAGGCCAATTGTATCTTTCTGAAAAAGGCTCGGCCGTGAAACATCGATTTGCTCGATCGGAATGGTCGCGATTTTTTCGGCCGTGTTCAGCTCAATTGTTTCTATACTCATGTTCTATCCTTCAGTCCGTACGCGAAAATAGCGCGCCACCTTCTGGCAAATTAGCGGCCCCGCAACATGCCACTTTTAAATATTATCATACATACTTGACGATTAGTTACAACCATGGAAGCTAAACGCTTGATTTGGCCGTTCATCAGATTAATTATGATAATATATTAGGTTCAAAGATGCAGCCCAGGGCCTATAACGCAAAGAAGGCAAAGCGTGCACTTTCGCTCGCACAAGACATCGTTCGCGACATTGAAGCTGGTGCACGCGTTGCGGGAGACCGGTTGCCACGCGAAGAAGAAATGCTCGCGCGGTACGAAGTCGCCAGAGCAACCTTGCGTGAAGCGCTCCGCTTCCTGGAGCTTCAGGGCGTAATCCACCTTCAATTGGGCCGTGGCGGGGGCCCGGTGGTTGCGCGCCCGCAGTCCGGTGATTTCGCAAATAGTCTTTCTCTCATCCTGCAATTCATGGAAGCAGACCTGAGGGGTCTGCTCGAACTGCGTGAAGCCATAGCGCCGGATGTTGCAGCCTATGCCGCCCAGCGCGCGACCACAGGCGACCTCAGCGCACTCGCCGATTGCCTTAAAGAGCTTGAGCGGAATGAGGCGGGAAGCCAGTTCGAGGAACTTAACCGTCGGTTTCACGACCTGCTCGGTTGGGCCAGCGGCAATCCGCTTTTCGGCCTTCTGACCTCCACCTTGCATTTACTGACCCGCGAATTTTCGCGCTCGCTCGGCTATTCCGCCCAGGAGCGCGCAGTCCAGTTGCGAATCCTGCGCCGCGTTCTGGAAGCGGTACGCACAGGTGATGCCCAGGAAGCGCGGCAGGCCATGGCCCGCCTTGTGTCAGGTTCGGCAAATTATTTAGCTGAACGAAGTCCTGATCTGGTTTCTCAAAAAGTGAGGTGGGGACAAATTTAGAAGACTTGCGAACCGCAATGTCTAAGACGGGAGAATAAATAACATGCCGCTACAAACGCGCATATGCGAAATTCTCGAGATCGAATATCCGATCTTTCTGGCCGGAATGGGCGGGGCAAGTGTCCCCGCGCTCGCGGCCGCGGTATCGAATGCAGGGGGGCTAGGCGTCCTCGGCGCCGCGGCGTGCTCGCCGGACCAGTTACGTAGCTGGATCCGTCAGACCCGCGAGATGACCGACAAGCCGTTCGGGGTGGATACGCTTCTGCCGGCCTCGGTCCGGCGGGGGTCGGCGCCGCAATCCGGTAACGCGCCCGCCAACCCGATGGCAAAAATCGACGAATACAAGGAGTTTACCCGCGATTTCATGGCGCGGGAGAACCTTCCCGAAGTCGATGCTGCAGCAGCGATGCGCGCCGCAGGTTCGCCGGATATGGGCAAGAGCCAGCTCCAGCTATTCTCGAGAGAATTCTTCGAGGCGCAGATGGAGGTGGTGATTGAGGAAAAGGTGCCGGTCTATGCCGCGGGCCTCGGCAATCCCGCGCCCTGGATCGACCGTCTTCACGCCAACGGCACCAAGGTCATGGCGGTGATCGGCAAGGTCAAGCATGCCGAGCAGGTGGTCGATTCCGGTATCGACATGATCGTCGCCCAAGGTCACGACGGCGGCGGCCACAATTCACCTATCGGAACCATGTCGCTTATCCCGCAAGTCGTGGATGCGGTCGGTGATCGGGTGCCCGTGATCGGTGCAGGTGGTATTTCAGATGGGCGCGGTGTCGCGGCGTCGCTGATGTTGGGGGCAGAAGGCGCGTGGATCGGCACCGCATTCCTCGCAACGGACGAAGCAGGCATCGAGCATTTTCAGAAGGAAGCAATCACCGAAAGCGGTGACGCGGATACCGTCGTAAGCCGCTCGTTAACCGGCAAGCCTGCCCGCATGATCCGTAACAAATGGGCCGATGCGTGGGTTGCTGCGGGCAAGGAACCACTGCCCATGCCTTTCCAGTCGATAATTTCAGGTCCGGTTATGGCTTCAGGCCTCAAGGCTGAGCGCAAGGATATCATGCCTGGCTTTGCTGGCCAGGGAATTGGCCTCATCCATTCGATCCGGCCCGCAGCCGAGGTGATGCGTGAACTTGTCGAAGGTGCGGAAGTCGCACTCTCCCGCTCGTTTGTCGGAGACATGCAGTCCAGCCAACAGGACAAGCATCAAAAATGAGCGCCACATCCACCTTCAATTTCAGTGACAGGTCCGCAATCACGGGCGTCGGTGAAACGGCATTCATCAAGGGCGCCGAAAATACCGCGGTCGACATGATGCTCGAAGCTTCCCGCAAGGCGATCGCTGATGCCGGGCTGAAGCCATCCGACATCGACGGCATGGTTCCGCCGCCGATCTACACGACATCGGAAGAAATGGCCGCCAATCTGGGTATCGACGTATTGCGCTATGCGGCTACCGTTCACATGGGCGGAGCCAGCCCGACGACAGCGCTCCAGAACGCGGCGATGGCGATCGCCAGCGGACTTTGTGACCACGTTCTCGTAACGCTGGGCTGGAATGGCTATTCCGCACTCAGGCCCAAGGCCGGTGCCCCGCCTACCCGGCCGATGAACATGAACACTCTGACCAACACCATTCAGGGCTATTACATTCCTTATGGCGTGTTCCTGCCGGTGCAGATGTATGCCTGGCTCGCCATGCGACATTCCAAGCTCCACAGTGTCGGGCCGGACGCGATGGCCGCTGTGGCACTCGCATGTAACCGTCACGCGCAGCTAAATCCGAGAGCCTTCAATTATGGCCGTACATTCGATCTCGAGGCATATCACTCGGCGCGCTGGATATCCGAGCCTTTCCGGCTCTACGATTGCTGCCTGGAAACCGATGGTGCCTGTGCGGTCGTTGTCTCGCGCATGGAACGGGCCAAGGACATGCGGCACGTGCCGGTAAGCATCGCAGGCGCGGCTGAGGGCCACCCCTATCCCGCCGACGACATCCCCTCGCGCCCCGACCCTTTCAAGATCGGCCTCAGCTATGCCGCCCCGCGCGCATTCGAGATGGCAGGCGTCACCCGCGAGGATATGGATTTTCTGCAAATCTACGACTGCTTCTCTTATATCGTGCTGTTGCAGCTTGAAGCGCTCGGTTACTGCGAACCCGGCGGTCAGAGCGAATTCGTCGCTGATGGCCAGATCGAGCTGGGTGGACGCTATCCCATCAACACCCATGGCGGCTTGCTGAGCGAAGCGCATGTCTGGGGCCTCAACCATGTTGTTGAGGCGGTCCGCCAGCTGCGCCACGATTGCGGCGAGCGTCAGGTCGCAGATGCCCAGACCGGCCTCGTGACCGGCTGGGGCGACCTTGGCGACGGGAGTATCGCAATCCTCAGGAGGTTTACGTGAGCGACAAGAACGAACTGCCGCCTAAAATGCGCTTCAAGGCGCAGAAGGCTCCGCCCAAGCCGAAACCGCGCCCGCAGGATCCTATCGAACAGGAATTCTGGAATCGGTGCCAGGATGGCCATCTCTATTTCCAGCGTTGCAGCGATTGCGGCACCCTCCGCCACCTGCCTCGTTATATGTGCGCGAAGTGTGGCTCACCGGAATTTTCGTGGGAGCGCAGCACTGGCAAGGGTACGCTTTTTTCCTGGACCATCACCCACCAGGCCCTGCACCCGGCATTTGCCGCCGACATTCCCTTCGTGGCTGCGGTGGTTGAACTCGAAGAGGGTGTACGCATGGCCACTCGTCTGATCGATTGTGACCATGATAGCCTCAGGCTCGACCTTCCTGTAGAATTGACATTCGAAACAATCGGGGACGACTTCCGTCTGCCCGTTTTCCGTCCCTGCGAGGAATAGAAGCGATATGGATCTCGATTACGGCCCCGAATACGACACATTCCGTCAACAGGTGCGCGATTTCATCGAAGCGCATAGCCACCTTGCGCCGCCGTGTGCGACTCGGGCAGCCCGCCCTTCACCCGAAGCCGTCAAATGGCAGAAGCTGCTGATCGAAAACGGGTACACTGCCCGCACGATCCCGGCGGAGTATGGCGGCTACGGCGCGGAACCCGACATCCTCAAATCGCGCATCATCTCCGAGGAGTTTTCACGGGCCGGGGTGCCGGGCGGGCTCACGAACCAGGGCATCTCGATGCTCGTCCCGACTTTGCTGGAACTCGGCACCGAGGAGCAGAAGCAACGCTGGATCGAACCCACGCTGAAAGGCGAGATCGTATGGTGCCAGGGCTATTCTGAACCCGGTGCCGGATCGGACCTGGCCAGCCTCAAGACCAGGGCGCGAGTCGAAGACGGCAATTTCGTCATCAATGGCCAGAAAATCTGGACCAGCACGGCGAAGCAGGCCGACATGATCTTCTGCCTCGTAAGGACCGAGCCCGACGCACCAAAACACCGCGGTATTTCCTACCTGATCTTCTCGATGGACACACCGGGTATCGAGGTTCGTCCTTTGAAGACGATGACAGGCCACGCCGAATTCAATGAGACATTCTTCACCAATGTCCGCGTTCCGGTGGACCAGATTGTAGGGGCGCGGGGCCAGGGCTGGCTCGTGGCGAATGCAACCCTCGGCCATGAGCGCGGAATGCTGGGTGATCCCGGCGCGCTCGAAAACCGGCTACAGGCACTGATCGCCCTGATGCAGGAAGAGCGTATCGGACAGGCCCGCGCAATCGACAATCCGGTTCTGCGAGATCGGCTGTTGGCGCTCCAGGCCGAGGTGTCAGCGATGAAATGCAATGGGATGCGTATCCTTTCGAACAGCCTCAAGGGTGAGTCAGGCGGCATGGCGAAGCTAATCGTCAAGCTGCAAAGCTGTGAGATTGCCCACCAGATTTCAGCACTGGCGATCGACGCCATGGGTGAGATAGGCACGCTTTACCATGGCAGCCCGCGAGAGCGCGAAGGAGGCGCGTGGCAATGGAACTACATGTTCCAGCTCGGTCTCATAATAGGCGGCGGCACCGCGCAGATTCAGAAAAACATCATCGCCGAACGTGGCCTCGAAATGCCGCGCGAACCGAAGCTCGCAAAGGTTTCGGATGCGGCGAAAGCAACCGCAGACATAGAGCGTCACAAACAGGGATCAGCCTAATGGATTTCGGATTATCTCAGGACCAGCAGATGTTACGTGATGCGGTTGCCCGTTGTCTTGCGGACACCTGCCCGCTCGATCATGTCCGCGAATGCGCCGAACTGGACAATCCACTCAGCGACAAAGTGCTCGGCGCCGTTCAGGACTTGGGAATTCCCGGAATGCTGGTACCTGAAGAGCATGGCGGCCTCGGTATGACCCTTCTCGACGCTGCCATAGTTGCCGAACAGCTCGCCTATATGGTCGCGCCAGTGCCTTTTCTCGCCAGTCATGTACTTGCGCCTATCGCGCTGAGCGAGGCTGGTAGCGAAGAACAAAAAGCACAATGGCTACCGAAGATCGCGAACGGCGAGGCGCGTATCGCTGTCGCGATTTCCGAGACGGTCGAGGCGCGCGACGGGGCGGGCGTTTCCTCTGCTGATGGGAAGCTCAGCGGAACCGCCCTGTTCTGCCTGGATTTCGAGGGAGCTGACGCTTACATCGTAGCCGACGCTGGCGGCCGGCTGCACCTCGTTACAGCCGATGCCCTCAAACTGGAGACGATCCGGCTGACGACCATTGATCGCACCCGCAGTGTCGGGGAATTGCGTTTCGAACAGACAGAGGCAGAACCGCTTATTGACGATAACGGCGCGACAACGGCCCGGTTGCGCGATGCGGGCCGTGTGATCTTAGCTGCTGACAGCCTTGGCGCAGGCCAGGCCATGATCGAAAAGGCTGTCGATTATTCTGGCCAGCGCGAGCAGTTTGGCCGGCTCATCGGCAGTTTCCAGGCCGTCAAGCACATGTGCGCGGAGATGGCCGCACGTCATGAGCCATGCCGCTCGCTTGTCTGGTATGCGGCCCACGCCTTCGATTCGATACCGGAGGATGCATCCATTTTCGCCTGCCATGCCAAATCACACACAGGCGAAGTCCATCGCTTTGTCGCCCGCACCTCCACCGAAGTGCATGGCGGAATGGGATTTACGGACCTGATGGGTCTTCATTACTGGTTCAAACGTATTGGCTTCGACCGGCAAGCGCTTGGAGGCCCCGAAACGGTGCGGGCCGAATTGGCAGCCCTACAGGGTTGGATAAAAGCCCCGTAATACACTCATTGTATACGGCTGCGAGATTTGCGGCCCAGTCTTGAAGGAATCAAGCAACATGATCGAATGGAATCTCGGCGACATTCTCGACGCAATCGAGCCCGCCATGCCTCAAGACGCTCCGGCCTTGATACACGGCGACCGGATCATCACTTGGCCCGAAATGTCCGCGCGCTCGAACAATGTCGCGCGCGCGTTGCGACAACGCGGAGCTAGCGACGGCGCCAAGGTGGCTTTCTACATGCGCAACCGCCCTGAATATGGTGAGCTGATGGCGGCCTGCTTTAAGGGGCGGTTGACTCATGTGAACATCAATTACCGCTATCGCCCCGAAGAAGTTTTTTACATTTTTGATGATTCTGACAGCGAGGTGATTATTTATAGTTCGGAGTTCCGTGACTGTATCGTCGAACTCAAGGACCGGCTCGGAAAGGTTCACACCTTCGTTGAAATTGGCGATGCTTCGCAAATCGCACCTTTTGCGATCCCTTATGAAATTCTCGCGCAGGAAGGTGATGGATCAGCGCTCGGCATCACGCGCTCGCCTGACGATTTGCTCTTCATTTATACCGGCGGCACGACAGGGATGCCCAAGGGCGTGATGTGGCGTCACGACGATATGCGCAAGGCGCAACTGGACGCCCAGAAGCTGCTCGGCCCCGTTCCGCAAACAGTCGAGGAAAACGTCGCCCTAATCACCAGTCAAGGGCCGGGCAGACGTACACTTCCCTCCTGCCCGTTAATGCACGGGACAGGCTTCATCACTGCGATCGGCACGCTCATGTCGGGCGGTGCCATCGTGACTCTGTCGGACCCATCTTTCGATGCGCTTGAATTGTGGGAGACGGTTGATACGCACAAGGTGGAAAGCATTTCAATTGTGGGCGACGCTTTTGCCAAACCGATGTTGCAGGCGCTGGACGATAATCCCGGTCGCTGGGACACAAACAGCCTTGTCTCCATTGTTTCATCCGGCGTGATGTGGAGCAAGGAGGTCAAGGCTGGCCTGTGCAAGCATATCCCCCAAGCGGTGCTGATGGACAGCTTTGGCGCTTCCGAAGGGCTCGGCTTCGGCCTCTCCGTCACAACCGCAGATGGGGGTACGAACACCGCGAAATTCGGGATCGGTGAATTCTGCGATGTCTTCGATGAATACGACCAGAAAGTAACGCCGGGCAGCGGCGTACCGGGATATATCGCTCGCAAGGGCGCAATCCCGGCGGGTTATTACAAGGATCCCGAAAAGTCCGCCAAGACCTTCCGCACTATCGACGGGGTGCGCTATTCGATTCCAGGCGACTGGTGCACGGTCGAAGCCGATGGCAGCCTGACCCTGCTGGGCCGTGGCAGCGTGTGCATCAACACGGCTGGTGAAAAGGTCTATCCGGAAGAAGTCGAGGAAGTCCTCAAGACCCATCCCGCCATCGCTGACGCGCTGGTCGTGGGCGTGCCGAGTGAAAAATGGGGCCAGGCCGTCATCGCCGTCGTGCACCTGAGTGGCGACGCTGCATTCGACGAGCAAGGCGTCAAAGACCATGTTCGTCAGCAATTGGCCGGCTACAAAACGCCAAAGGCCATCCATCCAACGGAAACAGCCCTGCGCGCATCCAACGGCAAGGCCGACTATGCAACAGCGAAAGCAATCGCCGAGCGTTTGACGGTCGCGTGATGAGCAAGCGGGCTTCTCCTGATTACGACGCCCTAATCGTCGGTGCCGGCTTCAGCGGCATCTACCTGTTACACAAGTTACGTAACGCCGGGTTCAACGTGTTGCTGGTGGATGCTGCGGCCGAGCCGGGCGGTATCTGGTATTGGAATTGCTATCCGGGCGCACGAGTGGATTCGCAGGTGCCGATCTACGAGTACTCAATACCTGAAGTGTGGAAATCATGGACCTGGAGCGAACGATTTCCCGGATGGAAAGAGCTAAGAGCGTATTTCCATCATGTTTGTAATACACTCAAGCTGTGGCCCATGATGCGCATGGGGTCACGGGTCACAGGCGCGAACTATGAGCAAGCGGCGCAGCAATGGCGCCTGCAACTCAACGGAGAGGAAACTGTTACGACACGGTTCCTCTTGCCCGCTATTGGTTTCGCATCAAAGCCGCATATCCCTGATTTTCCCGGCATTGAGGATTTCGAAGGCGAATGGTTTCACACGGCGCGCTGGCCACAACAGGGGGGCGATCTCAGCGGACGCAAGATTGCCTTGATCGGCACCGGGGCAAGCGGTGTGCAAGTCGCGCAGGAAGCCGCGAAGTCCGCATCGAAGCTGACCCTATTTCAAAGAACACCAATCCTGGCGCTGCCCATGCGGCAGCAAAAGCTATCAAAGGAAGATCAAGAACGCGACAAGCAGGATTATGCTGCTATCTTCGAAACGCGCAAGCAGACCAGCGGAGGGTTCGAATCTCAATCGCTGGACGTTTCGGCGCTCGAAGTTGACGAGAAAGAGCGCACCGCACACTTCGAATATCTGTGGCAGAAAGGCGGCCTCAGGTTCTGGTATCACAATTTCGCCGACCTGCTGATCAATCGCGAAGCGAACCGCTACGCCTATGATTTCTGGCGAAACAAGGTTTGCGACAGGATCTCCGATCCCAATCTTGTTGAACAGCTCGCGCCTTCCGAACCACCCCATCCATTCGGCACGAAGAGACCTTCGCTCGAGCAGTGTTATTACGAGATTTTCGCGCAGGATAATGTCGATCTGGTCGATCTGAAGGCAACCCCCATCACCCAGATCAAACCGCACGCGATAGAGACCGCTGACGGCGAGGTGGAATGCGACCTCATCGTTTACGCCACCGGCTTCGATGCCGGGCGCGGCGGCATGGTCGATATGAACATCACGGGGACGAACGGCCTGTCTGTTTCACAAGCTTGGGAAGACGGGTTACGCGCCTATCTCGGCATGGCGATAGCAGACTTTCCAAACATGCTGTTTGCATACGGTCCACTTAGCCCGTCAGGTTTCTCGAACGGCCCGACCAGCGCAGAGATACAGGGTGACTGGATCTGTGACTTTCTCGTCTGGATGCGGGACAATGACAGTAATCAATTCGAAGCCTGTGCGACCGCAGAAGCTGACTGGACCAAAATGGTTGCCCAGGCCGGCGCCATGACACTGTTTCCAGAAGCGAATTCCTGGTACATGGGCGCAAATATCCCTGGCAGGAAGCGTCAGCTGATCAACTTTCCAAGCGTGTCTGGATACGTCGCACTCTGCGAAGAAGTAGCGAACGAGGGGTATCGCGGCTTCATGATCGACAAACCCACCAGCAACGAACAGATGATGGAATGAGTATGTTAACCAAAGTGACAGTTTTTCCCGACGATATCAGCCCCGTCTGGGCTGGAGATGGTTCGCATCTGCCGGAATGGTTTGTGTCGGCCCTGAAAGTGCCGCGCGAGGAAGGTTATGTGGAGATCGACAATGCTAAAGTGCATTACTTTCGCTGGGGCGACCGCAGCAAGCCGAAAGTGCTTATGACACATGGCTTTCTCTCCCACGCGCGCTGCTTTGCCTTCATCGCCCCATTCCTCGCCGAAGACTATGACGTTGTCGCGTTCGATCTCGCCGGCATGGGCGACTCGGAGATGCGTGGGCAGGCCGATCCAGAAGCGAGAGGGCGCGAATTTGTTGAGATTGCCGAGGCGCTCAATCTGTTTGCAGATGGCCACAAACCCACCATCGTCGCGCACAGTTTCGGTTCCGGCGCAGCGCTCACTGCCGTGACGCAATCGCCCGATCACTTCTCCGGCCTCGTAATTTGTGATCTCATGGTCATGCGCGCCGAGCTCCTGGAGCAATACTGGAACCAACGCCGTTCCAGCCCGGGGTCAGGTGATCCTGACAAGCCCAAGCGGTCCTACGCGAGCTATGAAGAGGCGCGCAAAAGATACGTCCTTTCCCCGCCCCAGCCGGTTGGCGAGCCTTTCCTCCTAGATTACATGGCCTATCATTCTATGCGGCGCGACGGAGACAACTGGACATGGAAATTCTCACCCGAGGTATTCCGGCGAAGCAATAAGTCAGAGGAATGGCTCACTATCGGCCAGCGACTCGTGAATGCGCCGGGTCGCAAGACCATCGTTCATGGTGCCAAGAGTCAGCTCTTTACCAAGGATTCGGCTGACTACATCCGTGAGCTAGGGGGCGGTGACATCCCAATTATCGCCGTACCTGAGGCGCGCCACCATTTGATGCTCGATCAGCCATTGGCATTCGTGACCGCACTCCTGAGTATTCTGCACCTCTGGGAGAATAAGTAGACCAGCCCCTCATGCCGCTGAACCAAGCTTCGAAGTGACCTGCTCCCCGAAAAATCC
>NZ_DGMZ01000002.1:0-207476 GCF_002388685.1 Hyphomonas sp. UBA4505 | reverse complement strand
AGGCAGGTATCCATCTCCTGAAGCTGCCTCATGTGCATGGGTAGAAGTCCCGAGATGGACCCCTGCCTGCGCAGGGGTCATCGGAGGAGAATGATCTCTATCCCACAAACCGTATCCTCGGCGCATGCCGGCGTCTCCTGCCGAAGCCAGACGGAGCCAGCCGGGCGAGACTCCGGCATGCGCCGGAGAGGCGAAACAACCTCTCAACTCACCCCATCTCTTCCTCATAGCCGACCATGCGCAGCGGCTTGGCGCGGCGGCCTTCGAGTTCGGCCCAGCGGACGAGGGCGTCTTCGCGGCCATAGGTGATCCAGAGTTCCTGCGGGTCGACTTCGCGGACCGTGTCGGTCAGCTCGTCCCAGTCGGCATGGTCGGAGATGACCAGCGGCAGTTCGACGCCGCGCTGTTTGGCGCGCTGTTTCACGCTCATCCAGCCAGACGCAAAGCCGATCACCGGATCGGGGAAGCGCTGGGCCCATTTGCCTTCAAAGGCGCCGGGCGGAGCAATGACGATCTCTCCACGGAAGGCTTCGCGCGCGGCCTTTGACCGGTCTTCCAGCGTGGCGGGGCGCAGCTCTCCCAGCGTGACGCCGGCCGCCTCATACACTTCGCACAGCTTTTCCAGGCTGCCATGAATGTAGATGGGCCGGTCATGCCCGGCGAGGCGCAGATGCTTGATGACGCGCTGGGCCTTGCCCAGGGAGTAGGCGCCAATGCAATGGGTGCGGTCCGGATTGTCTGCGACCGAGCGCATCAGACGGTCAATCTCGTGTTCCGTGGGCGGATGGCGGAAGACAGGCAGGCCGAAGGTCGCCTCGGAAATGAAGACATGCGTGTTCTCGACCGGTTCGAACTGGGGACAGGTCGGATCCCAGCGGCGTTTGTAGTCGCCGGTAAAGACCATGCGCAGGCCCTTGTGCTCGACCACGACCTGCGACGAGCCGAGGATGTGGCCCGCCGGGGAGAGCCAGACCGTGACGCCATTGATCTCGATCGCCTCGCCATATTCGACCGCTTGTGTCTGCTTGGCGAAACTGTCGCCATAACGCGCGGCCATGATGGACAGCGTGTGGGGATGGGCGAGCACTTTGCCATGGCCGCCGCGCGCATGATCGGAATGGCCGTGGCTGATGACGGCCCGGTCCACCGCGCCGCGCACAGGGTCCAGATAGAAATCGCCCGGCGGGCAATAGAGGCCTTTGGGGGTCGGGTGGAGCAGGAGGTCTGGCCGCAGCATGCCTGTAATGTAGGCGGTGTGGCCGAACGGGGAAGGGGCTGGGTGTGGCCTCTTCCGAAATGCCGGCAGCTGGGGTAGGCGACGGGGTCGCAATTCAGACGTCCGGGAGTCCCTCATGCAGATCGGCATCGATTTCGGAACATCGAACACATCGATTGGATATTCCGGGCCACAGGGCATCCGCCTGATCGAGTTGGAGCCGGACGCGACGTCGATTCCGACAGCGGTGTTTTATGGGCTGGCCTCCGGAGAGTATGCCATCGGGGCCGAAGCCGTGGCGGCCTATGAAACGGGCGAGGAAGGCCGGCTGATGCGGTCGATCAAGTCCGTGCTCGGCTCGTCCCTGATTGATG
This sequence comes from Hyphomonas sp. UBA4505, assembly GCF_002388685.1. Classification (NCBI taxonomy): domain Bacteria; kingdom Pseudomonadati; phylum Pseudomonadota; class Alphaproteobacteria; order Hyphomonadales; family Hyphomonadaceae; genus Hyphomonas; species Hyphomonas sp. UBA4505. Next base: position 205,886 of record NZ_DGMZ01000002.1, on the reverse strand, counting down.
AGACGACCGATGTTGGCCGCCGTCGCTTGCCGTTCCGGGACGTGATCGCGCATTTCCTGCGCCGGGTGATCGCCCGGGCGGAAGCCGAGACAGGCGAGCGGGTGGAGTCAGTCGTGCAGGGGCGACCGGTCTCGTTCAATGACCGGGATGCCGACCTTGACCGACGCGCGCAGGCGATCCTGGAATCCTGTCTGCGTGATGCTGGCGTGGCGCATGTGGAGTTCCTCGATGAGCCGGTGGCGGCGGCACGTTCGGTGAGCTTTCCGAGCGGTCGGGAAAAGCTGGTCTTCGTCGTGGATATCGGCGGCGGTACATCGGATTTCTCGGTCGTGCGCATCGCGCCGGACAATGACGGTTTTGATGTGCTGGGCAGTACCGGCCTTTATGTGGGCGGCAATGATTTCGACCAGAAGCTGAGCTTTTTCGAGCTGTCGCGGCTGCTCGGGCACGGCGAGACGCTGGAGCTGAACGGCTTGCCGGTGCCGTCTGCGCCGTATTCGATCCTGTCGGACTGGAAAAGCCTGAACAAGCTCTATGCCCGGGACGTGCAGAAGCGGATCGGCTGGATGGTGCAGAACAGCCCGAACAGCCAGGCGATCCGGGCCTTCGACCATCTTGTGCGCCACCATGAAGGCCACGCCTATGCGAAGCGGACCGAACAGATCAAGATTGACTTGAGCGACACCGACCAACAGGCTTTCGTCTATGACACTCCCGATTTGCGGCTGGAGCGTGTGGTAGAGCGCCAAGCGTTCGAGGGCCTGATTGACGAAGCCGTGTCACAGATGGATGCGGTGGCAGTGGATTGCCTGGACAAGGCGGGTGTGTCACCGGACCAGATCACCGACATTGTCATGGTGGGCGGGTCGACCTTCATTCCGCTGGTGCAGGCCCGGTTGGCGGGGCGGTTTGGCAATGCTGTGGTCTCTGAGAGTGACCGCTTCGGCGCCGTTGCCAAGGGCCTGGCGGTACATGGGCAGCGCAATCTATGACAGGCGTGTGCAAAAGGTCGGCCTTTCGCCCGGGATGATCAGGCAGCGATAAAGGGCCGGCCCGCTTTTCAGAAACAGGAAGTCGTCATTGACGTGTTCCAGGTCAAACCCTGCATCCAGCAGATCCTGAAGAGGTGCCCTGTCGGACAGGATCGCGGTAGAAGTGACGGACGGAGCGGTCGCAGGCATTTGCGTGCATGCACAAAGCGTAAGCGCAGCAGCGGTCAATGAGGCGAGGACGGAAGCACGTAACTTCATGTTGTTTCCTTCTCCAGACGATTTCGATTTCCCGCTATGATAGCGCGCTGTGCGCTTAAAGGAAGAAGTTTCGAAAAACATATCTAAACTGAGTCGAAAGCTGTCCCGCCACACTTGCGACACGGTCATCTGTGCATAAAGTCAGGCCGATCCAGAGGAGAATCACGCATGCGCGCAATCCGGAAATGTCTCGTATCCCTGTCTGCGCTGGCTGTGCTGGCCACGCCTGCTCTGGCTGAAGAGGGCGGATCGACACAGGCGCTGGATGATGCGCTGGCGGCCGGCTACAAGGCCGGGTTCATCTGCTCGTCCACCTTCAATGCGGGGCAGACGCTGGAGGAAATCCGCCAGAACGAGTTGTCGGGCATTTATCCCGACTACCAGCGCAGCTTCGACAAGCTGCCGGACGCGATGATCGACCCTGTGCGCAAGCTGGTTTCGGTGACCTATTCCAACACGATGCCGCCGCGCATGGCGGCCTGGCGTCCCGGTTTCGGCTGTACCCAGCTGCCGGTGGGCGCAGAAGAGGGCGCACTGAACTTCCTGCCGCGCTTTGCCGCCTGGCCGGACTTCACCGGCGAGGACCGGGGCAGCGCCATCGGCTCAAATGTTAAGGTGCAATTGCGCATCGAAGAAGCCGAGCGCCTCGAAGCGCCGGTCTCGTTTGCTTTCGACGAGCGTAGCTATGGCAATGGCACACGCACCAGCGCCGTGGTTGTCGTGAAGGACGGACAGGTCGTGGCCGAGCGCTATGCTCGCGGCATTGATCATGAGACGCCGCAGCGGACCTGGTCGGTGGCAAAATCGATTTCTGCGACGATCCTCGGCGCAGCCCGGCGGAACGGGCATATCGATCTTGATTACCCGGCCGTCATCGCCGACTGGAACAATGGCGCGGACCCGCGCCGCGAGATCACGTTGCGCGACCTGCTGCAGATGGTGAGCGGGCTCGACAGTGGTGAAACCGGTTCGCGCACGGACCGGATCTATTTTGGCGGCGGACGAGTGGTCGATCAGGCCGCCTCGAAAGTTATGGAAGCCAAGCCGGGCACGCGGTTCAAGTATTCCAACAATGACACGCTGATCGCGATGCGCTCATTCCGGGAATCTCTGGGCGCGGATGATTCCTATCATCGCTTCCCGTATGAAAAGCTGCTGCACAAGATCGGGGCGGTTCACACGACGCTGGAAGTGGACTGGAATGGTGACTTCGTTTCGTCCAGCCAGGTCTGGTCTACGGCGCGCGACCTCGCCCGGGTCGGCCAGCTCTACCTGCAGGACGGTGTGTGGGGCCATGAGCGCCTGCTGCCTGAAGGCTGGGCACAATTCGTTTCGGCCCCCGGACCAGCACAGCCAACCAGCGGACCCGGCTATGGTGCGCAATTCTGGCTGATGAATAATGCCGAGGGTATTCCGGCGGGCACCTATTACATGGCGGGCAATCGCGGCCAGTATGTCGTGATCGTGCCAAGCATGAACGCCGTCATTGTGCGGCGCGGCTTTGATGTGATTGGCGGGGCGCGGTTTGATATCAACGCGTTCACGCGCGACGTGCTGCTCAGCCTGCAGGCGGCAGAGGACGCCCGCGCTGAAGAAGCGGCCCAGCGCGAGCAGATCGAGTTGGAAATCCAGGCCACAATCGATGCGCGCCGGGCCCGCTCTGATCGCGCGAAGGATGCCATCCGCGCAGAAATCCTCGAAAAGTACGGCCTCGAGGAATAGCGCCTATCTGGAGCCGGTCCCGGAATTCGGGATCGGCGTCAGGTTCGAGATGAGCTGCCGGTCGGACTGGCTGAAGCTTTTCATCATGGCGGAGCCTTCGACAGTCACATCAAGACTGGCCACATGGGTGCGACCATCCGGGGCGCGGTCGCACGCGACTTTCATTTCGAACTGTTTGATCTTCGCGACAGGCATTGGCTTGAACGGCTTTTCCGCCACCATTTCATAATTGAGGATGCCGGGGGCAGTTTTGTCCACGACGACTTTTCCGATGAGGTGCTTGTAGACCTTGTCCATGTCGTCTGGCTCTGCGCCGGGCTTTGGCCGAAAGCTGTAGGTGGCGGTGGTGTCCGTTTCACTGACAAGTTTTGCATCGGCGGCGGGAATGTTCTCGGCAAAATCCTGACACCAGATTTCGCCGTCCGTATTGGCTTTCATGTTTTCGACCCGCTTGGCGAAGTCTTCGCTCCAGTCTTCAGGCTCAGGTGAGATCACGCTGAGGCGCTTGCCTTCCGGCTGGCTTGGATCGACCCGCATGAGCGCGTCCACCTCGTCACTGGAAAGCGTCAGATCAAACGCATAAAGCGGGCCGTCGGCAGAGGCGGAGAGGGCTTGTTCCAGGGGTGATTGGGCAATGGCAGGGGCCGCAAGCGCGATCAGGCTGACGGAGACGGCAAAGGAGCGGAACATGGCGGGCCTCATGATAGTTGTCTGAAAAAGAGGTTTGGCCTGAGGCAAGCTGAACGCATAGTGAAAGCAAGCCGATTACTGCAATTCTTGCGAGATTTTAATTTCAATCATGGCTGATTCCGCCGTTTCCCCATTCTTCTTGCCAGAACCGTTCGAGGCCTGGTTTGCCGGGCGTGGCTGGAAGGCGCGGCCGCACCAATTGGCGCTTGCCGAGAAGTCGCTGAAGGGCGAAAGCGCGCTTCTGATCGCGCCGACCGGCGGCGGCAAGACGCTGGCGGGCTTTCTGGGCAGCCTGATCGAACTGAGTGAGCGTAAGCGGGCGGCAAACTCTGACCGGCCTGCTTTGCACACGCTCTACATCTCTCCGCTGAAGGCGCTGGCAGCAGATGTGCAGCGCAACCTGATGGGGCCGGTCGAGGACATGGGGCTGGGCATCAGGATCGAAAGCCGGACGGGGGATACGCCTTCCCATGTGCGTCAGCGCCAGAGACGGACGCCGCCGGACATATTGCTGACCACGCCGGAACAGCTCGCGCTTTTTCTTGCCTCCGATCATGCCAAGGAATTCTTTGCCGACCTCAAATGCGTGATTGTGGACGAGATCCATGCGATGGCGGCCTCGAAGCGCGGCGACCTTTTGGCGCTCGGCCTTGCGACGCTGGCAAGCTGGGCTCCAGCCTGCCGCTTCATTGGCTTGTCTGCGACGGTGCGCGAGCCGCAATCTCTGGCCGACTGGCTGGATGTTCGCTCCGGCGCGGGGGAGGTACGTGTCCTGACCGCCGAGGGAGGTGTCTCGGCGGATGTGGATATCCTGATCTCGAAACAGCGAATTCCGTGGTCGGGGCATTCCGGGCGATTTGCCGTGCCGGAAGTGTATGAGGCCATCAAGAAGGCGACGATGACGCTCGTCTTCGTCAATACGCGCAGCCAGGCCGAGCTGATGTTTCAGGAGCTGTGGCACGCCAATGAGGACGGGCTGCCGATTGCGTTGCATCATGGCTCACTCGCGCGGGAACAGCGCACCAAGGTCGAGGCGGCGATGGCGGCTGGCGCCCTGAAGGCGGTGGTCTGTACGTCCACGCTCGATCTCGGCATCGACTGGGGCGAGGTGGACCTCGTGATCCAGATGGGCGCGCCGAAAGGGGCCGCGCGCCTGATCCAGCGCATCGGCCGGGCCAATCATCGGATGGATGAAGCCAGCCGGGCCGTCCTTGTGCCAACGAACCGGTTTGAAGTGCTGGAGTGCCGTGCGGCAGAGGCAGCGGTCGAGGCCGGCGAGATTGACGGGGAAGGGGTCCGCGAGGGCTCGCTGGATGTGCTGGCGCAGCATGTCATGGGCCGGGCGTGTGGCGACGGATTCCGTCTGGAGGAACTCTATGAGGATATTATCCGAGCCGCACCCTATGCGTGGCTCGACTGGGAGACCTATGAGCGGATCGTCGATTTCGTGGCGAGCGGGGGCTATGCGCTGAAGACCTATGACCGGTTCCACCGTATTGTACGTCGCCCGGACGGGGTATGGGTGGCGCGCACGGCGCGCGACGCGCAGGCCCACCGGATGAATGTCGGCGCAATTGTGGAATCGCCCATGCTGGCCGTGCGGCTGGCGCAATTCATCGGCAAGGAAAAGCCGGGCGAAAAGCGCAGCGTGCGGGCCGGACTCAAGCTGGGCGAGATGGAGGAGTATTTCCTCTCCACCTTGACGCCGGGGGACACATTCCTGTTCGCAGGCGAAGTGCTGCGGCTTGTCGGCGTGGAGGGCATGGACGCGCTGGTCGTGCGCGCTGTTGGGGATCGGCCGGCGATACCGTCCTATAATGGCGGCAAGTTCCCGCTGACGACGTTTCTGGCTGACCGCGTCCGCAAGATGATTCATGACCCGGCGCAATGGGAAGGCCTACCAGACCCTGTGCGCGAATGGTTCGAGATCCAGAAACTGAAATCGGAAATTCCGCCGCCAGATCATTTGCTCGTGGAAACCTTCCCCCGCGGCGACCGGCATTACCTCGTCTGCTATCCCTTCGAGGGACGGTTGGCGCACCAGACGCTCGGCATGTTGCTGACGCGGCGGCTGGAGCGGATGGGCGCAAAACCCACCGGTTTCGTCGCCAGTGAGTATGCAATGGCGGTGTGGGGCATGGAGGACATGTCCGAAGTGGACATGGACGCACTGTTCCATCCGGACATGATGGGTGACGATCTTGAAAGCTGGCTGGATGAGAGCGCGCTGATGAAGCGGACCTTCGGTCATTGCGCCCAGATTTCCGGCCTGATCCACCGCAACCTTCCCGGCAAGGAGAAGAACTCACGGCAGGTGAGTTTTTCCTCCGACCTGATCTATGACGTGCTGCGCAGCCATGAGCCGGACCATATCCTGCTGCAAGCCGCCCGGCAGGACGCGGCGACGGGCCTGCTCGATGTGCGCCGCCTGTCAGATGCCTTGGTGCGGATCCGTGACAAGATCGACCATCAGGCGCTCACCAAGATCAGCCCCTTCGCCGTACCCGTCATGCTGGAAATCGGCAAGGAACCGGTTTCAGGCGCATCCGTGCAGGACGCCATCCTGGGCGAAGCGGAGGCCGATCTGGTCAGAGATGCTATGAGTTAGGCGGCCGGGCGCAGCCATCCTTTGTAGTGGGCAACAAGTCCTGCGAAGGAGTGATAGATCGCGACGTCAAACTGACAGGAGCCGTCTGGCAGGACAGTTTCCCGAGTGTTGCTGACAGGTAGGAGGAAGCGGGGAAGAGGGACTCCTAGGAACCGGGCTCGCATGACCGGAAACTCTAATTGGTTTTCGCCTGCCAGCAGCCTGATCGAGAAGTCCAGTACGCCGAAACGTTCACGGATAATCCCGCTATCGTCTTTTTCGACGCGGCGCAGGTGAGATGAGAACCGATGTGTCCCGAACTGGCGGGTCCACATTTCTCCGTTCCGGTTACGCACCATGCTGACGCGGACGGGTACGTTTCGCCCAGACGGCGGGAAGCCAGCAAGTCTGTTGGCCAGAAGAGCCAGAAAGCCTTTTCCGCGATGGATCTCCGCTTCGCCCTCCCAGACATGCTCGCTTGTAACTGTGTGAAGGTGTTGAAGGGGAGCGGCGAGTTTGTCGAAGGCGCCACCAAGGACTTGCCTGAATACGGGCGTGATTTCCGTATCGGTCCGTCCAGTTGACACGTTAAGGGAGGATAGCGCGTCCTCGGCCTCATCCAATGTGAATTCGCCAAGGCAAGGTCTGGCGCCGGGGTCGATTTGCCCGGTCAGGAGTTTGGGGATCATGATCCGCGCCGGCACGGTCGGAATGTCGGGGCCATCTCCTGCTTCTGCTATAAGTGTCCAGATACGGTTTTCGTGGGTGTCTTGTGCAGTTTTTCCTGTAACGCTAACCCTCATTCCCCCGCGGTCGGATCCGAACGGACGCAGCAGGGTGGCGAGCGGTTGAAGCACGCTCGTCCAGGATGTCAGAGATTTCACGAGCCCGCGAGAAACAAGCTTACCCAAAAGGAACAGTCCGCCATGCATGAGCTTGAGTTCCAGTCCGGCAGAAAACTGAACACTTGCGGCGTCGTATCTTGATGGCAAGAGCGTAAGGTCTGGCGCGCCGATAGGGCTGAGCCAGCGGTTCTTCAGGGGAGGAATGCCCGGCACAGTCAGTGTGATAGAGCGAATTGCGCCCCAGCCGGTCACGTGGCGCCACGCTCCGGCCTTCCAGACTTTCAGGGGCTGACCTGTTTGGGAGAGGATGGATCGTATCACGGATTGCCCGCGAGGTGCGCGGTTGCCCGGCGTGATCGCACTCTCGACAAGCTCTATACTCGTCATGCCTTTCGACAGGGCGTCGGTCGCCGAAGACGACAGGGCCGGGACACTTGAGACGCCAGATATGATGACCACGCCTTTGGTGCGCGCGTCTGTGTCGAGGCTGGCGATGCCCTCGGAAAAGGCCGCATCGTCGGACAGGTCCAGATAGTGCGCGCCGCAGGCGAGGCCGGCGCGTGCAACTCTGTAGGGATCTTTCCCATAATCCTGCCAAGGACCGGCAGCGTCGACGATGACTGCTGGCGCCAGACCGCGCACCTGTTCAGTAAGATCGATTGCATCGATATCAATCGTGTACGGTATGCCGCCGTGTCGCTCGCAAAACGCTTCTGCCTTCTGAAGGCTGCGCCCTGCGACGATGACATCGTATTCATTCCCTTGAAGCAAGGCTGCAGAAAGGCGGCCTCCGAATACCCCGTATCCCCCGATGATTAGTATGCGGCTATTCAATGAGGCGCACCCTGATCTCAGGTGTCGGCACTGGACAACTTTTGCCCTGCAATAGTTTTCGATTGTTCGCGATGCGGCGATACAGCCAATTTGCCAACGGGGAGGGCAGCCAGCGCAACACCATGGCGGCTTTCCAAGGCCATTCCAGGACAGCGAGACTTTCGGTGAAGACGTCGAGATTGCGGTAGTGCCGGCCATCAATACGGAGGAGGGCCGTTTCCATGGCGTCCGGGTCGAGCCCCAGGGCGATATAAATTTTCCGACCTGCCGATGACTGCGCTGTCATCAGGGCGAAACACCCCTCCGGATCGTGTGCAACCAGAAACCTCACGAAGCGCGAACACAGCGCACAATCGCCATCATAGATGTAGAGGTCGCATGTATCCCGGTCCATGAAGTCGGTCCACCTTTCAGGTTGAACTTAGGTTACGTGAAAAGGTTGAAATATGTGTCAATTGCGCGCTGCGGCGTGCGGGTGCCACGTTGACCCCCGGGCCATTGCGGGCCAGATTCATGGTCCATGACTGCTGCCGCCAAGAAACCCTCTGAAACACACCTGCACCTGGCCGGGGAGCTGCTGACACCGCTGCCGGAGGGGGCGTTGTGGTGGGCGGCCGAGCGGGTGCTGGTCGTGTCCGATCTCCATTTCGAGAAGGGGAGCGCGTTTGCGGCGCGGGGCCAGTTGTTGCCGCCCTACGATACGGCCGCGACGCTGTCACTGGTCGAGCGACTTTGTGCCGGGCTCCAGCCGAAGACCGTGATCTCGCTGGGCGACAGTTTCCACGACCGGGCGGCCGAGCTGCGCCTGCCGGAGGAATATGCGCGGCGCATTCAGGCGCTGACATCGGCGCATGACTGGGTCTGGGTAGAGGGCAATCATGATCCGGACCCGCCGGCCCATCTCGGCGGCCGCGCCAGCAAGGTGCTGCGCATCGGGGCGCTGGTCTTCCGGCACGAGCCGACGGGGGAAATCGGCGAGGTGTCCGGGCATTTGCATCCGGCCGCCAAGATCATCGGGCGGGGGCGTTCGGTACGGCGGCGCTGCTTCGCCAGCGATGGCGCGCGGCTGGTGATGCCCGCCATGGGCGCCTTTACGGGCGGACTGAACGTGCTGGATGAAGCGTTCGCACCGATCTTCCCGGAAGGGGCCATGGCCTTCGCATTGGGGCAGGAGCGGGTGTTCATGGTGGCCGCCAAAAGCCTTGTGGCCGATATGCCACGCGGCGCGCGCTGGAAATTCTGAGCGGCTAATATCGTTTGTGCATCGCACAAAAGCGTGCCATATGCCGCTGTAGCAGGGCGAATAGCTGCTGCTCTCGCATTGATCGTTGCCTTTTCCGGGTTCGCGTCGAGTGCGCCAACAACCGGGATGCCGATCGAAAGCAGGCTTCCTAAAATTTAGAGCCTAACAGGGCGCGCGGACTTTTGAGTCCGCTGGGCGCCCGCACATGAAAGTATTGATTTGACACAGTTTACCGAACTCGGCCTCGCCGAGCCCGTCCTCAAGGCGATTGCTGCTGAGGGCTATACCAAGCCGACTCCGATTCAGGAGCAGGCGATCCCGACACTGCTGGAAGGCCGCGACCTTGTGGGCATTGCCCAGACCGGCACCGGCAAGACCGCAGCCTTTGTGCTGCCGCTGCTGAGCCGTATGGCGTCCAATCCTGGCCGCCCTGTCTCCAAGGCAGCCCGCATCCTGATCCTGGCGCCGACGCGTGAGCTGGCCGCCCAGATCGCCGAAAGCGTGCGCGTTTATGGTAGCCAGATGAAGCTGACCACGGCGATTGTCGTGGGCGGCGTGAAGCCCGGCGGACAAGTCCGTGCGCTGGCACGCGGCGTGGACGTATTGGTGGCAACACCGGGACGTCTGCTGGACCATATGGAAACCGGCGCCGTGAATCTGAGCGGTACCGAAGCGGTCGTGCTGGATGAAGCCGATCAGATGATGGATATGGGCTTTCTGCCTGCGATCCGTAAGGTGATGAAGGCCATTCCGACGCGCCGCCAGACGCTGCTCTTCTCGGCGACTATGCCGAAGGAAATCCGCTCACTTGCGAATGATTTCCTGCGCGATCCGGCTGAAGTGACCGTCGCCACCGTTTCCAAGCCTGCCGAAAAGATCGACCAAGCGGTCTATATGGTAAAGGGCACGGCCAAGCCGCGCCTGCTGGCCGAAATCCTGTCTGAGGACGACATGGACCGCGCCATCGTGTTCACCCGCACCAAGCATGGCGCTGACAAAGTGGTCCGCTACCTTGCCAATGAAGGCCTGTATGCCGAAGCGATCCACGGCAACAAGAGCCAGAACCAGCGCATTCGTGCATTGGACAATTTCAAGAAGGGCAAGGCCCCGATCCTGGTTGCGACCGACATTGCCGCGCGCGGCATTGATGTCGACGGCGTCAGCCATGTTGTGAACATGGACATGCCGAACCTGCCGGAATCTTATGTTCACCGCATCGGCCGGACAGCTCGCGCCGGGAAAAGCGGCATTGCATTGTCCTTCGTGGGCAATGATGAGCGCGGATATCTGCGTGACATCGAAAAACTGATTGGTCGCAAGATCGACCGGATTGATCTGGACGAAGACATGGCGCTCGACCTGTCCTTGCCGGAAGAGCCGGGTCCGCACACCAAGCAGAGCCGCGGCGGCGGTGGCAGAAGCCAGGGCGGCGGACGTCGTCAGGGCGGCCAGTCGCAGAACCGTAATCGCTCCGGCGGTGGGGGCGGCAAAGGTGGCTACAAGGGCGGCAAGCCCGGTGGATCACGGGATGGCGGCGATAGAAGCGCCGCGCGTTCCGAATCCGGCGGGGGTGGCTCCCGTCAGGGTGGCAACGGTCAGAAGCGCCGGAGCAAACCGAACAAGTCCTGGTCGCCCGTCAGCTAAGGCCGGCCTGCACTCTTTACCCAATGTCAGCCTTGTTTCCGCGCCGTCCTTCCGCCAAGGATAGGCCGGAAACAAGGAGGATATGCCATGAAGACTGCCATCACAGAAATGTTCGGAATCGAGCATCCGATCATCCAGGGCGGCATGCACTATGTCGGGTTTGCCGAAATGGCTGCCGCCGTGTCGAATGCTGGCGGTCTCGGCATCATTACGGCCCTGACGCAGAAAACCCCTGCAGACCTCGCAAATGAGATCGCGCGCTGTCGTGACATGACTGACAAGCCGATCGGCGTGAACCTTACGTTCCTGCCGGTCGTCAACGCGCCGGACTATCCAGGCTATGTGAAAGCCATCATCGAAGGCGGTGTGAAAGTTGTTGAGACCGCCGGGAACAATCCTGTGCAGGTCCTGCCGATCCTGAAAGAGCACGGCATCAAGGTGATCCACAAATGTACCGCCGTACGCCACGCGCTGAAGGCACAATCCATTGGCTGTGATGCGGTCTCCGTCGATGGTTTCGAGTGCGGCGGACACCCTGGCGAAGACGATATCCCGAACATGATCCTTCTGCCGCGTGCGGCGGATGAACTGGAAATTCCATTCGTTTCCTCAGGTGGTCAGGCGGATGGACGCAGCCTCGTGGCATCTCTCGCCATGGGCGCGTCGGGGATGAACATGGGCACACGCTTCATCGCGACGAAGGAAGCCCCCGTGCACCAGAATGTGAAGGATGCCATCGTTGCCGCGTCCGAACTCGATACCCGCCTTGTCATGCGTCCGCTGCGCAATACCGAGCGCGTGCTGACCAATGTTGCGGTTGAGCGCCTGTTGGAAAAAGAGCGCAAGCTGGGCGCAGACCTCAAATTCGAAGACATTATCGAAGAGGTCGCAGGCGTCTATCCGCGCATCATGAAAGAAGGCGAAATGGATGCAGGTGCCTGGTCCTGCGGCATGGTCGCCGGTCTAATCCACGACATTCCGACCTGTAAGGAACTGATCGACCGAATCATGAAAGAAGCTGAAGATATCATCACAAACCGTCTGGCAGGCATGCTGTCGGGCAAGGTTCCGGCCTGATCCATTCTGAAAGAACTTTCTCATGATCCGTATCCCCCTTTTCGCCAGTGCCTGTCTCGCTCTCGCCGCCTGCGGTATGGGCGTCTCAAGCGACAATAACGCAGCATCTGTTTGCAATACCATGCTGGCGGGGGATCCGGAGATTGTGGAAGATCTCGCCGAGGACGGCGATACGATCGAAGTCTATTGCGGTTGCTACCAGACCCTGCTGGCTGATAAGTCCGAAGACGATCAGGCCGACATTTTGAAAGTCAGCCAGGTCGTGGCGGACATTCGCGAAGATGAGAGCCTGGGCCTGGAAGACGCCGCCGGTCGCCTGATGAGTGATTTCATCGAGGATGGCAGCAGTCCGGCCTATGGTATCACTCGGAGTGATTTCGAAATGACGGGCACCTATATCGATCAGGTTCGCCGTGAGCTGAACAAGGACGACAGCGCCTGCACGGCGTCCTGAATCTCAGGATAGCGCAGCCTCGATCGCGGCAGCGATTTCAGCTTCTGACATAGATTTTGTCACGGTGCTGATCACATCTCCAGAAGACCGGTCAATCAGATAGAGTTGGCCGGTCTTTATTTTGTCCGGGAAGATTTCGCGCATCGTGCCAGCGATGCCGAGGGTCTCTGCGTCTGCGAAATAGGCAGAGTCGTCCCTGGATGAATAGTCGAGGGCGAAGAACTCAGCGCCGTCAAACGGGTTTGAGGCCCGCACGGTTTCGACCTTGGGATCGAGCACCTTGCAGCTGCCACACCAGCTGGCATAGCTCAGGACTGCCAGAACTTTCGTGTCTTCAGCAGGCGCGGTGATTTCCTTGACATCAGCAAGACTGCCGGACGCAGCCACGGATGGGCCACATGCGGCAAGCGCAGCGATCGAGATGGCAGCAAGGCTGAAGCGCATGAAATTCTCCTGAAGTTTGAGCAAGCAGACCTAGCATGAGCGTAGACCTTGTGGGGTCACACTTGCGTTATTCAACGCGAACGCTGGCGGCACCTGACTTTACCCGACCGATGATGGCCGCATCGGCATGGCCGTGGCGGCGGAAGGTTTCCAATACCGAGTGCGCCGCCTCGGGCGAACAGGAAACGAGCAGCCCGCCGCTGGTCTGCGGGTCGCAGAGCAGGTCGGTCTCCATCGCGGACATCTGACCCGTGACCATATGAGATACCGAATCCCAGTTGCGGCCGGACGCGCCGGTCTTGATGCCTGACTGTGCGTGGTGACGGGCGCCTTCAAAGACAGGGACCTTGTTTTTCTCGATAACGATCTGAAGGCCGGCACCGCGCGCCATTTCGCTGGCATGGCCGAGCAGGCCAAATCCGGTCACGTCGGTTGCGGCATGAACATCAGAAATTTCTGAGAGTTCCGTACCCGGCGTATTGAGCCGTGTCGTCGAGGCGACCATTTCGTCATACTCGGCAGGGGAGAGGAGTTCCTGTTTCAGCGCGGCGGAATAGATGCCAATGCCGAGTGGTTTGCCAAGGATCAGGACATCGCCCGCCTGTGCGTTGGAGTTCAACAGCAACTTGTCGGGATGGCCCATGCCGAGGGCGACGAGGCCGTAGATTGGCTCGGCGGAGTCAATCGAATGCCCGCCCGCGATGGGCGCGCCGGCGGCCTCGGCCACGCTGCGCCCGCCCGCAAGAATGGCGCGGATCGTCTCATTGGCAATCTTGCCGATGGGCATGCCGACAATGGCGAGACAAAAGATGGGTTTCGCCCCCATCGCGAAGATATCCGACAGGGCATTGGTTGCGGCGATGCGCCCGAATGTATGCGGGTCGTCGACGATGGGGGTGAAGAAGTCGGTCGTGGCAACGAGCGTGGTTGTCTCGTTGATGAGGTAGACGGCCGCATCATCGCTCTTGCCCGCGTCCACAATCAAGTCTGAATGGCCAAGTGACAGGGGCATCTCACTGAGAATATCCGCCAGCACATTCGGCGCGAGCTTGCAGCCACAGCCGCCCCCATGGGCGAGGGATGTCAGGCGGGGTTCAGTGTGATGGTCGGGCATGATGGGATCCTCTCGGGCTGCAGGCTTACCGCGCCGGGCACTGGCGGGGCAAACAAAACCTGCTAATCGAAGAGAGATGCCTTATCTCGAAACCGTCACGGATATCAGCCCGGAAAACCTGTCGCGCTATGATGCGATCATTGACGTGCGCTCTCCTGCCGAGTTCGCGGATGACCACATGCCGGGCGCCATCAGTCTGCCGGTGCTGTCGAATGAAGAGCGCGCGCGCGTTGGCACCATCTACAAGCAGGAGAGCCCGTTCCGCGCCAATCGCGTCGGTGGCGCAATTGTGGCGCGCAATATTGCGCACCACTTGGAGACCGCGCTGGCAGACAAGCCGAAGAGTTGGCGACCGCTGGTCTATTGCTGGCGTGGCGGAATGCGCTCGAACTCCATGGCGACGATCCTGTCCTCGGTCGGCTGGCCGAGCGGCGTGGTGAAGGGAGGGTACAAGACGTGGCGGCGGGAAGTCGTAACAGGGCTGGAGCATGAGGACAGCCGGCTGCCGGTGCGCCTGATCGATGGTCAGACCGGCACGGGCAAGACGGCGTTGTTGCAGGCCATTGCAGCGGCTGGCGGGCAGGTGATTGACCTTGAAGGTCTCGCCCATCATCGCGGTTCGGCTTTTGGTGATCTTGGTGACGCGCCACAGCCGGCCCAGCGCTTGTTCGAAAGCGGCATCTGGCAGCAGTTGCGTCAGTTCGATCTGAGCCGTCCGGTCTTTGTCGAGGCGGAGTCCGCGCGGGTCGGCCGCTGCCGCGTGCCCCGGCGCCTGTGGCACTCCATGCTGGCGGCGCCGCGCATCGAGATGAGGGTTCCTTCAGACGTGCGCGCAGACTTCCTGCTCTCTGCCTATGAAGACATCATCCGGGACAAGGACCGGCTGATGGAAGCGCTCGCCAAGCTGAAGGGCCTGCAGTCGAAAGAGACGCTGGCCGAGTGGCAGGCATTGGCGGAGGCGGGAGACTATCGCGCGCTGGCGCGCCAGTTGATGGACCGGCACTACGATCCACTCTATGCGCGCAGCCGCAAACGGCGCGAAGATGCGCCGGTAGATATGGTCAGGTTGGAGAGCCTGGATGATACGGCGCTGAAGCGAGCCGCAGAGAGACTGGTGTCGGGCACCTAGCGTCCGCGCGCCTCTTCCGTGCCGCGCCGGGCCAGTTCGTCGGCTTTTTCATTGCCGGGGTCACCGGCATGGCCCTTCACCCATTTCCAGGTGATGTCATGGCGCTGACAGGCTTCGTCCATCGCCATCCAGAGATCCTGATTCTTGACCGGCTTCTTTGCGGCGGTCTTCCAGCCATTGCGTTTCCAGCCATGTATCCATTTGGTCAGGCCGTCTTTCACATAAGTGGAATCGACGTGCAGGGTGATCCTGGACGGACCTTTCAGCGCGTTCAGCGCCTCGATCACGGCCAGCATTTCCATACGGTTGTTTGTGGTGGCCTTGTCGCCGCCCCAGAGTTCCTTGCGGTTGTCGCCTGCCACGAGCAGGGCGCCCCAGCCGCCGGGGCCGGGATTGCCGCTGCAGGCACCATCTGTCCAGATTTCGATCTTGTCAGTCATGGCTTTCAGGTGCGGGGCTTTGGCGGGTCCGTCAAGCATCAGAAGACGCTGATGTCTGCCTCATGCAGTTGTTGCGCGGGCTTGACGATGGCGAGAAAGAGCAGGCCGCAGACGAGGCCGGCCAGCGCACCGATACAGGCGCCGGTGAGGACTGCGCCGAGGCCGGTCAACAGCGACGCTGTCACGCCGAATCCCCCTGTCGTGCCACCGACGAGCAGGGCGCCCCAGATGCTGGCCCAGCGCAAGTAGGGCGCGCGGGCCGCGATTCCCTGATGCGGGAACCTGCCGATGGACAGACCCATGGCCAGCCACGCGGCTGGCACGGTGACGAAGCACAGGATGAAGTTGAACAGGGACATCATCGCAGCCATCTGGATGCCGAACAGGAAGCCGCTATTTGGGCGATCGAACATGGTGGGCAACATGCCAATCCCTTCGAGCACGCCAAAGACAAAGGTCAGGAAAAGTCCGATCAGCGTAACGCCAAGGCACGCCGCCAGGGAGGACAAGAGCAGGCCGAGTTTTACACGGCGGATCTTTCGGTCCTTGCTGAGGGCTCGATAGTCGACCGAAAGGTCAGACGGACCGGTGCCAACCACCTCACCATTTGGTCCGAACTCTGTCATGCACCATAGCCTTCCGCACTCGTCACTTTGCGATGAAAGGCGAGGCGGCCGGCATATTCGAGGGGATTCTTGGGCTTTACGAGGGCGCCCTCAGGCGTCGAGGTCCAGTCCACCATCCGCGTCAGGAAGAAACGCAATGCTGCGCCGCGTGCCAGCAGGGGCAGGGCGTCGCGCTCAGTTGGCTGCAGCGGGCGCACGCTCTCATAGCCTGCGATCAGGTTTGCGCCCTTGGAATAATTGTAGTCGATGGCGCCGCGCCCTGGATTGTCATCAAAGGCCCACGCATTCAGGCAGATGGCGAGGTCATAGGCGAGCGCATCTGTGCAGGCGAAATAGAAATCGATAATGCCGGAAAAGTCTTCGCCCAGGAAAAACGCATTGTCCGGGAAGAGATCGGCATGAATGGTCCCGCGCGGCAGGGTCAGGCTTTTTGGCTTGGCCTCTGCGATATCAGCAAGGGCTTCGTCGATCAGGGCTGACAAGCCGGGTTGCAGTTTTTCGGCCTCGTCCGACTGGCCTGCCCAGAGGCGCGGCCATGCCGATGGACCAAGACTGTTGGGACGGGTCATCTCAAAATCTGAAAGCGTGACATGCATCCGCGCGAGACCTTCCCCCAGACCACGGCACTGGGCGGGAGTCGGCTTTTTCGGCGAGAGTCCATCAAGGAAAGACACGATCACCGCGGGCCGTCCCTCGAGCGTGCGGAGCGCTTTGCCGTCTTTCGCGAGGATGGGCTCCGGGCAGGGGAAGCCCTTGCCCGCCAGATGCTGTTTCAGGCCAATGAAATAGGGCAGGTCATCCGCATTCACCCGTTTTTCGAACAGGGTAAGAATGAACCGGCCCGTCGTGGTTTCGAGATAGTAGTTCGAATTCTCGACGCCCTCGGCAATGCCCTTGAAAGACAGGGCATTGCCGAGATTGTATTCGTCGAGAAACGCCGCCAGCGCGTCGTCTGAAACCTGAGTGTAAACAGCCATGAAGACCGATTAGGCGGTCTTGGCGACCATGTCACGCTGCAGCGTCTTCCCAGCCAGCAGATAGTGGATTGCTGCCCAGCCATAGATCGATGCGAAGATGATAATCGACCATTGCAGGCCGCGTGCGTCGGCGCTGGTACAGGCGGCAACCTGGTCGGCGCTGAGGCTTGCAGCTTCCTTGCAGAGGTCCAGTGTCAGACCGAGATCGGCACCCGACAGCATCATCGTCTTCAGCACTGTGGACAACAGACCGATCAGGGTGGGGCCAAGGCCGAGCCCGATCAGGTTGACGGCAAAGAGCGTGATGGCCACGGCGGTCGCCCGCGTGCGCGCATCCACGACGCCGGCTGAGACGGCATACATTGGCCCGAGATAAAAATAGTGCAGCATGGCGGCGGCCATGAGCGGTGGCAGCATCAGCGCGACCGACGGGCTGAGATAGCCGAGCCAGTAGAGCGGCACCGACAGGCCCATGCCGAGAGCAGGCATCCAGGACAGGGCCGTCGGGTAGCGTTTCGCGAGGCGATCAGCGAGGAAGCCAGATAGGAACACACCAATGGCAGCCATCAGGCCCAGCACCAAAGAGAAGATGAGGGCGGCTTGTGTGAGGGTCAGTTCATGCGTGCGCAGCAGGAAGGAGGTGGAGAAGGCCGCGATCCCGTATCCTGCAAATGAGGCGAGCGCTGCGCCAAAGACGACATGCACATAGGTCGGCTTCTTGCTGAGCTTCTTCAGTGCGGCGCCGAAGGATTCCCGTTCCGGCTTCGCAGCATTCGGCGGATCGGTGTAGCCGCGCGGCGGCTCCTTGACCGTGAGGCCGATGATCAGCGCGAACACCAGGCCGGGCAGGCCGACCGCAATGAACGCAATGCGCCAGCCTTCGAGGCTCTTCCAGTCGATCATGTCTGCGACCCAAGTCCAGCCCCATCCTTCCAGCAGGGCGTGGACATTCTCGCCCGTAACATAATCATTGATCGGGCCTGCGGCGAGACCGGCGCACATGCCACCAAGCGGCACGCCAAGCGCGTAGATTGAGGCGGCGGTCGCCCGACTACCGGGCTTGAAATAGTCGGCGATGACCGATTGCGCCGGCGGCGTACACCCGGCCTCACCAACTCCGACCAGAAGGCGGAAGGCGAACATGGTCGCGAAACTGACGGCAAATCCGCAAAGGACGGTCATCAGGCTCCACATCGTCAATGAGGCCACGATAATCATCATGCGGCTCGTCTTCTCCGAAAAACGGGCAATCGGAATACCGAGCGTGGTGTAGAACGTGGCGAATGCCAGACCCCCGAGCAGACCCATCTGCCAGTCTTCCAGACCAAGGCTGTTGCGGATCGGATCGGTCAGGATGCCGAAGATGGACCGATCAATGAAATTGAAGATGTAGACGATGAGCAGGGAGCCGAGCACATAGGCGCGATATCCCTTGGTGCGATAGCCGGTTTCAAAACCGGGTTTCTCGTCGAGCGCAGCGGTCGTGTCTGTCATTCTACTTGTGTCTTTCCGTCGCTGTGTTTCAGGAATTCATGTCGGCGGCTGGGGAATCGGGATTGTACCGATCCCTCATGAATGAACGCGAAGCCATGAAGTAGCAAAATGCGGCGACGATGAAGAACAAGACCGTCGCGGCCATGGAGTGGCGCAGGCCATTGGCATAGGCGCGGCAAAGCTCAGGGCCTTCCGCGCCGAGGGCAGCCGGGTCCGTGCCGCAGAGGCGCGGATTGAAGGCGTCCGCAAAGGCTGACAGGCCGGCTTTGCCGATTTCCTGTCCCATGAAGAAATCGCTCATCGCCCCGACAAAGAGCGGGCCAATGCCATTGCCGATCAGGCTGACAATCAGCAGCAGCACGGCAATCGTGGTGGCGCGCGACTGTGGGCTGACAATGGCCGTGCCGACCATGTACTGGCTGGAAAGATAGGCGTAGTGCATCGTGCCCGCGATGATCCACAGACCAAAGGCGATCTCGATGGTCGGGGCAAAGAAGGCGCCAACATAGGCGGGCACGGCAATCAGCAGGCCAACGCCCGGGAGCCATGCCGAGATCGTGGAGAAGCGGCCTGCGAGCTTTTCCGAGATGTACCCGCCGAGGAATGTGCCGAGAGCGGCAACTGCAGCCAGCGGCGCGCCATAGAGTACGGCAGCGTCGCGCACATCAATACCATGAACGCGCTGGAGGAAAGGCGCCTGGAAGCTGATCAGTCCATAGCCGACAAAGGCCACCAGAGCGGCGCCGAGCGATAGCCACCAGAATGTCGGCTTGGCAGAAAATTCACGGAAGGCATCAAAGAAAGGGGCCTTGCCATTGCCCTTTGCCGAGGGCGGGTCGGAATAGCCGCGAGGAGGTTCCTTGATGGTGAACATCAGGATGATCGCGATCAGCACGCCCGGCGCGCCGACAACCACAAACGCGATACGCCAGCCTTCCACGGTCGACCAGTCGAGATTACCAAACAAACCCCCAAGACCGAGCGAACCGATCCAGTTGCCGAAATCAGCCCCCTTGATGCCGGCAATCGTGCCGCCGAAGAGTTGCGCAAGCACGCCGCCAAGCGTGACGCCCATGGAATAGATGCCGAGCGCACCCGCGCGGCTTTTCGGGGGGTAATAGTCAGTGATCAAAGAGTTGGCGGGTGGTGTGCAGCCTGCTTCGCCGACGGCAACGCCGACGCGAAAGACGAGTAGCCAGATGAAGCCTGAAGCGACCCCGCAAAGCGCTGTCATGACGGACCAGACGATGATGCAGAGCGCAATGATCAATACGCGATTGGCGCGGTCAGCCCACATCGCGATCGGAATGCCCATAGCGGCATAGAACAATGCGAATGGCGGCCCGGACAAGAGGCCCCATTGCGTATCATTCAGCTGAAATGTGTTGATGATCGGCTGGGCAACAACCGAAATGAGCGTTCGGTCGATGAAGTTCAGCGTGTAGACCAGCATCAGGGCGATCAGCACATAGGTGCGATAGCCTTTTGAACCGAAGCCTGTGATGTGTCCGCCCGTGGCCGTTTGGCCAGCTGTCGTGTCGGTCATCCGCCGAAAATCCTCCCGAAAATACCGGGCGCGTCTTGGCGGCGCCTCTCTACATGTCCCCTACGGTAATGACATGTGCGGGGGGCGCAAGGCCTTACTCTGCGACAGCGTGCGAGCAAGGCCTTGCGGAGGTCAAATTGCCACTACTGGCTCAGCGCCAACTGTACTTCCGACGCCGCAACGGCGAGGGCTGCAGCATCAGCGTCCATTGGGGCAGGGCGAAGCGCGGTCGGGTAGGCTTCAGCCAACAGGCCAAGCGCCGCGCGAATGGATTCTGCTGCTTCGGAATTTTCGGCCGTGATGTCGCTTTCCGCTTGCGTAAAGGCGCGCTCGGCGGCCTGATAGAAGCCGTAGCCGTCCAGATACGTCTCGTAGAAATCAGAATCGAGCGACAGGCGATACATGTCGGATGCGCGATCGATCTGGTCGGAGGCGACATGGGCGCTGACCATGGCATCGGACATGTCGGTGGCGGGGGCGCTCTCGGCGGCTTTGTCGAGCGCGGCAAGGATCGCGTCCGTGCGGGCGTTGATCTGTTCCTGGCTTTCCCCGGCAAAGACCGCTGCAGACGTGTCTGTAAACAGGTCGGTAAAGTCGGCGACGCCTTGAGCTGCAAAGACCGGCTCCATGTCGAACAGGACTTCGGAGACCGGATGCGCGTACATTTCAGCCGCGGCGGTCGTTTCGCCTTTGGCGTAGGCGTCGCGCGCGGCCAGGACGTGGGCTGCAGCAATGGCCAGCGCGGCCTTGTAGACGACCGGGTCGGTATAGGCGGCGTCAATGGTCACACCGCCTTCGCCTTCACCGCCTTCAGTGGCCAGTGTGTTGGCTTCTGCGGTTGGATCCACTTCTGCAGGTGTTTCAGGCTGCGCGATCTCTGTGCCTGCCTCGTCGGCAGGGGCGGCAGGCTCACTGCAACCTGCAAGCGCGCCAGTCATCAGGACGGTGCCCAGACCAAGACTGGTCCACTGCTTCAGTTTGGTGTCAAAGGCCATGATATACTTCCTCTTTGCGTCGATCTGCTATAGCGCTGAATGACGCAAATGCAAATTATTCGCAAGTAGGCGCAACATGCTTTTGACCCTTTCCAACGTACTCGATGAGGCCGACCTGCGTGATGTCCGCGATCTGGTCGCAACACTCGGCTGGCGCGATGGCGCAGAAACGGCCGGTGGCATGGCCCGGGCGGTCAAGCGCAACCAGCAAGCAGATCTGACATCCCGTACCGGCGCGCAGGTTCGCCAGCTGCTGAAGGCCAAGGTGGAGCGACACCCTGTTCTGCGTGCGGCGGCCCAGCCACGCCAGTTCTCGAAACTGATTGTCAGCCGGACCGAGGAGGGCGGCGGATACGGTCATCATGTCGACAATCCATTCATGGGAGCAGGGGAGTCGCGCTTGCGCACGGACTTTTCTTTCACGCTCTTCCTGTCCGATCCGGGCGACTATGAGGGGGGCGAGCTGGAGATCGATCTGGCGGGGATGACCCAGTCCATCAAATTGGACGCGGGAGACATGGTGCTCTATCCATCGACCAGTTTGCACCGGGTTGCGCCGGTGACTTCCGGCAAGCGGCTCGTCTGTGTTGGCTGGATTGAGAGCAGCGTGCCAGATGCGGCGGTACGGGAGATCATCTTTGACCTTGAGAATCTGCGATCCAGCCTGTCGGGCAGGCTGGATCTTCAGTCTCCGGAAATGCTGGTTCTGTCGAAGAGTATTTCCAATCTGGTGCGCCGGTTCGGCCAGAGCTAAGTCATGGCAGTAAGGGTGTCGGGCAAGCCAGTTGCAGCTAGCAGGAAGCAGATGGCCGCAAGAATCGACCCGAAAGTGCGAACATGGTTCCACCCTGTCCAGACGGTACCGAACCTCTTCCAATAGATCGCGGCATCCGGCGAAGAAGGCGTAAGGCCGTCGAGATGTTTATTCATCGGAACGTTGCCGAACATGGTGACCCCGAGCACGGCCGTCATGTAGATCGCGGTTCCGATCAGTATCAGGATCTTTGGTGACCCTTCCAGGCTTTGCCAGGCATAAAGGGAGGCGGCGAGCATGATAGGTGCCAATGCCAACGTGATCGCCAGAAATGCCGAGCGAAACACTGTCCGGTTGATCTGTTGCATGGAGTCGATGCCGCCAGCTGGCGCGGCGCGGATGATGCCTGACATTACGAAATCGGAGAAGGCTTGAAACACACCGCCGACGAGGGCGGTAAAAAGACCGATGGTGAGGCAGGCATAGACAAAGAGATGGGTCGTCATGAGTTTGATTCCTTGGATGTGGCATGCCCGCCGAAGAGGATCAGTCACCTAGGGACATGCGGGGTGAGTGAGGCGGGCGTCACGCAGCGGCGCTCCAGAGCCCGGAGGCGGCGACTTCGTTGGCGAAGTCGGAAAAGTCCTTTGGCGGTCGGCCCAGGGCCCGTTCCACACCGTCACAGATTTGGGCATTGCGGCCATCAAGTATGGTGGAGAATAGGTAGTCGAGCAGCCAGATCATGTCTTCCGGAGCGCCAGCCTGGCGAAACCCTTGAAGAAATTCATTAGCAGGCACACGGACGAAACTGATCTTGCGGCCGATTGCGTGTGACAATTCGCTGGCCAGTTCGTCAAACGTCATCAGTCGGGGACCGGTCACTTCGTAGACTTCGCCAATATGTCCGGTCTCGGTGAGAGCCGCGACGGCCACGTCGGCGATATCCTCGGCATCCACGAACGGTTCCGGCACATGTCCAGCCGGCAGTGTGATGTCACCAGACAGGACCAGCGGCAGGAAATCGCCTTCGGAGAAATTCTGATTGAACCAGCTGGCGCGCACAATGGTCCAGTCGAGACCGCTTTCCTGCACGATGCGCTCGCAGGCCTGGGCGTCTGGCTCTCCGCGTCCAGACAGCAGGACGAGATGCTGCACGCCCTGCGCTTTTGCGCGTTCGACAAGGTGCCGGATCGCTTGCTTGGCGGCGGGCACGGCGAGGTCAGGCGTGTAGCTGATATATACCGCGCTCATGCCAGCCAGCACGGCGTCCCAGCCGGACGGCTCATCCCAATCGAAGGCGGGCGAGCCGGACCTTGATCCGACCCGGGTATCAATACCCCGCGCGCGCAACCGGCCGACAATCCGACGACCGGTCTTTCCGGTGCCACCCAATACGAGCACGGGCCCGCGATGCGTTGTCTGGTTATGAAGGTGCTGTGTCATGTTCAATCTCCTTTGCTTGACACGGTGTAAAGTTGACATGGCGTCAAGTGCCTATAGATTGACATCATGTCAAGTGAGAATCTCGAAACCCGCGAAAAAATCATGCGCGCTACATGGAAATTGCTGGAGGAATCTGGCGGGTCCGGCGTGCGCATGAGCGATATCGCCAAGGCCGCGGGCATCAGCCGCCAGGCCGTCTATCTTCATTTCCTGACACGCGCGGACCTGCTGACCGGGACGGCGCGCTATATGGACGAAGTCCGAAACATAGACGAACGTCTTGCGGCGAGCCGTAAGGCCAAAGGAACGGACCGTCTGGATTTGTGGGTAGAGGCGTGGGGGAACTATATTCCGGAAATTCACGGAGTGGGGCGCGCCTTGATCGCCATGCGAGACACCGACGACGCCGCTGCGGCTGCCTGGAATGACCGAATGCAAGCCGTACGGCATGGATGTGAAGCCGCTGTGATGGCGCTCAAGGCCGCAGACCGGCTGATGCCCGACTATTCAGTCGAACAGGCAACGGATTTGCTCTGGGCGCTGTTGTCAGTCGAAGTGTGGGAAAAGCTGCGGTTCGAATGCGGATGGTCGCAGGCCGTCTATATTACGACTGTTCAGAAAATGGCGCGCGACAGTCTGGTGTCCTGATCAGATCAGTCCGGCTGATTTCAGGCTGGTGACGCCGCCCGTGCCGGCAATCAGATGATCGTGCACGGTGATGTCGAATGGATCGAGTGCATCAATGATCTCGCGGGTAATGTCGATGTCTGCGCGCGACGGTGTGGGGTCACCTGACGGATGATTGTGCACCAGAATGAGCGCTGATGCATGCAGCTCCAGCGCGCGGCGGGCGACCTCACGCGTATAGACGGGCGCATGGTCGACCGTGCCATGTCCCATGATTTCGTCGGCGATCAACTGGTTTTTCCGATCCAGGAACAGGATGCGGAACTGTTCGCGCTTTTCGTGCTGGAGTTCGGTGCGAACATAATCGATGAGCGCCGACCAGGAGGAAATGGCGGGCTTCTTCTGGATCGTCTCTCTGGACGCCCGGGCGTTGAGCTCCGCAATGGCCTTGAGATACGCCGCGACTGTCTCGCCGACACCGTTGACCTTGATGAGGTCGGATGTCGGCGCAGCGAGGATGGCCGACAGACTGCCAAAGCGGGCTTCCAAAGCTTTCGCGATGGGTTTGACATCCCGGCGCGGGATGAAGGCCATGAGCAAGACTTCGAGCACTTCGTAATTGCTCAGCGCGGTTGCGCCGCGCGTCAGCAGTTTGCCTCGCAATCGGTCGCGATGACCTTTCCAGTGGGGTTCTTCGGGGGACGTGCTCATTATGGTTGAAAAACCATGAAATGACGTTTCGATAAAGTGACTTAGATCACGTGGCCCCAGATTGAACTTGAGAATTGTGTGGTCGCGGATAGACTTCCCCCAGGGACAATCCGTGGGAGAATGAAACATGTTGAATAAAATCGCGCTTTGCAGCGCTGGCTTGCTGGCGCTGTCTGCTTGCATGACCCAGCCGAAAGACCATGACCATCGCGGTGCTTCAGCAGATCATGTTCACGCGCATCCCGACAAACTTGTCGTTGCGGGAGCAGGGGAGGCCATCGAGAACCCGTTCCATCCTGTCCGACTATTGCTGTCGTCCGAAGAATCGTCGGGCGATGTGACAGTATACGAATTTGAACTGCCTCCGCGCAGCCCTGGGTCACCGCCGCATACCCATACGCGCGAGGATGAGTATTTCTACGTCGTGTCCGGTGCGCTCAGTGTCATGTCGGGCGACGAGATCCTGTCGCTTTATCCGGGCGACTTCGCTGCGTTGAACCGGGGCAACACGCACATGTTCTGGAATGGCAGCGATGAGACCACGAGGCTGATCATGACCACCACCGGTGGGTCTTTTGAAGGTTTCATGAATGATGCCGGTCCGCGCATTGCGGAGGCCAAGCCGGATTCAGCCGAAGCAGCAGGCGCTGTAATCGGCCAGCTTGCAGCCGAATACGGGATCACGATTGCGATGGAGAAGATGCCTCCGGAAGCCGCGCCAATCTATATGCCGCCGCCGCCCGAAGAATAGCGCCCGCTAAAGCTGGACCTTGTGAGGCTGGTGCCAGCCTTTCGGGGATGTGCTGAAGATTTCAACACCATCCTCGGTCACGCCGACAGAATGTTCGTACTGCGCCGACAGCTGGCGGTCGCGAGTCACGGCCGTCCAGCCATCTGGCAGGATCGCAGCGTCCTTGCGGCCCAGGTTCAGCATCGGCTCGACCGTGAAGAACATGCCGGGCTTCAGTTCCGGGCCGGTATTGTAATCCGATGAGTGGACGACGTTTGGCTCGTCATGGAACAGGCGTCCCAGGCCGTGGCCGCAGAAGTCCTCTACGACCGACATGCGATTCAGCCGGGCGATTTCGGAGATCGCGCCGCCAATGTCACCAAAGCGCTTGCCGGGGCGGATCTGCGCGATGCCGGCCATGAGCGCATCATAGGTCACATCCATCAGGCGCTCGGCCTTCCGCTTTACATTGCCGACGCCATACATGCGCGAATGGTCGCCATGCCAGCCATCAATGATCAGGGTGACGTCGATATTGGCAATATCGCCTTCCTTCAGCGGCTTGGCGCTGGGGATTCCGTGACAGATGACATGGTTGAGTGAAATGCAACTGGCATGGCGGTAGCCGCGATAGCCGATCGTCGCGGAGGTTGCGCCATGATCCATGACGAATTCCCGCACCAGATTGTCGAGATGTTCGGTGGTCACGCCGGGCTTCACTTCCGGCACCAGCATATCGAGGCATTCAGCCACGAGACGTCCCGCCTTGCGCATACCTGCGAAGCCTTCGGCATCGTGAATGCGAATTTCGCCCGTGCGCATCGGCAGCAGGAGGGAAGTGTCAGTCATCAATCGGGGCCTTTCAGGGGCGGAAATACCTGTATCTGCCCCCTAGATAGCAATTTGCCCGGCTAAGTTCCACCTTTCGGCCTGCCAAACAGTATCAGACTCAGGCCCCGTCCGTCTTGTCGCGCTTTTCAGCGGCCGCTTCGGCAGACTTGGCAGCGCGTTTCAGTTCTTCGCGCCGCTCGTCATCAAACCGTTCGGGCTCCTGGTAAATCTCGCGCGTGCCTTCCTCGCTGACCGCTTCCGCGGTGCGGGATTTCAGTCGGCCCCGGCTGACCCCCCAGATCAGGGCGATCAGCAAGAGCAGCGCGCCTACGCCATATAAGAGTTCCGGTGCCATGGGTCTTGATCCTCTGAAAGGGTTACTGGAGCTGGGTGCCAAGCGTGATGTCGATGGCGCCGAGGGCGACCGACATCGGGCAGCCGTTCTTGGCCTTCTCGGCGATGGCGTCAAAATCATCCTGTTCGATGCCTTCAACCACGGCCGTAAGCGTCAAGGCGCTGCGCGTGATTTCGAATCCGCCACCCTCTTTCGGCTCGACCGACACGATGCATTTCGTATCCAGGTCGGTGGCAGGTGTTCCGTTCTCGGCCAGCAGGTGGGAGAGCTGCATGGTGAAACAGCCCGCATGTGCGGCGGCGAGCAATTCTTCCGGATTGGTACCCGACGTGCCGCTCTCATCTTCAAATCGCGCCTTGAAGGAGTAGGCGTGATCGGACAGCGCGCCGCTCTGCGTCGTGAGCGAGCCTTTGCCGTCCGCGAGGTTTCCGGACCAATGGGCGGTGGCATGACGTTTCATGGCGTGTCCTTTCAATCAATTGGGTATTGAAAAATGCAATGCGCGCAGCCTCAATACGTTCCCGCTTGTCTCTCCTAAATGCATTGGTCATGGTCTGGTCCTGCGGGAAGAAAAGGAATGCGCGCAATGCTCAAATTGGAAGCCTGTCGTCGGTGTCTCACCGGGTTTGCCTTCGCCTTGACGGCGCTGTCTCTCGCGGCGCTGCCCGCAATGGCGGAACAGAATGAGGTAGCAGGCTGGCCGCCTCTCGCTCCTGCCGGGTCCGCCAAGGCGTTCAGCTCGGATGGACTGCATGCGCTCGACGAACGCCTGCAGAAGTTCGTCTCGGACGGGCATGTCGTGGGCCTTCAGTCCCTGCTCGTCAAAGACGGTGAGGTTGCTCATTATGGTCAGTACGGTGTGAGGGATGTTGAAACATCGACACCCGTGCAACCGGGCACGCTGTACCGGATCTATTCCATGACGAAGCCGATCACGGGCGTTGCCCTGATGCAGCTCCATGAAGATGGCAAGTTTGACCTCGACGATCCGATCACAAAATACATCCCTGAATTTGAAGCGCTGAAAGTGCTGGCGGGCGAGCATGAAGACGGAACACCTATCCTGAAAGACCCATCGCGCCCCGCGACCATGCGGGAACTGATGAGTCACTCGGCCGGTTTCGCTTACGGCCTTGGTGGAGATGATTATGCCAATGCCCAGTTTCGGGAGCAAAATGTCCTCAAATCGCCTGACCCGCAGACCTTCATCGACAAGGTCGCAGGTATCCCCTTGCTGCATGAGCCGGGGCAAATCTGGTACTATTCGGTCTCGGTCGACATTCAGGGTTACCTGGTAGAAAAATTCTCGGGATTGTCTCTTGGCGAATACCTCAAGGAAAATGTCCTCACGCCGCTGGGCATGGATGATACCGGATTTTATGTTCCTGAAGCGGAGTATGACCGGCTATCCGACGTCGTGTACTATGCCTCCGAGCGGGATCGGTTCGAGCCATTCTACACCGAGACTGTTCAGTTCAGGCAGTCCACCATCGCCTTCGAATCGGGGGGCGGCGGGCTCGTGTCCACGATCGACGACTATGCCCGGTTCTGCCAAATGATGCTCAATGGTGGCACGCTGGACGGTCATCGTATTCTGCAGGAGGACACGGTGGCCCTGATGCGGACAAACCAGTTGCCGCCAGATGCAGGCGTGGAATTTGATGGCACGCAGCGAAGTGTCTTCACGCCGAAGCGTCGCGATTTCGGCATTGACTTCGCCATCATCTCTGATCCGGTCGCCATGGACAGCCCAGCCGGTACCGGCACTTATTATTGGGGCGGGGCTGCTGGGACATGGTTCTGGATCGATCCGGAGAATGATCTATTCTTTATCGGCATGATCCAGCGCTTCGGCGCACGACCCGGGGAGCCGGCGGGTTTTCGTGAGGAATCGATGCGGCTCGTCTATGAGGCGCTTGAAGAATAAGCCAGTCTGGGCAAAGTGTCTTTATGACAAAAGAATCTCCCACGGCAGCCGTCCTCCTGATCGGGGACGAGCTGCTCTCCGGTCGGACGCGCGACATCAATCTGCAACAGATTGCTTCCTATCTTGCGCCGCTCGGTATTCCCGTCCGGGAGACCCGGATCGTGCCCGACGTGGAAGACGAGATTGTCGAGGCCGTGAATTCGCTGCGCGCAAAATACACCTATGTCTTCACAACGGGCGGCATTGGTCCGACACATGATGACATCACGGCTGATGCCATCGCCAAGGCGTTCGGGGTGGAGATTTCAGAACATCCCGAAGTCACGGCTATGCTGGCCCAACGCTATGAGGCAATGGGCACAGACTACACGCCAGCCCGTCGGCGCATGGCGCGTATTCCGCATGGCGCCCAGATCGTGGCCAATCCCGTGTCCGGGGCGCCGGGCTTCCAGACCGGGAATGTCTTTACCCTGGCGGGTGTTCCGTCGGTTGCGCGCGGCATGCTGGAAGATATCGGGCCGAGGCTGGAGACAGGCGCAGTCATTCACAAGGTCACGATACGGGGCAGGGGCTTGCGCGAAGGTGACATTGCCGAACCGCTGGGCGTGCTGGCCAAGGAGATGCCGGACGTCGCACTCGGTTCCTATCCCTGGTTTCGGGGCATTGGTGACAATGGTGTCCACCTGGTTGCCAGCACGATACAGGAAAGCCTTATCCCCATGATTACTGACAAGCTGGAAGCGATCATCTCTGCGACGGGCGTCCAGCCGGAGCGGGTCGAGGACGCAAACGCATGAGTTTTCTGGCGCGCACCCCCGCGATCCTTGTCAGCTTCGTTTCGATGCTGGTGATTGGTGCAGGCTTCGGTCTGTGTCGGCCAATGGTGGGCGGGGCATTTCTCGACATGACCTCCGATCCGGAGATGAGCCGAACGATCATTGCCACGATGAGTGACGCCCAACGTGCCGCCCATGCCTGGGTGACGGTGTTGCTGGATACGGCGTATCCCCTGGCTTATGGGGGCTTCCTCGGCGGACTGGCCCTGCGCTTCTTTGGCGGCATGGGAAAGTACGCAGCGCTACCAGCGTTCGGAGTTGTGATCGCCGACCTGACTGAGAACATGGTTCAGGTGCTGGCCTTGGCGGGATGGGTCGACGCGCTTGATGCCAAGGCCTGGCTGACGCCCCTCAAATTTGGCCTGTTCTTCCTTGCGGCCGGAATCGCCGTGATTGCTCTCGTGATCGGCATTGTGAATCTGGTTCGCAAGCGCCGGGCCTGATCCCTTCCAAAACCGCCCTAACGTCAAGCATGGTCCTCCCCGCTTGTCCTCGCTAAGAGAGGCAAACAGGAAAATTGGAGGATCCCATGGCGGAAGACATCGTAAAGGTCGAATTGGACGGACCGGTTGCGCTCGTAACACTGAACCGGCCCGACGCGCTGAATGCGCTGAACCGAGCCCTGCGCGCCGAGATCGTCAGCGTCTTCAACGAGCTGAAAGAGAACAAGGATGTCCGCGCGGTTGTGCTGACTGGTGCCGGGCGGGCCTTCACCGCCGGGATCGACCTGAAGGAGGCCGGCCAGACCGGTTTCGCCCTGGGCGCTGACGAAGATTCCAAGTCCATAGATATGGCGCGCGCACTGGCCGATTATCCCTGGCCAATCATCGGCGCGATCAACGGCTTTGCAATCACCGGCGGGTTCGAACTGGCGCTGATGTGCGACGTGCTGCTGGCCTCTGAACATGCCAAGTTTGCCGATACACATGCCCGCGTCGGCATCGTGCCGGGCTGGGGCCTCTCACAGAAGCTGTCGCGCATGATTGGTATCAGCCGAGCCAAGGAGCTGTCTTTCTCCGGTAACTTCCTCGATGCCCATACCGCGGAACGTTGGGGACTTGTGAACCGTGTTTACGAATCCGACGAACTCGTGCCGGCTGCCATGAAGCTGGCGCACGACATGTGCAGTTCCCAGCCGGACCTGCTCAAGCAATACAAGGCGCTGATCGATGATGGCTATGGCATGAATTTCGCCGCCGCCATGAAGGAAGAAGTCAAACGCTCCATTGCTCATGCCGAATCTGTGACGGCAGACGCTGTGGAAGAGGCTCGCAAACAGGTTACCGCGCGTGGCCGGGACCAGCAGGAGTAGAGCACCATGAGAGACGTAGTCATTTGCGAACCCGTCCGCACCGCCGTTGGCGGCTTTGGCGGCGCCTTCAAGACCGTGCATGCGCACGAGATGGCATCACATGTCATCCGTGAGCTGATGGTAAAGACAAAGCTGCCCGCCGAGGCGGTGGAAGACTGTATCTTCGCGCAATGCTATCCGACCATGGAAGCCCCGGCCTTTGGGCGCATGGTAGCACTGGATGCCGGGCTAACAACTTCGACCGGTGGCTACCAGATCGACCGGCGCTGTGGCTCCGGCCTGCAGGCGGTGATCAATGCCGTGATGCAGGTGGCAACCGGCGCAAATGACGTTGTCATCGCGGGCGGGGCGGAGAGCATGTCGAATGCGCCCTTCTTCTCCATCGATATGCGGTGGAACATCAAGGGCGACGGCCTGATGCTGCATGATGGCCTGTCACGCGGTCGCTATACAGCCGGCGGCAAGAACCATCCCGTGCCGGGTGGCATGATCGAGACGGCGGAGAATCTGCGCCGTGATTATCAGATCACGCGCGACGCTCAGGATCAGTTCGCTTACAATTCGCACATGAAAGCGGCTGCGGCCCAGAAGTCCGGCAAGTTCTCTGAGGAGATCATTCCGTACACCGTGAAAGGTCGCAAGGCCGATACGGTCGTGGACCAGGATGAGCACATTCGCCCGGATTCCTCTCTGGAGAAGCTGTCCACGCTGCGCGCGATCCGGGGCAAGGTGGACGATCAGTCGACGGTGACCGCTGGCAATGCGTCCGGCCAGAATGATGGCGCGGCAGCCTGCATCGTCTGTACGCGCGAGGCGGCAGAGAAATATGGCCTCAAGCCGCTTGGGCGATTGGTTTCATGGTCGGTTGCAGGCGTTGGGCCTGAAGTCATGGGAATTGGGCCGGTGCCGTCCAGCCAGAAGGCCCTCAAGACGGCAGGTCTTGAACTGAAGGACGTTGACGTCATCGAGCTGAATGAAGCCTTCGCGGCGCAGGTGCTTGCCTGCACCAAGGCGCTTGAATTCTCCGAGGACGACATGGAGCGGCTGAACGTGAACGGCTCCGGCATCTCGCTCGGCCATCCGGTCGGCGCGACCGGCGTGCGCATCCTGACCACGATGCTCCGGGAAATGGAGCGCCGCGAGGCGCGCTATGGCCTGGAGACCATGTGCATCGGGGGCGGGCAGGGGCTCGCAGCCGTGTTCGAGCGGGTCAGCTAGAACACATCTTCAGCCGGTGGCCGTGTGTTCAGCGCAACGGCCACCGCGATAATGAAGAAGACGACGCCGAGCAGATAACACAGGGTGCTGGCAATATGGACCATTCCCATTGTCTGAGCCGTACTGCTGACATCATGCGTTCCGAGGATGACCTGCTGCCGTAGAACTTGTCCGTTGATTTGCGCGGCGTGACCGAACAGCGCTGCACCGAGGTGAAGCGCGCCAAATACGCTGGCCGCCGTTGAAGGCCGGACCCGCAGGATGAGCATATGCACGAGACCAAACGCCACCGCAGACAATCCTGACAGGACGCCTTGCGGCAGGGTGGAGGCCAGCATAGCGGTTCTGGCGAACCTGCTCATGTCTGGCGCGATAAACGCAGGGATGGCTGTGGCCGTCACTATCATCAGAGCAGCCGAGATGAACCAGAGTGTCGGGAGGCTGTTTTTCAACGCGCAGGTCGTCCTTCTTTCTGCTGGTTTCAACGATGAAATCTAGCATCCCCCGTAAAATACCGTTATGTCCAGCATCGGCCATGCGGGCGTGGCGAAATTGGTATACGCAAGGGACTTAAAATCCCTCGGCCGCAAGGCCTTGCCGGTTCGAGCCCGGCCGCCCGCACCATGCCATCATATGTGGCCGACTCTTA
Source organism: Hyphomonas sp. UBA4505 (assembly GCF_002388685.1). Lineage (NCBI taxonomy): Bacteria > Pseudomonadati > Pseudomonadota > Alphaproteobacteria > Hyphomonadales > Hyphomonadaceae > Hyphomonas > Hyphomonas sp. UBA4505. The sequence goes on along the minus strand of NZ_DGMZ01000002.1, from coordinate 173,382 downwards.
TGATCGAGACAGAACGCGCAGGTCGCGTCCTTGGTACACGGCTTGCATGTTTCTCGCCCAAGAGGAGAAATGACATGTACCCAGCCATTCTGTCCTGCCGCCGCCCGAAACTACAGGTCCTGCGCCTGTCGGGGGCCTGCCTACCGACTCCCGCTGCACCGGTTTCATTCCCAAAACGCATAGAGCCTATTTCGGCTTTCGGGGAACAAAAGGACAATCTCGATCATATCTAGAGGGCAACACGCAGAGAATTCACAAGGACAAGCCCTCATGTTTCGCGCCCTTATTGCCTCCACTGCCCTCGGCCTGATGGCCCTGCCTGCCTTCGCCGGCCCGGAAGCGGAGGCCGTAATCGAAGGCGCCGCAAAGCATATTGCCGACCCTCAGAAGGGCCGCGAGACGCTGCGCCAGTCCATGGACCTGGATACAGTCGCCAATTTCACCCTCGGGAAATATGCGCGCCGCGTCACGGATCAGGAACGCAGCAGGTTCGCAGACGCCTTCGAAACCTATCTGTTGAGCAGCTTCGAAGACCAGCGTGAAAAATTCCGCGATGCAGAGATCACGGTTACCGGATCAAAGGATCGCACGCCGACAGATTCCATCGTGGAAACGCGAGTCGTTCGCCCCGGCGAGGCGCCTCAGACAGTGCGCTGGCGTGTTATTGAAAAGAATGGCGACTGGCGTGTCGTGGATGTCGAAGTGCTGGGCCTGTGGCTCGCCATCGAACAGCGTGCCCAGATCGCGGCTATCATGGACCGTCCGCGCGCCACGATTGATGATGCGATCAACGCCCTCAATTCCTGACCTGGAATCTGGTCAGGCGGCTTCGTCGACCACAGCTTCTTCCTCATCGGACTTGTCCTGACGGTCTGACGCGTCGCCGATCGTGAACAGGTCGGCCTCGCGGCTGAGCCAATCTGTCAGTTCTTTGTCGGGCACGCCCAGGACTCTCAGCATATCCGCGACCATCTCAATTCCTTTGGGCTCTCCAGCCACAAGGTGCGCGCGTATGTTCAGTTCAAGATATCGGTCGAGATCATGGATGGTTTCGACAGCGACGAGTCGGACCAGGTCTGGGAAGCGGCGATTGATGCTGGGCGTGACTTCCTTGGACACTTCATAACGCGCTTTTCCAAGCACGACCGCGCGCGCATTGCTGCCCCCCACAGCTTCGATCAGCTTCATGTTGGCGGCATCTCCGAACGAGACATTGTATCCATCTGCGACCGCAGACAGAAAGCGGTCGGGATCTCCGTCAGTCGCGATATAGGGGATGTCAAAGTCGATCAGAGCGTCGACGGCCAGTCGCCCGGCAGCAGACATGCCAATGACGATGACAGGCTGCTCGCCAGCGGGTTCGCCTGATGTTTCCATTGTGACCTGCTTGCGCCGCGCCAATTCGCGCGAGAGCTTGCCTCCGAGCATGGCCCAACTCGGTGCCAGCGCCAGAGAGAGCGCAATGGCGGCGATCAGGCTGCCCATGAGGGCAGGGGGCATATTGGCAGTGATTGAGGCCAGCGAGAGAATGACGAGGGTGAATTCCGATCCCTGTGCCAACAAGGTGGCGAGCTGGGTCGCGCCGGGAACACTCCAGCCGTTCATGCGGGCGGCGATATAGCCGAGCGCAGTCTTGACCGTCAGGATGCCAAACGCGCCGATCACGACGAGCGGCAGGTTTCTCAGCAGGCCCGGCAAGTCAATCGACAGGCCGACACTGATGAAAAAGAAGGAGAGGAGCAGCCCGCGAAACGGTCCCATTTCCGTTTGTACCTGGTGACGAAACGGCGTGCCGGACACGGCCAGACCTGCCAGGAATGCGCCCAGGGTCAGCGAAAGTCCGATCATGGCAGTCGCGCAGGCGGCCGCCAGCACAAGCAACAGGGTGAAAGCCGTAAAGGCTTCGTCATTGCGGGTGGCTGCCAGCGTCCGGAAAACCGGGTTCAGCAGGTAGCGTGAAAACAGCATGGCTGCGCCGAAAGCGATCAGGGCCTGCACAAAGGCCAGCAACAATCCAGCCGCCAGCGGGACTGCACCGCCATTCAGGAGATATTCTGACAGAAGGCCCGCAAGGCCGGCGGCGGTCTCTCCTTCCCCAAGCGACGTGGCGAAGATCATCAGGAAGATGGCGACAATATCCTGAAAGATCAGGACATGTGTGGCCGTGCGCCCGATCGGACACGAGTTCTGCTCGCGCTCTGTCAGGATCCGCGCAACGACCGCCGTGGACGAAAGGCCAAGACTGAGGCCTACCGCGATCGCAATCGGCCAGGATATGCCCAGCATGTAGAGCGCGCCTGCACTGATCAGGCCTGTCAGCAACAGATGGACAGGGGCAAGGCCGAGCAGGTCACCACGGCTTTCTTTCAGTTCGCGGAGCGAGACATGCATGCCGATATCGAAGAGCAGGAAGACCACGCCGAGCTCGGCCAGCAAATGCGTGCCGCCACTCTCATGGATCAGGTTCAGCATGCCCGGACCGATCAGAATTCCCGCGAGGAGGTAGCCAACGATGGGGCTGAGATTGAGCGCGCGGGACACCAGGGCGGCTGCCGCGCCGAACCCCAACAGGGTGATTGCGGGAACGAGCGCGCCCACGGCGTCGGCAGGGCTCATTTCAGCGGCCATGGGGGAGCTCTTTCTTCTGGGTGGAGTCGAACTCCCAACTTAAGGAGGATTGCGCAAAAATAAAGGCCGCCAGCTCTCGAGGGAACCGGCGGCCTTCACCAGACTGCACGCGAAGGAGGGCAATGTCTCGCGCACAGTTTGTGAAGAATATCCGAGCGCTAGAGGCTCTTTGCGAGAGTCAGGACAATGCGCTCGTCGGCGATGTCCGTACCGTCGATGTCGGTATCCCAGTAACGCAGGTCCACATCGATGCCGATTGGCAGCGAGTAGGTGCCACCAAGCGACCAGTTGGTGTAGTCGCCGCCACCATCGAAGGAGTAGTTGCCGACGGATACGTCAGCTGCGAAAGCGTCGGTGAAGGCATACCCCGCAGAGCCTTCAACATAGACGCTCTCATTGTCTGGATCCCAGTAGACGGCGCCGCCTACTTCAACTCCGCCTTCGAAAGCATAACCCAGAGCGGCCTGCAGTTCGACGAAGTCGAGGTCTTCATCATCCGAGTCCGGATAGGAATAATAGATGACGCCGAGATCCCAGGAGACGCCGTTCGAGAATTCGCTGGCGACGCCGGCGTAGAGGTCGAGCTCTACATTGGAGTCAGAACCGTCTTCGAAGTCGATATTCGATGCCCATGTACCCGCATAGAATATACCGTTCGCATAGTCGAAGCCGCCGGAGATGGCCATGTCCTCATTGGACTGGGAGACGCCACGCCAGACATAGTCTGTGCTGAGAGCGACGTTACCGGACCATTCTCCCTCGGCAGCTGCCGTGCCAGCCACTGCCAGCATTGCTGCAAGTGCTACCCCTGCGCGGAAAAGCTGTTGTTTCATGTTTTAGTACCCCGTTGTTGAATCGCGCTGTTGCCAGCGCCAAAACCACGATGACGCGGCTTTATCCGGGATCAGAAACAAAAATATGGAGGTTGCGGGACGGCAACCGGAACGCCAGAATTTTGTGCACGCAGGCGCGACAATGCCTTAGGCTTGTGCGCTCTGGTTTTGGTCACCGTGCGGTCAACGGCGCGTACCCAAGATGTGTGCCAGCATCGACCAAAAGCGTCTCTCCCGTCACGTGTCGAGAGGCATCGGTCAGGAAGAAAAGGGCCGAATCTGCAATATCGTCGGGCCCGCTGGCCACGTTGAGCGGTGTCGCGGCCGCAACGGAGGCTTCCATGCGCTGATACTGCTCTTCATCCATCTTGTCCTTGAACCAGCGCGTGCCGATAAAGCCCGGACAAATCGCATTTACCCGAATCTCCGGGGCCAGTGCGCGGGCCAGCGACAGGGTCATCGTGTTGAGCGCGCCCTTGGTCGCCGCATAGGCCACCGATGAGCCGATACCCGTAACACCCGCGATGGAGGATGTGTTCAGCACAGCAGCGGCGCGACCAGTTTGACGGTGACTTTCAATGAGCAGGGGTTTGCAGGCCTGCATCATCAGAAAGGGACCGGCGACATTGACTGCGTAGAGGTCCAGGAAGTCTTCGCGGGTCAGGGCGTCCAGATCGGAATGGTCGCGCGCGTGTTTGGTCGTGCCGGCATTGTTGACGAGAATGTCCAGCCGCCCGGCCTGTGCCGCAGCCTCGGCCAGTTTACGACAGCCTTCATCCGTCGACACGTCAGCCTGAACAAGGCGCGACTGCGAACCGAGCGCCTGACAGTCCGCTGCGGTCGCTTCGCCCTCCGCGACGGATCTGGCGCAATTGATGATCACATCAGCGCCGCGCTCGGCAAGTTTCAAGGCGATTGACCGTCCCAATCCTGTGGCTGAACCGGTTACGATCGCCTTGCGCCCGGCGAGGTCTTTTGGCTGTGTCATCGCGTTTTCTCCCGTAATTTTCATATGTGTCTGGGCTGGAATGTACGGGGCGTTGAACAATGGTGGCAACAGGTTTCACCGAATTGGTCAAGAAAGCTGAAACCCGTCATTGGTACCCGTCGCTGCCTATACCGGAGACAGCAACCCATGGTCAGGTCGGCCAGTATCATTCAACGCATTCAGGCCGTCTCGCGACGATCACGCGAGGATATGCGGCAGGTCGCGCAGGAAATGTGCTCACGCGGGCCGCAATCTGATGCCGAGGCTCAGGCTCTGTTCGACTTCAATGCGCGAATGAGGGGAGCGGACCCTGACTGGGACAGCCGGTTTGTCCGGGTGATGGCGCGTTATGTGCTTGCCCGCGATGCCGCCAATGGGGCGTTGACGCCAGCCAATCTCGATTGGCTACAGGAGCGGGTCGCGATCGGGGACAGGCTGCGCAACCGCAATCTGGCAGGCCTGTTCATGCGGCTGCTGCGCAAAGCCAGCGGGACGCCCGATGGGTTCGGTTTGATTGTGTTATCCCATTTATGCGACCAGATGATCCTGGATAATCAGGCAGATGCAACATCCGTGGGGAACGTCGCTGAAACGCTTCTGCTTTCGGGCCCGGAGCATGCGCCCTGGGTCAGCCGGGCTGAGGCAGCGATCCTCTTCCACACACAGGAGAGCATAGAGGGCAGCGAGAACGACCCGTCGTGGAACTTCCTGTTTGCACGGGCCATCGGGAACCATTTGGTCGCCCGCGCGCATCCCAATCCCCACACGGAACGCCATGCGCTCAACCGCAAGCATTGGCTTGACCCGAACGATCCCAATCCCGGCAAGTTTGTCGGGTGTCTTGCGCTGGGATTCGACAAGGGAAGCTGGTTCGAGCAAATGGGTAGGGAAGCGGAAAGGGCGAGCCTGGCCCGCCGAACTGCCAGCCTCGCCGCGAAATCAAAGCCTGCCCAGCCGCCACCTCGTACTGGCTGGTGGCGCAAGAGCCCGCCACCGAACCCGGTCACCACGGCGAGCAATACCCTGGTTGACTTCCTCAACCGTGAAGCGCCAGGTTTGCTGGCCGGATTGGTCGTCGCGGCACGCTAAAACGGAGGATTTCGCCATGCTCTTGCTCAATCTGATTGTGGCGGGAGCGCTGGTGGCGATTACGTTTGCCATCCACTTCGCGGGACTGGTGGCCCTGTCTGCGGTGATCCGCAAGCGGGACGTGCCGCACGTGAACCTGTCGACCGTGGTCGGGCAGGGGCTCGCCATCTTCTTTGTCCTGCTCAGCCTGTTTGCCATCCATTCGATCGAGATCTGGGTGTTCACGCTGACCTATCTGGCGCTGGGTACGTTTCCGGATGTCGAAACAGCCGTCTATTTTTCTACCTCGACCTTTTCCACAGTGGGATATGGCGATGTGCTGATCGACAAGGACTGGCGCATGCTGGCGGCAGCAGAATCCGTCATTGGTTTCCTGCTGCTCGGCTGGTCGACGGCATTCCTTGTCTCGATTTCTGCTCGGGTGCGCAACTTCGAGGCGCGCATCGAGCAGTTGGATGACAAGGACTAGGCCGATTCCACGTCCTGCTTCATGAAGAAGCGCGCCCCGGCTACGGCCAGGCCCACCAGAACCAGTCCGCCAATCACCAGCGTTTCCGGTTTCGCGCCGAGATACTCGAAATATTGCGTGTAGCCATGGATCGTCAGGAACGCGATTGAGGTTATCGACAGGAAGCTGTTCCGGCGTGACGTAAAGATCATGGCGACGAGCGCGCCAATCCAGCCCAAGGTGAAGACATGGTCGGGGATGGCAATGGCAGCTTCACGCCATTCCGACCGGTCCGACCAGCGCTGCGGCGCAAACCAGTGTTCGCCAATCCGGTCACCCCAGAGCGAACCCACCCAAAAGGCAAAATTTACCATGAACATGGCCGTGCGTGCTGCGACGGTGACCAGATTGTTCCATGCGTCTGACAGGGTATTGCGGGCACGATAGAGACCCAGGGCGAGCAGGCCGAAGACAAGGATCGTGATGGTCGGTTCTTCGACGAACAGGGCGTAGCTGGCATGCCAGTAGCCTGTGCCAGAACCAAGAATGGCACCGAGGGACAAGACTGCAAACGCTGCCAGAAGTGCCGAACGGAACCACAGCGCTGCCGCGGTCATGACCAGTGCGATCAGTACGGTGGGCACCGTGCCATCATCCACTTCCCGGAATTCCCATCCGATCCAGCCTGCCACGCCAAGTGTACCCATAAGCGTTAGCGCCATGCCGAGGGTTTTCAGGGAATTTCCACGTGCGCTGCGGCGCAGGAATTCCGCGCCGCCCAGCGCGACAAGTGCCAGAACGAGACCGGTTATGGCGTTCGGCACAAGTGCGATCGTGCCGCCGGCGACCGAGATGGCTCCGAAAATCAGCAGAATGTTTATCAGCACACCATTCCTGCGATCAGGCAGGGCGAAACCCTGCAAGCGCGCGGCTTCGGAGGAGTCGATCTGGCCATTGGCCAGCAGGGCATCGAGGTCGAGTATGATCCGGGACATGAGAACTATCTCCATAAATAGTGAGCGCTTACTAACATATCTGCGGCATCGTGGCAACCGACTTCCCCTATGGGAATTGTGGACATCGGCTTTCGGGCGGCTTAGTGCAGTCGCTGAAAGACTTTACATTGGATCGAGGCAGCATGTTCAAAAAGATTCTGATCGCCAACCGGGGGGAAATTGCAGTTCGGGTCATCAAGACCTGTCGACGGCTGGGCGTACAGACAGTGGTGGTCTATTCAGACGCCGATGCGGATTCCATGGCCGTCGAGATGGCCGACGAGACTGTCTATATTGGTGCGTCACCTGCGTCAGAATCTTATCTGGTTGCCGACAAGATCATTGATGCGGTTCGCCAGACCGGTGCAGAGGCGATCCATCCTGGCTTCGGTTTCCTGTCCGAAAACCCTGTGTTCGCCAAACGGCTTGAAGAAGAGGGGATCGGTTGGATCGGCCCGAACGCCTACGCCATTGAAGCGATGGGCGACAAGATCAGCTCCAAGAAGCTGGCTGCCGAGGCCGGCGTGTCGACCGTGCCAGGCCATATGGGTCTGATCGAAGACACCAAGGAAGCGGTGAAGATTTCCAAGGAAATCGGTTATCCGGTCATGATCAAGGCGTCCGCGGGCGGGGGCGGCAAGGGCATCCGGGTCGCGGCCAATGACAAGGAAGTCGAAGAGGGCTTCCCGGCCGTGAAGGCCGAGGCGAAAGCGTCCTTCGGGGACGACCGTGTCTTTATCGAGAAGTTCATTCTTGAGCCGCGCCATATCGAGATCCAGGTGCTTGGCGACAAGCATGGCAATTGTATCTACCTCGTTGAGCGCGAATGCTCGATCCAGCGCCGCAATCAGAAAGTCATCGAGGAAGCGCCATCGCCGCTGCTCGACCCGGAAACCCGCAAGAAGATGGGCGAACAAGCCGTGGCCCTGGCCAAGGCCGTGAACTATGACAGCGCCGGCACCGTGGAATTCGTGGCGTCTGGCGCCGATAAGGGCTTCTACTTCCTTGAAATGAACACGCGTCTCCAAGTGGAGCATCCGGTGACCGAAATGATCACCGGTGTTGATCTGGTCGAACAGATGCTGCGGGTCGCTTATGGCGAGACGCTGAAGCTCAAACAGTCCGATATCAAGATCAATGGCTGGGCCGTGGAAAGCCGCGTCTATGCCGAAGACCCGTATCGCAACTTCCTGCCATCGATTGGTCGCCTGAAGCGTTTCCACGCGCCATCCGAAGGCGCGCTGGCTGGCGGTGAGGTGCGTATGGATTCCGGCGTCCGCGAGGGCGACGAAATCTCCATGTATTATGACCCGATGATCGCCAAGCTGATCACGCACGGCAAGGATCGCGACACCGCGCTCGACGTGCATGGCGAGGCGCTGGACCGGTTCCATATTGAAGGCATCCAGGACAACATGCCCTTCATCGCGGCCGTCATCGACGAAGAGCGGTTCCGCTCTGGCAATATCACGACCGCTTATATCAAGGACGAATTCCCGGACGGCTTTGACGGCGTGGAGCCGACCGAAGCGCAGGAAATCCAGCTGATCTGTTCTGCGGCCTATGTGCACGGCTTCTTCTCGCGCCGCGCTGCCGATACGAGCGGCCGCATGTCGCCGACGCGGGATGCGCGCCGCGACTGGATTGTCATTCTGGGCGACAAGCATCACCCCGTCACATTGGACCTCGGCGACGATGGCGAAGCCGAGATCACCATCAATGGGGGCAAGACGCACACGCTGGTCTCCGGTTGGTATCCGGGCCAGCATCTGGTCGAAGGCCTGCTGGATGGGCAGCCCTTTGCCGTGAAGTTTGCTGACCGGACCGAAGGCTATCTGTTCCGTCATCGCGGCGTTGCCCTGCGCGCGCTGGTCTGCACGCCGAACGTGGCCGATTTGCACGCTCGCCTGCCGGAAAAGGAAAAGCCGGATACGTCCAAGCTGATCATTTCCCCCATGCCGGGCCTTGTCGTTTCGATGGATGTCGAACTTGGACAGGAAGTGCAGGAAGGCGAAGCGGTCTGCGTGGTCGAGGCGATGAAGATGCAGAACATCATCCGCGCCGAGGCCAATGGCACCGTGAAGGCCATCAATGTCGGCGCTGGCGACAGTGTGGCCGCCGACGAGATCATGGTGGAGTTCGGCTAAGGTCGGCTCACGCCTGAACTATTAACCCTGCTCTAACCAAATCGACGCGGAATTCCGCCTCATGGGGCAGGGGGAGATTAACGAGTCATCCCTTGACCTTGCCGCTGATGCACCGAAAGTGCACCGGCCTTTCATGGCGAAAGCAATTCAAAGGGGGCCGAGATGGTCAGTTTTCCAGATGCAGTAAAAATGTTCTTTTCCCGCTATGTGGATTTTCAGGGTCGCTCACGCCGCTCGGAATACTGGTGGGTCGTACTCTTCAATTTGATCGTGTTCGGGGTCTTGGCGGCCCTCGCATTCGGCCTCGGCGGCAATTTCGAAACCGGTGAAATGAATCCGATCGGCATGATCTTCTTCGCGCTGATGGGTTTGTATGGCCTTGCCGTGATCATTCCGAGCATCGCACTCTTCATCCGCCGTCTTCACGATATCAACCAGACTGGCTGGATTTATCTCGGTCTCGTGATTGCCGGCTTCATCCCATTCATCAATTTCCTGGCATCGATTGCCCAGATTGTAATTGCCTGTATCCCCGGAACGGTTGGCCCGAACAAGTATGGCCCAGACCCGAAAAATCCGATGGCTGGTACCGCAGACACCTTCGTGTAGGCGCTGGCGCAGCAATCGAAATCCAGAGGAGCCGGACAGTCGTCCGGCTCTTTTTTGTTGCAAGAGTTTATCGTTTATTGATAAGGACGCGTAGTGTTCGACATGGCCCTGCCGTGTGAGGACCCGGATCGAGGAGACAGAAATCCTATGGACATGAGATATGTCCTCTTGTCGTCAAAAGGCCGTATCGGGTCGCGCACATTCCTGCGCGGTCTGACAGTGATCACGGCCGCCTTCATGATCGTGCAAGTGGCAAACACGTTCATCTCGCCCATATTCGGTATTCTCGTTTATCCGATGGTCTATGTGTATGTCTGCCTGTTCTCCAAGCGACTGCACGATGCTGGCCATTCGGGCTGGTTCTATCTCCTGTTCCTGGCTGGCTACGGGATTGTGGGCAGCATCGTGAGCGCTCTGTTGATGCCCATCCTGTCACCGGTCGCGTTCGAGATGTATGCCCAATTCGGGAGCGACCTGTCCGGCGCGATGGATGCGTTGACTGAGAACATTCAGGAATTCGAGCGCCTGACCGCCCTGACCTCGCTAGCCAGCTTCCTGCTGACGACCGCATTGCTCGGCTTCATCGCCGCACGCCTGCCTACCGATCTGGAAACGAACCGGTATGGCCCGCCGACATCCGGCACCCCAATGTCCAACACCTATTCCTGACCACTCCAGAGGACCCTGCCGGCATGACCCATCACACAATGACCCCCATCGATGCGCATCGCCCCTGGATCAGGGATGAGCGGGACGACCCGGCCCGGATGGACTGGTTTCAGACCCTGTTCAACCCGATGGGCATGACCGGAAAGCTGCATTTCAGCCGGGCGTGGACCTTCATGTTCATGGGGCGGGTGCTGCTATTCATCGTGCCGGTCTTTGTGGCCTTCATTGCCGGTCTTGCGGGCGCCGACATGTCAGGCGCGTGGCAGCCGGTCAAATCAGTCGGCATTCCACTACCAGCGCTGTTGTTGCCGTTCTTCTTCTTCACGATCATCACGGAGTTCACATCATGGGTGGCGCATGTGCGCCGCTTTGCGGAAGCGAACCGCTCGACGCTGAAGGCCGCCATCGTGCTTGTCCCACTCTTCCTTGGCTTGCTCGGATTTGCCGGAGGTGTGGTGTCAGGATCTGCGCAGTATCAGGCCCAGCAGGCAAAGGCGGCTCAGGCAGAGACTGTCGCCGCAGAGGGCGGGGAGGCGGCAGAGACAGATGCTGCGGCACCGCAGGAAGCGCGTGGCCCGCGCCGTCCGGATGGACCGCCACCGACAGAGATGCAGATGGCAATGGGCGGCGGCATGGGCCTGGCCATGCCGCTTTGGGCGCTCTCATCCTTTTTCGTCATGTTGTGGACCTTGCTGCATGTTGCGCGCCTGCCGAATGGTGGCGCTGGCCCGTTCCGCACAGGCAGTGATCTGACCCAGGAAGAACAGCGCCTGAAAGCTTACGAAACAGCCTAGGCAGGTTCTCTGATCGGATCGGGAGCGCGTACCAGCCGACTTTCGAATACGGTCTCGAAAGCATCTTTCAGGGCCAGGTCGACATCATCCATTGCGGCAGGGATTCCGAGATCGACCAGGCTGGTCACGCCATAGCGCGGGTCTGCGATCCCGCAGGGTGTGATGCCTGAGAAATGTTCGAGGTCTGGTTCCACGTTCAATGAAGTACCGTGGAAGCTGACCCATTTCTTGAGGCGTACACCGATGGCGGCAATCTTGTCTTCGCGCAGTGTCCCGCCGGCTTTCGTGCGATCAACCCATACGCCGACGCGGCCGTCACGCGGGCCCGCCTCGACATTGAAAGCGGCAAGCGCCTTGATGATCCAGGTCTCCAGATTTTGCACAAAGGCGCGCACGTCCCGCCCCCGCAGGGCAACATCCAGCATCACATAGGCAACCCGCTGGCCGGGGCCATGATATGTATACTGGCCGCCGCGCCCGGCATCAAAGACAGGGAAGCGGGCCGGGTCACGCAGGTCGTCCGGCTTGGCAGAAGTGCCTGACGTGTAAAGCGGTGGATGCTCCAGGAACCAGACCAGTTCCGGCGCGCCATCCTCCCGGATCGCGCGGGCGCGCGCCTCCATGAATCGGACCGCATCCTCATAAGGAACCAGGCGGTCTGAAACGGCCCATTCTGTGTCGGGGAATTTCTGCATCACCGGGGGCATATAGGCGACATTCAGGGCTTCACAAAGTGCTGGTGTCGCCTTATACGGCCCGTCTGCCTCAATGAAGACCAGTGCGGTCATGGCGGAATTGGTAGACGCGCAGCGTTGAGGTCGCTGTGGGGCAACCCGTGGAGGTTCGAGTCCTCTTGACCGCACCATTCATTCACGGTGGCGCGTTGCGCCAAAAATCGATCGAGGATCGATTTTAGTGAATGAATGAATTCAAAGACCCACACCCGCATCAACACCCGCCACAATCACTGTGGGCACGCTGTGAGATTCCTGCGAATCCCGGCTAGCTCAACGTATTCGGTTCTTGCCGACGCCACGTAACCCCGGCAAAGAGGCGCCATGACAGAAACGTCCGTTCAGCCTGCCCAGACCACTGAGACGCCCAACGTCGATCCGGATCTGCTGGAAGATATCATCGATGCGGTCGATGAAAAGGATACGCGCTGGCTGGCGCGGACGCTGCAGCGCATGCATCCGGCCGACGCCGCCGATGCGCTGGAGGCTTTGTCCTTTGATACCTTCTCTGAAGCGGTAGAACTGCTTGGCGGCGAGCTGCCAGCGGACATCCTGATCGAACTGCGCGATTCCTATCGCGAAGAGGCGGTCGAAGTGCTGCCGGACGCGGCGGTGGCCAGCGCACTCGACGAACTCGATTCCGATGATGCGACGACCATTCTCGAAGACCTCGAAGATGACCGCCGTGAGCGTATCCTGGACGACCTTGCCCCGGTGGACAGAGCCCAGCTGGAGCGGGGGCTCTCCTATGAGGAAGACACTGCCGGCCGTCTCATGCAGACGGAGTTTGTGGCCGCGCCGGAATACTGGACGGTCGGCCATGCGATCGACCATGCGCGGGAGCTCGGCGAGGAATTGCCGGAAGTCTTCTACGAGCTCTACGTGATCGATCCGGGCCATCGCCTGCTGGGAATCGTTTCGCTGGCGACGCTGCTGCGCACGCCGCGAGATGTGCAATTGTCGGACATCATGGAAGACGCATTGTCCTCTCTGAAGCCGGAGATGGACCAGGAAGAAGTGGCCTTCCAGTTCCGCAAATACTCGCTGGCTGCGGCGCCTGTGACGGATGAAGGCGACCGCCTCGTCGGCATGATCACGGTCGATGACATGGTCGATGTCATGCAGGAAGAGAACGCCGAAGACCTGCTCTCCCTGCTCAACGTGACCTCGGCGGACGGTGCCGATACGGTCTGGGATACGGTTAAGGCGCGCGCGCCGTGGCTGGGCGTTAACCTGTTCACCGCGTTTATTGCTTCCGCCATTATTTCCCTGTTCGAGGCGGCCATCGCGCAAGTTGTGGCATTGGCGGTACTGATGCCGGTCGTGGCGGCGCTGGGGGGCAATGCGGGCAGCCAGGGGCTAGCCGTTGCCGTGCGCGCCATTGCCGAACGGCAATTGGACGGCGCTGCGGCGCGCCGCGCCATCTTCCGGGAAGTGTTCAGCGGTTGCGTCAACGGAGTCATCTTTGCCATCGGGGTCGGGTTGATCTCGCTGGTCTGGTTCCGTGACGTCGAGCTGGCGCTTGTGATCGGCGCGGCAATGTTGGCGACGTTTATCTGGGCGGGCCTGTCGGGCATTCTTGTTCCCCTCGGCCTGAAGCGCCTTGGCGCTGACCCTGCAGTGGCATCGTCGGTCTTCGTGCTGACGCTGACTGATGTGATGGCATTTTTCAGTTTCCTTGGCCTTGCGTCGCTCGTGCTCCTGTAAATTGGGCACTTCTTAGCCAAATCTCGCCTCTCGGGTGAATGGGCGCGAGATTTGCAGCGCTTGCCCGTAGTAAAAAGTCAAACTGTCCCAAAACGGGAGCCATGCTTTTGGCCCGTCAAATGCGCACGTCCGACAAGGGAGTCGAACTCATCAAGAGTTTCGAAGGTTTTCGTGCGCGCGCAAGCCGCCTGCCGGATGGCAAATGGCTGGTCGGTTACGGGCATACAGAGACCGCACGCGCTGGCCTGACCGTCAGCGCCTTTGATGCGGAACTGATCCTGCGCTTTCACGATCTGAAGCGGGTCGAGAACCATCTGGCGCAACAGGTGTTCACGCCGCTGAGCCAGAACGAGTTCGATGCGCTCGTCTCGTTCGCCTTCAATATCGGTCTGAAGGCCTTCGATTCCTCTGACGTACTCGCGCACCTCAATTCCGGCGACCGTATCCTTGCCGCTGAAGCCATGAGTAGCTGGCGCCGGGGGCGGGTGGATGGTCAGATCCGCGTGATTGATGGACTGGTGCGCCGCCGCGCCGTGGAAGTGGCAACCTTCCTGGATACGCCCAAACGCCGTGTTTCGATCCCGAGCGCGCTTGTCCGCCCCGAACGCGACGGTCTTGCCGGGCCAAACGGGAATCGGGACACTTCCATCGTGTTGGAGCCGCGACCTGAACAGAACCGCGCTCGCGCCACAGCCGAGCGCGAGAGCCCGCCAGAGGCCGCCGCCCGCGCAGTGGCCCAGCGCCTGACACGCATACTCGGGGAAAATGGTTCCCGCGCATCCGGCGAGCCCGACCCGCAGCCGACAGGTGATTCCACCGTTGACGAGATTACGCGCGCCGTTTCGGCGCTGGCAGGTCCCGACGGCAATGGCGAACCGGCCCCGGCGCCGCCAGCCTCCATGTCGGAACGCCGCCGCGCCTATCGCCCGCCAAACCTGTCGGATCCGCAGGGAGAGGGGCTCACGCTCGACAATCTCTCTGTGCCGCCGACAAGCCAGAAGCTGATCGATGACCTGGCCACGGTCGAGGTGGATACATCGCGCCTGATAACACCCGCGCAGGCCGAGATAGAGGACTTTGCTCCCGCACACGGTTGGCGCTGGTTGCCCTTTGCCTTGTTGGCAGGACTCGGCACGATTGGCCTTTATGACGGACTGCGCCGCATCCTCACCCAATCGGGCGCGCGCATGGGCGAGGCTGCGAGTCAGACCTATACCGGCCCCCTGATGGCGCTGGGCGGTGGCTTCCTCCTATTCGTCTCGGTCTACTATCTGTACCGCATGCTGGCGCAGGAAGATTAGGCTGACAGCCGGGGGAAGTCTTGCTAAGTCAGCGGCATGATCCCGAACACATATCCCACTTTGAACTTCGATCTCGGTGAAACTGCGGACATGATCCGCGAGACCGTGGCAAGTTTCGCCCAGAACGAAATCGCCCCTCGCGCTGCAGAGATTGACCGCACGGATACGTTTCCGCGCGACCTGTTGCCGAAAATGGGCGAACTTGGCCTCCTCGGCATCACGGTCGAGGAAGAGTGGGGCGGCACCGGGCTTGGCTATCTCGAACATGTGGTCGCGATGGAAGAAATTTCACGCGCTTCGGCTTCAGTCGGCCTGTCCTACGGCGCCCATTCCAATCTTTGCGTCAACCAGCTTCGCCGCTGGGGGAATGACGACCAGAAATCTCGCTACCTTCCCAAGCTCGTCTCTGGCGAACATCTTGGTGCCCTCGCCATGAGTGAGAGTGGCGCTGGCTCTGATGTCGTGTCCATGAAGCTGAAGGCCGAGAAGAAGGGCGACCGCTATGTGCTGAACGGCACCAAGATGTGGATCACCAATGCGCCGGACGCTGATACGCTGGTCGTCTACGCCAAGACCGAGCCACAGGCGGGTTCGCGCGGCATCACGGCCTTCCTGATCGAGCGCGACTTCAAGGGCTTCTCGGTCGCGCAGAAACTCGACAAATTGGGCATGCGCGGATCGGAGACGGGCGAACTTGTCTTTGAGGACTGCGAAGTGCCAGAAGAGAACGTCATGGGCCCGCTGAATGGCGGCGTTGGCGTTCTGATGAGTGGGCTGGATTATGAGCGCGCCGTCCTGTCAGCGGGGCCGACCGGCATCATGCAGGCCTGTATGGATGTCGTGATCCCTTACATTCATGACCGGAAGCAATTCGGCCAGTCGATCGGCGAGTTCCAGCTGATCCAGGGCAAGGTCGCGGACATGTATGTCCAGATGAATGCGGCCAAGGCCTATGTCTATGCCGTCGCCAAATCCTGCGACCGGGGCGAGACGACCCGCAAGGACGCCGCCGGCGCCATTCTGTATGCGGCCGAAACCGCGACCAAGCTCGCGCTAGACGCGATCCAGATCCTTGGCGGCAATGGCTATATCAATGAATACCCGACCGGTCGCCTGCTGCGCGATGCCAAGCTCTACGAAATCGGGGCAGGGACGTCGGAAATCCGCCGCTGGCTAATCGGCCGGGAACTCTTCGGCGAAACGGCTTAGCGGCTAGCAGCTAAGCCGGGCAGCACTTCTCCTTGATTGTGGCCCCTTCAAAGGCCTTCATCGTGGCGACATAGCCGGACTCGACGGTTTCGTCATAGGCTTTCCAGTCGCGCAGCTGGACATCGGCAAGTTGTGGCAGGACCAGAACATCTGCCATGTCATGTCCGAATTTGGTGTCTGCACGGATCGTTGCGGTCCGCATGAGCAGGCCGGCAATAGGGGGCGGGCTGGAAAACCCGTTATTGAAAACCCAGCGGAAGAAGCTCGGCGGTTCAGAAAATTCCTTCAGATCCATGTTTTCCGGCTGGCGCGTGACATCAGAGCCCACGACAAAGCCGCGATGCATATCCCGCATGATATCGGCCGGAAAATTGTTCAGCACTGCGCCATCGACCAGCAAATCCTTGCCGTCCACGACCGGAGGCAAGATGCCCGGCAACGAGATGGTCGCCCGCAGCGCATTGCGCAGCAGGCCTTCGCGATGGATGCGCGTGGCGCCGCTGGTGAGGTTGGTCGAGGTACAGAAAAAGGGAATGTCGAGATCACCGATCTCCGCGTCGCCGAAATGCTCTTTCAGCCGGGCTGCGACGCGCGCGCCTTTCACCATGCCGACGACGGGTAAATGATAGTCCCCGAGCGGATTGCTATCGACAAATGCCTTGCGGATGCGTTGCTCGATTTCGGCATCGCTCCACCCCATTGCGACACAGGCCGCGATGACCGAGCCCATCGAGGCGCCGCCCACAAAATCGATCGGCAGGCCAAGTTCCCGCATCGCCTTGACGACGCCGATATGAGAATAGGCGCGCGCGCCCCCGCCTGACAGGATCAGGCCGACGGAGACACCAGCCATGATGCGCGCGAGCCGGTCGCAATCCTGGCCTTCTACCCGGCTCCAGTGAAAGACGCGGGTAGCCCCGGACGCGGCGATCCATTCGGCCGGCTTGGCTCCCTGGCGCTCATCGCTGTGATGCAGCAACAGGACGTCCACGAGTTTCAGCGTGCGGGCAGGGGACTGGTCATCCGGCATCAATGGATTGGAGGGGCGCGCATCAGCGCGGCCCACGACCCAGATCCGGTCGGCCTGGCGCATGGACAGGCGATACCAGGAATTGTCGCCAATGGCCGAGATCAGGATCACGACATCATGTGCGCGCTCCAGCTCGTCAAAATAGGCAGCCGGGCGTTCATCGCCCATCTGCTCGTCAACAATCACGGCTTTCCGCCCAAGGCGTTCCAATGCCTGTTTCAGCGACCGGGCCCGCAGCTTCAGGTCGATCGTCGGTGACGTGGCGACGAGCGTGAACACTTTCGGCGCAGCGCTGGCAACGCGATCACCGGATTTCCCCAATCGGCGCAAAATCACCCGGATCATGGATTCGAGCAATTCCGGCTCGGCTTTCACCATCCGGTCCCAGCCCTTGCGCGAGACGCCGATCAGTTCCGTGTCGCGCAGCGCGTAAACCGAACTCGTATGGGGTGCATCGTTCGGCACGCCATCGCCGGTCAGGTCGACCCCGCCGAGGAAGAGTGACATCTCGCCGGCCGGCTCGCCTGAGCGGATATGGCCGACAAATTCGGACTTTCCATGCACGCCGTCACGGAAGATGCCCAACGTTCCGGACAGGACGAAATAGAGCGTGTCAGCGGGTTCTCCGGCAAGATAGAGCGGCTTGCCGGCGGCGACCGAAAACCAGATGGCTTCCTTGCCTGCCGCCTTCATGGCGCGGGCCGGAACATCCTTCAGGAATTCAATGGCCCGCAAGCGGGGAGTGATATCAATGCCCATGTTGAAGAACATGCCCATTTCGATTCCCTTTTCAAAGCCTTTCGCTCATCCCCTGTGTTTCAAATTCGCATGACGCCCGCGTGACAGGTGGGCCGGGCGCCGCTAAGCAGGCACAAAATTCCAGTGGGAGGCGTTATGCCGGTTCTGAAATCCAGTCTTGATGTGTCCGGTAGCAAATTTGCCGCCAACAAAGCCGCCATGGAGACGCTTCTTGCCGAATTGCAAGAAAAAACCGCTAATGCCGCCATCGGAGGCCCGGAAGCGTCTCGCAAACGCCATGTAGAGCGCGGAAAATTGCTGCCGCGTGAACGAGTCGAACGCCTGCTGGACCCGGGCTCTGCCTTTCTCGAAATCGGTGCGCTGGCCGCCAATGGCATGTATGATAACGAAGCCCCCGGCGCAGGCCTGATCACGGGGGTCGGCCGGGTTGAGGGGCGCGAATGCCTGATCGTCTGCAATGATGCGACGGTAAAGGGCGGCGCCTATTTCCCGATGACGGTGAAGAAGCATCTGCGCGCGCAGGAAGTGGCCCTCGAAAATCACCTGCCATGTATCTATCTGGTCGATAGCGGCGGCGCGAACCTGCCGCATCAGTCAGAAGTCTTCCCGGACCGGGAACACTTTGGCCGCATCTTCTATAATCAGGCCCAGATGAGCGCGAATGGCATTCCCCAGATCGCCGCCGTCATGGGCAGCTGTACTGCGGGTGGTGCCTACGTACCTGCGATGTCGGACGAGACCATCATTGTGCGCAAACAGGGCACGATCTTCCTCGGCGGTCCACCTTTGGTGAAGGCCGCCACGGGGGAAGTGATCTCAGCCGAAGACCTTGGCGGCGCAGATGTGCATGCGCGCCATTCCGGCGTGGCCGACCACTATGCGGCCCATGATTCTCACGCGCTCGCCATTGTCCGCTCCATTGTCCGCACGCTGGCCACGCCAAAGCCCCAGCCCTTCGATCTGACAGAGCCTGCAGAGCCACTTTACGACCCTGCGGAGATGCATGGTCTGGTGCCTCAGGATGTCCGCGAGCCCTATGACGCCCGCGAAGTCATCGCGCGTCTCGTGGACGGATCGGAATTCCATGAGTTCAAGAAGCTCTATGGCGAGACGCTCGTCTGCGGGTTTGCGCGCCTCTATGGCATGCCGGTCGCGATCCTCGCCAATAATGGTATCCTGTTCTCTGAAAGCGCGCAGAAGGCCGCGCATTTCATCGAACTGGCCGACCAGCGCCGCATCCCGCTGGTCTTCCTGCAGAATATTACCGGCTTCATGGTCGGGTCGAAATACGAGGCTGGCGGCATCGCCAAGAATGGCGCCAAGATGGTGACCGCCGTGGCCACCGCCAGCGTGCCGAAATTCACCGTGGTAACCGGCGGCAGCTTCGGCGCCGGCAATTATGGCATGTGCGGCCGGGCTTACAGCCCCCGCTTCCTGTTCATGTGGCCGAACTCCCGCATCTCCGTCATGGGCGGCGAACAGGCCGCCAGCGTGCTCGCCACAGTCAAGCGCGACGGCATTGAGCGCAAGGGCGGGGAATGGTCTGCCGAGGACGAGGACAGCTTCAAGCAGCCGATCCGCGATCTCTACGAAGCTGAAGGTTCGCCCTATTTCTCCACAGCGCGCCTATGGGATGACGGCATCATCGATCCGGCCGATACGCGCCGCGTTCTGGGCCTTGCCCTTTCCGCCAGCCTGAATGCTCCGTTCCCGGACAGAGGGTTCGGCGTCTTTCGGATGTAGGGGTTCTACGTATAAAATCTGTTGCCGGCCAATGGTAGAAGCTCCCTGTCACATGGCAGGAGGCTGACCCCCATGACCCGCTCTATCTGTATCATCGATGGCCACCCCGATCCCGATCCGGACCATCTGGTCCACGCGCTCTGCGATGCTTATGCCGAGGGCGCCGAGGCGACCGATCACACAGTGTCGCGCATCCGCGTGGCAGATTTCGACATGCCATTCCTCAACTCTGAGAAAGAGTTCGCAATGCCCCCGCCAGAGCCGGTGCTGAGTGAACGCCAGAAGATCGCCAACGCAGACCACCTCGTCATCGCTTTCCCGCTCTGGATGGGCGGTATGCCAGCCAAACTAAAGGCCTTCTTCGAACAGGCGGCCCGGGCAGAATTCTTCCTGAAAACAGGTGAGTCCGATCATGAATGGCCTGAGCGCATGATGAAAGGAAAGTCGGCCCGCATTATCGTGACGATGGGTATGCCCGACCTGGTCTATAGATTCGGCATGGATGCGGGCGCATTGAAAGCGCTGGAGCGCGGCGTGCTTGGCCTGTCCGGTTTCAAACCGATGCACCACACGATCATCGGCGGCGTTGGCGCTCTGACGCCATCAAAAGTCGAATCCTGGTTCGAGTTCATGAAGGAGATCGGCGGGCAGGCCGTCTGATCCGGGTTCATTACATCTTCGTCGTGAACGTCTTTTCACGCATCATTACCACTTGTTTCGAGTATGTTCAGTCCTGTCGCGGTCCCCTGCGACGTATAGAGTAAGAAGGAGTTCGAACATGGTCAGACGTAGCAGCTTTCTGGTAACGGCGGCGATGATGACGGCCCTGATGGGCCATGCGGGCGAGATGCCCGACTTCTCGTTGCTGGATCTGGATGATGATGGCCTGATCAGCGAGGACGAATATGTGAGCTACTCCGACAGCGCGGGCACAGCCAGCGAGTCGGAGGCGAAAGCGAAGTTCACGAAATTCGACCTTAATTCGAATGGAACCGTGTCCGAGGAAGAACTGGCAGATGCCCTTGCTGCTTGGCGGGGACGGTCCGATCAAGGCGCCGTGACGGCGGCTGGCCTGCCGGTTCGGTAGGCTGCCCACCCAGTCGGTGCTGAAGGGGTCCGCCGGTCCAGCGGGCCCCTTTCCATTTGGAACGAATACGATAAACAGCGCCGATGGCGACAGCGCACCGACTGGCAGCAAACAGGTTTGATCTCATCCGGCTGGCGCTCGCTTCGGCCGTGTTTGCCTATCATGCAATCGTTCTGTCCGCGCTCGCGCCGATGAGCGGGTTGGAGCGCGTCTGGGGCCAAATTGCCGAGATCGCCATTCAAGGCTTCTTCATTGTATCCGGCGCACTGGTGGCCGGCTCGCTCATGCGGTCGCAAAACCTTGCTGACTATGCTGGCAAGCGGGTCCGTCGACTTTACCCGGCTTATGCTGTCGTCATTCTGATCCCGGCGCTCATCAGCCTGCTGATGGGCGGCAGTATTGGTGGAGTCGCAGAATATGTGGGTGCCAATCTCGTCTTCCTGAACTTCCTGTCGCCGGATTTGCCGGGACTGTTCGAAGGCAACCGCTTCACAGAGGTCAATGGCGCGTTGTGGACGTTGAAGATCGAGGTTCTGTTCTATCTCGTCCTGCCGATCATCGGCGGATTGCTGCGGACGATGCGCCGCGCGCAGTGGAGCGTCCTGGTGGGCCTGTATGTGTTGGGGGAGGGGTGGCGTGATCTGGTGCCTGTTTTTCTGGAGGGGGAATCCGCGCTTATCGCGGCGCGCCAGCTGCCGGGTCAGTTGGCCTTTTTCGCCAGTGGCATTGCCTTGTGGCAGGTATGGGATCGGGCCCAGGCAAAGCCGCTCTGGTTCGGCGTGGTGGGGCTCGCATTGACCTTGCTTTCCTTCGTCCATTCCTGGCTGGAGCCGCTCCGCGCGGCCGGACTGACGGGCCTGATTGCCTGCCTGGCTTTCCTGCCAGGCCCTGCGCTGAACGCGGCGCGCTTCGGAGATATCAGCTACGGCGTCTACATCACTCATTTTCCGATCCTGCAGGGCCTTGTCATGGTCGGCGCTTTTGCAGCATTCGGCCATGCGGTCGGCTTTACCCTGTCGGCGCTTCTCGTCATCGTGGCCAGCTATGCGCTGTGGCATCTTGTCGAGCGGCGCGCCTTGCGCCCATCCAGCCACTACCGCAAAGTGGCCTCCAACCCTGAACAGGACTGATCCCCATGCGCGATTCCGACTATGATCTCATCACGCTCGAAGCGACGCAGGAAGGCTTGGCGGTTGTCACGCTGAACCGGCCGGATGTGCACAATGCGTTCAATGCCGAGCTGATCGCCGAACTGACCGATGCGTTCCACACCATTGCCGACCAGCGCACCATTCGCATGATGATCCTGCGCGGCGCGGGCAAGAGTTTTTCGGCGGGCGCAGACCTCAATTGGATGAAGCTCGCGGCGATGCATACGCGCGAAGACAATGAGCGCGACGCGATGAACCTCGCCGAAATGCTGCGCACGCTCTACGACATGCCCCAGATGACGCTTGCCTTGGTGCAGGGCGCCGCCATGGGTGGCGGGGCCGGCCTCGTGGCCGCCTGTGACGTCGCTGTGGCGATGAAGGGCACGAAGTTCCGCTTCTCTGAAGTGCGCCTCGGCCTGACCCCGGCGACGATCAGCCCCTATGTGATCGAAGCCATCGGCGCGCGCTGGGCGAAGGCCTTGTTCACCACTGCCGAAACGTTTGATGCCGAATATGCTGAGAAGCTGGGCCTCGTTCAGTATGTCGTGGAAAACCAGGCCGAGATGACGGCAATGGAAGAACACCTTGCCGATCTTGTCTTTGCCGCTGCGCCCGGCGCTGTGGCCGAGAGCAAGGCACTGGTTCGCGATGTCTCCGGTGTATTCATCGACAAGGATCTCAGCCAAGAGACATCAAAGCGCATCGCAGCGCGTCGGGTCTCCGATGAGGGCAAGGAAGGCATTGAAGCCTTCCTCGACAAGCGCCCGCCTAGTTGGGGTCGGTAACCAGTACGCTGTCTTTGGAGTCCACCGGCAGGCCGAAGTCGGCCAGCAGATTAAGTGTCGCGCTGATCGGGTTTATCCCCGTGAGCGCTTCGATCTGATGCTGGAAGAAATATGCCACGATGCCAAACAGGATGATGTAGATCACGAACTGCATCAGCGACTTCAGCAGGAAGGCACCCGCGCTGCCCGCGACGAAGCCGATGGCGCCGAGGATCAGCGCGCCGGCCACGGGGCTGAGATTGCTGACGTCCGCCGCCTGCGTGTAACCAATATAGCCGCCAACGCCGGCGCCGATGACTCCCGCGACACTGCTGATCCGGATTCCTGAAGCATAGGCCATAAGACACTCCCGTGGTTTCTTGGCATTAACCCTTACGACAGCTGGCAGGGGTGTCAAAGGCGGAATTTGGACTGGCAAAGGCCCTTGCCTCGCCCGGTGCGTGCCCCGAATGCGCCGTGTTTCCTGCAGATAGAGGAGGGCATGGAGATACCGGTCCCCGCCCAGACCCGCGCGCAACAACGCCTGCATGCCGCGCGCGCCGCGCTGCATGCGCGCTGCGTGAACGGCCCGGTCAGCCAGACCGTGTTCGAATTTGTGGCCTTCGGCATCAAGCAGGGCTGGGCGTGCCTGTTTGGCGGCCTGATGCTGGGGCTCTTGCTGCTGACCTTTGTCTGGTATCCGGAAGGCGCGCCGCTTTCGCGCTATGATTTCCTCGTGCTGGGTGCGGTTGCCATTCAGGTCATGATGCTCTGGTCGGGCCTGGAAACATGGGAAGAGGCGAAAATCATCCTCGTCTTCCATATTGTCGGCACGGTCATGGAACTGTTCAAGACCTATCATGGCAGCTGGATCTATCCCGAGGAGAGCTTCCTGCGCATTGGCGGTGTGCCGTTGTTTACGGGCTTCATGTACGCGGCAGTGGGCTCCTATCTGGCGCGAGTCTGGCGCATCTTCGACTTCCGGTTTGACCGTTTCCCGCCACTCTGGGTTCAAGCCATTCTGGCAACCGCGATCTACGTGAATTTCTTCGCGCATCACTGGCTGCCGGATGTCCGGATCGCCCTGTTCGTGGGCACGGCGATGGTTTATGGGCCATGCCTGGTCTGGTTCCGCGCTGATGAAGCCCACAGGCCGATGCCGCTCGTCATCGGGTTCCTGCTCGTGGCAGTTTTCATCTGGTTTGCTGAGAATCTTGGAACATTCGCCCGCGCCTGGGCCTATCCCGGGCAAGAGCATGGCTGGCAGATGGTCTCTTTATCGAAACTCGGTTCGTGGTATCTGCTGATGATAATCAGTTTTGTTCTGGTGGCTTTGGTCCACCGGGCGCCGGGAGGGCCACGCATTGAAGATCCAGAAGCTGCTCGTCGCAAACAGGGGCGAGATCGCCTGTCGCATCTTTGAGACCTGCCATGGGCTCGGCATTGCGACAGTCGCCGTCTATTCCGATGCCGATGCGCGCGCGAAACATGTCCGCGAGGCCGACGAAGCGATCCATATCGGCCCGTCGCCTGCGCCCGAAAGCTATCTCAAGGTCGAAGCCATCTTGGCCGCTGCCAAGGCGACCGGCGCCGATGCCATCCATCCGGGCTATGGTTTCCTGTCCGAGAATGCCGATTTCGCCGAAGCCGTCGAGAAAGCGGGCCTCATCTGGGTTGGCCCTTCGGCCAAGGCGATCCGGTCCATGGGCCCGAAGGACGAAGCCAAGCGCATTGCCGAAGAGGCCGGCGTGCCTGTGCTGCCCGGCTATCGCGGCGAAGGGCAGGAGCTGGAAACGCTTGCCAGGGCGGCGAAAGATGTCGGCTTTCCGCTGCTGATCAAGGCGGTTGCCGGGGGCGGCGGGCGCGGCATTCGCCTCGTCTCCAAGGCGGGCGAGCTGAAGGCCGAGCTGGAAAGCGCGGTGCGTGAGGCCGAAAGTTCCTTTGGCGATGGCCGGGTCATGCTGGAAAAACTGGTCGAGCAGCCACGCCATATCGAAGTGCAGGTCTTTGGCGATGCGCATGGCAATGTCGTCCATCTCTATGAACGCGATTGCTCGCTGCAGCGTCGCCGCCAGAAAGTCATTGAGGAAGCGCCCGCGCCCGGCATGCCGGATGATGTGCGAGCGGCCATGACGGACGCAGCGGTGAAGCTGGCGCAGGCTGTTGGGTATCAGGGCGCGGGCACGGTGGAATTCATCGTGGACGGGTCAAAGCCGCTGGGCGTCGACACGTTTTGGTTCCTCGAAATGAATACCCGGCTTCAGGTGGAGCATCCGGTGACCGAGATGATTACCGGGCAGGACCTTGTCGCCTGGCAATTGCTGGTCGCTTCCGGCGAGGAAATTCCGCTGGCGCAGGACGAGATCCCGCTGATGGGCCATGCCATCGAGGCGCGCATCTGCGCCGAAGACCCGGCCGATGGCTTCCGCCCCGGCGCGGGGCTGATCCTGGAATTCGGCCTGTTGCAGCCCATTGATGGGGAAACGATCCGCTGGGATGCCGGTTTCGAGACGGGTGATCGCGTACCATCCAACTATGATTCCATGATCGCGAAACTGATCGTGCACGGAGAAGATCGCGACGCGGCGGTTGACCTGCTGACCGAGACGCTGTCGCACACCCAACTCTCGGGCGTGCCGGCCAATACCGGCTTCCTGCGTCGCTGCGCCCAGTCGGACGCGTTCCGCGATGGCACGCATCATGTGAACTGGATTGCGGAGCAGGGGGATGCGCTGACCCAGCCTCCCGCCGCGCATCAGCATGCATCTGTTCTCGCCGTCTGCGACATCGAGCTGGATGACAGCGCTGCCGTCACACCATGGGGAATCCGGGATGGGTTCCGGGCGAATGGCGCGCCTGTGCGAAAGGCGGCCGTCGCTGTGGGCGCCGATGTAGACTGGTTTGACCCGTCCGAGCATGACGTCGATCCGGACGCGCCGCTGCCTTTCGTGACAGATATCTCTCCGCGCCGCTATGCGGTGACGACCGGCGGGGACAATGTCCTTGTGGAAGTGCCGGACTATGACGCCGATGTCGAAGCGGTGCTGGGCGGCGACTCAGTCAGCGCGCCGATGCCGGGCAAACTGCTCGCCGTGCATGTGAAGCCGGGCGATACGGTCACCAAGGGTGATCCGGTTGCGGTGATGGAAGCCATGAAGATGGAGCACACCCTGCCGGCGCCGCGCGATGGCGTGGTGGAGTCCGTGGAGGCTGCCGCCGGGGACCAGGTCGCCGAGGGCGATGTGCTGGTTCATCTGGAGGCGGAGTAACCCCCACCCTTCACATGCAGGTGTGGTCCTTCAGCTCCGGACAGGTGAGGTCGGAGCAATCTCGCGCGCCGAGAGTGGGTGTGGAGACGCGCGAAAACAAGGAAACATGTAAAGGGTAGGGGCCGCTGCGTGACTAGGCCGCGACAGCGTAACCGGAGTGGACCCGTGCAGGTATCTGCGCTTCGGGGCGATAGCGGCGGTGCACGATCGGCGGCGCGCTGATCTCGCCAAGCGGGTTGGCCGCGTAGGCCGTCGGCTCGGTTCTGAGGATCAATTCGCCATATTCATTCTTGGCGACAGAGACGGGCGCGGCAGAGCCATCGCGCTCGGCGGCCCAGAATTCAACGCCTGTCGAGGCCAGCGCAATCGCCTGTTCCAGCTCCATGCGGAAGCCGTCACCATAGACGACATCCTTGGACTCAATTGGATCGTACTCACATCCCTTGATCACCAAACCCGACATGCTGAAACCCCTCGTGAAACTGTGTGCTGAACCTGTTCTTCGCTTGATCTGCGATAAGAGAACATAACCAGAATATTCACCTTTTGGAAAGGAAAAAGTTCTGACTTTGTTCCAAAAAGTTTGAAATCCGAAAAGATTCAGGAGTCTACGGGGAGAGTGCTAACCCTGCAGCCGCTTGAGCGCCCGCTCGCGTCCGATCAGGGGAAGCAGTGCGCCCATGTCGGGGCCGTGTTCCTGGCCGGTCAGCGCCTTGCGGAGCGTCATGAACAGGCCACGGCCTTTGCGGCCGGTTTCGGCCTTCACGGCATTCGCCCACTGACTCCAGCTCTCGCCCGTCAGGTCGCCCTCGGGCAGCAGGGTTGCGGCGGTCGCTACGAAGTCCTTGTCTTCAGCATCCACCAGAGGCGTGATCTCGCCAAACACGGTCTCGACCCATGCGGCCACGTCCGGCAACAGCGAGCAATTCTCCCGCACCACAGTCCAGAACGCCTCGTCGGCGGCGCGGGGGTCCACATCGGCGAGCCGGTCCTTCACCGCCTCAAAGGGGAGGCCGTGCAGGATCGCCGCGTTCAGCGACAAGAGTTCGGTCTCGTCGAAGCGCGCCGGGGCGCGGCCGATCTTGCCGAAATCGAATTCCGCGACCAGCTGGCCCAGCGTTTCGCGCGCCTCGACATTGTCGGATGTGCCGATCTTGGCGAGCAGGCTGGAGACCGCCATCGGCTCATAGCCCTGCGCGCGCAATTCGCCCATCGACAGTGAGCCGAGGCGTTTCGACAGGCCCTGACCATCCGCGCCGATCAGCAGCGGCGTATGCGCCATGTCCGGCGCCGTGCCGCCCAGCGCCTTGAAGATCTCGATCTGCGCGCCGGAATTGGTGACATGGTCTTCCCCGCGCACGACATGGGTGATCTTCGCCTCGATATCATCGACGACCGAGGGGAGGGTGTAGAGATAGGAGCCGTCCTCGCGGATCAGGATCGGGTCGGACAGGCTGGACGTGTCGATGCTCTGGTCTCCGCGCACCAGGTCGGTCCACTCGACGCGCCCGCCGGAGAGTTTGAAACGCCAGTGAGGCGTGCGGCCTTCGGCTTCGAGTTTCGCCTTGTCTTCATCGCTCAGCTCCAGCGCCGCGCGGTCATAGACGGGCGGGCGGCCGCGCGACAGCGCGATCTTGCGCTTGCGGTCCAGCTCGTCAGCTGTCTCGTAGCAGGGATAGAGCAGGCCCATTTCGCGCAGCTTGTCGGCCGCCGCGTCATATTCGGCAAAGCGTTTGGACTGGCTGAAACTGTCGTCCCAGACGAGGCCGAGCCAAGTCAGGTCGGTGCGGATTCCGTCTTCATATTCCTGTGTCGAGCGCTCGGTATCGGTGTCATCGATGCGCAGGATGAACTTGCCCTGCTGGCCCTTGGCGAACAGCCAGTTAATCAGCGCCGTGCGCACGTTACCTACGTGCAGGCGGCCGGTGGGCGAGGGAGCGAAGCGAACAATCGGTGCAGTCATGGAAAAAACCTGTTTTGAAGCGTGCTTTCGACATCAAATCACGCAAAAAGCCAAGGGCCGATGCCATATTCTTGCTATTGTTCGTGCTAATGTGCGACGGGCATGTGAGTCGCCGTCGAGGAGAGGTAGATGAGACTGGGCTGTATTCTGATCGCCGCGGGCCTGTTGGCGGCCTGCGGGCAGGAGCGTGCGGAGGCTCCGGCAGAGACGCCGGCGCCCGCAACGACCGAGGTGACCTCAGACCTCGACAGCGCGCTGGAGGCAGAGCCTGCCGCGCCGCCCGTCGATGATATCAATTATCAGGCCCTGTCGGGATATGATGAGAGCTGGTATGTCAGCGCGGGCTGGCCCGGCGAATATCCAGCCGGTTTTGCGGTGCTGGATGCTGGCACGACCGTTCCTGCCTGGACGGTGCCGAATGGCGCCAATGAAGCCGACACAAGCTGCGCCCTGCCGCAATACGCCAATTACCAGCTCTGGAATTATGACCGCGCCGACGCCGATGACCTGCGCTTCTTCGTGGCGACCAAGACGTTCCCGGTCACGCTCAACCAGGATGCCAGCATCGAATACATTTCCGATGGCGGCATCCACACGCTCGACCTGAAGGCTGGCGACCAGCTGACATACCTCCGCTATCTGGGGGAGGGGTTCACCGTCGTGTCTTATGACGGCGCCGAATATGACATCAACGAGGCCGAGCTGCGCGACATCAGCGATATCGGCTCCATGCCGACGGTTGAGGACCAGTGGGTGCGCGTCACCTGTGCGGACGGCACGCAGCCCTGGCTGCTCTATGCGTCCGTTATCGACCATCCCGGCATCGTGCCATCGCCCATGCTGGCCTATGGCGAAGCGAGCGATATTGCCCCGGAAGATGCCGAGCAGATCCGCATGGATGCCGAGGCCAACCGCCTCGCCTATGAAGGGGTTGAGCCCGGCTCGCTCGAATAGGGGCCAAACGCCCGATCAATCGTCCCGGAAGCGGTTGGTGATCGGATAGCGCCGGTCGCGGCCGAAATTCTTGCCGCCAACCTTCACGCCCGGCGGGGCCTGACGGCGCTTGTATTCGGCGATGTAGAGCAGATGCTCGATTCGTTTCACCACGGCCCGGTCATGCCCGCGCGCCAGGATTGCCTCGATCGGCTCTTCCTCGTCCACCAGCCCGCGCAATATATCATCCAGCACATCATAAGGCGGCAGCGAGTCATCATCGCGCTGGTCCTCGCGCAGCTCTGCAGAGGGCGGCTTGGTGATGATCCGCTCCGGGATCACTTCGCCCGCCGGGCCCAGCGCGCCGCGCGGCACCATCGTGTTGCGCCACTTGGCCAGTTCGAACACTTCGGTCTTGTAGAAATCCTTCAGCGCATTGTAGCCGCCGCACATGTCGCCATAGAGCGTCGCATAGCCGACCGCCATCTCACTCTTGTTGCCCGTCGTCACCACCATATGGCCGAACTTGTTCGACAGCGCCATCAGCGTCACCGCCCTCAGGCGCGACTGGATGTTCTCTTCGGTCGTGTCCGGTTTGGTGCCGGCAAACTGGTCGGCCAGCATCTCGCCCATCG
Source organism: Hyphomonas sp. UBA4505 (assembly GCF_002388685.1). Taxonomy (NCBI): domain Bacteria; kingdom Pseudomonadati; phylum Pseudomonadota; class Alphaproteobacteria; order Hyphomonadales; family Hyphomonadaceae; genus Hyphomonas; species Hyphomonas sp. UBA4505. The sequence continues at coordinate 143,897 of NZ_DGMZ01000002.1, read as the reverse complement.
CACCCACGCCGGGGGCAATATTGATGCTGTCATACTTTACGCCCAGCGCCTCGGCGCAGGCTTTGGCGTCTTCCAGACTGTCCGAGGACGTATATTTCGACGGCATCATCACACACCAGACCCGGTCCGGCCCCAGCGCGTCCACGGCCATCGCCGCCGTCAGCGCGCTATCGATCCCGCCTGACATGCCCAGCACGACGCCGGGGAATTTGTTCTTGTTGACATAATCGCCCAGCGCCAACACCGCCGCGCGGTATTCGGCATGCCAGCCTTCGGTCAGCTCGGCCTGCGCGTCGCTCTCGAAACAATGCGTGGCCGGATCAAAAGCCACCATCGCCGTGCCGGTGACGAAATCGCCGAGCAGCTGGTGCTCGGTCCCGTCATGATCGACCGCGTAGGAGCTGCCATCAAAGACCAGCTCGTCCTGCCCGCCCACCTGGTTCACGAACAGGTACGGCACGCCCGTCTTGCGCCAGGCGGAAAAGGTCGTGTGCCGCTCCACCTGAACCGTCCGCCGCCAGGGCGAGCCATTCGGCACGATCAGCATGTCGGCGCCCGCATCATGCAGCTCGCTCGGCACGCGCGGATACCAGATGTCCTCACAGATCGCGACGCCGATCTTTACGCCGTGAAACTCGAACACCGGGGGCGGGCCGTCGCCGGCATCGAAGATGCGCTTTTCGTCGAACACGCCATAATTGGGCAGCTCGCGCTTGTCATAGCGGCCCTTGATGGCCCCGCCCGACAGCCAGACGGCTGAATTGTGGCGCTTGCCATCTTCCATCCACGGCGCGCCGATGATCATGTCCGGCGCATCGGCGGTCTCGGCGGCCAGCGTGTTCACCGCCTTCATGGAATCTTCCACCGCGGCGGGCTTCAGCACGAGGTCTTCGGCCGGATAGCCCAGGATGAAGAGTTCCGACAGGACAACAAGGTCAGCGCCCTTGGCCTTGCCCTCGGCCAGCGCGCCCCGCGCCAGCTCCAGATTCCCCCGAATATCCCCCACGACCGGGTTCAACTGCGCGACCAAGATTCTCAGCTTTTTGCTCATAAGGAGCATTTAGAGGTTGGAGGGAAGGATGGCAATCGGGGAAGGGGAGCGACTGCCCCGCAGCAGGCCCAAGTTCAAGCGCAGTGCGGGTTGAACTCAGGGGCGGATAGCTCAGACGACGAAATTTGAAGCGCGTACGAACTCTTGTATTTCTTTCAAAGTTGACGGTAATTCGAATTTGGATGGAAATTGAACTGAGAAAACGAATAGTGGTAATAGGGGCTGCACTTCTGGCGATAGGACTAATTGCTGGATGGGCTTTGTCGCATCTTGATGCAGTCACTCTATTTTTTTCAGGCAGTCGTACGTTCGATGAAGAGATAGAGACGCTTCACGCATCCAGCGCGGTTCGGTGGCTGGTATTGGGAGCCGTCCTTGCCTTCGTGGTTAGCAGTGTTGTCCTCCTCGTTACATTCGACAGCTATCAATCCCAAGCCAATGAAAGGAAGTCAGATGCACGTGAGCTGCGCATAAAAAGGGAACAATTAGAGAGAGAACGTCAGCAGGCGGAGCGCGATGAGCAGGCTCAGGCGCTTCGTGACAAGCTCAGCCGCCAGTGGAGAGAGTTGCGCGATCTGTCGCTCCGTCTTGAGACCGGAAAACGTGAGGCAAAAAATAGAGAATTGTACCAGAGCTTTGAAAGGCGACTGACTCAAGTTGAGCGTAGGGAGACGAGTAGCGGAGATTTGCTAGTTTCGGGTCTAAGGCGCACTCAATCCGACGACGTATCTGATGAGGTCATTGAATATACTCTGAGAGACCGCGATACCGGGTTGGAGAAATCTCTTATGGTTGTACACCTATTCAAGGAGAAAGGGTACTGGAAGTTTAAGAGAGCGAACAGCATTGTCGATGCTGCCGATAGTCCGGGATATAATTTTTGGGATTTGTTGGAAGATGAATCGCTTCAGTCGGAACTAAGTACGTTCAACTTGGTGGCTGGAATCGGCCTTCAATCAAAAACACCTAACATTGATGACAAACTCTCGCGAAACAGAGCAGCTTTTCTTTGCGCAGGTATATCAGGCGCACTCAGAGACGAAACGCAAGTTGACGTGCTTGGATTGGACATCGGCGCCTATGAAGGAGAGCTTTCTGAAACCGAAGGAGACAAGAAAACCTTTCTGAGACCGGTGGTAATTGTTGCTATAAAGGTATCTGATCCCGAGGCGGGGTATTTGGCATTCCATGAGGAATTGCTTCGGGAAGTTCGCGTCGGAGGACTAGATTTCGGATTCTTTTCGAAGATGAAGGATAAAAATCCTGAGTGGATTGAACAGGAAGAGTGCAATAAGAACTATCGCTTTGTTTCCACTCACCACAACGCCGGGGAGCATGAATAATCCGTTCAATCAACCTTCAAGCTTGCTGATGATTTCCTTTAATTTTTGCATTCGTTGTTTGCGATCAGCGATAGTTTCCTTTGTTTGATCTACCGGCTTATCGCCATCTTTTTTGATAATACTAAGGTAGCCCTTTTCCATCAAATCAATGGAATCTTCCCAATGAGAAACCTGCGATTTTGCCCAACTTAAAAGGTTGCTCATTGTCTTTAGTCTCCCGAAAATCAGTGCTTCGAGTTAGGATGTTAATCAACTTTAAGTTTTGATTCAATTCTAATTTTCCCGTTTTTCCAATCCGTCTGATAGCCCCAACCCCCATACTCCCCGCATGGACGCGCAAACGGACATTCTGAAACGGGGGCTGGAACATGCCGGGCGGGCGGTGCTGGATGCGTCCGCGCTGGCGAACCTCCATCTCGGGCCGAAAGTGATCGGGCGGGGGGTGGCGCAGCGGATTTCCGGGCGGCTCAGAATGCTGGAACCGATTGTCCGCCGCCTGATCCTGGTCCTCGCGCTCAATCTGACGCTCGCCCCGGCGGCCCCGCGCGCCGCGCCCCCTGATCCGAAGCCCGAGCCGGACCTGCCCGACGGCGTCGAACTCGCCATCTTTCCGCGCCTTTATCCAAGACGGTTGAAATTGCTGCCCGCACGCCAGACGATTGAGGGCGATTTTCCGGACATTCTCCGAACCCTTTCCGGATCCGTATCCCCGCACAGGCTGATGGCCCGCATCGCGGCGCTCCGGCGCGTCATCGCAGACCCGGATGGCCATGCCCTGCGCCTCGCGCGCAATCTCAAACGCCTGCAGAAGCATGGCGAACCGCGCCCGGCGGTCGGCCCGGCGACCAGCGCCTTCCGCCTGTCGCCAGAGCTGGGCGCGATTGCGACGCTGCTGCCCGCGCAGATCAGGGCCGGGCTCGACTCCTGGGAAAGCTCTGGCTGACGCCTGCCTCACAACACAAAAAAATGCCGGAGCGCGTGGGGCGCGTCTCCGGCCAAAGGTTCTGGAGGAAATGGAGGGAAGGGGCCCTAGGCCATGGCCTGTTCGTCGACCACGAAAGGCCCGAGATCTTCATAGAAGCGGAACTGGTTGCGGCCACAGCGCTTGGCTTCATACAGCGCCATGTCGGCGGCGTGCAGCAGCGGGCCTTCGCCCATACAGTCATACGGCGCAGCAGCAATGCCGATGGACGTGCTGATGCGAACGCGGTGGCCGGTCGACAGGCCATAAGGCTCGCTCAGCTTGCGCTTGAGCCGCAGGGCCAGGCCCTCAACAGCAAGGCGCGATGGTGATGTGCTGCAGACGATGAAGAACTCGTCCCCACCTGTGCGCACGGTCAGGTCGCTGTCGCGAACAATGGCTTTCATCCGGGCCGCCACGACTTTGAGCACTTCGTCGCCCGCGCCATGACCATATGTGTCGTTGACCGCCTTGAAGCCATCCAGGTCCAGCGCCAGGATAAAGAGTGGCGCGGTGTTTGAGGCTTCTGCGAGCATGGTCGGCAGCCGCTCTTCGAGGGCACGCTTGTTCGCGAGATGAGTCAGGGGGTCCGAATAGGCCAATTTACGGACCTCCTCTTGTTTCTCGACCTGTGCGGTAATGTCGTTGGAGGTGCCGATATAGCCTGTGATCCGACCCTTGTCGTCAAAGCACGGCGCGCCGGCCATATCCATGTGATAGGTCTGGCCATCAACGTCCGTGAAAATTCCGCGCACACGGGCGTAACTCGCGGCCGACTGAACCGCATTGGTCATGATCTCGGAGTTTTCTTCATCGAACTGGATAATGTCGAGATAGTTGCACCCGACCAGGGAATTGCGGCCGCCCTGAAGTTTCTGGAGGAAGGTGCCCTCGGCATAGATCAGCTTGCCCTGGAGATCGGTTTCCCAGAACAGGTCTGAGGCCACGGCGGAGAAATTGGACAGGCGCTTCAGTGTTGCCTGGGCTTCGCTATGTTGCTGGTCCAGCTTCTTGAAGGCCCGGATCATGATCTTGTGGGCCGGCCAGAAGACCAGGAACACTTCCGCGACAATCGTCAGGACGAGGGCCAGGACCGTATAGGTCTGGATCGTACCCAGCCACTCGGCGCGCTTGTTGGCCTGCGCTTCGAAAGCGTCCGCCGCCTCTCCGAGCCGATTGGCGAGGGGGCCGGAAGCCTCATATTCAATTGCCTCAAGCGCCGCGGACGTATTCCGGCGGTCGACCAAAACCCAGTTCACATTGTTGATGAGCTCAAGAACCTTGGTATGAATGGAGTTTTCGCCTTCGGAATAGATCGCCTGAAGTGCGGCATCATCTTCGCCAAAGCGGATAAGTTCATAGTGAGACGTCTCGAACAATTTGATGCTGGCGCGCAAATTCTCCCGCAGCTCCGGCGATCCGTCTTCGGCGTAATCATGGGCGGCATGCGACATTTGCTGCAGCAACATGCGCTGGCTGCCGCTCATATTGATCGCGGTCGCATCATGCGCACCTTGGCGGAGGGCTGTCAGGGAAACGATGTGGCTGGCAAGGATCAGCGCCAGAACAATGCTCAGCGCGAGGATGTACCGATTCAGGTGCGACTCAAGAATTTCGCGCCCGGAATGGCGCTTCTTGTCGTGTTTGAATAGGGTGCGTCCGAATAACATGATGGGCGAACCATACCCAAACAGGGTTAGAATCGTCTTTCCGAATAAAGGAAATTTCTTACCGGCGTTTCAAATCTTGTTTACCTAGATATCAAGCTCTTCAACGAAAGCAGCGTTTTCCTGAATGAACCGGAAACGCAATTCGGCTTTCTTGCCCATCAACGTGTTTATCAGCTCCTCGGCCGGAACCTCGACATCGTCAATCGCCTCCAGAGTGACCCGCGCAAGCGTCCGCGTCGCCGGGTTCATTGTGGTTTCCTTCAGCTGAGACGGGTTCATCTCGCCGAGACCCTTGAAGCGGGTCATGTCGACTTTCTGGTTCGGTTTGAAGTGCTCTTTCATTTTCTCGGCCCGGTCGGCATCGTCCATCGCGTAGACGATCGTACCCTTGTTGGAGAGTTTGTAGAGCGGGGGCAGGGCCAGGAACAGGCGTCCGCTTTCGATAAGGCCCGGTGTCATCCGATAGAAGAAAGTGATCAGCAAGCTGGCAATGTGGGCGCCATCTACATCGGCATCCGTCATGATGATGATGCGGTCATACCGCAGATCGTCCATGTCGAACTTCTTGCCCAGCGCCGTGCCGAGCGCCAGTGAGAGATCATTGATCTCCTGATTGTTCATCATCTTGTCGAGCGAGGCGCTTTCGACATTCAGGATCTTGCCGCGCAGGGGCAGGATGGCCTGGGTCTTGCGGTCGCGGGCCTGCTTGGCGGAGCCGCCAGCCGAGTCGCCCTCGACGAGGAACAGTTCGGTGCCGTCCGGCCCCTTGTTGGAGCAATCGGCCAGCTTGCCCGGCAGGCGAAGCTTCTTGGTGGCCGATTTGCGGCTGATATCCTTGGCCTTGCGGCGGCGCTGGCGCTCTTCCGCGCGCTCAACCGCCCAGCCGAGCAGTTTGTCGGCTTCTTTCGGACTACCGGCCAGCCAATGATCGAACCGGTCGCGCACGGAGTTTTCCACCAGGCGGAACGCGGCCGTCGTCGACAGCTTGTCCTTGGTCTGACCGACAAATTCCGGACCCTTGATGAAAACAGACAAGAGCAAGCCGGAATGGCCCATGATATCTTCGGCGGTGATTTCGGAGGCTTTCTTGTTTCCGGTCAGTTCCCCGAAATTGCGTAACCCTTTTGTGATGGCTGAGCGGAAGCCCGCTTCGTGCGTACCACCATCCGGGGTCGGAATAGTGTTGCAATAGGAGCGTGAAAATCCGTCCGCCTCGCCAAAGCCGGCGCGCGTCCAGGCAATGGCCCACTCGACCTTACCTTCGCCGCCTTGATCAACAAGACCGGTAAAGGCTGCATCGGTGATGGTCGCCTTGTCCTTGAAGACTTCATCCAGCTGGTCTGCCAATCCGTTCGGATAGGAGAGCGTGGCTTCGGCAGGAACCTTGGAATCTTCTGGCAGCAGGGAAGGATCACAGCTCCAGCGTACTTCAACGCCTCGATAGAGATAGGCTTTTGATCGCGCCATCTGAAACAGGCGGGCCGGGCGGAAACGCATCTTTTCGCCGAAGATCTGGAAGTCCGGCTTGAACTTCACCACGGTCCCCCGGCGATTTGGCGCCGTGCCGACTTTTTTCAACTTGTCCTGCGGAATGCCGCGCGAGAAGGTCTGCCGGTACAGGATCTTGTCGCGTGCGACTTCAACTTCGACCAGTTCCGACAGCGCATTGACGACCGAAATGCCGACGCCGTGCAGGCCGCCGGCGGTCTCATAGGCCTTGTCGGAGAACTTGCCGCCCGCATGCAGTGTGGTCATGATGACTTCCAGCGCGGACTTTTTCGGGAATTTCGGGTGTGGATCAACCGGAATGCCGCGGCCATTGTCGCTCACCGCCAGGAAGCCATCGGCGTCGAGCTTGATCTCGATCCGGCTGGCATGCCCGGCCACCGCTTCATCCATGGAGTTGTCCAGCACCTCGGCAAAGAGGTGATGATAGGCGCGCTCATCCGTGCCGCCAATATACATGCCGGGGCGTTTGCGGACAGGTTCAAGGCCTTCGAGGACCTCGATATCCTTGGCGGAATAGCCGGTACTTTCTGTACTCATTTGGTCAAACAGCTTTGCTTGCTTGGCGGCTGCCATATGATGTCTCCGATAAGGGCGGGCGACTCAGTGTCGATATGGGAGAACATAAGATGACAGCCTCGATTAATACGGCGTTAACCCTGGAGAGCGGGCTTACATTCCCCAATCGGCTTGTGAAGGCGGCAATGACAGAGGGACTCGCTGATCCTCGCAACCGGGTAACTGAAAGCCATCTGACATTGTATCGCCGCTGGGCGGAAGGCGGCATAGGCGGGATGATCACAGGAAATGTCCAGATTGACCGCAATCATCTCGAACGTGCGGGAAATGTGGTCATAGACGGCAAGCCGTCAAATGAAGAGATGGATATGTTCTCGCGCTGGGCCGACGTTGGCAAATCTCATGGCGCCGCAATGATCATGCAGGTCAGCCATGCCGGACGCCAAACGCCAAAACTGATCAATCCGAGCCCCGCTGCGCCAAGTCCGGTCGCGCTGGGCTTGCCGGGCGGCCAGTTCGGTCAGCCCCGCGCGATGACTTTGGACGAGATCAAAGCCGTGATCGAAGGCTTCGGCCGGGCCGCCAGCGTTGCAAAGCAGGCGGGCTTTGACGGTGTTCAGGTTCATGGCGCGCATGGCTATTTACTTTCTTCGTTCCTGTCGCCGCTGGCGAACCAGCGCCAGGATGACTATGGCGGGCCGCTGGAAAACCGCGCGCGCCTCCTCGCCGAATGCGTCAGGGAATCGCGCGTTGCGGCAGGGCCGGGGTTTTCGGTTTCGGTAAAGCTCAATTCCGCAGACTTTCAGAAAGGCGGGTTCAGTTTTGAAGATTGTCTCGGCGTGATCGACATTCTGAACGAGCTTGGCGTCGACTTTGTCGAGATATCCGGGGGTAATTATGAACAGCCCCGCATGATGGACAGCGAAGGCCTGGAGCCGGTTTTTGAGCAGAATGTCCGTGAATCCACGCGCGAACGGGAGGCCTACTTCCTGAAATATGCCAAAGCAGTGCAGGCGCGCAGCCAGTTGCCACTCATGGTGACAGGCGGATTTCGCACGACCGAGGCCATGAATTCGGCGCTTGCGGAAGGGGAGGCCGACCTGATCGGTCTTGGCCGGCCGCTCTGTGTCGAGCCGGACACGCCGAAACAGCTCTTGTCCGGAGAGGTCGCTGCCGCCGCGCAATGGGAGAAAACGTTGCGCCTCGGGCCGGGATGGCTGGGGCCGAATTCTCCCATCAAACTGGTGAAGGCGCTGAACGGTTTTGGCGTTATCGGCTGGTATTATGAACAGTTGCGCAGGCTTGGCGCCGGCGAGGCCCCGGATACGGGATTGGGCGTGCTTTCTGCATTCCTGGCCAATCAGAAAAATGAAAGCCGCACCGAGAAGGCCAGAAAAGCCGCAATGCCCTGATAGGAGACGGTTTCCACAGAAGAGGGAATTTCCTGAGCATCCGGTGGCTTGAACCGGCCTGCATCGCCCTCCACATCTGGTGAAACGCCCGACTCCTGCCATCATCGGCAGGTAGGGTTTCCTGAGCTGCCGCCCAGTCGGGGCTCAATTTGAAGAAGGAGGCATTGTAGATGCCAGGTATAAAGAACCTTCCGGTGTTGCCGCTTCGGGACATCGTTGTGTTTCCAGACATGGTCGCGCCCCTGTTTGTTGGGCGGGACAAGTCTGTACGGGCCCTCGAAATGATCGAAGAGGCCGATAATGAAATCATGCTGGTCGCCCAGCGCGACGCGGCCATAGACGACCCGGGCTCAGATGATGTCCACGAGGTCGGCACGATCGCTACCATTTTGCAGCTGCTCAAGCTGCCTGACGGTACGGTGAAAGTGCTGGTCGAAGGCAAGACGCGTGCGCGTCTGAACCAGCTGCACGACCGCGGCGAATATTTTGAAGCTGAAGTCGAAGCCTATGACGAGGCCCAAGGCACCGATGATGACGTGCAGGCACTCATGCGTGCCGTGCAGGAGCAGTTTGAAAATTACGTCAAGCTGAACCGCAAGATCCCGCCGGAATCCGTTACCACGATTGCTGCGCTGACCGAGCCTGGTCGTCTGGCCGATGCGGTGGCGTCGAACCTGTCTGTCAAACTCTCCGAAAAGCAGGAATTGCTCGAACTTCCCGATGCGAAAGATCGCCTCGAGAAGGTCTTCGCCCTCATGGAAGGCGAAATGGGCATGTTGCAGATGGAGCGGAAGATCAAGAACCGCGTCAAGCGGCAGATGGAGAAGACCCAGCGCGAATATTATCTGAACGAGCAGATGAAGGCGATCCAGCGCGAGCTGGGCGAGCAGGGCGGCGATGGCGCTGAGCGCGATGAGCTGGCCGACCTTGAGCAGAAGATTGCGGATGCGCCGCTGTCTGAAGAGGCACGCCTGAAGGCCGAAGCCGAGATCAAGAAGCTGCGTCAGATGTCGCCAATGTCTGCGGAATCGACTGTCGTGCGGAATTATCTCGACTGGCTGCTGGCCTTGCCTTGGGGCACGCGCAAGGAAATCGAGACCAATCTCGCCAAGGCCGAGAAGCAACTTGATGACGACCATTATGGTCTCGACAAGGTGAAAGAGCGGATCCTGGAATATCTCGCCGTGCAGAAACGCACCGGCAAGATGAAAGGACCGATCCTCTGCCTCGTGGGCCCTCCGGGCGTCGGCAAGACTTCGCTTGGCCGCTCCATCGCTGAAGCCACGGGACGCGACTTTGTGCGCGTGTCGCTGGGCGGCGTGCGGGACGAAAGCGAAATTCGTGGCCACCGCCGGACCTATATCGGCTCCATGCCAGGCCGGGTGATCCAGTCGCTGAAGAAGACCAAGACGGGCAATCCGCTCTTCCTGCTGGATGAGATCGACAAGATGGGCATGGACCATCGCGGCGATCCGGCATCTGCCTTGCTGGAAGTGCTGGACCCTGAGCAGAACTCGACGTTCAACGATCACTATCTGGAAGTCGATTACGATCTTTCTGACGTGATGTTCGTGACGACGGCGAACTCGCTCAACATGCCCCAGCCGCTTCTCGACCGGATGGAGATCATCCGCATCGCAGGCTATACCGAGGACGAGAAGGTGGAGATCACCAAACGTCACCTCATCCCGCAGGTCCGTGAAGATCACGGCCTGAAGGAAGGGGAGTGGATTGTGGCAGATGAGGCCATTCGCGACCTTGTTCGGTACTACACCCGCGAAGCCGGTGTGCGGAGCCTGAAGCGCGAAATTGCACGGCTGGCCCGCAAGACGGTCCGCATCCTGTCTGACAAGGAGGGCGAAACCCTGACGGTGACGTCGGAGAACCTTCCCGAATTCGCAGGCGTGCGGAAATTCCGCTACGGTCTCGCCGACGAGACCGACCAGCTCGGCGCGGTGACAGGCCTTGCCTGGACCGAGACCGGCGGTGACCTGCTCACCATCGAGGCGGTCAAGATGCCGGGACGCGGCAACATGAAGGTCACGGGCAACCTCCGCGACGTCATGAAAGAGTCGATCCAGGCGGCCAGCTCGCTGGTCCGGTCCCGGTCTGTCATGCTCGGCATCAAGCCGACCGTGTTCAACACGACCGATATCCACGTGCACGTGCCCGATGGCGCGACGCCAAAGGATGGCCCGTCCGCGGGTGTTGCCATGACAACGGCGATTGTCTCGCTGCTGACCGGCAACCCGGTTGACCGGGAAGTGGCCATGACGGGCGAGATCAGCCTGCGGGGACGCGTCCTGCCGATTGGTGGCCTGAAAGAGAAACTGCTCGCAGCTCTGCGCGGCGGCATCAAGACGGTGCTGATCCCGGAAGAGAACGAGAAGGATCTCGAGGACATTCCGGAGAATGTGAAGACCGGCCTGAAGATTGTGCCCGTTTCGGACATCAATGAAGTGCTGGCCATCGCGCTGACGCGGCCCTTGTCGCCGATAGAGTGGTCAGAAGCAGATGAAGCCGCATTGCAGGCCTCATTGTCCGGTCAGCCGGGTAATCAGGCGACCGATCCGGCCCGTCCTCACTAGGCTGAATTGAGACTTATGACAGGCGGCCGTTCAAACACTGAACGGCCGTCTTGCTTTTTCTCTCAACCCCGTGCATTTGAGCGGGATTGGGGCGGTTAGCTCAGTTGGTAGAGCATCTCGTTTACACCGAGAGGGTCAGCGGTTCGAGCCCGTTACCGCCCACCATAAAAACAAGGCACTAGCCTGTGGAAAAAAGAACATCAGAGAACAGTTTACAGCATAGTTTACAGGTTCTGTTCTTGTTCCGTCCTTAAAATGTGGCGCTCTTGCGCCCAGAACGGTCGCGTCGAACGTGTGTGCGCGCTTGATTTTTTATGCATGTCTTGGGTGTCCAGTCGAACAGATCGGTGAGGACTTAATCAGTGAAGCGGTCCCGGCTTAGCAGTTGCTGGATTACTTCGCTTCTTGCCGTCCACCACCGTCGGATACACGCATGAACAATGCGAGAAGTGGTTCGTTGATATAGTAATTGTTCCGGCCGGCCTGATGCTTGGTCACGAAGCCCGCTTCGGCTAGCTGGTCGAGATACTTGGTGGCGGTAGGTCGGCTGACATGCAGGTCGTTCATCACGTAATCGATGCGCGTGTAAGGGTGGCGGAAGAGGTTGTTCAACAAGTCCTGACTGTAGATCTTGCCGAGCTCTGCTCGCATCCGTTTCTTGTAGTCCGCCATCTGGGCGCGCAAACCTTCGATCAGCTGTAGGGTAGTCTGAGATGTCTCTGCCACCGCTTCCAGAATGTAGAGTACCCAATCTTCCCAGGCGCCGTCGTCTCGCACGGCCTGCAGCAATTGATAATAGTCGTTTTTCGTACCTGTGATGTGCCGGCTGAGATAGAGAATGGGAATGTCGAGCAGGCCCGTGCGCGTCAGATAAAGTACATTGAGGATACGCCCGATCCGGCCATTGCCATCCGGGAACGGGTGGATGCTCTCAAATTGATGGTGAATGATCGCCATTTTGATGAGCGGGTCCAGATCGCAGGCGTCATCATCGTTGATGAAGACTTCGAGTCCAGCCATAAGGGCTTCAATCTCACGCGGGCCCTGTGGTGGCACATAGACGGTTTCGCCTGTGCGATCATTCTTCAGCTCTGTTCCGGCCTGCGTTCTGAAGCCATCGTCTCGCCCCTTCAACAAACGGAACATGTCGATGATGATGCGGTTGGTGATCAAACCTTGCGTCTTGCGTAGCTGGTCAAATCCAAGTCTCAGGGCATCACGATAGAGCGCGACCTCTTTTGCTGCGGCTGAGCCAGGTCCTTCCGGGAACAAGTCTGCTTGGAACAGTTCATCTTGAGTGGTGACGATGTTTTCAATTTCAGAACTTGCCTTGGCCTCCTGCAAGGCCAGCGTGTCGATCAAGATACCCTGGTTGGGGATGGCTTTGGCTGCGCCCTTCAATTCCGCCAGTGCCCTGTTGGCGCGTGCAAGTGCCTTCAGCACCGGTATCGTCTCGATCTCGACGGGTGGCGGAAGGTCTGGCAATTTGTACGAGGAATCTGGTAATTTCGACATGATGTGTCAAAGAAACGCAATTTTCTTTACATGTCCAGCTAACGTGTAAAGAAAATCACCAAATTGGTGCAAATCAGCACTAAGCGATTTCTTGCCTATGCAGGTGGCAGCCTTTACGAGACCTGGCTACTAGATCGAAGTCGTCATCGCTTCAATAACAGCTGCATCTGACACGTAAATCCGCTTCATTTTCGCGAGCGTGCCCGGCGTCCAGCCAAACAAATCAGTCAGAACCTGATCTGATATCAGAGCCGGGTAGAGGTGCTGAAGGATGACCATATTCGTCGCGCATGTCTTGCGCATGTCGTGGATGGTTGGTCCATCGTTTTCCGGGCCAAGTCCCATACGGCTGCGATGGCGATCAAAGCTCGTGCCGAACCCTTCTGCAGTCCAAGGCTTGCCCTTGCTGGAGAAAAGAATCGTGAGGGGCGCAGTCGCGAGTTTGGCGCGCGCCGCATCGATTTCATCAAGCAACGACCGGAGCGGAGGCGTGATGGGGATAAGTGCAGTGTTGCGGCCACGGCTCTTGCCCGTAGGAATGATCAGATGCTGCTTCGTGATCGCCGAAAGTGGCAAGCGGGTAAGGTCTTCACGGCGAAGTCCAGTGTGAAGAGCCAGTTTGAACGCCCATGCCAAATGAGCTGACGCGGTTTCGAGAAACTTTGCCTGCTCTTCCAGAGACCAAATACGCGCTTCCGTCGGCCGCTCGTAAAGCGGTTCGATGCCATGCGCTCGGTTCCAGTCCAGCCGCCCGTCCTTTTTGCACCAGGTCAGGAAGGCCGACAGAGCCAGGACGGCCTCATCAGCAGCGCTCGGAGAGTGACCCCAAACACGATCGCGGTGGGAGGTGATAAACTTGATAATGCGTCTGCTATCGAAAACCGAAAGCGGTGCGTTCGCAGCTGGCTGGCCCGCCTTCAGGGGCATTTCCAACCACTTGTCGAGGTACTTGATCCTGGCAGTTTGCCCTTTTGTCTTCATCTTTCTGAATGCGGGAGACTTCTTCCGATAAAGCATGACCGCCATAGCGAACGAATCTGCGACCGGCGCTCTCTCATCCTCCATCACCTCTGAATAGGCCTGGATGAATTCTGGAGGCAATCGCTTGCCGGCTCCGTCCAATCTGGATCCTTCACTCGTCCAAAATTTGGGCCCACCTCGAAACGCATAATAATAGTATCGGGTCTGACCAGTCGCGAGCTTCTTCGCAATTACATGAAGTCCCTTGATGGACATGCTCAGCTCCCTAGCCATTTCGCCTCCGAATCAGTTTCGAGCCTGAGAGAGGCCTTGTCCAGAAGCGTAATTTCGCCGTCAGGCATTAGCCGAACGCCGCACACATCAAATCCTGTATCTTTCGCTGCAGCGATCAGCGTTTTGAGACGGCGCTTGATTTCACAGGTTTTAAGATGGGGAGGTATCTGCGTCCGGGCCATTGCTCGACATCACCGGTAGGTTTGAGTCTTCATGGCCTTACGAAAGCCAGGATCGCTTGAAAGGAAAGCTTCAAGCATCAGAGGAACCAGCACAGCCACCGATGCCTCAGCTCCGTAGGTGGCAGCATGGATCCGAGAATACGCTTCGAGGTCCGCAGCCAGAGGTGGCTCGAGACTGATCGACAGTTTCTGCGGTGTCCGGTCCGGAAGCGGCCCAATTTTCAGACTGACTTCACTCATGGCTGATTGCCTCCTTGATAGGGTTTCAGAACGATATCCTTGTTGACGAGCACTGCGAGCCGCCAGCCAGGCCGGATCGTGATCGAGGGTTGGACGTCGAGATTGCGACGCACGATTTCCTGGCCCGCCTCATTCGCGCCCGTCTGTGCGGAGCGGCGAAGCGCGCGGGCAATGTCGCCCTCATCATCGCTCGCGAGTTCTGATCCCACGCCGAGCAAGGTGGAGAGCGCGACGCCCTGCAACAGCTTCCAGGAATGATAGTCGACTTTGTCTTCGAGGCCGGCATAGCCACGGGCATCGACGCCGGCGAGATTGTCGATGCGGATCGACGATCCATCCGGCATGACGATCCGGCTCCAGACGAGGAGCGCCCGTGACTGACCGAACGCGATGACGCTGTCATAGCGGCCAATGAGCCTCGCGCCCTGAGGCACGAGAACGCTCTCTCCAGTGACGGTGTCATAAACCGGGCTTGTCACCTGCGCGATGACCTGCCCCGGAAGGTCGGAGTTCACCCCTGTCAGCAGGGTTGCCGGAATAATCGTTCCAGCCATCAGCTGGTAGGGAGAAACCGGTGTCTCCAGCCGATGCGGATTGTAGATCGAGGGATCGGTTTCTGCGCCCAGAAAATCAAGCTTGCGGGCCTGCCGGTTTGGATCTTCATTTAAGGATGACCCAAACGCACTGCCGCCAGATGGCGCAAATGCCGACAGGTCCGGAAAACTGATCGAGGCCGCTGATGGACTCGCAACGCCTCCTCCAACGCTCTTCGAACCCGTACTCGCCCCAACCTGGAAAAAAACCCCGCTCCCCCGCGCGGCATCGGAGAGCGCCGCTTCACGCGCGCGCAGCTCTGCCTCCAGTGCCGTTAATTGTCCGCGCATCGGATCAGATTCAGGCGCATCCTGTTCAGGCAGCCCCATCCGCCCTTCGCGCTGCGCCTTCAGGATCGGTGTGCCAAGATCCCCCGGCAGTGGCGGCCCGAGGACATCGTCTTCCGGCGCAATCTCACCATAGGATTTCGGAAGCGTGGCCAATCCATCCGCCTCTGGATTATGACCGGTATTGTAAAGCTCCCGCGCCGGACCGTCAGTGCCTTCCTTCGGTCCCTGCAGCGCAAAGGCTAGCGAGCCAAGCACGATTGCGCTGCCGGTTCCGAGCAGGATCATCAGCGCCCGTTTGGAGAACCGCTTCACGGGTCTCGGGCGCCCGCGGATTTCGAGCGGTTGGGCTGGAGGAGAAACGGCCTCTGTCATGGCTTCGCGCTGCCAATGTCATTGCGTGCGATCTTCACGACATCCTGGCGCTTTTCGCCGAGGCGGAGTTCCGCGCGGGCGAACAGACGGTCGACGACATAATAGTCTCCGGACATGCGATAGTTGACCAGCTGGGACTTGCCGTCCCGGCCAATGACGAAGAGGGCCGGGGCCTCACCCTGGTCGAGCCGTGCCGGGAACTGGATATAGACCTTTCGGCCATCATCGAACACGCGATCCGGCCGCCAGTGCGGAAAGTCGCCCTCAAGGTCATAGCGGAATTTCAGCCGCTCGAGTTGCAATCCGGCCGGCGATGACGATGCGCGTGTTGCCGCCGAACCCGCCACCCGCGTCACAAGTTGCTGGTCGGCATAGCGCCATGAGACGGCCGCCATATAGGTTTCTTCGAATGCCCTCAGCTCAAGATGGTAGGCCCGCAGGCTCGTCGTGATGATGAGGTTGGTCTTCAGGCCCGCCTGTGTCGGTTTGATCAGGATATGCGCCTGGGCCTCGCTACCCGTTCCGGAGACCGTATCCCCGAGGACCCAGCGCACCGTGTCGCCGGCAGAGACCGAGACGAGTTCCTCGCCCGGCTGCAGGACGATGTCGGTGACCTGTTCCGGCGCGCAATAGACCTGATAGAGCGCGCCGACCGTGTAGGGATAGACCTGGATCGCGTTCATGTAATTGTCGAGCGAAGGCTCGATCGCCGCCTTACCATTCGCCGTTTCGATGGCCTGGTAAGGTTTGAGTGATGGCGCATCTGCCTCCGTCGGCATGGGCTTCAACTGGCCCGGCATCGCGCCCGTGACACTTGTCGGCGTATAGGTGCGGTAGACAACCGGCGTTGGAACAAGGTCCGCGTCGGCGATATCGGTCTCTTCCACGTCAGGGGCGAGATAGAGGTCTTCGACATAGTCTGGTTCATCCAGTGTGATGTCGGGGCCGACAGCGGCCGGAAAGCTCTCGCACGCCGCAAGGGCGGTCGAGGCGAGGAGGATGAGGGCAAGGCGTTTCATGTGGGATTAGCTCCTATTGATGGTCTTTCGACCAGTTGAGGCCGTGGACGTAGAGGCCGAGAGGATTGGCCCGGAGGGCCTCTTCGGTGCGGGGCGGGTCAATCACGATCGAGAACACGCCGGTATGGTTGGACTGGCCGGTCTCAGTGCCGTTGCGATATGCGGTCTCGCGCCAACGAACCGTGAAGCTGTCGTCTGACGCGCGCACGACGCTCGTCACATCGACTGACACGGAGCGCCGTCCGAGATCCGCAAATGGATCATTGTCGCGGGCATAATCATTGAGCGTGGCTGCCGCCCGGTCGGTTGCATAGGCATAGGCCTTCAGCCAGTTCTGCCGGACCACGACCGGATCGATGGAGATGGACCGCGTGTTCTTCACAAAATCTGCGAGGTGGAAAGCAATCTGCGCATCGGTCGGCTCATAGCGCCCATCGGCCGGGCCGACGGCGCGCACGGCGCCTTCACCGGTCAGTTCGACTACGTAAGGTGTGACGAAGGACTGGGTCGAGCGCCAGACAAGACCGCCCGCGAGCACGAACGACAAAGCGATGCTCCCAAGCGCCGCCAGCCGCCAGTTGGCCGCCTGCACGCGGGCAGAGCCGATCCGGTCATCCCAGGCCTGCGCCGCGCGCTGGTAGGGTGTCACAGGTTCCGGTGTCTCGCCATAGCGGGTGGATGTTCGCTTCCAGAGCTTCATGTCAGTCCTCGTCATTCTTCAGTTGTATCGATGTGCCGCCACCGGGACGGTCGCCGTCGCGCACGGCTGAGGCCGCCATCATGCCGGCATCGCGGGTTGACTGGTCGCGCCGGATACGCCGGGCCCAGTCAGGGGAAGAATTCTGTCCGCCATTGGTCGGACCAGCGTTCGGCGCGCCCGTGCCGCCCGTTGCCGCGAAAGCGGCGCGGGCTCCCGCCTGATGGCGCTCATGCGGATTGCCAAAGGCGCGCCGGGCAAAGTCTTTAGCGCCGGACGCAGCGGCGCGAACACCTGCGCCCGCGACACCGCTCATGCCCGCCATGGCGGCGCCGGCGCCGGACTTTCCGGAAGCGGCGGCGTTCATCTGGTAGGCAGTCCGGGCGCCGCCTGCCATGGAGGCTGCTGCGCCGACGGCGCTGCGCGTTCCGCCAGCTGCGGCGCCAATGCCCGCCTTGGCGAGGGTGCCGCCCGCTACTGTCCCGGCCGCGACGCCAGCGGCCGTACCGATGGCCGCGCCCGCGCCCAATTGCGGCGCGCCGGAGACAAGGCCCGTGGCGATCCCGGGCCCGAACAGGCCGAGGGCCAGCAATGAGAGCGATCCAAGGATGACGGAGGCAGCCTGTTCGAGCGTCACCTCGTCCGGCTGGAAGGTCGACGTAATGGAGGAGAAAATGGTCGAGCCGATGCCGACAATGATCGCCAGCACCATCAGCTTGATGCCTGAGGCGATGACATTGCCGAGCACTTTCTCGGCGAGGAACGAGGTCTTGTTCCAGAGCGCAAAGGGGATCAGCACGAACCCGGCCAGCGTCGTCAGCTTGAACTCGATGATCGTGACGAAGAGCTGGATCGCGAGGAAGAAGAACGCCAGCAGCGTGATGATCCAGGCGAGGAACAGGACAGCGATGATGACGATGTTCTGGAAGAAGGCGATCGGACCGGTCAGCTTTTCGATCTCGTCGAGCAGGGGCAGAGCCGCATCGAACCCGGTGGCCGCGACAAATCCCGGCTTCATGATGTCCTCGGCGGTAATCGTGCCGCCAGTGGCATTGAGCCCCAGCTGTGCAAAGCTCGTGAACACCACGTCCGACAGGAGCGCAAAATTGCCGAGGATCAGCGCGAAGGCGCCGACATAAAGGACCTTCTTCAGGAACCGGCCGACAATATCCGTGTCCGGCCCCATGGCCCAGAAAAGTCCGGCGAGCGTGATGTCGATCGCGATGAGGGCGGAGGTCAGGAACGCGACATCCGGCTGCAGGAGACCGAACCCGCTGTCGATATAGGCGGAGAAGGTCGCAACAAACTGGTCGATGACGCCAAGATCTTCCATGGCGCTAGTTCCGCCTGTAGGCGACGCCGTCGCCGCGGAAGCGCTTGTGACGGATGCGGGCCTGTTCCTCGATGGCGGCCCGGCGCGATTCTTCGAGCGCCACCATCCGGTATTGCGCGGCCATCAATTGCTGCATCTGCATCTGTTGCTCGACCGAGAGCGCGACGAGCTGGTTGCCGGCCTGGGAGACGGACAGGTTCCCGGTCGCCGCCTGGCTCTCACCAACAAGGTCTGTCAGCGTCTCGCGCGCGTCCGCAATCGAGGTCACAATCCCGGACTGGACCTGGATCGAGGCCCGGAAGGCCTCCCGGCTGATCTGCCACTGGTCTGCGGCTTCGACAAGGATTTCCTTATTGGAGAGGTCTTCATAGGAGTCCGGGAACGCCTCGCGGTACTGGCGTTCGGACTCTTCGACTTCATAAGTCATCTCACCCGCTTCGCGCATCAGCGTGTCGATCCGTTCGAGCAGGCGCTTCAGGTGCTCGATCGAGGCATAGTCGAGCCGCTTCAGGTCCTCGGACTGGTTCACCAGCATCTGGGCCTCATGCTGGAGTTGCTGGACCTGATTATTGATCTGTTCGAGCGTATTGGTGGCTGTCACGATGTTCTGAACCAGGTTGGTCGGATCGATCACGACATCGCCCACGCCGAGCAGGGCGTTTGCAGGCGGCGCCAGTCCGACAAGCGAGGATACGGATCCGAGAAGAATGGCGATCATTCGGCGGCGCATGGCACGTCTCCTTCTGTTCCGATCAGGTTTGCCGCCCAATGGAGTCCGCGCGCCGCAAGCCAGGCCGGCGCGAACCCGTCCGGACCTGAAGCAGTAAGAATCTCGGAGATCAGTTTTTGGTCGGCTTTGGAACCGGCAGCGCAGAAGGCGAGCGCGACGGGCCCGAGGTCGAGATCGAACAGGCGATTGCCCTCCGGAGTCTGAACATAATAATCCCGCTTCGGCGTCGCCCGTGCGATCAGTTCGACCTGGCGGGCATTGAGGCCAAAACCCTCATAGGCTGCGCGCTGCGAAGGCTCTTCGGCCCGTGCATTGGCGAGGAAGATGCGGGTCGGCGCGCTTTCGATCAGGCTCGGGGCTATTGAACTGGCCGAGATGTCCGACAGGCTCTGCGTCGCACACACGACGGACACGTTCTTCTTGCGCAGCGTCTTCAGCCAGTCGCGCAGGCGTCCCGCAAACATCGGATGATCGAGAAAGAGCCAGGCCTCATCGAGGATGAGCAGGGTCGGTCGGCCGTCGAACCGGGCTTCGAGCTTCGTGAACAGATGTGCAAGCACGGGCGCGGCGAGCCGCTTGTCCTGCATCAGCGCGTCCATTTCGAAGCAAAGCATGTCTCCGTTGGCAAGACTGTCTTCTTCGGCGTCGAGCAGCGCGCCATAGGGCCCGGCCAGCGTATAGGGTTCCAGCGCCTGCCGGAGCTCCGGCATCTGGATGAGCGCGGCAAGCCCGGTTAGTGTGCGCTGCACGACAGGCGCCGCGCCAAGGCTCTGCAGCGCCGTCCAGACGGCTTGCTTCACCTCGGGCGTGACCGCGACATTCTCCTGAGCGATCAGCCCCAGCACCCAGGCCTGCGCCTCAGCGATCCCGGCTTCACTATCCAGTGCCCGCAACGGTTGGAACGCCAGGTCGCCCTCAAGGCCCAGCTCATACCAGGTCCCGCCAAGGGCGAGCGTCGCGCAGCGCGCTGAACCGCCTTTGTCGAAGATGAACACCTGCGCGTCGGCGTAGCGTCGGAATTGCAAGGCCAGCAGCGACAGGAGGACCGACTTGCCGGCACCGGTCGGCCCGACCACCATCATGTGTCCGACATCGCCCTGATGCGTGACCAGCCGGAACGGTGTCGCACTGGCCGAGCGCGCCATCAGGAGCGGCGGGCCGTCCAGGTGCGTGTTGCGCTCCGGCCCTGCCCAGAGTGCCGACAAGGGGGCCATATGCGCAAGGTTGATCGTGTTCAGTAGCGGCTGGCGGACATTGGCATAGGCTTCACCCGGAAGCGTGCCGAGCCAGGCTTCGACGGCATTGACGCTTTCGGAAACGCAGGTGAACCCGCGCCCCCGGATCACGCGCTCGACGGCGCGGATCTGGTCGTCGGCGATCGCTGCATCCGCATGCCGAACGACAATCGCCGTCGTGCAATAGCCGAATGCAACATGGCCTGCGCCGAGCGCCTGCAGGGCCTCGTCGGCATCGGCGGCCTGATTGTCGGCATCTGAGTTGAGGAGTGTTGCGGGCTCATTGGTGAGGATTTCGCGCAAATAAGAGGTAAGCGACCGGCGTTTCGCAAACCAGTTGCGGACATAGGCATTGAGCGTCTTTTCGGCCTCGGGCTTGTCGAGGGGCAGGAACCGCGTCACCCAGCGATAGGCAAAGCCGAGCTGGTCGAGCTCTGAGAGCAGCCCGGGCTCGCCGGTTGCGGGGAACCCGTTGATCGTGAGGACTTTCAGCGTTTCGTCCCCTAAGCGGGGTGACAGCCCGCCCGTCAGCGGCGTATCGACCATGAGCGCATCAAGGCACATCGGCAGCGAGGGTGCCTTCACCGTCTGCCGCGCCACCGAGATGCAGGCATGCAGGTAGGTCAGCGTCTCATCGTCATCCAGGAACCGCGCCTCCGGCATCAGATCCGCCATCATGTCGCGCGCCCGGGAAGTTTCGGTTTCGAAATGCGCCAGATGCTCGCTCCAGAACGCAGCTGGAGCGTCTGCCGGATCGTCGATGAAGAGCTGCTCGATCCGGGCCGTCCGGTCGGCCGGTGGCATCCATGTGAGGGTCAGGTAGCAATCGGTCTCGAAGTGGCGCCCGTGCTCTTCGAACGCCGCCCGGCGTTCCTCATCGACCAGCCAGGCGGCTGCGTCGCGCCAGGAACTTTCGGGATAGGTGACGGATGGTCGCCGGTCCGCTTCTATATGCAGCGCCCAACCTGACCCGAACCGGCTGAGGAGATTGTTCATGCGGGCTGTGACGGCGACGAGTTCTTCCGGTGTCGAGCTTTCAAGATCGGGTCCGCGATAGAAACAGGTCCGCTGCAAGCTGCCATCCTTGTTGAGCAGGATGCCGGGCGCGATCAGGCAGGCCCATTTGAGATGGTCGGCGAGCGCAGCCGGGCGGGCGCGATATTCACGAAGATTCAGCATGCGTAATAGCCCCTCGTTCTTATGTGCCGGATCAGCACGTCGGCAAATTGCGGATCGCGCCTTGCAGCGAACACGCAGATGCCCTGCGCCACGATCCAGAAGACGAGCCCCACGCCCCAGAGCTGCAGGCCGATGCCGAGCGCGGCGGCCAGCGTACCATTGACGATCGTCGCCAGCCGTGGCGCCCCTGCGAGCAGGATCGGCGCCGTCAAAGAGCGATGCACCGGCACGCTATAGCCAGGGGGCAGGGGACGGTTGTCCGCCATCAGAGCGTCGCCCCGCCACCGAACGAAAAGAACGACAGGAAGAACGAGGTCGCAGCAAAGGCGATCGAGAGACCGAACACGATCTGCAAGAGCTTGCGCATGCCGCCGCCACTCTCACCGAAAGCAAGGCCAAGGCCGGTCAGGATGATGACGATGGTTGCGAGGATCTTGGCGACCGGCCCTTCGATGGAGTCGAGGATCGATTGCAGCGGGGCTTCCCAGGGCATGCCGGAGCCAGCCGCATGGGCCGGGAAGGTGAGCGCGACGGCAAAAGCCGTCAGGCTCAGGGCTTTGATCAGTCTGTATTTCATTGGGGTGGTGTCCTTTCTGGAGCGGTGGAGAGAAGCGGTTCGGAAAAGGGCAGGCTCGGCAGGACGAGCTGCAGGTCCGGCTGGACGGGGATCAGGTCATAGCCCTGACGCCCGAGCCCGTTCATGCGCGCGACTGTCTCGACGCGGTGAACCCCGGCGCGCCGGGAGATGTAGACGACGCAGTCGATTGTTTCTGCGATGAGGTCGTGCGGCACCTGCGCCGAGGTCTCGCCAATCAGCTGTTCGAGCCGGGAGAGTCCGCCCAGGGCCGAGTTGGCATGCAGGGTGGCGATGCCGCCCGGATGGCCGGTATTCCAGGCCTTCAGCATGTCGAGCGCCTCGGCGCCGCGCACTTCACCGATAATGATCCGGTCTGGCCTGAGGCGCAGGGTCGAGCGGACAAGGTCTGCAAGAGTTACTGATCCGGGCTGAGTGCGCAGCTGGACAGAGTCGCGGGCTGTCGAAACAAGTTCGCGCGTATCTTCCAGGATCACAAGCCGGTCCCCAGTGCGGGCAATCTCGGCCAGCAGGGCATTGGCAAGCGTCGTCTTGCCCGAGCCCGTGCCGCCGACGACGAGAATGTTCTCGCGGGTCCTGACCGCCAACCGCAAGGCTTCGGCGTGATGAGGTGCCATTACGCCGGAGGCGACATACTCACCCAAAGCGACCACCCGTCCCGCTGGTTTGCGGATCGAGAAACAAGGCCCCGGCGCCACCGGCGGCAGGACGCCTTCGAACCGCTCTCCGCCCATTGGCAGCTCTGCTGACACGATGGGCGACGCTGCGTCGACGCGCCGGCCCATATGGCTTGCGACCAGCCGGATGACGCGTTCGACATCGCCAGCGGTGACAACCAGGCCGGATTCGGATCGGCCAGACCCATGCCGCTCGATCCAGAGCCTGCCGTCGGGATTGATCATGATTTCGACAACGGCGGGGTCGTCCAGCGCTGCAACAATCTCGCTCCCCAATGCCGTTATCAGCATGGCGCGGGTACGTGTCTGGCTTTGTACGTCACGCATCGGTCCGCACCTCGCCCATATGTTCGGGCTCGCGCTCAAGACTGGCCGCGTCCGCTGTCACATCCTCAACGGCATTCTGAAGAATGCGCTGGCCCGACCTGAGGGCCTCCGCGACCTGCCTCACAAAGAGGTCAAACCGCATGTCGCCCTTGGCCCGGGCGGCCTCGACCTGGTTGGCCGGCACCGGCGGCGTCACCGTCAGGAAATAATGCACGAAGGTCGCGAGCGTTTCGGCAAGGACGAGATTGTCCCGCTCGATCCGCCCGAATTGGCGCGTCAGTCGGTCGAGCCGGCGATTGATGGCGGCTTCGCGCTTATTGTCGGACTCGCCTGCCCGGTAGGCCGTTACTGCCCCATCGATGATCGTGCTTTCTGACAGGCCAGGGCGTTTGGCCATGGCCTTCAGCCAGTGAAAATTCTCTGGCGAGATATAGGGCTGGATCCGGAGCTTCATTGGCCATTCCCCGTGAGATCAATGCCGGTCGCCTGTTCGAGGCTGTCAGCCTGCACGAGGGCGTCGAAGAGACTAGCCTGCAGGGGATTGCACACCTTGCGCCGCGCCGTGCCTGGCTTCGAGGGGCCTGCAAGCCGCGCGCGATCCTCGGCCGCATCCCGCGCCTTCTGAGGCCCAAGGCCCTCGACTTCAGGCTCGAGCTCTGCAGCCTGCATCAGGCCTTCATGGATCGACCGGACCTCGCTGCCCCAATCATCAACCCGCACGTCCGGAATACAGGCCGCGAAGGCAGGGGCGTCTTTGAGACGTTCGGTGAAGTTCTGGTCCTCGTAATAGCGTAGCTTCAGCGCGCGCACCGGCGGGGAGCCTGCGACAAGGACGAGTTCCTGGTCTGCGGGCAGTTGCATCACTTCGCCGGGCGTCAGCAATTGGCGGGCAGTTTCCTGACGCGACACCATTTTGTGCGACAGCCAGGGCGCGAGCCGGTGGCCTGCATAATTCTTCATGGCCCGCTGTTCGGTCTTGGTGCCGAGTGCATCGGAAATCCGCTTCGCCGTGCGCTCGTCATTTGTCGCGAACGCCACCCGGACATGACAATTGTCGAGGATCGCATTCGAGGGGCCATAAGCCTTTTCGATCTGATTGAGGGATTGCGCGATCAGGAAGGCCTTGAGGCCATAGCCTGCCATATAGGCGAGCGTGCTTTCGAAGAAGTCGAGGCGCCCAAGGGCAGGAAACTCGTCCAGCATGAACAGGACACGCCGACGGGACTTTACGACCGGCACAGAAACCTGCGGCGTAAGCAGCCCGCAAACTCCGAGAATGTTCGCCAAAAGCGATCTGCCACGCGAGAATACCGAAGGACGAATCTCGAGATGCTCCGTCAGCCGCCGGCCCACCTGATTGAGGATGAGGCGCATCAGGGGCTTCGTCCGCGAAAGGTCCGAGGGCGGGACGACGAGGTAGAGCGAAAGCGGCCGGTCGCCGGACACCAGATCCTCGATCCGGAAATCGCTCCGCGAGGTGACTTCGGCAATCACCGGGTCGCGATAGAGCGACAGGAACCGCAGCGCTGTTGACAGCACGCCGGAGAGCTCGTTCTCCGCCTGGTTCATCAATTCTCGGGCTGTCTCGGCGACGACGGGATGAACCTTTGGCGCATCGCTGGTCCCAAGGTGGTTTGTCCGGAGCATGATCGACAGCGTCGTGCGGAATGTCCGGTCGGGATCGGCAAGGAAGCTCGATACGCGCGCCAGCGTCTTCTCGCGCTCGGCATAAAGGACGTGCAGGATCACGCCGACGAGCAGGGAGTTCGCCTTGTCGACCCAGTGCCCGAGATCTCCGAGCTTGCCCTGAGGGTCCACGAGAATATCGGCAATGTTCTGGACGTCGCGCACTTCGCAATGCCCCTTACGCACTTCCATCAGGGGATTGAAATGCGCCGAGACCACGTCGGTCGGGTCGAACCGCACGCAGTGGGAAAACTCCGAGCGCCAGCCTGAGGTCAACTGCCAATTCTCGCCCTTGATGTCGTGCACCAGAACAGAATGCGGCCAGGAGAGGAGCGTCGGGACAACAAGGCCCACGCCCTTGCCGGAGCGGGTCGGCGCAAAGGCCATGACATGATCGGGTCCGTCATGGCGGAGATAGGATCCTGATGCTTGGCCCAGGAACACGCCGGCTGGCTTCAAAAGTCCGGACTTACGCAAATCCTTGCCTTCCGCCCAGCGCGCAGAGCCAAACGTTGAGACCCGCTTGTCCCAGCGTGCGCGGAGGATCGACCCAGTTACCGCGATCACGATGGCCGCGACACCGCCCGAAGCGGCGATAAGTCCGCCCCGGTCAAACACATCCGGCGCGTAAGCATCGAACGCGTACCACCAGCCGAAGAAGGCCCAGGGCACGTACACCGGCATGTCGAGGATGACGAAGAAGGGTTCACCAAGCCGGGGTGACCAGCCAAGCGACCACGCTGTCCACTCCGTCGCGCACCAAAGCGCCAGGAGGACGACGAGCAAGACAAGGAGGATCTGCCAGAAGAGGTTCGTGCCATGTTTCATGACACTGAACCTGACCAATCATCGCCTCAGTCTCCAGAGAGGAAATTGGGGGAAATCAGGGGGTATTCTGAAGATTTCGGAACTGGTGAGTGGTGTGGGTGAAGTGCCGGGAAGAATTTGTGGGATCCAATTTCTTTGGGGATCGCTAGCCCGTTAAGCAAATTGTCGACAGTATTCGTATTATCGGCAAAGAATGGCAGGCTTAGTACTCTGATCAACAATCGACGTTGGCGTACGGTCCAACAACAGCCGTACGCGGGATTGCCACGTAGCTAAGACTAAGGAGTAGGCCAGCCGAGAAATATGTGCGCTAAGCGTATGGGTGCGCGATTGTTCGAGCGATCATGGTCTGTGTCGAAGGCAGCCAGCGCGATTACTTGTGATGGCTGAGTGATTAGCTTGCTGCTACCGTTCTTGCGCTGTCGAAGTTTCGCCTCGTATGATCCATCGCTTAAGGAGTGCTGGAGGTTGGGCACAATTTTTTCTTCGGGACCTGTTAGTAGCGCTACCATAGCTGCTGCAGTTTCATCTTGGCTGTAATATCCGTCTACGAAACGGCCCATACCATCATCACCCAGGTATGCCTTTCGGCTCGTCACTGTATGGCTGACTTTTTTGAATTCAAATACGAACACCATGGTTTGTTGGTCGTCGTTCCAATGAAAAGAGATATCCGTGCGCTTTTGCCAGATGATATCTCCGGACTCGACATCAAGATTTCCGACCTTGTTTTCGGCACTCCAAGATCCCAACAATCCGCGTTTGCGAGCTACAGTATCACAATGAAACTTTAATTTTGCAGTGAGGCGATCTTCTCGATCTTTCGGTTGGAAGCCTGGCGCGTTACGGCGAACAAGTTCCTGCCACGCTTGCTGAAGCGTTGCAGCAGCAGCTTCTACCGGTTGCCGCGGAAATGCGGAAATCCAGTCCGGCGGCGCCCCTCCGATAGTCATGCGACCTTCGCTGCTGCGTTGTTGAATTGAACTTGTTCGACAATTGTTTCGGCATCGCGGAACGCCTGTCGTAATGAGAAGTTGCGCCGGGTCAGGGGCCTGGCGATTATCAACGCGTCGTCGGTCCACACAAAAGCATCAGGCGCTAGTCCAAGGCCGAACCCGGCAGAGACCCGGCCAAATCCGTCGGCGCGGGCCTGATTAAGCAATGCCATCAAGGCATCGCTGTCGCTGCGTGCATTTGCTTTCGAGCGGAGAGAATTGTTCTGTTTGTAATAAATCCTAATTGCTCCCATTCCGCCCGCAGCGTGTGCGGAGCTTGAAAGAGCAGAAACATCAAAACGTCCATTGCCGTTTGTGCGGGCTATCCAGACGTCGAGTGCCGTCGCGAGTGCACGAACATAGGAACGAACGTCAGAAAGACCGGCGCGAGTTTGAGCTGGTGTGTCAAGATTACCGAAGCTACGCGGTCGGATTGATGGCAAAAGAAGCGCCACCGTTTCGGAGATGATTGCTCGTTCGAAGGCATCAATTGCAAAATAGTCGAACAGGTGCTCGTCGATTTCCGATTCCATATCTTCATATGCGCGGCGTTGCTCTAAATCTGGCAAACCTTCCAGTTTAAGCATCAACTCGACCGTTCTATCGAACGCCCTACGTGCTACCTCAGGCTTATCCGCATTCTCAGGTTCGTGGAATGGGAAACCGCCGATGTCTACTAGCCGGACCGCATTTCGCTCGCACAACATTGTCCAGGATCGGAACATAAGGACATATCGAGCCAACGTCGAACGCAAATAGGCTGCTACGAAGCGTAGGAGACGGGCGTCGTCGTGGGGGCCTGAAATAACACCCACACTCGCCGTAAAACTCGCTGTGCTTTCAGTGTACGCAGCCCGAACTGAAAGATCTTCTTTGGAAAATCCATCAGTATACAGAATGCGTGGACCTTTGAAGACTTCAAGGACTTCGTCAGAAATGTGGCTTACTTGATCAATCTCCTCGGGCCAAGGCTGTAATAGATCAGGATGCAGTACGGGGACACCAGCGCCCAGTGCGGTTGTGGCGACATGGGGCATTCCTCGGAGAGGCTCTGCGCTCACTGGCTCACGTTGCCGATCTATTATGTGAATGCCTTTGCGTGCTTGCCAGCGCCTTGTTTTTTTCGGGCCACTCCAATAATCGCCGAGTTCTCCGAACACCCCAAGTCGATGGAGTAAGGATTGGTCGAACGCGTCACCCCACATGAATACAGTTAGGATATCTTGCTGGTCGATTACTGCCCGTGTCGCAACGCTATGGCGATCGTTGGAAGAAAGTGTCAAGCGACCGTAGGCCAAACTCATGTCAGCCTTCGGCACACAGTAGTCAAACCGTTCCTCAACAGCGATCACCACTGGACGGGAGTTGCGCTTTTCAGCCAATAGCACGTGGCAAGTGTGTTCGGCGGAAGGAAAGAGTAAATTTTGAAAATCACCGAAGTTGATCAACCGGATTGGACGAGCAGTCTCGAATAGATGTTTCACGAAGGACTGCTTCGATGGCCCGAGAAACAAATTAATTGGAAGGATCAAGCAAAGGCGCCCGCCGTCGGAGAGAAACTCCAAGGCTCTGATTGAGAACGCCGCAGCAACTTGCCGATGTCCTACGGGGGCCTTCATCTGTTGTGCCCAAATGTCGGCGCTCGTCACGTCGCTGCCGCGTGGCTCGATCCATGGAGGGTTGGAAAGGACAAGAGAAAATGTGCGACCGTTGAATCCGTGGTCCGGGCTAAAAAAGTCACCTGTGGCTCCGAACAGAAGATTCACCCCTTTCAGCGTAGGGAGTTTCACTCGCTCTTTGCTCTGTGCTTCGCGGATATCTGACGGATCAAGGCCCTCCAATAGGGATAGATATAGACTGAACGCCGTCACACGACATGCCATTTCATTGATATCTGCGCCAAAGATGTGCCTGGCCAGCAACTGGCGGCGTTGCTTGAAACTAAGCGGCGAACCCTCGCGTGCTTCTGTCAGTGCGATCATCCGGCGAAAAGCTGTTGTCAAAAGAATTCCAGAGCCACACGCGCCATCGAACACTGTCTCCTGCAGTGGATCGGCCGACGCGCTGAAAGCCTGGTCAACAGCCAGCATTGCTAGGTGGCGTGGCGTGTAATAGGCGCCTGTTGACGATTGTACGTCTTCTGAAAGAAAGGACTCATAGAGTCCCGACAGCAACTCGACGGGAATCAGACTAAAATCGTAGTTCCAAAAGTCGCCTTGGCCGGTACTCATATCGGTGCGGTTAAGAAAACGTTCCAGCGCTTCAAATCCAAAAGCATTGAGAGACTGCCATGGATCGTGTCGGTCATCGCTTAGGAAGTCTCCGTTGAAGTCTTCTTTGAGCCTGTCAATAAGGCGGCGCACTCCGCCAATGTCGCGTTCTGTAACCAACTGATGCAGGCGTCCAACCTTATGGTGAGAGCGATATACGTCGCTGACTATGCCGCGATGTTCAAGATAGGAAACGAACAGCACCTGACCCATGAGTAATTCAGCCAGACGTCGAGAAAAATCGTCTACTGGTAGCTCGCCGTAACCAGCCTGCGCCACCTCGCGCACACAAACCGACAAGTTTGTGAGAAGCATGCGATCAACCCGATCCCCAGCGTCGAACCATTCTGGGAGACGGCGTGCGAGACTGTTTGAGGATACGTCGAAACCGGAGAAAGGCCCGTCTGGACGTGCTTCTTCCGCAGTGACAATTTCTAGTGAATCCGGAGCCTTGATAACCGGTCGAACCAATACCCGGTCACTGTCAATTTCCAAGATGATTTGCGCTAGGTTCTGATTCCACACACGCTGCCGAACATGGTTAAGCTCTACCTTCGTAAGCGGAGTTCCATCTCCACTTACGAAAACCACGGTAGGGACGCCGTCAACATCGAACACAGCCCGGGCACGAATCGAACCGTCCTCGGCAAGCAGAGCATTCAATTCTGGCGCATATGGGTGGCGCGGGTCGACATCGGCAGCGCTACGATGGAGAGACTTTCCAAAATCGGCATAACCGAGACGTCGGAGCCATTCGTCGAAGATCGTGTCAGTCATTGGGGAAACCTGTTGGACTAGTGCCTAACGGCATAGAACAAAAGACGAACATTTGCCAGTGATTCGGTAGCCATTTGACTGCACGGGGCGCACGTTTCATGCTTGCCTCCGTCCGACATCACGCCCGCTACGCTCAAAGTCGACTCGCATAGTTCTGATTTCGGTTGCCGGAAATAAGTCAAACTGTTGCGATCGTGTTCGTGGGCTTGCTTTACCGAACGCTCCGCAAATGGCTTCCAGATGGTCATGAAGAGGTAGTTTGAGAAAGGCACAAGTCGGGCCAAACTCATCGGCCCGCGATAATCTCCACGGTTCGCTTGGGCTGCAAACAATGGCGGTTCCATAAAGCGCCAGAAATGAATGTTCTGAAAGCACCTCACGTAACTCGGAAAACTGCGGCGCATGGGCTTGGAGTTGTAGGTGAAACTCCTCTTTCAGCTGATTGGCAATCCGAATGATGAGTACTGTTCTCCAACTGAACTTTGCCGCATTGCCCTTTCCGGCTGCGGGTATATCTGCGGGTATTAGCGCACGGCGCCGCGTCCACTCGCGCAGAACCACAGCGGACAAGCCAGTCAATTCGATTACCTTGGATGTTGATACGTAAATCACGTGGCCCTCGGAAATGGGTCTTCTGCCCATTCTTAGTTAAGAGTGGGTAAAGGACTCGTTCTCCTGAGTAAAGTCTAATGGACGAACAGAGCCTTGGTGTGGCGGCGCGGAAGGGCGGCGTTCACGCTGCGCGTCGCCATCTAAGTTCGGATTGCATACACAAAGAATGATTGGCTCAAATAGTAATGGAGGCACTGGCCAAACTAGTGCTACCAATATTAATCCGCTATTCCAATCCCGCGCCCCAGCGCCCACGAAATCCGTCCCCCGCGCACGACACCCGACACGGCCATCCCGCGCCGCTGCTCCAGCACCTGCCGCCAAGGTACAATCGTAAAATCCCTCTGCCGCTCAATCACCGCGAACTTCCCACTCACCCGAGACACATGCTCGCGATACGTACCATCGACATGTCCTCGTTCCGGCGCTGGCGAATATGGCTTACCGATCTCTACGCTCAGCGTCCGGGCAGCTCGCGCGAAATCTCGCTTCATCAACTCCGTCTTCTGTGCCGCAGACAAGCCAGTGCCAGCCGCTACCTTCATTCCAATCCCCGTCAGAAACGCCCGTCGCTTCACCTGCGCCTCAGCCACCTCTTTTCCGAATCCGAGCGGCACGCCAGACGGGGCAGGGACGTCATCCAGCCAGGTCACACCAAGGGCCGTTTCCTGATCTGCCAAGCCAAGCTCCGAGCGAACTAACACCTGCGCCGCCCGTAACCGCGCCTGTGCCCGCTCGTACGAACTCGCTCGGTCTAGATAATCCGGTGGAACCTTCCACTCCGCATCAGCTGAACGCTCTGCATGACCAGCCCGCCGCAAAGCCTCCAGCCGTCGCACATGAGCCGCGACAAATTCCGGGCTGTATCGGGGATCGTCCGCCTGGTGCAGACCTGCCGAATAGCTCCCACCATTCGCGCGTGCGATCCGATCAATCGTGATGTCTGACGGCTTCGGTTCAATGTTCGGCGGAGACACCGTCACAATCGCCCCGCGCTTTACTTCCTCGACCTCGCCGGCGACACCCAGCTCCACAAACACGGCGCGCCCATCCAGACCGTCGATGATGACATAGGTCCGGTCATGCGCTTCACCCGTAAGACCCGTCTGAAGAACCACGCCCGTCACGCTCCGCCCGCCGGGATCGGACTTGTCGAAGATAGCGTCCGTATCGAGCCGCCGGTCACCGCGTCCGGCAAGAGCACGGTTCATCGTCTTGATGATGTCGTGCCTTTCCGACAAGCCCCGCAAAACCTCGCGGAAATTCTCCTTCATCTGCCAGCGTCCAGCTCCGAGTTTCTCTGCAAGCCCAAGCCGTTCCAGAGTCCGCAGCCGCGCGGCATGCAAAGTACGATACTGTGAAGGACTATCCTTCAACCGAAATTCCTGTTCGGGACCTACCTGACGCGCGATAAAATGATCGATCCGTGTCACGCGCTCGGCAGCGATATCCGATTGAAGTTTGCGCTCCTGCTCGAGCCGAGTTTCAGGCCCGAGTTCCAGCGTTACAAGGTCCTCGGCCCGCTCCCGGATCCCATGCGAAATATACGCCCGCGGCATGACAAGGTCAGAGCCATCTTCACGCCGCCCCCGGATGACCAAATGCGCATGCGGCCGGCCCGTATCATGGTGGACTGCGCCGACCCATTCGAGCCGCGTCCCCAGATCGGTTTCCATCTGCGAGACGAGATCACG
Source organism: Hyphomonas sp. UBA4505 (assembly GCF_002388685.1). Lineage (NCBI taxonomy): Bacteria > Pseudomonadati > Pseudomonadota > Alphaproteobacteria > Hyphomonadales > Hyphomonadaceae > Hyphomonas > Hyphomonas sp. UBA4505. Next base: position 111,746 of record NZ_DGMZ01000002.1, on the reverse strand, counting down.
GACGAAGGGCTTGAGGTCTGCCATTTCGGCGCCGTCTTCGGGCGAAACAATGAACCGGAAATGATGCCTGTCTTCGGTAATGGATTTGACGAGATCGGACGCGTTGGCATCCTCGCTCATGGCGTCAAACAGTTTCCCGCGATCCTTCTCTTCCAGCGCTGCGTCGCGCCGGATGTATCCGATGTGGGCTGCCAGTGCCGCCACGCTCGATGCCGACATGCGCACAATGCGTGCCTTGACGATGACGCGCCTCTGCCCACCGCGTGCACCGATACGGGGCCGGGCGGGAAGGGTAGTGCGGCGAACGCCGCCGACGGACGACAGCGCCTTCGTCATCCGCGTCAGATAGGTCTTCGCGCGCCCCCCTGATCCGGCAGACCGAATCCTGCCAGGTCTGGGAGTGAAGGGATTGTCCTGCGGCGTGCTCATTTGAACCGATCCAGCGGAAAACAGGCCAGTTTCTGCGAATGGAACCATGCCAATCTGTAGTCCTTGCTGAGGATTCCATCAAACCACAGAGCTACACACTGAGGCATGGAACCATAAAAATCGATGTGCAGACAAGGTGATAGACCCTCATTGGCTCCATGAGCTTTTATCTTGCATTCCGATCTGTCCCCATTTTTCCCAATCAACCCTTCTGCATGCTCCTTCCGATCACCGCCTATCCACACCGCACGACCAATGATGTCGCCCTCCCTGACCGCTCCAAAATACCGTCCATCAAAGGAATCCGGTGTGCGATCAGAAAGGAGCAGAACCTCTTCTGCCTGAAGCTGCCTGCAGCCCGTCCAGGGAGACGGCAGGGCGCGTCCCATACTATCTGTTGATAGCAGGCGGACAGTCGAAGTCCCGTTGATCTGTAACACACCCTTGATCTCACAAACCGTGTCGCCTTCGAGCGCCCGGACGTTCTTGATGACGGGGATGCCTGGCGCAAGATAGCGCCTCTGGATCGCGAGTCTCGAAGCGGCCTCTGGCAGGTTCGAGACAACCAGATCACCCCGCGAAATCACCTCCAAAGGTTCGACGCGATACCACCCAAGCGGAGCACTTTCGCTCGGATTGTAGAGTAATATGGGCGGTAAAACACCAGTCGCCGGAAGGCCTGTCAATGCCACTCCGAGCACAGAAATACCGCTCCAAAATACTGCGCGGAGGCTCATGAAAAGCCCCTCCAGTTGCTCGAAAGAAGTCTCCAATTGGCCATCGACAATGTGATTGAATCTGTTCTCAATGCCCTGATTTCAAGCGCCATGACCGCCTCCCCGGGACCTATTCCAGACGGTCGAATAATCATTCAAATCATCGACATGATAGACGACGGTGCCGCCATGTTTTCTGTATTGCGGTCCATTGTTCGACCAGCGCCAGTTCTCCATCGTGCGAACCGTGATACGCAGATAAGCCGCCGCCTCTTTCGTCGTCAGGAAAGGACTTGGACGTCCTTTTGCCTCGTTCATTCCCCGTACCCCGTCTTGCCGGGCACAGATCAACGTGGCGGCTTCAACACGTCCCAGAAAACAAAAGAAAATTCTAATTGGGAGTCACGAAGATATGCGGCTCCGCGGCGATACCCTGTTTAACCATGCGCAGCGCGCATGACTTCGTAAGCATACAGATGCCCCTCTATCGAGCGAATTAAACATGCCAGAAGCCGCCCCGGAATGATCTCCGGAGCGGCCAGTTTGGCGATGAGTGCGGGGCTAGTCCTTGGGGTTCCAGAGGATCACGTGGCGGCCTTTCTTGCCTTTGACCGGTGCGAGGTTCGCGTAGATGCGGCGCGGGCCAATCTGCGGATCTGCGAGGGTCAGGGAGACGTATTCGCGGCCGGAAGACTTTGCCTTGCGCATCCAGCCGCCGCCGATTTCGGTCGCGGTCTCACCGGCGAAGATGCGGTAGTCCGGCTGGGCCTCTTCAGCTTTGTCCGCGTTCTTTTCGATGCGGATGGCGGCTGAGAGGTTCATCATTGCGAGGGCGCCTTCGAAGCCGGTTTTGGTTTCGCTGACATATCCGAGTGCGTTTGCCATGGGGGTCTCCTTTTCGTTTCCGTGGCTGTCTTCGAGGGACACCTTGTCCCCGTCGACGCCGGACCGCCCGGACGGCGCGGGGCGGGCCTGAACCTGCAAGGGCGCAGCAAAGCGGAGCACCGGACAGGCGCATGAATTTGTCTCGCGAGGAGCCGCAAAGCGGCGGGGAAATTCGTGGGACTGTCCGGTTTCAGGGCCGTTTCGTGTCGTCCAGGTCACACGGCAATAGACGGGAACAAGGGGTCTTTCGGGGCAAGCGGAGAGCGGAACAGACCGCTTTGGCAATCGCACTCGGAGGCAAAAAGAAACCCACAGACGGGCGATTTTTCGGAGGCGCATCTGTCTTGATCTGAACCGCAGGAGTACACACTCATCCGGTAGAAGCATGTGGAAATGCCGCCCGGCATGCTGCCGAACGGCTTTCGCTTCCACGGACAAGGAGACTGCAACATGTCAGGCGGCGTCCTGCTCTGCGACAGACTGGTCTTCGGGAGAAGCTTCGTCCTCGCCAGAGGTAAACAGGCTGGCGATCCGGACCCATGCATCTGCTGGCGGCGACCCTGCGTTTGTAACAAGGCGCGTAGGCGGCACCTGCATCCATCCCGGACGCCAGCCCGGATTGGCCTCACACTCTTCGCCAGTGATCCGGTTCCAGACCAGTTCCTTCTGGGCTTTGCCCGTGTCTGTGAGCGCTGCTTTCGCCGTCGATGGAGACGCAATGTCTGCCACCATGGCGTTAATGGCGCGCTTGTCCCGAACGAGATCAAGGAAGACACGCTCCGGCTTCCAGTAAGCGGCCATGTCGGTTTCGGTGGCGACAGCGACGGCTTCCACAACCGGGCCGCCCGCTTCCAGCGTATCCGCCATCACAAAAGCCAGCACGGTCAGGGTTTCCGCATCGTTCATTTCGAGCAGCGCCGCAAAGACCTCGCTGAGGTGATAGGCGTCCCCGTTTGCGCGCAGGGATGCGACCCCATGGGCGTCAAACAGGCTGCGGACATGGTCCCCGGCGGCCCGCATTTCTGCGGCGGCGCGTGATGCCTCCACGCTGGCCTGTATGTCCTCCTTCCGGGCGAGGAAGTCGTGCCGCCTGACAGTCCAAAGAGCGGACCCGACCATGGCATGCGCCACCATCAGCCGGAGGGCGATTCCAGGGTGTCCAAGCAAGGTTGTACGCGCTGCGCCATGGCGGTGGAGGGCAATGTATTGTGCGAGCGGCCCGGACATTTCGGGCTTGGTGTCGGCTGCTTCCGCATCACCGTCCGGCCTTGCGCGCTTCTCCAGTTTCCGGGCTTCGGCCTGCGTAATGTAGCCCTCATGGAAGGTCACAGTGCCATCATCGCGGACTTCGACAATCACGCTGCCGCCCTTCGTCCGGGGGCGCTTCAAATACTCCCAACTGGCAAAATATTTCCCGCGTTCGAGAACCTCTACATTGCGCCACCCGGCGTCAATGTAGGTCTCGACCTTGGCCGCAAGCGCTGCCGATTGGGCTTTCCAAAACGTGTCGGCCTCTGCGAAGACACCTGTCTCACCGAAGAGGTCAGCTGCCACTTTGCCTTCATAGATCGCCAGATCAAACAGCGCCTTGTCGGTCGTGATGGTGGCCCCGCCCGTGATCCATGCCTTGCAGGCGCGGCCCATGGGCGCGCGCTCTGTTTCACTTCGAAACAGGGCCAGCCAGTCTGCCTGCTGGTCCTTCGTAGCAAGTGTGAGCGCGCGGATTGTCTCCGGGTCGATTTCGTCTTTGGCGTAAAGCGCACGGATCGGGCTGGAGAGATTGGCGAGGGCGAGGATACGCCGGACTTTCAGGTCCGTGACCCCGAAATGTCCGGCAATCTCTTCCACCGTCCGGCCTGCATGCGCCAGCTTTCCGAACGCATTGTATTGCTCCATTTCCGTGGCGGGCAGGTGGGCGACATTTTCGATGAGCGAGGCCTCCACCGCTGCGGCGTCGTCATCCGCTTCCATGATTGCGCACGGGACGGCGATTGACTTGCCGGTCTCAGCGGCAATGACCTGCAAGGCATGGAAGCGCCGCCGTCCCGCGACGACGCCATAGCCATCACCTTCGGGGCGCACCAGAAGTGTCTGGCGGATTCCTTTCTCCCGGATGGAGGGCAAGATGTCGGAGACATCAGGCGCCTTGCGGTTGTGCCGCATGTTGAGCTTGCTGATATGGAGTTGCTCAAGGGGAAGTGTTTTCAGTGCGGGTTGTGCCATGGGATTGTCCTCCTGTTCTGGCGGGTAAAGTGAAAGGCCAAGCGCCCATGCCGGGCCTTTCCAGTTGATCGGGCTGAAGGGGAGGCCTTCCGCGTCGCGGTTTGCGTCCGGATCGGTCTCGCCCCAGTCATAGTCATGCAGGCCAATCAGCGGCGCGCGGCCATCGACCCAGATTTCGACGACGCGGGACTCCTCTATGACGAGGGTCATGTGCGGACGTGGCCCTAATAGGTCATCCAGCGCGCTCATGCCTGCGCGACCCGTGCAGGTGCGGACGCCATCAAACGCGCTAAGGCTCTGTGCCCGGCTTGCAAGGCTTCGGGGAGCAGTTCGCATGCGACTTCAGTCAGGTAGGCGTTCTCCGACCTCGGATCGTTGGCCTCTATACCCCAGATGCTGGCGGCATGAGATTCCAGTTCCACGCTTTCGCGTTCAATGGCGAGCACGATTCCGCAATAGAACCACTCATCCTTGCGCCACGCGTCCATGACGGCTTCGGCGTCTGCTTGCGCCTTCGTCAGCCGCTCGCGGAAATTGTTTCCGGGTCCGATAAATCCCGGGTCGCCAATATTGAGCGATGGCCAGAATCCGTCCTGGCGCTCGTCTGGACTATCCGGACAGTCGTCGCGGACGATCCGCGCGGTGACGCGAAAGCCGTCAATCTCGACGGCAATGCTGTCGCCCTCGCACACATAGCGGTCAAATCTCTCCCGGAACGCCATGACTCAGCGGCTCCAGAAAATGTGGACTTCATCAAAGCCCGTCTGGAACACCATGATCTCGCCATTCATCGCCATGTCGCGGGCAAGCGCGGTCCAGTCGATATAGTAATCGAGCGAGGCCGGAATCTCTGTCCCGCTGTCGCGCGTCACTTCCTCGGCAAAGTCTGCGGCGCTGCGATATTCGCCTGCATAGTCTTCAAACGCGGCGTGAGCCTGTTCAAGGTCATCGCCGAATTCGCGGTAGAGTTTCGCTCCAAGGCTCCCGTGTTCGGTGATGAAGTCCGCAAGGGCGCAAACTGTCTCGAAGGAGGCATATTCGGAAATGCGCGCGCCTTCGAACCCCTCATAGTCATGAATTGACCATTCCTCCGCACCCGGTTCAGGCGACGCCGCCAGCATGGCGCGGACGCCCTGCATCATCTCGTCCGGTTCTGTCGCGTCGATCCACGCCCCGTGGAGCCGTCCATTATTATACGCGGCAAGACAGGCGACATAGATGCGGGGCGTGTCCCGCAAATCTGGTCCGGTCGCTGTTCCAAGGGGAGCGGGAGTCTCGTGTGAAGGGGTCATGTCAGCCTCGCAAAATTGAACCTCGCCCGCGTGCCTTTCCCGGCAGGCGGGAGGGGGCGGACGAAAGGTGCGGGCGCCCGGGCGTATGAGGGCCGGGGGCAAGGCGGAAAGGTAGGAGGCACGGAAAGAACCGGCGGACCCAGGTCACCGGCGCCTTGCGCGCGGGCCGCGCCCGGGCAGACGCGCCGTCCGCCCCCTCCCGGCTGCTGGGAAAGCTTGTCCACGCTTTCAAACACCAAACAGGCAGGCTGGTGCCGTGGATACGAATCCTTCCAGACCCGACAGCCATGGCCTTGGATATACGAGACTTCCGGGAAGCTGACCGCGCAGCGCTGATTGCGCTTTGGGAGGCGTGTGCGCTGACCCGGCGATGGGACGACCCGAATGCAGACATGGACCGGTCGATCGCATCCCGCGATGCCACGATCCTCGTCGGTACATTAGATAACGATGTCATTGCCAGCGCCGTGGTCGGCCATGACGGCCATCGCGGCTGGATCTACTATCTGGCTGTCAGCCCAGACCGTAAAGCCTGCGGCCATGGGCGCGAAATGATGGCCGAAGCCGAGCTTTGGCTGACGGCGCGGGGGACGCCGAAGGTGCAGCTCATGGTGCGCGGGGAGAACGAGACCGCGACTGCCTTCTACAATGCCCTCGGCTACGAGCGCCAGGATGTGACCGTTCTCGGCAAATGGCTCATGCCATCGCCCGAGGCAGATTGAGGTATCGAGAGGCCACGCGCGCCTGACCCCTCTGGCCGTAAGGCCAGTGGGAAGCAAAGCGCGGCCCCCGCCGGCGAGCCCCCGCAGCGCGCGGCGACCCGAACGGGTGGCCGCGTGACCGGAGACGAGCCGGGCCCGGTCAGGTGACGTGGACGAGGTGGAGGGCTCTCGTCTCCCGGACAGCCCCGCGTCAGCAGGCGGGGGAGGGGCGATGCTTACAAGTGCTTTGAGATACTAAGAGGTGTCTACCAGTTCGTAAGCCGCTAATCGAAATAGAGCGTTCGACCGGATGACGTCGTATGCGCTCTTCGATGTGCGGAGGGGCAGGTCAAAGGTTCTCTTCCAAAAGGGAGAAATATTCGCCGTCCCGAAGGCGCTGGCCCTTGGCGAGCAGGCGGGCCATTTCGGACTTCATGGCGGACGACGGTCCGCCCCATTCTTCCGAGATGCGCTTCTCACCATAGAAAATCGTCGCGGTTTCACGATAGGTGAGTCCCGCGTCGTGGGCATCCAAGGCGACAAGAGCGTTGCGATAGCCGAGGCCCTTGCGTGACCAGACAGGAGGCGACATGTCGTCGTCGCCGTAGACCTTCTGGGCACGGTTCAGCGCATTCACGTGATCCTGCATTGTGCTGAATCCCGAGATGGAGAATTCCATTTTTACAGGCTCGAGGGACAAGAGCGACTTGCCACTGCACCTGACCTGGATCGAGCACTTCTTACCTTTGACAAGGATGTGTTCGTGCTCGAAGGCATCCACGAGATGGATGATCTTGCAGAGGCGCGTGCTCTTTTCGAAGATTTCGTCGATCTCGCCGCGCTCTCTTTCACGCACGTGAACGGCGACCTTGCGGGGATAGGTCTTGTCGGACCAGAAGACATGCGTGGTAAGGGCCGACTGATCTGGGTTCGGAAAATAGAGAAGTCCCCAGTCTTCGGCTTGGCGGTCCTGCTCGCAAAGCCGGAGAAGCTGTATGTCACAACATGCCGTTCTTGTTTCAAAGTCAGGTTGCGCAGCATAGGCGGCGGCTTTCAGCGCGGAATTGCGCCGGGCGAATTCCCAGGCCCAGTTCCCGCGTGAGAGATTGGCGGTGTAGTCATACCTGGCGAGGGTATCGTTCAGGTCTTCTATCGTGTGAACAAGCATGGATCTGCCTCCCGCGTCAGGGGAATGCAGAAGGCGTGCCAATTTCAATTTATCATGGAAACTTCAAGGTTGCTCGCTTAGGTCAAAAGGCGATGAAAAAGTGCGCTCACCGAGCCAAAAGCACTGTACGCACATAAGCAGATTGAGCGTGTTCTGACTGCGCCGTTCGTCCAGACAGATTGAATCTCGCAGCCGTCACAATTACAACAGGCTGCATCGAGAGATTGATACCAGATAGATGATTGTAGTCTCGCATCGTGACCGCGATGCAAGACAACAGTCAATAAAGATTGGTCGCTCACGTCGCAAGTTTTTGAGTGGATTGTTGTTCTTTCAATATATCCAGGGCTACGTCGACGATCATATCTTCCTGGCCACCAACCATACGCCTACGTCCTAGTTCAACCAGGATTTCACGTGTATCGATCCCATAATCTTTCGCTGCCTTCTCTGAATGCCGGAGGAAGGACGAGTACACCCCGGCATAGCCCAGCGAGAGCGTTTCGCGATCAACGCGGACGGGGCGGTCCTGGAGTGGGCGGACAAGTTCCTCAGCGGCATCCATGAGCGCGAAAAGATCGCATCCATGCTTCCACCCCTTTCGCTCGGCGGCTGCGATGAACACCTCAAGCGGTGCGTTTCCGGCCCCGGCACCCATGCCGGCCAGCGAAGCATCCACGCGTCTTGCGCCATGTTGAACGCCGACAATGGAATTGGCGACGCCAAGCGACAGATTGTGGTGGGCGTGGATACCCCGTTCAGTTTCCGGCTTCAGGACTTTTTCGTAGGCTTGAAGCCGTGCGATGTATCCATCCATGTCGAGCGCGCCGCCACTATCGGTGACATAGATACATTCGGCACCATAGCTTTCCATCATGGCGGCTTGTTCAGCCAATTTCTCAGGCTCAACCATGTGGGACATCATAAGAAAGCCAACCGTGTCCATACCCAGATCTCTGGCAACACCGATATGCTGTTTCGATACGTCGGCTTCCGTGCAGTGTGTGGCGATCCTGACAGACCTGACGCCAAGCTTGTAGGCATGCTTCAGCTCCTCGATCGTTCCGATCCCGGGAAGGAGGAGCGTGGTCAGTTTCGCCGTTTTCACTGAATCTGCGACGGCTTCAATCCACTCCCAGTCTGTGTGGGCACCAAAACCATAATTGAAGCTTGAGCCATTCAGGCCGTCTCCATGTGCAATCTCGATTGCGTCGACCCCGGCCTGGTCAAGGGCGGCGGCAATCTTGCTGACGTGCTCGATACCGTATTGGTGTCGGATCGCATGCATCCCGTCGCGCAGAGTGACGTCCTGAATGTAAAGATTGTCGGATTTTGGATCGAACGCCATCAGGCAGTCTCCTTGGCTAGCCGCTGCGCGGCGATCTTCTCAGCGGTCGCAATGCCAGCTGACGTCATTATGTCGAGATTTCCCGCGTATGCAGGCAAGTAGTGGGCCGCACCCTCGACTTCCAGGAAGACGCTGGTCTTGATGCCTTCAAACGTGCCCAGGCCCGGAATCTTGACCGGGTTGTTCGAGCCGAACCGTTCGAACTGAACCTTTTGCTTCATCCGATAGCCGGGCACATAGGCATTGACCTTTGCAACCATTGCTTCGATTGAGGCCTCAATTGTCGGCTCATCTGCGCCACTAGAGAGGGTGAATACCGTATCGCGCATGATCATCGGAGGCTCCGCCGGGTTCAGGACGATTATGGCTTTGCCTTTCCGGGCTCCTCCAACCTCTTCTATACCCTTTGAGGTGGTCTCGGTGAATTCATCAATGTTGGCCCGCGTTCCCGGCCCGGCTGACTTGGAGGCGATGGAAGCGACGATCTCCGCATAGTGGACTGTCGCGACGGATGCTACTGCTGCCACGATTGGGATCGTCGCCTGCCCGCCGCAAGTGACCATGTTGACATTTGACGCATCCAGATGCGCGTCACCATTGACGACGGGTATGACATACGGCCCGATCGCCGCAGGCGTGAGGTCGATCATCACCTTTCCGGCGGACGTGACGACTTCATTGTGCCGCTTGTGTGCGCCAGCAGATGTCGCATCAAAGACAATTCCGATTTCGGGCCACACGTCGAGCTTAACGAGACCCTCAATTCCTTCATGCGTGGTCGCGATACCCATGCGCTTTGCCCGGGCAAGGCCGTCCGAGTCGGGATCGATCCCGACCATCGCGCCCATTTCGAGACCCTTTGACTTGCGTATGACCTTGATCATGAGGTCAGTTCCGATATTTCCGGATCCGATGATCGCAACCTTGGTCTTCTTGAGAGTTGTCATTTCCAATGTCTCCTATTTCGCCGCAATTGCGAGGCGAACCGACCCAATACCTTCGATATCTGCTTCAAACAGATCACCAGGCTCCATTGAGGCCATCGGGCCAAGAGCACCTGTCAGAACGACGTCGCCGGCCTTGAGAGGTGCTCCGAGCTCTGCGCATTTTCGTGCGAGCCAGAGTGCGGCGTTTAGCGGATTTCCAAGGCACGCGATGCCGGCGCCATATGAAACCGGGCGTCCATTGCATTTCATCACCATGCCAGCATTGACGAGATCAAGCCCATGCAGTGCACGAACAGGACCGCCCAGGACATATAGGCCTGATGAGGCGTTATCCGCGATCGTATCCGAAATGCGGATATCCCAGTCCTTGATACGACTGCCCACAATTTCGATGGCAGGCACGACGTGGTCTATGGCTCGGATCAGTTCGCTTGGCGTTGTATCCTGCGCGTTGATGTCCCTGCCGAGTATAACGGCTATTTCAGCCTCGGCCTTGGGTTGTTGAGTTGCTGACAACGGAATTTCATCACCGTCGCAATATTCCATATCCGCATAGAGGACGCCAAAATCGGGCTGGTCTACGCCAAGTTGATTTTGGACTGCCGCTGACGTCAGGCCAATTTTCCGGCCAACAATCCGTCGCCCTGCGGATACCCACCGGGCTGTGTTGATCGCCTGGACCTCGTATCCGGCTTGCGGATCAAGACCAATGAGATCACGCACTGGCGCGCAGTAGGTTTGTCCAGCGTGTGCGTTGAACAGTGCATCCGCAGCCTTTTGAATTTCATCTCTGGAGATCATGGTCTGGTTCGCGTCCGTAAGTGACTTGGAATTTAGATCGCTAACTACGCGATGTACTTGACACTGCAATCCGAGGCAGGCCAATTGCTATCACAATGTGATAAATGGAGATCCGTGTGGCACGATCCATGTCTTCCTTCGACAAGGCGATGGCCTTGTTCGGAGCACTTGTTGCGCAGGACGGTGTATTCGAATCAGACGCAATGAGTGTCCAGCTCGGGGTGCCGGAATCGACTCTGTACAGGCATCTGAATGCCCTCCATTCGGCCGGGCTCATCTGCCGATCCAGACGTGGACGATATTTGCCCAACCCAGTTTTTCTGAAGAAGTTGGAGGGGTACACACCACATGCAGTGCTGTCGGAACTAGTACGGCCCTTTTTGGACCAACTAAGTGTCGCGTTGGAAACCACGACCCACTTTGGCCTTCTGGAGAACGACATGGTTACCTACCTCGCGAAATCGGTATTTGAAGGAGAGGAGGTGTTCACGCGCGAGAACGGGCAGCTGGAGGCGTACTGTTCTGCTATCGGCAAGGTGTTGCTCTCGCACATGACGGTCGACGAGCGACGGGCGTATATATCCAGCGGGCCCTTTCCAAAGCTAACGGATAAAACGATCACGGATCCAGCCGAAATCGAACGAGAACTACATCGCACGCGCAATAAGGGATTCGGCGTTGACGATGGCGAGGTTCATAACGCACTTTATTGCATCGCTGTGCCAGTCTTCAGTTCGCGGGGAATGGTCGTGGGCGCAATTTCTAGTTCATCTAGCCAGAGGTGGGCGAGTCCTAAAGAACAGCGTGATCGCCTGATTCAGCTCAACGGGGTAGCGCTGTCAATCTCTTCCACCTTAGGGGCCGGCGCCTGATCATGTGGAGATGAGAGGTCAAAAAAATGGGAGCCGCTTAGGCTCCCAGAGTTTGGCGGAGACCTAGCTCCGCCGGAGGAAACAGACTGGTTGTCGTATCTCTTGAGCGTTCCCTGACCTTGAATGGCAGTGAAGTTCAACCTGACACGACACATTTGGGTTGAGCCGCTATCCGGTTGCGCGTCAACCTGGCCGGATACGAATGAGTGGCATCGCTCCCACATTGTGAAACTTTATGAAATCTGCGCGCTCGGGTGAACAGGATTGGAATTCTGTAGGCCTACCCATGATATTTGTGCGTCGAGAATATTCTCGAAAGCGGCCATGCGCGAATAATAGGACATGTGGGAACATGGACTGCGTTCTGAGCGTTCCCGAACAACCGATAGAAATAAGCGAGTATACGGAACAAAAATCTCGGAGTCGGGAAATGGCTTTTCGACATCCGGGGCGGCGAGCACTGCTCCAATCCGGGAGTCAGGTGCACTAAGTTGCGCTGGCGTCTGTTCCGTATGGCGAAATTAACAGCAGCTTCGATAGCACAGTTGCCTTTGGCCACATGCAGATTTCGATCCTTGCTACGGAATTTGAGCTCGCGCTGTTCGTAAATAAATATTGACACAATCAAAAAAATCATTTTTTCTCAAAAAAAGAACAAAATCTTGCACCTCAAGCAAGGTTGTTAGGGAGGTACTTAAATATGCCAAAACTAAGCGGCAGTTCCGTTTTGATTACGGGCGGAGCCACGGGAATTGGTCGGGCGGTGGTCCATCATTTTGTCGAGGAAGGTGCCAGACTGTGTGTTCTGTGCGTCAATGACGAACAGGCGAGTTCGTTGCGGGGTGAGTTCGGGGCTGAGGTTGAAACAGTAATTGGGGATGTGCGCAGTCTGGCAGACAATCAGCGCGCTGCGGCCCTTGCCGTGGAGAGATTCGGTGGACTGAACACCTTTATCGGCAATGCAGGGATATGGGATTTTATAACGCCTCTGGAAGCGCAGGATGAAGAAAAGCTCGAAAGAGTCTGCGATGATATTTTTGGTGTGAATGTAAAGGGGTACGCGCTCGGAGCGTACGCGTGTCTTCCTGCGCTTCGCCAGTCTAAAGGGTCCATAATTTTCACGGCCTCTAGCTCAAGCTTTTTTACGGGCGGAGGTGGTCCGCTATATGTGGCATCGAAACACGCTGTGATTGGACTCATCAAGCAGCTTGCGAAGGAAGTCGCGCCAGACGTTAGGGTTAATGGCGTAGCTCCAGGAGGTACGATTACCAATCTTTCCGGGTCGCCCTCATCCGAGCACGCAAAGTCCCAGATGGCTGAGATTCCAGAGATCGACAAACTTCTCGAGGGCATGACACCGCTCGGATTTGCCGCAAAGCCTGAAGACCATGTAGCGCTATATGCGTTGCTTGCCTGTCCGGTGTCGGCTCGATACGTCACAGGCACAACCATCTCGTCCGATGGCGGTATTGGCGTGGGCTGACCCAGCCTGAACGCGTTCACCAACTAAGTCGAAATTGTGCCAGCAGTGCTGGCGGTCTTTTGGATCAAATCTATGAACCTGCCGGTCTTCAAATTCGCTCATGCTGCCGCTGCTGCTGGGGTGCTTTACTTCTCCCAACCTGGGGCGCTGGCAGAGCAGGCCGTTTTAACGATCCCCGACGCAAGTCCTCGGTCAAATATAGAGCTGCCAACTGCCGGACGTGTACGGTTTGCTCCTGATAATTTATTTGCCGTCGATTTTGTGTCTGATTCTGTGGGCTGGGTGGGGGGATACTACGGGACACTAATGAAGACCGAGGATGGAGGAGGGCATTGGAAGCGCGAGCCCTTGCCGTTTACGGACTTAATTAGGCGGATCGACTTTGTGGACGAGGCCATCGGCATTGCTGTCACGAGTAGAGGAAAGATCCTGAGGTCTGAAGACGGGGGCGCACATTGGGAAGTTGTGCATATTGAGTCGGGCATTAACTTGCGAGATGTCTACTGTCTCGACGCCCAGACAGCTTGGGTCGTCGGACATGAGGCTACAGTGCTTCACACGTCCGATGGCGGTAAAACGTGGCAAACTCAGGCGTTATCCGGATATCAGGGACGTGATCTACCGAGATTGAATGGCATTACACGTCTCGAGGACGGGCGGTTGGTTTTGGTTGGGGAGTTCGGCCTGATAGCGTCGTCAATCGATGATGGATTGAGCTGGGAGGTGCTGGACGCGCCCGATGCCTCGGTCACATTCACAGCGGTAGATGCATGGCGTTCGGAGGCGCTAATATCTGGGCTTGGCGGCAAGCTTACAATGGTTCGATTTGGTTCGGACAGTGACGTTGAAGAGGGCTCGGGACGCTTAATGGACCGTGTCCCGACGATCACAGCTTTGTCCTCGGGGACAGATGCGCATTTGTTCGATCTAACATTAGACCAAGATGGTGACGGAGTGATCGTAGGCCAGGGCGGTGTGGTCCGTGTAAAAGCTGGATTGCCTGTATCGGATTTGTTGCCCTTGGAGAGTAAGCCAGGATTCCTTTGGTACGGAGGAGTCTCTAAAACATCAGAACACGGAGGGTATGTTGTCGTTGGGGCGAACGGTGCCGTACTAAAAACCGAATTCGATGTCTCAGATCCGGAGCCGTTAGTGCGGTGGTAACAGGAGTAGTTCGCTTGTTGCAAATTCAATCAAAGGCTCAAATTCAGTGGTAAGTTATATTTCGAATTTCGTCATAAGATTTCCCAGAATCATTCTGGCAATCGCTTTTCTGGTCACATCGGGGGCGGCTTATTTCGGCGTGACAGGTGTCTCGTTGAAGGTCGTTATCGAAGATATGCTGCCTGCAAACCATTCGAATGTCGAACTCTATAAGGAGTTCCGGAGTCAGTTTGGTGGAGTCAATAATGTCCTTGTCGAAGTCGAAAATAAAGCAGGCGACATCTACAATTCGGACTTTCTTGAAACGTATCGGGAAGTATCAGACGAGTTCTATTTTCACGATAACAATATCCGCCCTCTGTTTGAGGCGGCCAATCTCCGGAAGACGAGATCGGTGGCCGGCGGGGAGGGGCAAATTCTGGTCAGTCCTCTTATGTGGCCGGAAGTGCCCCGCTCTGAGTCTGATATGGAGCATTTCAAACAAATCGTCAGGGGGCAGTTTCTCGGCTCATTGGTCTCACTGGATGAGCATTCAATGCTTATTTCTGCCGAGCTTTCAGAGGAGGTGGATTCTCGGGAGTTTGTCGCCTTTATTGACAATCTAAAATCAGAATTCTCGACGAAAGATGTAAAAATATCAGTCGTTGGCAGGCCCGTACTTCTGGGCACGGTTAAGAAATATCTGCCTCATATGCTGTTGGTTTTTGCGGCCTCTGTGCTGGCTATCGCTGCCGTCCTATTTTTCTATTTCAGGTCCTGGGTGGGCGTTGCTGTTCCAATGCTCGTGGCCTTCGCCGTCACGATTTGGGGCTTTGGCGTCATTGGCTTGGTCGGTTACAATCTTGATCCCCTGTTGCTCTTGCTCCCATTCTTCGTCTTCGCCACTGTTTTATCCCATTCAGTTCAATTCGTTTCGCGCGTTTTCGATGAAATCGAAAATAGTGCCACCATGCGTGACGCAGTAAAAGAAGGCCTTGAGCGCCTTCTGTTCCCGAGCACTGCGGCTGTGATTACCGATGCAGCTGGATTTACGGTTCTGGCTCTGGTGACTATCCCAAGCATACAGTCGCTTGCCTTCATTTGCACGTTTTGGCTTCTAACGCTGACCCCGGGAATTATTGTTGCTGCGGCGTTCATGGCGGTCCTTCGGAAGCCGACAAAATTCCGCACCACCTTACCCGGTCAAGCCGTATTGGCCAAAATTTTTGGGCTGAAAGCGTCCAGATATGTATTCCTCCCGGCTTTTGTCGCTGCGTTGATTGCGGGCATTTTCATTTCGCAGGGGCTAAAAATAGGTGACGCAGAAGGGAGCCCGATCCTGTGGAAAGATTCCCAATACAACAAAGATGTCAAAAAAATCAACTCGAGCTTTGACCGTGTCGGTACGGATGTAATGCAGGCCTATTTCTCCGGTGATGGAGAGATAATGCTAGATCCGCGTGTGTATCATCAGATCGAAGCATTTGATCGCTATATTTACGAACGAGTTCTTCCGGCAACTCGCGCACAGAGCCTTGTTCCGATTGTAAAAAATATCAACATGGTTTTGTGGGAAGGGGACCCTTCATACCAAACAATTCCTGATACAGAAGAAGAAATAGGGTTTAACATTTACATGTTCCGGTCTGGCGGTGAGCCAGGAGACTTTGCCGCCTATACGAACCCGGAATGGAGCATCGGTAAGCTCTCAATTTATACGGGGGAGCATAGTGCTGACACCGTGAATGCGTTGATGGCGGCGGGCCATGAATTTCTAAACACCTATCAGTTTTCAGATGGGGAGCCGCGTGTGAGGTTCGCCGGCGGACAGATCGGTATAATTAAGGCGAGTAACGACGAGATCGAGCACAAAGAAAATGTACTCCTTATTGCCATTATCATCGTTATCGCAGTTAACCTGCTCTGGCTATATCGATCACCCGCAGTCGCAGTCGTGATCATACTTGTACTGACGACATCTCACTTTATCACCATGAGTGTCATGACGCTTATGGACGTGGGGATGAACTTGAATACGCTGCCGCTTGCTGCGTTGGGTTTGGGCCGTGGTGTTGATTACAGCATCTACATGGCAGACCGGATACGCGACGAAATGAGGCACGGCCATGAATTCGCGAAGGCGGCGGGCCGGGCGTTCAACACGTCTGGTATTGCCGTGATAGTTACGGCACTGACGATGATACTGCCGCTATTGCCGTGGTACTTCCTGTCTCCGATCAGGTTCCAAGCCGAGATGGGCGTTCTGTTGGCGATCATCTTGATGTTCAACATGGTGGGGGCGCTCACTGTTGTGCCTGCAGCAATCGGCTTGCTGAAGCCGCGGGGATTTCCGTTTAGCACACAGAAGAAAATAGTCAGGGCGATGGTTGGTTAGATTGAGGGCGATAGAGCCTGGCTGCGCATCGGAAAAAATAGAAAGTGAGGGAGAGAAAGATGAACACCAAGAATAAAAAAACTAAAACTAAGTCGCAAAAGCTATGCCTGCTCGGGGCTACAGCATTTTCCACAGTCCTTATGATGCCGCTAGCAGCGAATGCCGAGTCATTGGCTGAAGCGCTGAACCTGCCCGACAATGTCTGGGTGGGCGGACGTCTGACGCAAGGGACGGGCGTCTATTTTGACCGGTATGGTGGTGGAACTGGAGTGGGGCCCTCCCAGTTTGTAGCGCAGCTTCAGGCTGAGTGGACTCCCAATAGCAATGTGACGGTTGTTTCCGATTTTTGGCTGCGCGGCGATTGGTACTATGATCTTGATGACGGAGATTCAATCGGACCTGGCACGCCAGACTTTACTAAGGGCCCTCCGTTTCTAGATCGCTTTGATTTTTTACTCTCGCAGGATGGGGCGCTCACGCTTCCTGAACCGTTTGGTAATAGCGGTGAAGAAAATCGCATACTCGATGATTTCGAGCAGGATGTGATTAGAGAGCTGTCGATAGCGTTTGCTGATTCAGAGGGACGCGCGTCTCTAAAAGTCGGAAAGTTTCAGCGAGGGTGGGGGCAAGCAGATGGTCTGCGCCTTCTTGATATTCTGAACCCACAGGATCTCCGCCAAAGGAGTATATTTACAGACACCGAGGATTTGCGGATACCTCAGTGGAGTGCTGCCCTATCTTTGGATATTGACCAGCTTGGCCTGGCTGCTCCTTTTGAGGGGTTAGGACTGAAGGATCCATCACTGGAAGTGATCTACACTCCGGTGGTACGCCATTCCGAATTCATCGTGAATAATCCCACGCCGAATTCCAGTACGTCCGGAGGCCCCTTCGGTCTGCCTTTCCCGAGGTTGGTGGAAGGTCAGTCGGGTTTCGGCATGCCCTTGTTGGGAGCAAGGCTGTCGGACAAGGAAACAGACGACTGGGAAGATTCCGAGGTCGGCATGCGGCTAAAATTCGATGTCCTTGGCGGGCAGGGGACAGTTAATGGTTTTTACGGTTTTCAGGATCTGCCGATCGTCGTCAACACCGGTGCAACAGTTCATATTGGCACATTTATCGGAGATCCAAATGCAGCGGGCGTTGTCAATGTGCCCATTGATCTCCCAACCACCATAGGTGCGATGAATGCGCCGGGTCAGTACGTTGATTTCATCCAGTCTCTCGCAGCTGGGACTGCGGCGCCAGGGGACTTTCCTTTAATTCCGTTCGGCTGCCTTGATATTCTGGATCCGGCGGCTGGAGGGGTGCCGTGTTCTATTACTACAGATTTTGACCTCGATTACACACTCCGGCAAAAGACCGTCGGTTTTTCATTCACACGCGATATGACGGAGTTCCGATTCGGTCGAAAGGATGTCTCTCCGGTACTGCGTTTGGAGGCGGCATACGAGTTTGACAAACCCTTCAACAAGGGGGTGATTCAGAACCCCTTTGTGCCCGGGCGTGTGACCGTCGGAACACCAGCTCTCATTACTACCCGTGACGACACAATCGCGAGACGAGATCAGCTGTCTGTCTTGGTCGGATTTGATTATAATTTCTGGGTGCCGGGGTGGGAATCGCAGCGCAGTTCGATTTTTATGACAACTCAGTTTTTCGAGATCCATACCGAAGATGCTGATGGGCTCCTGTTTCAGGCGCCTTACGCGCTTACAAATGTTGAAGAGAACCAGGAATTCATAACTCAGACGTACACGAAGGGTTTCTTAAACGACAAAGTGACTCTGGATGGCTTGGCGATCTGGGACATGGATAAAGGTAGCGTTGCGATAAGGCAGAGAATAGATTTCTCCGTAGGAGGAGGAAATTGGAAGCCCAGAATTGAAGTGGGCTACTTTAGCGGGAAGGATGAGCAGGGCCTTTTGGGGCTCTATAACAAATCGGACTACGTTGAGTTTTCTCTGACCTACCAATTCTAGAGAAACATAACGATAACGCAAAGATGTCTGGTTCTTGATGATGGAGAAGAAAATGAAACGGTTAAGCTTGAAAAGCTTTCTGATCGGAGCGACGGCGCTTATGGCAGTTGCGACTGCAGCAACGCCCGTAGCGAATGCACAAGAAGATTATATCGAGCGCTGGAAGGCGTTTGCCAAGGAGACGGGCTTGCCCGAACACAAAGCCTGGGCTGATATGCTTGACAATGATGAGACCCGAAAACTTGAGAAAGAGTGGAAGGATTTCAGAGGTTACACGGCCTCGAGCCTCATAGAGGACGCCGATATTCCGGGCGAGCTAAAACCAGGGTTAATCATCACGAAAGACAACCTGGCGTCAATGCCTTGGTTGTCAGACTATCTTCCAAAGTTCTGGATTGATCGGCTCAATAGTGAGTGGATGGGTGTCAAGGGTATCCGCATTGTTCCCACGAACCATTATTATATGCAGAAAGCTCTGCTCGATGCGACCAAGAAGCTGGGCAAAGATCCCTTCACGATTAATGAAAAGGGTGAGCTGGTAGACAGGGACGGAAAAAATGGCGTTCTCACAAAGAGCGGATTGCCTTTCCTGACACCAAAAAATGGTGATGAACTAAACTGGTTGTTCAATGCGCACGGCGTGGGAACAGAAGATCTCTGGTTCAACCCGGTACTGATGACCGGCTGTAGCTCCAGCAATAAGGTCGAACGCTCTTACACAGGCAATATGTGGTGGCGCAAGATGGCGGGTAGAGTTGGTAAAACTCCGCTCGGTAATGTTCCGGGATATGAAGGTGTCACCGAAGCGGGTTCTTTGCTACTAACTTCGCCTAGGGATGTGCGAGGATTAGCCGGTGTCCGACTTCGGTACGCGGATGCTGACAAAGATGACAACTTCAAGATTTTCATCCCTACGCTCCGTCGTACTCGCACTCTTACTGGTACCAATGGCCAAGATCCAATTGCTCCGTCGCTGGAGCTCACTTGGGATGAATGGCGTAGTCAGTGGACCAAAACTGATAAACGCAAATTCAAGTACACCATGGTTAAAGAGGGCTTCGTATTAGCCGCACCGGAGGTTGGTGCAGCATACGATCCTTATCGTCCGGATGAGGCGCATTGCGCTTTGACGGGAATTGTCGACATGGAGCTGAGGCCGGTATGGGTTTATGATATCGATGATCGCACCAACAGCTACCAGTACTCCAAAAAACGCATTTGGGTAGATAAGGAACTCTACTATACCCAGTGGGTGGAAATGTACGATCGTCGGGGTAACCTATGGCGGACTTGGGACGATTCACGCTGGTGGCAGCCCACAACGGGACTCGCAATGTGGCGTTCAGTGATCATTCCAAACGTGATTTCACAGCGTCACACAATTCTCAGTCAAACGTCAGATTGGGACAAAGTTGATCAGATGGACAACTCATTGTTCGACGTCGATAAGTTGAGGGATAGACGCTAATCAGAATCGGGTTGGCATCGATTAGGTTGCCAACCCGAGACCTGTTGTCAGGCGCCATTTCATAAAAAAATTGGGGACAATCCCTTATAGGCTGCTGGACCGATTTTGGTTGAGCGGTGTTCATGACCACAAGGACGGTAAGATGGAATTCTACCGTATTGGAAGACATTTGTATGGGAAATTATAGAGCGACATACCAAAAATGGGAATCGGCGCCTGATGAATTTTGGGAAGAAGCCTCCCATGCTGTTGAATGGCACAGACCTTACGACGTACTCAGAGAATCGAAAGGTCATACGACCCGCTGGTTCGTGGGCGCCGAATGCAATATCTGCTGGAATGCATTGGACCGTCATGTGCGCGATGGCCGCGGAGATGATCTGGCGTTGATTTACGATAGCGCAATGACGGGAGCGGTGCGGAAGTATACTTATTCTGAACTACTCGATGAGGTTGGTATACTTGCGACCGTGCTAAAAGAGCGTGGGGTGAATGCCGGCGATCGGGTCTTGATTTACATGCCAATGGTTCCCGAGGCTGTGATTGCGATGCTTGCGACGGCGCGCATCGGAGCAGTCCATGTGGTCGTATTCGGGGGGTTCGCAGCTAGAGAGCTTGCCACTCGAATCGAGGACGCGACGCCAAGAATTGTGTTGTCAGCGTCCTGCGGGCTCGAGCCTGGTCGTATCGTTGAGTACAAGCCTCTCCTTGATGAGGCGATCAGGCTCAGCCCGCACAAACCTGAGTGTTCAATCATTTTCCAGCGTTCTAGCAGGACGTGCGAGCTTGAGCATGAGCGGGACTTCGACTGGGCCGCCCTGGTTGAAACCGCAAGAACGGCTGGCGAGAGAGCCGAATGTGTGAGCGTGGCGTCTACCGACCCGCTATACATTCTGCATACATCGGGGACGACTGGAAAGCCGAAGGGTATCGTCAGGGATCACGGGGGGTATGCGGTCGCTCTCAAATGGTCGATGGAATATGTATACAATGTCAAACCGGGAGAGGTGTTCTGGGCCGCATCGGATGTAGGATGGGTCGTCGGTCATTCGTATATTGTGTATGGTCCGCTTCTTAACGCCAGTACGACGATACTGTTTGAAGGAAAGCCGGTGGGAACACCAGACGCTGCAACCTTTTGGAGGGTGATTGAGCGGCACCGGGTTAATACGCTCTTCACGGCACCCACGGCGTTCAGGGCGATCAAGAAAGTCGACCCAGCAGGCTCATTACTTTCCGGTTACGATCATTCCGGTTTCAGACAGCTGTTTCTTGCGGGTGAACGAGCAGATCCTGACACGATCCAGTGGGCAGAGCGTCTCCTTGATGTGCCAGTCGTAGATCACTGGTGGCAGACTGAAACAGGGTGGCCGATCGCAGCCAATCCGTTGGGAATAGAACAGCTGCCAACAGAATATGGTTCTAGCACAGTTCCTATGCCTGGATTTGATGTTCGCATTGTGGATGAGAGCGGTTCTGAAATGCCGCAAGGTGGGCACGGAGCTATTGTCATAAAGCTGCCGCTTCCGCCGGGGTGTTTGCTGTCACTGTGGGATGACGATGAGTCATTTCTAAAATCATACTTTGAGGAATACCCCGGATACTACAAGACTGGGGATGCCGGATATATAGACGATAAGGGCTACATCTTCGTCATGAGCCGCGTTGACGACATTATTAATGTTGCGGGTCATCGCCTGTCCACTGGTGCAATCGAGGAAGTGGTGGCGGCGCATCCAGATGTCGCGGAGTGCGCCGTTATTGGAGTTGCAGATTCTTTGAAGGGAGAATTACCAATTGGGCTCATCGTTTTGAACGATGGGGTCACGCGTGCAGAGGAAGAAATTACGAGAGAAATCGTAAACTTGGTGAGAACCGAAATTGGTCCGGTAACTGCCTTCAAGCGCGTCATCGTTGTCGATCAACTTCCAAAAACAAGGTCGGGAAAGATTCTACGGAGAACGATCAAGAGCATTGCGGAGTCGCAAGACTATGTAGTTCCGGCGACGATCGATGACCCGCAGGTATTGAATGATATCACTTCAGCCATTGCTCGGTAGGCGCGTATCCGGCCTCACCACAATGGCAAATGTCTTGGCGGCCCACAGATGAGTAATTTTTGAATCTGGAATTGACGCCAGAAAGGGAAAACATGAAAGCTTATATCTACCAGAATACAGGGCCAGCTGCGGACGTATTGACGCTGCGGGAGATGGTGATGCCGGCGCCTGGGGCCGGCGAAGTTCGGGTGCGGTTAAAATGGTCGGGTGTGAACCCTTCTGATGTCAAAACCCGCAGTGGGCACATCCCCTCCACAATTCCATTTCCACGCATTCCTCATAGCGACGGAGCCGGACTGGTTGATATGATTGGTGATGGCGTTGACGATTTTCAGCCGGGCGATGCGGTTTGGGTCTGGAATGCCGCATGGAACAGAAGCAATGGAACTGCCGCTGAGTTCGTTGTGCTGCCTTCTGAGCAGGTCGAGCATATGCCGGACGGGCTGGCGCTTGAGAACGGTGCATGTCTCGGCATTCCTGCAATGACCGCCTGTCATGCCGTCGCAACTGACGGAGGAGTTCGGGGGCAGATTGTCCTCGTCGCGGGTGGCGCAGGTGCGGTTGGCCATTACGCGATTCAGGCGGCAAAATTTTGTGGTGCCAGAATTGTCATTGCGACAGTCAGCAGTGAGGAGAAGGCGGCCCTAGCGAGGCGCGCAGGAGCAGATTTTGTATTCAACTACAAAACAGACACGCTGGTCGAAGAAATCAACAAGGTTACGGACCATCGGGGCGTCGACCGGATTATCGAAGTAGACTTGGCTGCCAACATTCAAATAGACGTGGCGGTTATGAAAGAGGGGGGGCTGGCCGTCATCTATGGCAGCAGTCAAAAAGAAATCGCTTTACCTTTCTCGCCGTCAATCGGGCGCAATATCTGTTATCGCTTTTTCATCGTGTACAAATTATCCAGGCCAGATAGGCAAAGAGCCCTGTTGGTGCTCCAAGACATGCTTAAGGACAAGAACGTCCTGCATAATATTGCAAAAAAAGTGAGCTTTGCAAATCTCGTGGAAGCCCATGAACTGGTTGAGAGCGGAGCGTTGCCGGGCAATGTCGTTTTGAGAATTGAATAGTTCGGCGGAGAGCTATGCGGTCAAGTTATTTCGGAGCAGCAGGATACCTCCCGAGGGGCTATCCGGACTTGCTTTTTGGAACCGACCTTCACGGACGTACAGAGACAATTTTGATTTCTGATTTCGGAAAAAATCATGCAACAAAGAAGCTCACAATTCTTGACTGTCGGCTCTGCCCGAATTCACGCCGTGTGCGAAGGCGAAGGCCCACTAGTCATACTCGTTCACGGCTTTCCGGAGTCCTGGTATTCGTGGCGCCACCAGCTTTCAGCTTTAGCCGAGGCCGGTTACCGGGCCGTTGCCATTGATCTAAGAGGCTATGGGCGATCATCCAAATTCTTGGACTCCGAATATTATCTGATCAAATCTGTTGTCGAGGACATCGTGGGTGTGGTCAGGGCGTTAGGTGCCTCAAGTGCCGTTGTCGTTGGGCATGACTGGGGGGCAATGATTGCCTGGACGGCGGCCTGGTTGCATCCTGAAATCTTCCGTGGCGTTGTGGGGCTTGCAATTCCTTTCTCTGGGCGCGGGCTAATTGCTCTGCCTGGCTCTCCTTTCGGTGAACGCTCTCCAGAAGATATTCATAAAGAATTGGCTGGACCAGACCAACAATTCTATCAGGACTATTTTGGTTCGCTGGCACCGGCCATACGGGAATTCGAAGAAGATTCGGGTGGTTGGATGCGCGACGTTCTGTGGGCCTTTTCAGGCGAGAGTATGAAGGGTGCGGGTTTGTCTGGACTTTTGGACTTACCGCAAGTGGACATCATACGTGCGAGCGCCCTTAGTATACCGTTTGGTGCTCGAATGCGGGACAAAATGCATGCGCCAGCCGATCTTCCGGTCTGGTTGGGAACGGATGATTTGGACTTCTATACGCAAGAGTTCGAGCGGTCAGGAATGATAGGGCCTTTTTCCTATTATCGAGGTATTCAAAAGAGTTGGGAGCAGCTTGAGTCACATGACGGCACTCAGCTTCTTCCACCTGCGATGTTTATTGGGGGAGAGTGCGATGTCACGACAGGATGGGGGCTAGAGGCAATTGATCGTGTAGGCGAGTTCGTTCCGAATTATGTCGGGTCGCACATTCTATCCGGATGCGGTCATTGGATTCAACAAGAACGGCCTGAGGAAGTAAATGAATTGGTTTTGGGATTCATGAGAGAGCTTGTTTGAGGCGCGCTACGCGGAAGTGCGCACGCTAACGTGCGTCTGTATTATCTCCCGAGTGAACATTTTATCAGGCGCTTGGGCAAAGGATAATGAACACGAATTTTCGGGCGTGCGTGGGACTCTATGGCCCAGACGGAATGCTGAGAAATTGGGGAATGCATCCTGAATTTTGTTGACATAAGAAAAAAAATAATTTTATTTGATAAAAAAGAATAATCCAAGGTGAGGAAGAGGCTATCAATCATGTCCACGGGTGAAATGTTCCAGCGTCGGACGGAAACTGAGTCCGAATCAGACGGGCCTCGGAGCCTGATTGAGTCGACTTACGAGCAGTTGAGTCTCGATATTGTACACGGCAAGTATGGGCCGGGTGACAAGCTGCGACTTCAGCCACTAGGTGAAAATTATGGAGTGAGTGTTGGCACTGTGAGGGAGTCGTTATCTCTCCTCGTGTCGGATGGGCTCGTCCTTACTCAATCCCAAAAAGGTTTTCGAGTGGCGCCGATGTCGCTTGTTGATTTCGAGGATTTGACCAAGGCGCGGGTCCTGCTGGAAGCATCAGCGTTGCGGGATAGTATCGTATCCGGGAAAGATGACTGGGAAGGTCGGGTTGTCCAAGCATATCACCAACTGTCCCTTGCGGAGAAAAGGCTCGAAGCTAATCCAATCGCAGGATTCGAGATATGGGAGCAGCGCAATCAGGAATTTCATGATGCGCTCGTATCGGCTTCTTCCTCTCGCTGGGTGCAGAAGTTCCGAGTTATTCTCTACAAGCAAGCGGAACGCTACCGGCGGTTGTCTACAGCCAGTCGAGTAAGCCCTGGCGTGTTGGCTCATTCTGAACACGAGAAGATTTTCGAGTTGGCCATTGCGCGTGACGCCGATGCGGCGGTTGAGGCGCTATCTTTTCATATTTGGTCAGCCGTAGAATTCTTGAAGGGGCGTGGTCTGATTTTGGAAAGTCCGGACAAGGAAGGCTAATTCTGCCGGCAGGCCTCATATTAAAAATGGAGGCATGGGCGGCTCATGATATCAAGGAAGGTTACAAATATGACGACGGCTAAAACAAAGACGCGCCTGAACATCGGGCACGAACCAAAGGCGTTCGAGAAGAAAAATGTTTGGAATGTCGAGGAGATAACGGCTCTGCTTGACGAAGAGAATGGCACGCTTGATCCAAGAATTTATTCAGATCAGGATCTGTATGAGTTGGAACAGGAACGCGTTTTCGGACGATCATGGATTATGCTCGGGCACGAGACACATGTTCCCAAAGCCGGTGACTTTTTGACGGCCTATATGGGCGAGGATCCCGTCATTCTTGTGCGTCAAAAAGATAGAAGCTTGAAGGTTTTTCTAAACCAGTGCCCGCATAGGGGGATGAGAATCTGTCGAACCGATGGCGGCAACGCAAAATCGTTTACATGCAGCTATCATGGTTGGGCGTACGACATCGGCGGAAACTTGGTGAACGTACCATATGAGTCTGAGGCATTCTGTGAGGACTTCAACAAGGCCGAGTGGGGGCCGGGCCAGGCAAGGGTTGAGACCTACAAGGGCTTGATCTTCGCGAACTGGGATAAAAACGCGCCAAATCTGCGCGAGTATCTTGGCGACGCGACATTCTACATGGACCACATGCTCGATCGAACCGAGGCGGGTACTGAAGTTATCAGCGGCATGCAGAAATGGGTTATCCCATGCAACTGGAAGTTTGCCGCTGAGCAGTTTTGTAGTGACATGTATCATGCCGGAACCGTATCCCATCTGTCCGGTATCGAGGCGGGCCTGCCCGAAGGTATGGAGCTTTCGGATGCGAAGATTCCGACGGTGGGATACCAGTTCAGGGCGAAGTGGGGCGGGCATGGAACGGGTTTCTATGTCGGAGAGCCAGGTATGCTAGTGGCTATCATGGGGCCCAAGATTGCTAAATATTGGACGGAAGGTGAAGCGGCCGCCAGGGCGGAGAGGCGCTTGGGAAGCGCAGAGCGTGCGCGTCAATTGATGGTCCAGCACATGACTGTTTTCCCAACCTGCTCATTCCTTCCCGGTATCAACACCGTTCGAACCTGGCAGCCGAGAGGCCCGAACGAGACAGAGATATGGGCATTTACAGTTGTAGATGCTGATGCTCCTGACGAGATCAAGGAAGAGTACCGCCGTCAGACATTAAGAACGTTTTCTGCCGGAGGCGTATTCGAGCAAGACGATGGTGAAAACTGGGTCGAAATCCAGGCTGTGTTGCGAGGGCATCAGGCTAGGAAGCGCCGGCTCAACATTCAAATGGGAAAAGGTCGTTCTGCTGCCGATAATCCGCATTACCCGGGCAGTATTGGGTATGTGTACAATGAAGAAGCCGCTCGCGGACTCTATCATCAGTGGATCCGTATGATGACTGAACCTGATTGGGACACACTCGGGCCAAAGTAGGGAGGTCTGTGAGCGGATCACCCGTTTCGTAGGCAGAGCGAAGTGCGCTCAACCGATAGTTCTATTAACCCTCGCGAATAACGGGCGCATAAATCGCGCAAATTGGAGATAATTATGCTGAAAGAAAAAGTGGGACCAGAGTCATCAGCGTCGCAGATAAGCACTGCCGCTCTGCTGCTGCAGCATGAAGTTGAGCAATTCTATTATAAGGAGTCTCTTCTGCTTGATCGGCACGAGTTCAACGATTGGTTTGACCTTCTGGACAAGGACATCAGGTACTTTATGCCGTTGAGAACGAATCGCACGAGGCGCGATCAAAAGCTCGAATACTCTAAGGACGGTGAGTACGCGCATTTTGATGATGATCTAGTGATGATGCGTGGGCGGCAGCGGAAATTAATGTCGGATGTCGGATGGTCTGAAAGCCCGGCTTCGCGAACGCGCCACATCATAGCGAACGTCATCATTAACGATGCAAGTGATGATCAGGAAGTTCATGTGACGTCGTCATTTATTCTTTACCGAAATCGTCTGGAACGGCAGGTCGATATTTTTGCAGGAGAGCGAATGGATGTACTGCGCCGCAGTGACAACAAGCTCGGCTTCATGATCGCTAAGAGAACCATACACATCGATCAAAGTACGATTCTCTCTAATAATCTCAGCATCTTTTTCTAGGTATCGTGATGGCTTTTAAGAAAGTTTGCAGCCTAGACGAAGTTCCTGAAGGTGACGCGTTGCGGGTGGAGTTGTTCGACGAACCTATCGCGCTATTCAACTTAGACGGAGAGATCCTCGCGACTCAGGACCGCTGCACACATGGCGACTGGTCGTTAGCGGATGGCTTTCTCGAAAATGGCGTCATTGAGTGTACGCTTCACTGGGGAAAATTCTGTGTGCGGACGGGAAAAGTGAAGGCTCCACCCGCTTGCGCGGCCTTAACTGTTTATCCCGTGAAGGTGGAGGGCAACGACGTCTACGTGGATTTCGAATCTGGTAAGGTCAACGATTGATGCAGAGTTTCGCGATCATAGGTGCGGGTCTGGCGGGGGCGACAGCGTGTCGGTCGCTCAGAGACCAGGGGTTTGAGGGAAAGATTTTCCTCTTTGGCGACGAGCCGTATGAGCCATATGATCGACCCTCTTTGTCCAAGTCTGCTTTAGCGACCAAATCTGCCCCCCCTTTGTTAATGGGTTGTAATTGGAGCGAAGAATTCAGGGTCGAGAAATGTCTGGGAGTTCGCGTTGAAACAATAGACTTGCCCTCGATGCGTATTGAGGTGAGCTCTGGCTCGGACCTCAAGTTTGACAAGCTCCTTTTTGCCACTGGGTCTCGGGCGCGGTCTCTGCGTCTAGATGCGCATAGCGAGACGCCGGGACTTTACTCACTGCGGACACTTGACGATTGCGTGGCTCTACAGGGAGCAATCTCCCCTGGGGCACAAGTCATCATCATCGGGGGAGGCCTCATTGGATGTGAGCTTGCCACTACAATTCAGAAGATGGGTGCAAAGGCGATTATCCTTGAGACTGCCAATGAGCTCTTGTTGCGTGTTCTGGGCAAGACAATAGGCTCGTGGTGTCGAGAGGAATTGGAGGCCATAGGGGTTGAAGTCCACACGGGCGTCTCAATTACTCATGTAGATCTAGACCCCTCGTTCCGGGAAGTACGATGCGGCGACGGAAGAAGATTTTCTGGTGATCTGGCAATCGTCAGCGTTGGTGCGGAGCCGGTCACCGCTTTAGCAGAGCATGCTGGATTGGCGTGCGCGAGGGGCATCATTGTAAATTCAGTTGGTATGGCTTCAAGCGACACGGTGTACGCAGCGGGCGATGTCGCAAGTTGGCCTCTCAGGAGCGGAGGGCGCCGCAGTCTGGAGACTTATCTGAATTCTCAAAACCAGGCGGCTGTGGCTGCGGGAGCAATGCTCGGAAAGGGTGAGCCAGCACCGCAAGTTCCGATTTCTTGGACGGAGATAGCGGGGCATCGGATACAGATGATGGGCGAAGT
The DNA here is from genome assembly GCF_002388685.1 of Hyphomonas sp. UBA4505. Taxonomy (NCBI): domain Bacteria; kingdom Pseudomonadati; phylum Pseudomonadota; class Alphaproteobacteria; order Hyphomonadales; family Hyphomonadaceae; genus Hyphomonas; species Hyphomonas sp. UBA4505. The sequence continues at coordinate 83,144 of NZ_DGMZ01000002.1, read as the reverse complement.
CACTGGTCCTGGCGATGTCGTCACTCGGGTTGATCCCGGAGGGACCGGAATGACGGTGTGTCGATTGAATGGTGGGGAGCTTCAATCTGTTGTTTCAATAAACCAGCCGGCAGATTTTTCTTTCGCATCAAAAATCATTGAACGGAGGATGCAGGTAGATGCGAAATCAATTCGTGATCCGCTCATTCGCATGAAAGACGTTTTCAAATTGGCGGCAAAGACGGTCGCGTGAAGTACAATAAGTACGGATACACACTAAAATCAAAAAGACAGGGAGAAGACAATGAGCGTTAAGAAGTTGGGATATCTGGGTTTTTCTGCATCAAACATTGATGCGTGGCGGGATTACGCAACCGGAACGTTAGGGCTAATGGATGCTGGGACGAGAAATGACACTCTCTTTCTGAGAATGGATTCTCGAAATTGGCGGGTTGCAGTCCATCCAGGTGCGGCAGATGATCTTTTGTATGCGGGGTTCGAAGCTTCGAATCGAGCCGAGATGCTTGAGATCGCTGAAAGACTAAAGGAAATGGGCATTTCCGTCGAGCAGGCCGATTCCAAGCTGTTGGCGCAACGGGGAGTGATTGATTTGGTATCCTGCCTTGATCCGTCAGGGATCAAGATTGAGGTCTATTATGGTGCCAGCGAGCTCTACGAAGAGCCGTTTATTTCACCTACGGGTGTATCTGGATTTCTAACTCAGGATCAGGGACTAGGGCACTATGTCCTGAGTGTTGAAGATATTGAACGTTCGTTGGATTTCTACATCCGTGGACTGGGGATGGAGCTATCCGACATCATCGACTGGCAGGTCAATCCGGACGTGAAGCTTCAGGTGAACTTTCTCCATTGCAACAGGCGCCATCATAGCCTGGCATTAATCCAAGCGCCCGCTTCCAAGAAGTTACATCACTTTATGCTGGAAGTGGGGTCGTTCGATGATGTCGGGCGCGCATATGATCGCGTGTCAGAGAAGAATGAGATCGTGATGACGCTCGGTCGGCACACAAATGATCACATGTATTCGTTCTACGGCGTCACGCCTTCCGGCTTTGCTGTCGAGTATGGATGGGGCGCTCGACCCATCGAGTCAGATTGGTCTGTCGTCCGATATGACAGCATCAGCATGTGGGGACATAAGTTTATGGGCACAGGAGCTTGAGCGGCGCGTCCGCAAAACTGATCCAAATTCGTCCGACCCCCGACGCTGCATTTAGGAGATTCTAGCATGGCCATTCAGAGCGTATCTGAAGATACCAACCCAGAGATCGCACGTAACATTGAAGTTCACGGTGTAAAGACGAACTATCATGATCTCGGCTCTGGGAAACCGCTCTTTCTGATTCACGGATCAGGGCCGGGGGTTTCGGCGTGGGCAAACTGGCGATTGGCAATGCCAAATTTTAGTGAGGTGGCCAGAGTAATTGCTCCTGATATGCTCGGCTTCGGATATTCGGAACGTCCGGGTAAAGAGTACTATAATATGGAAAGTTGGCTCGATCAGGTTGTTGGGTTGATGGATGCTCTTGATATTGAACGGACCGATCTCGTAGGCAATTCCTTCGGGGGTGCGATTTCTCTTGCGATGGCCATTCGACACCCGGATAGAGTTCGGCGCATTGTTCTGATGGGAAGCGCGGGTTTGGCGTTGGGGCTGAGTGAGGGACTTGACCAGGTTTGGGGGTATTCTCCATCCATTGAAAATATGCGCCGTTTGCTGGATATCTTTGCATATGATCGAAGTTTGGTAACGGATGAGCTTGCTGAACTACGGTACAAAGCAAGCATTCGTCCGGGTTTTCAGGAGTCATTCTCAGCGATGTTTCCTGCGCCTCGGGGGAGATGGCTAGAGCACTTGGCAAGTGATGAACGCGATATCCAGAAAATTCCTCATGAGGTTCTGATTATTCATGGGCGTGAAGACCTCGTTGTGCCGCTGGAAAATGGCCTGCGGCTGTCGCAGTTGATCAAGAGGTCTCAGTTGCATGTCTTTGGAGAGTGCGGGCACTGGGCGCAAATTGAACATGCGGCAAGATTTGAAAAACTCGTCATGAATTTCATTCAGGAGCCGGATAAAAAGTGAGTGCGGTGTATCGTTAATGCGAAACGACAATACCAAAATGTATATGCTGCAATTGGCTCAGGAATTCTATTCGAACCAAGTCTAATAAAAGGGGAGTAGTAAAATGTTGAAACGGTTTGCTTTGATTGCCTTTGGTTTTGCGGCCCTGTCTTATGCGAGCGCGCAAGCAGAGAGCCGAGATGATTTACAGCGCGTCTGCGTAACGGTTTCTGTTGCAGACGGTTTGAGTGAGGAGGAAAGTCAGGATTTTTGTGAGTGCTTAACAACAGGCGCTGAAGAACAAGGACAAGAGTCCATTGACGAGCTTGTTGAGTCGGCAGAAATACCGGACCGGCAAGCGCGCATCGATGGACTGTCCGAAACGTCTCAGAACATCGTGGCGGTATGTGCTCCCTAAATAGGCTCCAGTATAAGAGTCCTCGCCTTGGCTGGCTCTGCTTCTGATCAAGCGGTCCGAAGTATGAGTTATTGCGCACTCGATTGGTCTTGCCGCTTTGAGGCCGGCTCTCTTGGGGGAAATGTAGGCTATTGTTCTTGTGCAGAAAACTTCAATCGGGTCCGGGCGAGTGACTGTTGTCGCGGCATTGGCGAGAAATGCGGTAGGCGATGACAAAGCTGACGTGCCTGTGGGGAGGCTCTCATCTGCCGCCGTCGATATTCTTTTGGGCCTTTATACTGCGCAAACAAGGATGCTTGAGAATGGTTTCCGCAATGACGTAGCAGTCTTGGCTGTATGCACTTTGCTTGCCAATCTGATCGACGGGTTCGTTGCCGCCGAACTTGGTAAGCCGTCCTTGTCTCTCGTTCAGAAAGGCTGGCATCTTCGGAGGCGCGAATTGTTGCTCGCGCGTCCGAACGTCGAATCCCGCAAGGTCGGCGCGGCTGCTAATCGATTGACAAATGATTTTCGCAAAAGCCTCGAAGCATCCGCAGGCGCGAATGGATTAGCCAGAGAGCTAGCAGCTATCTGCCTGGCAGTCATTAGCGAATATCATGAGCGGGGCGAACCGGGCTCGTGCTTCGCTGAAGCCGAGGGAGCGCTCAGCCAACTCATCCGCGCATTCAGTGAAGGTGTTGCTTGACAGAATCAGTATGCGGATAAAGAAGGGGCTGGAGCAACCTCTATTGTTTGAATTCAATCGATAGAAAAGAGACGTTGATAAAGCTCAACCATTGACGGGATCTGACGAAAGTGATCCGGCAAGAGCTTTGGCTATCTTACAATGGTGACGCGCTTACCGATCAAATCTTGGGCTCTTGTACGTATCTAAACAAGTCAAAATGGATTTCTCGTGGCCCAGTACCTCGGCAGATGGCGTGCACATGAACTCCTTTAATGGATCGCTCCGGGATGAACGCCAACGGGTTCGTTTCCTTGACCGTAGCAATACAGCTACTTGAGACGTCGAGAATGGACTACAGTGAGAGGAGACCTCATACGGCTCACAATGGGCAATCTCCTGCCGAGTTTGCCCGCAACGTCGGCCTGTGCCATGCTGGCAAGGCCAAAATCGCTGCTGGATTTTAACACCAAGGCCGGACTACCAGAGCCAAGCACTTCATCGCTGCTGTATTTTAGCACCACGACTGGGCCACCAGAGCCAGGCATTTCAGAAACCGCCAACTCTAACTTTACGGGTGGACCAGTCCGATTGGGCAAGCGAGGAAGACATGACGACAAGCGCCTAGTTCCGATGCCAGAGTGATGACATTTGCGGTTTACACGTGGTGCCAACGAGCCTTGTTTTTAATACGGAAAACCTGATGCGGTTTACAGAGAACTCCATGTAAAATAAGAAAAAGTGCGTCGTTTACACCGAGAGGGTCAGCGGTTCGAGCCCGTTACCGCCCACCACTTTCTCCGAATTTCCAGATTGTGTCGTCTCGGGCCTTCCTCAGAGGACCGGCCATTCTGACGGCACACTGCGGCCTTCACGTGAGACCAGCGCCATTCCGGCGGCCTGAACCTCGGCAAGCAACCGGTCTTCGTCGATCAGTGTGGAGCGGTAGTTCTCGACCACGCGCCGCCCATCTACCCAGACACTGTGAACGCCGCGGCCATCGGCGGAATAGATAAGCTGGTTGACCGGGTTGAAAAGCGGAACCCATTCCGGCCGGTTGCGATCATGCAGTACGAAGTCGGCCTTCTTGCCAGGTTCCAGTGACCCGATCTGGTCGGCCATCTGCGCGCCTTTTGCGCCATTGATCGTGGCCGCTTCCAGCACGCTATAGGCCGAGAACAGGCTTGCGTCGCGGCGCGCATCCTTGAACAGGCCTGCCATGGCAAACATGGCGCGCATGATATCGCTGGTATTGCCATTATTGTTGCCATCCGTGCCCAGCTGGATATTCACGCCGGCGGCGGCCATTTCGGGGAACAGGCCGGCAGAGCTTGCCCCGTACCCGCCTTTCATGGCGGTCATCGGGCAGTGCGTGACATGCGTGCCGCTCGATGCCAGCAGGTCGACTTCGTTCTGGTCCAGATGCACCGCGTGGGTCAGGGACAGGTGCGGGCCGAGCGCGTCGAGGTCTGCCAGATGGGCGATTGCGCGCTTTCCGGCTGTCTCGAGGTAATATTCAGGATCTGCCGGATCGGCGCTCATATGGGCGCTCACACCCAAGCCCTTCGTGCGGGCAAGATCCGATGCGCCGCGCCATAATTCGTCGGTTGCTGTATTGTGTCCCACCAGGAGCGGCCAAGCCGAAATCAGTGCATCCTCTGTTTGCGGGTAGGCGTTGGACTGGTCGTCCATGCGCGACAGCGCGGAATCAGTCAGCGCCGTCTGATCGTCGTCGGGTGCAAAGGCGCGGTCCTGTAGCCATTGACCAATCCGTCCGCGGATGCCGATCTCGGCAAGGCCATCCGCAACAGCTTCGAGGTTCAGGATCGTGCCGGCCTCGATGAAAGTCGTGGTGCCGGTGCGGAGCATTTCAAGGGCCGCAAACTGAGCCGACAGGCGTTCGTCGGCAGGAGTTTGGGTCATGTACATCGGAATCAGCCATCCGAAGACGTTTTCAGCCCAGTCGGTATTGTCTGGCACGATTCCCCGGGTCAGCGGTTCGCCGGTGATGTGGACGTGGCAATTCACGAATCCAGGCGTGATGACGAATCCATTGCCGTCCAGCGTCTCACGAGCGCTGACCGAGCCGGATATTTCGCTGTCCTGACCGACGCTGTGAATGCGGTTTCCGACGATCGCGATTGCGCCATTTCGATAAATTCGCCGCGTCGCATCCATCGTGACGATCCATGCATTTCGGATGAGCAAGTCAACAGGGGCAGGGTGGGTCATACGTGTCTTGATCCATCTGAAGTTCTCGGCGCTCGAAGACGGTGCCGAATGAGGCGTGCAACTTGATCCGGAAGGCTCGACCGAATGTGGAGCCACAGTGAATGAGGCGTCTTGATCGAGTCCGCACAATAAATTTTGGAGATGGAGCGCGTAGAGGAGGGGAGTTGCTCAGCAGGTTTACGATTCCTCATTCCCGCAGGGTTTGGGGTTCGAGAGTGTGGCCTTTTTGCCAACCTTGTCATAAATCCGGAAAAATCGGTCTTTGAAAAATTTTCTACCGCGATTGCTCAATCCTGCGCGGGATTGCGAAAGTCCCAATAGCTACGGGGAGAAAATTGTTGCAAGAGCGGTGAAATCGGTTTCATCGGGTACGTGCTGAGTGACACCAATCCAAAATTTTCGTCATGAAAGGCTTGATAGCGCAAACATTTGGTGATGCATTGACTGTCGGGTAGGTGGATTGCAGGGGCAGTCCGCCTGACCGAGACAAGCATTGAAGACCGGCACCACCGTCGTGAGTGGCCTGTCTCAGGGAGGATTGTAATGACTGTTTCCACGGACAAGGTCCGTGCGGATTCCGCACGGAAAGTAAAATGGGGAACGCTGCTGTGCAGTGCGTCCGCGGTGTCGCTGCTGTCAGCCCTGCCATTGGCAGCGCAGGCGCAAGACGCGAATGAAGAGACACTGACGCAGGAAACTGTGGTCGTACAGGGCATCCGCGGATCGCTCGAGCGCGCCATGGACATCAAGCGCAGCTCCAATGGTGTTGTTGACGCCATTTCGGCCGAAGACATCGGCAAGTTCCCGGACACAAACCTCGCGGAATCGCTTCAGCGCATCACGGGTGTGTCCATCAACCGGGTCAACGGCGAAGGCTCCGAAATCACCGTTCGTGGCTTTGGCCCAGGGTTCAACCTGGTCACGCTGAATGGCCGGACCATGCCAACCGCCAAAATTCGCGCCATCGGTACGCGCGGCAATTACGGCGCTGGCGGAGATCGCGCGTTCGACTTCTCAAACCTTGCTTCTGAAGGTGTCAGCGGTCTTGAAGTCTACAAGACCGGCCAGGCTATCCTGCCATCGGGCGGTATTGGTGCGACGGTCAACCTCAAAACACGGACACCTTTCGACGATCCAGGCCTGAATGCGTCATTCTCAGCCAAGGCGATCAATGACACGAGCGTGGAAGCCGGCGATGACTTCACGCCAGAATTGTCTGGTCTTGCAAGCTGGACCGACCCATCGGATCGTTTCGGCATCGGCATTTTCGGATCCTATTCAAAGCGCGATTCCGGCGCGCCATCACAGCAAGTCAATGACTGGATCGTCCGTGAATCCGCAGACGGCACAATTGATGGCAGCTATACGCGTGGTGATGGTTCTACCCAAATCACCAATCCACCAGCTGCTGGCCAGCTTTATGCTATCCCGCAGGATAGTCGCTACGACTTCTCGGATATTTCTCGCGAGCGTTTGAACGGCCAATTGGTTCTTCAGTTCCGTCCAATCGATAACCTCACTCTGACAGGTGACTACACCTACGCGATGAACGAGTCGGACGAACTGCGCTATGAGCAAACCAACTGGTTTGCCACGCCGTTGGACCAGATCATTTTCGACAATGATGGCCCTGTTGCGACCGCCGTGTTCATGCAGGAAAACAATAACGGTTCGAAAGATATCGGTTTCGAGCAAACCAATCGTGCCACGAAGGATGAATTGAACTCTTTCGGCTTTAATGCCGATTGGGAGTTCTCTGAGCGTGGAACGCTGATCTTCGATGCGCATAGTTCGAAGTCTGAATCAGGTGGTAACAACCCGCTCGGCCACACGGCGACTTTCGTGACCATGGGCGCGCCGGTCATCCTCCAGCATTCAGTTGATTTCCGAGGTGGCACGCCGATCCAGTCCTACACGATTGACGATTCCGTTCGTGGAAACGGCAATGGTGTCCTGGATGCGGGTGATCTTGGTACGCAGGTGCAGCGTTCGAACTCTTCCAACATGCAGCACGAGATCGACGAATTCGATCTTCGCTTCGTGTGGGACTTCGATGACCGCACAAGTTTGACTGTCGGCAGCAATTTCCGCGACAGCCAGATGGATCGTACTACCCGCACCACCCAGCAGGATCTCGGTTCATGGGGGATTTCCAATCCGGGTGATGTCGAACAGTTCGCGCCAGGCGTGATGCAGACCTACTGCCTTTCCTGCCTGTTTGACGATGTGGCCGTTGGTCAGGCTGACACGGCGTTCCGCGTCGACGCGACTCAGCTCTACCCGATCCTCGAAGCGGCGTATGCTGGCAACGGGGTAAACATCTCTGAGTCCGATGATACTGTGCAGGAAGAAATTCTGTCTTTCTACGCTCAGTTCAATATCGAGCGCGACTTCATGGGGCTTCCGACGCGCACAAATATCGGTGTCCGTTATGAAGACACCAACGTGAAGTCGACAACCGTTCAGTCGATCCCATCGGGCATCTTGTGGCAGTCGGACAACGATTTCCTCATCGTCCAGTCTGGCGCCCAGCAGGACCTGTCGGGCAAAGGCGCCTATGAAGAAGTCTTGCCGAACGCCGACTTCCAGATCGACCTTACGGAAAATCTGGTTGCGCGGACTTCGTTCAGCAAGACGATCGGCCGGGCTGGCTACAGCAGCTTGTTTGCTTCAACGACCGCGAATGCACCAAACCGTCCGACGGCCTTTGGTGGATCGCTGACCGGTGATTCCCAGAACCCTGGTCTCTTGCCGCTCAAGTCCACAAACTTCGATATTTCGCTTGAATGGTACTATGGCGACACGAGCTATGTGTCGGCTGGCTACTTCGACAAGAAGGTGAAGAACTTCATCGGTAACGGTGTTGTCGAACGCAATCTGTTCGGTCTTCGCGATCCGGCTTCAGGAGCTTCTGGCTCACGTTCCGGTGATGCGCTGGCTATCATCAATGCGCTCGGCGTTGACCAGTCTGAAGCGAACCTCTTTACGCTGACAGCCCTGATTGACGCAAATGGCGGAGATACCGCTGCGGCCCGTGCAGAGTTTGAATCACAACTCGTCGGCGGAGCATTGCCGCAGAGCTATGTGGACCAAATTCTTGGCCAGTATGATGTCGCGTCCAATGGCAGCGATCCATTGGCCGTGTTTGGTGTCAACCAACCAGTCAACAATCGCGAAGGCAATATCGACGGGATGGAGTTTGCTTGGCAACACTTCTTCGGCGAGACTGGCTTCGGTTTCCAGGCGAACTACACACTGGTGAACGGCGATGTGGAACTGAACCCTGCCGCTAGCATCAACGACAATCAGTTTGCCCTTGTCGGCCTGTCCGACACGGCCAACCTGACTGCGATCTACGAGAAGTACGGCTTCTCTGCACGTCTTGCTTATAACTGGCGTGACACGTTCCTTCTCAACACGAACCAAGGCGGTGATCGGTCTGGTACATATGTTGAGGATTACGGTCAGTACGATCTGAACGTCAGCTATGACATCAATGAGCAGATTGCCGTTTCCTTCGAAGGCATCAATCTGACTGGTGAAGACCAGCGCATCTACCACCGCGTGCCGGAGCAGGTGTACTATGTCTACGAGCTGGCACCACGCTACCAGGTTGGCGTCCGCTACAAGTTCTAGTCGGAGACGACTGGAACGAGACTTGGAACATTCAGGAAAGGCCGCTGCTTGCAGCGGCCTTTTTTGCCCCCGCTTGTAAGCATGGGAGGATTGTTTCATCATGACGGAAACGCGCTCGCACGGCACAACGAGCGTAAGCAGCACCGAAAGGCGCCTCATGGCCAAGATGGCACTTCTGAACAATATCGATCATCCGGATCTCAAGGTGATCACCCGCTTTGGCGCGACCTATGGCGACAGCGTCAATCAGGCAGCGGTCTATCCGACAGAGTTTTCCGAGCTTCAGCGCGAATACCCGATCTTCTTCCGAAAGGACGAACAGGGGGCTTTTTACTGCGTGATCCTGCTCGGTCTCGACAAGGGCGAAAACCTCTTCCTTAATGGTGCGCGCTGGCAGGCCCGTTATGTGCCCGCGATCCATCAGCGCGGCCCGTTCATGATCGGTTTCCAGAACCAGGAAGTCGATGGCGAGGTCCGCCGAGAACCGGTGATCCATGTGGACCTAGAAAATCCGCGCGTCAGCAAGACGGAGGGCGAGCCGCTTTTTCTCGCGCATGGCGGCAATGCACCATACTTGCAGCATATCAGCCAGGTCTTGCGCGTGATTACGGTCGGCGCAGATATGACCGCGCCCATGTTTGCAGCTTTCGAGCAGGCTGGCTTGATCGAGCCTGTATCACTGGACGTCAAACTTGATGACCATACCGAATACAAGGTGCCTGACCTCTTTACACTGAACGAAGAAAAGCTGGCCGCCCTGGAAGGGGAGGCGCTACAACAGCTCCATCGTGGCGGATTTCTGCGCGCAGCCTATCTTGTGCTGGCCTCGTTGGGCAATGTGAACCGGCTGATCAATATGAAGAACGCGAAACGGGCAGCAGGCGGCTGACCCTCTGGGAGGAAACCTTGTCCTCACTGGACATACAGCGCAAAACGAAGGAACTGGCGGGCATTTCGCCGGACGCCATACCGTATGACCAGCTGATGCGCGACCAACAGCCCGTCATCTTGAAAGGAGTGGCGCGTCAGTGGCCTCTGGTCCAGAAGGGCTTGCAGTCACTGGACGCAGCCATGGACCATATCGCCTCGTTTTATGGCGGGCGTCCGGTCGTGGAATATCGCAGTGCGCCAGAAGAAGGCGGGCGGTATTTTTATACTGAGGCGGTGGACGGCTTCAATTTTGAGCGCGACCGTGTTCCGTTGCCGGATTTCTTTGATCGGGTACGCGAAACGGCAAGATCGTCTGACGGGCGCTCTTTCTATATTGGTTCGACCGATCTCGATAATTTCTTTCCGGGCATGCGCGACGAGAACGACCTTGTGCTGAACGATCCGATGTTTGATGCGCACAAGCCAATGGTCAGCATCTGGATGGGGAACCATACGATTGCTTCAGCCCATTACGACATGTCGAACAATCTGGCCTGCTGTATGGTCGGCAAGCGACGCTTCACATTGTTCCCGCCTGAGCAGGTGGCCAATCTCTATCCCGGCCCTCTGGAGCCCACGCCCGGCGGGCAGGTCGTGAGCATGGTGGACTTCCGTGATCCAGACCTTGCGCGCTACCCGCGCTTTGCCGAGGCCATGGCCGCTGGGGAGGTGGCTGAGCTGGAGCCGGGCGATGTACTGTTCTATCCAGCACTCTGGTGGCACAATGTTGAGGGCATCGGCGACTTCACGGCCATGATTAATTATTGGTGGAACACGTCGCCAGCCTTCATGGATACGCCCCAGAACACCTTGCTGCACGCCATACTCAGCTTGCGGGATCGTCCGGAGCCGGAGAAGCAGGCCTGGAAGGCCTTGTTCGACTATTATATTTTCGGATCCTCCAAGCAGCCGGCTGCGCACTTGCCCGAAGCGGCTCAGGGCAATCTCGGGCCGCTCGATGAGGTGAAGGCACGGCGGCTCCGTGCACTCTTGCTGAACAAGCTCAATCGCTGAAGACTATAAAAAGAACCGGGGATCACATTGGAAACGCAGAATATCAGGAGAGTAGTCATTGCTGGCGGCGGCACAGCTGGCTGGATCGCTGCGGCCTCGCTCTCACGCCTGCTTGGCCCCTTGCTGGACATAACGCTGGTGGAATCCGATGCTATCGGCACAGTCGGAGTCGGCGAAGCAACCATCCCGACGCACCGTACGTTCCACCATCTGATGGGAATCGACGAGCGCGACTTCATGCGCGCCACCAAGGCCACGTTCAAACTCGGCATTGCGTTCGAGGAGTGGGGCGGGCTTGGTGATCGCTACATTCACTCCTTCGGCCAGGTCGGCAAGTCGAACTGGATGGGCGAATTCTACAATATCTGGATGTACGCGCAGGAGCGTGGCATTGGCGCTGAACTCGACGCTTACTGTTTCGAATTACAGGCTGCAGAGGCGGGACGGTTCTTCACGTCCGACAAGGCCAACATAAACTATGCCTATCATCTCGACGCCAGTCTCTACGCGAAATTCCTGCGGACCTTCAGCGAGGCCAAGGGCGTCAAGCGTGTTGAGGGCCTGATCGAAGAAGTCGAGCAGGATGGCGAGAGCGGTTTCATCACGGCGCTCAAACTGCAATCCGGCGAACGTATCGAGGGCGACCTTTTCATCGACTGTACCGGGTTCCGGGGTATGCTGATCGAGCAGACCCTCAAGACGGGTTATGAAGACTGGACTCATTGGCTGCCGACCGACAGTGCGCTGGCAGTGCAGACGCGCTCGATCGGCCCCGCTCAGCCCTATACTCGCGCCATCGCTCATCATGCAGGCTGGCGCTGGCGTATCCCGCTACAGCACCGGGTCGGCAACGGCCTTGTCTTCTGCAGCGAGAATATGCAGCCGGACGAGGCAAAGGAATATCTGCTTGGCCATGTCGATGGGGAGCCACTGACCGAACCTCGCCTGATCCGTTACAAGACCGGTCGTCGCAAGAAGGTGTGGAGCAAGAACTGCGTGGCGCTTGGCCTGTCGAGCGGCTTCGTTGAGCCACTGGAATCCACCAGCATTCATCTCATCCAGGTCGGGGCGACCCGTCTGGTCCAGCAGTTCCCGTTTGCCGGGATAAGTGAGGCGATTGCGAACCACTATAATGAACAGGCCGAACGCGAGCTCGAGAAAATCCGCGATTTCATCGTGTTGCACTACAAGCTGACTGAGCGCGACGACTCGGACTTCTGGCGCGCGCGCCGCGATATGCCGGTTCCAGATTCTCTGGCACAGCGCATTTCCCTGTTCCGTGAGAACGGCCTGGCCTATCAGGCGACGGATGATTTGTTCCGCGTGGATTCCTGGCTGCAGGTTATGCTCGGTCAGCGGCTGAAGCCCAAGGGATATCACCATATGGGCCATCTGATGACAGATGACCAATTGATGACGGCCTTGGGTGGCCTTGAGGCCAATATCTCAAAGGCGGTCTCACAGATGCCGAGTCATCAGGATTTCATTGATCAATATTGTGCGGTGCCGGAATCCGAGGCTGTCTAGACCGTCTCGGCCACTTTTGCTGTTTCCGATGAGGCCTCTGGAGCAGGGGCGTGCACGAGCTCGTTGAGCATGTCCTTCACCATGTCTTGTGCCTGTTCCACAACGCTGCAGACCAGTTCATGTGAAAAGCTGGCTCCACCAAACCAGGTGCGTTGATGGCCTTGTACGCGTTTCAGCGCGCCAAAAAGGCCGTCGCGCACCGCCTCTACCTTGTATTGGGGGAAGTACTGCCAGACCTTCTGTTGGATCACGCTTTCGATGGTAAAGCCGTGCTTTTCCGCATCGGCCAGCAGGATCTCACGAAGTTCCGGCGCGGTCAGGCCGGTCGAAAACTGGCCCGTCACGTAGAGACGGCCGCCCAATTCCTCGCTTTCGCCTTCGCGGCGACCGCCCAGGATTGCTCCTTTCCGCGTACTGTCCATGCTGGCCTCTGAATAGCCGATGATCATGTGACCTTCGAACCAGTCCGGCGAGGTCAGCAGCGTAGTGGTATAGTTTTGCCATTCAATGCCGTTGCAGATGAACATCTCGTCGCGCGTTGCGGCGCAGAACTTGACGAAATTCTGCATCGGCACGGTGGAGACCACAGCGTCGAATTCTTCGCTCTTGCCAGCCGTCGTGATCACGGGCTTTGGTCCGGACCGGTCGAGATGGGTCACCGGGCTCGATAGCCGCACGTCGAGATCCTGAGCGAACCGGTTCCAGAACTCGCTCCAGCCCTGATCAGGCATGTGCATGTCGTTGAGGACGCCTGACAGGAGATAGTTCAGATCGCACCACTGGACGGTCTGGCCAATCGTGGCTTCGTCGGTGAATCCATAACCCTGCGTTGTCTGAATTCGGTGAGACGCAAGGTCGATTTTCGGCAGGTTGAGTCGCTTCACCCATTCCGCTGTCGTCATGGCGGCTTCCGCGCGCACGTCCGGATCGTCTGGTCGGTCTCGGATATCGCGGCGCAGCCGTCCGGCAGCCCTGATAAACTTCAGGGCCTGCAACACCATGGGCGGACCGTCACCCGTCCTGACATAGTCGACGACCTTCAGGCCATCATATCGCGCCTCACCCAGGCGGCTCAGCGTGATCCCGTGCTGGCGCATCCACTTCTTTACAAGCTTGTGGGAGCGGGTGGTGTAACACGTGCCCATCTCATTCATGGCATCGCCACGGACAACGGAAAAAGACTTGCCCCCCAGACGGTCTTCGGCCTCGAACAAGACCGCCTTGTGTCCGGCCTGCTTGATGAAGCGTGCCGTGCTCAGTCCCGCAGGCCCGGCACCGATGACTGCTATTTTGAAAGGCGATTTAGGGCGGGACACCGGAACTATACTCTCCTCAATCGGAATGCACGCTACAGAACCCGGGACAGGATATGCAACCGTTTAAGAGTATCTATCTTTGGTTAACACCCGCGTTAACGACAAGTTTCCACAGTCTGCCAATCCCTTCGGGCCTGTAGACCGGATTGTTCACCTTGCCTGTGTATAGCGGTGTCATGGCGAAACAGGAAAAATCATTTCTGTCTTATGTAACCGGGAACACGATTCCCCGGGCGACGGCGGTTGACCGATTGGTCCTGCTGCAGCAGCACATGGATTTTTCCAGTCACAAGCTGGTCATGGCGACGATCATGCTGGTCAACACCATCGGGGCGAGCTTCCTTGTTCACCGCTGGGTGCCTGAAACAAATATTGAAGCCTGGATTGCGATCAATCTCTGCCTGGCCACACTGCTCGTCATTGATTTCCTGTTGAAGCGGGGGCGCCCGGCGCCCAAAACGGTCAGCGGCAAGTACCTTCGCCGTTCGGAATTCCTTGCCATCCTGTTTGGCCTTGCATGGGGATCCCTGCCTTTCTTCGTCGGAGCAGATGAAAACGCCGCAATGATCATGGGTGGTCTCATGATCACCCCCATGGCGGCTGGCATGGCCAGTATGTTGACGCGCGTGCCCCGCATTGTCCTGCGTTATGCACTTTCAGCCTTTTTCGCGAGTGCGGCCTATAGCGCCTATGCGCAATCCGTTACGGGCGCCACGATCTGTTTGATGATGGTGTCCTTCATGTTCGCGCTCTATCTGGGCGCACGCTCCAGTTACATGGTCTACAAGTCAGACATCGACGCGACCCAGAAGGCGGAAGAATCCCGAGACCTTTTGATTGGTGCGCTCGAAGCCAGCCACCAGGCCTTTGCAATCTTCAACGAAGATGGGGATGTCGTCGTAGAAAACCAGCTGCACCAACAAGTGTTTGGAACAAGCGAAGATACGCTGGAGCCCATCGACAAGCCGATCCGTCGTGATGGGGTCTTTTGGCAAAAATCCGTCGAATGCATCAGCGGTGTCGGCACTGTGGTCGTCTACACCGACGTGACTCGCATGGAAGAAGCCCGGTCTGAGATCGAGCATGCTCGTAACGATGCTGAAGCGGCCAACGAAGCCAAGACACGTTTCCTCGGCTCAATGAGCGCCGAACTCAAAGTGCCGCTTGATGTCATCTCGGCATGCGCCGGCGTTATCGGCTCATCGTCAAACATCCCATGCAGCGAAGAAGAAGTCAGCACCTATGCCGACAAGATTGCCGAACAGGCGATGATCCTGTCTTCGACACTGGATGGCATCATCAATTTCACGCGGATGGAACGCGAAGACTATCTGGCGCAATCATCAGAAGTGCCAGTGTCTGAAGTGATCCAGAACGTTGTGCGCAAGCTGACCGAAGGGGAATTCTCGCGCTTTGCAGATCGTCTCAAGGTCAGCGTGCCGAGCAATCTGGCTGCGGACATGGATGAAAGCAGCTTCGAAATCATCATTCGCAACATCATCAAGAACGCGCTGGAATCCGGCTCGTCGGCGCCTATCGTGGTCAAGGCGGGCATGGTGTCGGGCGTTGGGCTCGTGGTCATGGTCCGTGACCGGGGCAGGGGTATGACCTCAGACGTGCTTGAAAAGGCCTTCGAACCCTTCTTCCATTCTCGTCCGGCGCACCAGAAGTATGACCACTCGACCGGTGTCGGTCTCGGCCTCAGCGTCGCGCGTCGTCTGGCCGATGCTCAGGGTCTGCGCATCAAGCTGCGCTCCGAACTCGGCCGTGGAACAACGGCGTTTGTCACCATTCCAGAGACGCTTGTGCGTCGCTCGGCCCCTCAGGACAGCGCCACCGCAACGGAAATTTCGGTCATTGATCCTGCAGAGTTGCAGAAGAAGACCGGCTAAAGCGCGTCATCCTTCTTGGCAACCTGACATTCAAAACCAGTATTCCAGAACACTTTGCCTTAGTTGGCGAGCTCGCTATGCGATTGCGTTAAACGCAGGAGGATCGCGCACTGCAAAGGCTGCAGTGCGGGGTATGCCCCTTCAAAATGGATGATCGTTCTAGGCGCTCGTCTTGCGAATTTGAGGAGCGGATATTGCCTGATCCGCTTCACGACGGTCTGAAACAGATCCACTGCCACGGAAATGCTTTTCACCGCGTGCAGGCGCAATCGACAGATAGTGGATGCGTTTTTGTTCGACGCGCGCCCGTGACAGGGAATCCAGGATCACGCCTGCGGTGAAAGACATCATCGCGCCCAGCAACAGGGTCATGGCCAGCATCCAGGTCGGCATGCGACTGACCAGACCGGTGTCGAAGTATTCTGCCAGCACCGGCACGCTCAGGATCGCGGCGAGACCAAACAGGCCTGCGGACACTGAACTGAAAAACATGAATGGCCGGGTTTCCTTCACCAACATGCCCATCATGCGCAGGATGCGGAATCCGTCACGAAATGTGGACAGTTTGCTTTCGGAGCCTTCGACGCGGCGGCCATAATCGAATTCGATCTCGGACACGGGCAGACGCAGGGTCGAGGCGTGGACCGACATTTCGGTTTCGATTTCAAATCCTGGTGACGAGGCGGGAAAGCTCTTGGCGAAGCGACGCGTAAAGGCGCGATACCCGGAGAAAATATCGGTGAAATCGCTGCCGAACAGGGCGCGATAGATCATGTTGAACAGGCGGTTGCCGAAAGCGTGGCCATTGCGACCTGCATCTTCGGTTACGTTTCGGCGCGTGCCCACCACCATGTCTGCCCGGTCTGCCAGCAGCGTATCGATCATGCGCGGCGCGGCGGTCGGATCATACGTCCCGTCGCCATCGGCCATCACATAAACATCGGCTTCAATATCCGCGAACATCTGGCGCACGACATTGCCTTTGCCCTGTCGGCGCGACGGTACGACGGTGGCGCCTGCAAAGGCGGCTTGGGCTGACGTGTCGTCGCTGGAATTGTTGTCATAGACGTAGATGCGGGCGGCTGGCAGGGCCTTGCGAAACCCGATGACCACGGACGCGATTGATTTGCCTTCATTGTAGCAAGGCAACAGGACGGCGATATTCAATCGGGCAACATCTTCTTCAGTCATGGGTTTTCAGCGCCTCCCTCTTTAGGGTTTCCTACACCCCCACTGGTTAAGTTTGCCTTTCGGGAGTGGAAGGCTTGGTTGCCTGCAGAGTGGGAAAGGGAGGTCGTGCAAACTCGGTTCGACGCCAAAATCGCTGTGTTGTTTGTGGTCGTGCCGGTCTGGCTGGTCGCATCTGCCGCCCTCCAGGGAACGCTTGGATCGATCGGGCCTGATGGCGACGACGTGATGCGGCTGGTCCAGATCAAGGATCTGCTGAACGGCCAGGACTGGTTCGATCTCCATCAATACCGGATGGGTCCAGACGGCGGCACGGCGATGCATTGGTCGCGACTGGTCGATCTTCCCATCCTCGCGCTTTTCAGCCTGTTTGACCTGTTCCTGCCCTCCGAAACGGCGCTTGTCTGGGCTTATTCGGCATGGCCACCTCTCAGTGTACTCATCGTGCTCGGCGGTCTCTATGTGGGCGCGCGCCAAGTCGGCGGCCGGGCAGGGTCCTTGGCCTGTCTCGTGCTCAGTATTTTTGTCTACTCCGCTCATTATCGTTTCCGACCGGGAGCAATTGATCATCACAATCTCCAATTGGCGCTTATGGCGGTGGCGATGGGGCTTGCGCTTGATCCACAGCGTCGGGCCAGCAGAGCGGTCGGCGCAGGTCTCGCTCTGGCAGCGTCCGTTGCCATTGGCGGCGAAGTCTATGTATTCGCAGCCGCGATATGCGCATTCATGGCCCTGGATTGGGCCGTGTCCGGCGCCGCAGCCATGCGCAGCGCAGCCGGGTTTGGGGCGGGTCTTGCCGCCGGATTGGAAATCGCCTTCTTCGCGACGGTCGCGCCGTCTCAATACACTGTCGTGGCGTGCGACGCGCTTTCTGCGGTCAGCTTGTTGGCTGGCATGGCGGGTGGATTTGGTCTGGCCGCCGCCGCATTGCTCATGTCAGGTCGCATATGGTGGCTGCGGCTGGGTACGCTGGCGCTGGTGGGGGCCGCCTGTGCGGGGGCACTGGTTCTGGTTGGCCCGGAATGCTTGTCCAACCCGCTGGATGAGTTGTCTCCGGATGTGAAAACCCTTTGGCTCGACCGTGTGGATGAGGCGCGCCCGATCTTCGCAGAACGATCAGACCTTGTCGCGAAGCTTGGATTTTGCCTTGGCATCACGGTTCTCGCGCTGGGGCTCTGCCTTTACGGCCTGTATCGCCGCCAGCGGATGCGCGCGAATTTCCTGTTTGTGGCGCTGCTCGTCTCGGCAGTGGCGATGACCCTCTACCAGACGCGCTTCTACGTATTCGGCCACCTTTTCGCGGTCATTCCGTTGGGCTTGTGGATCGCAGATGTCTACCGCACCGGTAAGGCGCGCAGCGCGTCCAGCGTTGCCTATATTGGCGCGTTGGCCCTGAGCGTACCCTTCCTGTGGGCATTGCCGGGCCTCCTGGTGTCGCCTGCAGTTGAGACAAACAAGACCGGCGACAAGGCCGATTGCCTGCAGGACGGTCTGTTTGCCACCTTGGAGACGCTTCCGAAGGGCCGGGTCCTCGCGCCGGCTGATTTTGGCCCGAAGATCCTGAATCGCACCGATCACAATGTCCTGCAGGGCAATTATCATCGCAATCAGGACGGCATCAGTCAGGCCATCGAGCTGTTGCTGTCCCATGCAGGGGAGACGCGCGCGAAGCTATCCCGCAGCAGGATCGACTATATCGTGACCTGCCCGGCGGATGCCGAGACGAAACTGATGACCACGCATGATCAGGACGGATTTGCGGCACGTCTCAAGCGCCAGGAGATCCCGGATTTCCTCGACAATATCCCGCTCGACACAGGTGCGAAAACGCCAGCGCGTCTCTATCGGGTGCTTGGGGACGGAGCCGTCGATCAGAAAGATGAAGATCTTTCCTAAAGCATCTTTGGCCTTTATTAACGATTGCCGTACGATGCGTTCCGTTGGCGATGTGGACGGTTGTCTGGGATCGGAAAAAATCCCTTTTAAAACAGCGCAAATATTCACCATGAACGCTGCGTACCACTTATGTGCCGAGCGACTCTTGCATTAAAGCGGCGTTAACGGCAGATGGTGTATGGGGCTGTGTAAAGAATTGCACATGCGTGCCGGGCAAAACCGCTCGGCCGCTCAAGAAAGAGCTCGGGTACGACATGATTGGTAGCCTCCTCGGCATGCTGTCTACGGACATGGCCATTGACCTCGGGACAGCGAACACGCTGGTCTATGTGAAGGGGCAGGGCGTCAAGCTCGATGAACCCTCTGTCGTTGCCTATATGACGCAAGGCGGTCGCAAGATTGTCTATGCGGTCGGCGAGCAAGCCAAGAACATGCTCGGCAAGACTCCGGTAAACATGGAAGCCATTCGCCCGATGCGAGATGGCGTGATTGCTGATTTCGAAGTCGCCGAAGAAATGATCAAGCACTTCATCCGGAAGGTTCACAACCGCCGGGCGTTTGTGTCTCCCCTCATCATCATCTGCGTGCCAAGCTCCGCCACCAGCGTTGAGCGCCGCGCTATCCACCAGTCGGCCCTCGCCGCAGGTGCCCGCGAAGTGCAGCTGATCGAAGAACCAATGGCCGCCGCAATCGGCGCGGGCCTGCCGATTGATGATCCGGCCGGGTCCATGGTCGTGGATATTGGCGGCGGTACGTCTGAAGTGGCGGTCCTGTCGCTGGGCGGCATTGTGTATTCGCGCTCAGTCCGCGTTGGCGGCGACAAGATGGATCAGGCCATCGTCAATTACCTGCGCCGCGAGCAGAAGATCCTGATCGGCGAAATGTCCGCTGAACGGATCAAGAAGGAAATCGGCACGGCCCAGCCGCCGGAGAATGGTACCGGCATGGCCCTGACCGTTCGGGGGCGCGGCACGCTGGATGGCGTTCCGAAGGAGACCGAGATCACCGAAGCGATGATCGCCGAAGCGCTGCGTGAGCCCGTGACGGACATCATTGATGCTGTTAAGATTGCACTCGAAGCCATGCCGCCGGAACTGGCTGCGGATATTGTTGATCGCGGTATCGTTCTGACAGGTGGCGGCGCCCTGTTGCGCAATCTCGACACGGTCATCCGTGAGCAGGCTCAATTGCCAGTCATGATCGCCGACGACCCGCTGAAATGTGTTGTGAATGGCTGCGGGCACGTGCTCGAGAATTTCACGAAGATGCGTACGGTGCTGTCACCCGAAGTCTGATTGAGATGAGCTGACAGGGGTAATTTCGCAAGGGAACTGGCCAATGGCGCGCCTCGGCCGATCAGGATCGAAGAGTCAGAAACGCTCTCCCAAGCGTCTAATCCTCGGTGTGTTCATTTTCGGCGCGATTGCGCTCGTCCTGGCCCAGTCCGCTCCGCAAATTCGCACGCTTTTCAATCCCGTTCGCACGACCGTTGGTGACCAGCTAGGCGGCAATGAGGGTTTCAATGCCTGGGCATGGGTGACCGGCCAGGCCAAGCGCGAGCGACGAATCAAGGAACTCGAAGCCGAAGTGCGAAATCTCTCGCGCTACAAGGCCGCCGCCATTTCAATGGCCGAGCGCCTCGAAGCCTATGAGGAAATCCTCAACCTGATGGGCGAGCCACCGGCACGGGGCGTGACTGCGCGGGTGACCGCAGAGAATGACGGACCGTTCGCGCAGACCATTCTGGCCAATGCGGGCCGTGCGCAGGGCGTCGAGCCCGGCGCGGTAGCCCTGAACGAGGGGGGGCTGGTCGGCCGCGTCATTCAACTCGGCGAGTACTCTTCTCGCATCCTCCTGATCACCGACTTCAACAGCCGTGTCCCTGTCATGGGCGAAGTCAGTGGCGTGCGGGCCATTCTCTATGGTGGCCGCGATGGCCTCGGCAGCCTGACGGATTTGCCGGAGCGCGATGATTTTGTCGAAGGCGAACGTATCCTGACCTCCGCCGAGGGTGGCGCTTTCCCGCGGGGGCTGATCGTGGGTGAGGTTCGCAAGGTTGGTGATGACTGGCGGGTTAAATTCTCGATGGCAGAGCGTGATGGCGGCTATGTCCAGATGATCCCGGCCCCAGAGATACGCAAGCCAATGGAGCTTGAGGTGGAAGAACCCACCATTGCTGCAAGCCCGGCACAGGGGGCGCGCCAATAGGATGTCGCGCTCTGCTCCCCGCAACAAGAAAAGCCTGTGGTCGCAGACCGGCCCGACGCCCCGTCTCCTGTTCGGGGCGTTTGCCATTGCGGCCATCGGATTGCTGGGCCTGACACCGCGCGAAATCTTCGGCTTCTCGATTGCCTGGCCCTATGCTGCATTGTGGGGTGCCGTCGGCTGGGGCAGGGTGGGCCTGTCGCTGCGTCCGATGATCCTGCTGATCATTTTTGGCCTCGTGCAGGATGTAACATTCCACGCGCCGCTCGGATGTTTTGTCATCGTCAACCTGCTCGCCTACGGTGCCAGCACCGCAATTGCTGATATGTTCGATGTCATGAACGAACCTCTTGTCGCGATCATGTCACCCGTCCTGCTGTTCTCCGGGGCCTTTCTCATCCTGTGGCTCATGGCGTCGACGCTGGAAGACCATCCCGTCCGCGTGGTGCCGCTGTTTGCGTCCTTGCTTACAACCGGGCTCGCCTATGCCGTGCTCCAGAAAATGTTCGACCTTGGCCGCAGGCCGGGTGAACTTGCGGGGCAGGCCGGATGAGCAAGAAGACTGCCGATCTCGATTTTGCGTTTACACGCCGTACCGCAATTGCCGGGGCTGCAGGCGGCCTCGTATGGGCCGGCCTGATTGCGCGTCTGTTCCAGCTGCAGATCCTCGATCAGGAACGCTATCAGGCACAGGCCGAGGCCAACCATATCAAGCTGCAACTCGCCCCGCCGCAGCGCGGGCGTATCCTTGATCGGTTTGGACGGCCGCTGGCCTCGCACCGCCGAGCGGGCCGCATCTCGATCACACCGGAACAGACTGACAATCCAGAGCATACGCTCGCGCAGATCGCCGCGCTGATTGAGCTGCCGGATGAGCGGCTCGAACGCATAGCCAACGAGATCCGCCTCAGTCGTCGCCGCAATGCCGGTTTCGTACCCGTCACGGTCGCGCACGAGCTGACCTATGAAGACTTTGCGCGCATGAACGTGCATGCGGCGGAGATGCCCGGTGTAAATGTCGAAATGGCGCTAACGCGGTCCTATCCGCGCGGACGCGATTTCGCGCATGTGCTGGGCTATGTCGCACGCGCCAGCCAGGATGATCTCGTTCGGCTGACTGACGACATGACGGACAAGGAAGCCGAGACACTGAAGACCATGTTCCGGCATCCGGACATGCGGACAGGTCGTCAGGGCATGGAGCGCTTTGCTGAAGAATGGCTGCGCGGCAAGCCTGGCTACCGCAAGCTGGTGACCAATGCACATGGTCGCGTGATTGAGGAAATTCCGGACGAGCGGCTTGCGCCAACGCCCGGCAAGGACCTGTTCGTTACCATCGACTCAGACCTGCAACGTGTCGCGATTGAACGCTTCGAGGGCGAAAGCGGTGCGGCCGTTGTCATGGATGTCGAGAGTGGTGACGTGCTGGCCATGGTCTCCACGCCTGCCTTTGATCCGAATGATTTCGTAAATGGCATCTCGACCGCCAATTATTCCGAACTGCGCGACGATACACGCTCACCGCTCTATCCGCGTGCGCATGGCGGTGTCTACCCGCCGGGATCGACGTTCAAAATGGTCGTCGCGACGGCCGCGCTGGAAGCTGGCGCGATCAAGCCGACCGACCGGGTCCATTGCAATGGCTATTACCATTTCGGCAACCGGACCTGGCATTGCTGGAAAAAGGGCGGGCACGGCTCAGTGAATTTGCACACGGGCATCAAGGGCTCGTGCGATGTCTATTTCTACGAGATCGCCCGACGTACAGGCGTCGACAAGATTGCCGAAACCGCGCGCAAGTTCGGCTTTGGTCAGGACTGGGTGCTGGGTATGACGGGCGGCCGGGGTGGCCTTGTTCCGGATCGCGAGTGGAAGCAACGCGTCCGCAAGGAAAACTGGTATGAAGGCGAGACACTGAATTTTGGCATCGGTCAGGGCCAGCTGGGCACCACGCCATTGCAACTTGCGCTGATGACGGCGCGGATCGCGACCGAGGGCAAACCGTTCAAGCCGCGAATGATTGGCATTGGCCCGCAGTCGCAGGATGATCATACGCTGGATGCGCCGCTCGACCCGGAAGTCATGAAGCTGATGAAGGCAGGCATGTATGGCGTGACCTCCGAAGGTGGCGGCACGGCCTATCGATCCGGTGATCTTGGCCTTGGCGGCCCGCGCCTGGCTGGCAAGACCGGTACTGCGCAGGTGCGCCGTATTACCCGCGAAGAGCGCCTCAGTGGCGTGCGCTCGGGCAGCGAGATTGCCCGCGAGCTGCGTGACCACGCCTTGTTTGTGGCCTATGCCCCGGCGGACAATCCCAAATACGCGATTTCGGTTGTCGTCGAGCATGGGGAAGGAGGCTCGCGTACGGCTGCGCCCGTTGCGCGCGACATTCTACATTTCGCGCTCAAGACAGATAGCCGCCGTAAACCGTCCTATTCGCAAAGCGCGTCGCTGCCGACCTCCATGACCGATGCGGGAGAGCCAACATGAACCGCGAAGGGTTTACCGGCTTCTCGCGCGGCGAAGCGCGGACGCGCACGGCAACCTCTCTCAATTTCGACAATCAGGGGCCGCTGAACAAGCTGATGCGACTGCCCTGGGGCTTTATCCTGCTAATTGCGGCGATGGCGCTGACAGGCATCGCGATGCTGTATTCTTCAGCGCACACCAATCCTGCCGAAGCGCATCTCTGGAAGTTGCAACTGGTGCGTTTCGTTGTCTGCTTCTTCATGATGATCGGGCTGGCCATGTTGCCGCTGTCCTGGTGGATGCGGTTGGCCTTTCCTGCCTATGTCGGCACGATTGTTCTGCTCATCCTTGTGGAAGTCATGGGCGTTACGGGCGGCGGCGCGCAACGCTGGTTGCAGATCGGGCCGGTTGCCGTACAGCCTTCGGAATTTGCCAAACTTGCTGTCACAATGGCGCTCGCGCGGTATTACCAGATGGTGCTGCAGCCCCAGACCGGTCGCGTCATGGTGCATCTGGGCGCGTTGGCGATCATCCTCCTGCCAGCGGCGCTGATTTTCAAACAGCCGGATTTCGGCACGACGTTGGCTCTGGTCGCGTCAGGTGGCGTGGTTATCTTCCTGGCGGGCCTGTCAGTTCGCGTGATTGGGACTGCCATCATCGGCGGTGTCGCCTCGGTCTGGCCGGTCTATCAGTTCGTGCTGGCACCCTATCAACGCGAGCGCGTCGACACGTTCCTCGCACAATTGTTTGGCGGCGCGACCAATGCACTGGGCGAAAGCTACCAAATCGAACAAGGCAAGATCGCCATCGGCGCTGGCGGCCTGAACGGACGTGGCTTCCTGCAGGGCATCCAGTCTCAACAAGACTATGTGCCTGAACAACATACCGACTTCATTCTCACTGTGATCGCAGAAGAGTTTGGCTTCCTTGGTTCGACCGCGCTGCTTGTCGGCTTTGCGGTGCTGCTGGGGTGGTCGCTCTATAGTGCGGCGCGCTCGGTCAGTTGGTTCGGCCGTCTCGCATCTGCGGGAGCCGTCGCAACCGTCGGCTTTTACATCGTGTTCAATGTGGGCATGGTGTTGGGCTTGTTGCCGGTGGTTGGAATGCCCTTGCCATTGATCTCGTATGGCGGCACAGCCATGCTGACGACCATGGCGTGCTTCGGGCTCATCATCGCGGCGCACATGCACCGTGATGAGAAACTGACAGCCCGAGGTCTATTTTAGCACTAAAACATAACAGTCGTTGATTTTTGTTTCGCCGAAGATAGGTTCGCGCAAAACTTGTACCCGGGGAGAGGGCGTATGGCAGGAGAAATTGGCCGCAAGACGGACCATTGGGGTTCGCGCTTCGGTTTCATCATGGCGGCGGTCGGCTCGTCCGTTGGCCTCGGAAATTTCTGGCGTTTTCCATTCACCGCGGGGGAGAATGGCGGCGGCGCCTTCATCATCATCTATCTGTTTTGCGTCCTGTTCCTCGGCCTGACCGTGCTGATGGCGGAATATGCGCTCGGACGGAAGTCGGGCATGTCGGCCATTGAGGGCATTCACTCTCTGGCGAGAGCCGAGAACAAGAGTGAGAACTGGCAGGTCGTTGGCTGGATCGGATCGCTCGGCGCCTTCTTTATCCTGACCTTCTACATCGTTATTTCAGCCTGGGTGCTTGCCTTCATCCCGCAGGCATTTGGGGGCACCTTCAATGGCTTTGCCGCCGAGGCCGCCCGCCTGACGGCGGAGACTGGCACTACTGTTTCAATTGCGGATGTGTCGGCTAGCAATTTCGGTGAAACGATCAGCAACAAGTACGTGATTGGTGGCCTGCTTGCTTCCTTCCTGCTGACAAATGTTTTTGTGGTGGCGCGCGGCGTGAAAGGCGGCATCGAGAAAGCTGCAACCGTGCTGATGCCTGCCTTCTTCATCCTGCTGATCGGGATCGTCGGTTTTGCGTTGGTTGAAGGCGATGCGGGCGCAGCCGCCGATTTCCTGCTGACCCCTGACTTCAGTGAAGTGACCATGGGTACGTTCCTTGAAGCGGTCGGCCAGGCCTTCTTCTCGCTGTCTGTCGGCTCCTGTCTGATGATTACTTATGGCGCCTATCTCAGCCGCGATACAAACATTCCGCGTGCTTCGGCGATCGTGGCCAGCGCGGATACGATGGTGGCGCTGATTGCGGGCTTCGCGATCTTCCCGATTGTCTTCGCATTTGGCGCAGACCCTGCGGGCGGTCCCGGCCTGTTCTTTGTCTCCATGCCGATTGCATTCAGTCAGATGGGCGCACTGGGCGTCTGGGTTGGTGGCGCTTTCTTCCTGCTCGCTCTGTTTGCGGCGTTCACGTCATCCATCTCCTTGATGGAAGTTGGCGTGGCATGGTTGGAAGAACGTGAAGGGGTCACGCGCCCGGGCGCGGCCATGGGCATCGGTTTCATGCTGTTCATGATCGGCATGGGCTATGTCTATTCCACCGACTTCATCGACTTTGCAGACATTATCACCGGCAACATCATGCTGCCGCTCTGCGCGCTGCTGCTGGCCGTGTTTGCGGGCTGGATTGTCAGTCGCGAGATGCTGACGACCGAGCTGGGCGAAGGCACGATCATGAACCTCTGGCGCTTCATGTGTCGCTGGATCGTGCCGCCGGCGCTGGCCTTCATTCTGGTGCTGGGCACGCTGACCAAGCTTGGCGTGATCTAGACGACGCGCCAAGCATGCGAAGACATCGGATTGAGGGGGCGGTTATCCGCCCCCTTTTTCATGCAACCATTTCAGTTCTTGCCGGACCAATCCGGTGGCGGCGCGGGCATGGCATTCTGCCCCTGTCTCCAGCCGTGATGCTCAGCGCGGTTGGTGGGAGTTGCGGTCGCCCATGGCCGCCGCTCCAGCGGCGGAAGATATGAGGGTCGCGCCCTGATACTTCCCCAATACCCAAGACTGCGTGGCCTGAAATATCTTCCGCCCGCTACATTTATCGAAAAGCCCGGAAGGCGATGCCTGTCCGGCCATTGGCGCTAGGACTTCAGTTGGCCTGCATACATGTCGGCTAAGTCATCCGTGGCCTGAATGAGCTTGTCGACAATACCTGGCTCCATCGAGGAATGACCGGCATCGGGTATGATATGGAGATCAGCTTTCGGCCATGCCTTGGACAGCGCCCATGCGGTCGACAGTGGCGTAACCACATCGTATCGCCCATGTACGATCGTGCCTGGAATGTCCTTCAGCTTGGTCTCGGCCTCGTCCAGCAACCAGCTATCATTCGCGAAGAAACCACGATTGACGAAATAGTGGCATTCGATGCGCGCGAACGCGTCGACGAAATCATCTTCATTGAAGCGGGCAGGGGTCGTGGTCGGACCCTTGATGGACAGGGTCTCGCCCTCCCAGCGCGACCATGCGCGCGCGGCTTCCACGCGAACCTGCCGGTCCTCCCCTGTCAGGCGGCGATGGAAGGCCATCAGCAGGTCGTCGCGCTCGTCTTCCGGGATCGGCTTGATGTACCGGTCATAAGCATCCGGGAACAGACGGCTGGCGCCGGATTGGTAGAACCACTGGATCTCCGCCTTCGAGACCAGGAAGATGCCGCGCAGGACAAGGCCCAGCGTGCGGTCGGGATGTGTGACGCCATAGGCCAGCGAAAGGGTCGACCCCCACGAGCCGCCAAAGACGACCCATTTGTCGATCCCGAGCATGTCGCGAATCGACTCCATGTCGTCGATCAGGTCCCAGGTCGTGTTTTCGCGCAATTCCGAGTGCGGGGTGGAGCGGCCACAGCCGCGCTGGTCGAACAGAATGATGCGATATTTGCCCGGATCGAAGAAACGCCTCATTTCTGGGCTAGAGCCGCCTCCGGGGCCTCCATGGACGGCAATGACGGGAATCCCGCTCGGATTCCCCGATTCTTCCCAGTAAATCTCGTGGATTTCACTGACTCGCAGCCGTCCAGAGCGTCTGGATTCCAGTCTCGGGAACAAAATGCGGCGGTTTGGGCGTCTGTTCATGCAGTCTTCACCTATTTTCAGTCAAATTCACAGCCATTACTGGACTTGGTCCAATTGCGTCCGTAAACATTATTACAGGTGTGGTCCCAATCAGGTGTGTAGGTGGCTGTCAAATGCGTAGTATAGTTCTGGGTGCATCCCTATGCCTTTTGGCGGGGTGCGCAACCGTCTCGATGGTACCCGGTGAGGCGTCGGTGGAAACCAGCCTTACGCAGTCCCAATCTGCCTTGCGCAAAGTATCAGCCGACTATTGTGCGGACGCTGTGAAGAATGGCTGGATCGAAGCGACAGGCGGCCTTGCCGCATTTGCGTCCACGCTGATCAACGGAAAATCCGATAGTGACGATAGCCGGGACTATGCGTCCCGCATCGGAGCAAAGTCTGATGCCCCCTCACTTGTGCTTGCCCGCATCGTGACGGACGCACAGGCCGCCCGCACCGGTCTGGCAGATGTCAGCCGCGAAGCCCGCGATGTGCTGCAGTCCGGCAAGGAAGATACCGCCAGCCGCGCTGACGTGATGAGCTATGAGCGGGCACTGGTTCGCGCGCAGATGGCCTATCGCAATTTCCAGGGTGCCATGGGTGAAGTGACTTCACGCCCTGACATGGACATGGATGTGGCGCCGGTTGACCGTGAGCTCAAATCCTTCGCCGATACGATTGATGATGCGCGTGAGACGGCTGATGGTCTGGCCGACAAGTACGCCTCGCTGAGCCGGTCGACGAGCTAGGCTTTCCGCGCGCCCAACGCGCAGCACGCCCATCCCACCAGATATGATATGCCGCCGATCGGGGTGATCGCACCGAACCAGCGCGGCGCGCCGAGCGCCATCGCATAGAGCGAGCCGGCGAACACAATCGTCCCGAATACGAACGCCCAGCCGGCTTTGCGCACAAGGCCCGTCTTCGCATGGAGCGAGATGGCGAGCGCCGCGGCCGCGTGGGGCAGGGCATAGAGCGTGGCGGTGTGCCACCAGTCGAGCCCTTCAGGGGTCAGCTGGCCGTCCAGCGCATGGGCGCCAAATGCGCCCAAGGCGACGGCAAGAAAGCCCGTGAGGGCCGCGAAGATGCCCAACCGGTTCATGCCATGCCACTCGGCTGGCGCGGGATGGCATAGGTGACGACGGCATGGCTGGAGGGCTTTTCAGCGCCCTCGATCCGCACATCGACATCCATGACCGCCAGTGCCTGTCCGATCTTCATGATGCGCGCATCGGCGACCACGACGTCTCCGATACAGGGACGCAGGAAATTGATGCTGAGATTGCTGGTCACCGTCATCGGCTCATGTCCTGTCTTCGTCATCACCGCCATGTAGGCTGCGGAGTCGACCAGAGCCATTTGAGTGGGTCCGGAAATATAGCCACCAGGGCGAAGGTGTGAGGAGTCGGCAACAAGTCGCATCACAGCGCGACCGTCTTCCATCGAAACCACTTCGCTGCGATTGTCCTGGGTCTCGAATGCCCCTTTGAGAAATGTGTTGGCTTCTTCCGCCGTCATCTTGGTCATCTAAATGGAGCCTCCCTTGGCGTCACGTCTTGAACCGCGTGTCTCTGTCGTTCACCCTACTTGCGGGACGTTGCCCGCCAAGAGGTAACGCGAAGGAAGGAAATGACATGCTGACCGCCGGAGACGAATACCCGATTCACCAGACGCCAGAGCCCATCGCCTTTTCCGGCTCAGACCGGAATTTCTATGACCGGTTCTTTTTCAATGGCTATTCCGCCGATGGCGAGACCTTCTTCGCGGCGGCGATGGGCATTTATCCGCATCTGAACATTATCGACGCGGCGGTCTCGATCCTGCGCGGTGGCAAGCAGCATTCGGTTTTCTTCTCCCGTCCCCTCAATATGGAGCGGATGAACACATATGTCGGGGGCTTCTCGGTCGAAGTGGTTGAGCCACTGAAGCGTATCCGATTGAAAGTTGAAGAGACCGAAGGCATCGCGCTGGATGTGGAGTTCGAGGGCAGGGCCTTTCCGATCGAAGAACCTCGCTTCACACGTCGGCAGGGGCCGCGCATGCTGATGGACGTCACCCGAATGACGCAGAATGGACGATGGTCCGGCAAGTTGCGCCTTGATGGACAGGAAATCACTGTGTCGCCAGACAGCTGGACGGGCACGCGTGACCGCAGCTGGGGTGTGCGCCCGATCGGCGCGCAGGATACCCAGCCGCTGATCCCGCCATTGCCGCCGCAATTCTACTGGATCTGGACGCCGACGAATTTCCCCAACCTCTCAATGTTCTATCATGTGAACCATGATGAGGCGGGTGAGGCATGGAACACCCGCGCCGTGCTGGCGATGGATGGCGCCGGACAGGGCGAATTGCTCCATCTCGACAAGCCGCACATGGACATCAATTACACGCCGGGCACACGGCGGATGAAGTCGGCCAAGCTGCATCTCGAGGACGGACAGGGAAATCCGCATACGGTGAGTTTCGAGCCGTTCGGAACCTTCCTGATGAAGGGCATCGGCTATGGCCATCCTGAGCGCAAGCATGGCTCCTATCATGGTGACCAGTTGTCGGTTCTCCGCGAGGATTACGAGCCTGAGAAGATGTCTTGGCAACAGCCTGAAAATCTCCACATCCAGGCCATCGCCCGCGCACGGCATGAAGGGCCGAGCGGCTTGTCATCCGAAGGCATCGGCGCCTTCGAACAATTGTTCATGGGGCCTCACGCCCCCAGCGGTTTCAGGGATATTCTCGACGGGGCGGCCTAGCCCCAGAGCGCTGATGTTGGAGGGCTGACCATGCCGTCCGAATAGGTCAGGCCATGCGCGATGTCTTCGGCGAGCCAGAGCGGGCCGTCCAGGTCTGCCGCGTCAGCGAGGCCGGCCAGTAGAACGGCGGGCGCCATCGACAATGATCCGCCCACCATGCATCCGAGCAGGACACCAAGTCCGCTTTCGCGTGCGGCGCGGACCGTGCGAATAGCTTCTGTAAGCCCGCCGGTCTTGTCGAGCTTCACGTTGACCGCATCGTAGCGGCGGGCGAGTTCCTGGATCTCGGCGCTCGTATGGGCGCTTTCGTCTGCGCATACGGATACTGCGCCGGGCCTCCTTAGCAAGGCCTCGTCTTTGCCAGCCGGAAAGGGTTGTTCGATCAGGACCACGCCCAGGTCTGCGGCACGCTTTACGATGGCAGGGAATTGTTCTGGCAGCAGACCTTCATTGCCATCCACGATCAAGCGGGCATCGGGACGGGCCGCATGAACTGCTTCGATCCGTTCAAGGTCTTCCGGTCCGCCCAGTTTCAGCTTCAGCAAACGGCTGGGCGTTGAGCGCGCGGCCTCGGCCATTGCGTCCGCCGTGTCGAGGCTGACCGTAACCGCAGTCTCGATCGGCTTGGGTTCGGGAAGGCCCGCCAGTTTCCACACAGGTGTGCCGGTCAGTTTGGCTTCCAGATCCCACAAGGCGCAGTCGACGGCGCACCGGGCAGCGCCAGCGGGCATGGCGGTCTGCAAGGCCTCCCGGCTGAGACTGCCTTCGATCTGAGCCCGACGGGCTTCGATCGCTGCATGTACCCCGGTCTGGGTTTCGCCATAGCGCGGGTAGGGCACGCATTCACCCTGTCCGACCGCCTCGCCCTCGCGGATGGTGACCCGAATTGTATCCGCGCTGGTCTTGGCGCCGCGTGAAATGGTAAACGCCGTCTTCAGGGGTGAAGAAACATCAGTAATTTCAAGTGTTCGCTGGCCCATGTATGGTCCCAATAGGTGAAATTTGAACAATCATGCTTTTCAGGTCTTAAGCATGTTTGGATAGGGTGGTCAGGTAGAAAAGCAATTGAATGGCGAACCCTAGCATCCCCGAATTCGCGCTGGAAACCAGCGGCGAACAGACCGTCCTCCGTGTCTCGGGGGACTGGACCGTGCGCACGGTTCAAGCCGTGGACGACGGTTTGCGCGATTTGGAGGCCCATGAGGGCGCGCTCGTGTTGGACGCTGCGGCGCTCGGCAAGCTCGACACCGCCGGCGCCTTTGTCATTGACCGCACGCTGCGACAATTGTCAGAAGCGCCTGCCCGAATCGAGGGCAACCATTCCAACGCCGAAAACCTGATCGGCCAGGTGCATGCCGTGACCGATGTGGAAGAGCCCAAGCGGCCGCCACACGGCGGACTGGTCGATATGCTTGAGCGGACCGGCCGCGGTTTCATGAACATGCTGGGCGAAGCCAAGGACACGCTGGCCTTTCTCGGTGAGACGCTGGTGACGACATTTCGACTTGTCCTGACGCCCTGGAAGTTGCGCTGGACCTCTATTGTCTCTGTGCTTGAAGAGGCTGGTCTCGATGCGATGCCAATCATCGCGTTTCTCTCTTTCTTTGTCGGTATGGTGGTGGCCTTCATTGGCGCGACAACCCTGCGCGACCTGGGCTCTGAAATCTTTGTGGTCGAGCTGATCGGTTTTGCCATGCTGCGCGAGCTTGGGGTCATCATGACCGGCATCGTTCTGGCGGGGCGGACCAATTCCTCGTTCACGGCGCAAATCGGCACGATGAAGATGCGCCAGGAAATCGACGCCATGCAGACACTCGGCCTGAAGCCGATGGACGTGCTGGTAGCGCCGCGTATCATTGCAATGGTTGTGGCCACGCCGGTACTCGCCTTTGTAGGCACGCTTGCAGGCACTGCAGGCGGCGTCATCGTTGGCTGGCTGGCACTGGACATCAATCCGGCACTCTTCCTTGACCGTCTTCAGTCGAACGTGCCATTGGACCAGTTCTGGGTTGGCATGTCCAAGGCTCCGGTGTTTGGGTTCGTGGTGGCGCTTATTGCCTGCC
Source organism: Hyphomonas sp. UBA4505 (assembly GCF_002388685.1). Taxonomy (NCBI): domain Bacteria; kingdom Pseudomonadati; phylum Pseudomonadota; class Alphaproteobacteria; order Hyphomonadales; family Hyphomonadaceae; genus Hyphomonas; species Hyphomonas sp. UBA4505. The sequence goes on along the minus strand of NZ_DGMZ01000002.1, from coordinate 50,909 downwards.
GTCAGGGCCTGAATGTGGGTGGCAGCGTCCAGTCGCTTGGCAGCAAGACAACCACATCGGTTGTGCAGGCCATCTTCTCGATAATCGTGATCGATGCCCTGTTCGCCATCTTCTACATGGAGATGGGCATTTGACCGACGATATCATCATCCGCGTGCGTGACCTGAAGACCGCCTATGGGTCTCATGTCGTACATGAGCATCTTGATCTTGATATTCGTCGCGGCGAGATCATCGGCGTCATCGGCCCATCGGGTTGTGGCAAGTCTGTGCTTTTGCGCGCGATCACTGGCCTGAAGGAACCTTCGGCGGGCAGTATTGAAGTGTTCGGCAAGCGATTGGAGACACTCGACCCGGACGAGCGCGCCGCCGTGGAGCGCAGCTGGGGCGTCATGTTCCAGGACGGCGCACTGTTCTCGAACCTCACCGTGCGCGAGAATGTCATGGTGCCCATGAAGGAGCACACCGACCTCTCGCCGCAGCTATGCCGCGAACTGGCGGACATGAAAATTCTGATGGCGGGCCTGCATGGGGATGCCGGCCCAAAGTTCCCGTCCGATCTGTCAGGTGGCATGCGCAAGCGCGCGGCCCTTGCGCGGGCCTTGGCACTCGACCCGGAACTCCTGTTTCTGGATGAACCTACCGCCGGGCTCGACCCGATCACAGCAGCCAATTTCGATGCGCTGATCCGACAGCTGCAACGCGCATTGGGCCTGACGGTCTTCCTTGTGACGCATGATGTGGATACGCTGCAGGCAACTTGTGACCGGATTGCCGTGTTGGGCGAGAAACGCGTGCTGGCAGTCGGCACAATTGATGAATTACGGGCCTTCGATCATCCGTGGGTCCAGGAATATTTCGGAGGTCCGCGTGGGCGGGCCGCGACGGGACACTAGAAGAGGACCCGGAGACGATGGAAACGCGAGCGAATTACGCCCTGATCGGAGCATTCGTCCTGATCGCCACGATGGCCGTGGCGGTATTCACGTTGTGGCTGGGCCAGTCCCAGTTCCGGCAGGACTTTGAAGCCTATGATATTGTCTTCGAGGGACCGGTCTCGCTGGAGCAGGGGGCTTCGGTGCGCTATATCGGCATCAAGGTGGGTGAGGTCTCCTGGGTGCGGATCGACCGGGGGGATCAGTCCAAAGTGCGGGCCCGGATACGTGTGGACGCGGAAACCCCTGTGAAAGTGGATTCTACGGCCTCTATCCAGCTGGCCGGCATTACGGGCATCACATTTGTTCAGATCACGGCAGGCTCACCCAAGGCAGCACCTCTGCGCGCGCGGCCGGGTCAGCCCGTGCCCGTCATCAAGGCCGAGCGGACACAACTCGACGAAATTTTTGCCGGTGGCGCCGAAGTGCTCGGCAAGGCCAACCGGACCATTGAGCGGGTGAACCTGATCCTCACGGATGAGAACATTGAGTCCCTGTCAGCCACGATCCGCAACATCGAAACACTCAGCGGGCAACTCGCCGCCTCCGATGGCACGATGGCGCAAGCGACCCAAACGCTGAAAGATGTGTCGGCGGCGAGCGCGCGCTTTGAAGCGGCCTCTGCGTCGCTGGAATCTTTCGGGACGAATGCAGACAGCCAGATGACCGAGTTCGGCTCGCAGGCCAATGCGTTGGTCGCCGAAATTCGCGAAGTGGCTGCCAGTGCGAACAAGACGGTGGAGCAGAGCAATCTCGCGGTACTTGCGGCGACAGACGCCATCGAAGGCCCGGCCACAGGCGCGCTGGTCGACGCGCGTCTTGCCAGCCGGGATTTGCGCCTGTTGATCAACCGCCTCGACCGGGTCGCGCGTGAATTGGAACAAAACCCCCAGGGCTTCGTGGTCGGTGACCCGGCCCCATATGAGGAGAGCCGCTAGATGATCCGTGTTCTTATGACTGGCCTTGCGGCCTGTAGCCTCGCAGCATGTGTGTCTGTCTTGCCAGAGCCAAAGGTGCCACAGGGCCTCTATCGCTTTGCGCCGATGGAAACAACCTACGATTTGGATGCGTCTGTTCTCATTCGTGAGCCGGATGCGTCACGCCTCGTAGCCGGTCGGGCGATTGCGGCGGAAGACTCCAGTGGTGCGCTACGTTTGGTGCCGAATGTGGAATGGACGGATTCGTCGACACGCCTGATGCAGATGGCGATGCTGGACGCGTTGCAGGGGCAGGGCGCAGGCAAGGCGATTGCGCCCGAGACGGGAGCTTCAGCGCCCTATGAGCTTTCCTGGCAGGTAACGGATTTCACCTTGTCCGGTACGACCGGGCGGTGCCGCGTGCGCGCGACGCTCATGGACGGTGGATCGCGAGATGTGCTGGACCAGATCGTGGTGTCAAATTCTGCCAGTGCCAATGGCGGGTCAAATGCAGACCGCGCCAAGGCGCTGGGCGAAGCAGGCCGGGCCTGCGTGAACGATGTGGCGGCCTTCGTCAGCCAGTACATCAACGCTCACGCAGACAAGCCTGAGGCTTGATCTAGCCGCTTTTCATCTGGTCGAACGCAATGTCCTTGTCCACGCGGACATCCTGGGGCAGGCCCAGAACGCGTTCGGCGATGATGTTTTTCAGGATCTCATCCGTGCCGCCTGCAATGCGCAGGCCGGGGGCCCACATGAAGCTTTGCTGGAAGATGGCATCGGCTGGCATGCGATCTGAATCCGTCAGGATGCCGTAATGGTCCTGCATCTCGATGGCCGAGTTACAAATGTCCTGAAGGTGGTTGGCGGTGATGATCTTGCCGATCGAGTTTTCCGGTCCCGGTGTCTGGCCGCGTGACAGGGCCGTCTGCGTGCGGAACTTGGTCAGCTTGTAGCCTTGCGCGGCAACATACCAGTCGGCCAGTTTCTCGCGGAAAGCCTGATCAGACATGGTGCCGGCTTCCTTGGCATAGGCCATGATCTCCGCCCAGTCCGGGCCAGGGGAACCGCCCACGGCAAGGCGCTCGTTCATCAGTGTGACGATGGCCACTTTCCAGCCCTGACCGACTTCGCCGAGACGGTCGGAATCCTTGATGCGGACATCCGTGAAGTAGACTTCGTTAAACTCGCGACCACCAGATGCCTGGTGGATCGGGCGCACTTCGACGCCAGCCTGTTTCATGTCCACGATGAACATGGTCAGGCCCTTGTGCTTCGGCACGCTCGGGTCGGTCCGGGTCAGCAGGATGCCGTAATCGGAATAGTGTGCGCCGGAGGTCCAGACCTTCTGGCCGTTGATGACCCATTCGTCGCCATCCTTGACGGCGCGGGTCTTCAGGCCCGCAACGTCAGACCCGGCGGAAGGCTCGGAAAAGAGCTGGCACCAGATTTCCTCGCCCTTCATTGCCTTGCCGACATAGCGCTTCTTGTGCTCGTCGGAGCCGAACGCGATGACGGTCGGGATGCACATCCCGAGGCCGATGGTGAAGGGGCCGGTCGGAGCGTCGAACTTGCCTTCTTCCTGGTTCCAGATGACCTGCTGCATCGGCGTGCCGCCGCGCCCGCCGATCTCTTTCGGCCAGGTGATCTGGGCATAACCGCCTTCGGATTTTGTCTTCTGCCATTGCTTGGCAAGTTTCATGAATTCGCTGCCATCCACGCGCTGGCGCAGCGGCTTGTCGCCCTTGGGCTCGAGGTGCTTGCCGAGGAAAGCGCGAGCTTCGGCGCGGAATTCGGCTTCTTCTTTGGTGTCATTGAAGTCCATGAGTCATTCCTCCTTAGGCGGCATTCTTGTTTTCAAGGGTGCGGACGAGTTTTTCTTTCCACACTTTGGGCGCTCCGGCCTGAACGGCCAGCAGCTTGGCGCGGCGATAGAAGAGGTGGCAGTCCACCTCCCATGTAAAGCCCATGCCGCCATGGGTCTGGATGTTTTCCTTGGACGCGAACCAGAAGGCTTCGCATGCTGCAATGCGCGCCGCGGCGGCGGCTTCCGGCAGTTCGGCGGCACCCGTCGAGACGGCCCATGCGCCGTAGAAGCAGTTCGAGCGAGCAACCTCGTTCTTCACATACATTTCAGCGAGCTTGTGTTTGATCGCCTGATTGCCACCAATGGGGCGTCCAAAGGCGTAGCGTTCCTTGGCATAGTCGGTTGCCATTTCGAGGGCGCGGGAGGCGCCGCCCAGCTGTTCGAAGGCGAGCAGGACAGCCGCATGATCCAGGACCTGGTCATTCAGCATTTCGCCGTCGCCCGCGTTTCCAAGACGCGTGGCCGGTGCCTTGTCGAAGACGATCTCGGCATGGCTGCGGGTTGGGTCCAGTGTCTGGAGCGTCTTGCGGGTCACGCCTTCGCCGGTCAGGTCGACCAGGACCAAGCTCGCGCCGGAGCCTTCCTTGGCCAGCACAATGGCGTGCGTTGCGATATCGCCATCGGTGACCGGGACCTTGGTGCCCGAAAGCGTGGAGCCGTCGAAGGTCGTTTTCAGCGTATCCGCTGCTGGATTTCCAGGGCCTTCGCTGGCGGCGTAGCAGCCCACTACATCACCGCTGACGATACGCGGGAGGATTTCGGCCTGTTGCTCATTCGAGCCAGCCAGCTTCAGCGCTTCGGTGAAGAAGTAGACGGTAGAGGCCCACGGAACCGGAGCGAGGACGCGGCCCATTTCTTCTGCCAGCACGCACACTTCGAGCAGGCCCAAGCCGAGGCCGCCATGCTCTTCCGGGATGGCCGTGCCGAGCCAGCCCATTTCCACTACCTTGTTCCAGACAGTTTCATTGTGGCTGACATCGTCGTCATTCAACACCAGACGGACGGCCGTCATGGGGCATTCGGCTTCGAGGAATTTGCGGGCCTCATTGCCGAGAAATTTCTGGTCTTCGGAAAAGTCGAAGTTCATGTCGCTTGCGCTCCCCTTTGTGGCCGGTCGGGCCACTCTTTTTCTTCAATGATGAGCAAAATAGCGCGGTTTACGTGCGCGGAAACCCGTCACCCAACGGAAACGCGAAAATCCACTTTTGGTGGGAAATCGTGCCGGTAGGTCAAATTTCATCGATCGGTTTCACTGCGTTGAAAGGCCCAGATGGCAAAAATCACGTCTGAATTCGGGAGCAACTGATGGCCAAGGCGTTATTTCACAAATCGCAGCGCGTCTTCGTGAAGCCCGTCGGAACGTGGGCGCTGATCGAAAAAGTCGTGCCGCATTGGGTCAAGGACGTGGATGAACCGCTCCGCGTGACCTATGAGTGCGGATTGGGACGCAGTTTCCAGTCTCATGAACTGGCGGCTGAAGAGAGCTTGGCGAGGGATTCGCATGTCCTGCGCCCGGATGACGATGATTCCCTGCTGGAGCACTGGCATATCGCTCGCCGCCGCGCGAAATGGCGGGCCAGTATTGGTGGCCTCGGCATCAGTGATGTCGGGACCTATCCCGTTGTTGTGACGGATGAAGATGACCAGGGCGGTTGGCGCGTCACGGGCGGCGAATATGATCGCGACCCGCAACGTATCGAGCATCAGGCCCGCATGATCGCCTGCACGCCGGACTTGTTGCAGACCGTACGTCAGATCGCGGACTTCTGTCAGGAAAAACCGGATGACTGCCCGTCCGAACTCAAGCAGGTCGCCCAGCGTTGCGCATCGATCCTGCGCTTTGTCTATCAGCTGGATGACGCGGCTGAGGCAGATTCAGCGACGGTCGCGGCTGAATAGCCGCCCCTGTCGACCAAGTACCCCGACAACAAGAACTCCGACCAGCGCGCCGCCCAGATTGGCCGCAACGTCAAGGCAGGACCCCTCGCGTCCGGCCTCGCCAAGCATTTGCGCAATCTCAAGCCCGATACCGAACAAGGCTGATATGCTGAACGCCAAAGCAGCCGGGCGTGGGCCCACCCCGAACGCCACCGAGAGCGGCGCGGCAAGGGCGGCGTAGGCTGCAACGTGCTTGATCTTGTCCGACAATTGAGGAGCAGGGGCCTCACTGACCGGGACAAGGGAATAGACTGCGATAATGATCGCCAGTCCGATTGCGGCAAGACCCGCCAGACTGCGGATGAGGGGATGAGACAGAAGTGCGCGCATCAGGCCTCGCCATTCGGGTTGATATCTGCAGACGCATGGGCGCTAGCCCTCGACGTTGCCAGCCAGACTCCCTAACTGAAAGACTGAAATCCTGTTTGCCGGAGAAAACATGCGCACTGAAGCCCCCATTGCCGTTCAATTGTCGGATTATTCGTCCTATCCCTTCGAAATCGAGCAGGTGGATCTGAGGTTTGACCTTCATCCGGATGCGACGCGGGTGCGCGCCGATCTGAAGGTCCGCCGGACAGGTGACGCGAACGCGCCCCTGGAGCTTGACGGCGAAGCGCTGGAGTTGAAGTCGATCGCAATTGATGGCGTTGCAGTGCCGGATGATGCTTACCAGCTGACGGAGACCGGACTGACGCTGGCAGAGGTGCCAGACGCGTTTACGCTGGTTACCGAAGTCGAGATCGCGCCCTCAAAGAACACTGCGCTGTCGGGTCTCTATATGTCAGGCGACCGTTTCTGCACCCAGTGCGAAGCCATCGGATTCCGTCGCATTACGTTTTATCCCGACCGTCCGGATGTGATGAGCCGCTTCACCGTGCGCATGACGGCCGACAAGGCGACCTATCCCATCCTGCTGTCGAACGGTACGCCGGGCGAGGCAGGCGATGTGGATGATGGTCGTCACTTTGCGGTATGGGATGATCCGCACAAGAAGCCGGCCTATCTCTTTGCGCTCTGCGCTGGCGATTATGATGTCTACTCTGATCAGTTCACCACCATGAGCGGCAAGACCATCGATCTGGCAATTCATGTCGACAAGGGCGATGCGGATCGTGCGGCCTGGGCCATGGACAGCCTCAAACGCTCAATGAAATGGGATGAGGAGACCTATGGCCGGGAGTATGATCTCGGCGTGTTCAATATCGTGGCTGTGCGCGACTTCAATTTCGGCGCCATGGAGAACAAAGGTCTGAACATCTTCAACTCGGCCTATGTGCTGGCTGACGAAGACACCGCGACCGACGCAGATTTCGAGGCCATCGAAAGCATCGTCGCCCATGAATATTTCCACAACTGGACTGGCAACCGGATCACGTGTCGAGACTGGTTCCAGTTGTGCCTCAAGGAAGGCCTGACGGTTTTCCGTGATCAGAATTTTTCTGCCGACATGCGCTCGCGCCCAGTGCAGCGGATAAAGGACGTCATCCGCTTGCGCGCACGCCAGTTTGCCGAGGATGCCGGCCCATTGGCGCACCCGGTGCGCCCGACCACCTATGGGGCCATCGATAATCTCTACACGGCCACGGTCTATGAAAAGGGCGCGGAGATAATTGGCATGCTGCGCCGGATGCTCGGTGAGGAAACCTATCGCAAAGGCATGGACCTCTATTTCGACCGTCATGATGGACAGGCTGTCACCATCGAGGATTTTTATGCCTGTTTCGAAGAAGTCAGCGAGCAGGACTTCGCTCAGTTCCGACTCTGGTATTCGCAAGCTGGAACGCCAGAAATCACGATGGAAGAAAGCTGGAATCCGGAAACGCGCGAGATTGCTGTCACGCTGAAACAGAAGACGCCAGCAACACCCGGCCAACCAGCCAAGAAGCCGATGCTGATCCCGATGGAAATGGCGTTGATCGACGATGAAGGCAACATGGCTGAATGGATCACGCTTCTGGAAGATGAAGAACTGACCATGACCTTCGACCTGCCGGAAGGATCTGAACGCCCTCTGGTGTCGATCAATCGCGACTTTACCGCGCCGGTACGCATCAAGCGAGCGCTCAGCCGCGATGACCAACTCGCGATGATCCGACTGGAAACGGACCCGTTCAATCAATGGGACAGTGTGCAGAACCTCGCCAAGCAAGAAATTCTGGCCCTGTCCGAAGGATCGCAGGCAGAGCCGGATGATGCGCTTGTCGAAGCGATGGCTGTGGCTATTCGCGGCGCGGTGGACGACCCGGCCTTCGCGTCGCTCCTGACACGCCTGCCGGATGTGGGTGAACTGTTCCAAGAACGGCAGCCGGCTGACCCTGTGGCGTTGAACACCGCGCGCAAGAAACTGCAGGCAGCCCTCTACAGCAAGCTCTCCGATTTTGTGGATGACATTCTCGCCAAGTCTTCCCCGGAACCCTATGATCCGGGTGCAGAGCAGGCGGGTGAACGCGCCCTGCGCACGGCATTGATCAACCTGTTGGCAGCATCAGGCCACGACGAAGCGGGTGAGCGCCTTCTGGGTCTCTATAACGCCGCCACCAACATGACCGAGAAGCTCGCTGCGTTGCGCGGCCTGGCAGGGCTGGAAGGCGCGGCGCGGGAGACTGCACTGGCCGATTTCGAGAGGACGTGGAAATCCAACCCGCTGGTCATGGACAAATGGTTTGGCGTACAGGCGGGTACCGGTGATGCCGCAACCGTTTCAAAACTGGCGGCGCATCCGGATTTCGACATGGGCAACCCCAATCGCGTCCGCTCGGTCGCGGCGGCTTTTGCAATGCAGAATCTGTCCGGGTTTCACGCGCCGGACGGCTCTGGATATGAAGTCATCGAAGGCATTATACTTAAGGCCGACAAGGTGAACCCTGCGCTCGGTGCCCGTCTGCTGACTGCGTTTGAACAGTGGCGCATTCTGGAGCCGAAGGCGAAGGCAGAGGCAGAAGCCTGCCTCCGCCGTCTGCAAGCTGCTGATTTGTCAAAGAATTCTGCAGATATCGTGTCCCGCGCGCTGAGCTAGGCGGCGGAACCCGTTTTCTGGGTTAACGAAATCTGTACCTTTGTTAAGAATTGGGCAAGGATTACGATAGAAAACCAAAGCTGAGCCCTTGTTTTTCTAAGGAATCGGCACAGGAAGCACCTTGTCCAAGTCGGTTATCCCTCCGCAAACGGATACTGTCGCTGCGGGAGTCCCCAGTCGCGATGACCGGCGGCTGAAATGGACGATCATTGCGATTATCCTGTTGCTGGCAGGCGCACTTGGCCTGAAGGCCTGGGAAGAGCGCCAGACGGCCGACTCCACGCTTCTGGGTGCGCTTGAAGCCAATTCTTCGACCATCGCAGCGCGGCTATCCGGTCATGCAGGCACAGCTGAAATGGCGATGCGGCTGATTGCCGATGCAGGCGCGTCCCGCTCGGCAGTCGCCTCCGCTACGCCAGGTGTCGATGTGGTCGTTTCTCTGCAGGAGGCCCGCCTGGCACCTGAGGGCAGCCGTCTGCTGGCGGCTGTGCCGGTTGTAGAAGCCATGCTGGCCGGAGGGCATCGGATCGGTCTGTCGGGGCAGGGTGACATTGTCGTGGCTACCACGGCCCCGGATGGCGAAATCATCTTGGCGCTTGCCCCGGCGGGCACATGGTTGCCGGCAAGCCGGGCAGGTACCGGCATTTTCGTCACCGACAAGCATCTCAGTGCCGGGACGATCCTTCCCGGCACAGCGGGCATGTTACCTGCCACGAAGTTTCGTGCCCTCGGCTTGCTCGACCGCGCCGCGACAGGGTGCGCGCCGGTCGGCGGCAGTGCTTTGCAGGTGTGCACCAGTCAGGCCACGCCGCTGTTCACGCTGGACGATTTTATACGGCTCCTGATTTTTGGTCTGCTGCTGGCAGCGCCCATGCTGGTCATTCTCGGACTGATGAACCAGCTCTCGCGAGAGCCTGAAGTCACGTTCGTTGAACGCGCGCAGGAGATCGAATCCGACCGGTTCATGAGCCCGGTCATGCTGGGTGTGCGTGCAGGCTATTGGGAGTGGTCAGACGATTCCAGCGCGGTTTATCTCAGCGATGCGGCATCCGAGTTGATGGGCATGCTGGGCGATGGCGAGATCACGATTGATGAAATGCTGCCGCAGGTACACCCTGAGCATCAGAAGCGGGTTCAGGACGCCTTTCGCAAAGGCTACAAGGACGGCTGGGTGCAGACCAGTTTCGTGACCAGTTTCCAACCGGCCCGCTGGATGGAATTGCGTGGCAGTGTGACGCCTCATGCCGAGACCGGGGCGAATGTCTATGGCGGCGTACTGCTGGATATTACCGAGCGCAAGCAGGCCGAGGACCGGATCAAGGCGGCCGAACGCCGACTGCGTACGGCTATCGAAGGCTTCAATGGTCCTTTCGCCCTGTGGGACAATCGCAAGCGTCTGCTCTATTGGAACCGGGCCTTTGCCTCCGACCTCCAGCTCGAGGAAACCTTGCGGCCGGGCATGGCGCATCACACCGTGAACATTGCACGGGCTGGGGCCTTGCGTTCAGAACACCCCTCTTTGGAAGATCCGCAGACGACCTTGCTGGAGCTCAACACCGAGCGCTGGATCAAACTGGTGGAGCGCCCCACGCTTGATGGGGGCCTGATCTCGGTTGGCGTGGATGTCACAGAGAATGTCCGCAATGAGGAAGAGCTGAGGAAGCAGAAAGCCAAGATGCACAAGACCGCCCTGGACCTTGAACGGTCTGAAGGGCGCGAGCGTGAACTGTCTCGGAAATATTCCGAGGAGAAGGCCAAGGCCGAACATGCGGCACACACGAAATCAGCCTTCCTGGCGAATATGAGCCATGAGTTGCGCACGCCGTTGAATGCGATCAATGGTTTTTCCGAAATCCTGTCGAATGAACTTTACGGCCCGATGGGGGACGAGCGTTACAAGGGCTATGCGCAGGACATCCTGACTTCGGGCCAACACTTGCTGGACATGATCAACGATATTCTCGACATGGCGAAGATCGAGGCGGGCAAGATGACAATCGACCCGCAGCCCATTGATCCTGTGGACCCGGTCGACGCGGCTGTGCGCATGATCCGTCGCAAGGCAGAGGACAAGGAAATCGAGATGGTGCTGGATGCCCAGCCCAATATACCTGAGATCGATGCCGACCATCGGGCGATCCGCCAAATGGTGCTGAACCTCGTATCGAATGCGATCAAGTTCACCGATGCTGGCGGCAAGATCACGGTCGCGGTCGAGCAGCGCGGACCGGAAATCTATGTCGGCGTGACCGATACCGGTATTGGTATCCCGGCTGAAGACCTGCCGCGCCTCGCGACGCCGTTCGAGCAAGTCTCCGGCACCAAGGACCGCAATTACGAAGGCACAGGGCTTGGCCTTGCACTGACGAAATCCTTTGCCGAAATGCATGGGGGGCGGATGATCCTGTCCTCCATCGAAGGGGAGGGCACGACGGTGGCGTTTACCTTGCCGATCTCCGGCGCACGCGAATTCGTCGATGAGACCAATGCGCGGGACGTCGCCTAGGGACGCAGGTTCCAGCTGGTGATGCACGACGTGGCGCCGTCTATTTCGACAACGCCCCAGGCCCCGGTCTTCAGCTTGCGGTCGAGATCGTCTGGCTGAACATCCACGACATCTGGCAGGAAGCGTGCGATGCCGTTTGAGGTGACGATCAGTGCCGTGTCTTCCGCGTTCAGGCCGGCGGCGCGCTCCAGCAGGCTGCGCCAGCCCTCGCGGAGCGCGTCCGCATCCACGCGCCAGCCCTCCGGCGGCGTGGCATCACGCTCCCAGGCTTCGAGCGCTGCTTCGCCAATCCGTGCCACGACCTTGTCTTCCGGCTGGTTTTCGTCCGGGCCGTAATCGACTTCGGTCAGGAAAGGCAGGACGATAAGCGCAGGCGCGCCGGTGTGCATGCCGATCATGGCCCGTGCGGTCTGCCGTGTACGCATCAGCGGAGAGCAGAAAGCGGCGACAAATCGGGTGTCCGCGAAATGATTAGCGAGCGCGTCAGCCTGTGCCAGTCCGGATGCGGACAAGGGAAGGTCTGTGCGTCCGCCGACACGGGTGACCGTGTCGCCCTTGTCGAACGTGTTTCCGTGCCGGACGATGATCAGTCTTGCCATGGTCCGGTCAGTCCTTCAGCGGGTCGCCATGGGTTGCAATCAGGCGCTCGGCGAGGGCCACGTCTTCCGGCGCATCAATGCCGGGAATGGCGATTGTGTCCGACTCGACTTCGACACATTGCACGCTCATGCCGTTCTCGAGGAAGCGCAGCTGTTCGAGACCTTCGAGCTTTTCATAATGGCCTTCCGGCAGGCTGACATATTTGCGCAGCGCGGGGAGGCGATAGGCATAGAGGCCAATATGGCGGCAGACCGGAGACATGTCGCCTTGCTGGCGCAGCGCGTCTTCCTTGCGGATGGCGGGGATCAAATTCTTGGAAAACCAGAGCGCGCGCCCAGCGGCGTCATGCGCCAGCGTTGTGCCGGAGAAGGGGGTGGTTTTCTTGTGCGCGCGGAAGTCGTCGAGCGCCTGCCAGGTCAGGCGGACATAGGGCGTGGCGGCATCGGCGCCGGAACTGGCGGCGGCTTCGGCGACGGCGACAACATGTGCGGGTGGGGTAAAGGGCGAGTCGCCCTGCAGGTTGACGACAACGTTTGGCGTGACCCCCATCGCGTCGACGGCGGCGAGGGCACGATCCGTGCCGGACGGGACGTTCGGATCGGTCATGACGACCTCAATGCCGAGGTCCCGGCAATGGCTGGCGATGCGCTCGTCATCGGTGGCCACGACACTTGCAGCATCATCCAGTTCAGCGGCGGCACGCGAAGCCATCGCGGCCACCCGGCTCACCATGGTGCGGCCGGCGATCTCGACCAGAGGCTTGCCGGGGAACCGGGTGGATCCATAGCGGGCGGGGACAACGATCAGCGTTTTCATGGCCGCGCTCTTACATGGCTCGCGGCGGGTTGCCTACATCATCTTCGCGCATTTGTTGCATGAGGCCGATGATCGGCGCGACCCACTGCAAGGCCTCTTCGTCCACACCTTCATCGCGCAGGAAGCCCGTCAGTGCAGGGGCGAACTGATCGCTCTGCCCACATTCCACCAGCGCCAGTTCCAGTTCAGGGATGACGACATTCTGGAAGCTGTCAGCAAAGTTCTGAAGGTCGTCTGTCCGCGACATCAGCCGCATCGTGGCGAATGTGTTGAGTTCGCCCTCGCTATCAGTAATGCGCCGCAGGTCGTTGATCAGACCACGATTTTCGGAAGCGAACTCGCCGAGGATACGGTCGGTCTTGTATTCGACCCATTCCTGCGTGCAGGGCTCAGGCGCTGTGACACAGGCAGCGAGCGGGCAGGTGGCAATGGCCATTGTGGCGAGCAGGCGTTTCATGGAAATCCTCCGGAGCGCGATTCAGGGGGCCACCCTAGACGCCGATCCCATTACCGCAAAGCGCGGGACTCATTCGCAAAAAAAAGCCCCCGACGCAATGGGACCTGCGCCGGGGGACTCCGCCTATGCATTCCGTGCAATGCGCGAGCGGGACCCGTTATTCGTCTGTCGTGTCGGTTTCAATCGTGATCGTGTGGCTGGACGAACCGTTGACCTGCTTCTTGAAGGCCTTCTTTTCGGCGGCGTCGAGCTTGTCGCTCTTCATCACGGATTTGATCGTCGCCTTGGCTTTCAGCGTGTCCTTGTCGCCCTTGATGCAGGCGATCTTCACGTCCCTGGTCTTGTCCTGGCTACTGCTCTTTTCGAGGATCCGGGTCTCGCCCTCTGCCAGATTGGCGTCGCGGCATTGCTCGACCAGATCGGTCAGTACGATATGGGTATGCTCCATTTCATCCTCGAACTCCTCGCCATAGGCGATCTCGATCTTGCGTTCGAGCGCATCGGCATGGGCTTCGATGCGAGCCTCAAGGGCGTCCATCTGGGGTTCAAAGCGGGTTTCCCAGGCGTCTGCATGAGCTTCGGCGCGCTCGGCAATCGCTTCGGCATGGGCTTCCCATTCCTCGGCCTGTGCCTCGACCTTCTCTGCCCAGGCTTCCCACTCGGCTTCGGATTTCGGCATGGTTTCGTCGGTGAAGCTGAAGGCCATCTCCATCTTCCGGTTCAGCTCTTCGTCAAAGCCTTCGAAGGCGAGTTCGATGTGCGGCATGGAGGCCACCAGAGTTTCGATTTCGGCCGTTTCAGCTTCGATCTTTGATGTCAGGATTTCAATTTCCCGCTCAAGTTCCGGCGTCATCGCATCGACCGAGAAAGGATCGCCGATGATGACGACCTGCCGGTCCTCGACCTTGTCGCCATCGATGAACAATGTGCCATCCTTGAAGTGCAAACTGCGATGCTGGGGAACTGGGTTGATGTTGTCGGGTTCTCCGCCCGCGAGTTCGGCCATATCGACCTTTTCATCGGCTTCGGCAGAGGCACAGGCGGTGGCTACGAAGGCTGACGACATGAGGGCCGCGCTGCCGAGAAGTCCGGAAACACCTGCGCCGAGCAGACGCCGCGAGCGGGAGGGGCTGGGTGTGGTCATGCGGATCATTCTTTCCTTCAGGGCGTGAGTCAGGGGCAGGCTGGCCGCGGCGGTCAGGCGCTCCGGCAGGGCAAGCTGAACGGCCTTCAACAATGTCTCACCATAGGCGTGAGGGGAGGACGCTCCGGATTTCAGCACATCGCTGTCGCAGGCTGCTTCCTGATCGGTGCGGAAGGCGCGTCGTGCAATATAGGCCAGCGGATTGAACCAGAGTGCAGAAACGAAGATTTCCGACATCTGCAAGGCCCAGAGGTCGCCGCGCTTGATATGCGTCAACTCGTGCGCCAACGCTGCCCGTTGCTGGGACACGGTATAGTCTTCCTCGAACCAGGCCGGTAGCAGAACAGTCGGGCGAAAGAGGCCGGAGACCAGCGGGCCAGATGAAATGAAGCTGGTGGAAATCTGCGGAGTGCGCTTCAGGCCGATCTGCCGGGCCACATCGTCGGCAAGGCTGGCGAGCTCGGGCGAGGCAGGCATCTCTTCGCGGCGCAGGGTCTGCATGAAACTGTGGTGTGCAAACGAACTGCGGGCAAGCATGTAGATGGCTCCGCCAGCCCACACGGCCAACACGGTTCCAAGAAGGAGTCCGCCCAAAACAGGCTCGGACAGTTCCGGGAAGGCCGCAGGACCATGAGCCACTTCGAACAGGGGGCTCGAAGCCTCAGGACCGGTTGTTGGCGGAGCCCAGACGGCGTTGGCTGCGGATCCTACGGGTTCAGGTGAGCGAACGAATGCAGGTGCAGCATCTGCCGTCCCAGCCGCCGCAGGTGATTGAGACTGGAACATCTCAAAGAACCCGGCCAGCGGCGTGGGCATGGAAAGGGGAGGCAGGACAAGCCGGGCCAGCGGAATTGCCCAGAGCGCATAGGCGACACCCGCGCCGAACTGCCGGGCAACATGCTTGCGCGCAAACAGAATGAGCGCGATCAGGACAGACACCGCAATCACGGTCTGTACGCCATAGGTGAAGTTGAGGCTGTTCAGGTCGAAAATCATTTCTTCAACTCCCCTAGAAGCTTTTCAAGTTCTGCGATGTCATCGGCCGTAAGACCGCGCGTATCAGCAAGGTGCGCCACGAGGGGGGCTGCGCGACCGGAAAAGACCTGGTCGACGAACTGGCGAGCGGCCCCGGCCTTGTAGGTGCCTTCCTCGACGAGGGGATAGTAGAGATAACGTCGGCCATCTTCCTCAGTGCTTAGCGCGCCCTTCTCCACAAGGCGGGCCAGCAAGGTCTTGACGGTGCGGCTGGTCCAGTCCTTTTCGGTGCCCAGCGCGTCGTGGACATCCGAGGCGGCAAGGCCCGGCCGCGCCCAAAGCACGCTCATCACGTCGAGTTCTGCATCGGAAATCTTCATAGTGTAGAACCCCTCTCTGGACTACAAGCGTAGTCGTATGACATGACTACATGCGTGGTCAACAAATTTTCCATGACACGTTCGTAAGGTGAGCTGGCGCTGCAGCAATACATCCTCGTGTGGCTTCTATTCAGTCACGGCGTCGAGTACGGTCATCTGGAGAAAACTGGAGGAGACGGCCATGAGACCAATGATGATCGCAGCTATGGCGCTGCTGACGGTGCCGGTGGGCTGCGCGACCACGGGCAGCTCTGGTGATCTGGGGCGGGTTCTGGGCGAGGTGATTGGCCAGCAAACAGGGCAGGGCGGTGCGCTCAGCCAGGCCGAAATTGATGCCGGTCTCCGCGAAGCGCTCACAGTGGGCACCAACATCGTGGCAGCGCAACTGGGCCAGACCAATGGCTATTTCGGAGATTCGGAAATTCGTATTCCGCTTCCGAAAACCTATCGGGATATCCAATCCGGCCTGTCGCGCGTCGGGGCGAGCGGTCCACTGGATGACCTGGAATTGCGTATGAACCGGGCGGCGGAGGCAGCTGTGCCGGAGGCAAAGACGCTGGTCATAGGAGCGATCCGCCAGATCACGATTGAGGATGCTGTACGCATCCTGAATGGCGGCGACACAGCGGCGACAGACTACCTGCGCGAGAAGACCGAGAGCCAGCTGCGTGCGTCATTCACACCCTATGTCAAAACGTCGCTTGCACAGGCGGGTGCATTCACGTCACTTGAGCAGGTCGCCAATAGCTATGGCGTCGGGGGAGTCACCTCCAGCCTGCAAAATGACTTGACCAATCACGCGGTCACACTGGGACTGGATGGCATGTTCCACTACGTGGCTGCAGAGGAGAAGAAGATCCGTGAGAATCCTGTGGCTCGGACGACCGATCTGTTGCGGCGCGTCTTTGGATCGAGGGGCTGATGCGTCGATTTACGTATGAGGCCAAAGCCGGCGGAGAGATGGCCGGCATTGAATTCGGTGACCCAATCAAGCCCTTCTCTGCGGTATGGCTGCATGCGACCGGATTCAATGGAATGACCTATCAGTCATTGCTGGCGCCCCTCGGGCTTCGCCAGCGTGTGGCGGCGCTCGACATGCGGGGGCATGGTCGTTCCACATTGCAGGCCAAACCCGGCCGCATGAAATCCTGGAAACGCCACCGCGACGATGTGATCGAGTGGTTGGAGAAAGAAGCGCCACAGGGCGTGATCCTGGGCGGGCACTCCATGGGCGGGTGCGTGGCCCTGTTGGTGGCAGGCAAGCGACCCGATCTCGTCAAAGGCCTCGTACTGGCCGACCCGGTAATCATGTCGAAATCGGTTTATTTCTGGCAGCATATGCTGTCGCCTATTTCATTCCTTCTGCGGCGCAATGCCATGGCCCGTCAGGCCAAGAAACGCCGCGCTGAGTTCGGATCGTTCCGTGAGGCGCTTGAGTCCTATACAGGTCGCGGCGCATTCAAATCATGGCGCGAGCCCTTTCTGGCAGATTACCTGCTGGATGGTATTGAACGCACCGACCACAATTCTGCTGATAGCGATGAGCAGACCTGGCGTCTGCTGTGTGAGCCGAAATGGGAAGCAGCGACCTTTGCCGCCCAGCGCAACCGGCCTTGGGGTGCCCTACGCCGCGTAAAGAAACACCATATCCCGATGACCATTTTGAGGCCGACCCGGGATTCCGTGATCAGCGACAAGGTGCGCGCGCGATTGATCCTGTCCTATCCCGCCATGATGATGAAGGCGGTGCGCGGCACGACCCACTTCCTGCCGATGGAAGCGCCTTATGAAGTGCGCGACCAGCTGTCGGCCTTCCTTGCGCGCCTCGTCGAGCGGTTCACGCTTGAGGAAGATGCCTTCGTGGAACGGTCGCTGAAAGTGCGGCGGCGCGGGTCCAGATAGGGCTGGCCATATCGGCTGGATTTAGAAAAGCTCAGTAGTGGAACAATTCGCGGTCATGTAAGGATGCGCGGTTGCCATTGGAGCTGACCCCATGCCCGCTGATATTCTGGCCCTGCCGGGGGTAGAGATTGCCATCGTGCTGTTGCTGGTGGGGATCGTGTTTTTCGGTTTCGTGAGGGAAGTCCTGCCGGCGGATGTCGTCGCGCTGCTGGCGATGGGCGCATTGTTGCTCACGGGTATTTTGTCGGTGCCTGAGGCACTTTCGGTCTTTTCGAATTCCGCGCCGATCACGATTGCGGCCATGTTCGTGTTATCGGCGGCGCTGGAGCGAACCGGGGTGATTGATGCGGCTGGACGGCTGGTCTCGCGACTCGCCAGCCGGGCGTCGCCAGTAGTGGCAATGCTGGCCATGATGCTGGGCGTGATGATCCTGTCCGCCCTCATGAACAATACGCCAATCGTCGTGGTGCTGATCCCTGTGGTGATCCAACTCGCGCGGACGATCGGCGTGACGCCGTCAAAACTGCTGATTCCGCTTTCCTTCGCGGCGATCTTTGGCGGTACGACGACGCTGATCGGCACCTCGACCAACATCCTTGTGGACGGCGTCGCTCAGGAGGCGGGGCTGGCCCCGTTCGGCGTGTTCGAGATCACAGGCGCCGGGGTGATCCTCGCGCTGGTCGGGGCTGCCTATCTCGCATTGACTTCGCCCTTCCTGTTGCCGACGCGGGAATCGCTGGTGGACATGTTGCCGAATGCGAAGGACCGGCGATTTCTGGCGCAGATATTGATCCCTTTGGGGTCGCCGCTGATCGGAAAGACGGTTTCCGAAACCGGGTTTTCTGCAGAGAAGGGATTCAAGGTAATTGATGTCTTCCGGGATGGATTGTCGCTGAGGGCGGATTTGCGCGACCTGTCGATCCAGGCCGGAGACCGGATCGTCTTGCGTACACCGGTCTCAGAAGTCCTGACACTGAAGGAGGCAGGCAGCATCGCCATTGGTGCGTCGGCCTCCGATGCGCGGCCTGCCTTTGAACCGATCCAGACCAGCGAGACCGTCATCATGGAAGGCGTGATCGGGCCGCAATCGCGGTTGACCGGCCGGTCGCTGAATGGGCTCGGCCTGGCACGCCTCTATGGTGTCTACGTGCTGGCGATCCACCGGCGCGGGGAGAATGTCACCAATACAGACGACATCCGCTTCGACGTGGGCGACACGGTCCTGTTGGAGGGTCCGGCACGGGGCATGCGTCAATTGTTTGATGATGGCATTCTCAACAATCTTACCGAGACGACCGAGCGCGCCATGAGACGGGGCAAGGCACCCATCGCGATTGTCGCGCTGGTGTCGGTGATGGGGCTGGCTGCGCTGGGCGTGCTGCCGATTTCGGCGCTCGCGCTGATTGCGGCAACATCCGTCGTTGCGCTCGGATGCCTGGACCATCAGGAAGCCTATCGCGCGATCCGCTGGGACATCCTGATGCTGATCTTCGGCATGCTGGCACTTGGCACGGCAATGGAGAAAACCGGTGCGGCCAGCCTGCTGGTCGGGCATCTTGCCGGACTGACGGGCCGGATGGGGCCGCTGGCCGTGTTGGCGGTGCTCTACCTCGTCACATCCTTCCTGACCGAAATCATGAGCAATAATGCTGCCGCGATCCTGCTGACGCCCATCGCCATTGGGTTGGGAAGTCAGCTGGGCATTGATCCACGCCCTTTTGTCGTGGCCGTGATGTTTGCGGCCAGTGCGAGCTTTGCGACCCCCATCGGCTACCAGACCAATACACTGGTCTACAGTGCGGGCGGGTACAAATTCTCGGACTTCCTGAAGATCGGAGTGCCGCTGAACCTCGTCATGTTCGCGGCGTCCATGATCGTCATCCCGATGTTCTGGCCGTTGGCCTGAGCATTACCAGAGCGGGCGGTCAGGGGAGGCGGCATCGGCGAGTTTGCCCATCAGGCGTTCGAGCTGTTTCTGCTCGTCTTCCGTCAGGCTGCTGGCCAATTCCTGTTCCGCGCCGAGCGCCATCGGTACGATGAGTTCGTACACATCGCGGCCAGCCGGCGTCAGGAAGAGCTGGGAGCGCCGACCATCGGTCTCTGACGTCTTGCGCTCCAGATAGCCCATCTGGATCATGGCAGCGATGGCGCGGCTGACCGCGACCTTGTCCATGGCGGTCAGCTGGCCGATTTCGGTGGCACTGATGCCGGGCCGGTCGCCGGTCACGGCCATGACCCGCCACTGCCAGATCGAGAGACCGAATTCGCGGTCATACAGGCTCGCGATCCGCGTCGAGATCGTGTTCGACAGGACCGACAGGCGGTAGGGCAGGAATTCGCGCAGGCGAAGCAAAGAAACGTTTTCAATATCAGGCATGGATTACTGATTCAGGGTTGCGTTCCGCCTGTCAAATAGTTACATATGAAACTAATAGTTTTGACCCCCCGGAATTACGACTGGAGCGCACCATGGCAGACCTTTTTGAAAATCCCGCCGGCCTCGACGGTTTCGAGTTCATCGAATTTTCCGCGCCTGAAAAAGGCCATCTGGAAGCGGTGTTCGAGCTGATCGGCTTCACAAAGATTGCCCGCCACCGGACCAAGGAT
Source organism: Hyphomonas sp. UBA4505 (assembly GCF_002388685.1). Classification (NCBI taxonomy): domain Bacteria; kingdom Pseudomonadati; phylum Pseudomonadota; class Alphaproteobacteria; order Hyphomonadales; family Hyphomonadaceae; genus Hyphomonas; species Hyphomonas sp. UBA4505. The sequence continues at coordinate 30,850 of NZ_DGMZ01000002.1, read as the reverse complement.
GTCGAGCTGTGGCGCCAGGGCGGTATCAACCTCATCACCAATTACGAGCCCAAATCCGCGGCATGGTATTTCGCCCGTGAGCATGGCCCATCCGCCTGCGGCATGGGCTTTCGCGTGCGCGATGCCCGCAAGGCCTACCAGCACCTTCTGGCTCAAGGCGCCGAGCCGGTGAACGTGAATACCGGCCCGAGCGAGCTGCACATTCCAGGCATCCGCGGCATCGGCAATTCCATCATCTACCTGATCGACCGCTATGGCGACGATCTCGATATCTATGACATCGACTTTGAATACCTGCCGGGTGTGGACAAGAATCCTGTTGGCGCCGGCTTCAAGCTGATCGATCACCTGACGCACAATGTTTATGGTGGCCGGATGAAATATTGGGCAGATTTCTATGAGAAGCTCTTCAACTTCCAGGAAATCCGCTATTTTGACATCAAGGGCGAATATACCGGCCTGACCTCCAAGGCGCTGACGGCGCCGGACGGCAAGATCCGCATCCCGCTGAACGAGGAAGGCGAGGGCGGCAAGGGCCAGATCGAGGAATTCCTGCGCGAATACAATGGCGAAGGCATCCAGCATATCGCGCTGATCTGTGACGATCTCTATGCGTGCTATGACCGCCTGAAAGAACGCGGCGTGCCCTTCATGACCGCGCCGCCGGCCGCCTATTACGAGATGCTGGACGGGCGCCTGCCGGGCCATGGCGAAGACGTTGAGGGCCTGAAGGCCCGCGGCCTGTTGCTGGACGGCACGACCGAGGGCGGGGAGCCGCGCCTGTTGATGCAGATTTTTGCGCAGGCGCAGATCGGCCCGGTCTTCTTCGAGTTCATCCAGCGCAAGGGCGACTACAAGGACGGCTTCGGCGAGGGCAATTTCAAGGCCTTGTTCGAAAGCATGGAACGTGACCAGATTGAGCGAGGCGCGCTCAAGGTAGAGGAGGACGCGTAATGACGGCTCCCGCTCCCCTGAAAGGCGTTCACCATGTTGCCTATCGCTGTAAGGATGCGAAGGAGACGGTGGAGTTCTATCGCGATGCGCTGGGCATGGATTTCCAGCTGGCCATTGCCGAGGACAAGGTGCCGTCGACGGGCGCGCATGATCCGTACATGCATGTCTTCCTGGATGCCGGGAACGGCAATGTTCTGGCCTTCTTCGAACTACCGACCCAGCCGGACATGGACCGTGACCGGAATACGCCGCAATGGGTGCAGCATATCGCCTTCCGTGTCGGCTCCATGGATGAGTTGATGGCGACCAAGGCCCACCTCGAAGGCATGGGCCTCGACGTGCTCGGCCCGACGCATCACGGCATCTTCAAGTCGATCTATTTCTTTGATCCGAATGGCCACCGCATCGAACTGGCCGCCGACATCGGCACGCCGGAGCAGATGGCGCAGCTGAAAGACGTTGCCCAGCCGATGATCGAGGAATGGAGCGCGACCAAGAAGGCGCCGCGCCATGCCGCTTGGTTGCACGAGAAAATCGCAGACGAAAGCTGAACCATGAAACTCGCCACACTGAAGACTGGGACCGTGTCGGTGGTATCAGTTCTACTCGCCGCGTGTGCGTTACTGCCTGCCCATGCTGACCGGCTGGTGATCCCGCTGACAGACACTGAGAGCCTGACTCATTTTGAAGAGTTCAACTGGTTTGGCGGCGAGAATGATTTCAGCGCCGGGATCAGCTTCGCGGATTTCGATGGCGATGGGGATCTCGATATTGTCTCGGTGAATGGCCGCCACTGGCCCGTTGCCGATGTGTTGCTGTTGAATGATGGCAAAGGCCACTTCCCGATGGCAGCAGAGATCGGGGAATGGCGTACAACTGGTTATGGCGGTTGCCCGGCGGATATCGACGATGATGGTGACATGGACCTGCTCGTCCCGCGGGACTGGCTGCCTGTCGCCGTGTTCCGCAATGACGGGGCAGGGCATTTGACGGAGGCTGGGGAGATTGGCGAGGCCAGCGCGGCGCGCGACTGCGCAATGGCGGACATCAACAAGGACGGCGCGGCGGATCTCATCATCGCAGACCGAAAGGGCGGCTCCTTCATCGCTCTGGGGCCGCTCGGGCCCGACGCAAGAACGGTTCAATTGTCCGACCTGCCTGCAGTTGGGGTCACAACCGGCGACCTGAATGATGACGGTGAGGTGGACATGGTTCTCGCCCTGCGCGGCGATGCGACACTCGCGGTTTTCCTGAGCAATGGTGACGGGTATGCCGCGCCGGTGCTCGTCGGCAACGCAGAATGGGAATCCCGCTCCGTGGCGCTGGGAGACTGGGATGGGGACGGCGACCTTGATCTTGTTACGGCCATATTGTCAGGTGCGAACCGTGTGTTCCTGAATGAGGGGGACAGGTTTCCCCGCGCCGCGCTGATCGGCCCGGAGGACGAGGTATCACAGGGCTTGCGCGTGATTGATCTCAACGCCGATGGCCGCCCGGATGCCATCTTCGCCAATGAAGGCCCGAACGCGGTTGTGATGAACATTGAAGGCCTGCCGCAACGGACCCTGTTGCCGGGCGATGAAGACACGTACGATCTCGCGGTGGGTGACATGAACGGCGACGGCCTGCCGGATATCGGCTTTGCCAATTCGGACGCGTCCAACACACTCTTTTTCCTGAAACGCAGCGGAGATACTGAATGAAACTCGCCACACTGAAGAATGGTGCCCGCGATGGCCGCCTTGTTGTCGTCTCGAAGGATTTGACCCGCTACACGGATGCGGCAGGCATCGCGCCGACGCTGCAGGCGGCGCTCGACAAATGGGATGTCTATGCCCCGAAGCTGCAGCAGCTGGCCGAGCAGGTGGAACTGGGCAGCGTGCCGACCGCACGTTTCCACGAGCATGATTGCGAAAGCCCGCTGCCGCGTGCCTATCAGTGGGCGGACGGGTCGGCCTATATCAATCACGTCGAACTGGTGCGGAAGGCACGCGGCGCGGAAGTGCCGGAAAGCTTTTATGATGATCCGCTGATGTATCAGGGCGGCTCCGATGCCTTTCTGGGCCCGCGCGATGCAATTCCGCTGGGTGACATGGCATGGGGCTGTGACATGGAAGGGGAGATCGCCGTTATCACCGATGATGTGCCGATGGGTGCGAGCGAGGCGGAGGCCGCTGATCACATCAAGCTGGTCATGTTGTGCAATGACGTCTCGCTGCGTGGCCTGATCCCCGGCGAACTGGCCAAGGGGTTCGGCTTCTTCCAGTCCAAGCCGCCAAGCGCGTTCTCGCCGGTCGCGGTCACGCCGGACGAGCTGGGCGAGGCGTGGCAGGGTAGCCTTGTCCATCTGCCGCTGCATGTGGACTATAATGGCCAACCATTCGGCCGCGCCGAGGCCGCCGAAGACGCCACGTTCAGCCTTGCACGGCTCGTTTCCCACGCGGCCAAGACGCGGCCCCTGTCAGCAGGCACGGTGATCGGCTCTGGCACGGTCTCCAACAAGGGCGCCGATGGTGGCCCCGGAAAACCTGTCAGCGAGGGTGGTCTCGGCTATTCCTGCATCGCCGAAATCCGCATGATCGAGAAGATTGCGACCGGCGAATTCAAGACCCCCTTCATGTCACCGGGCGACGTTGTGCGGATGGAAATGCTCGACAAATCCGGGCATTCGATATTTGGGGCAATTGAACAAACGGTCGAGCAGGTCTAGAACCCCTGCTGCACCGCAGCATTACCCAAGGGGAGGCCCGCACTTCATGGCGAGCAAGATATACAAGACGGCCGCAGACGCGCTGGATGGCGTGCTGTTCGACGGCATGACGATTGCCGCAGGCGGATTCGGCCTTTGCGGCATTCCGGAACTGTCCATCGCGGCGATCCGCGAGGCCGGCACCAAGGACCTCACCGTCTATTCCAACAATGCGGGCGTTGATGAGTTTGGGCTCGGCGTGTTGCTACAGACCAAGCAGGTCAAGAAGATGTGCTCGTCCTATGTCGGCGAGAATGCAGAATTCATGCGGCAATACCTCTCCGGCGAGTTGGAGCTGGAATTCAACCCGCAAGGCACGCTGGCCGAGCGCATGCGCGCTGGCGGCGCAGGCATTCCGGGCTTCTACACCAAGACGGGCGTCGGCACGCTGGTGGCCGAAGGCAAGGAAGAGAAGGTCTTCAATGGCGAGACCTATATCCTGGAAGAGGGGATCTTCGCAGACCTGGCCATCGTGAAAGCCTGGAAGGCCGATACGACCGGCAATGCGATCTTCCGCAAGACTGCGCGCAACTTCAACCTGCCCGCCGCGACCTGTGGCAAGATCTGCGTCATGGAAGTCGAGGAAATCGTCGAGCCGGGCGAACTGGACCCCGACGCGATCCATCTGCCGGGCATTTATGTGCACCGTCTTGTGCAGGGCGAATTCGAAAAGCGGATTGAACAGCGGACTGTCCGCAAGAAGGAGAGTGCCTGATGCCTTGGGATCGTAACCAGATGGCGGCGCGGGCCGCGCAGGAACTTGAAGACGGCATGTATGTGAACCTCGGCATCGGCATTCCGACGCTGGTGGCGAACCATATTCCGGACGGCGTCAACGTCACGCTGCAATCGGAAAACGGCATGCTGGGCATGGGACCGTTTCCCTATGAGGGCGAAGAAGACGCGGACCTGATCAATGCTGGCAAGCAGACGATTACCGAGCTTCCCCAGACAGCCTACTTCGACAGCGCTACCAGCTTCGGCATGATCCGGGGTGGCAAGATCGCCATGGCGATCCTGGGCGCGATGGAAGTGGCTGAGAATGGCGACCTGGCGAACTGGATGATCCCCGGCAAGCTGGTCAAGGGCATGGGCGGTGCGATGGACCTTGTGGCTGGTGTCGGTCGTGTCGTGGTGATCTCCGATCATGCGAACAAGCGCGGCGAGTCCAAGATTCTGAAGGAATGCACGCTGCCCCTGACCGGCCTGAAAGTGGTCGACCGGATCATCACCGATCTTTGCGTGATGGACGTGGTCGAGGGCGGCCTGAAAATCGTCGAACTCGCGCCGGACGTAACGCTGGACGAGGTGAAGTCGAAAACCGAGGCCACACTGGTCGACTAATCACAATGAACTGACAGTCGGCGCGCGCCTAGAGTGCGTCGCCTGACAGTTTGGGCACGATGCGATAGCGCGCCATCACGAAGCAATAGACCGCGAAGCCTGCAAGGCCAGCCCCTGCGAGCGCGAGCAGGATGCGTCCGAACGTCTGTGTCTCCAGAATGCGCAGTGCTTCGCCAAGGCCGGCGGCATGTTCCGGGTTGGCGGTTATGCCAGCGGTCAGGATCAGACCACCAACAATCAGCAGGACGAAGCCATGTGCGGCAAGACCGAAGCGGACGACGGGCTCGAGCTTCTCCGCCATTTCCTTGCGGACGATATCTTTGCGGTGAGCCGCCTTCCACGATTTCACGAACAGGTAGATGGCAACGCTTAGCGTCGTGATTCCAGCAGTGATAACGACCAGTCGACCTCCCGGGTGCTGCATCAGGGATGCGCTCCAATTCTCGGCGGAGGAATCGTTGCCGCTGGCCTGCGCGCCCTTCATCAGGATGAGGATGGCCGAGACGCCGAGGGCAGCATGGGTCAGGCCTGACATGATCTGACCTGCGCGATTGGCGTAGCCTTCGGCATCATCGCCTTCATTTTCGAGGTCCATGATGCCGTCCACTAGTCGCCAGAGTGTGTAGGCGAAAAGGCCGGCGGCCGTGATGGCCAGCAGCACGGCACCAAAAGGCTGGCGGATCAGGAAGTTCAGCGCGCCGGAGGTGCCTTCGGCCTCACCGCCATTCAGGGCTGCAAAAAAAGCGAGCCCGCCTACGATCAGGTAAACCATGCCTCGCGCCCCATATCCGGCCCGCATGAGCCATTCGAGGGCGGTATTGGCGTGGTGGGTCATCAGGGGCCTTTCTGTATCTGAGGAGTAAAGCCCCGACGCGACAATCGGTTCCGTACGTGGCGGTTGCCGTGGCATCCACAACTGCATAGGGTCCGGCGCGACTTCCCAGAACAAACGGATTTCCAATATGTCCCAATTCTCGACCCTGACACCCATGCCGGCGGATGCACTTCTCGGCCTGATGACGGCTTATCGCGAAGATCCACGCGATGAAAAATTCGACCTGGGTGTCGGCGTCTACAAGAATGACAAGGGCGAAACCCCGGTGATGTCGGCCGTGGCCAAAGCCGAGGCGCTGATCCTGAAATCCCAGACCACAAAGGTATATGAAGGGCCGCGCGGCAATACCGACTATTGCGCCGCCATCGAAGGCTTCGTGTTCGGGGAAGGGGCGGCCGCTACCCAAGAAGGGCGTACGCTGTCGTTCACCGCACCGGGCGGATGTGGCGCACTGTTCCTTGGCACCGGCCTTATGAGCCGGATGGGCGTCAAGACGGTCTGGGTGTCGAACCCGACCTGGCCCAACCATCCGAACGTCGTGCGCTTCATGGGACTGGACGTTGCCGAGTATCCTTATGCTGATCCGGAGACGGGTGAGCTTGATCTTGCTGCCATGCTGGCGGGCATCGAAAAGGCCGAACGCGGGGATGGCATCATCATCCAGGGACCTTGCCACAACCCAACCGGCATCGACCTGACCATCGAGGACTGGAAAAAAGTCGGAGCGCTAGTGAAAAGCAAGGGCCTGATCGCGATGCTGGACGTTGCCTATCATGGCTTTGCGAAGGGGCTGGACGAAGACGTCAAAGGCGTGCGCGCGTTCATCGAGGCAGCGGGCGAAGCGCTGGTCTCCTATTCCTGCTCAAAGAATTTCGGCCTGTACCGCGAGCGCGCAGGCTGTTTCCTTGCCGTGGGCGAGTCGGCTGAGGGCATCGCGGCGGCGTCAACACATGTCGCAGCGCTGGCGCGAGCGAGCTATTCCATGCCGCCAGCGCATGGCGCAGCGATTGTTGCCACCATCCTGAACAATGCAGACCTGCGCGCCGAATGGGAGGCCGAACTGACGCAGATGCGTGAACGGATGACCTCGCTGCGCAAGGCGCTGGCCGAGACGTTGGTCGAGAAGACCGGTTCCAACCGGCTCGGCGCGGTGGCGATGCAGAATGGCATGTTCAGCCAGCTGCCGCTGTCGAAGGACGGCATCACGGCGATGCGTGAGAAGAGTGGTCTTTACATGCCAAATTCGGGACGCATCAATATCGCCGGACTAAACCTGAAGGATATTCCGGCTGTGGCAGATATCATCGCCAAGGAAGCCTAGATTTCAAGGCCGGGCGCCGCCATTTCGGTCAGCTCACTTATCATTTCGGGCGGCGCTGGGATGGCCTTGCGCGCATCGAGATCCAGCGTGATAGCGGTCGCCTGCATGGTGGCCCAAGGCGTACCTTTGGCCGGATCCATCATCCAGTGAATCAGATTGTGCGTCTTTCCAGAGGCGCCGCCAAATGAGGTGTAGAGCTCATACAAATCACCGGCGACGGGCATCGCATGGTAGCGGAGCCTGTATTCCAATACTGCAGCACCCATGCGCAGATCGCCTGCCGTGTCGGCCACTCGCTTGCGCCAATTGTAGAGAATATTTGGCACTGAATCCGAGGTGCGCCCGATCATCCAATAGGGCTGCATGCGCCCATGCACGTCGAGATGTTGGGGCGGAATGGCGCCGCGTCCGGCGAGGGGAGCGCCGACCTTCTTTATCCGGTCGAGCGTGATGTCTGACAGCGGCAGGCCGGGCGCCGACATGTCGATGGAGCGTGGCGCGGATTCCTCGGGCGCGGTGTCTGTGAAATTCGGGAAGGCCGCGCGGGTTCGAGAACTCCAGGGGAAAGGTTTGCGCATGGTGGTGTCGACATGTAGCACGCGCGTGCGCATGGCGGCGGCGAGCGATCCGTCTGCGTGGCGTAGTTCCTGATAGATCAGGGCGCTGTCTTCGTCCGTTTCCAGCACGCAACCATTCATGGTGAGCGGCCGGCCGGGCAAAACTTCGCGTACGAAGCGGATATGCTGATCGACTGGAATGATCGTCGATGGCGACGACGCCTTGAAAGCGTGTGGCATGCCGAGGTCCGGCGCAAAGGCGGCGAGGCCTTCCAATTGCTTCTCGACATAGACGCGCACATTCATGTGCCCCATCTCGTCGCAATCCCACTGATTGCAGCTCCCCCTCCACAATGTGATCATGCGGCGCAGTCCCGGCATTTGCCGCGCACTTCCACGACGGCACGGCTCATCTGGAAGCCTGCGGCGGTTGTTTCAGCGTCGAGCGCTTCATTCGTTGCTGTTGCGTGCAATTCCTCTGCGCCATGGCAGGTGTCGCAGATGAGGAACACCGCAGAGTGATTGTGGCTGGCATGGCCGCAAGCGACATAGGCGTTCAGGCTTTCGATCTTGTGGGCGAGGCCGGTCTCCTGGAGGAAATCGAGCGCGCGATAGATGGTAGGGGGCTTGGCAGAGCCTTCGCCGTCGAGATTGGCCAGCAAATCATACGCCTTGGCGGGCGCTGTGCTCTCAAGCAGGAGGCGCAATACCTTGCGGCGAATGCGCGTCATCCGCTGTCCGCGCCGCATGACGAGGGTTTCCGCCTCATTGAGGAAAGCATCCACGTCCTGGGGGCTGCACGGGGTGTTTGCGTGAATGTGACTATGTGATTGGGCCATGCCTGCAATGTCGTGCGTTTCGGCCGGAATGTGAAGGCCCCTGTCCCCAGCTTTACAGGACAAGCCCCCTAGACGGAGTCCGCAAATCAGCTGAGATTCTCCGATAAGGCGAACAATAAGGGTAGAGAGATGGCACTGTCTGAGCGCGAAGGTCTAGAATTGTGGCGACGTGCCGTAACGGCGTCTGTGCGTTCGGACGCGCCCGATTTGACCGCGCGCCAGCAGGCCATTCTGATGACGATCGCGCTGACACCTGGACCCCATACGGTACGCGGCTTGGCCGAGCACCTGAATATCGCCAAGCCAGCGGTCACGCGGGCATTGGATGCGCTCGCCCGGCTCGATTTCATCCGCCGGATCAAGGACGACACGGATCTGCGCAATATCTTCATCGAGCGCACACCAGCCGGTATGGCATATCTGCGGACATTCTCCGGCCTTGTTCTTGCCGCAGCTTCTGGCAAGGATGATAGCCAATTGGCGCCCAAGCGCAGCGGGAAGACCAACGCCGCCGCCTGAAGCGCCCGAATACGGGAACAGGCATGCCAACATTTTACGACAAGAGACTTCAGCGACCCGTTGGCGAGGCCTTTGCCTATCAGGTGACCGCCGGTGTGGCGGCTGTACGCGAGACACCGGCGCCTGATGGTCGCCTCGCTACGCAGGCCCTGCATGGCGAGATTGTGGACGTGCTCAGAGAGCAGGGCGAGTTCGGCCTGGTGCAGTGTCGCCGTGACCGGTATTGCGGTTGGGTAACCATGGAGGCGCTATCTGCGCCGCTACTACAGCCAACGCATAAGGTTTCGTCATCCAAGACACATTGTTACAGCGAACCTGATCTCAAATCTGCCCCGCGCTTCCTGTTGAGCCATGGCGCGCGTTTGTCGGTCAGCGGGCGGGAAGGTGACTGGCTTTATTCGGATCGCGGCGGATGGGTGCACACGCGCCATGTCGTTCCGATGAAGTTTCTGGAAGATGACCCGGTCGTGGTGGCAGAGCGTTTTCTCGGCACGCCATATCTGTGGGGCGGACGGGAGAGCCTCGGGCTCGATTGCACCGGGCTGACCCAGCAGGCCTTCGAGGCGGTGGGTGTGATACTGCCGCGCGACAGTGACATGCAGTTTGCCTGGACCGGAGATGACATTCCGGACTGGCGCGCGCCGAACGCTTTGCGCCGAGGCGATCTCGTCTTCTGGAAAGGGCATGTCGGCATCATGACCGATGCCGACCATTTGCTGCATGCGAATGCGTGGCACATGGCTGTGGCGGTCGAACCGCTGGAGTCTGCCATTACAAGGATCGCAAACTATTACGCCGAGCCCATAGGGGCCCGGCGCATAGATATTTCGTCGAAACGGGGGCGCACCCCCGACTGGCTAAGCGTAAGCGCCTAGTTATCGTCCGTGGCTTCAGTCACGGCCTCTTCAGCTTCGCCTGCAGCGTCTTCAACTGCTTCGACGGCTTCTGCCGGAACGGTTACGGTCTCACCGGTGCCACCATCATCCCGGCCGGTCGCATCAACTGAATCGATGGTTTTGACTTCGCCGGTGGCCAGGGTCGGGTTTTCCATGTCGTCCACGCCATCGGCTGGAAGGGTTGCTTCGACGGCGTCGCCTTCGGCAGCTTCCGCACCCTCTTCGCCCTCGGCGCCTTCTTCAGCAGAAGCAGCGAGTGGTTCCGGGAAGGCCGGTGGGTTGGTGGTATTTGCTGCGAGATAGGCAATCACGTTTACACGATCATCATCGCGGCGCAGTCCAGCAAAGGACATGGTCGTGCCGCGAGCGTAGGAAGACGGGTTGTAGAGCCAGTCATTCAGGTTTGCGTAGTTCCATTCACCGTCCATGCCCTCAAGCACGGCAGAATAGGCAAATCCGGCATGGGCAGCCTTGTCGGCGCCGACCACATCATGGAGGTTCGGGCCGGTGCCGTTCGCGCCGCCCTGATCAATCGTGTGGCACGTGGCGCATTTGCCTTTGAAAGTGCGCTCGCCACGAGCGATATCTGCGCTGGCCAGCAAAAGGCCGAGGTCGAAGACTTCTTCGGCTTCGCCGCCGGTGCCACCTGCGTCAGCAACTTCGACGCAGTAGGCGAATTTCTCGCACATCTGTTCCGTCATGGAGGCCGCTTCAGCGTGCTCGTCGCCATGATGGGCGCCTTCGCTTCCACCGCTGAACACGATGCCGGATAGTGTCTGCAGGGCGAAGACTCCGAGGGCTGTAGCGAGCAGCGCACCGAAAATCTTGTTGAGACCGAGTTCTCCCATGGAGGCATTCCTTCGAATCTGTCTGGTCATACGTCTTGGCGCGCGCCTTTTGGCACGCTAACGGAGTGCAGACAATATAAAGGCTGTGCGTTATAGGGCTTCCCCCTTTCGTCGCGGCGATCCGACGCACATGATTCCACGAAAAAGGGGACATCAAACCCATGACCGGCAAAATCGCGTATCAGGGTGAACCTGGCGCAAACTCTCATATCGCCTGCAACGAAGCGTATCCTGCCCTTGAGCCGATGCCGTGCCGCACGTTTGAGGACTGTTTCGCGGCTGTGGAGCGGGGAGATGCCGATTTGGCCATGATTCCCGTGGAAAACACGATCGCCGGCCGGGTGGGGGACATTCACTATCTGTTGCCGAACACCGAGCTTCAGATCGTTGCTGAGTATTATCTGCCGATTCGGTTCCAGTTGATGGCGCTGGCGGGCACGCGCCTGGCAGATATAAAAAAAGCGCGCTCTCATATCATGGGCCTCGGACAATGCCGCAATTTCCTGCGTACGCACGGCATTGATTCGGTCACAGCGGCGGACACGGCAGGCGCGGCACGCGAAGTGGCCGAACTCGGCGATCCATCCGTGGCGGCAATTGCGCCGCGATTGGCTGCGGAGGTCTACGGTCTGGAAATCCTCGCTGAAGACATCGAAGACGCCGCCCACAATACGACGCGGTTCATAATCATGTCGAAGGACCATTCAGACGTTGAAGCCAAGGATGGCCCCGCCAAAACGGCGTTCATGTTCGAGGTGCGCAACATTCCTGCCGCGCTCTACAAGGTGATGGGCGGATTTGCGACCAATGGCATCAACATGACCAAGCTGGAAAGCTATATGGTCGGCGGGTCGTTCACTGCGACGCTCTTCTATGCCGAAATTGACGGTCACCCGGATGAACGACACGTTCAGCTGGCCTTGGAAGAGCTGGGCTTTTTCTCGCAATCCCTGAAAATTCTCGGCGTGTTCCCAAGCACTGAACACGCGCCGGACTAGCAGTGAGACATCGCCTCTTTCAGAGCTTCGGTCACATGGTCGGCAAAGAGCTTTGTCTTTCCGCGTAGGCGGCCGGCGGTCCAGACGCAATTCACGGGCAGGCTCTCCATTTCCCAGTCGGGAAGGATGCGGACCAGTTGACCATCTGATACGCAGCCTGAAACCAGCCAGTTCGGCGCCATGAGGATACCGAGTCCGGCAAGTCCGGCCTGGACGAGATTATCGCCACCAGACGCTGCGAATGGGCCGTCCACCCTCACAGTTATCTTCTCGTCGCCGCGTGTCAGAGTCCAGTCAGAGTAGAGCCCTTTCCTGAACAGGACGGCATCATGGTGTTCCAGGTCTGTCGGGGTTTGCGGCGTGCCCTTGCGCGCAAGGTATTCGGGCGCTGCCCAGAGCGTACGTGGAGAATCTGCGAGCTTCCGAGTCATCAGCCGGGAATCGCTGAGATGGCCAAAGCGGAATGCCAGGTCGATGGCTTCCTCGACAAGGTCGGTCAGCGCGTCATCCGAAATCACATCGAACCGAATGCGTGGATATTTCTCCAGGAAGGGTGGAATGGCCGGGACAATGATCCTCCGGGCGAAGGAATTCGAGCACGATATGCGTAGCAGGCCGACCGGCTCATGTTGCAGGCCGCGCGCTTCAGCCTCCGCAGATTCATAATCCGCGATCAGGTCGACTGCGCGTCGGTAGAAGCGTTCGCCAGCTTCGGTAAGGCTGAGCGCACGTGTTGTCCGCTGGAAGAGCGTAACGTCTAGTTGGGCTTCGAGATCCTGAATGCGGCGGGACACGGTGGGCTGGCCCACTCCGAGCGCCGCGGCGGCCTTGGAGAAGTTGCCCGCTTCAGCCACGCGAACGAACAGGCGCATTGCGTCGATACGGTCCATCTGACCCCTCCCTGCATTTCGAACGCTAATTTAGGGACGATAAACGCGTTTCGCGAGTGCGAAACAGCAATTCACGAAATTTAGCCCCTCGGCTCACACAAAAGTGGGTGGGGCTCACACGTCCTTGTTTTGAGGGCGAGCGAATTTCGTGAGACAAGCCTGCGCAAGGGAGGACGTAAAACATGCTGTCACACGTCAAGAAATATGCCCCAGTAGCCTATGCGCTGATCGCCGCCGCAGTCTTTTTGGACAGTTTGCGGTTCAAGTTTACCAATGCGCCCGAAACGCAGGTGATTTTCGGAAAGCTTGATGCGTGGGCTGCCGGCTTCGGGGCGGGGGGATTGTTCGATCAGACCGGCCTGTTCAGCCAGTACGTCATCGGATCAGCTGAGTTGGTAGCCTCAACACTATTGCTCATAGGCCTTGTTCCAGCCCTGCGCCGGTTGCAGACACTGGGCGCATTGATCGCGACCGCTGTCATGACCGGAGCGGTAAGTTTCCATCTGTTCACGCCGCTGGGCATTGATCCGAACAATGATGGAGGCGGCCTTTTCGCCATGGCGGTTGCGGTTTGGCTGGCGTCGATTGCGTATCTCTTGTTTCATCGGAGTACGCTCCTTTCCATTCTCACCGGAGTAGGCCGTGCCCTCCTGCCTGGACATGCGCGCACTGTGGTGGACCGTACCTCTGCACCTGCCAAACTGGCATCAGTCCAATCCTGAACCCAACCGGAGTTTTCGAAATGAAGCTACGTTCGATGATTTTTGCCGCTGGGCTTGCTGGACTGCCCATTGTGGCGGTCGCACCGATCGCGCATGCGGAGCCACCAATCTATACGGGCGTGTTCTCTGACACGGCCTTGCAGGGGTATGACCCTGTCGCCTATTTCACATCGGGAGCGCCGGTGAAGGGCGATGATGCGTTCACGGCTGACTATATGGGCGCAAAGTTCAAATTCGCTTCTGCGGTCAATCGTGACGCCTTCATAGAAGCCCCGGAAAAATATGCGCCTCAATATGGCGGCTATTGCGCTTGGGCGATGGCGGACGGCAAGCATGCAAAGGGCGATGCGAGATACTGGAAGATCGTCGATGGAAAGCTCTATCTCAATTACAGCAAGAGCATCCAGAAGAAGTGGGATTCGGACGTTCCAGCATTCATCGATCGCGCGGATACAGTCTGGGCCAGCATTAATGACTAGGGCAAGCGGCCCAATTGGTTAAAGGGCGTTTTCAGAAAATTGGAGTGCATCTTTCTCCGGCGCGTCCTGCAAAAGCGTGTTGAATCAACTGTTTCGTCCGGCCAGGCGTTCCGGTGCTGCACAAGTCGAAAAATTCCCCGCGTAAACGGCGGGCAAAAAGAATCGCCACAATGGGCCGGTATGATTGGCGGAGGATCAAGCGGGTACCCCATCCGCGAAGATCAGTCCGGTCTGAACGGGCCAGAGGGCACTCGATGCCGTTTGCCACTGACCTGTCAGAGTCCCCCGCGTCCTATGGGCGTGGGGGTTTTCGGTCCGGCCCCCAATATCGGCACAAAAAAACGGGCGGGAGGCCCGCCCGTTTCCGACAAGCATGTCCGCAAGCTTACTTCTTCTTTGCGGCCGGCTTCTTTGCAGCAGGTTTCTTTGCAGCGGGCTTGGTGGCCTTTGCTGCAGGCTTCTTCGCCGATGCGGCCGCTTTCGGAGCGGCAGCCTTCTTGGCTGCCGGCTTTGCCGCAGCTTTTTTCGCAGCGGGTTTCGCCGCTACTTTCTTGGCTGGCTTTGAGGCCGTTTTTGCCACGGTTTTCTTGGCCGCGGGTTTTTTGGTGGCGGCCTTCTTGGCCGGCTTTTTCAGAGTTGCTGTTGCCATGTCGGGTCTCCTGTAAATGGCAACATTCAGCCTAGAATGATTCGAACAAAATCAACTCCATTTTTGCGTAACTCCGCAAAGGGATAGTCTGAGGTCAGACCGCCCGATCAGCCCCGTTCGGCCCACACTTTCAACAGATGGTGCGCGATGGCCATGGGCGGGGGGCAGAAGAAGCGGTCGTGCGTGCCAGCCAGCATGCGTTTGACATCGTCGCGCGTAAGCCACTCAGCCGATTCCAACTCGTCGGTGTCGACCGTGATTTCGTCTGTCTGAGCTTCCAGGATCAGGCCGACCATCAGCGAAGACGGGAAGGGCCAGGGCTGACAAGCGATGTATTCGGCGCTGGCGGGGTCGCAGACAATGCCGGCTTCCTCTTCCAGTTCGCGTGCGGCGGCTTGCTCGATTGTTTCGCCTGGCTCGCAGAAGCCTGCGAGGGAGGAGACAAATCCGGCAGGCCAATTTGCTTGTCGGCCAACAAGGCATTTGTCGCCCTTGACCGCGAGCATGATGGCCACGGGGTCCGTGCGCGGAAAATGCTCGGTGCCGCACGCGGGGCATTCGCGTTTCCAGCCCGCTTCGACAATCGCGGTACCTGCGCCGCACTTTGCGCAGAAGCCATGCGAGGCGTGCCAAAGGAAGATGCTGCGTGCGGTCGAGGTGCAATTGGCCTCCAGCGCGCTCATGCGCCCGGCCGCCGCGCGAAACTCAATGAACTCGCCGACGCCTGCGATGAGAGAGGTTTCAAGATCAAATTTGGGCGGCAGATTGACCGCGAAGACGGGTGCGCCGCTCGTATCCTGACCGAGGAAAATGCGGGGAGAACCCGGCGAGACTTTCTCGATTTCCGGCCCCATCCAGACAAGGCCGCCATCTGTCGCAGCGAATGGATCGCCATTGCGCAGCATCAGGACCAGCACATCGTCGCGCGCAAAAGCTGCATCCAGCCAGGCATCGTCCTTGCGGTGATGCGCGGCACGATCAATCGGCTTGGCAGCAAGCGGCATGTCATTGGAATTGGTCATATGGCGATCCTCACTTTGCCCGGCTGACTTGCCGCCTGAAGGCGGGTTTGTAAATGAGGTTCGCCGCGGCAGGGGCCTGCCTGACAACAAAGCATAGCCAATCGCGGCGGGCACGTGTATGTGCGCGGCAAATCAGCCTCCCTCCCGAAAGCATACCCTCCATGTCCACGCCTATCGAGAAAATGCGCAACATCGCGATCATTGCCCACGTTGACCACGGCAAGACCACGCTCGTCGATGAATTGCTGAAACAATCCGGCACGTTCCGCGAGAACGAAAAGACCGCCGAACGGATGATGGATTCCAACGATCTGGAGAAAGAGCGGGGCATTACCATTCTCGCCAAGACGACGTCGGTGGAATGGAAAGACTATCGCATCAACATCGTCGACACGCCCGGACACGCCGATTTCGGTGGTGAAGTGGAGCGTATCCTTCAGATGGTGGATGGCGCCATCGTGCTGGTCGATGCGGCTGAAGGCCCAATGCCACAGACCAAATTCGTCGTTTCCAAGGCCCTGAAAGTCGGCCTTCGCCCGATTGTGGCCGTGAACAAGATCGACAAGCCTGAGCGTCGGCCCGATGAAGTGATCAACGAAGTGTTTGACCTCTTTGCCAATCTCGACGCCTCAGACGACCAGCTCGACTTCCCGATCCTCTACGGCTCGGCCAAGCAGGGCTGGATGAATATCGAATATGAGAACCAGACCGAGAACATGGATTCCCTGTTCCAGATGGTTGTTGATCATGTGCCCGTACCAAAAGTGGAAGAGGGACCGTTCCGCTTCCTCGCCACAACGATTTCTTCCGATCCGTTTCTCGGCCGCATCCTGACGGGCCGCGTCTCGTCCGGCACGATCAAACCGAACCAGTCCATCAAGGTGCTGAACCGTGACGGCGAACTGGTCGAGCAGACCCGCGTCTCCAAAGTGCTGGCGTTCCGCGGCCTGGACCGCGTGCCGGTCGACGAAGCCCAGGCTGGCGATATTGTGTCCCTTGCGGGTACGACGAAGGCAAACGTAGCCGACACATTCTGTGATCCTTCCGTCAGCGAGCCGATCGAAGCGCAACCGATCGATCCGCCAACCATCTCCATGACATTCCGCGTCAATGATTCTCCGCTGGCCGGTACCGAAGGTACGAAAGTCACCAGCCGGATGATCTGGGACCGCCTGCTGAAAGAGGCCGAAGGCAATGTCGCCCTCAAGGTCGAGCGTGCGACCGACGCCGAGGCGTTCACCGTCTCCGGGCGCGGCGAGCTCCAACTGGCCGTCTTGATCGAAACGATGCGCCGCGAAGGCTTTGAACTGGGCGTCTCACGTCCGCAAGTCGTGATGCAGGAAGGCCCGAACGGCGAGAAGCTTGAGCCAATCGAGGAAGTGGTCATCGATGTGGATGACGAGCATTCCGGCGTGGTCGTGCAGAAACTGTCCGAGCGCAAGGCCGACATGCTGGACATGCGCCCGTCGGGTGTCGGTCGTACGCGCATGATTTTCCATGCGCCGACACGCGGCCTGATCGGTTATCAGGGCGAGTTGCTGTCCGACACGCGCGGCACCGCGATCATGAACCGCGTCTTCCACGAATACGCCCCGCACAAGGGCAAGATCCAGGGGCGCCATACGGGCGTTCTGATCGCCATGGAGCAGGGTGAAGCAGTCGCCTTCGCGCTTTGGAACCTGGAAGATCGTGGTCCGATGATGATCCATCCGGGCAACAAGGTGTATGGCGGGATGATTGTTGGCGAGCACAATCGCGACAATGATCTCGAAGTGAACGTGCTGAAGGGCAAGAAGCTGTCCAACGTCCGCGCGTCCGGTACTGATGAGGCTGTGCGTTTGACGCCGCCACTGCAGATGACGCTGGAAAAGTCGCTGGCTTATATCGCCGATGACGAACTGGTTGAGGTCACACCGGAGAACATCCGGCTGCGCAAGGTCTATCTTGACCCGCATGAGCGCAAGCGTGCGGCCAAGAAGGGCGACTAAGTCAGATTGCTGATGCGGGCCGGGGAACCGGTCTGCATTGGCTACGTTGTGTCTCCAGATGTTTTAGAAGCACTGGAGCGCGCAATGTCGTCTTTCGGAATTTACCTGATCGGTTTCCTGGTCCTCGTATCAGGGCTTGCCTATGCAGCCTTTCTGCTTGGTGCGCCGCCGGTCTGGATCGGCACTGGTGCCATCGTGCTGATTGGCTTCGGTATCATTACCGGCGTTGCCAAGACTCGTCGTCGGGATGAGACCGCGACAAGCGAGTAGGAGCCAATCCTATACGACAGTCGGCCGCATGGTCGCCGCCTTGCCCTGCACCGATTTTGGCGGAAGCTTTGACAGGTGGAACGCCTTGCGCAGCCATGTATTTGTCGGCGTCTCGAAATAGCGGAAGCTGAGATAGGCAAGAAACGAAGTGAGCGGCAGCACGGTTGCGAACAAGAGAATGGTTGCGACCCAGTCATTGCTGGTGAGGCGGAACAGCGTGACCCCGAATGCTGTCATCAGCAAGGGGTGGATCAGGAAGATCCCATAGCTGATCTTGCCGCCCATCGACAGGAAGTCATTATTCAGCGGTTTGCGGAACAGATCTTGTCCGGCGCAGGCAAACACGACGAGCGCGCTGGAGACAGCATAGACACCCATCCGTCCCCAAGATGGCAAAGTGGTGTTCATGGCGATGGCAAAGCCCGCGATGCCGATCAGGCCAATGGGCCACATCGACGTGCGCTTCACAAATTCCTGAACGGCCTTCTGTCGCAAAGCGAGCCCCATGATGCAGCCCATGGCGAATTCCAGGAGGATCGGGTTTCCGTAGAATTCGCGATAGGGACCTGCGGGCAATAGCTGCGCTCCCGCAATCACGCCAATGGTCATGAGGATGGCAGCGGGAACTTGCACGCGCTCCGGCACGAATAGCGACAGTGAGAAAAGCAAGTAGAACAGCATGATATAGCCAAGCGTCCAGCCCACGAACAGGATCGGCTGGATATCGCCACCAAGATCATAGTGTGGAAGGAACAGATAGCTGCTCACGATAGAGGACAGGGACGTATCAGCCTCGTGGAAGAGCCACGGGCGCGCCAAAGCGAGGAGCAGGGTCAATGCCGTTGCCGCCCAGTAGAGGGGCACAATTCGCACGGTGCGCTTCATCATGAAGTTCAGGGGCGTGTCATCCGGGCGCGTTATGTAGACAAGGATAAAGCCACTGATCGCAAGGAACAGGTGAAATCCGGGCGCAGCAGAAAAGGTCAGGTGCACAGTGTCCGAATGAGAATGCACGAACGCCCGTATATGGAAGATCGCAATAGCGTAGCAGGACAATGTCCTGAGCAAATTGATACTGTGCAGCATGTCCAAGCCCCCTGACCTGCTTTCGTCCCGTTAGACACGCGAGGCAATGCAAAAGGGGTGCCATCGGACTTCCCGCACGGTCGGTCGGGGCGGGAAGTCGCAAATTTCTCTCAATTTGAAGGGGTTATAGCACCAGAATACCGTTCACGATTTAACGTGAACGGTATTCCGGTTCGGGACTATTTTCCCTCCGAATCCTCATCGATTTTGGCCGGATCATATTTGGCGAACCACCCCATGATATTGTCGGTTTTTGCAATCAGGCGGCTCGGTCGACCTGCAATATAGTGCGAGGACCCGGGCACGCGGATGAGCGCGGTGTCTACGTCATTCATCTTGAGGGCGGTGTAGAACTGCTCTGCTTCCCAGGTCGGGGTTCGCCAGTCTTCTTCGCCAACCATGACCAGAGTCGGCGTGACGACTTGATCGACATACGAGATTGGAGAAAGCTTCAGGAAGGCGTCCGGATTGGACCACGGATCTTCACGTATCCAGTGACGCCGGACAAATTGTGCAATGTCGCCGGCAAGCGCCATCGTCATCCAGTTGATCACCGGTTTGATGGAGGCAGCCGCAGCAAACCGGTCCGTCTTGGTGACGATCCACGCCGTCAGGATGCCGCCTCCAGAACCACCGGTTACAAACAGACGATCAGGATCCGCATATTTACGTGCGACGAGTTCGTCGACCACGCTCATGAGGTCATCATAGTCATAACCCGGATAGGCTTGGTCGATGGCCTGGGCGAATTCTTCTCCGTATCCGGTCGACCCGCGTGGGTTCACATAGACGGTGACATATCCCTCGGCAGCATAGCGCTGAATCTCGCTGGCGAAGAAGGGGCCGTACATGGAGAACGGTCCGCCATGGATTTCGAGGATAAGCGGGAAGCTGCCATCCGCCGTGAAATTCGGGGGCAGGGCAACCCAGGCCTCGATCTCGAGGCCGTCATGGCTGGACGCAACTTTCAGTTCTTCAATGGGTGCCATGTCGAGATAAGGCAGCACATCGGAATTCAATTCCGTCAGGATGCGTCCATTCTTTCCATCCGACCGGATCGTGGCGACTTCAGCGGGCCGATCTGTAAATCCTGCTGTATAAGCAATCTGTTCGCGCCGACCCGATTTTGCCACCGAAAAACTGCCACCTGCATAGGGGCGGCCGATGGATGTGCCGCCGATCCCCGTGACCACCTGGGTAAGGCGACCCTGAAGATCCAGCTCGTTCAGCGTAAGGACGCCATGGTCCTCAAACAGCATGAAGAGGCTTTTGCCATCCGGTGCCCATTCGATCTGGCCAGGCGATCCGGGAAAGCCTGACAGGAGCTCACGAACGCCCGAGCCATCCGGGCCCATCACATAAAGGTGGTTCTGCTGGTAGGATTTCAGCTCGTCATCGTAGCCGAGAAAGGCAATTGAGCGTCCGTCCGGTGCGGGCGTGGCGGCGAAGTCCGGCCCGTCGCGTGAGGTGAGGGGCGTGATCTGGAGGTTGGACAGTTCGACCGAATATATCTCGCTCTCAATGGGGTCCATGTCGCGGTCGTCGGCGAGATTGCCCGTGACGAGCAGCGTATCATTGTCGAGCCAGGCTTGCCCGCCCATGTCGGCTTCGCCTGTCGTGACTTGCCGCGGTGTTCCGCCCTCTGCAGGCAGTACGAAGACTTGGTCCGCGCCATCTTCAAGATAGCCGGCACCGTCAAACCGGAAGGTCAGATCGTCAATCACCTTTACCGGATCAGCCCATTTCGCGCCCTCGGGCTGTTTCGGCGGCGTCGCGAAGCCCGGCTTGTCGCCTGGTACGAACATGGAGAAGGCGATGTTGCGGCCATCGGGAGACCAAGTGGCGCCTGATGGGCTCTCCGTGAACTGTGCAAGCGAATAGGACAAGCCGGTGTCCATATAGACGAGTTTCAACTCGGGCTTTCCGCTCGCTGTGCTCGTGTAGAGGACGCGGGAGCCATCGGGCGACCAGCTTGGCGCGCCTGCACTGCCGCCCACACCGAGCAGGGGACGCTGGGCACCACTCTCAATATCAATAATCCATAGATGACCCGTGTCGCGGTCGGTCATCCGGTCCATGCTGTGGCGGACATAGATAATGGTCTTGCCGTCTGGCGAGATCTGCGGGTTGGTCGCATACTCGATGTCGAAGACGCGCTCTGCGGTGAAGCGCTTGCTGTCTTCAGCCGTTTCTTCCTGAGCAATTGCCGAAGTGACGGCCAAAGCCGCCGTCAGGCCTGCAGCGGCGCAAATTTGGTGAAGTTTCATTGAGTATCCCTCCAAGAACCCTGTGCCGAAAGGCTAACACGGTATTGGAGGAGGGGTTAAGTGTTTCGGGGTGGACGCTGGCCCTTGCACCGAGCGGCCGCTCGGCGCATATAACCGGCAGGAGGCAGGCGGCGGACGGGTCGCTCGCCAATCGGGTCAGGTCGGGAACGAAGCAGCCCCAACGAGTTTTTTCGCCCGGGTCGCTCGTCTGTCTCCGCCTTACCCATGAAATTCAATCAATTGATGTTGCGCAGGTCTGTGCCCAGCTCGAGGTGCAGCCTCAGGCGCGCCAATGTCCGGAACACAGAGAAGTTCAGCTTCGCGCGCTCCAGAATGTATTGATTGCGGTCGAGCCCCGGGGTCAGTGTGCTGGTCTCCTGAAGGTGCAACAGATGCCGACCATCCTTTTGCGGGACGATTGTGAACTCGCAAGATGATTCGGTCACCGCACAGTGCTTGTCCGTCGACCGCGCAGTCGTGCGATAGCAATAGCGTTTGCGCGGGCGGGATTCGGTGACTTCGAAGACGAGCGTGACATCGGGCTGGTCTGGGTCGCTGGCCTCGAAAATGTCGTAGGCAGGGTTGCCGGCACCGAAGGTAAAGCCGCGCTGGCGCAGGGCATTGCTTGGGGAGGCAAGGTCCAGTCGTTCAAAGATCTCGGCGGCGGGGGCGTCGATGACCGTTTCGCCGTCATTCACGATGGGCGCGTTGGCCCAGTTCTCCAGGGTCTGATTCTTTAGCCAGTTCAGCATAGTATCCTCTTGCAGGTCAGAATTGGACCAATGAGACCATAATGCACGGTGGACGTTAGTGATTGTCTCAACAGGTCGGACCAATCGGTTGAGGAATCGTCACTCTGCGTTAACTGAATCCCTGTCGATTGATCTTCCAAGAGGTAAAATCGGACCAATCTGAAAAGAGATTTGTGATGCAGATTTGTGCAGTCTCTGAAAGGCCAATACTGGCGGGCCATCGATGGGTGTGTTAATCATTGATTAACCAGAATTCCACGGCAAATTTGACGTTTTAGAGACAAGGCCCGTTGACCCGATATTAACCTTCAGACACTATATCTTGTGTCAGGAACGGGGTTGAGAGCAATATCTGGCTTTCAGGGGCTTCCGGACCTATATGTATCTATCGATTCTGAAGGGCTGCTCTTATGTCTGCAACCGAGGCAAAAACTGTGTCTAAATCTGCGCTCCGCAAGGGTAAGCCCAAGGCTGGAGTGGAAGGCCTGCTGCGCGTTGTTGAAGGCAGCCCGATCGTGATGGATCCGTCGCGTGATTCCCTTCTGACCGAATTCGGCAAGAAGACGCTCCAGGATCGCTATTTGCTGCCCGGTGAGTCCTATCAGGACATGTTCGCCCGCGTTTCGCTGGCCTTCGCCGATGACACCGAGCACGCTCAGCGCCTGTACGATTATATGTCCAAGCTCTGGTTCATGCCTGCGACGCCTGTTCTTTCGAACGGTGGCGCGGCACGCGGCCTCCCCATTTCCTGCTTCCTGAACCAGGTTGGCGACTCGCTAGACGATATCGTTGAGACCTGGACCGAGAATGTCTGGCTCGCATCAAATGGCGGCGGCATCGGAACCTATTGGGGCAATGTCCGCTCGATTGGCGAGAAGGTTGGTCAGAACGGTCAGACCTCCGGAATCATCCCGTTCATTCGTGTCATGGATTCGTTGACGCTGGCGATCAGCCAAGGTTCGCTGCGCCGTGGCTCGGCCGCGTGTTACATTGATGTCCACCACCCGGAAATCGAAGAGTTTCTCGAAATCCGCAAGGCGTCCGGCGACTTCAACCGGAAATCCCTGAATCTGCATCACGGTATCAACATCACCGACGACTTCATGGAAGCGGTGAAAAATGACGAGGATTACGGCCTGATCAGTCCGAAGTCGAAGGAAGTTATCCGGACGATCAATGCTCGTAAATTGTGGCAGAAAATTCTTGAGCTGCGCATGCAGACTGGTGAGCCATACCTGTTGTTCACCGACACCGTGAACAACGCCATGCCTGCTCACCAGCGCAAGCTTGGCCTGAAGGTCACACAGTCCAATCTCTGCTCCGAAATTACCTTGCCAACCGGTGTCGACCATGCCGGCCAGGATCGCACCGCTGTGTGCTGCCTGTCTTCGGTCAATGCCGAGAAGTATCTCGAATGGTCCAAGGATGAGACCTTCATCGAAGACATCTTCCGCTTCCTCGACAATGTGCTTGAAGACTTCATCGAGCGCGCGCCGCCGGAAATGGCCCGCGCTGTCTACTCCGCGAAGCGTGAGCGTTCGGTCGGTCTCGGCCTGATGGGTTTCCACTCCTTCCTGCAGACAATGAATGTGCCGCTGGAAAGCGCCATGTCGAAAGTCTGGAACGAGAAGATGTTCAAGCACATCCGGCAGGGTGCCGATGCGGCTTCTGTCAAGCTCGCCAAAGAACGGGGGCCTTGTGAGGATGCCCGTGACGTCGGCATGATGGCCCGTTTCAGCCACAAGATGGCCGTGGCCCCAACAGCATCGATCTCGATCATCTGTGGTGGAACGTCGGCTGGCATTGAGCCAATCCCGGCAAACGTCTACACCCACAAGACGCTGTCAGGTTCCTTCACCGTGAAGAACCAACAGCTCCAGCGTCTTCTGGCCAGCAAGGATATGGACACGGACGAGGTCTGGACCTCAATTCTCGAGCATGAAGGCTCCATCCAGCATCTCGAATGCCTGGACGAACACGAGAAATCTGTGTTCAAGACGGCGTTCGAAATCGACCAGCGCTGGATCATCGAACTGGCGGCCGACCGCACGCCTTATATCTGCC
The DNA here is from genome assembly GCF_002388685.1 of Hyphomonas sp. UBA4505. Classification (NCBI taxonomy): domain Bacteria; kingdom Pseudomonadati; phylum Pseudomonadota; class Alphaproteobacteria; order Hyphomonadales; family Hyphomonadaceae; genus Hyphomonas; species Hyphomonas sp. UBA4505. The sequence continues at coordinate 6,801 of NZ_DGMZ01000002.1, read as the reverse complement.
AGTCGCAGTCCCTGAACCTGTTCCTTCCGGGCGACATCGCCAAATGGGACCTTCACATGCTGCACTGGACAGCGTGGGAGCGCGGGCTCAAATCGCTTTATTATTGCCGCTCCAAATCGGTACAGCGCGCGGCATTTGCCGGGTCGGAGAAGTCTGAAGTCCAGAAAATGGACACCCCCAATACCGATTATGACGAGTGTCTTGCCTGCCAATAAGGCTGCGACTGGAAATAGGCATATAACAAAAGGCCGGTGCCTCGTGGGGCCCCGGCCTTTTTTGCATGGAACTGGCTGAAGGCAGAGATTGAGGCATTTGTGATCGAATAAGCCGAACAATTTCATGAAATTTTACAGCTGGTTAACGGCGCCGATGACCCGAAAATCAGTCAAATGACACCGAAAAAACACAATTTTACCGGGTTCTGGAACAAACACTACACAGGCGAGTTATGACGAGAAGAATTAATGGAATTCGGCCCATTGGCGTTTGAGACGGACGAGTTCTTTATGTTAAGTTAATCGTCAAACGGTCTAATCCTTGAATAGACGAGTGCTCAGGGATGAAGGCATGAGAGGTATAAGGCAGATGGCATTTGCAATTTCTTCCGCAGTCATCACGATGGCGTGCCAGGGATGCGTATCGACGTCTCCACATGAGCAAGTACGCTCCGAACCTGTTGCGCCTCCAACACTTGGTATGCAGATGGCCGCGCCAGCCAATTATGCGCCCAACTCCGTCCCCAATGCAGCTTCCGTCCACGTATTTAGCGCACCCTCGGCCCGGTTTAGTGGCGTACCGCTTGAAGCGACGAATACAGTCGCGGCGCAGATGATCGCCGACCAGCCCATTGACTACCGCTCTCACCCCAATGCCGAGTTTGGAGTCCCAAACAATACGCGCGTCGACTGGGGGACCAGTGAGACGCTCGTCGCAGTGGCCGCCGAGCGCAGCCGGGCTGCACTCTCGCGTCCGGGCCAGCTGGAAAAGAATATCGCCGCCGAGATAGCTATTTCCGCGCCGAAGGAGGTGACTGGCCTCAGTTTTGATGTCGGCCTTGCGCCACGTATTGCGGTCCGGGAAGAGGGCGAAGTCCTTACGCGCCGGGTTGGCGGTGAAGTTCGAATTGGTCAGGATTTCGACCTGCTTGACCGCAACGGACAGCCTCAGGGCTGGTACGTCTTCGCGGGTGCTGACGGGGAGGCGCTTGTATGGGATGCCGATGCCAACGGGTTCCGCCCAAGCCTGGGCGACATGTCGCTCACGGACCAGGTCACCGTCGGTGATCTTCAAGCAGGTGTATCCGTGCAGCGCGGCGGGGGCGAACTGTCGCTCAGTTATATTCGCCGTGAAGTGAAGTATTCAGACCGGAATGTCAGCATCAGCGAGACTGAAGATTTCGCAGGTGTTAGTTTCACGATGCGTCGTTAGCTGCTAATCGACGCCCATGCAGGCTCGATTCCCTCTCATCCAAGCTGCGGCCCTGGTCGCAGCTTTTCTGTATGCTCCGTCGACGTACGCGCAGGAGGGTGAACCGACTGTTCCGCGCAAACCTGCGGTTGTGTCTTTCTCGACGGAGAATGATTTCTTCGGCGGTGGCACGGATCGCAATTATTCCAACGGACTTCGCATAGAGCGCGTGTCCGGCGCAGACAATGTTCATCCTGGTCTCGAATGGGTCGCCGATCGTCTGCCGTGGATTGATCTGGATCGTACCGAACTCCGGCAAGGCTTTGCCATTTCACATGCCATATTCACTCCCGAAGACATTCAGACGTTTACACCCGACCCGACCGACCGGCCGTATGCAGCGTGGCTCGCCCTGTCATCGACCGTGGCTGCCAGCAGCGAAAACACTCAGGACACTCTGCAGGTCAATCTTGGTGTCGTCGGACCATCGGCGGCCGGCGAATTTGTGCAAAACACGTGGCACGAGATCATTGGAGTTGCGACTGCGAAAGGGTGGGATCACCAGCTGAAGGATGAGCCGGGAGTCGAAGTCATTGCCCAGCGAATGCAGATGTTTGACGGCCCAAACTTGCCACTCGGGCTGGAGACTGATTTTGGAGCGCACGTCGGAGTCGCGCTCGGCAATGTGCGCACATATGGATCTGCAGGCCTGACGGCGCGAATCGGATGGGACCTGAATTCGAGCTTCGGTCCCCCGCGCATCCGTCCAGCCCTCTCAGGGGCAGGAGAGTTCGTGCCCGGAACGCCGGAAGATCCGCTTGGTGGCTATTTCTTCGTGGGCGTGGACGGGCGGGCCGTGGCCCGTGACATGTTTCTGGACGGGAATTTGTGGCGGGATGGGCCACGCGTTGAAGATCGTCGGACGGTAGTGGGCGATATTCAGGCGGGCGTGGCGGTCCATTACCGCAGCGTGCAAGTGGCCTTCACTTTCGTGAACCGAACTGAAGAGTTTGTCCGCCAAGACGGCCCGCAACGGTTTGGCGCCTTGTCGATCAGTATCTCCCGCTAAATTCCCGTTTCCCTCGCGGCTGTCTTGCGTGCCTTTTGGCCTCGTCGCACAGTGCGAGAAAACGGTGCGTGAACGCGTCGCTATGGGAGGAAGATATGCGAGTTCTATTTGGTGTGGCTGCAGCCATCCTGCTGGTGGCCTGTTCTCCGGGCATACAGACGAATATTCCTGAATCCATGGCCAAGGCTCCGCCGAAGGGCGAGGCGACGGATACGACCCGCGCAGCAAATGCGGCTGTGGCTGACCGCCTGCCTCTGGAAGACACTTCCGATTTTGTTGACGCAACGCGCGGTCTGCTGGCGCAGCTGAAACAGGACACGATCACCGACGTCGATGGTAATGTCGTTTGGCAGGTCAGCCGTCGGGACTTCATTGACGGGGACAGCCCCGACACAGTGAATCCATCGCTTTGGAGGCAGGAGCGTCTGAACTCCGAACATGGCCTGTTTGAAGTCATGGATGGGATCTATCAGGTTCGCGGGTATGACCTCGCGGTCATGTCGGTCATCCGGGGCGATACTGGCTGGATCATTGTAGACCCGCTGCTCAGTCAGGAGACAGCTGCGGCTGCTTTGGGACTGGTCAATGACACGCTGGGGAATCGCCCCGTCACGGGCGTGATCTATACCCATTCCCATGGTGACCATTTCGGCGGTGTGCGCGGTGTGATCGACGAAGCCGACATCGAAGCGCGCGGTGTACCCGTGCTCGCACCAGTTGGCTTTACGGAATCCGCCGTCGCCGAGAATTTGCTGGCCGGGAACTATATGAGCCGACGAGCTGTGCTGATGTTTGGCAATACGTTACCCAGCGGCCCGACAGGGCAGGTAGGCGTGGGGCTGGGGCCAGCGCTTTCCCAAGGCACGATCGGTCTGATCGCGCCGACAGAGGAGGTACCAGGCCGTGGAACCGTTCGCGTGGTAGACGGAGTTACGTTTGAGTTCGTCGATGCGGCGGGTACCGAAGCGCCTGCGGAATTCATGTTCTATCTACCGGACTTCAACGCGCTCTGCACGGCCGAAGTCGCGACAGCAACGTTCCACAATGCACTCACCTTGCGAGGCGCAAAGGTTCGCGACCTGCTCGAATGGAGCCGCGTGATCGACTATGTTTTGACTGAATATGGCGGGCGGTCGGACGTCGTTTTCGCATCGCACCATTGGCCGACATTCGGGCAGGAGAATGTCGAGACCTTCCTGCGGGGTCAGCGCGATATTTATCGGTATACGCATGACCAGACTGTTCGCCGGGCAAATCGCGGTGAAACCCAGTTCGAAATTGCCGAAGAACTCGCTGAACCTGCGGTGCAATCAGAGAATTTCGATACGCGTGGTTACTACGGCACGCTGAACCATAATGCGAAAGCCGTCTATCAAGGGTATTTCGGGTGGTGGGATGGTGTGCCGGCGACGTTCAATGCACACCCACTGGAAGCGAAGGCCAGTCGGTTCATCAAGGCCGTTGGCGGCGAAGAGGCGGCCATCGTCATTGGGCAGGAAGCCTTCGAGGAAGGCGACTATCGTTGGGCTGCCGAAGTTTTGAACTATGCGGTCTTTGCCAATCCTCAGAATCAGGTTGCGCGAGACTGGCTGGCTGCGAGCTATGAGCAGATGGGCTTTCAGGCAGAAAGCGGCGCGTGGCGCGATTTCTATCTAACGGGAGCGCAGGAGCTTCGTAACGGCCTTGCCGATGCCGGAGCGGTGCGCACCCGAAGCCGTGAGTTCGTCGAGGGGGTGCCCACGATTGAACTATTCAATGCGCTAGCCGTTCGCTATGCGCCCGAAAAGCTCAGCAGGGAGCCGTTCGAACTGAACTTCCAGTTTACGGACATCGAGGAGGAATTCGTCATTGATGTAGGGAATGCCACGGCCTTCCCACGCCCCGGTGTCCAGTCCGATGATGCCGTGGCAACGCTTACCCTGTCGCGCGATGCCTTCAATGACCTGATTCTGCAAACCCGCAGCTTTCGCGAGATCGCCGCTGCCGGGGAGGCGTCAATCGAGGGTGACCCCACCGCACTGCTCGCCTGGTTCTCGGCGCTGGAGACTCCGGACTTCTGGTTCAACGTCGTGGAGCCTTAGGCGGCGTCAGTCTTCCAACTGGTCACGGAAAAAGTCTGCGATCATCGGCGCGACCTTGTCACCTTTGGCGCCCAGACGATCATTCAAGCTCTTGTGATCGCGGTTCTTGACGAGCCGCGCTTCGGCCTTGTGTCCGGCGCTGTTCAGCACTTCCGCCAATTCCTTGGCGCGGCTCGGCGCGACAGCTCGGTTCACATAGAGCAGGAGGAAAGGTGGGATGTCGGTTGTTTCTTCTACCAGTAGGGTCGGGGAGGCAGCCGTCCAGACGTCTGGGTCATCGCTGGTAAAGGTGGAGTGGTAGAATTCGGGGATATCGCCATCACTGCCGGTGCGAGCCATATTGTAGGCGGCGCTATCCATGGCGACGACGCCTTTGATCACGCCTGGCGTCAGATCAAATGCGTCCAGATAGTCCGGATCGATCGCAGTGAGCGCTGCCATATGAGCCCCGGCAGAGTGACCCATCAGGAAGATACTGTTCGGGTCGCCCCCGAACTCTGTTGCGTGCTCATGGAAGTATGCGATCGCGGCGGCCGTATCCTGCTGTTGGGCGGGGAAGGGATGTGCGGGCGACAGGCGGTAATTTACGGCAATGAAGACAAAGCCCTGATCGTTGAAATAACGCGCCTGAAACATGCCCAATGCGCTCAGCTTGTTGCCAAAGGTCCAAGCGCCGCCATGCATCATGAGAATCACCGGCGCATTGTCCGCATCATCAGGAATGTAGACATCAGCCCGTACGTCGCCGGGATCAAGACCGGGCGCATCTGCATATATTACATCCCTCACCACTTTAGCATTTGCTGGTGGGGCAAACGCGAAAGCCGAAATCAGGGCAAGAAGAATGGCACTGAAGAAACGCATGAATATCTTGTCTCGTAAGGCGGGAATGGAACGCATGGGTATCGGTTTGGTGCCGATCATTCTGCACTAAACCGCATGGCGCCACCCCTACGAGGGAAATATGCCAAAACTGTGGGCAAGCCTGTGAACAAGTGCGGTTTGCCGCAGTCAAACATCTTGCGGCAATGGCCTCAATGAGGCACTATATATGGTGTAGATTGTCCCAGAAAACGCAGTAAATGACGTAGGAGGCCCTGATGGCTGACGGAAATTCCAATGTGCCCGGACTGCTGACCCCGAGCCGGGCGTACAAGCCCTTCCGTTACCCGTGGGCGTATGACTTCTGGAAGGTCCAGCAGCAGGTGCACTGGATGCCGGAAGAAGTGCCCCTCGGCGAGGATTGCAAGGATTGGGCGGTGAAGCTCAATGATTCCGAGCGCAATCTGCTGACCCAGATCTTCCGCTTCTTCACCCAGTCTGACGTCGAAGTCGGTGCGAACTATATGGAGCATTACATGCCCCTGTTCAAACCGACTGAAGTGTCGATGATGCTGGCCTCGTTCTCCAATATGGAGACGATCCATATTGCGGCGTATGCTTTGCTGCTCGAAACCATCGGCATGCCCGACTCGGAATTCTCGGCCTTCATGGAATATGAGGAGATGGCCGCCAAGCACGACTATCTCGGCCAGTTTGGCACAGAAACGAATGAAGACATTGCTGTTTCCATGGCGGTCTTTGGCGGCTTCACGGAAGGCCTTCAGCTGTTCGCCAGTTTCGCGATGCTGATGAACTTCCCGCGCTTCAACAAGATGAAGGGCATGGGCCAGATCGTGTCCTGGTCTGTACGGGATGAGTCGCTGCACTGCGAAGGCATGATCAAGCTGTTCCACACGTTCTGTGCTGAGACCGGCGTCATGAATGACGCGCTGCGCGAGCGGATTCGCGAGTGCTGTCGCACCGTCGTGACGCTGGAAGACAAATTTATCGAACTCGCATTCGAAATGGGTCCGGTCGAAGGCATGACCGCCGACGATATCAAGCAGTACATTCGCTACATCGCGGACTGGCGTCTCGGCCAGCTGAAGCTTGAGCCGGTGTTCGGTGTGACCAAGCACCCGATCCCATGGCTGACGGAAATCCTGAACGGGGTAGAGCACGCAAACTTCTTTGAGCAGCGTGCAACCGAATATTCCAAAGGTGCGACCAGCGGTGACTGGCACGGCGATGATGGCGTGTGGTCAAAGTTCGACACGCGCAAGCCTGCGGACGCGACCGTCGGTTAGCATTTGGCCGCCGCTTTCAAGCGAGATTAAAAAGGCGCGCGGTCTGAATGGATCGTGCGCCTTTTACATTGTGGCCAAGGTTGCTTCTGAAGCTGTTCCCCGTCAGCGACCATGA
>NZ_DGMZ01000005.1:0-112007 GCF_002388685.1 Hyphomonas sp. UBA4505 | reverse complement strand
TCGGGCCTCTCCTTTATTCAAATACCGAGCCGGGAACCGGCCTCAATTGTTTACGAACCAGCGACGTCCGAGATGATCTTCTGCGCTTCAGCACGCGGCACTTCATCATAGTGATTGAAGAGCATCGTGAACTGGGCGCGGCCCTGCGACATGCCGCGAAGGTCGGACACATAACCGAACATGTTGACCAGAGGGACAAAGGCCTTGACCACAACGGCGTTGCCGCGCGGCTCGGAGCCCTGGATCTGGCCACGGCGAGAGTTCAGGTCGCCGATCACATCGCCCATATAGTCTTCCGGAGTGACAACTTCCACTGCCATGACCGGTTCCATCAGGCGCGGATCGCCCTGCCCCTTCAGTTCGCGGAACGCAGCGCGGGCTGCGATCTCGAATGCGAGGACCGAGGAGTCGACATCGTGGAACGCACCGTCTGTCAGCGTGGCTTTGAAATCCGTCACCGGATAGCCAGCCAGCAGGCCGTTTTCCTTGGCACTTTCCAGGCCTTTTTCGACGCCCGGGATGTATTCCTTCGGAACAGCACCACCGACAATCTTGCTTTCGAAGATGAAGCCCGAACCCGATTCCAGGGGTTCGAAGTCCAGCTTGACGCGCGCGAACTGACCGGTACCGCCGGACTGTTTCTTGTGCGTGTAGTCGATCTGGGCAGCGCGGCCGATCTTCTCACGATAAGCCACCTGTGGCTGACCGATATTGGCCTCAACCTTGAATTCGCGCTTCAGACGGTCGATCAGGATGTCGAGGTGAAGCTCGCCCATGCCTTTCATGATCGTCTGGCCGGATTCGAAATCGGTCTCGACACGGAAGGACGGATCTTCTGCAGCAAGGCGCTGCAGGCCAACCGACATCTTTTCCTGGTCAGCCTTGGTTTTCGGCTCAACCGCGATCTCGATCACCGGATCCGGGAAGGTCATGGTTTCCAGAACGACCGGCTTGTTCGGATCACAGACCGTGTCACCCGTGGTCGTTTCCTTCAGGCCGGCAAGCGCAACAATGTCACCTGCATAGGCTTCGGTGATCTCGTCCTGCTTGTTGGAGTGCATCATGACCATACGGCCGACGCGCTCCTTCTTGCCCTTGGTCGAGTTCATGAAGCTGTCGCCCTTGGACAGCGTACCGGAATAGATACGCGTGAAGGTCAGCGTGCCCATGTAAGGGTCGTTCATGATCTTGAAGGCAAGACCCGAGAATGGCTGCGAATCATCTGCGCGGCGCTCGATATTGCGGACTTCGTCTTCGTCGCCCGGGGCAAAGCCCATATAGGCCGGCACGTCGAGCGGCCCCGGCAGATAATCGATGACAGCGTTCAGCATTGGCTGCACGCCTTTGTTCTTGAACGCAGAACCCGCCATGACCGGCACGAACGACATGGACAGCGTGCCCTTGCGGATCAGTGACCGCAGGGTGGCTTCGTCAGGCTCGTTGCCTTCCAGATAGGCTTCCATGGCCGCGTCGTCCATTTCGACGGCGATCTCGATGAGCTCGGCGCGCATCTGTTCGGCTTTTTCCTTCAGGCTGTCGCGGATTTCGCGCACGACCCAGCTTGCGCCGAGGTCTTCACCTTCCCAGACCCATTCCTTCATGGTGACCAGGTCGACATGGCCTTCCAGCTCGGTCTCAGCGCCGATTGGCAGCTGGATCGGAGCCGGGATCGCACCAGTGCGATCCTTGATCATGTGAACACAGTTGAAGAAGTCTGCGCCGATCTTGTCCATCTTGTTGACGAACACGATCCGCGGAACCTTGTAGCGGTCAGCCTGACGCCAGACCGTTTCGGTCTGCGGCTCAACACCGGCGTTTGCGTCGAGCACGCAAACTGCGCCGTCGAGCACGGCCAGGGAGCGTTCAACTTCGATCGTGAAGTCAACGTGTCCGGGCGTATCGATGATGTTGAAGCGGAACTTGGCTTCGTCAGCCGTGTCGCCATAAATGCCGGTTGGGTTTACGCCGTCCTCGGTGCGGAACCAGAACGTCGTGGTCGCAGCCGACGTGATCGTGATGCCACGCTCCTGCTCCTGCTCCATCCAGTCCATTGTGGCAGCGCCATCGTGGACTTCACCGATCTTGTGAGATTTACCGGTGTAATAGAGAATGCGTTCAGTCGTGGTCGTTTTACCAGCATCGATGTGAGCCATGATGCCGAAGTTACGATAACGATCCAGCGTATATTCGCGGGCCATGAGATATACCTTCGTGTCTGGTTTCCGGGAGGAAGTTCGGAGCGATTTTCGGGCGCGTTACCCGCAATCGCTCCGCAGTTCCAGTGCTGATTACCAGCGGTAGTGTGAAAACGCCTTGTTGGCGTCTGCCATGCGGTGGGTGTCTTCCCGCTTCTTCACGGCATTGCCGCGGCCCTGAGAGGCATCCATCAGTTCGCCAGCAAGGCGCTCACGCATGGTGTTCTCATTGCGGCCAGCGGCAGCAGCGGCCAACCAGCGAATGGCGAGAGCCTGACGGCGCTCGGTGCGGACTTCAACCGGAACCTGGTAGGTGGCACCACCGACGCGGCGCGAACGCACTTCGACGGACGGAGCAACAGCTTCCAGGGCTTCATGGAAAACTTCAACCGGGTTCTTCTTGGCGCGGCCTTCGACCAGGTCGAACGCACCATAGACGATACGTTCGGCAACGGACTTCTTACCGTCGCGCATGATCTGGTTCATGAACTTCGAGACAATGATGTCCTTGAACTTCGGATCAGGAAGGACTTGGCGCTTCTCAGCAGAGTGACGACGAGACATGCTTCGGCTTCCTTACTTAGGCTTCTTCGCACCATAGTGCGAACGGCGTTGCTTACGGTCTTTGACGGGTTGGGTATCCAGGGCACCACGCACGATGTGATAGCGCACGCCCGGAAGGTCTTTCACACGGCCGCCGCGGATCAGCACAACAGAGTGCTCCTGCAGGTTGTGGCCTTCGCCCGGAATATAGCACAGCGATTCGAAGCCGGACGTCAGGCGCACCTTGGCCACTTTACGAAGCGCGGAGTTCGGCTTCTTTGGCGTGGTTGTGTAGACGCGCGTACAAACGCCGCGACGCTGTGGGCAAGCCTTGAGGGCCGGTGTCTTGGTACGCGTCGGCTTTGGCTGACGCGGTTTGCGAATAAGCTGTTGAATCGTTGGCATTCGGGCCTTCTGTCTCTTTTGATCTCAGTGGCCCGATGGGCCGGTAACGAATGATGCCCCGAATGCCGAGAATGGCTTCCGGGACGGACGAAAACTTGGGGGCCAGATTGACCGAAACCGCCTGTTCCGGTGCGGCAGTCAGCCTTTTCAAGCCTTCTACCTCTCTGACGATTGGTGGCGTTTAAGCCTCTCAGGGGCTGGCGTCAAGGGCGGCGTGCTGTCTGGCTACAGCTGTTTCGGTCCCGTCACGGTCTGCCTAAAACGGCAATCCGATCTGCTGGACGCATGCAGCCTCTTCAATGGTCCCCTGCCCGGCCCGCAAGCGGGCCTCCAATGCGGCCAGTTCAGGGTCTGTCACATCGCCTTCCGCAGAGGCAAAATCACCGAATCTGAGCAACTCACGACAGTCCGCCCGGGCCCAGCCATCCAGTGCCAGGAAGCCGATCAGCCCGATTGCCAGCGCCGCGCAGGCGGCGCCGATCAAATCCTTGCGATCAAAATGCGTGCGGCGCATGGCGCTCCCCGTTCAGGCTCCTGTTCAGGCTTTCTGTCTGGTTCAGACCTAGGCCCGAAACGCAGGAAAGCCTGCCAAGACTGGCAGGCTTTCCCGAATGGTACAAGCTGGAGGCCCGGCCTATTCGGCGGAGGTTTCCGGCTCTGGTGCCGGCAGCGCGGCCGTCGTTTCCAGCGCTTCCTGCTCCTTGGCCGCCGCAGCAGCACGCTTGGCACGAAGCTTCTGGTCGCGATCGCCAGCAACCCGGCGGAACTGGCGGATACCACCGCCCGTACCCGCTGGGATCAGGCTGCCCACGATGATGTTCTCCTTGAGACCTTCCAGCGTGTCGATCTTGCCCATGAGGGCCGCCTCGGTGAGGACGCGGGTCGTCTCCTGGAACGAAGCTGCCGACAGGAAGCTGCGGGTCTGCAGGGAGGCCTTGGTGATACCAAGCAGGAGCGGGTTGGCTTTCGCCTCGACCTGGTCCTTCTTGCGGGACTTGCGCACCGCTTCATTGGCCTGTTCGAACTCGATCACGTCGACATGCTCGCCCTTGATCAGTGCTGTGGAGCCCGGATCAGTGATCTCGACCTTCTGCAGCATCTGACGCACGATCACTTCGATGTGCTTGTCGTTGATCGGCACGCCCTGCAGGCGATAGACCTTCTGCACTTCGTCGATCAGGTAATTGGCGAGCGCCTCAACGCCCAGCGTCAGCAGGATGTCCTGCGGGGCCGGGTTACCGTCCATCAGGTATTCACCGCGCTTGATGAAGTCCCCGTCCTGAACGGCAAGGTGCTTGCCTTTCGGCACCAGGTAATCGATCTGCTCGCGATCTTCCTCCAGCGGAACGATCGAGACGCGACGCTTGTTCTTGTAGTCGCGACCATAGACGACCTTGCCGTCCACTTCCGCGATGATTGCGTGGTCCTTCGGACGACGCGCTTCGAACAATTCGGCCACACGCGGCAGACCACCGGTGATGTCCTTCGTCTTCGCACCACCGGTCGTGACACGTGCAATCGTGTCACCGGCAGAGATCGTGTCACCATCGGCAACCGACAGGATCGCGCCCACGGACAGCAGGTAGACCGCATCGGAACCATTCGGCAGCTTCACCGGCTCGCCATCCTTGCCGATGATCTGAACCGACGGCTTGATGTCTGCCGACTTGATAGCCGAACGCCAGTCAATGATGACGCGCGAGGAGATGCCCGTCGCTTCATCGGTTTCTTCACGGACAGACACGCCGTCGATCACATCGACCAGTTTGATCTGGCCTGTGACTTCCGAAACGATCGGCTGGGCAAACGGATCCCAGTCAGCGAGCAGCGTACCGGCAGGCACTTTCTGGCCATCGGTGACCATCAGGCGCGTACCATATGCCGGGCGGAAAGACTGACGGGTACGGCCATCGGCGTCCACCAGTTCCACCTGCATGCGGCGGCCCACCACGATCAGCGACTTGTCCTTGCGGGCAACGATCTCGGCATCCTTGAAGCGGATCGTGCCTTCGAAGCTCGATTCCACCGAGGACTGGTCTGCCACCTGGGCCGCACCACCAATGTGGAACGTCCGCATGGTCAGCTGGGTACCCGGCTCACCAATGGACTGGGCCGCGATGACACCAACGGCTTCGCCGCGGTTGACCACGGTGCCGCGTGCAAGGTCGCGACCATAGCACTGGACACAAATGCCGTTCTTGGCTTCGCAGGTCAGGGCCGAACGGGCCTTGATCATGTCTACGCCGGCTTTCTCGATCGTATCGGCCAGTTCCTCGTCGATATAGGTATTGGCCGGAACGACCAGTTCGCCTTCGACATTCTTCACGTCCACGGCCGTGACACGGCCAAGGATGCGCTCAGCCAGGGAGACGACCACGTCGGCACCTTCCAGGACAGCAGCGATGTCAATGCCGTTTTCCGTGCCGCAATCATCTTCGTTGATGATGCAGTCCTGGGCCACGTCAACGAGACGGCGGGTCAGGTAACCCGAGTTTGCCGTTTTCAGAGCCGTATCGGCCAGACCCTTACGGGCACCGTGCGTCGAGTTGAAGTATTCAAGGACGGTCAGGCCTTCCTTGAAGTTCGAGATGATCGGCGTCTCGATGATTTCACCCGATGGCTTGGCCATCAGGCCGCGCATACCGGCCAGCTGTTTCATCTGGTTCTTCGAACCACGTGCACCGGAGTCGGCCATCATGTAGATCGAGTTGACCTGCGCCTTCCGGTCACCCTTGGCAACCTGTGCCTCAGCCGCCGAATCCATCATGGCATCAGCCACTTTGTCGGTACAGGTCGACCAGGCGTCGACCACCTTGTTGTACTTCTCACCACGCGTGATGAGACCGTCAGCATACTGGCGTTCGTACTCGGAGACCTGCTCCTTGGTGGCGTCGACCAGTTTCTGCTTGGCGGCCGGGATGACCATGTCATCCTTGCCGAACGAGATGCCGGCCTTGCAGGCTTCACGGAAGCCCAGCTCCATCATCTTGTCACAGAAGATCACCGTCGCCTTCTGGCCACACAGGCGATAGACCTCGTCGATGATCTTGGAGATCGTCTTCTTGGTCATCGTCGTGTTGACGAGGTCAGGCTGGATGCCTTTGAAGCGCGGCAGGATGTTGGCGATCATGAAGCGACCCGCGGTCGTGTCGATCACACGGCGCCATGGATTGCCCTCATCATCAACGCCTTCATACATGGCCTTGATCTTGGAGTGCAGGCTGATGTGGCCATTATCGATGGCCTGTTCGATCTCTGCCACGTCGGTGAACATCATGCCTTCGCCAACTTCGCCATCGCGATCCAGCGACAGGTAGTAGAGGCCGAGGACGATATCCTGGGACGGAACAATGATCGGCTTGCCGTTGGCAGGCGACAGGATGTTGTTGGTCGACATCATCAGGACGCGGGCTTCCAGCTGGGCCTCAAGGCTCAGCGGCACGTGCACGGCCATCTGGTCACCATCGAAGTCAGCGTTGAACGCGGCGCAGACCAGCGGGTGCAGCTGGATGGCCTTGCCCTCGATCAGTTTCGGCTCGAACGCCTGGATGCCGAGACGGTGCAGCGTAGGCGCACGGTTCAGCAGAACCGGGTGCTCACGGATGACCTCGTCCAGGATATCCCAGACTTCCGGCTTTTCCTTTTCGACCAGCTTCTTGGCCGCTTTCACGGTGCCAGCGAGGCCCTTGGCGTCGAGACGCGCATAGATGAACGGCTTGAACAGTTCCAGCGCCATCTTCTTCGGCAGGCCACACTCGTGCAGCTTCAGGCTTGGGCCAACCACGATGACCGAACGGCCGGAATAGTCGACGCGCTTGCCGAGCAGGTTCTGACGGAAGCGGCCCTGCTTGCCTTTCAGCATGTCGGACAGCGACTTCAGCGGGCGCTTGTTGGTGCCCGTGATCGTACGGCCGCGACGGCCATTGTCGAACAGGGCGTCAACGGATTCCTGCAACATCCGCTTTTCGTTCCGGATGATGATGTCCGGCGCGCGAAGTTCCATCAGGCGCTTCAGGCGGTTGTTCCGGTTGATCACGCGGCGATAGAGGTCGTTGAGGTCGGAGGTCGCAAAGCGGCCGCCATCCAGCGGGACCAGCGGGCGCAGATCCGGTGGAATGACCGGGATCACGTGCAGGATCATCCATTCCGGCTTGGCGCGCGATGTCAGGAAGGCATCGACGACTTTCAGCCGCTTGGACAGTTTCTTGGTTTTCAGTTCGGACGTGGACTCAGCCAGCTCTTCGCGAAGCGTCTCGGCCAGAACCGGCAGGTCCAGCGCCTGCAGCAATTCGCGGATGGCCTCGGCACCGATCATGGCGGTGAACGCGTCCTCGCCAAGCTCGTCCTGCTTGTCCATGTATTCTTCTTCGGTGAGCAGCTGACGCGGCTCCAGCTCGGTCAGGCCCGGCTCGATGACGATATAGCTTTCGAAGTAGAGCACGCGCTCCACATCTTTCAGCGCCATGTCGAGCAGCGCGGAGATGCGGGACGGCAGCGACTTCAGGAACCAGATGTGCGCGACCGGCGCAGCCAGGTCGATGTGGCCCATCCGCTCGCGGCGCACGCGCGCCAGCGTCACTTCAACGCCGCACTTCTCACAGGTGATGCCGCGATACTTGATGCGCTTGTACTTGCCGCAAAGGCACTCATAGTCCTTCGTTGGGCCGAAGATACGGGCACAGAACAGGCCGTCCCGCTCCGGCTTGAAGGTCCGGTAGTTGATGGTTTCAGGCTTCTTGATCTCACCTGACGACCAGGACCGGATCTTTTCCGGGCTGGCGATAGAGATACGGATCGCCTCAAAAGTTGGCGACGGGGTATTCGGGTTGAAAATGCTGGCGACGTCCTGGCGCATGGGTGTCTGCTCCTTGGGTGGGCGGTTGTTTCGGGGCTGGCGGGCCCCTGCCCTATGAAATCTCAGTTTCGTCCGGGTCGCCCCGCCGGTCTGGCGGGGCTATCCGGTTGGTATCAGCTCTACTCGGCGGCGACGGGGGTATCGGCATCGTCGTTGCCCCCACCTTCTTCGATCAATTCGACATTCAGGCCAAGCGACCGCATTTCCTTGACGAGCACGTTGAAGGATTCCGGGATACCGGCCTCGAACGTGTCATCACCGCGAACGATGGCCTCATAGACCTTCGCACGACCGGCCGTGTCATCGGACTTCACGGTCAGCATTTCCTGCAGCGTGTAAGCGGCGCCATAGGCTTCGAGTGCCCAGACTTCCATCTCCCCGAAGCGCTGGCCGCCGAACTGGGCCTTGCCGCCCAGAGGCTGCTGCGTAACAAGCGAGTAAGGTCCGGTCGAACGGGCGTGGATCTTCTCGTCCACCAGGTGGTGCAGTTTGAGAAGATACTTGTAGCCCACGGTGACAGGACGCGAGAACTGGACACCGGTCCGGCCATCGAACATCTTGACCTGACCAGACGAGTCGAGACCCGCCCGTTCCAGCATCGCGTTGATGTCGCTTTCGCGGGCACCATCGAACACTGGCGTGGCCATCGGCACACCATTGCGAAGGTTTCCGGCGAGTTCGATGATCTCGCTATCTTCTGCCGGCAGCTCCTGCTCTTCGCCATAGGCGGTCTTCAGGGCTTTCTTCAGGCCTTCGACATCATTGTTCTGGTGGAACTCGTCGAGTGCGTTCTGGATGATCCGGCCAAGACCACGGCAGGCCCAGCCTGTGTGGGTCTCGAGGATCTGACCGACGTTCATCCGCGATGGAACGCCCAGCGGGTTCAGAACGATATCGACTGGCGTACCATCTTCCAGGAACGGCATGTCTTCCTGCGGGTTGATCTTGGAGATAACCCCCTTGTTGCCGTGACGGCCGGCCATCTTGTCGCCCGGCTGCAGCTTGCGCTTCACGGCCAGGAACACTTTGACGACCTTCATCACGCCCGGCGGCAAGTCATCGCCGCGCTGGACCTTCTCAACCTTGTCGTTGAAACGGGCTTCCAGCTCGCCGATCGCGCCATCGAACTGATCGCGGAGGGCGTCGAGGTCGGCCTGGGCCTTCTCGGACTTCAGGGCGATGTCCCACATCTGGGTCTCGCTCAACTCGTCCAGTGCGGACGCGCTGATCTTGCCCGGTGTGAAGCCTTTTGGCCCGGCCGCTGCTTCCTTGCCCGTCAGCAGGTCGCGCAGACGGTTATAGGTGTTGCGTTCCAGGATGGCCTGTTCGTCTTCTTTGTCTTCCTGCAGCTTCTCGATCTGCTCACGCTCGATCTGGAGGGCACGCTGGTCCTTGTCGATACCATGACGGTTGAAGATGCGAACATCCACGACCGTACCGGCGTCGCCCGGAGGCACGCGCAGGGATGTATCCCGCACATCAGACGCCTTCTCACCGAAGATGGCGCGGAGGAGTTTCTCTTCTGGCGTCATCGGGCTTTCGCCCTTCGGCGTCACCTTGCCGACGAGAATGTCGCCAGCTTTGACTTCGGCGCCCACGGCCACGATGCCGGCTTCGTCGAGGTTGCGGAGCGCTTCCTCGCCGACATTCGGAATGTCGCGGGTGATTTCTTCAGGGCCCAGCTTGGTGTCACGGGCAGCGACTTCGAATTCCTCGATATGGATCGAGGTGAAGACGTCGTCTTTCACGATCCGCTCGGAGATCAGGATGGAGTCTTCGAAGTTGTAGCCATTCCACGGCATGAACGCGACGAGCACGTTGCGACCGAGCGCCAGGTCACCCAGATCCGTCGACGGACCGTCAGCAATGATGTCGCTCTTGGAAACGACGTCGCCCACGCGCACGATCGGACGCTGGTTGATACAGGAGTTCTGGTTCGACCGGCGGAACTTCGCGAGACGATAGATATCAACGCCCGACTTGGAGCCTTCGAGATCTTCGGTGGCGCGAACCACGATCCGCATTGCGTCGACCTGCTCGACCACACCGGAGCGGCGGGCCGTGATGGCGGCGCGGCTGTCGCGAGCCACAACGGCTTCCATGCCGGTGCCGACGAATGGCGCTTCGGACTGGACCAGCGGCACAGCCTGACGTTGCATGTTCGATCCCATGAGCGCGCGGTTGGCGTCATCGTTTTCGAGGTACGGAATCAGCGAGGCAGCCACCGAGACAACCTGTTTCGGCGAGACGTCCATGAACTGGATGTCGTCGCGCGACACCATGGTCGCTTCGCCAGCCACACGGGCGTTGACGAATTCATTCGCCAGCATGCCCTTCTCGTCCACGGTCGCATTGGCCTGCGCGATGGAATAGATGCTCTCTTCCATGGCCGACAGGTAGACCACTTCATCGGTCTGCTTGCCGTTCACGACCTTGCGGTACGGGCTCTCGATGAAGCCGTACTTGTTGACGCGGGCATGAGTCGCCAGTGAGTTGATCAGGCCGATGTTCGGGCCTTCCGGCGTTTCAATCGGACAGATCCGGCCATAATGGGTCGGGTGCACGTCGCGCACTTCAAAGCCGGCACGTTCGCGGGTCAGACCACCTGGGCCAAGCGCTGACAGGCGGCGCTTGTGGGTGATTTCCGACAGCGGGTTGGTCTGGTCCATGAACTGCGACAGCTGCGAGGAGCCGAAGAATTCACGCACCGAAGCCACAACCGGTTTCGCATTGATCAGGTCATGCGGCATGACCGTATCGATATCGACAGAACCCATACGCTCCTTGATCGCGCGCTCCATGCGCACGAGGCCGATGCGGTAATTGTTTTCCATCAGCTCGCCGACAGAACGGACACGACGGTTGCCGAGGTTATCAATGTCGTCGACTTCGCCCTTGCCGTCCTTCAGGTCGAGGATGACCTTCATGACACCCAGAATGTCGTCATGGCGCAGCACGCGCATGTCGTCAGGAGCGGCCTCATAGCCGGGCACGCCCACATTCAGGCGCATGTTCATTTTCACGCGGCCAACAGCCGAGAGATCATAACGCTCCGGATCGAAGAAGAGCTGGCCGAACAGGGCGTCAGCGGCGTCCTGGGTTGGTGGCTCACCTGGGCGCATCACGCGATAGATGTCCGACAGGGCTTCAAAACGGGTTTCGTTCTTGTCGGCCTTCAGCGTATTGCGCAGCCAAGGGCCACGGCCGGACGCATCAATGTCGAGCACTTCGATCGTGCTGATGCCGTAATCGCGCATTTCCGCGATGATTTCTTCTTCCAGCATGTCGCCAGCTTCGCCGAAGATCTCACCGGTTTCGGTGTTCACAACATCACGCGCCAGGAACTTGCCGACCAGAGCGTCGGACGGCACGAGGATCTCGTCTGTATTGGCTTCCGCGATCCGCTTTGCCTTCAGGGCGGTGATCTTCTTGCCAGCTTCGGCAACGGATTTGCCGGTCTTGGCATCAACAAGGTCGTATTCGGGCTTCACACCCTTCCACGCATCGGCGCGGAAACCGGTGATCCAGCCAGCCTTGTCCATGCGATAGATGGAGTTGGTGTAGAACAGGTCGAGGATCTGCTCGGTGTCATAGCCGAGCGCATACAGCATCGTCGTCGCCGGCAGCTTGCGCTTGCGGTCGATACGGATGTTCAGCACGTCCTTGGCATCGAACTCGAAGTCGAGCCACGAACCACGGTAAGGAATGATGCGGGCTGCGAACAGCAGCTTGCCGGAGGCGTGGGTCTTGCCCTTGTCATGATCGAAGAACACGCCCGGAGAGCGGTGCATCTGCGAGACGATCACACGCTCGGTGCCGTTCACCACAAACGTACCCTTGTCAGTCATCAACGGGATGTCGCCGAGATAGCATTCCTGCTCTTTGACTTCCTTGACCGAGCGGGCGCCGGTGTCCTCGTCGACATCGAACACGACGAGCTGGAGGCGAACCTTCAGCGGCGCCTGATAGGTCAGGTCGCGCTGGACGCACTCTTCCACGTCGAATTTCGGCGTTTCAAATTCGTAAGAGACATATTCCAGCGTCGCGCGCTCGGAAAAGTCGGAGATCGGGAACACAGACTTGAACACGCCGCCCAGGCCATCATCCGTCCGCTTGTCGGCGGGGGTGTGCATCTGGAGGAAGTGTTCGTAGCTTTCGCGCTGAACCTCGATCAGGTTTGGCATTTCGATGGCTTCGGGAATGCGCCCGAAGGATTTGCGGATACGTTTCTTTTCCGTGAAGGAGAGTGCCATCCCAGGATCCCATTTTTTGTGTCGTCAGCCACCGGGCTGACAACTATATCGCCAGAACGCGAGTTCGCGGCGGCCTCAAAATGAAACCGCCGCGCAAGTCTTGATAGGGCAACGCCTCGCGCGAACGCCGCCCGGATTTGAAGTCGCCGGAGCTTACTTGAGCTCGACTGTTGCGCCGGCTTCTTCGAACTTCTTCTTGAGCTCTTCAGCTTCTGCTTTCGGAGCGCCTTCCTTGACAGCTTTTGGAGCAGCTTCAACGAGCTCCTTGGCTTCTTTCAGGCCGAGGGACGGCTGAACTTCGCGGACAAGCTTGATCACGTTGATCTTCTTGTCGCCAGCGGAGGTCAGAACCACGTCGAACTCGTCTTTTTCTTCTGCAGCAGCAGCGCCGCCCGCATCACCAGCAGCGGCTGCAACAGCAACCGGAGCAGCGGCGGAAACGCCCCACTTGTCTTCGAGCAGTTTCGCCAGCTCAGCCGCTTCGAGAACGGTAAGAGCGGAGAGGTCTTCGACAATCTTTTCGAGATCTGCCATTTTTCTAATTCCTGTTTGGTTCGGTGTTTGTAGTCTTTAAAGTGCGAAAACGGGTAGCTTATGCGGCATCCTTGGAGCCGTAGGCCGCCACCACGCGAGCGAGCTGGCCAGCCGGAGCCTGAACGACGCCTGCAACTTTCGTTGCCGGTGCCTGCAGGAGGCCAATAAGCTTGCCACGAAGTTGGTCGAGAGAAGGCAGTTTCGCGAGGCTTTCGACGCCTTTGGCATCGAGAACCTGATCGCCCATCACCGCGCCGAGGATTACGAGTTTGTCGTTTTCCCTGGCAAACTCGTCAGTGGCTTTCGCCGCCGACACCGGATCGGGAGAGTAAGCAATCGCCACAGGACCTGAGAACAGTTCCTGGGCAGCATCGCCGCCTTGTCCGTCTAGAGCGATTTTCGCCAGACGGTTCTTGACCACCTTAAGCTGTGCGCCATCCTTACGGAGCATGCCGCGCAACTTGGTCATTTCCGCAACGGTAAGACCGGTATAGTGCGTCACGACGACAGCACCGGACTCGCCGAAAACCCCTTTGAGGGTTTCGAGAGCCACTGTTTTTCCAGCTTTATCCATAGCGGGTCTCCAGTTTGAGGCGCCCGGACCATCCGGCCGCCCTGGTAATCGCCTTCTGGCCTTGCAGCCTTCCAGCGCCTGCCCAGGGATTGGCCTGCCCGGTTTTTTAACTCAGGGCGCTAACCCCTTGTATCCGAACCGTTTATACGCCTCACCCCGTCTGCATAGGTGACAGAAGACTGTCTTTATCCCCCTGAAAAGAGGGGCCTATGGTCTAGGACAGGAAAACGGGAGGTCCCCGATGCATATCAGAGAACTCCCGTCAAGAGCGGGTTGTTAACGCTTCTTGTGGAAACCCGCAACCCCCCATTGTGATAAAAAGTCAAGGGCGGGCTGGAAAGCCAATCGCGGCCTGCGGGAACAGCCCGATAATATGCCGGCGGGCAAACCGGGCCCGCATTCGGATCGCTGCAATTCCTTCATCACGAATCAGGATTTCGCGCAAGCGAGCATTGCCTATCCGACGAACTCCCAACCCTCCGTCTCAATCAAATCAATCGCTTGCGAAATAGTTCGCCAATCTCATCCCCCTCGTCTGGGGCTGGGCGATACTGCACCGCATGGAAACGCATCCCGACCCTATCCCCACGGCCGCTGAACCGGACCGGCTTGAAGCCGTCGCGCTGGAGATCGCCGCGAAGATGGTGGCCGCGCTGACAAGGCTTGCGGGCAACGGCCTCGCGCTCGCCCGGCGCGGCATGCAGGACTTGCCCTTCGTGGAAGACTTGCTGCGCCGCGTGATCTATCTCATGGCCCTGCGGCTGGATGCGCCCGCCCCGGCGCCTGCGGCAATCCCGAAGCGCCCGGCTGCCTCCGCCCCCTCTGCCGAGATGGAACGCGAACCGCGCGCGCCCCGCTTCCGCCTGATCGAACCGGAACAGGACCGCGATCCGCGCCGCCTGCTCACCCCGGCTGAATGCCCGCGCGTAACGCTGATGGATGACACGGCGCAGCCCTTCATTCCGCCCATCCAGGCGGCCCCCAAGCTCCCGCGCCCAAGGCCCGGTTTCGAAGATCGTTATCTCCGCCGGACCCAGGCGCTCGCCGATGCCCTTGCCAACCTCGACACTTATGCGATGCGCATGGCCCACTGGATGGCCCGGCAGGCATCGAATGGCGCAAAGCGGTTGAGCCCCCTCGCCGCCGCGCCCGCGCCGGAACATGCTGAGATCGCAAAGACGGAGCCAGCCGTGCCGGTCCTGTCCGATCTCTACCTCCTCGTCCTGATGGCGCTTGGCTCGGATACGAGCTGACCCCCACACTCATCGCCAGTCCTGACCAAACGCCCCGGTCCCACCGGCGGCGGCGCATCTGCTGCGGGTTCACCCTCCCCCCGTGTGCAAGTGTCGCGTTCGCATCCTGGAAAGGGCGCGCTATAGCCGCGCCCCATGCCTGCGCTGTTCAGACATCTCCGCCTCCTTGCGCTTCACCGATGTCGAGGCGCGCCTGATCGGCTTTGACCTTGATGCAGGCATGCGCCGGGGATGCGACCATGGGGGCTATTTGTATCCCAAACGAAAAAGCCCGGCGCATCGCTGCGCCGGGCTTTACTGTGTTCTCTCTCTCAATCCGATGTCGGACTTAAGCCGTCTGGTTGGCCTCGGCCGTGTCGATCGTGACGCCAGCGCCCATTGTGGACGACAGGGTGATCTTGCGAACGAACTGGCCTTTGGCGCCCGATGGGCGTGCCTTGGTCAGGGCATCAAGGAAGGCTTTGACATTGGTTTCGATGTCGCCTTCGGAGAAGCTGGACTTGCCGATACCGGCATGGATGATCCCGGCCTTCTCGACGCGGAACTCGACCGAGCCGGACTTGGCGTCCTTGACGGCCTGCGCCACGTTTGGCGTGACCGTGCCGACTTTCGGGTTCGGCATCAGGCCGCGGGGCCCGAGCACCTTACCGAGACGACCGACAACGGCCATCATGTCTGGCGATGCGATGACGCGATCAAAGTCCATGAAGCCGCCCTGGATTTTTTCCATCAGGTCTTCAGCGCCGACGAAATCGGCTCCGGCTTCCTTGGCTTCGTCCGCCTTGGCGTCCTTTGCGAACACGGCGACGCGAACGTCCTTGCCGGTGCCCGATGGCAGGTTGACCACACCGCGGACCATCTGGTCTGCATATTTCGGGTCAACGCCGAGATTCACGGCGATCTCGACGGTCTCGTCGAATTTCGCTTTCGCATTCGATTTCACCAGAGCAACAGCTTCGGTGATCGTGTAGGCCTTGTCGGCATCCACGGATTCGATGATTGCGCGGGTACGCTTTCCTGGTTTCGCCATGATGCTTACTCCGTCACTTCGATGCCCATTGCGCGGGCGGAACCGGCAATGATTTTCGAGGCTGCGTCGAGGTCGTTTGCGTTCAGGTCTTCCATCTTCATTTCCGCGATCTCGCGAACCTGAGCCATGGTGACCTTGCCGACCGTCTCATAGCCGGGCTTGTTGGCGCCGGAAGCAGGCTTCTTGCCGAGCTTCAGCTTGGCAGCCTTCTTCAGCAGCACAGTGGCCGGTGGAGACTTCACGATGAAGGTGAAGGATTTGTCCTGATAATAGGAGATCACGACGGGAACGGGCAGGCCCTGTTCCATGCTCTGTGTCTTGGCGTTGAACGCCTTACAGAATTCCATGATGTTGATTCCGCGCTGACCGAGCGCCGGGCCGACTGGCGGCGACGGGTTGGCTTGGCCGGCAGGAATCTGGAGCTTGAGGTGCCCCAGGAGTTTCTTAGCCATATTGTCCTCTCGAACGTTTCAGATGGGGCGGTGGTCTTTCGATCCGCCCGGTTACTTTGGAGGTTCGTGGTCTGGCCGGGCTAACGGCCTCCCACGGAAGTGGGGCGTATGGCTGAAAGTGCAGGGAATTGCAACTCCCCAGCTGAATCGCTGCACCTCAGCCTGCGCGGCTAATCCTGCGCAATCTTCTTCCTCATCATCACGTCGATCTGCACGTCGTCCCCCAGGCGGAAACTATGGCGGCCAAAGGGCTCGAAGCCCTGATGCGCGTAAAAGGCGATGGCCTTCTGGTTGTGTTCCCAGACGCCCAGCCAGACCCAGTTCACACCGGCCTCCTGCGCCGCCTCCAGCGCGGTGGCCATCAGGCGCTTTCCGATGCCCCTGCCCTGAAAGGCACGGGTCGCATAGATGCGCTCGATTTCCATCGCGTTTTCGAGGTCCTGCTCGGTCTGGGCAGGCCCGGTGTTCAGCTTCAGATATCCCGCAATGTCAGAGCCGGTCCGGGCAAAATAGAAGCGGGAATGCGGGTTTTCATACTCTGCCCTGACCTTGTCCATGTCGAAGGCGACGGACGTATAGGCGGAAATATCCTGCGGGGCGTTCTGGCTTGAAAACGTGTCGAGGAAAGTGGCCTCGGCCAGATCCCGCAAAACAGGCAGGTCTTCGGGCCCTACCGGGCAAATTCTCATCAGGTCAGTCATGCTGAAGGGCTGCCAGATCACCGGCAGAGTTCAAGTCCTTTTTCCCGCCGGCGTCGCAAACAACAGTCGGCAGGTCGCGCCAATGCGCACGCGGCCATCGGCCTGAACAAAGGGCGCAATCGCCGCCGCATGGGCTGCGTTCACAGCCGCCTCACCCGAGGCGTCCATGGCCTTCGCCGCCACACCGGAGGAGCCGATCCCGCGCACGGCCAGGGCCTCGCTTTCATATTCCCACGGGCTGGACACATCCACGACCTCCAGCGGCGTCAGCCCTGCCTCGGCTGCGAACGCCCGCAGCCTGGCTTCGTCCGACAGCGCAAACGGTCCGGGCGCGCCCGGTGGCGGAGGCGGCAGGAGCGGTTTCAGGGCGCCGACAATCGCGGCCGCCTCCATGCCGTCCGGCTCGCCCCAGGTCATGATGACCACAGTGCCCGAAGGCGCCGTCACGCGCCGTGCTTGGGCCAGCGCCGCGCCGGGATTTCCGGCATATTGGAAAGAGTTGAAGCCGACGACCACATCGAAGCTGTCATCCCCGAATGGCAGGTCTTCCAGGTCGCCTGTCTGGAAAGCGCCCTGCGGGACACGGTCGCGGGCAATCTGGAGCAGCGAGTCCGAGGCATCAATTCCCGTCACCTGCGCGCCGCGATCCGCCGCCAGCGCCGCAGCCATGCCGGATCCGCACCCGGCATCAAGATAGCGCGTGCCTGCCCCGACCGCTGCGTGCTCAAGCGCGGCAACGTATCCGGCGCGGAATCCACCCTCCTGCAAATCGGCCCAGTCACGCGCCCGCATACCCCACAAACGGCCATTGGCCCCGGCCGTCCTGGACGTGTTGGTTGCTGTCATCTGTTCCCCCCGGTCCTGCGCGGTTGACTGGCGCAGTTTACTGGCGCGCGTTCATCCCGCTGTCAGAACACCACGGATGGCGGAGTTATCACACCCCCCGGAATCAAAAAGGCCGCCTCCTTTCGGAGACGGCCAATCTGATACAACTGGAAAAGTCCTGACGGACTATTCAGCGGTGATCGTGTCGACGGCGGTCTTGCCGCTGCGCTTGTCAACGGCGGTCGTGAAGGAAACCTTCTGACCTTCGGACAGGGCGCGCATGCCAGCGCGCTCAAGCGCCGTGGCGTGCACGAACACGTCGGTGCCGCCATCGTCTGGCTGGATGAAGCCGAAGCCTTTTTGGTCGTTGTAGAATTTTACGGTGCCACTTGTCATGAAACACTCCTGAATAGATGCGGTCCTGCAACATGCGGGTCCGCGGGAACACGAATTTTGTATGGGAGGTCTCTGAAGGAGTGGCAGGGCAAGCCCGTTCACTCAATGCCTGATCGTCCGGCGAAAAGTCGAATTCCCCATATAACGGGTATTTCCACCAATACAACCGCGCGTCTCCACCCGCGACTGTTTAAAACACGCAAAAGCCCGGCAGCACAGGGCAACCGGGCTCTCGAAATTCTGGTCGGCCGACCGACTAC
Organism: Hyphomonas sp. UBA4505; assembly: GCF_002388685.1. Classification (NCBI taxonomy): domain Bacteria; kingdom Pseudomonadati; phylum Pseudomonadota; class Alphaproteobacteria; order Hyphomonadales; family Hyphomonadaceae; genus Hyphomonas; species Hyphomonas sp. UBA4505. The sequence goes on along the minus strand of NZ_DGMZ01000005.1, from coordinate 93,731 downwards.
ATCAGCGCATAACCCCGCGCATTGATATAACGCTTCAGCTCTTCGGCCCGGCGCAGTGGATCCGGGTGGGTGGACATGAACTCGGCCGGGCGCTGGCCTTCCGACTGCGCGGCCATCAATTCCCACAAGCGCACGGATTCGCGGGTGTCATAGCCGGCATTGTGCATGTAATCGACGCCCAGCTTGTCAGCCTCCAGCTCATGCCGGCGGCTATAGGGCAGGATCACGCCGAATTGCATGGCCGCGCCACCGAGAGCGCCGATGGCCGTGCCATACTTGCTGAGTTCTTCTGACTGCGCGACGGCGATCTGACCCGCCATCAGGCCAACTTGCGCTGCGGTCGAAACCGACAGGCGCTCTGCAGCATGGCGACCGACCACGTGGCCGGTCTCATGGCCCAGAACGGACGACAGCTGGTCGTCATTCTCGGTCAGTTCGGTAATGCCGCGATAAATGCCGACGCGGTTGCCAGGCATCACGAACGCGTTGACGTCATCGGTGTCGAACACCGCCACGTCCCAATTAGCGTTCGGGTCGATATGACCCGCCTTCACTGCGCCATCAGACGTACGCTCCCAGATGCTCAGCACCTGGTTTTTCAGGCGCGAGTTCGAGACAACGGGCGTCTGCGATTTCATGTCGGTCCAGGCCGTTGCGGCCATGCTGGCCACCTGCTCTTCCCCGAACAGGATCAGCTGGCTGGATCCGGTCGCCGGGTTTGTGGTGCAGCTGGAAATGAAGGGGAATACGGTGCCTGCGGCAATACCGGTAATCAGCGCGCGGCGCGACAGGCGCACCTGCGGTGCTCCGGCCAGAACTTCGCTATCAAATTCAACTAGATCGGCCATCTCATTCTCCCTATCGCCTCGAGCCAGAGGTTACCCCTGCACCCTCAAAAAGCAATCGCACCCCTGCACGATTGGTTCCCAACTTGAACGATTACGGCTGAATAGGTCCTGAATGGGCGGTTGCCTAGGCGTCCTCGTCCACCGTGTCGCCTGCCAGGATCGCCGCTTGCTGCACCCAGCCCTCACGTGTGATCCGACCGGAGAAATTGAGCTCATGATCCACCCATGTGACGTTTTCAGGCGTCCAGGCAGCGATCTGGTCATAGTGCCAGATGCCCATACTGTTCAGCACTTCCTGAATCTTCGGCCCCACACCGCCAATGATGGTCAAATCATCCGGCGTGTTGGCAACGGGCTTGTCGAGCGCCATCGGCTGTACGCCTGCGGGCCCCTCTTCTGCGGTCTCGTCGGACCCGGAGTCGTCATTCGCCTCTTCCGTGTCCGCTTCGACGAAATCCGCCTCGTCTTCGGGCGCGGACTCACTCTCGGCCACGCCCAGTTCGGCGGCGTTGTCTGACGCTTCGTCTTCCTCATCGGTCAGTTCGAGCGCTGCCAGGATAGCCCGGCTGGCCTCATCTGCGCGGTCGATATCGGTCTCTTCGTCTGACCCGTCGGCGGGCACTTCATCATCTGCATCGACCTCGGCAGTCTCTGCATAGTCTTCAGTCAGTTCGTCCTCGACGGGCGTCAGTTCTGTATCGTCGAACGCTGTCTCTGCCTCAGCAGGCGCCTCATCGGCGAACCGGTCAACAATCTCGAAAGCAGGTACATCCGGTTCAGCGTCAGGATCAGCGGCCAGCTCGGCTGGCGCTTCCGGCTCCTGTTCAGCCTCAAACTCAATCGCCTCTTCGATGTCATCTTCGGCATCTTCCGCGAGTTCTTCGGCAAAGTCGGCTTCGTCACTTGGCTCGGCTTCAGGCTCGGCAAGCTCAACCTCCGGCTCGTTTTCAGCTTCGCCATCAAAGTCCGGCACGGATTCCAGTTCAGATTCGGGCTCGGTCTCCGGCAAGTCCGGAAGAGGCTCCGGCGTGATGGCCGCTTCGGCAACCGCATCGGCCTCAATGCCCTCTTCCTCGGCGTCTTGGTCGCCTTCGAAATAGGCAAGGCGGCCTTCCAGAAAACGATTGCGCCAGCGCAGGCGGGCCAGTTCTTCTTCCGCCTCACCATTGCCGTTACGCCCGCTTGGCGTAGCTGCCGGGGCTTTCACCTTGGCGAGTTCATCTTCCAGCGCTTCGACGCGCTGCTTCAGGAAATTCTGTTGCCATTCTGCCTTGGCCGCATCGGCGTCGCTGGTCTCGCCAGTCGCCATCGCAGCAGGTGCCGCCTCCGCAGGGGATGCGCCAGCGGCTTCGCTGCCCCCCTCGCCGATCATGGCTTCCAGATGGCGTACACGGCTTTCGAGGTGACGGTTGCGCCAAACCAGCGCCGGGTTCGGATCGGTCGCGCCGCCAACAGCAGCAAGCGTGCCCACAGCGCCAGCTCCTGCCGCACCCGCAGCCTTTGCGCCGCTCACCAGCGCCTCGTCGGCTTTCGCCTTCAGCGCTTCCAGCTCGCTCTTGGCGCGGCTCAATTCATCACTCATGCGCTGGAATTTCACATTCTGCTCGGCCTGAGCCTCACGCGCATTCGTATTGCCCACCGGCTGACCACGCTGGGCCGCATACAGGCTTTCAATCTCTTCCTTGGCCTGTTCGAGTTCGGTCTGGGTAACATCGCGCTCGACCATTGCGCGCCGCATTTTTCCAACCAGCATCATGCCGCGAATGGACCAACCCAGCAGCAAACCGAATACGGCAACCCCTGCCAGCGCCGCCCACATATGTGCCAATAGCCACGCCATCATTCGCTCCGTTCTCGAACCTTGAACCCAATCCGGCGATTCTTCGCCCGACCGTCTTCTGTGTCATTACTCTGCACAGCCTCGTCGGGACCATACCCAATTACAGTCAGCCGAGAAGGAGAAAATCCGGCCGAAACCATATAATCCCGCACAGCCAGCGCCCGTGCCTCGCTGAGGGCAATATTTGCCTCCCGCTCGCCCGTGGAGTCGGTATGGCCGCCCACTTCAAACACCAGATCTCGCGCACACCGCTCAGATACGGTCATGACCTTGTCCAGCGTCAGGCCGCTTTCACGGCTAATGTTTGCCAGGCCGGTCTCGAAATACACCTTGTTGGTCTCCATCACCGCGTCAAAGGCCTGCTGGCAGGCCGCAACCGGGTCTGCCTGAAAGTCGATGTCGCGAATCTCGTCCACATCTACCTGCACCGTATCGGCGAAGACTGTGACAGGATAAGGGCCGCCAAGATTGGCCATATCCTGCTGGAGGTAGGCAATCGTGGACCCTGACGCCTCGCCCTCGAAACTGAGACCGGTTTCCTCTGGCTCGAACGCCATTTCGCCGGACCGGAACTTGGCAAAATGCGGCAAGCCCACACGCACGCCGTTCAGCCAGCCCGGATGAGGCTCGCCAGCGACCTCCATCTCGTCACGTACGGTGCGCGCATAATATTGCTTGGCGATCGTCAGGATTTCCTCGCGCTCGGCTTCGCTGGCGACCTTGCCGGACAGCACCAGTTCGCCGTCGCCATGCGCCGCGCTCCACAAGGCCGGGCCGCGCAGGAAAGGCTCTCCCCGGAACGGGGCGGTCACATTGGCGATGTCGGCCGAAACCCGCGCGCGGGTCGCAGTCTCCATAGAGACCCCGCGCAACCGGACGCGCGTGTCATGCAGGCGGGCTTCGCCTGTATCGAGTTCAGCCAGGCTGTCCAATGCGAGCCGGGCCATGCCCTGCCAGTAAGCGGCTGGCGCGCCATTGGCCAGCTGCATACGGTCTTCAACCGCGCCATCGCCAGCATGCGAACCGGCATAGTCCAGAAGGTCAGCGCGAATGGTACGCGAGGGCACATGCCCCATCAGGATATAGTCGCCTGCACCAGTCTTGATGGCGCGCCAGACATAGGGGGTCACCGGCGGCGCAGTGCCCACCCCACTCTCGACCATGGTCACTCCGCCAAGGATGATCCCGCCTGACCCGCTGGATGTCAGCACGGTTTCAGCTGCTGCTTCTATGGCATCCATGGAGGGGGCCTTGCCGGTCAGCTCGGCGCGTTGGCCATGCATGCGCACGCCTGCCCAGTCAAAGCCCTGCTCGGCCAGCGCCGCATTGGCGTTGGCCTCCAGCCGCGCTTGGAGGTTTACAGGCGTGTTCGCTGACTGGTACACGGCCCACCAGCCCGTGCAGATCAAGCCAACAAGGGCCACAAATCCAAAAAGGTAGTCGAGCAGTCTCATAGAGGCCCCGCGACCTCCTCCATTGCTAATCCCCTGATAATCAGGGATGCCCTATTCAGCATGTCCTCGCAAGAGTTACCCCGCAGAGTCAGAGACGCCGAATCCCCAGCATGACCCGCCAGATTGAGACGATCAGCAGCGCATCAAACCCGCTCATCAAGTCCTTGAAAAGTCTTGAAAGAAAGAAAGGCCGAGCCGAAACGGGCCTGTTTCTCGCAGAAGGCGCGCGCCTGATTGGCCAGGGGCTTGCAAACGGTTGGAAGGCGGACTCGCTGATTGTCGCGGCAAGCATGGCAGATCGGCCACACCTCGCGGAATTGATCCGTCAGGCAGAGACTTCCGGCGCGCGGGTCGTGCTGGCCGCCGACAAGCTGATGTCGCGTATCACTCACAAGGATAATGCGCAGAGCGTGGTCGCGGCGTTCCACCAGCGCCATCTCGGCCTTGATGCCCTGCCGCAGGACAGCAATGGGCTGTTTGTCGCCCTGTATGAAGTGCGCGACCCCGGCAATTTGGGCACGATCCTGCGTACGGCCGACTGCGCGGGCATTTCCGGCGTGATCCTGATCGAAACCTGTTGTGACCCTTACAGTTTCGAGGCCGTGCGCGCCTCCATGGGCTCGATCTTCGACATGCCCTTTGCGACCGCCTCGTTCGACCCGTTCAACGCCTGGCGCAAAAGGCTTGGCCTGACCATGAGCGCCGCGTCGGTCAACGGGACGGCCCGCCATGACCGCACCGATTTCACCTCCGGCGCGGTCATCATCATGGGCAATGAGCAATCCGGCCTGCCGCCCGAAGCCGAAACCGCCTGCGACCAGCTCTGCCTGATCCCGATGCGGGGCGGCGCCGACAGCCTCAATCTCGCCCAGGCCACCGCCATCATGACCTATGAAGCGTGGCGCCAGAGGGATTTCAAATGAAGACCGAAACCCGCCTCCTGATCGCCGACGACTGGAACGACTACGCCCTGCTCGACAGTGGCCACTTGCAAAAGCTTGAGCGCTTCGGCAGCCAGACCGTCATCCGGCCCGATCCCCAAGCTTTCTGGGAGCCAGCCCGCCCCTTGGAAAGTTGGCGCGCTGATGCGCAGTTTTCTGCGAAGTCGCAAGATGATGACGGCGCGGGCAATTGGGAAGTGCTGTCTCCCAAGGCGCTCGACAGCTGGCCGATGCAATGGAATGGCCTGACCTTCGAGGCGCGCCGTGCTGCCTTCCGGCATATGGGCGTGTTCCAGGAACATTCGGTTCACTGGCGCTTCGCGCAGGAGAAGATCCGCGCAGCCGGCCGTCCGATCAAGGTGCTCAACCTGTTCGGCTATACCGGCATGATGTCGCTCGCCTGCGCAGCCGCGGGCGCCGAAGTGGTTCATCTGGATGCCAGCCCGAAATCAAACGGCTATGGCAAGGACAATCAGGCGATGAGTGGCCTGCAGGATCGGTCCATTCGCTGGATCGCCGATGACGCCATGAAGTTTACCGCCCGCGAGGTCCGGCGTGGCAACGAATATGACGCCATCATCCTGGACCCGCCGAAATTCGGACGCGGCCCGAAGAATGAAACCTGGCGGTTCGAGGAAAACTTGCCCGAATTGCTGGACGTCGTGAAGCAGCTGCTGAGTGACCGGCCCCTGTTTGTGATCCTGACGGCCTATGCCGTGCGCCTGTCTTATCTGGCCCTGTCACAGGCGCTGGCTGACCGGCTCTCCCCGCTGGGCGGCGTGATGGAGACCGGCGAGATGGCCCTGCCCCAGCAAGGTTCAGACCGGCTCTTGCCGACAGCCATCTATGCACGTTGGCACGCGGGCGCCTGACCGCACGCCTCTTTCTGCGCAGCCAGACAAAACAGCCCTTAGCCCGGTTCGGGTGAAGCGCTAAGCGCTGACACCGCACCCGTTAAAACAAAAACGGCGGCTCCGAAGAGCCGCCGTTCCTGTTTCTGTTACGTCGTCAGACTTAGAAGTCGAACGTCGCACCCATGAAGATGTAGCGACCAAGAGCGTCGTACACTTGTGGGTAGGTGTTACCGTTACCCGGCGCCGTACCGACAACCGAGGAAAGCGGTGGATCTTCGTCCAGGACGTTGTTCACGCCGAGACGCAGGGACATGTAGTCCGTCGCGTTCCAGGAACCGGAAAGATCGAAGTAGTTCTGGGCATCCAGAACACCGTTGATGGTGCCATCGTCACCACCTGCGATTTCGACTTCCGAGAAGTGGCGCCACGTACCGGTGACACTGAACAGGCCTTCGGCATCGGCCCAGGTCATGGAAGCCTTGTGGCGGTATTCTGGCGAAGCACCGTTGGCAACTTCCGTACCACCACCGGAGGCACAGCTGCCGCCGTAGTAGCCGACACAGTCGAAGATATCAGCGCCGGTGGAGTTCGGCAGTGGCTTGGTCTCGAGAGATTCAAGCATCGTACCGACATAGTCGAAGTCGATTCCGCCGCGAGCATCCAGGTCCAGAGCGTAGCTGGCCAGAAGGTCGAAGCCGGAGGTCGAAAGCGAACCGGTGTTGATGTTGGTTGCAACGATGTAGCCGGTCTGACCCGCCCACAGTGTGCCGCCATTGCCGCGATTGACGAGCGAACAGAAGAACGTGTCGCCGGTTTCAAGGCAGGTATCGAGTGCCAGTTCCTGTGGAACCGTACCCACGAGGTCTTCAACAGTGATGTCGAAGTAGTCGAGGGAAACTGTCAGGCCCGGGATCATCGACGGCGTGGCCACGAAACCAATCGTGTACGTATCAGCCGTTTCTGGTTCCAGGTCTGGGTTACCACCGGTCAGCGTGTTGAACTGGCCAGCTGGGTTATCCGCGATGCTGCCGTACTGGGCAGCGGTCACGCCAGTGTTTGCACACTGTGCAGCCGTTGCGGTTGGCGTCGTGCCGGCACATGGATCGTAGATGCCGTTTGAACCTTGAGTCAGGTCGAACAGGCCGATGGACTGTGTCGAGAAGAGCTCGAAGATGTTCGCAGCACGCACGGCGCGCTGGAATGAACCGCGGAAGCGGATGTCTTCAACCGGAGCGTACTCAACACCGATCTTGTAAGCGTCAGAAGACACGGCGTCATAGTTCGACCGGCGATAAGCAAGGTCGACACCCAGGGACTCAACACCCTCATAACCTTCGATCAGTGGTGCGTTGACCTCTGCGAAGTAGTCATAGACTTCCTGCGAACCAGCGATTGGGTTCGTAGGTCCACCCTGACCAGCACCGTCGCCGGACTGGAAGTTGCTGTCTGGGTTGGAGTCGAGGCTATCACGACGATATTCCACACCGAAGGCAACCTTGATGCCTTCTTCAGCCATCGGAGACACGACGCCATAGTCGGCGAGGTCTGCGAAGGTCTTGGCAGTCACAACCGTCTGCTTGACGTCGCCATCCCTGAACAGCGGGTTGACGATGTAGTTCACAGCAGCGTCGCTTGGGCCGGCACCTGAGAAGATGTCGTAAGGAGCACAAGCCGCGTCGTCATTGTTCGGATCGGCATCGGCATTGACCGCACAGACAATGTTGCCCGTTCCGTCATCAACAGCGTAGAGCGCTTTGGACAGTTTCGAGATCGACAGGTCGTTATTGTAGACTTCCGAACGGTGCACGTTGGCGTACACAGCAGAGATGTCATAACCCCATGGCGAGTCGCCGATGGTGCCCTGCAGGCCGATCACACCACGATAGGTCGTGTGACGGATGTCGTTGTTGCGGTTTCCGCCTTCGACGTTCCGGCGAAGGAACAGGACGTCGCCGATACCGGCAATGTCATCACCCGCTGCACCGCGCGACGTACAGATAAAGTCGACCTGTTGTGCGCTCAGGAATGGGTTGTCACAGTTGATGCCGCCATTTCCGCCGGTCACACCGTAACCAAACACACCAGACGGCGCGATTTGGGAATTGGTCTGGTTGTCCATGAACATGAATTCGCCATATGCGTTCACATATGGGTTGATGTCATAGTTCGCGAACGTACCGAAGGAGTAGCGCTCGTTCGGACGCTGGAAGTGGTTGTACGGGTTGTAGTTGAACGTGTCAGAGACAAAGTTCCGCTCAACGAACTCGTCCGTGGTCGGGTCAACGCGAGCCCACAGACCGGTCGGCAGGTTGGAGCCGAGGTCCAGAATGTTGGTGAACTGGTTCGTGGACGAACCGGCACATGTGAAGTCGTTACCACCATTGGTGGTGGACAGGGCACACTGCGAATAGTCGCGGTTAGCCTGAAGAACTTCCTTGGTGTTCTGGAAGCTGGCGAAGCCCATGACGTGACCGCGGCCATTGTCCAGCTTGCCACCGAACGCTGCGGTGATGTCAACGGACTCACCATCAGACGTCGAGCCATCCGGAACCGTGAACTGGGAAGGGTTGTCAGCTGCGAAGCCACCCAGGATGTCCTGGATGTAGCTGTTGGAATTGTCGTGCTGGTAGAAGGAGTAGTTACCTTCCAGGCGAACACCTTCGAAATCCGTGTCGAGCACGAAGTTCACAACACCGGAAACAGCGTCAGAACCGTAGGTTGCGGACGCACCACCGGTCAGGATGTCAACTTTCTTCACCATTGCGGCTGGGATGAAGTTGATGTCCGGAGCAGCCGTGTTCAGCGAGCCGTATGGCAGGCGGCGGCCGTTCAAGAGCGTCAGCGTGCGGGAAGCACCCAGGCCGCGAAGGTTGACCGAAGCCGTACCGGTCGCGCCGTTGGCGAGGGCGGAACCCTGAGCACCGAATGCCTGTGGCAGGGCGTTGATCATGTCTTCCGCACGGACAACACCGCGCACGTCGAAGTCGGCGGAGCCGAGGGACGTGACCGGGCTGGTCTCAACCAGGTTGCCGCTTTGCGGGATCAGCGAGCCCGTGACGACGATGGTCTGTTGTACGGATGCTTCTTCCCCGTCCGCCTCTGCTACAGCAATTACGTCTTCATCTGCGTCTTGGGCGTACGCTGGCAGCGCAGCAGCTGCAGCAAGTGCAGCGCCGGCAAACACCGACGACGCCAATAGGCGCTTCTTCAAGTTAAGTTCGCTCACTTGAACCTCCGAAAGGATTGTCAAAAAATGTGTCCACATCATGCAGACAAACCTGGCCCCCTAGACCAAGTCTTACCGAGCAGTAAGGATTGAGCACCTTGCATAGTCAATTGGATGCAGCGGCGCTCACAAGCAAAATGACACCAGTGTGACAGAATCGCATCACCTTTTTGGTCGATTTGGGGCAATATTGTTCCAGATACGCCTGATAAATCCGAAAAAATGCCCCGAACGGATTTTGCGGCGCCCTCCACTATGCTTGTTTTTCAGGCAGGCCACCTGAATTCGAGCCGAGCTTCATGCTGCGCCTGATCGCATTTCAGGCAATTCGCCCTGTTCAGACCAGCATGAAGCTGACAACGACCAGGGAAATGCCCAGCGTCACGCCCACGATCAGGATTGAGAACAACAGGATCAGGGTTCGCAAGGCAGCCATGAATCGCCCCGTCTCGTAAGTCACGCGCAATTGGCGATAGAGATACGCAATGCCGACCAGCACCCCACCCAAGATAAGCTCGCCAAGCCAAGCTGCGTTCACGGCGGCGAGCACAATTAAGAAGGTCGCTGTCAGATAGATGAAGGTCTGCACATGCAGCGCGGTGATCACATGGTCATAGATGTACCGGCTGCGGTGCCACGCATACAGAATCGTCAGCATGAAGGCCAGGATAGGCAGGAACATCAAACTGAATCTCGGCGCCCATTCCCGAATGCGCGCGCCATAGCGATCCTGGTTCTCGTACACGGTCGCCGCATGGTCGGCGGCGCGCCATGCCTGCTCGCGCTCCGCGGGGGTCGCATCCTCGTCCAGTCTTGAAGTGACCTCATCATAAAGCGCGTCGCGATTGATGCGGCCGTCATCCGTCATGATACGCTGAAATGTGATGCCGTGCTCCGCCTGTAGCAATTCCAGCTGGATGAGCTCGCGCTCATCCGGCGTCAGGTCGGGGTCTTCTGCCCGGGCGCGCAATTCCTCCAGCCCCTCTTCGGTCACCACCGGAAGAGGCTCACCATCCTCCCCTATCCCGACATCGATCCCGTTTTCCAGGAGGCGGTCGATCTTGAGAGAATTGTACCAGCCCATCTGATCGCCGAGCGTGAACAGGGTCAGGAAGAAGATCACAGACGCCATCAGGAACATGCGGAAAGGCGGCACATAGCGTGCGCGCTTTCCATCCAGATAGTTCCGGGTCATCCGGCCGGGGCGGAACAACAACATGGGCAAGGACCGCCACAAGCGGCCATCCAGCGCAAATACGTCCGCCAGACTGCTCGCCACCAGATCCCAGACCGGGCGATGGAAGTCAGACGCCAATTGGCCGCACGTTGTGCAGAACCGGTCCTCGACGATGGTCTCGCAATTTGCACAAGGCAAACCGGACTTTACCGGATGATGGTCTCCGGTCGACAAGCCACTTGCCGACCCGAGACCTGCGGCCTCCATTTCATGTTCCATTTCGAGACCCCCGTCTGTTTACCGCTACTCGGCGCTGAGCCCCTCCCGGCACAGAAAGCGCGAGCGATGCTGATCCTTCGCATTTTCTTCCCAGCCGGTCAGCTCCGGATCGACCATGTTCTTGGTCACCTGAAACCACATCGGCGTAATCGGATATTCTTCGAGCATCAGTTCTTCAGCGGCTGCGAAGACTTCTGCCCGCATCTGCAGGTCCAGCTGCTGGTTCGATTGGCTCAGAAGCGCATCATACTCCGGATTGGCATAGTCGCCATAGTTTTGCTGGCCCGTATTGGAATCGAGCAGGTAAAGAAAGTTGATCGGATCATCGAAATCCGCGACCCATGCCGCATCCGCTACCGAGAAGTTTCCGGTGCGCAAGCGCGAATAGAGCACTTTTGTATCCTGTTTCACGATGGTCGGGTTAACCCAGGGGGCGATATCACTCCAATTGGACTGAGCGACCGGCGCCACCTTCGGATTGTCGTCGGTCGAACGGTGAATGAATTCGAACTCAAGCGGATTGCCCGGGCCGAACCCTGCCGCTTCCAGCAGGCTGCGCGCCTCGGCAAGCCGATCTTCGCGTGAGGTGTCCTTCCAATCCATGGATGGCCGACTGACATCGTAATTATTGATGCCCGGTGGCACGAAGGAATACGCTGGCAGATAGCCCTGTGTCAGCACGTTGCGAACCATGAACTCCCGGTCGAGCGCCATTGAAAGGGCCTTGCGCACGCGCACATCGTCGAACGGCTCAACGGTGGTGTTGAATGTCCAGTAGGTCGAGATGAGAGAAGGTGTCGTGCGCAGCCAGCCGGGGAATTTCGCATCCAATTCGGTATAGCGAGACCCGTCAAAGGCATTGTTGATGTCCAGTTCGCCGGCGGAAATCTTGTTCTCGACGGCCGACAGGTCTTCCAGTTCCAGATACACGACCCGATCAAAACACGCCTCTGGCGCGCCAAATCCGGTCGGGTTCTTGTCGGCGACCAATTGGTCACCCGTGCGCCAGTAGACCAGCTTGTAAGGACCGTTGACGACAATATTTTCCGGCTGGATCCACGCATCTCCGTGCGCTTCGATGGCCCAACTCGGCAACGGATAGGTCGTGTAATGGCTCAGCAAGCCAAGCAAATAAGGCGCCGGGTATTCCAAAGTGATTTCCAGCGTCTTGTCGTCGATGGCTTTCACGCCCAGTTCTTCGGGCGGCAATTCCTGTGAACTCACCTTTTGCGCATTCTTGATCAACCAGAGGAGCGACGCGTATTGCGAAGCAGTTTCCGGGTTCTGGATGCGGCGCAGGCTGTAGACGAAGTCGCCGGCAGTGACGGGCGTGCCGTCAGACCAGACATGATCACCCAAAGTGAAGGTCCAGACCAAACCATCTTCACTGACTTCATAACTGTCGGCCATACCCAGCACCGGGCGGCCATCTGGGCCATCCGTGGTCAGGCCGATGATCATGTCGCCAATGATAATGTTCTCCCACTGCGCGGATGATTTGTTGGGGTCCAGCGTGTCCACCTTGGCCGAAATTCCCCGGCGCAGGGTCGGCACGTCAGAGGCTGCGGAATCCCCACCGCCCCCGCAGGCGGCCAGTGTCAGGGCAAGTGCGGCAGCCAGGCCGGTTGTCATCAAGGCGTTCAACTTCATGGGTTTTGTGTCTCCAACGTCTTTTCCGCGATCGCGCGATTTGCAACACTGCTGCCAGACCATTACGGTTTTGCAAAGCCTTCCTGCTGGAAGTCGCACATGAGGTAACAGGAATGACCCGAATTTGGTGCATTGCAGGGATGATTTTTGCGCTTGGCGCAACAGCCACTGCACAAGATGTCTCAACCGATGACGTCTATGCCTGCACATCCGTCGCCGAAGATGCAGAGCGCCTTACCTGTTACGATGCGGCTGTTGGACGGCTGCAAGCCGCCGAAGCGGCGGGCGACGTCACAACCGTGACCCGACAGGAAGTCGAACAGGTCCGCCAGGATTCCTTCGGCTTCTCCATTCCGTCCCTGCCCTCTCTGACGCTCGGCAAATCTGACGACCAGAGCCTCAAGGAGATGACGCTCCCTGTGAAAGCCGTGCGCGGCAATCGTGGAAATCTGGTGATCACGCTGGAAAATGGACAGGTCTGGCGGCAAACCGATTCCAAGGCGCTGCGCAATAATGGCCAGACCGAAGCCCAGATCTATGAAGCGGCCTTCGGCAGCTACAAGATGAAACTGGATGGCGGCATCGCATTCCGGGTCGAACGCGTGAAATAATACGGGAATCCTTGCCGCAAACTTCAGCAAACACTGACCGAACCGCGCGCAGGCCAGCAATGGCTTGACCTATTCCGGGCACGTGGCTTGCTGAATCGATGAAACCTTTCTCAGGCTGAGACGTAGTCCCGTCGAGCGACTGGAAGGGAATCTGCGTATCCGGACGAAGATCACTGCCCACAGGAATACGCGCTGGCTGAAGCGCTTTCGCCCGCCCCTTCTGTTTGCGCTGGCCGGCGCGGCGCTGGTCTTTGCGACGCCCTACCTACCTCAGTACATCCCTGACGGCTTTGTCTCAGGCGACCGGCTCGAGCGAATGGCAGGGATCAGTTCAGGCGTATTGTTCATCATCGCCTTTGGCTGGCTGGTCGGCACCATTGTCGATGCCTTGATCAAACGCCGTCTGGCTGGTCTGCACCTTGATGCAGAAGACAATCTGGAAGCACGCAAATCGGCCACGCGGCTGGATGTCGTGCGCCGCGTCTGGATCGTCATTGCCGGAATCGTCACCCTCGCCGCTGCGCTCACTGTCATTCCCGGCGTGAAGCAGATTGGCGTCAGCCTGTTTGCATCGGCCGGAATCGCGGGCATCGCCATCGGCTTGGCGGCCCGTCCCGTACTCAGCAACCTGATCGCCGGTCTGCAGATCGCCTTCACCCAGCCGATCCGGCTGGATGACGCCGTCGTCGTCGAAGGTGAATGGGGCTGGATCGAGGAAATCGGCCTCTTCTATGTTGTCATCAAGATCTGGGACTGGCGACGCCTCGTCGTGCCGCTCTCCTATTTCATCGAGACGCCTTTCCAGAATTGGACCCGCAAGAGCGCCTCCATCATCGGCAGCGTCTACTGGACGGTAGATTATCACGCACCCATCGCGCGGATGCGCGAGAAGCTGGAAGAGATCTGCAAGTCCACCCCGCTCTGGAATGGCGACGTGGTGAATTTGCAGGTTACCGAAGCCTCGGGCAATTCTGTAACTGTGCGCGGGCTCGCCTCGGCCAGCACGTCTCCGAAAGCCTGGGACTTGCGTTGCCTGATCCGTGAGCAGATGATCGAATGGCTTCAGGCCGAGCATCCCGAAGCCCTGCCCCGGCTGCGCGCTGATACGGATGTAAAATTGCCAGAGGATTTCGGCGGCTTTGCGCCCCAGCAGGGTTAGTCGCTACCAGGGATGGGTCTTGCCTTCAAAGTCCAGGAAGCGCAGCTCGCTTGATGGCCCTGCCGTGGTGATGACCGTGTAGAGACCAGCAGCACTCTGAGCCGGATTGACTGGCGCCTGCTTGCCACCCATGTCAGTGTTCACCCAGCCCGGATGCAGCGCGAGCAGGGTCACCCCCTTCTCCGCAAGTTCGGGCGCGGCGGCACGCAGGGCCATGTTCAGACCCGCCTTGGACGTGCGATAAATCAGTCCGAAAGACGCCTGCGTGTTCTCGATGGATCCCATCATGCTGGACAGGCTGGCCGCCATCTTCACATCGCTGGCCGCAATATTGTCCAGGAACGTGTCGATCATTCGAATCGGCGCAATCGTGTTCACCGCCAGCATGTTGGCGAACGCGTCATAATCGAGATCCTTGAACGCAGCGAAACTGCCAATACCGGCATTGTTGATCAGATAGTCGATGGGCTGGTCGCCGACCGCTTCCTTCAATGCCGCCACCGAAGCTGCATCGGTCACTTCGAGCGGATAAACTTTGGCGCCCGTCGCGTTCAGTTCGTTTGAAGTCTCAGGGTCGCGCGCCGTGGCAATCACGTCATGACCTTGAGCGAGAAACTTGCGGACAAGCTCCAGACCGATCCCACGATTTGCACCGGTGATAAGCGTGGTAGTCATAGAAACTCTCCGTCTGGATAGGTCTGGGTATATGGGAACGCGTCGGCAAACGCTGCGACAGGGCCGCTACGACTCTGGCAAAATCCGGTAGACCGCAGTTGCTTTCATCAGGGGCTTGTCACCTTGGCGGGCCATGCCGCCGGTGAACAGGATTGTGCGTGTTTGCCGGTCAACCTTGGGCTCCAACGTGACATCGGCGCCTTGAGCCGCCTCAGAGGACACGTCGATCGTGACAGAAACCATTTCCACCGGATTGGGAGCGCAGATCGCTTCAGCATCGGCACGTATCGCCGCCATCAGGTCCAGCGCCAGTCGTTCGTCCGGTTTCAGAGTGGTTACGTCTTGCATGTGGTGGAAGCCCTCAATCACTGGCCTTGCACATAGACAGGCCCGTTCCAAAAGAAAAGGGCCAAGCCGGTTGGGGGGAAGAGAGGGAGAACCGACTTGGCCCCATATTGGGAACGTCTTGAGGCAACTGACGGTGTCAGGGGGGTGTCTGCCTGCAAGATACAAGGTTTACGCTCTTCAGTTGGCTTGGTTCCGCGGAAAACGAAAAAAGTTTCGCGCATGAAAAAGCCGCCCTCGCGGCGGCTCATCCAAAGCTTGTCTTTCGAGCCAGATCAGGCGGCTTGGGCCGCGGCTGCGACCGCGTCGAGGTCCGACCCGATGAGGTCACCCAGATGGCCAAAGCCGACCAGGGCGTGGTGCTCGTCCATATAAGTGGAAATACTCGGCAATAGCAGGCCGATGGCCTTGTGGTCCAAACCCAGCTTGTGGAGTTCGGAAATCATGGATTGCGCGACAATGCGCTTGCCGCCGGGCGTCTGTTCGATCAGGCGAGCAATCTCTCCAACCGGGGCGCCGATCGTGCTGCCTGTGCGGGCCGACAGGGCGCGTGCGCCCGGAATGGTCTTGAACATGGCCGTGGCGAAGGGGGAATCCTGACGCTCTGCCGCGTTCAGGACAATGCCGAGGGCTTGTCGGGACGCGTCTTCCGAGAGGCCATTATGCCGGGCGAGGTGTGCTGTAAGATCGTTCAACATGTGCGATGGCACTCCTGAGATTAACGGCTTCGGAATTATCATTAACCCTCATTGTGCTTACCGCTTGGTTACCGGGCGCATTGCTGTGCAAGGCAAATGCGACCAAGAGCGTTAAGATGCATTAGGGCCGGGTAAACAAACCGCCCCAAATCATTTACCTTTGACCCCTCATCCGTACGTCCCAAGGAGTTTTCATGATCCGTATCGGCATACTCGGCGCCGCCAAGATTGGCCCCAAGGCCATCATCGAGCCCGCTGCAAAACGTGATGATTGCGAAATCGTCGCCGTGGCAGCGCGCGACGCGGACAAGGCACGCACCTATGCCGAAGCGAACGGCATCGCGCATGTTGAGACCGATTACGACGCGCTGGTGCACCGCAAGGATGTCGACCTGATCTACAACGCCCTGCCCCCGCATCGCCATGCCGATCTGACCATCGCCGCGCTGGAAGCTGGCAAGGCGGTATTGTGCGAGAAACCCTTCGCCATGAACGCCGCCGAAGCCACGCGCATGGTCGACGCCGCCAACCGGGCCGGCAAGCCACTGATCGAGGCGTTTCATTATCGCTTCCACCCAGCTTTCCTGCGCGTTCTGGAAATCGTGCGCAGCGGAGACCTCGGCGCGATCAAGACCATGGAGGCGGTGTTCAATGTGTCGATCCCGTATCGCGAGGGCGAGTTGCGCCATACGCTGGAACTCGGTGGAGGCGCATTAATGGATCTGGGCTGCTACTCGGTCCACATGATCCGCACCCTTGCGGACGCAGAACCCGATGTGCTGTCGGCCAGTGCGCAGTGCGACCGGCCCGGTGTTGATATCGGCACCAAGGCGCATCTCGGTTTTTCAAGCGGCGCGTCAGCAATTGTGGAATGCAGTATGGCCGAAGATGTGGACCGCGATATCAGGCTCGAAATCGTCTGCAAGGATGGCTGTGTCTCCTTGCTCAACCCGGTACACCCGCATCGCGGCCACCAGATCACCATCCGGCAAGGCGGCCACGAACGCACCGAGACGGCCGACGGCATGATCACCTATGAGCACCAATTGGCCCATGTCATGGACGTGATGGCCGGACGCGCCGTGCCGCTGACCGGTGGCGCCGACGCGATCGGCAACATGGCCGTGATCGACGCAATCTATGCAGCGGCAGGCCTCTCGCCCCGATAAAGCGTCCAGGCTCGCTTGACGCATGAATATACAAAACGTATACGGTATGTATATAATTCATATCGAGGACAAATATGGGTATCGTGAAGATCGACAATGACCTGCATGAAGAAGTCCGGCGGGCGAGCGGGGTCATGTGTCGATCCATCAATGCGCAAGCCGAATTCTGGATTAAAATCGGCCGGCTCGCCGAAGCCAATCCAACGCTCTCCTTCAATGACATTGTGAAGATGCAGCTCGAAGCGGCCGATGCGCCCTTGGCCGACCTGAAGGTCGCCTGACATGGTAAAGACGCCGAGTGAGATCGCGCTGATGCGCATCTCTGGCAAACTGCTGGCATCCGTTTTTGAAATGCTGGACCAGCAGGACCTGGCTGGCATGTCGACGCTACAGGTCAACGATCTGGTCGACCGCTTCATCACCGAAGACCTCGGCGCCCGCCCCGCAAGCAAAGGGCAGTATGGCTTCAAATTCGTCCTGAACTGCTCAATCAATCATGTGGTGTGTCATGGCGTGCCCAGTTCGGATGAGATCATCCGGGATGGCGATATCATCAATCTTGATATCACCCTCGAAAAGAACGGATTCATCGCGGATTCAAGCAAGACGTACATGGTCGGAAATGTCTCAGCCGCCGCCAAGCGAATTGTTCGGATCGCCGAGACAGCCATGTGGAAAGGCATTGGACAGGTACGTCCCGGCGCGCACCTTGGCGATATCGGTTTTGCGATTGACCGCCATGCCAAGCAAAATGGCTGTTCTGTCGTACGGGAGTATTGCGGGCACGGCATTGGCCGCGAAATGCATGAGGATCCACAGGTTCTCAATTTCGGAAAGCCGGGCACCGGCCTCAAGCTGCGCGAAGGCATGGTCTTCACCATTGAACCCATGATCAATCTGGGCACACGCCAGGTTTCGACCGAGGCTGATGGGTGGACGGTGGTGACCAATGACGGAAAGCTCTCCGCCCAATTCGAGCATACGGTTGCTGTGACGAAAACCGGTGTTGAAGTGCTGACCTTGCGTCCGGGCGAGACACCCATGCAGGCGCGCCGCGCGTAGTCAATACGGCACAGTCCGGTACAAGCGCATGGCAGGACATGATAAGCTGACTTGGTCTGAATTTGACCGGGAGCTGATCACATGAAAATCGCAGGCATCGTCTTTGTTATCCTCGGGGCGCTGGCAATCCTCTTCCCGTATGTTGCCGGGCTCTCCTACAATTTCATTCTCGCCTATCTGATCATCTTTGCGGGCGCGGCGCATCTCTGGTGGGCCTGGCGGCCGAGCCTTGAAGGGCGAACGCAGCATTTGCTGCTCGGCCTGCTCTTCCTTGCTGGCGGGATCAGCCTGCTCGTCTTTCCGTGGATCGGGCTCATCTCCTTCACCATAATTCTGGGCGTATCCTTCCTGGTCCAGGGCGGGGTCCAGCTTGCCCTCGCCTCCAACAGCCCGCGTCTGCGCGGCAACAGCAAGACCATGCTGATCGTGGCAGGCCTTGCCGGCATCATCGCAGGCGCGCTGATCCTGATCGGCCTGCCCAGCACAGCGGCCTGGGCCATTGGCATATTGGCCGGGATCAACATGCTGTTCTTCGGCGTCGCCCTGCTGGCAATGGACAAGGCCCTGTCGGACGTGTTTGACGACTGACGAGCGCCCTGCGCGGCATCTTGCATGGCGGGCTGGCTCCGTGATATTCGACCCATCTCACAACAGGCGCTGAGCGCGGTCGCGTCACAAAGACGAGGCAACCGCGGCGCAGGATAAGTCCTGTGTGTGCGCCGTTGTCGGCACCCCCCAGGACATTCAGAGCCAGGAGTGCTGACAGATGAAGACCATTATCGAACCCTTCCGCATCAAATCGGTCGAGCCGATCCGCATGACCACGCGAGACGAGCGCGAACGACTGCTGAAAGATGCGGGCTACAATCTGTTCAAGCTGCATTCGGATGACGTGCTGATCGATTTGCTGACCGATAGTGGCACGTCGGCCATGAGCGCGGCGCAATGGGGCGCGGTGATGACCGGCGATGAGAGCTATGCCGGCGCGCCGAGCTTCTACCGGTTCGAAGCGGCCGTGAAGGATCTGATGGACTTCAAGCACATCATCCCCGCCCATCAAGGGCGCGCTGCGGAGCATCTCCTCTTCTCGCTGATTGCCAAATCCGGTCATGTCATTCCGTCAAACACGCATTTCGACACGACGCGCGGCAATATCGAAGCCGCAGGCGCCGAGGCACTGGACCTGCCCATCGCAGAGGGCAAGATTCCCTCCCTCGACCATCCCTTCAAGGGGAACATGGACCTGGACGCCCTCGCCAAGTTGATGAGTGAGCGCGGCGATGCCGTGCCGTGTGTGATGATGACGATCACGAACAATGCCGGCGGCGGCCAGCCGGTCAGCCTCGCCAATATTCGCGGCGCCGCCGAGATCGCCCATGCGCATGGCAAGCCCTTCTTCATTGATGGCTGCCGGTTCGCCGAGAACGCCTGGTTCATCAAGCTGCGCGAGGACGGCCAGCAGGACCGCTCGATCAAGGAGATCGTGCGCGACACGTTTGACGTGGCCGACGGCATGACAATGAGCGCCAAGAAGGACGCCTTCGCCAATATCGGCGGGTGGCTCGCGCTGAATGATGACGCGCTGGCCGAACAGGCCCGCACGCGGCTGATCCAGACCGAGGGCTTCCCGACCTATGGCGGCCTTGCCGGCCGCGACCTCGACGCGATCGCACAGGGCCTGACCGAGATCGTGGATGAGGATTATCTGCGCTACCGCGTGCGCACCAATGCCTATATCGCCGAACGGCTGGACGCGCTGGGCGTGCCGGTGATGAAGCCGGCGGGCGGCCATGCAGTGTTCATTGATGCGCGGGAATGGCTGTCACATATCCCGCCGCTGGAATATCCGGGCCATGCCCTCGCCTGCGCGCTCTATGAGGAAGGCGGCATTCGGGGCTGTGAGATCGGGACGGTCATGTTCGGTCGCAAACCGGATGGCACCGAAGAACCCGCCCGGATGGACCTTGTCCGCCTAGCCATGCCGCGCCGCGTCTACACCCAGTCGCATGCGGACTATATCGTCGAAGTGTTCGAGGAACTCGCGAAGCGCAAAGATGACATTCGCGGCCTGAAGATCGTGAAAGAGCCGCCCATGATGCGCCACTTCACGGCGGAGTTTGCGCCGCTCTAGCTGCCCGTCTTCGCCATATCGATCCATTGTTCGACTTCCTCTTCGGCGAGGTAGTCATCATCACGGATCACACGGTCCCCCTGTGGCGTCTGGAGGAATTCACTCGCCAACATGAACAGGGTGCGCGCAGGCGCCTCGGCCAGTTCCTTGCGATTGCGGATGCCCGCGCCGACAAGGATCTGGGCGTCGTGCACGCGCAGGCCCGGCACTTCCATCATCATGATGGTCTGGTCCTTCCAGTCATTCAGCGTGTCGACATCGATATAGGCGACATCGACCAGGAAGACGGTTTCCTCCGTGTCGCAATCCAGCAGGTCACCGACCGTGGTGATGCCGGCGCGCGACAGGCGTTTGGCGGTCTTCTTGCCGATGCTGGGCGCCTCGACAACGGGGGACTCGCGCGTGATGCGGCTGCGGCGGGCGATGTCTCCGGACTCCTCGCCAAGATCATCAGCAAGCGGCGCGGGGACAGCGGCCTCGGGCTCCGGCTCGAACAAGACTTCTTCTGCCTTTGGGGGAGCCTTTTTCTTCGGCGGAGGGGCTTCCTCGGCCAGCGGCGCTTCTGCTTCGGCCGGGTGAAGTGTTTCGTCGGTTGGCGCCGCTTCGACTACAGCCTCCTCGACCGCATCCTCTTCAATAACGGTCGCCTCAGCGGCGATCTCGGCCTCATCCTCGATCAGTGCGGTCAGCAAGCGCTCCTCGACCGCCTTGTTCTTCGAACCTATTGGGCCAATCTCCTGTTTGTTCAGCTCTTTCAGCGGAACGCGCAAAACTTGTTTGGCGTGAAGCTTGCGGATTTCCTTGTCATCATCCGGCAGGGTACGGATGACCTTACCGGTCTTCTGATACTCCTTGTACATCCGCGTCACGGTGCGCTTGTCGGCCGCATCCGACAGTTTCGCCGTTACCCAGCGCAGCGGAATGTCCAGTGTCTCGATATAGCCCTGAAGGGTGAGATTGGTCTTGGGCGGGCTGACAGCAGCCTCCGCAATACCGCGTGAGAGGATCGCGCCGAATCCGGCCGTGGCATAGGCGACCAGTTCCACGATCGCATCGAACATGGTCTCGTCCAGCCCGGCGGGCGGATCCTTCACGCCCACGTCGAGATCATAATGGTCAATGAAGGTCTGATAGTGGGGATGCGAAAGGCGCGCGCCATTGCGGACCATGTCGGCGATGAATCCTGCGCCGTCCGGCACTGGCACATCCGGATAGCCGAGCGTCTCTATGCGGGCATCAATCTTGTCGCGGGATTTGGCGATGCTCCACTCCACCGCCCGGTGCATCGTGCCCTCTTCCTCGGTCTGGCCGGTATGGAAGGGCTGGATCGGATCGGCATAATAATGGCTCAGCACGCCGAACGCATAGGCGGCCTTGCTCCATTGCTTGCGACGGAGATGGTCGACCGCCGTCGCAAACCATTCCATCGCCTTGCCCGGCGCGCCGCCCCACTCCCCTTCGGAAACGTGCAGGACATGGTTGCGGAAATCCTTGAACTTGGAATCCGGCGCCTTGGCCCCTTCGAGCAGGTGCTCGTGGTGAACCAGGAACAGGTCCTTCCACTTGTCGGCCTCCTCCGAGGCTATGAGCGACAGCGCGTCCATCGCGATATAGTGGTGCGTCGAGCGGCACCGATGGCCGCGAATTACTCGTTCGAGCAGAGACATGCCCGTCTCCCTTCCCGCCTGATTCAATCTGGATCAAACGAGAAATGCCTAATGATAGTTACGCCATCATTAACCATTCGCGCGGGAGGGGAAGTTTCTGCTGCGCCTACCGCACCGCAAAATCGGTGGGCTCGGTGCTCTTGCCCTTGGCGTCTTTTTCGCCCTTGGCCTGGCCGTGCTTGTTGGGGCCCATGAAGCCGAAGAGGTGGCCACCGACCTTGCGCATCTGGATCTCTTCCGAGCCTTCGGTGATGCGATAGCGGCGATGGTGGCGGTAGATGTGCTCGAACGGCTTGTGGCGCGAATAGCCCATCCCGCCATGCACCTGCATCGCCCGGTCGGCGGCATTGCAGCAGAGCCGGTTTGCCCGGTAGTTGCACATGGAGACCTTGTCGGAGAGATGGATCGCGACGTCCGGCTTGGACATCTGGTCCATTTCCCAGGCCGTCTTGAAGATCAGCAGGCGCAGCATCTCGGCCTCGGTGGCGAGCTCCACAAGCGGGAACTGGATCGCCTGGTTGGTCGCGAGCGGCTTGCCGAACGGTTTGCGCTCACGGGCATATTGCACGCTCTCATTGATGCAATACATCGCGGCGCCCACCGAACTCGCGGCTTGGCGAATACGGTTCTCATGCACGAAATGCTGGGCCAGGGCGAGGCCCCCTTCCGGCGGGCCGAACACGGCATCTTCAGGCACCCAGACATCCTTGATGGTCAGGCGCGGATGGTCGGTCGGCATGTTGAAGGTCCACATGTATTCTTCAATGATGACGCCGGGATCACGCGCCGGTACGAGAAGACAGGTGATGCCCTTGGCGTCGCCATCTTCACCACTTGTGCGGCAGAACATCATGATGTGCGTGGCCACATGCATGCCGGTGATCCACATCTTCTCGCCATTGATCAGCCAGCCATCCTTGCCGTCGCGCTTCTGGCGCACCGCACGGGTTTCCATATGGGTCGCATCGGACCCATGATCAGGTTCGGTCAGGCCGAAACAAGCGAGAAACTTCCCGTTCAAAGCGTCTTCGGCAAGATGCTTCTGATCCGGCCGGGCGAAGTCGCGCAGCATCAGGATCTGCGGGAAATTGCCGACTATGGAATGTTCGTTCTGGAGATCATTGTGCAGGCCGAGGCCCTGTTCGGCGAAATGCTCGCGGATAATTGCCATGCCGAGGTTCGAGCCGTCCTGCCCGCCGAACTCCTTCGGCAACGCATAGCGCAGGTGTCCGGCCTTGTCGGCGCGGCGCTTTGCTTCGCGCAGCAATTCTTCCCATTCGGGCCGCGGCAGGCCCTCATTTTCGAAATCAGTCCGGGCCCATTCGCGCCGATGGTCGAAGAAGCGGATGTTGTCGTCCTGCTGTTCGAGCGGCCTAATCTCGTCCTCGATGAACTGGTCGAGCACGGTCAGATAATCGGCGATGTCCTGCGGGATATTGAAATCCATGATGCTTTGTCCTCCTGGGCGGTCGCCTCGGTGGCGATCTCTTTTCCACCTTCGAGACTACCGCACTGAAACCGCGCGGCAAATTATGCCGCCACGGCAGGATTGAAACAAAAATATAATCAATGAACAATTGACTTTTTATTCAATGATCATATTCTGTCGTTACGGTCACCACCGACCGCAACTGCAAGAAGGTTTCCTCCCATGCCGTCTTCCCGCCTCTCTCTTATCGTTGTCGCTGCCGGTCTTGCCGGCCTCGCCTATGCCGCCCCTGCCATGGCCGATCCGGCCCAGACTGTGTCAGCAGAAATCCAGTATGATAACAGCGCACTGCACTCTCGTGCCGGGGCCGGAGTCGTTCTGGATTCCCTGCAAATGCAGGCTGATTCCATCTGCCGCTACGATGCCCCTGTCTCGCAGGCACCCCGTGTCGATGATTCGTGCGTCTCGCAGGTTATCGCGCAGGCTGTGAACAAGATTGACCACCCGAAGCTCACCGAAGCCTATGTGTCGCGTTCTGGCCTGAACAGGCGCATTCTGGCTGACGCGAACTAGTCACCAAGGCCAGAAAGGCTGAATGATTGACGTTTTCGTCAGTAATCGCTATTGAGTGCGAACGGACGCTTAGGGTCCGACACTGTTTTGAAGTCCACCCACCGAAAGGTATCCTCCCATGATCCGTTCCGCTCTCACCGCCGCAGCCTTCCTTGCGCTCGGCGCACCAGCTTTCGCCAACACATTCACCTTCGAAACAGTCGCCCCTGTCGACGAAGGCCAGGTCGTGGCCATCGGCACTGTTTGGCTTTGCGAAGGCACTGTCTGCAAAGGCGACCTCGACCGCAAGAAGGCCTCTGTTCGCGATTGCAAGAAGATTGCGAAGAAGGCCGGCGAAATCATCTCCTACGGAAACTCCAATTCCAAGCTGGAAGCAGACGATATTGAAGCGTGCAAGAAGTCCGCACGCTAACTCACTTTCCTGAATAGCAGACCTCTCCTCGGGCCGCTCTGGTGTCATGCCAGGCGGCTCTTTTTTTGCGCGCAGTGCGAACCCCAGCCGACTTGATGCGTTACCATGAGTAACCAAGAGGAAGGCCATGCCCGCATCACAGAGCGATCCGTTGGAGAACGTACTCGAGACCGCCATTGAAGAAGGTGGCGAAGGCACAATCTCGGTTGGGGATCTGCTCAACATGTTCGGGCACCGATCCTTTGGTCCCATCATCACATTGCTGGGCCTTCTGGTGGTCTTGCCGCCGCTAGGCGGAATACCCGGCCTGCCAGCGGTGATCGGGGTTATCATCCTGCTTTTCAGCATTCAGATTCTGTTCGGCGCCGATCATATCTGGATGCCGTCCTTCGTTGAGAAACGATCCATCGAAACCTCGAAGCTCAAAGAAGCCGAAGACAAGGTGAAACCCTGGCTGGAACGCATTGATCGCATGATCACCGAGCGGCTCGCTTGGGCGACAGGACGTGTGGCCACCTATCTGGCCGCGATCGCGGTTTCCCTGCTCGCTATTCTGATGATCCCTCTGGAACTCGTGCCGTTCGCCGTCGCAGCGCCGGGTGTTGCGATTGTCCTGTTCGGTTTGGCGCTCGTCGCCAAGGATGGCGCGCTGATGCTTGCTGGCTTCGCGGCAACGGCCGCCGCTCTTACCATCACATTCCTGTTTGTCCCGTGGGGACGGGTGGCTGGCTGGTTCTGAGAGTCACCGCTTCAGGTCGCGGGTTGCGCCTCGATGGGTTCCCAGAGTTCGACCTTGCGGCCATCAGGATCCATGATCCAGGCGAACTTTCCATAACTTTCCGTCATGGGCTCGCCTTCCATTTCAACGCCCTCAGCCTTGATTTGCTCAATCATGGCGTCGAGGTCATCCACCATCAGATTCATCATGAAGTCGCTGTCTGAAGGTTTGAAATAGTCGCTTCCTGCCTTGAAGGGCGCCCAGATCGTGCGGGCACCTTGCGGGAATCGTGCAGCAGCATCCGCTTGGGAGAAACTCGCGCCCCCATATTCGTCAATCTGCACACCGAGTACCCGCTTATACCACGCCCGCGTCGCATCCACGTCTCTGCAAAGAAAGAACAGTCCACCCAACCCAACCACTTTTGCCATGTTTTCCCCCCCACTTGTTCTAATCGGCTAGATCGCCTCCAATGCCTCCTCCAGCATGTCACGCACCTGCCCGGCTACGGCATGGAGTTCCGGATTCTCAATCGCCTGCATGGACGCGACCGGATCAATCGCACTGATCTCAATGCCGCCATCGACTTCGCGCAGAATGACATTGCAAGGCAGCATCGCGCCGACCCTGGGCTCCATCTTGATGGCCTCGAACGCCATGTCCGGATTGCACGCGCCAAGAATGCGGTACCCGGCCATGTCGGCATCCAGCTTCTTCTTCATCGTCGCCTGGACATCAATCTCGGTGAGAACCCCAAACCCCTTGCCAGACAGCGCTGCGCGCGTGCGCTTGTCGGCTTCTTCGAGCGTGATGCCATCCAGTGTGCGGGTGATTGTGTAGGCCATGCCAAACATCTCCAGTAGCGCCTCAAAGGCTAATTGAATTGTGAAGAAACGCAATGCGATCCGGCAGGCCACGGTTCCAATTTCGCCCTGCCAATCGCGCCATGGCCCTGTAAACTGGTAAGCATGACTGATTCTAACTCCCTTCCCGGCGCCGGTTGCGGCGCAGCCATTCGCGATGCGCACGGGCGCCTGTTGCTTATCCAACGTCTCAAGCAACCCGAAGCGGGAGCGTGGGGTCTGCCCGGCGGCAAGATCGATTTTGGCGAACGCGCCGAGGACACCGCCCGGCGCGAAATCGAAGAAGAACTCGGTGTCACCATCGAGCTGACCGGCCTCGCCTGCATTGCCGAGACCATCGACAAGGGTGACGGGAAGCATTGGGTTGCGCCAGTCTATTCTGCGCGCATCGTGTCAGGCGAACCACGTGTCATGGAACCGGAAAAGCATGGCGGATGCGGCTGGTTTGCGCTGGACGACCTGCCAGACCAGATCACCACGCCTGTGAAAGATTATCTCGCCTCTCTGGAGCCGGCTGGCCCCACCGGCTGAAACTGCAAATATGTAGTCATTGTTGCGGCTCGGCTCTAGCAGGCCGGGGCCAGTTGGTGATTATAGCGGCTGTGATTCGACGCATCCGAACCTTGCTGATCTGGCTGGTCCTCGTGGACCTCGCCGCGACGCTTCTTTTCTGGGGCGTCACCCGGCTTTCAGACCAAACTGGCAAATTGGCGGGGGGACGCGGGATCATCTTCTATACCGACAATGTATCCGATGCCTCTGCGCGGGTCGACAAGGGCGTCGCCCTGCTGAAAGCGGGCAAGCTGGACCAATTGAAAGTCGTGGGGGGCCATCGCCCCCAGGAAGGCCGTCTCGGCAGCCAGGAGATGGCCTTGCTCGCGGCGCGCCGGTCCGGCCAGGCCGCGAAGGTCAGCGCCGATGTCGAGAGCCGCGATACGATTTCCGGCCTGGAAAGCCTCGCCAACACCACCAGCGCCTCGGAGAGTGGGAAGATCGTCTTCATCTCCAATTGCATGCATATCCTGCGCGCCAAGGCCGTCTATGCCAGCCATCCGGGCAAGCAGGCCAAGGCGCTCGCCGCCTGTCCCAATGGCGGGTACAATCCGCTCGATATCTGGCGTCGTGCACATTACGAGGCAGGCGCGTGGGCACTGTTCCTGATGCCGGAAAGCTGGCGGGATGCGATTATTGACCGCCTGCGCGGCGACGAGGACAGCGCCTAGCCCAGCGGTTCGCAGCGACGCTCATATTCCGCAATCGCCTCCGGCATCCATTTCCGGAAATTTTCGGCCCGGGTTTCGGACGCCGGATGCGTGGACATCCACTCCGGTGGACGCTGGCCACCACCAATCTGACCCATCCGCTCCCAAAGATCAGGTGCTTCGCGCGGGTCGTAACAGGCGCGAACCAGTAGATCGAGCCCGATCTTGTCAGCTTCCGTCTCATGCTTGCGCGAATAGGCGAGCATGCCACCCTGGGCCGCGATGCCGAAAGCCTGCATGATGGCGCGCTGTTGAGAGGCGTCCATGTCGCCAAGGCCCACGCCGACAGCGATCTGCCCGAACTGGACGACGCGTTGCTGGCTGACCCGCTCAGCACCATGATGGGCCAGGGCATGGCCAATCTCATGCCCCATCACCACGGCCAGCTTGTCGAGATCGCTGATATCCTCGGCGTCGACCTTGCCATCATAGTTTCCCGTGATGTCGAGAATGCCCGTGTAAATCGCAACATACCCACCCGGCAGGCAGAAAGCGTTCGGCGTGTCGGAATCGACGACATAGTAGGTCCAGTCGAATTGGTCGGCGACCGGGGTGAAGGAGGCGCCTTGGCGCAGGAGATCCTGTTCCAGCTCGACTGCGGCGCGCTGGAGGCGTGCGCCAATCTCGCGAACGGCCTGAGTGTATTCCGCCTCCGTGCCTTCGCAATTGTTGCCATCTGCGCACAGGACGTCATTTCCCTGCTGCTGCTCCTGGTTCAGTATCTGGATATAGGACTGCTGGCCCAGCTGCACCTCTTTCTCGATCGGGACGGTGTTCAGTTGCTTGCGGCCCGAGAAAGGCACTTCGGTCTGGTTGGCTTGCCAATACAGAAACAGCAGGAACAAGCCGACAAGGATCAGGCTGAACCGGCTGCGCAAGAGGCCACCAATCCCGCTACTGCGGGTCTTGTGGCCATAGGCGTGTCGCGGCAGGCGCATGGGCAATCTCCGTCAAATCTGCTTGGTAAACCGTTTAAACCAAGAAGAACCGCGAGGGAAAGCACGCTTGCACCTTCACGAAACCATGTCGGGACGCTATTTCTGAGGCATGACAGACCAAGCTCCCCCGCCCAAGCTCGAAATTCGCATCATTCCCGTAACGCCGCTGCAACAGAACACGTCGATGATCTGGTCCACAGACACAATGGAAGGCGTCTTCATCGATCCGGGCGGCGAGGTCGAAAAATTGATGGGCGCAGCAGAGCAGTTCGGTGTGAAGATCGTCGGCGTCTGGCTGACCCACGGACACCTGGATCATGCCGGCGCGGCCACCGAAGTGTCGGAGCGCACGGGCTGCCCAATCATTGGCCCCCACGAGGACGATCAGTGGCTGCTGGATGAACTGGAATCTCAAGGCGCCAAATACGGCATCACTGATGGCCGCAATGTGACTCCGGACAAGTATCTTCATGATGGCGACGAGTTGGAGCTGTCTGGTACAAAATTCGGCGTCGCACACTGTCCGGGCCATACGCCGGGCCATGTTGTGATCTATCAGAAAGAAGGCGCGCTCGCTTTTGTTGGTGACGTCCTGTTCAAGGGCTCCATCGGCCGGACTGATTTCCCGCGCGGGAACCATCAGCAACTGATCGACTCGATTACCGGCAAGCTCTGGCCACTTGGCAATGAAATGCGGTTTGTGCCGGGTCATGGTCCGCTGTCCACTTTTGGCCAAGAGCGTCAAACCAACCCGTTCGTGGCAGATACGATTACCGGATATCAAGGCGCCGCAAAGCAAGATGCAAGGTCGACCGACCAGAAACTTGCCAAGCGTTGGAGCTGACAAGCAAACGGTATTACCATCCCGTAAGCCTCGGAAATCCAACGGAACCAAGCCACCAAGGAGACGTTTCTGACCCGTACACAACGGAAAGGAATGTCTTATGACCGCTTATCTGAAACTCGCCGCTATCGGCGCCAGCGCCTTCGCTCTGGCCGCCTGCACCCAAACTGGCACCACTGAACGCAACGCTGCCTATGGCGCTGCTGCTGGCGCAGCCGCGGGTGCTGTGATTGGCAATAATGTCGGCGATGGTGACGCGCAACGCGGGGCTGCGATTGGCGCCGTTCTGGGCGGCACTGCTGGCGCAGCAAAGGGCTGCACGGAGTCGGAAGACTGCGATATGCCGGGCGTGAAAGACCAGGCTGACGAAAAAGACACCGACCGAGACGGTCGAGCGGACATCTATGACCGCTACCCGAATGACAGCACGCGCTGGTAAGCAGCCGAGGCACCAAAGTGATGGTGAGCCCCGCATCCAATGGATGCGGGGCTTTTTCTTTCGCGGCACAGTTTCGCCGCCAAATCACCCCGGTCTCTCCCCGCCCAAAATCGGAACGCCCTGCGCGACAACGCGTTTCCCTTTTACCTATGTTAAACAGGAGAGACTTCATGGGACGGGTAACGCCCCTTAACAAAACTGCTTCAGACGACCCGTGGATTGCGCCAGATGATCGCGCGATCCGTGAAAGGATCCGCGCCTGGTACAGCTGTTGGCCGCGAGGCCATGCCGACCGAGAAGCCATACCCCTCACAGGCTCTGGGTGTATCCGCCTGCTTAGTGATTTTGGCAGCGACGTCGCGATAAGCCAAAACCTTGCCCAATATCGTCAGCTTTGGCAGCCGGTTTTGGAAGACACGTTCAAGCGCTGGCATATCAGCATCGTATCCGCGATCAATTTGCGCCGCACCCAAGACATGGCCGCCGCAAACTTCTTCACCGAGCTGAGCGGCATCACTCATGAAGACGGGGTGATGAACCAGACGCAGGCAGTTTCTCAGATCTGGGAGAAAATCACAGGTGGGTGGCACCTGGTTCATGAGCATTCGACGGTCCATAATGGAGCGCTCTGAGCTTGCAGCCTGATCGCCCCGCGACGGTCAATTGCAGCTAATAACGGAAACCCACCCCTTTAGTCTTGCCCCCGCCCCCGACTCCCAGCTATGGAGCAGCCGTTTGGCCGGTAGGAGAAAAGCAACATGCCGAAGCGCACGGATATCCGCTCTATCCTGGTTATTGGTGCCGGTCCGATCATCATCGGGCAGGCTTGCGAATTCGACTATTCCGGTGTGCAGGCGATCAAGGCGCTGAAAAGCGAAGGCTACCGGGTGATCCTGGTCAATTCGAACCCGGCAACGATCATGACCGATCCAGAGCTCGCTGACGCAACCTATATCGAGCCCATCCTGCCGGAAGTTGTCGAAAAGATTATCGAGGCTGAAAAGCCGGATGCCCTGCTCCCGACCATGGGTGGCCAGACCGCACTCAATTGCGCGCTGGACCTCCACTATGCCGGCATCCTCGAAAAGCATGGCGTGGAGCTGATCGGCGCAAAGGCCGAAGCCATCGAGATGGCCGAAGACCGCAAGCTGTTCCGCGAAGCGATGGATCGGCTCGGTCTCGAAAATCCCCGCGCCGCCATCATCGCATCTCCGAAGAGTGAAGACGGCAAGTATGATCGGATCGAAGGCCTGAAGCGCGCCATGGCCGCGCTGGACGAAGTTGGCCTGCCCGCCATCATCCGCCCGGCCTTCACGCTCGGCGGCACCGGTGGCGGCGTTGCGTACAATGTCGAAGAGTATGAAGAAATTTGTCGGTCCGGTCTTGCTGCCTCCCCCATGGCGCAGATCCTGGTCGATGAAAGCCTGCTGGGCTGGAAAGAATACGAGATGGAAGTGGTCCGCGACACAGCGGACAATGCCATCATTATCTGTGCCATCGAGAATATCGACCCGATGGGCGTCCATACTGGCGACTCCATCACGGTCGCGCCGGCGCTGACGCTGACCGACAAGGAATACCAGGTCATGCGGAACGCCTCGATCGCGGTGCTCCGCGAGATTGGCGTAGAGACGGGCGGATCTAACGTCCAGTTCGCGGTCAACCCCGCGGATGGCCGCCTCGTCGTGATTGAGATGAACCCGCGTGTGTCGCGCTCCTCTGCGCTTGCCTCGAAAGCCACCGGTTTCCCGATTGCCAAGATCGCCGCAAAACTGGCCGTGGGATACACGCTCGATGAACTGGACAATGACATCACAGGTGTCACCCCTGCCTCGTTCGAGCCGACAATTGACTATGTTGTCACCAAGATACCGCGCTTTGCCTTCGAGAAGTACAAGGGCGCCGACCCCGTACTGACCACGGCGATGAAATCCGTCGGCGAAGCCATGGCGATTGGTCGCTCATTCCAGGAAAGTCTGCAGAAGGCCCTGTGCTCATTGGAGACCGGCCTGTCCGGGCTTGATGATATCGCATTCGACACAGAAGCTGATTTGCGCACGGCGCTTGGCGTGCCGACACAGGACCGCTTGCGCGTGGTGGCGCAAGCCCTGCGTCAGGGTCTATCCGTGGACGAAGTTCATCAAATCACCTCTATCGACAAATGGTTCCTGCGCCAGATCGCGGAACTGATGGAGGTTGAAGCTGGCATCCTGAAGGATGGCCTGCCTGACGACCATGAAGGCATGCTGCGCCTGAAGATGCTCGGCTTCTCTGACAAGCGCCTCGGCAAGCTGGCCGGCAAGGGCGAAGCGGAAATCCGCAATGCACGCCACGGCCTCGGCGTGCGCCCGGTCTACAAACGTATCGATACATGCGCAGCCGAGTTTGCCGCGAAGACCCCCTACCTTTACTCCACCTATGAACAGCCCGTATTCGGCGCCGACGAAGCTGAATGCGAAGCGCTGCCATCAGATCGCAACAAGGCGATCATCCTTGGGGGCGGCCCCAACCGGATCGGTCAGGGCATCGAGTTTGACTATTGCTGCTGTCATGCCGCATTCGCGATGGATGACATCGGCATCGAGTCCATCATGGTCAATTGCAATCCGGAAACGGTGTCCACGGACTATGATACATCTGACCGGCTCTATTTTGAGCCGTTGACGGAAGAACATGTTCTGGAGATTATCCACAAAGAGCAATCGGCCGGCACGCTGAACGGAGTGATCGTACAATTCGGCGGCCAAACGCCACTGAAACTCGCCAACACGCTTGACCAGGAAAACGTGCCAATTCTTGGCACCAGCCCGGCCTCCATCGACCTCGCCGAAGACCGTGAGCAATTTGCAGCCCTGCTCGACGATCTTGGCATCCAGCAAGCACCGTCCCGCACGGCCCGCTCTGTCGAAGAAGCCGAAGTCAAAGCCAACGAGATCGGGTATCCGGTCATGCTGCGACCCTCCTTCGTGCTGGGCGGCCGGGCCATGGAAATCGCCCGCAATGATGAAGACCTGCGCAAATTTGCTGCCGAAGCCCTGAGCGTCGCCAAGGATTCCGGCGATGCGTCGCTATTCATTGACCGATATTTGTCCGATGCGATCGAGGTGGATGTGGACGCGCTGTGCGATGGCAAGAATGTGCACGTCGCCGGCATCATGGAACATATCGAAGAAGCAGGTGTGCATTCGGGCGATTCCGCCTGTGCCCTGCCGCCCTATACGCTTTCGCCTGCACTTCAGGGGCGCCTCGCCGAGCAAACGATTGCCCTTGCCCGCGCATTGAAAGTACGCGGCCTGATCAATATTCAGTTCGCCGTCAAGGATGACGAAATCTATGTGCTGGAAGCCAATCCCCGCGCCAGTCGGACCGTACCATTCGTTGCAAAAGCCGTTGGTGCCCCGATTGCCGGAATTGCGGCCAAGGTAATGGCGGGCATGAGCCTGACAGAATTCGACCTGACCCAGGCCAATCCTCGGCGCGTGGCGGTGAAAGAGGCGGTGTTCCCATTCGCCCGCTTCCCCGGTGTGGACCCGCAACTCGGCCCGGAGATGCGGTCGACCGGCGAAGTCATGGGCTGGGATGATGATTTCGGCATGGCCTTTCTGAAAAGTCAGCTTGGCGTCGGGGTCCATCTTCCAGACTCAGGAACGGTATTCGTGTCTCTGCGAGATTCCGACAAGAAGGCCATCGTTCCGGCGATTCGAAAGCTTACGGAGTTCGGATTCTCGATCCTCGCCACCGCCGGAACAGCTGCCTTTCTGGAGGCTGAAGGCCTGAAAGTGAGCCGGATCAACAAGGTTCTCGAAGGCCAGCCGCACATTCTGGACGCCATGATCAATGGCAACGTGCAATTGGTTTTCAACACGACCGAAGGTGCAGCATCGCTTGCAGATTCCGCATCCATTCGCCGGACTGCCGTAAACCGCAAGATACCGTATTTCACAACTCTGGCCTCCTCGATTGCCTCGGTGCAGGCCATTGAGAGTATGAAAGACCGGGAAATCTCGGTGCGCGCCTTGCAATCGGCCTGATCAGCCCCACTTGACGCCATTACCAATTAAGACAACGATTTTGCCGCCAACAATAGAGGTGACACAGATGGAACGCATTCCCATGACCGCTGAAGGCCATGCTGCGCTTCAGTCAGAACTTAAGACGCTGAAATCCATTGAGCGCCCGAATATTATCGCGGCGATCGCGGAAGCGCGTGCGCATGGTGATCTGTCCGAAAACGCTGAATATCACGCTGCCAAGGAGAAGCAGAGCTTCATCGAAGGCCGCATCGCCGAGATCGATGACAAGCTTGCCCGCGCGGACGTGATCGACGTCTCCAAGCTGGGTGGCAGCAAGGTGCGCTTTGGCGCGACTGTGACTCTGATTGATGTCGATACGGAAGAAGAGAGCACGTACAAGATCGTTGGCGAAGACGAAGCCAATGTGAAGGACGGCAAGATCTCCGTCACCTCGCCAATTGCTCGTGCAATGATCGGCAAGGAAGAAGGCGACGAAGCCGAAGTGGCCGCCCCGTCCGGAGCACGCGCTTACGAAGTTGCCAAGGTCGAGTACCTGTAAATGGCAGAGGCGGGGTCGCTCGGACCATCCGTCTGGGCGGTCTCGGACGGCCGCGCAGGCAATGCTGCTCAGGTTCGCGCAGTGCTGCAGGCACTGGGTGATACGCGGCGATGGATTCAGATTGCTCACATTAATGGTGAATCGCACCGCTCCGAACCTCTGACGCTGAGCCCACGCTTGCCGTGGACCCTGTTGCCTGCGGACAAATGGCCGTCTCCCCTGGCTTCACTGCCGAAGAATCAGCGCGACCTGCTAACCCCGCCATGGCCAACGATCTGGATTGCTGCGGGCCGTCGTTCAGCTGCCCTGACTCGTGCCGTGCGGGAACTGTCCGGCGGAAAAACGCTGACCGTCCAAATCCTCGACCCAAGGATTCCCTCAGAAAACTTCGACCTTCTGGTCACACCGGCGCATGACGAGACAAACGGCCCGAATGTCATTCAGACGATCGGTTCGCCATCCTATTTTGCCCCTGACCTGATCGAAGATGCGGGCCAATCCTTTGCCGATCTGGCCGACGAGCGCAACAAGAGCGCGATCGTCATTCTGGGGGGGAACTCCCGCACACATACATTTACCGATGCTGCTGCCGAGCGTCTTGAATCCCAGCTTCGCATCCTGGCGGGGCAAGGCTGGCGTCTGCGGATTACAACATCGCGCCGCACGCCTGTGCCGATTGTATCCAGGTTCCGTTCGATGGCGGATGAAGTCGGAGCTCGATTCTGGGCCGGCCCCGAAGATGGCGACAATCCCTATCTTGCATGGTTGGTCTTTTCCGATTGCGCCATCGTGACAGAGGACAGCGCCAACATGCTGTCCGATGCGGCCTGGCATGATCTGCCAATCCACATCGCGCGTCTGGAAGGTCGCTCCAAGAAATTCGACAGCTTGCACCAGAGCCTGATCGATCATGGCGCCGCTCGCTGGTTCGGGGGCACATTGGAAACATGGAGCTATCCAGCATTGCGTGAGGCAGACCGCGTTGCAGATGCAATCGTCGAGAAGCTTCTGGAGCGCCACCCCCAGCCAGACATGGGCGGCGATGGGTCGAAAGTCGCGCCGCCGGACTGGATGGAATGATACTTTGTCGACAGTGGCGGAGCGGTGCAGCATGAAGCTGTTCGCACTCACCCTGCTCGCCATGCTCGCCTTCGCTGCCAATTCGGTGCTCAACCGGCTGGCACTCGCGGGCGACCTGATTGATCCAGCAAGCTTCGCAGTGATCCGCCTGTTCAGCGGCGCGATCATTCTCGGCCTGATCGTGCTCGCACAGTCTTCGACACGTCCGGCTCTCTTGTCTACAAAGCGGGGGGTCAGCGTCGCCGCCTTGCTCGCTTACATGCTCGGTTTCTCGTTTGCGTACTTGTCGCTCGATACGGGCGTCGGGGCGCTGGTCCTGTTCGGCGGTGTGCAAATCACCATGTTCGCTGGCGCCCTGCTGGCCAGAGAGCACGTCCCGGCCCTGAAATGGATCGGTGCACTCGTGGCGGCAGGTGGCCTGGCTTGGTTTCTTTGGCCGACTGACGCCGCTCCGGTCGACCCAGTGGGCGCGGCGTTGATGGGCATCGCGGCGCTCGGTTGGGGAATCTATTCACTCCTCGGTCGCGGTGCACAAAATGCCACCGAGGATACCGCAGCAAACTTCGCGCTGGCAGCTCCGCTCAGCCTGCTAGGTCTCTTCGCCATCGGGCCAGAGTTGACCCCAGTAGGCGTCTTGCTGGCCTGCCTGTCAGGCATTGTTAGGTCTGGGCTCGGTTATGCACTCTGGTACGCTATCCTGCCCCGTATCACCTCAGCCACCGCGGCCATCGCACAACTCAGCGTCCCGATCCTCGCCGCGCTTGGCGGCATCGCGATGCTCGGCGAGGATCTGACACTACGCTTTGCAATTGCTGCGCTGATTGTACTCGGTGGTATCGGGCTGTCAGTGACCGGCGCCCGAAAGCCCCGCTAGGCAGCAACAACCCGCTCATCGGCCGGGATCGGCTTCAGAATAAAGCCGCCGCCCAGAATACGCGTGCTGCCTTCTGCGTCGTAGAGCACGGCGGCCTGGCCACGCGCGACACCCTCTTCCGGATTATCGAACCAGATCACGGGAACGCCATCACTCCACCCCAAACGGGCCGGCACGGGCGGCCGCGTGGACCGCACACGGACGAGCACGGGCATCCCTGCATCAGCAGCCGCCTGGAGCGATCCTTCGCCCAGCCAATTGAGTTCTTCCAGCAACAGGCCGGACGTCATCAAGGCTTCACGCGGGCCAACAATGACCCGGCGGTTGGGCGCGTCGATCTTGACCACATAGAGCGGGTCACCCGTCGCAACCCCAAGCCCCCGGCGCTGGCCGATCGTGTAGTGGATCACGCCATTGTGCTGACCGAGCACGCGACCATCAAGATGTTCAATGTCTCCGCCCCGTCCGGCACCCGGACGCAACTTTTCCACAACCGTGGCATAGGAGCCTTCCGGCACGAAACAGATGTCCTGACTGTCCGGCTTGGAAGCCACCGGCAGATTGAACTGATCAGCCAGTTCGCGCACCTGCGTCTTCGGCAGGTCGCCGAGCGGAAAGCGCAGATAGTCCAGCTGCTCTGCCGTCGTTGCGAACAGGAAGTAAGACTGATCACGGCTCGCATCCGCGGCACGGTGAAGCTCCGGCCCATCGTCACCATCCGTGCGGCGGATGTAATGCCCTGTGGCAAGACAATCTGCCCCGAGATCACGGGCGGTTTTCAACAGGTCCGAAAACTTGACCGTCTGGTTACAGCGAATGCACGGAATCGGTGTCGAACCGGCCAGATAGGTATCGGCGAAGTCTTCCATCACCTGCTCGCGGAACTTAGACTCGTAGTCGAGTACATAGTGCGGAATGCCGATCTGGTCGGATACGTTGCGGGCATCATGGATGTCTTGCCCGGCGCAGCAGGCGCCCTTCTTCTCGATGGCAGCGCCATGATCGTAAAGCTGTAGCGTGATGCCAATCACGTCGTAGCCCTGCGCCTTCAGCATGGCGGCCACGACAGAGCTGTCGACTCCGCCCGACATGGCAGCGACGACGCGCGTTTCCGCGGGCGGTTTGGCAAATCCAAGAGAGTTCACACGGCCATCCCAGGCCGGCGGCAATTCATAAGTCATGTCTCACTCCAACCGGGTTAAAGGCCCGGAGCAGTTTCAGGAATGGGCGCATATAGCGCGAGACGCGCCAAATTGCGAGGGGGTCAGGCTGCAGATGCTTCAGCGTTGGCCGTTCCAGCAGCAACCCAACCGCCCCGGAAGTGGCGAGCCGGCTCCAGCTTGTCGGTCAGGCCGATGACACTTTCGCCACCACCGAGCAGAATCATGCCGCCGGGCATCATTTGTTTCGAGACGCTTTCAATCACTTTGGTACGGGACGCGCGCGCCATTCCGGACAATACATTCCGACAGAGGATAACATCGAAGTTTCCGAGCCCGTCTGCCCGCTCGAGCAGATTGTGCTGGCGAAAGCTCACGCGCGAACGCAAGGCTTCAGACGCTTCCCACTGGCCGGTTTCGAGACGGGTGAAGTGCTTGACGAGTCGGTGGATCGACAGCCCCTTCTGAACCTCGTAGTGCCCATAGCGCGCCACGCGAGCGGTCTCGGTGGAGACCTTGCAGATATCAGTCGAAAGAATATCGATCTTTGCGCCGCGCAGGCTGGCAGGCAATTCGTCTTCCAGCAGGATCGCCAGGGAATAGGCTTCCTGGCCCGTGCTGCCGCCGGCGCACCAGACTTTCAGACGGCCCGTATTGGACGCCTTCAGCCGTTTCGGCAGTACGTCGTCGACAACACGCTTTAGGGCGTCGCGGTCCCGGAAGAAGCAGGTGTCCTTGGACACCAACGCGGATGCGACTTCGGCCGCGAAGACCGGATTGGCGCGCGATTTCAGGCAGTGGACGAGATCCGCCATAGTGCCAAAGCCCTCGCGGCGGGCGATTGCCGCAAGCCGGGCTTCAATCAGATAGGATTTGGATTTCGGAATCGCCTGACCGGAGCCTTTCAGCGCCAGCTCAGCCAACTCGTTGAAGACCTCTTCCTGCATCTAACACTCCGAATCGGACATTCTGCCCATAAACCTTACCCATAGGGCTCGGTTTATTAAGAAATGCTTCAGACCAGGCCGACTTCCGCAAATTTGCTTTCCAGAATATCGGCGTCGAATGGCTTCATGATGAACTCGTCAGCGCCTGAACTCAACGCTTCATTTATGTGTTCAGCATCATTCTCAATGGAGCAGAACACGACAAGCGGATGTTTGCCGCCTTCTTCGCGGCGCAAGGCCCGCAGGAAGTCCAAGCCGTTCATGACTGGCATATTCCAGTCAAGCAGGATGGCATCGGGCATTTTCTGGCGACACTGGCGCATGGCGTCTGCCCCATCGCCGGCTTCCAGCACGTCAAACTTCAGGTCGCGCACAATGCGCGCCGCCACTTTCCGGACAACGCGGGAGTCATCAACGATCAGACAGGTTTTCATGATGTATCCTGTGCGCAGCGGTTCGGACTCGAATCTGGCCGACCCCGGTTAAGAAAGTCCTGCCAAAGTGTAAATTTCGGGCCAGCACTATCCCTCTGCGCGAATGCCCGCCGCCATGATGATGACCGTCTCTTCGCTTTCGCTGGCGGTCAACTCGCCGCCGAGACCGTCACAGATGATCTTCGAGAACAAGGGCTGAATGGTTTCCGGACGCCAGCCATCCTCTGGTTCGATTCCCTTGATACCATTGGCGATGTCAGGGCGCAGGCGCGCCCGATTGCCCTTGCAGGTCAGAGTGATCGTCAGGCCCACTTGCTCATTGCGAATGCGCACATGAATCACGCCGCCGCGCGGCAGACAGTCAATGCCCATCATTACGAGGTTCATCATCATCCGAACATGCGAGAAGCTCAAATGGTCGGTCTGGATATCGAATTCGATACTCGGCCGGTGGCTGGCCACGAAGTTCTCGGTGATCTTGCGCGCTTCATGAATGTCGGCCGCGCCCGCATTCAAGCCGATCGACCCAAAGGCGTAGCGCAGAAACTGAATCCGAGCGCCCGCCTTCTCGGCTCCATCATGCAGCAGGTCCTGGGCCTGCGCCTTCATTTCCATGTCACCCGGATCGTTCAACAGATCGAGCGCATTCGTGACCGAAGATACGGGCGAAACAAGGTCGTGGCAGATGCGTGATGCGATGTACGCGGATAGGCGTGCAGGATCGATCATGGGTAGTGGAGCCCCGTTCTAGAGTTCAGATTTTGCGCAGGATTGTGTGAGCCGCCCGGCGTGTCAATCAAGGCTGTATGAACTATTGGCGATATTCAACATTCTGCTCAGTTGCATCTTCCGGACGGTCGATATCGTCATAGCCGTGGCGCGCACTGTGGAAGGTGAGCAGAAACAGGCCAATTGACAGACCAAGCGTCATGACGCCGCCCAGGACATAGGCGATCCAGCCATGCCCTGAGAGCCCGTCAGCATTGCTTTCCCAGAACAGCGAAATGCCCCAGAGCATCAGCCCCAGGAGCACGAAACTGGCTACAATCCAGAAGATCAGCTTGCGTGACATGTCTGATCACCTACGCCTGACGGCGCTGGAAACAAGCTATTTCTGCTTCCAGCTGCCGCTGGCATCCATGTACCATTGGCCAGGGCTCAGTTTGGAAATCTGCTTTTCGCCGGTGATGCGGGCGACTTCAGCGACCGTCGTGCCGGTTTCAGTAGCGACTTCCGCATATTTGGCGGCGCGCTTGTTGTTGATCTCCTGAACCTTGCGAATGAGCGACGGGTCAGCCGACCCGATAACGCCAAGGCGACCGTCAATGCGTTCGCCGACCTCACCCGCCTCAATGGCAGCATCAATGGCGGGATCACCCGCAAAGGCGGCTGGCGACATCGCGGCAAGGCCGAAGGCCAAGGCCAGGGCAGCGAAAAAAGTGCGAAGGGATTTCATCATCTCGTCTCCAGATTTCGCGAGTTTAGAACAAGTCTGGATTGTCCGCGATCAGGTCTTCGACTTCCTTGTCGAGGATCACGCGGACTTCCTGGGTAATATTGACATTCAAGTCGATCTTGATCGGCTTGTCGGACGGTTCGATGCGGACGGTCGGCGTGCAGGCGACCAGTGCCGCAATGCCCGCGCCAGCCAGCAAGGCTTTGGAATAATTCATCAGGATTCGCTCCTCAGGGTTCAATGGGGAACATGACACACGCCACCTTAACGTCAATGAAGTTGGCGGTTGTGTCCTATTCAGATTCATCCAGTCGTTTTGCTTTCACCTGCTCGACAACGGCGTCGGTCAGCCCCTTCTGGCTCGTATAGTATTGAGTGTTGCGCAAGAGTTCGCCGAGTGCCGAGTTAACCGTGATGTTGAACAGGAAGGGTTGCCCCGTCAGCACCTGATTTCCGTCACCATACGCGATCCCCTTCCGGCTCTTACCCTCCAGAATGAGAGAAATGGTCATCCGGTCGCGGACGTTGCCGTCAAGGCCAAGCTCAAGGACCGTGAAATCGAAATCCTTCAGCGCTTCAAAGGCCATTTTTGCGTTTTCGTCTGCTGCGCCAGCAGAGTCCGCAGCCGTGCCCAGATAGGAGATATAGCCCCCATCCGCATCGGCTCTCAACCGAGCATCGCGGACCAGAATATCTGTGCCGTCAATGTCGATTGGAAAGCTGCCGGACACAGTGCCGGTCGCTCGTGTGTCGGGCAGTTTCAAAACCTCGACCAGTTTCGCGAGTTCGATTGCTTCTGCCGTAACTTCAATGTTCTGTTGCTCGCCGCCAAGCGACCAGACAAAGGGCGGCAATGCCAGTGTCCCCCCGGCGAAGGGGAATGCAGCCGACTCGACTTTGAACTGCGTACCCTCGACCAGCTGAAAAGTGATTTGGCCATTCTCCAGCGGTACGCCGGGGTTGAGACGCTCGACGAGGATGGTCTGTCCTGGCTCGGTGGTCAGGGCCAGCAATTCGCGAAAGGCGACGGTGCCGTTGACCCCCTGCACCCGGCCAAGCCGTGTCGTCTGAAAACCGAATTCGGAAACCGAGACTTCCCCTGTCCCTTCGATCTTGCCTCCAACAATGTCAAACCGCGCCGCCGCAGCAAGACCGCCGCGCGCATCCGTGAAAACGCCCCGCAAACGGTCTGACAGGCGCCAAGGCTGCAGGGCACCGGGCTCGAATTGCAGGTCACGGCTCTCCAGCGCCGCCATGCCACTCAGCTTCGTCACGTCGAGGCGAAGCAGTGTGTCCGCAACGGTGATGCCGTTTGACGCAAGCCGCAAAGGCCCGGACATGCTGAAATCGGCACCGCTCAGAGTTGCGTCCAGGTCTGCTGTGAGCGGCTGGTAGAGGGGGTCATCGCGATAGTCGCGGATAATCACACCGTCGGCGCTCATACTCCCCTTCACACCACCCTCGCCCGTTGTGCCTTCGAAGCGGAAATCACTGGAGCTGACATTGGCGGGCACAAGCGTTCCGTTGAACTTGGTTGCCCCCAGTCGCGCCGACAGAGCGGGCGCGGCGTTCAGACGGGTGGCAATGCCTAGCCTCAGTCGGTCGCCATCAATGCTGAGCGTCTCCTCACCGATGCCAAGGGCCAATGAGACAGAGTCTGACACCGCCGAGACGCTCGCAGTCTTTCCGCCCGTCCAGTCAATCTGTGCATTTGTGAAGCTGACCGTCCCGGCATTCGATGAGAAAGCGACCGGAACCACCAAGTCTCCGAGTTTTGTGGCCCCAGCAAATCCGGCCCCCGGCGAGATGAAGTCTTTCCCTTCCGGGCATATCGGCGTGCGGAAAGCGCCGAGGCTGACCGATCCGAACCGCAAGCCCTGGCTGTCCAGTGACAGGCAGGACCGATCCGGAGTGGATATCCGCCACCCCGCCTTGTCGGACGACACCAGCAACTGACCGGACAGGCTGGAAGAGTCGAGATCAAAGCCGGACACATTACCCGCGACGCCGATCTTGCCAGATGTCTCAAGCGCCATCTCCCCTTCGCCGACGCGTTGATAGTCAATCCGTTTCAGATCGGCTGAGAGAGTCCTGCCACCTGCCGACCAGGAGGACAGTTTCAGATCCGTCGCGTTGAAATGCGACAGGCCCATTTCGGACATCTGGACCTGAAGGTCTGCCGTAAGGGCTGGCAAACCGCCGCCTTTCAAAGAGAGCTGACCTGCTACCGATCGATCACGGCCCATCGAAGAGAGCCATTTTCCGTTAGCGCCAGGCAAGATGTCTGCCGCCAGCCCTGATTGTGCGTTGAGCTGCGCCGGCCCATCCGCCGAAATGGCCCATCCGTCCGCCTTGTGCTGAGCCTCGACCGTAACCGACGCATTGAAGGCCGTTAGCGCTCGACGCAGCGCGCTCGTAAGACTAGCTTCATGGGCCGCGAACATGTCGGGCAGATTGACCAAGTCGAGCAACTGGTCAGATGTCGCGGCAGTCAACGATGTCCCGGACGTCGATACATCGGCCTTGAAGCCGATGCCGTCCGCGACCGTCCTGTCCAAGTTTGCCCGGACCGACGCACGTTGCGTGCGGCCCTGAGGAACGTCCAGGTCGCTTGCAGAAGCCAGTACAGGGCCGATGACGTGCCCCGCTTCGCCCGCAAGATCGAACTCCAATTGCATGTCGCGACCGGCAAATGCGCTGCCGGAAACTTTCGACGCATCTGTCTCGGCAGAGGCCTCAACCAGCGCATTCAAAATCGAGTCGATCTCAAAGGATGGCAGACGATCCAAAATGGCACGCCCCCTACTCGATGCATTAGAAATTTCATATCCGCTCCAGGAGGCGCTGGCGACATGTCCGTCCCAGACAATTTGTGTGTCACCGGCTCCGTCGAGGGGGGAATTCAGCAACCCGTCGAGTTGAACGTTTCGCGCCTGAACGCCGCGTATATCGGCCTCGGCAAGATCCAGAAAAGCCTCGCCTTCCAGCTGGCCGTCGCTGGCAGTGACATCGACTCGCCCCTCCGACCAGACCAGCGTGCCGTCCGGACCGGACAGGGACACCGGGTCGAGTACCATCTGCAATGTGCCGGATTCGGGAAATTCGCCTTCCAGATCGACCGATGCCCCGATGTCGCCGGCGCTTGTGGCCAGCAAGACGCGGCCCTTGGTAATCTTCACTGGAGGCAGCGGACTGCCACTGTCCCCGCCAGACCCGCCCAGATTTTCAAGCCCATGAAAGCGAATACCACGATCATCCAACGTGCCGTGCAATTCCGGCGCAATAACCGATACGGCACCGAGAGACGGCACCAGCCCCTTCCAGGATATGTCTGCAGTTACTTCGTCTGCCACGAAGGGCGTCTCGTCGCCGGATTTGATGCGCACCCCGGTAATCACCGCGCCACCAGGCCCAAGGCGCTTGAAATCGGCCTCGCAAGTCAGGAACTGGTCATGGCACCACTGCGCCAATGCCTGTTGGGCGATGTATTTGCGACCGAGCCAGCCGAGTGCACCAAAAAGCAGGATCAGGGTCAGGATCGCGACCAGCAGCCAACGCCCCCAATTCAGGCGGCGCGTGCCCGCCTTCGAGCCTTCAACCTCTAAATCTTTGTAATGTGGCGTATTCACTGACGGTTCCGGCTTGCTTCTTGCTTTGATTGGCTACTAGGATTTGTAGGAAAGCAAGAAGGCCAAATTGAGCAAGAATGTCGTTTCTTAACGTGTAAACGGTATAAAAGGTCCTTCTGACATTCACAGTCTTGAGAGACAGAGGTGCTGGGTGGCACTGGAGTGAGGGAGATCGCGCCATGGTGCATGACGTGAAAACAGTCGAAACGAACACTGCCGAGCCGGGCCGAACGGTCTCGCATGGCGTGAAGAGTCTGGTCGTATTGGGTCTGTTGGGATCGGTTTCGGCCATTCTGGGCCTTGTAACGGTCGGTCCATCCAATGAGCCGGTCGGAATGGGCGCCGCCCATGCATCGCCGGCCCCGCCGCCCCTCGCCACAACACTCTTGTCTGCAACCGAATTCGAGCCCGGCCTTGGCATTCCAAAC
Source organism: Hyphomonas sp. UBA4505 (assembly GCF_002388685.1). NCBI lineage: Bacteria > Pseudomonadati > Pseudomonadota > Alphaproteobacteria > Hyphomonadales > Hyphomonadaceae > Hyphomonas > Hyphomonas sp. UBA4505. The sequence goes on along the minus strand of NZ_DGMZ01000005.1, from coordinate 49,887 downwards.
CGCGTAAGCGGCACGCTGAAAAGCCGCGAAACGCTGACGGAACTCGTTACGCGCCTTGGGGCCGAGCCATCCGATGCTGCCGCTGCGCTGCACACGATTTACGAGAAGGAATTCCTCGATCCGCGGCGCCTTCGCCCCGGGGTCAAGGCCGACGCCTTCATTACCAATGGTCAATTGACCGCGCTCAACATCAAGGCGGACGCCGAACGCAATCTTTTCATCACGCGCTCAGCCGAGAGCGGCTGGACAGCCAGCGAGCTGAAAGCCCGCCTCAGCCCAACTTATCACCGCGTTGCAGCCCCAATTGAAACCTCCATCTATGAAGCCGCCCGCAAGCTGGGCGCCGGCGACCAGCAGGTTGTCGATTTTGCCAGCGCGTTTGCCTATGACGTGGATTTCCAGCGCGAGATCCATCCGGGCGATACCTTCGAAATGGTCTACGAGACCCAGGTCGATGAACGTGGCACACCGGTCAAGAATGGCGATCTGGTGTTCGCCAAGCTGAATGGCCGGGCCCTGACACGCGGCTTCTATCGCTTCACACCCAGCGATGACGGCGTAGCTGACTATTTCGACGAGAATGGCGAAAGCGCCACGAAATTCCTGATGAAGACTCCGATCAATGGCGCGCGTCTGTCATCCTCCTTCGGCAATCGGCGCCATCCGATCTCTGGCTATACGCGCCTGCACAAGGGCACTGATTTCGCCGCACCGTCCGGCACGCCGATCTATGCAGCGGGCAATGGCACGGTCGAGCGCGCCAGCCGCTATGGCGGCTATGGCAATTATGTCCGCATCAAGCACGCCAATAATTACAAGACCGCCTACGCCCACATGTCCCGCTACGGACCAGGCGTGCGCGCTGGCAAGCGGGTCCGCCAAGGCGACGTGATTGGCTATGTCGGCTCGACCGGTGCCTCAACCGGACCGCACCTGCACTACGAAGTCTACATCAAGGGCAAGCCAGTCAACGCGATGCGCCTGAAACTGCCGACCGGCCGCAAGCTGGCTGAGACGCCGGACATGCTTGCCGAATTCGAAGCCCGCAAGGCCGAGATCGACGCGATCCGCACAGCCCAGGGCGCCCAGCTCATGGCAGGCACCGGCTCGCTGACCAATCCACCCTCTCCGTAAAAGGAATGTCGCGGAGCTCCCGAGGCTCCGCGTATCCTGCGGCTATTGCACTGGGTGATGCGCCTCCAGAAATGTAAGCGTCCGATTCAACACATCCGAACGTGCGTACGTGGACTGCAGGAAATGATCCTCGCCTTCCATCTCCACAAAGGTGAAGTTCGGGCGGTTTCCGGTAGCTTCGCGCATCCGCGTGAACTGCCGGAAGGGCACGCGCGTGTCTTCGCGGCCATGCATGATCAGGATCGGCGCCGACATTGCCCCGGCCTGACGGACCGGCATGATGGCCGCGCGGCTGGCATCGTCTGAAAACCGGCCTGACCCGAGCATCAATTCATAGTGATTGTAAGCATCGCTGTCGGGTGTGTATTCCGACAGGCGCAGGATCGGATCCGTCACTCCGTTCACCGAGATAGCACATTTCACCCGTCCGGAATCCCGCGCGGCCACCATCAGGGCCGAATAACCGCCATAGCTGCCGCCAGCGATGCAATAACCGTCCGGCTTGGCAATGCCCTGCGCGATGGCCCATGCCGCACCGTCGATCACGTCGTCGACCATCTTGCCGCCATACTCGCCATATCCGGCGAAGCGATGCTCCGAAGTCGAACCGGTCGAGCCGCGATAGTTCGGGCGCAATACGGCATAGCCTGCCTCGGCATAGGCGCCGGACCACCAGTCGAACTCGGCCGTGTCATGGGCCACCGGGCCGCCATGCGGCAGGACGACCAGCGGAAACGGGCCATTATCCGACGTCTTGCCGGGCGGCAAGGTGACGAAACCCTGAATGGTGCGGCCATCGCGGGCCTCATACGAAATCGAAACGACATTTCCAACAGGGCGGTTCACCAGATGTGATCCGGCGCTGCCGATGCTCCCCATCGTGCCGGCGGCAGAGTCATAGACGAAATAGTCTGCCGGCCGCCCGGCCTCCGCCAGGGCGACAGAGACTTTCTTGCGGTCGGCCGTCCAGGAAGTGATCGTAACATGCTTGCCCGGCATGGCCGCCTCGATGGCGGACTGCGCAGCATCCAGTTCCGGCACGAGGAAAACCTGCTCATCCCATTCCCCACCATATTCGACCCCAACCAATGTGCCCGTATAGGGATCGATGATCGTCGCGGCGGCCCCGGCCCGCTTGTCTCCGATCATGACGGGAGACATCGATCCGTCGCGCAGCGACATGTAATTCAGGCCGCGGTTCTCACCCCTGTCGATCCAGACGATCAGGTCTCCAACGCTTTCTTCGAGCGCGATCAGGCGCAGATTACGAACATTCACATCATCTTCGAAGTAGATTTCATCCCGCCCGCGATAAACGGTCGACGTCCCGAGATTGATGTCGCGACGCAAACGGGCAACCTCTCGACCATACTGGTCGAAAACGACCTGATCTGTGTGTTTGGGGAACGTTTCAGCTTTCCGGGTCTTTCCGTTCTTCAGATTGACCGCAAATGTACGGGGCATCCAGCCCTTGTTGGATTTCGTCGGCATGATCGTACCCGAAGTCGCACCACTATCGTAAATCCATCCCATGATCAGGACCTTGCCCTCATCCTGGGGCAGCAGAGACACGATGTTCGACGTGTCCACCATGCCCCGCGTGTCGTTCATGAGTACGGTGGATTCGCCAGAGTTCACATCATACGAAACGGCCCGCCACGCCTCGAATTCCTGCATTCCGCTCTGAGTCTGCAGGCGCTCGAACATACCGAAACGAAAGATCAGGCGCGCTTCATCTACCCAGAAAAAATCTTTCAGGCGATACGTGGAGTCGAGGCCGATCAGAGCAGACTCCGTGGCCCCGGTCAGGTCGAACACACACAGCGACGGCAAGCCCTGCGGGGCGCATTCAATGGCCAGTTTCGTGCCTTGAGGAGAAAGCTGCGGCTCAGCAATTCCGTCCGCACGACCATAGAGTTCCGCGATCTCGTTCATGTCCGCGCGCGCAGTCTGGCACGCGGCCGCCAGTGTCACCGCGAGCGCGGTCAATATCATTTTCAAATGCAAGATGACCTCCCTGAGTGACAGAAAGGCCATCATAAAATTCTCGGTCGATCAACCTTTAGTTCAGGGCTGCAGCACCTTTGGCGAACCCGTTCGGGACGCCATTGATGGACAGCTGGTCGCCTTCGACCCCAATCTCGATGGTCTCGCCATCATGGATGCGGCCTTCCAGCAGGAGGCGGGCCAGAGGATCTTGCAATTCCTTCTGGATGACACGCTTGAGTGGCCTTGCCCCATAGACCGGGTCATAGCCCCGCGCGGCCAGCCAGTTGCGAGCATCGAGGCTCAACTGCAGCGTCATCTTCCGATCCTTCAGCAGCGCTTCCAGGCGCTCCATCTGGATATCGACAATATGGTCGATCTCGCCGCGGCCCAGCCGCTTGAAGAAGACGATCTCGTCGATCCGGTTGATGAATTCGGGTCGGAAATGCGTGCGGATAGCGCCCATGACGGACTCTTTGGCTGCCTCCGACACCTCTCCCTCTTCGCCGCTCGCCAGCGCGTCTGCGCCGAGGTTCGACGTCATGATGATGATCGTGTTCTTGAAGTCGACCGTACGGCCCTGACCATCGGTCAGGCGCCCATCATCGAGGACCTGCAACAACGTATTGAAAAGGTCCGGATGGGCTTTCTCGACCTCATCGAACAAGATCACCTGGTAGGGCCTGCGCCGCACTGACTCCGTCAGCACACCCCCTTCATCATAACCGACATAGCCCGGAGGCGCTCCAATCAAACGGGCGACGGAATGCTTCTCGGAAAATTCCGACATGTCGAGCCGAAGGATCGCGGTATCATCGTCAAACATGAACTCGGCCAGTGCCTTGGTCAGCTCGGTCTTGCCGACGCCCGTCGGACCGACGAACAGGAAAGAGCCAATGGGACGGTTCGGATCCTGCAAGCCAGCGCGTGCACGGCGAACAGCATTGGAGACGGCCTCCAGCGCAGCATCCTGACCCACGACCCGCTTGCGCAAATCGTCTTCCATCTTGAGCAGCTTCTCGCGCTCGCCCTCCATCATCTTGTCGACGGGAATGCCTGTCCACTTCGAGACCACGGCAGCAATATGCTCTGGGCGGACGACTTCGGAGACGAGTCCACCGTCTCCCTGATCATCCTCGCTGCCTTCGACTTCCGCAATGAGCTTTTCCAGCTGCGGGATTGTCGCGAACTTCAACTCAGACGCCTTGGTCAGGTCGCCTTGGCGCTGGGCTTCCGCCATGTCGGCATAGGCCCGGTCGAGCTGTTCTTTCGCGGAGGCAGCGCCCTTCAACTTGTTCTTCTCGGCGGACCATGTCGCCGTCAGCTCATCAGACTTTGTCTGCAGATCCGTAATCTCGCTCTCGATTGTCTTGAGGCGATCCACCGAAGCAGCATCCTTTTCTTTCTTCAGAGCCTCGGCCTCGATCCGCAATTGCAGGAGGCGGCGATCGATCTCGTCGAGTTCTTCGGGCTTGGAATCGACCTGCATGCGCAAACGCGCAGAGGCTTCGTCCATAAGGTCGATGGCCTTGTCCGGCAGGAACCGGTCAGTGATATACCGGTTCGACAAATTGGCGGCAGAAACAATCGCGGCGTCCGACACGCGGATACCATGGTGCGCCTCGTAGCGACCCTTCAGGCCACGGAGAATCGAGATTGTATCGGCAACGGTTGGCTCATCCACGAAAACGGCCATGAACCGTCGTGCGAGGGCGGGGTCACCTTCAACATGTTTGCGATACTCGTCCAAAGTCGTCGCACCGATACAGTGCAGTTCGCCACGCGCCAAGGCAGGCTTGAGGAGGTTTGAGGCGTCCATTGCGCCATCACCCTTGCCCGCACCAACCAGCGTGTGCATCTCGTCAATGAACAGGACAACGCCCCCTTCCGCCTGCTGAACTTCATTCAGCACGGCCTTCAGGCGTTCCTCGAATTCACCGCGGAACTTTGCCCCCGCAATCAGTGCGCCCATGTCGAGCGCAAGCAGGCGTTTGCCTTTCAGGCTTTCTGGTACGTCGCCATTAACAATGCGCAGCGCGAGTCCTTCGGCGATTGCCGTTTTACCCACACCGGGCTCACCAATCAGGACAGGGTTGTTCTTCGACCGGCGAGACAGGACCTGGATCGCACGGCGGATTTCTTCGTCGCGCCCGATAACCGGGTCGAGCTTGCCTTCCCGCGCATCCTTGGTCAGGTCGCGGGCGTATTTTTTCAGGGCTTCATAGCCTTCTTCGGCATTTTCACTGTCAGCAGTGCGACCCTGACGGAGTTCGGCAATGGCGCCTTCGAGGCCAGACGAGGTCACGCCCGCATTGGCCAGCACGTCAGAAGCCGGATCACCCTTCAGACTGGCGATTGCCAGCAACAGGCGTTCAACGGTGACAAAACTGTCGCCAGCTTTCTTTGCGTCCGCTTCGGCAGTCTGGAACAGCTGGGCCCCTGCCTGCTCGAGACGTAGGCCAGAGCTTGCGCCTTGCACCTTGGGCAGTTTGCCAAGCGCCGTGTCGATGCCTTGCGCAACCAGTTCCGGACGACCCCCGCTTGCACGGATCAGGTTCACCGCGAGTTGGTCGCGGTCTTCCAGCATGGTCTTCAGGACATGGGCAGGCGTCAGAACCTGATGGCCATTTGCCAAGGCAGCGGTCTGTGCACCCTGAATGATCGCGCGAGCGCGCTCTGTGTATTGTTCAATATTCATCTACATCCCCTTTGAAAGGCAGATCATGGAAGTTGGTGGACAATGGCCCCGCTCAGCGGCAGCCGGTATCCGGTTCTTTCCTGATGTGGGAAGCCTTGATGGGTTTGCAACCGCCCGCACCGTCACGATACGCGCAAGAAAAAGCCCGGCCTGCAAGATGCAGCCGGGCTCTTCAAATCGGTTTGACGACTTGCAATCAGTCGGTGGTTTCGGCGGAAGCCTCTTCGGGCTGGGCACCATCATCCCCCTTCGGCGCAGCTTTACGGCGACCACGGGAGACGGTTTTCAGCACTCCATCGGTTTCAGCTTCTGGCGCATCATCGGCCTTTTCGCGCTTGGCGTAAGGCTTGCGGCGACTGCGCGGACGGGGCTTTTCAGCCTTGTCATCGCCATCATCGGACTTGTCTGAATTTTCTGACGCGTCGTCCTGGTTGGATTTCGCATCGCTGGATGAGTCAGAGTCCTGATCGGAACGGTCATCCTCGTTGCGGTTCTTGTTGCGCGATTCGACTTCGGCTTCCTGCCTGGACGAATTGTCGTCATCGGCATTGCTGTTGTCATTGTTGTCATTGCTATCGCGATCATCGCGGCGATTGTCGCGATTCTGATTGCGATTCTGCTGGGAGCGTTCTTTCGCTTCCGCCTGCTTGGCCACGATGCGCTGATAGTGTTCGGCAAACTGGTAATACGCCTCGGACAGGATCCGGTCGCCGCTGGTCTGGGCGTCACGGGCATATTGTTGGTATTTGTCCAGAACCTGCTGTGCAGAGCCACGAATCTTCACATCCGGACCGACGCTTTCATAGTGACGATTCGGATTGTTGTGGCTGTTCTGGTTGTTACCGCCTGAGCGACGATTGCGCCCGCGTGAACGTTTCATGCAGATCTTCCCGTTTCATGCGCCTGATCAGTTTTCAGGCAATTCCCAGCGCAATTGGCCTTCTGGATAAAGTGGCCCCAGCCCTTGATTTGCGCGAGTCTTGTGAGGGGGACATGCAATTACACCGTGTGTGGTCGCCGTCTCACGAGAATCTTCTAGCGTGACTTTCCCAATACGCCAAGAAGAAATGTAAGTATTACACAACAGGGTGTTGCGCGGCAATGGCCCGGTCATTTCCGCCTAGATCCTTCAGACAGGTGATGGCTTCAAATCCGGCCGTTTCCAGCAAGGCGCCGACGGATAGTCTCTGGTCATACCCGATCTCGAATACGAGCCAGCCGCCGGGCTTCATCCGACCCGCTGCAAGGCCAACGATTTCCCGATAGGCATTCAGGCCATCCGGGCCGCCATCAAGCGCTGCCGCCGGATCATGGTCACGAACTTCAGGCATGAGGCCTGCCATTTCCGCGCTGACAATATAGGGCGGATTGGAAATGATCAGGTCCGCTGCACCCCATTTCTGCCAATCGGACCATGGGCCGTTATGGATCGATGCGCGATCCGAAAGGCCAAGCCGGGACAGGTTTTCCTCCGCCAGTTCCGCTGCATCCTGGCTTGCCTCCACGCCCTCCCCGGTCGCCAGCGGTCGATTTGCGAGGATTGCGGACAACAGGCACCCACTCCCCGTTCCAAGATCAGCAATGAAGACAGGTGCATTGTCAGGGATGCGCGCAAGGGCCGCCTCAACCAAAATTTCGCTGTCCGGGCGTGGAATCAATGCGCGCCCATCGCTCAGGAATTCAAGACCGAAAAACTCCGTCGAGCCAATGATGTGTTGCAGAGGCTCGCGGGCGGCGCGGCGCAAAATACTGTTGGAATATGCAGAATTGATTTCATCTGAAACATTGCCTCCCCCTCGCGCTATAAGGTCTGAGGACTGACAGCCAGCCGCATGGGCCAGCAACCACCGCGCTTCAAGCCGCGATGTATCAATGCCGGCTTTGCGCAACTGCGCCGCGCCTTCTGCCAGTAAAGTGTCATATGTCTTCGCAGGCAGCTTAGTTCGCCTCCATCGCGGCCAGCTTGCGCGCCCGGTCTTCCGTAATCAGCGCTTCGACAACATCGTTCAGCTTGTCGCCCGTGATGATCTTGTCGAGCGAATACAGTGTCAGGCCAATACGGTGATCCGTGACCCGGTTTTCCGGGTAATTATAGGTCCGCACCTTCTGGCTGCGGTCGCCCGTGCCGATCTGGCTGGCGCGCGCCTCGGCGCGTTCAGCATCGCGCTCGGAGCGCTCTTTCTCGTAGAGGCGAATCTTCAGCTGTTCCATCGCCTTCTCGCGGTTCACGTGTTGGGACTTTTCCGAACTCGTCACCATGATACCGGTCGCAAGATGGGTGATACGCACCGCGGAGTCCGTTGTATTGACGTGCTGGCCGCCCGCACCGGAAGACCGCATTGTGTCGATACGGATGTCTTCGGGTTTGACTTCGATCTCGACATTCTCGGGCGCTGGCAAAACAGCCACAGTCGCGGCCGACGTATGAATGCGTCCCTGCGTTTCGGTCGCTGGCACACGCTGGACGCGGTGCACACCGCTTTCCCACTTCATGTGACCGAACACGCCGTCGCCAGCAATATTGGCGACGATTTCCTTATAGCCGCCGGCATCGCCTTCGGACGCGTCGACCACTTCAACTTTCCATCCCATCGTCTGCGCGTAGCGTGTGTACATGCGGTAGAGGTCGCCTGCGAACAGGGCGGCCTCGTCTCCGCCCGTTCCGGCACGAACCTCCAGCACGATATTGGCCGCGTCATCGACATCCTTCGGCAATAGCAGGACCTGCATCTCCTGCTCCAGGTCCGGCAGGCGTTCCTTGATGTCCTCGATTTCCATCTGAGCCAGTTCAGCCATTTCGGCATCGCCAGAGGATGCCAGTGCCTGCGCCTCCTCCAGGCCCTTGCGCGCTGTCATCACTTCCCGCGCCTTGTCGACCACGGGTTTCAGTTCGGAATGCTCCTTGGACAGGGCGATGATCTCGTCGGTTTCGGTCGTCGCGCCCATGCGCGCTTCGACCTGTTCGAAACGATCAACAACCTGCTGGAGCCGGGAAAGGGAAAGAGTAGCCATCCGCGCCCTTTAGAGCGCTTTTGGCCACCTGATAAGTCCCTTCGGCTGTGATTGCCTAAGTCAGAGGAGGATGCGGATCACTTCCTTACCGGCCAGCACGATCAGCGTGATCGAGGCGAGCGCGAAACACGTAAACCGCAAAACCACTTTCGGCGACAGGATCTGGACGAAGGAATGCAGAACGCGCAGGCCGACATAAATCCAGGCAATCAGCGTCGCGAGATGGTCCCCACCACCGGTCAAGGCCGCAAAGAACATCAGGGCATAGAAAATGGTCGGCTGTTCATGGAGGTGATTGTAATTGTCCGCCACAGACCGGACATTCGCCGGCAGTTTATCGCCATAGGTGCCTGGATGACGGGCGTCGTCCGGGTTTATATGAGCCTTCTGCATGGCGGGGATACGCGTCGCGTACATCCACAACCAGAGGATCAGCGTCCATACGATAAGCGCAAGAACAGGATGGAGAAATTCGACATTGATTGGCATTTTGGCCTCCCACAGCTTTTTTATTGAGGGGAGCTTAGGCACTATTCTGCAGCATGAACAGCACTTTGCGTCCGAGAGGCTTCAGGAAACTGTGCGTGAACGAAAGCAATGAACGTGTCGATGTCTTCCGATACAATGCTGTGCCCGCCCGGCCTCAGCCACCACGCAATCCCCGCCTCTGGAACGAAATCCTGCTTCATGCCGCCCGCTGGCAATCCCGGCTCACCAGCCGCTTCATAAACGTCTGAGGCCGAAAGGGCTGCGCGAAAGGAGGAATTCGGATCGGACCAGACATCGCGGCGTCCATTGCCTAGCAAGACGGGGGTTGGCGCCAACAGGCCCAGCAATTGGTGCTGATCCACCGGCAATTCGTCCAGCCGATCCAGCCAATCCCGTATCTCAGGCGCCAGCCAGTGCGGGTAGGATTCTGCCATACGCTTCAATCCTTCACCTGTTTCCGAACGCGAGAGCGATGCGCCAGCGAACCCGGCCTGGTGCGCAATGACCCCGTCAGTCCGCCGGTCCCAGGCGCCCGCGATCAGCGCAGCCTTGCCGAACCGCGAATGCCCGAACAGCACTATCGCGTCGGAATCGATCGCTTCGCGTCCCTCCAACGCGTCCATAGCGGCCGAATACCCGTAGGCCCAAGCCATCAACGTGCTGGTTGGATTGATCGGCCCGCCCAGATTGGCCATCACGCCCGGCGCTTCAGTGCGGCGATCCGGCACAAAATCCGACCCATAGAAACTCGCATAGGCAATGCCCGAATCCATGAAGCGGTCGAGCGGCACTTTGGCGATATATGTGCCGAAGATCTGGGTCGCGATGAAGCCGAATGTACCCTCCATCTCGCTGCCCTCGCAGATCGTTCCGTCGGTCGCGGTGACCGGGTAACCGGGAAAGGCCGCGCAGTTGGAAGAAAAGGTCTGGCTGATCACAAGCGGGAATGGCCCATCCCCGGCGGGAGTGGCTACAGCCAACCAGAATTGGCTCGCACCCTCACCTTCACCGATCGTGACAGGTATCTCTTCAAGCCGTCCTTTTCCGCTAAGCAAATTGGCATCGACCAGACGTGGCTCACCCCATTCGATCGGTAGTCCTTCCGGCCATGGCCCGTAAAGAACGTCCTCAAAGCCCTGCATAACGTCTGATCGGTAAGCTGGCTCATTTACAATCGCCGCCACATTAAGTTCAGGCTGGGGTGCAGGCTTGTTGGCCGTCTCCAGGCTCGCATAATTCAGGCCCAGCATGGTGCAGCTGCTCATGATCAGCGCGGTCACAAAAATGAGCAACAAGAGCGGCACGCGGACAAGAAACCAGACAAGGGCACGAAACACGTTGAGCATGGACCTCTCCGAGAAAATTGTTCCGGCACCCTAGCGGCATTTATCCGGTCGCCTACCCCCTCACGGAAAAGTGGTCAGGCCGCCCGTTCCGGCTCGAACTGGGCGCGATACCGCCGCGAGCCCGGTACCTCGTCGCCCGTGTCCAGCCGCAGGGTCACATCCCCTTCGCCGGTAGGCTCAATTGCCTGCACATGGTCCAGGTTGACGATGTGTGAGCGGTGCACCCGCACATGCCGTCCGCCAGCGGCATCCAACAGACGTGACAGCTCTGTCAGCGTCAGGCGCGCCAGATAGGATTTGCCCTTGGTGACAACTTCGACGTAATTGCCCGCCGCCTTGGCCCAGATCACATCCGGGGCATTCACGAAATAGGAACGCCCACCGGATTTCAGCGTCAGCCGATGCAAATCAGTTGCGTCGCTTTGCGCCACCCGGGAATCAAGTGCGCGTTGCTCGACCAGTCGGTTCATCCAGAAGATCGCAGCGATCAGCGAATAGCTCAGCACATCCTTGCGGTATTCGTAGAGCCAGACCGAAACATTCGAGAGCCCGAAATCATACGGAATGCCGAACACAATCGGCGTGAGCAGTTTCCTCAGGGCCACCATGGCCAGGATATGTACGACCGAGAACAGTATTGTCGCCGCTGCATGCACCAGCAGATTGGTGCGCCACTGCCCCGCCGAGAGTGGGAACCGGCTGAGCATGAAAGTGATAAAGGGCGTCAATGCCAGGATCACGCCATGCGACGTCGCCTGGCTCAGCCATGGCAGGTTTGGGTACGGATCCCCAACCCGATTCAGCAAATGCTGATCTGACAAGGACTCCACGAGAAATGACGCGAACAAGAAGCATCCGAAATAGATCCACGTCTTCCGGTCTGCGCGACGGTCAGCTTCGATCTCGGGATGCAGCTTGCGAGGTTCCATGACCCGCTTCCTGCCACAAGCCGGGCTGGAGCTGGAACAGAAATCTCAGGATTTCGTCCCCAGGTACCGCCGCACACCCCTGGCAGAGGCCTTTCATCCCCCCGACACACCGATCGCCCCATCCGAGCTGACTTGGACCCGTGTCCCCAACAGGCTGGCGTCAAATCCACAGGAGAAACCCATGCCCAACGCTCCCGCCTTCCCGCGCCGATACGATCTAGACTGGCTGCGCATTATCGCGTTTGGCCTGCTCATTCTCTACCATTCCGGCATGTTCTACGTGACTTGGGGCTGGCACGTGAAAAGCGTGCATGCAGGCCCTGAGGCCGAATGGGCGATGATGTTGCTGAACCCGTGGCGCCTCGCGCTGCTTTTCTTCATCTCCGGCGTGGCGCTACGCTTTGCAGCCGACAAGCTGGGCGGCTCGAAACTGGCCCGGGAACGCGTCGTACGTCTGGGCCTGCCCATCCTGTTCGGCATGGCGGTCGTGGTCGCGCCGCAAAGCTGGTTGCAGCTGGTCGAATCCGGGGAGTTTTCAGGCAGTTTCTTAGCCTTCTGGCCTCAATACCTTGATTTCGGGTCGGATTTTTCGATCACAACCCCCACCTGGAACCATCTCTGGTACATTGTGTACCTGCTGGTCTACACGCTGATGCTGGCGCCATTTGCGGGTCGGATCGCGCGCTTCATGGGCGGCACCGGCGCGCGGATCACAAAGCGCCTGTTCGGCGGAAAATGGGGGCCAGCCGCGGCGCTTGTCCTGCCCGTACTGCCCCACATACTCTACCGCATTACCCTCGATCCCTATTTCAAAACTACCCACGACCTCACCTGGGACTGGGCCAATCACGCCCACAGCCTGACCATGCTGATGATTGGTTTCCTGCTGGCCAAGGACGTCCATTTCTGGAGCGCAATCCGCCGCGTCTTGCCCTTTGCGGTCGGTCTGATGGTCGGTCTCGGCGCAGGCCTGTCTGTCCTCTGGGAAAACTGGGAAATGCTCAGCGAGGGCGGAGACTGGGACTGGATCATCTGGCCAGCCCGCATTGCGCGCCTCGCCTATGCCTGGATCACCATCGCAGCCCTGCTCGGCCTCGCCGAACGCTACCTCAACCGGCCCAGCCGTGCGCTGACCTACATGACCGAGGCGATCTTCCCCTGGTACATCCTGCACCAGACGCTGACCGTCATGCTCGGCTACTGGCTGACCCGGCAGGAACTGCCTGTCGGGATCGAAGCGCCGCTTGTCATCGGAGGCACATTTGCCGGATGTGCCCTGTTGCACGAATTGGTCATCCGCCGCGTCGGCTTTCTGCGGCCGCTATTCGGGCTGAAGCCCGCCAGCGCGTCGCCCGTCTCTAGAAAGGCGAGCGCGGCAGCGACAGTTTGAAAATGATCGCCAGCGCGCGGATCATGAAGGCTGCGAGGAGGCCGCCTCCAAAGGCAAAGGTCTCCTCGACGGCGCTCAACTTGAGCAGGAAATAGACGAGCGACCCCATCAGGGCGGCTGTTGCGTAAATATCCTTCTTGAGCAGCAGCGGCTCTTCATTGGCGACGACATCACGGAGCAAGCCGCCTGCACTTGCCGTCATCGTGCCCATGATCAGCACGACCGGCCAGCCAAAGCCAAGCGACATGGCCTTCGCCGCGCCGGTCACCGCAAACAGCGCCATGCCGAATGCATCGGCCCAACGCAGGGGCCGGAAATTCTCCAGCCAGCGATGAAAGAAGAAGGCGGTGAAGCCTCCTGCGACCGCAAGCCCGAGGGTCTGCGTGTCCTCCAGCCAGAAGACTGGTTGGGACAGGATCAGGTCGCGCAGTGTGCCGCCGCCAATCGCTGGCAGGAAGGCCAGCACAATGACGCCGAACATGTCCATTTGCTTGCGCACGGCGACAATGCCGCCAGAGATCGCAAAGACGAACACGCCGATCCGATCGGCAAACAGGAGAAGAAGGTCAGGGGTCATATGCTGAGCAGGTTCAGCCTATTCGGCTGCCACCTCGGCCGCCTCGCGTTCACGGCGCAGGGATTCGGCTTTCTGCTCCACGAGACCGACAATGTGATCGACCATTTCGGCATTCGAGACATTATGGTCGGCGCGGCCGGAGACGAACATCTTGCCGCTTTCCTTGCCGCCACCGGTAAAGCCTAGATCGGTCAGGGCCGCCTCGCCCGGTCCGTTCACGACACAGCCGATAATCGACAGGCTGATCGGCTCGGAAATATGCGCAAGGCGCTGTTCGAGCAGTTCGACAGTCTTGATGACGTCAAAACCCTGCCGCGCACAGCTGGGACACGCCACGATGTTCACGCCGCGTGTCCGCAGACCGAGCGACTTCAGCATCTCGAAGCCGACCTTCACCTCTTCCACCGGATCGGCGGAAAGCGAGACACGGATTGTGTCGCCAATGCCAGCCCAGAGCAAAGCGCCCATGCCGATGGAGGATTTCACGGTACCTGTGCGCAGACCGCCAGCTTCAGTGATGCCCAAATGTAGCGGCGCGTCAGTTGCCTCGGCCAGTTGCTGGTAGGCCGCCACGGTCAGGAACATGTCCGAGGCCTTTACCGAAATCTTATAGTCGTGGAAGCCGAGATCATCGAGGATACGGGCATGGTCCAGCGCCGACTCGACCATCGCATCCGGACACGGCTCACCATATTTTTCCAGCAGGTGGCGCTCCAGCGAGCCGCCATTGACGCCGATCCGGATGGAGCACCCATTGGCGCGCGCCGCTGCCACGACTTCCCTCACCCGGGCTTCAGACCCGATGTTGCCGGGATTGATCCGCAGGCAAGCCGCGCCAGCGTCGGCGGCTTCGATACCGCGCTTGTAGTGAAAATGGATGTCCGCGACGATTGGCACGGGACTCGCCCGGCAAATTTCCGGCATCGCCGCTGTGGAGTCTTCCGTTGGGCAGGAGACGCGCACAATGTCTACGCCCGCTTCTGCGGCGCGCTCGATCTGCGCGAGCGTGGCGGCGACATCCTCGGTCGGCGTGTTCGTCATGGTCTGCACGGCAATCGGGGCATCGCCGCCCACAAGCACGTTGCCAACGCGGATCTGGCGGGATTTCCGGCGCTCGATATTGCGCCAGGGACGGATTGGATTATGCGACATGGGCGCGGGGTCCTGTCCGGTGAGTGTCCCGGATCACATGGCGGGTCCGGCGGCTCATGGCAAGCCTAGCGGGTCGCCTTGTTGCCACCATTGGCAGCCATGGCTGGGGCCGCCGCGTCGGTGGCACGACCAATCTGGTCATCAATGCTCGCCGAAAATACCTGGGCGCCTTCAGGGCCCAGAGGGCCGATCGTGACATCACCGACACGCCATTCAAAGGCGCCGCCATTGCGGGCAGACACGGTCCAGCCGGCCTGAAGGCGCGGAAAATAGCTTTCCCCGGCAGCCATTACGCGGCTGCGGAAAATCGTGCCATCAGCGCCGCGAACTTCCATCCAGCCCTGCTTCACCGCCACCAGTTCCAGCGGCAAATTCTTGGGGACAGGGCGATCGGATTTCGTGGATTCCGCGAACAGGCTGTCACGCGCACCATTTACGGAGACGACACCAGGTTCGGCGGAAAGTTCGACATTCGGGCGCACCAATTGCGACACGCCGAGCGCGCCTGCGCCCAGCGCAACCAAGACCGCGGCCGCAGCAACCGCGAGTGGCCATTTGGCCTTTTCCGGTGCGATCTGGCCAATCTTGGGGACCGGGGCGTCGCTGTGCACTTCTTCGACAGCGCCGCATTCCTGACTGTAAATCCGGATTACGTCCTTTTCCGGCAGCTGGAGATACTTGGCGTAAGTATTGAGGATCGCGGTCAAATAGCCGCCACGTGGAAGTTCGCCGACTTCCATGCGCTCAATCCACATCAGATAGTCTTTGCGCATCAATGTTGCGCGGGAAACGTCTGCGATTTCGAGGCCCAAAGCCTCCCGCACACGGCGCAGGACCTGGCCCATACGCAACGTCTCGCCATCAAACTCGCGCGCCTGGAAAATCTCCATGGCGCGTTCGCGCGGGGTCATTTCCGTCTCATTCGACTCAGATTCCGACACGCTCGCAGACGTGTCCTGCGATGCCGCAGGGCTCGCATCATCACGGTCGTGCTCAGGGGTCAGGTCGTCGTGTGCCATATTCTTCCAGCTCTTCGATACAGCGAGGGTGTCCCCTCCCTGCAGCGCAATTTCTGGTCCATGAATGTGGTTATTATATGGGCCAGTCCATATTAACCATCAGAAAGCTCAATCCCATGATCGGCTGCCAAGGCTAATACTTGGTTACGGAAATCCTGCTTCGGGGCGTCCAGAGCCGCCAAAAAGTCGGGCCTGAATGCCTGCAAGTCGAATGACCTTATCATTTGCTTGACCGGTCCAATAGAGCCCGCCGACATCGACAATGTGGTAAATCCCAGTGCCACGAAGCAGAGCGCAGACAGGGTTGATCCCGTCGCTTCCCCGCACGCGGACATGCGTATGCCATGAGTTTTACAGGCGTCCGAGACCTCTTTCAGGAATCGCAATGCGCTGGGTGACACCAGATCGTAGCGATCCGATACATGCGGCGTCATCCGGTCAGCCGCGAAGAAAAATTGCATCAGGTCATTCGTCCCGACCGACAGGAATTCCGCCTTGCCGGCAAGTTCCGGCAAACCATACGCCAAGGCTGGCGTCTCCAGCATCACGCCAACTTCCACGCGTGACGGTCGGCGGCCTGTGCGCTTTGCCGACCATTCAACTTCTGTCAGCAACAGATCTCGCGCTTCCTCGAATTCGGACGCCACCGTCACCATCGGAAACATGACGGTCAGCGGTCGCTCTCCAGCGGCGCGGACGAGCGCGCGCAATTGGCGTCGGAACAGGCCCTTATGGTCCAGCGCGAACCGGATCGACCGCCAGCCCAACGCGGGGTTTTCTTCCCGTTGCAAGTTCAGCGCGGGCAGCACTTTATCGCCGCCCAGATCCACTGTGCGGAAGATGACCGGCTTGCCATCGGCCTTGTCCAGAACGCGCTTGTAGAGGTCGATCTGGTCATTCAGCTTGGGCAGAGATTCCGAGACGAGGAACTGAAATTCAGTGCGGAACAGGCCTACGCCGTCAGCGCCTGCCTGTTTCATCATGTCCATGTCGAGGTCGAGCCCCGCATTCAGCATCAACGAGACTTCCGTGCCATCGGTCGTGCGGGCTGGCAGATCCTTCAGCGCTTCATAGCCTGCCTGACGTTCTGAACGCAGCGAAACCCGCCCTTTGTACGCATCGTACAGGGAGTCATCCGGGCGAATATGAAGCGTGCCATCCTCGGCATCGACGATGACCCAATCGCCCTGGTCGATGCGTGTGGTCAGGCCGGCAATGCCACCCAGTGTCGGGATACCAAGGGCGCGTGCAACGATGGCCGCATGAGACGAGGCGGCTGCCTCCTCCATCAGGATCGCCCTGAGGCCGGTGTTGGAGTATTCCAGCAGTTCTGCCGGTCCAAGCCGCCGCGCGACAAGCACGCTGCGCTCCTCGCTGATCTGGGGCTTGCCCTCTTCCCCGCCGAGAATGCGTAGCAGCCGGTTGTCGAGATCTTCGAGGTCGTGCAGCCGCTCGCGCAAATAAGGGTCGCGCGCACTTTGCAGACGTGCGCGGTGTTCGCGCCGCGCCCGGTCAACCGACGCCTCAGCGGAAAGCCCGGACTTCACGCCTTCCTGCAGCTTTTCGGCCCAGGACGGATCATGTGCCAGCAGACGATAGGTTTCCATCACATCGCGCGGGTCTTCGCCCAGCGCGGCGCCATCCAATGCCATCATGCGGTCGATAGAGGCCTTCAGCTCCGCCATGCCTTCGGACAGGCGCTTGCTTTCTGTCACCTGATCCGCCGCAAAGAATTTCGCGGCCGGCACGACCGGATCGTGCAACACAGCGCGCCCATAACCGAGGCCTTCGCAAAACACGCGTCCTGTCAAGGATGCCGTGTTGCGCTCTCGCTTCTCATTACCGCCATTGTTCAGCGCATCGGGATCAATTCGATCGACAATCTCGGCCAGCACCATGGCGATTGTCTGGAGGTTGTCGATTTCCTCATCATCATAGGCCCGCTCGGTCCGGTTCTGAACCGTAAGGACACCAATGACACGTCCGCCGCGCAGGATCGGGACACCGAGAAAGGCGTGGAACGGGTCTTCGCCGGTCTCCGGCCGGTAGGAGAATGAGGGGTGGCGCGGCGCGTCCTGAATGGCCATCGGCTCGGCGCGGCGTGCAACCAGACCGACAAGTCCCTCATTCACGCTAAGGCGTGTGGCGGCGACAGCATCGGCCTTGAGACCTTCCGTCGCGATGAGGAGCAGCGCGCCGCCCTGCAGTCTGAGATAGATGGAACAGACATCAGCCACCATGGTGGAGGCGATCAGGCGCACGACCTTGTCGAGCCGAGACCGTGTTTCGCCTTCCTCCGCCATAACCTGGCGGAGCCGGTTCATCAGCAAGCGCGTCGCGGGCAGATTATAAGGCATGGTCAGCCCGTATGTCGCAGCCTCTATCAGGCAGCGTCAAGGCCGAATGCCGTATGGAGGGCCCGAACGGCCAACTCAGTATAGGCATCTCCAATCAGTACTGAAATCTTGATCTCCGAAGTAGAGATCACGTCAATATTGATGCCCTTCTCGTACAAAGCCTTGAACATTGTCTCTGCGACGCCGGTATGGCTACGCATGCCAACACCAACGATGGAAATTTTCGACACGTCGCGCACAACTTCGAGGCGCTCATAGCCAATTTCCTCATGCATGCTCTCAAGTGTGTCGCGTGCAATGGGGCTGTCCCGGTCGGTGCAGGTGAATACCATGTTGGCCTGTTCCGGCCCGCGCGCCTGCGCCTGGACGATCATGTCCACATTCACCCCGGCGCGGGCGAGGGCCGAGAAGATCTTGGCGGAGATACCCGGCTTGTCCGGTACTCCATAGAGCGTGACCTTGGCTTCATCCCGGGAATAGGCAACGCCGCTGACAACCTGTTTTTCCACGATTTCTTCCTCTGAGCAGACAATGGTTCCGGGGTTCGGCTCGCCCGGCTTCAGGAAACTGGACAGAACCCTTACGGGCACATTGTGATTCATCGCCATCTCGACAGACCGGGTCTGCAGAACCTTGGCGCCGAGGGATGCCAGTTCCAGCATCTCCTCAAACGAGATTTTCTCGATCCGCTGCGCCTTGGGCACAATCCGGGGATCGGTGGTGTAGACGCCGTCCACATCTGTGTAGATGTCGCACACACTTGCCTCAAGCGCGGCGGCAACCGCCACGGCGCTGGTATCCGAACCGCCCCGGCCAAGCGTGGCCACACGGTCATCGTCGGTCACACCCTGGAATCCAGCGATGACGGCAATCTCGCCGGCATCAATCGCGTCCGGCAGCGTGGAATCATCAAAGCCCATGATCCGCGCGCGGCCATGGCTCTTGTTTGTCTTCAGCCGCAATTGCCATCCGAGCCAGCTCCGCGCCTTCAGGCCCCGCCGGCGCAACGCCAATGCGAGAAGACCTGCCGTCACCTGCTCACCCGAGGCCACGACCACATCATACTCATCGTCAAACTGTTCGCGCGGAAGGGCATCGCCCGCAGCGCCTTCCGCATAGCCCACCAGCTTGTTGGTCTCGCCCGACATTGCGGACACAACCACCGCCATGCGCTCGCCTTTTTCCGCACGTGCGGCGACGATGTCCGCCACATTCGCAATGCGATCAAGGTCAGCTACGGATGTGCCGCCAAATTTCAGAACCGTGCGCGCCATTTCGCCCCATATCCTGTCGTTTTCTTGGGATATCCCACTATATTCGCCCTCATAGGGGGTGTTCACGCCCGGATCAAACAGGTTTCTTGAACTATGACAGTAGCAAAAGACACGGCAGACCACGCGCCTGCCACACCCAGCATCGATCCGGACGAAGTTGCCAAGTTCTCAGCGATGGCTGCAGATTGGTGGAATCCCCGCGGCAAGTTTCGGCCGCTTCACAAATTCAACCCTGTGCGCTTGCGCTTCATCCGTGACCAGGCCGAGAAGCATTTCGGGATTGCACCGGAGGCCAAACGCCCGCTGGACGGCCTGAGACTGCTCGATATCGGGTGCGGCGGCGGGCTCGTCTGCGAGCCGATGAAACGGCTGGGCGCGTCGGTCACCGGCGTGGATGCCTCGGAGGCCAACATCAAGACAGCGATGACGCATGCCAGCGAACAAGGCCTCGACATCGACTATCGCGCAGGCACAGCCGAAGGCCTGATTGAAAGCGGAGAGCCCCTGTTCGACATCGTGCTCAATCTGGAAGTTGTCGAACATGTCGCTGACCCGCACCAGTTCCTGAAAGATACGGGCGGTCTCGTGAAGCCGGGCGGCCTGATGATTGTCGCCACACTGAATCGCACCGCCAAGGCGCTAGCGACCGCCGTGATCGGTGCCGAGTACGTGCTGGGCTGGTTGCCGCGCGGCACACATGACTGGTCAAAATTCGTGACGCCGGACGAGGCCGATGCCGGACTCACAGCCGCAGGCCTCGTCACCGAACCGGCCGTTGGCGTCTCCTACAATCCGCTGGCCGACAGCTGGAAGCTCTCCGGCGATACCAAGGTGAACTACATGATCGTGGCCCGGAGACCTGCCGAATGACGAAAATACCCACCCCCGAAGATGTGCTGGCCTACTGGATCGGCGATACGCGCCATTCTGCCGAAAACCTGAAGGAAAAGCACAAGCTCTGGTTCGGCAAATCGGGCGAGACCGATGCCGAAATTCGGGATCGGTTCCTGGGCCTGCTGGACGATGCTTCGCACATGCCCTTCGCCGATGATTGGGCGGCCGAGGGCCCGCGCGGACGGTTGGCCGCAATCATTGTGCTTGACCAGTTCAGCCGCAACCTGTTCCGGGGAGACGCTCGCGCATTCCATCAGGACTCACTTGCCCTTCGTATGTGCAAGGACGGCCTCGCGCTGAATGAGCACAAATCCCTCAGCGAAACAGAGCGCGTTTTTCTCTGCCTGCCACTGGAACATTCGGAATCCCTGGAAGACCAGAAACATTGCGTCGAAATGTTCGAAGAACTGGTCGCGGATGCGCGTCCGGAGTTCAAGGATTTCGCGAAAAGCACGCTGGATTTTGCCCACCAGCACTTGAAGGTGATTCAGGATTTTGGTCGGTTCCCGCACCGGAACAAGGCGCTTGGGCGTGAGACAACCGCGGAAGAAGCCGAGTGGCTGGCAGAAGGCGGCGGCTTCTAGTCCAGCATTTCCGGCCCGCGCGGGTCCAGGCTCTTGCTGATATCCCGCTGCATGGCGCGGGTCAGCGTGTAGCGCGATGCGACAAGCGCCGCGAGGCCGTACAGGATCACCGGCAACACACAGAATACCAGAAGGAGGCCATGCAGGGCTTCGGGGGAGTTCTCCGCACCCGGCCGGAACCCGGCCACCCGTCCCAGCACGAAATAGCCAACACCGAACGCCAGGCTGCTGCCGATCTTGTAGGCACTTGTCAGGAGGGAATAGTAGATCCCGGCGCGGTTTTCCCCGGTTTTCGCTGCCTGATACTCCACCACATCGGCCGCCATGGAGCGCGCGATAACAACCGGGGCGCTGAAGGCGGCACCATTGACCAGCGCGCCGATCAGAAGCGCCCAGAAACCTCCGCCGAGACGTCCGGCAAGATAGTAGATCACATAGCTCGACATCCCCATGATCACCGCACACAGAAAAGCGGTGTTCTTCTCTGTCCGCGCCGAGAATTTGAGCCAGAAGGGCAACGCTGCAACAGCCGTAGAAAAGAAGATCATCAGCACGACGCTGGACATGGAATCCGACAAGCCAAAGACGTATTCTGCCACGAACAGATAGTTTGACGCCGTAATGGCCACGGCCGTCCCGACCAGCAGCTCCATGGACAGGACGACGCCGAGAAACCTGTTCCCGAGCGCCGCGATCATGGCTTTCAGATCAAACTTGGCTGCTTCGCCCTTGTCGCCGCGCATAGGCCTGTCCGGCACGAAGGTGCAGGCGAGGAAGGCCACGATCGGCAGGGAGATAAGCAGCGCCCAGCCCATGACCTCGACTTGCCCGAACCGGTCCACTTCGACACCAGCTGCAGCGAGGATCGCTGGCACAGCCAGCAAGGCCAGCATCGAAATGATGCTGAGCACTTCTGCCCATGTGAAGAAGCGGGAGCGATCATCATAGTCGGTCGCAATGGCGGGCACCCACGCTGACCGCGCGGTCTGCAACAGGGTGAAACCGACATAGAAGAGCAGCATCCAGACCACGAAATAGCCCGGCCCCGCGCCGCGCTCCGGCATGTAGATGAAATAGGTCGCCAGCCCCAGTATCGGCACGCTCAGCACGATCCAGTGGCGCACACGGCCCCACGGGCTACGGTATCGGTCAACCACGAAGCCCATCACCGGGTCGGTCAGGATGTCCCAGAAGCGGAGCACCATGAACAGGAATCCTGTCAGCTCCAGCCCCAGCCCCACCTCGTTCGCATAAAGCGGTGCAAGATACACGGCCAACGGCAACCCCACCCCCGCCAGCGGGACGCTGAGTGAGGAAAAGGCGAGTACTCTCGGTAGGGACAGGCGCGGGCCACTTGCGTCAGTCATGTGCGCAGCCTGCCCGGTAAAAACGTGACGGCCAAGTCATTTTTTTATTGCCGGAACGGTTGACGTCGCGCCGGTCGGGCCTGACACCGGATAAAAGATGTGCCGGGAGGAAATGGGCCAATGCTGAAGAAAATCTTGTTCGGGGTCGTCGCGCTCATTGTGCTTCTGGTGGCGGTGATCCTGTTCCGCACATTCACATATGGCGGCGCGGCGACGGGCGAACGCGTAGAGCTTCCCCCTGTGCCCGAAGTCTCCGCAGATCGCGCCGCAAGCCATCTGAGCGAAGCCATCCAGTTCCGCACGATCACGGTCGCTTCCGGCGACCCGCGCGTCGGTCAGGAAGGCCCGTGGCTGGAATTGCATGACTGGTTGGAGACGACCTATCCCGCCGCGCACGCCGCCATGAGCCGTGAACTCGTGCCCGGTACCCTGTCCTTGCTCTACACATGGGAAGGATCAGATCCCTCGCTCGACCCGTTGCTGCTGATGGCCCACCAGGACGTCGTACCGGTGAACATCGGCACTGAGGACGACTGGACCGGCGCGCCCTTCGCAGGCGAGATCGTCGACGGCTATGTCTATGGTCGCGGCGCGCTTGACGACAAGGGCAGCCTCGTCGCCCTGATGGAAGCGGCTGACGCGCTCGCCGCAAACGAGTTCCAGCCCAAGCGCACCGTCCTCATCATGTTTGGCCATGACGAGGAAGTGCTCGGCAATGGTGCCGAGGCTGGTATCGCCCTGCTGAAATCACGCGGCATCTCGCCGGTCATGGCACTGGACGAAGGCTTTGCGATTATTGACCCTTCCCCGCTGACCGGAAAGCCAATGGCCTATATCGGCGTCTCCGAGAAAGGCTATCTGACGCTCACCCTGACCGCGCTGGCCGAGGGCGGGCATTCATCCACACCGCCACGCGACTCTGCTGCGGTCCGTCTCGCTCGCGCCATTGTTGCGCTGGATGAGAATCAGATGCCAGCCGACTTTTCCAAACCTCCGGTGTCTGATCTTTTCCGCGTCTCCGCCCCGGACCTGCCCTTCATGCAGAAGATGGCCTTTGCCAATCTCTGGCTGTTCGCAGGCAGCGTGGATTCCGCCATGGCCGATATCCCGGCCGGCAATGCCATGATCCGCACGACCACGGCGCCCACCATGCTGGCCGGCTCCGCCAAGGAAAATGTTCTGGCCCAGCGCGCCATGGCGACCGTGAATTTCCGTGTGCACCCGAACAATACGGTCGAGGACGTGATCAAACACGTGAAAGACGTCACGTCTGACATCAAGGGGATTGAGGTGACGGTCTCCGACGGCGGCATCAGCGGCAGCGAAGCATCGCCAGTCTCGCCTACCGACAACAAGGCCTATGCCGTGCTCGCCAGCGTAGCCGAAGCGCAAGGCGGCGGCGCCGCAGTTGCACCCGGCCTGGTGCTGGGTGCCACGGATGCCCGCTATGCCAGCGCCATCACCGACAGCGTCTACCGCTTCGCGCCGTCCGTGCTGAACCCGACCGACCTTTCAGGCTTTCACGGCACCAATGAACGTCTCGCGGTCGAGAACATGAAACGCCTGTCGGAAGGCTATGCCCAGATCATTGTGGCAATGGATAGTGGGGACTAAAAAACGTTTGATGCCCCCCGCCCACCCGGGTCCCTCGGGGGGCACCAAACTCCCCTCCCACCGTCATGCAGCCACGGGGACTGCAGGACGGTAAGCTTCAGCATCTGATGTGAACTCGGCATGGCCGTAGCGTTTCAGCAACTTGCGGATACGCGCCGTCAGTCGCCGATCCGCAATGCCGCGTAATCCGGGCACGGAAAGGGCAAACCGGTACAGTGCCATCTTGGCCGAGATGTAAGGGAACAGGCCCATCGCCACCGCATAGTCCAGCGGCCCGACTGGCACGCCAATCTCACGCGCTTTCTGGCTGTCACCGCCAAGAAAGTGTTTCACCAGGACCAGCCGCGCGAGCCGCTTTTCCAGTGCGTTGAATATGCGGTGACCGAGCTTGCGGTCTGGTGGCAAATACGCCTCCAGCGTGGCGCGCACCAGTGTGCCACAAGTCTCGTCGTCAAAGCCCTGGCGGATGGACGCGCCCCGGGCATTCATGATGTCAACAATGCCCTGCGGCGTGTCCATCAGCAAATCTTCCGGCAGGCCGAGCAGGTAACAGCGATAGCGGCTGAACTCAACACGGGCGCGCTCATCCGCAGTGAACTCGGTACGCCCCTCATCCAACATCTGGTAGGCGAGCAGGAACACATCGATCAGGCCAGCTGGCATCTGGTCGACTTGTGGCACCGGAATGCCGTACACGGACACGTCCCAGCTTTTCATCTTGCGCAGGATGTTGAACCGGACCATGGAATGCATCAGCCGCACCATGGCAGCGGCTTTGAAGCCCTCCCCACGCGGCTCCAGCGCACCGGGCAGCGTGGTCACCGTAAAGAAAGTCGCCGTCTCGTTGACGCGGCGCGCAGATGTCGAATATCCGAGCGTGCCCGTAATCGCCATGGGCAGCGCGGTATACTTGTTCATGAAGGTTGCAAGGAACGCCCCCCGGATCATCCACGGGGACGTCACCGCCATGGGGAGACGGTTCAGCGCCGCGCCCTTCCGCACCATGTCCATGTCCAGCCAGTCCGGCCTGGTTTCCATTTCCGTGATCAGGGCCACCAGTTCCGGCGGCGCATCGGGCACAGCTTCCAGCCCCTCATCGCAGGCCGTCGTCAACATATCCACGAGCCGCCTGAAACCATACTCACCCATCAGGGCCGCATAGGCATCAGCCGTCACATCCCCCAACATCGTATAGGCCTTGACCCGCGCAACCATATCCGCTGGAGGCGGCGCCATATTGTGCAGCGATGGCGGTAGTGAACTTTCCGCTACATCCTGAGTGTAGCGTTCTGGTGTCTGCGTGAAATCGACATCGCCATACATTTGAGGCAAGGCTGATTTCTGCAGCTCAATCCGGTCGTGAACCTGCGCGAGCGAGGGATGCATTCAGACGCCTCCTGTAGTGTTCTTGGCAGTCGCCGCCCTATAATGTAAGCAAAGCTCAGATATTCCACTCGCATCAGGATGTACGCAGGGTCAAGCAAATCGGAATGCACAAGTGACTGAAAAAAATAGAAGAAAACCAAGGCAAGCCCGAGCTCAGGCAACGGTGGAAGCCATTCTGGAAGCAACGTTTCAGCTTTTGGAATCGGATGGTCTCACAAATTTAACCACAAACCACATCGCTGAGCGCGCTGGCGTCAGTATTGGCACGCTCTACCAGTATTTTGCCGACCGGGAAGCCATCCTCTTTGCGCTCAGTCAGCGCCAAAGCGACAATGTCCGCAAAATGATCACGAAGATTGTTCTGGATTCCCCTGAGACATCACCCGTACGTGCTGTCATCCGGGCACTGATGCATGGCCCCACAGGTTCGCCTCAAACACGGCTCATCCTCTCAGACGTCCTGTTTCGCTCTGGCGGCAGCGATGTCATGAGCCGTCAGCATTTTGCCTTCCTTGAATCCATCAGTGGGCAGCAAAGTTTCGATTTCCCCCACGGCCGGGAAGCGGCTTTCATCCTGACACACACTGTCGTGCAATTGCTGAGAGCGGCTGCCGCAGAACCGGAATTGGAACTCGATGCGGACATTCTGGAAGATGAACTCGTCCATCTGGTGGAAAGCTATATCGAAAGCCTGATGACACGCACCACTGCGCGGTCAGCTTAGCCGCTATTGAAATGGCCCCAAATGCGTTCGGCCAAAGCTTCGTTGACGCCGTCCACTTCCATCAAGTCGGCGACCTTCGCGCGCGAGACGCCCTTGGCCGATCCGAAATGGTGAAGCAGAGCCTTCTTCCGCGTCGGACCGACCCCTTCGATCTCGTCCAAGGGTGAGGTCTTGATTGCAGCAGAGCGTTTTGCCCGATGTGCGCCAATCGCCCAGCGATGGGCCTCGTCGCGCAGGCGCTGAAGGTAATAGAGCACTGGGGCGGTTTCCGGCAACTTGAAGGGCGCGCGGCCCGGCCGGAAGAATTGTTCCCGTCCGGCATTCCGGTCCACGCCCTTGGCGATGGAGACGAGGTTTACATCTTCCGGGGTCACGCCAATTCCGGCCAACGCCTCGATCACGGCGTTCAATTGCCCCAACCCACCATCAATCAGAACAAGGTCTGGCCAGTTTGTGCCATTGCCCTCTTCGCGCTCTTTCAGGGCGCGGGAAAACCGCCGTCGCATCACCTCGCGCATCATGCCGTAATCATCGCCCGGCTCGATGCTCGTATCCTTGATATTGAACTTGCGATACGCGTTCTTGATGAAGCCTTCCGGACCGGCAACCACCATTCCGCCCACGGCGTTTGTACCCTGAATGTGAGAATTGTCGTAGATCTCGATACGCTCCGGAGGAGTCTCCAGCTCGAACACTTTCGCCACTTCGGCCAGCAGGCGCGTCTGGCTGGCCGTCTCGGCCAGCTTGCGCGACAGGGCTTCCCCCGCATTGCGCGCGGCCTGGGTGACAAGGTCCTTCTTGCTGCCCCGTTCGGGACGACGCACTTCCACCTTGCGCCCGGCTTTCAGCTCAAGCGCGTCAGCGATCAGTTCGGCCTGGTCCGGTAATTTGTTCACAAGGATCAGCTTTGGCGGCGGGCGCTTGTCATAGAATTGCACGAGGAAGGCCGACAGCACTTCTTCCGGTGTCTGCTCGCGCTCATGGCGTGGATAGTGCGCGGTCGCCCCCCAGTTCTGTCCCGCCCGGATGAAGAAGACCTGCACACAGGAGACCCCGCCATCCATCTCGATGGCGAACACATCTGCCTCTTCGATGTCTTCCGGGTTCACATCCTGACTGGCACGCACATGGGCCAGCGCCCGGATCCGGTCGCGCAGGCGCGCCGCACGTTCAAATTCCATGTCATCTGCCGCCGCTTCCATATCGGCGGCGAGGCGCTTTTGCAGGTCGGCCCCCTTTCCGCGCAGGAAGTCTGCCGCCTGATCGGCAAGGGCCTGATAGTCCTCGGTCTCGATCAGTCCGACGCAGGGCGCCGCACAGCGCTTGATCTGGTGCAACATGCAGGGCCGCGTGCGCACACTGTAGACACTGTCCTCACAGGTGCGCAGCAGGAAGGCTTTCTGCAATGTGTCCAGCGTCCGCATGACAGACCCGGCACTGGCGAACGGACCGAAATAGTCGCCCTGATCCATCTTGGACCCGCGATACTTCTTGATCTGGGGCGCTTCATGGTCCCGGCGGATCAGGATGTAGGGAAACGATTTGTCGTCACGCAGCAATACGTTGAAACGCGGCTTCAGGCTCTTGATGAGACTTGCTTCCAGCAGCAGCGCTTCGGTCTCCGTCTCGGTGACCACGAACTCCATCCGCTTGGTCATGGAGATCATGCGGGCGATCCGCTGGGTATGCCCGCCGAGCCGCGCATAGTTCGAGACCCGTGCCTTCAGGTCGCGCGCCTTGCCCACATACAGGACATCGTCATGCTCACCGAACATGCGATAGACGCCCGGCTTTGCAGGCAGTCGTTTGAGATTGTCCTTGATGACGTCAATGCCCCGTAGGGACGCTGCGCCGGAATCAGTCGGGTTCATGCCTCAACAGATAGTCCGGCTTGGCCGGGGATGCGAGCCTCAGAAGAAGTTCATTACATCCTGAACGTCAAACCGGGAATCAATCATCCATCCCGCACCGAAGCTGAACAGCATCACCAGGACGATCGACGAGACGAAGGATCGCCCCCGTGCCGGGTCGGCCTTGCGACGCCCTGCCCGCACCAGGATCAGCATGAACAATATCAGAATGAACACGACCATGAAGAACAGCTTCTCCATGTCGTCGAGACGATCTACCCAACGTGAGAATTCGAGATAGGCCTCATTGGCCACTTCGGCGACCTTGTCCAGAACCCGATTCAACAGGTCCCTACTCGATGAAATGCTCATGGCTCCGTATCACTGATCCCTTTTCGGGACCGCCTTTCGACTGGGTTGCATAATCCTGCATCATGCCAAAACAAGGCTAATAGTCTGGCCCAAGCGCGCAGGTGATTTTTGGGAATGTTGTTAAGGCCTCAGAAAGGCTTTGAGGCTGGCCCTTGAGGCCCGTGCGTCAGAATTACCCTCGCCCTCCCCTTGCGGGCCGGGGTCCTCAGGATTAAGCGAAGGCAAACGCCGCCGCGCGTGACACTTCACGGGAAAACCTCATGTCCGACACCTTCCGCTTCTCCGATGCCCTCGACCGCGTAAAGCCATCTGCCACCATCGCCGTCACCACCAAGGCCAATGAGCTGAAACGGGCCGGACATGACGTGATTGGTCTTGGCGCGGGCGAGCCGGACTTTGACACGCCGGACAATATCAAGGACGCCGCCATCCAGGCGATTCGCGATGGCAAGACCAAATACACGCCCGCCGATGGCATCCCGGAGCTGAAGGAGGCGATCTGCGCCAAGTTCCAGCGCGAGAACGACCTCACCTACACGCCCAGCCAGATCCACATTGCGCCGGGTGGCAAGCCGGTCATCTACAATGCCTTCCTCGCCACCCTGAACCCCGGCGACGAAGTCATCATCCCGGCCCCCTATTGGGTGTCGTATCCAGACATGGTCCTGCTCGCCAGCGGCACGCCCGTCGCCATCGAATGCGGCCCGAATGCCCAGTACAAACTGACACCCGAAGCCCTCGAGGCCGCCATCACCCCGAACACCAAGTGGCTGCTCCTGAACTCGCCATCCAACCCGACCGGCGCCGCCTATACCGAGGCTGAGCTGCGCGGGCTCGCCGACGTCCTGCTGCGCCATCCGCATGTCTGGGTTCTGACCGACGACATGTACGAACACCTCGTCTATGACGACTTCAAATACTTCACGATCGCCCAGGTCGAGCCCGCCCTGTACGAGCGCACGCTCACCGTAAATGGCGTCTCCAAGGCCTATGCCATGACCGGCTGGCGCATCGGCTATGCGGGCGGCCCGGAAAAATTGATCACCGCCATGCGCAAGGTGATCAGCCAGACCACATCCAATCCCTGCTCGATCAGCCAGTGGGCCGCCGTCGAAGCGCTGAACGGCCCACAGGATTTCCTGCCCACACGCCGCGCCGTCTACCAGCAACGCCGCGATATGGTGGTCGCCGGCCTCAACGCCGCCGAAGGAATCACCTGCCCCACGCCGGAAGGCGCCTTCTATGTCTATCCGTCCTGCGCGGGCGTCATCGGCAAGACCAGCCCGTCCGGCAAGGTGATTGAAAGCGACAAGGATTTCGCCGCCGAATTGCTGGAGCAGGAAAAGGTGGCCATCGTCTTCGGCGAGGCGTTCGGCCTGTCCCCGGCCTTCCGCGTGTCTTATGCCACCTCAACCGAGGCGCTGCAGGAAGCCCTCACGCGCATCCAGCGTTTCTGCGCAAATCTGACATAGGAAACTGCTATAGAACAATCCTATATCCGGCCTTCCCCCTATTGATTGGCATGGAACGATCGGGGCTCTTACGTCTTTGATAAGAGAGACAAAGGAGTTAACCCATGCCTGTAGATATCGGTTTGAACGACGAAGCCCGTAATACGTCCGCTGACGCCCTGCGCGTTCTGCTGGCGGAGACTTATGCACTCTATTCCAAGACCCACGGATATCACTGGAATGTCACCGGTCCGCGCTTCAACAGCCTGCACACCATGTTCGAGACACAGTATAACGAACTCTGGATGGCGCTGGATGAGATTGCCGAACGCATCCGCGCGCTGGGCCATTTCGCCCCGACATCACCCGCAGAAATGGTAGAGCCAGCCACGATCAAGCCCGACAATGGCATTCCGGACGCCGACACGATGGTCGAGAATCTGGTCAAAGGGCATGAAGCCGTCAGCCGCGCTGGCAAGGCAGGCCTGAAAATTGCCGAAGACAATGGCGACGCGGTGACCGCAGACCTGATGACACAGCGCGCGGCGATCGCAGAAAAAACAGCCTGGATGCTGCGCGCGAACCTCTGATCCGCCCGCCAATACTGGATTGGCGCATCCTGCATATTGCACTGCACAACACTTGCCGTGCCTCATGGGCTTGACCGCGCCCATGAGGCGCGGCAATCTTGCATTCAGTTAATGAAAAAGCGGCCGTTAGAGCCCTGAATTCAAGGCAAAAAAAAGGCCCGGCAGCGAATGAACGCGCCGGGCTGTAAGTATCGGGCCCCGTAGGGGGGAGGAAACGCCCAATCGGAGGAATGATTGGGTTAATGCCCGAGGCCCTTGGCATGCGTGGTAGATAACCTCTCCCCCGATGATTACAACCAACATGACAGCAAAGCTTTCATGCACTTATGCATGGATGTCGCATTTCTGACTAATTCTGACGCATAGCCGGACGGCGCAGGATCTCGGTCTCTGCGGTGATGAAGTCCCGGAAGGCCGACACGCGCTTCGAGCGGCGCAGATCGCTCGGATAGATAAAGTAGAGATCGAAGATCGGGCCGACCGTCTCCGGCAACACTTTCACAAGCCGCGGCATGGTCCCGGCCATATAGTCCGGCACGTCGGCAATCCCCAGCCCGGCATCCACGGCCCGCAACATGGCGAACACATTGTTCACCTTCAGTGCGGCCTGGCGCGGCGGGCTGTCATCCCGGCCCACACGGCAGGCAAAGCTCATCACATCCAGCATCGAGCTTTCATCGCCATAGGCAATGATCCGGTGATTATCGAGGTCCTGCGGCGTGCGTGGCATGCCATAGGCTTTGAGATATTCCGGCGAGGCATAGAGATTGGTCGCCACCGTGCCCAGCTTGCGCTGGATCAGGTCCGCCTTGTCCGCCGCCCACAGGCGGATGGCGCATTCGGCCTCCAGCTTCAGCAGGTCATATTCGCGGCTGTCATCAAGGCGCAGGTCGAGATTCATGTCCGGATGCTTGCGGGCAAACCCGCCCAGGCGCGGCACCAGCCAGGTCGAGCCGAACGCCACCGGCGCCGCCACGATCAATTCGCCCTGTGGGGTCTCCTGCTGGTCCTTCAGCAAGGCATTGGCCGATTGCGCTGCTGTCGCCATTTCCATGGTTGAGCGGAACAGGGTGTGGCCGCTATCGGTCAGCACCAGGCCGCGCGCATGCCGCTGAAACAATGAGACGCCCAGCGCCTCTTCCAGCGCCGCAATCTGACGTGAGACAGCCGACTGCGAAATGCCCAGCCGTTCACCCGCAGACGTCAGGCTGCCTGCTTCGGCTGCCGCGTGGAAAGATTTCAATTTGCCCCAATCCATGGGGAGCGTTTGTGACGCCTAAATGACCCCACGGCAAGCAGAGAATGCGGGCGGCCGCAGCGGCGCTGCCTATAGGATGGATTGAGCAAAGCGATACCCGCCAGATGGTGAACGCCTTTGAGGTTTCTGATGGAGAGGCAATTGCATTGGGCAATTCTGCATACAAAAATCACCACTGCAAAATAGAGGACTCAGGGACATATCCTGCGACCAGGGACTTGAATCTGATGTTTGGGGACACCGCCTCAAGTTCAGGAAACACGGACTTGGCAACGCAAATCTGGTAGCGCTCCCGATCAGGCCGGAACAGAAGCTGACCTTTCGTCACCTCTGGCCGAAGATGCATACTCTTGAACTTACTGAGAAAAAAATAGCCATTGCCGAGCTTCTCAATACTGTAAGACGAACGCTCCAGATCAATCGCATCCAGAACAACTGTAACGTCCATCGCCGTCAGTTGCGGCGCTATATCATTCAGCAAGGCCTCATCATATGTGGCCTCACGAACACTTAACTGATCTTCGAAAAGGCTCAGAAGCTTCCGGGTGCCCTCCGGGCGGGCAAGCAGGCAACTCCTTAACCTCGCAATGGTAATTGGATCGTTCCGGAAATACTCGTCGGCCTCTTCCTGCGTATCGAAAAATTCGGCGTCCAAGCTAAGGACAAGCGACGCCTCCTTTAAACTCTCAAAACCCTTTCCCGGACTTGGCCATTGCGGGTGTAATGGATCAACACCTGTGGGCGTCACCGCGTTCAGAAAGCACTCTTCCGTCATGGGGTGAAGCCAACAGAAATCAGCTTCATCTTCCGTTGCCAGATTGTCCGGCACGAAAATTGTGACAGCTACCCTGTTAAGCGCGGCAGGGTGGGTCCGCCAGACCGGCATATCTCGCACGAGATCCTGGACCACGCCCGGTAATTTATCGAAATGCACCATGCGCGACATGTCGGAATCACTCATGGGGTGCGGATCGCTGGGATCGGGAATGGGATCTCTCATATATCACAGACCTTTCTTCTTTTGTGCATCACCGCTCTCTGCCTGCTTCAGAGAAACTTCTCCCTCGGCAACCTCTATGCAGTAATCATTCGTACTGCTGGAGGATGTGAACTTCAAGCCTGACAATTGCGCCTGAGCTGGCCAAGCAGGAGAGACACCCGAACTTAAATCCCTATCCGTCTGATAGCCCCTTCCCCCATACTTCCCGCATGGATGCGCAGACCGACATTCTCAAACGCGGGCTGGAACACGCCGCCCTTGCCGTGATGGATGCGTCGGCACTGGCGAACCTGCATCTGGGGCCGAAGCGGATCGGACGCGGCCTGGCGCAGCGCGTCTCCGGCCGGCTCCGCATTCTTGAGACAATCGTCCGTCGGCTGATCCTCCTGATGGCGCTCGGCCTGCAGCTGGCCCCGACGCCGCCGCGCCCGGCTCCCGCCAATCCCGCGCCAGAGCCCGACCTGCCCGAAGGCGTCGAACTGGCCATCTTCCCGCGCCTCTCCCCCAGACGGCTGAAACTGCTGCCCGCGCGCCAGGCCTTTGAAGGCCCCGGCGGCTTTCCGGACATTTCCGGTACCAGTTATGGACCCGTTTCCCCCCACAAGCTGATGGCCCGCATCGCTGCGCTCCGGCGCGTGATTGCCGCGCCCGAAGCCCACGCATCCCGCCTCGCCCGCACCCTCAACCGCCTGCAGAAAAACGGCGAGCCCAAGCCAATGGTCGGCGCAGCAACGCCCGCCTTTCGCCTCTCGCCTGAGCTTGGCGCGCTGGCCGCCATGTTGCCCGCGCAGATCAGCGCCGGGCTGGAAACATGGGAAAGCTCTGGCTGACTCCCCCTGAAAACCTGCCCTGTTCGCCCGTTTCCCTCGCGTGACGGCCCCTTGTCATGCCTGTCATTCTTTCCGCGTGGTGGTACACTCCCGACCGGGAGGATACGCGTATGCCACGACTGAAACAGGCGGGCCGCGAAGCCGGAAATCCGTTCGCGAACCAGATTTTCGATTTGCTGTTTGAAGACCGGGACCCGATTGCCGAGCCCGGCACCGCAACCGGAACGCCCGGAAACTGGTGGACAGTTTTCAACATTGTGCCGGATGCCTTCAAGCACACGACCGAAGGCTTCCAGTTCTACCGCTCCAAGAACCGCAAACTCGATCCGAAACTGCGCGAACTCGGCCAGATCCGCGCCGGCTTTGCCGTCGGCTCACAATTTGTCTTCTCTCAGCATTGCAAGGCCAGCCGCGATGTCGGCCTGACCGAAGACCAGATCGCCGCCATTCCCCACTGGCAGGTCGCAGACTGTTTCAGCCCGCTGGAACGCGCCGTGCTCGCCTATACGGACGGTCTGGTCCTGCAACGCGGCCGCGTGCCCGATGGCGTGTTCGAGGCCCTGAAAGCGGAATTGTCGGACGAGGAAATCCTCGAATTCACCTACATCACCTGCACCTATATGATGCACGCCATCATGAGCCGTGCACTGAAACTGGAATATGATGATGTGGATGAACGCGTCGTCGAAATCGCTGCACCGGATGGATCGGATACAGACGTCATGTCGATGGTCGACAAGGAAGGAAACTGAACATGGCCTATCATCATCTCGCGCTCGCCGCGAAAGACATGAAAGCCACGCATGCATTCTATGAAGGCATCATGGGCTTTGAACTGGTCAAGGTCGAAGTCGCCCCAATCATGGGCGGCGGCTGGGGCAAGCATTTCTTCTATCGGATGGATGGCGATGACAGCCGCTTCATCGCCTTCTGGGAATTGCACGAGACCGATGGTAGCGACGATTATGTCTACGACATCAACGCCGCCGCCAAACTCCCGCCGGGTACAAATCATTATTCCTTTTCGGTGGATACGAAGGAAGAACTGGAAAGCTGGAAACAGAAATGGCTCGCCGCCGGGCTCGACGTGTTCGAGATCGACCATAATTGGTGTCACTCGATCTATACGAAGGACCCGAACGACAATGCAGTGGAATTCTGCCTGACCTCCGGCACCTTCACCGAGGCCGACCGCCAACGCGCGCTGGACGCCTTGTCGGAAACCGAGTTCAAGCCCTCTCCGCCGCCGGCCTTCATGCAAATGTGGAATGCCGAGAAATCCGGCCGCTAACTACCAGCGCGCCGAATAGCCTCTCGTATCGACATGCACGAACGGCCCATGCGCCGCATTCGACCCATAGGCCGATGCGCCGCCCACGACCCAACCTTCGGGCTGCTCGGCGGCAAGTTCGTCAATCAGCTTGACCAGCGCGCGGGCATCTTCCTTGTCGATCCGGCCATTGCCGTCGAGATCATCCATCTGCCCGTCCCGGTCCTGATCAATATAGATATCGGCGGCATCACCATACAAATGGCGCGATGAAGTCGTCGTATTGCCAATGGCCGCATTATAGAACGGCGTGCGATAGCCACTCATCACGAAGAAAGTATCCGCTTCCCAACCTTTTTCATTGGCGGCCGCAAGAATGGTTTCGAGCTTGACCAGCATGTCCGGCTGCATCAGCAGATAGGTCGGCTCATGTCCCGGCTGCTGCTTGCAGCGGAACTGGCCGAGCTGGAAATGGGGCGAAACGCGCAGATCCGCCGACATCGCCGTCAAATCGATTAAGCCCTTGGGCACGGCATAGGACGGAAGATCCCGCAACGGCCGGGCATACATTCCAATCCGATAGCCATTCAGGCTGTCATCCACGCCATTCTCGAACGGCGTCAGCACCAGCAGGTTCAGGCGGGTTTCAGCGCCGCGATGGGAGATCTTCATGTCGGCCAGCCCCGGCGCCTCCGGAGCGGTCCAGGCAATCTCCGCCGCGTCACGGCTCAATTTTCCATCAGAAATCTCAATACGGGCATCTTCGGGAATGGCCAGCCTGACCTCCTCCCCCGGCATGGCGGAAACAGAGATCAGCGGCAGCGCAGAGCGTGTTCCGTTTACGGTAATCTCGACGCCAGCACCTGTCTTGACGGTCTCAGTCTTGTCGACCGGCTGGACCGGGTGCAGCTCCGCCGATGCGATGATCCAGGGCAGGAAGATGAATTTCATGAACGCGGAAAATATGGGTCTGGTCCTCTTGTCTGGTCTGAGCAGGCACGCATCACTTTAACCATTACGCATGCCCCCTCAAACGCATCAGAGCGCAAATAGTGCCATACTTTTTCTGATGTTTTTCAGAGCCGTAATTCGGAACCGGAACGGGCGCGATCGGTTTATCCAGCAACACCGCGAAGAGTTCCGCCAGTCTTCCCGACCGGCCAGGCCAGCCTGATGCGGCGGCCGCGCTCTTCTCTAACAAGAGTATTTTGGAGATTATTTATGCGTACGCATCGCCGACTTCTTGCATCAACCCTCCTCGCGACCGCTGGCCTGCTGACCGCCATTCCCGCCAGCGCCCAGCATGCCGCGCCCGCCGATACTGTGCAGCTGGCCGATCTGAGCGAGAAAGAGGCCATGGGCGGCGAACTTGAAGCGGAAAAAGCCTCTGCCATCCAGACCCTGATCCTGAATGACTGGCTGGAGCGCGAACTGGGCAGTGAAACCGAAGCCGGTGTCCTGACCACAGTGCGCGCCGCCTATGCTCAGAATGTCTTCAAGCCGATCTGGACCGAGAAAGGGATCCGCTCGCTGAAGCGCGCGCGCAGTGATCTCTTCTCATACGGCCTCGTCCCATCCGACGTCTCGAAAGCCAACCTCAACAAGATCGCAGCCAAGCGCCTGAAAGGCGACAGCGACGAGATTCGCGCCACAGCCGATCTGCAACTGACCGCAGCCTGGATCCGCATGGCCTCTGCCGTAAGCGGAGGATTGTCCGATAATGGCGAAGCGGCAAAATCGAAGACCGATGCGCCCTCCAAATCCACTGTGCAGAAAAGCCTGATCAAGGCGGCGCGGGGTGATGCCGACGACATCCTTTCCGAGCTCGAACCTGAGCACCCCCAGTATAATCGTCTCAAGAAACAGCTGAAACAGTATCGCGAAATCCGGTCGGAGGGCGGCTGGCTCGCCATCCCGGATGGGGAAGCGATTGAACTGGACGACGAAGACCCACGTATTCCGGCCCTGCGCGACCGCCTGGAAGCGGAAGGCTATTACACGCCCGAGACATGGGCAGGCGATTTGCTGTCCGCCATCAGCATGGCTTCGAAAAATGATGACGGCACATCCGCTACGGAGATCGTGTTTGATGCGCGTCTTCAGAGCGCCCTGAAGGACTTCCAGCGCCATCACGGCCTTGAGGATGACGGTGTTGTGGGCCGGAACACGCTTGCGGCGCTGAATGAAAGTGTCGACTCCAAAATCGACCGGATCGCCGACACGATGAATCGCTGGCGTCATTATGATGATCTGGGTGACCAGTATATCTGGGCCAATATTCCATCCTTCACCGCCGAAGGTTGGCGTCACAACCGTCGCGAAATCGCGATGAAGACCATTGTTGGCATGCCCAGCCGTGAAACCCCGGTTTTCTCCGACCAAGTGGAATACGCAGTCGCAAATCCGCGCTGGTATGCCCCGGTCAGCATCGTGCGCCGCGACAAGCTGCCAAAGCTGGCCAAGGACCCGTCCTATGCCGCCCGCAAGAATTTTAGGGTGATTGAACGAGCCACGGGTCAGTCTGTCTCCGCCGCCTCGGTAGACTGGACCGATCCAGTCGCCGCCGACAACTACCAACTGGTCCAAGGCCCTGGCGCGAACAATGCGCTGGGCGATCTGAAAATCATCTTTCCCAATCAGTATTCTGTCTATCTCCATGGCACGCCCGGCGTGAGCCTGTTTGACAGGGCCCAGCGCACGTTCAGCTCAGGCTGCGTCCGTCTGGAAAGGCCTGAAGACATGGCGAAATGGATTGCGGCGCATGACCCGGAAATCACATCCAGGGATGTATCGGAGGCGCTCGAAGGGTCAAATCCGGAACGAATCGAGTTCAAGTCCGAAACCCAGATTCACATCACCTACATGACCGTCACAGTGGACGAAGACGGGGAGCCGAATTTTTGGCGTGACGTCTATCACGAAGAAGACGGCATCGAGATGGTCGACAAATATGCCCCACTCTACCAGCCCGCCCAGGATGAGGAACTGGCTCAAGCGACATCCGACCAACGCAAGGGATAAGCCTTACTGGCTCGCCCAGAGAATACGGGCGAGCCAGGCAATCTCTGACGGTTTGAAACTGCGTACGGGATAGGCCGGGTTCAACGAGGCCAGTTCAACTGTGCGCGTATTCTTGCGCGCCAGGACCTTGGCCATCACTTCGCCACCAACAGTTTTTGCCACCACCCGATCGCCCGGTTTCACCTCGGAACCCGGCGACACGATAATCCGGTCCCCGGCCCGATAGGCCGGCTCCATGGAATCTCCGCTGATCTCCAATGCGTAAACCGACTCCGTTTCCAGCCCCGGAAACCGAACCTCCTCCCAGCCGCCGCCGACAGGAAAACCGGCATCATCGAAGAAGCCGTCCTGCCCAGCCTGCGCAAAGCCTATCAGGGGGGCAATCGCTCCGCGCCGACCATCGACCAAGGCGGCAAAATCCTCAAACCGACTGCCAACAGATTCCAGGACGCGCGCAAGGCTTTCCGTGGACGGCCAGCGCGGACGTCCATCAGCCCCTTCCCGCTTGGAAGGATTGAAGGCCGTCGGATCCAGCCCGGCCCGGCGTGCCAGTCCAGACGGCGTCAGCCCATGATGCGCAGCAAGGGCATCAAGCCCCCGCCAGATATCTCGATGTTTCATGGGATAATTTTCCCAAAGGTTGCACTCGCCGCTAAATAGGAATATTCACCTATTGTCAAGTGAGGGTGGGAAAACTGCAATGAAACTGTTCATACATGGCGTTCCGGATACGCCGCATCTGTGGGAGCCACTGATTGCGGCGCTCGGTCTAGGCGCCGATGACTATCGCGCCCCCGCCCTACCCGGCTTTGGCTGCCCGCGTCCGGACGGGTTCAGCGCAACCAAGGACGCCTACGCGAACTGGCTGGTCGAGCAGATGGAAGCGGCCGGTGGCAATGTCGATATTGTCGGCCATGACTGGGGCGCACTGCTGACCCTGCGCGCCGTGTCCCTCAGGCCGGATCTTGTAAGCAGTTGGTGTGTCACCAATGCGGTGATCGACCCCGACTATCGCGGCCACTCGCTGGCAAGGCGCTGGGCAACGCCTGTGCTGGGTGAGCTTGTCATGCTGGGCATGCGCAACAAGAAACGGCTCCTTCCTGCACTGGTTTCCGGCGGCATGCCGCGCAGCCTGGCCGAGCAGGAAGTTCCGCTCATCGACAAGACGATGCGGCAGAGCATTCTTCGCCTCTACCGGTCAGCGGCCGGCCTGCGCTTCTCGGATGAATGGGTGAAGGGTCTCGAAAATCTGCCGGAGCGCGGCCAGTTATTCTGGGGCGAGACGGACCCTTATGTCGACCTCTCTGTGGGCGAACGATTTTCCAAACGCTGGAACGTGCCGCTGCATGTCGAGCGTGGCGCCGGACATTGGGCCTGTGCGGAGCGGGCAACCGAGTTCGCTGCCCTGCTCCAATCACACTGGGCCTGAGTTTCAGGCAGCTTCCTTCTTCGGGCTGCCAAGTTCCTGTTTCACGCGCTCGGCCAGCTGGCGGACGGTGAACGGCTTCGGCAGGAACGAGACCGCGCGGTCGTCGTCCAGCTGTTTGGCAATGTCGCGCTCGGCATAGCCGGAGATGAAGATCACGCGGGCATGACCCAGCAGATCCTTGGCTTCGCGGATCAACGTCGGACCATCTTTGCCCGGCATCACCACATCGGAAATGACAAGATCAAAACTTTCCGGATTGTCCTCGAGAATTTCCATCGCTTCTTCGCCATCGCAGGCCTCTTCGACTTCATAGCCGCTCGATCGCAGAAGCGATGCGGCAATGCCGCGCACGCCATCTTCGTCCTCGATCAACAGGATGCGGCCGCGACCGGAAATATCCACCGGCTGGCTGGCAATTTTCTCGGCCTGCGCCATGTCCACCGGCTCAGGTATTTCCTCTGCCTTGAGCGCGGGAAGATAGATGTGGAACGTTGTGCCCTTGCCTACGCTGGAAGTGGTGCAGATATAGCCGCCCGACTGCTTGATGATGCCGTAGACCGTCGCAAGCCCGAGACCTGTACCGACGCCAGCTTCCTTCGTCGTGAAGAAGGGCTGGAAGATCTTGTCCATGACGTCTTTCGGCATGCCGTGACCGCTATCTTCCACTTCGATCAGCATATAGTCGCCATCGCTCACAAAGGCGAAGCCCTTGTCCTGGGCTTCCTTGCCGGTGGCCCGCGCCGTGCGGATTGTCAGCTTGCCACCATTCTTGTGGCTGAGCATCGCGTCGCGCGCATTGGTGGCAAGGTTGAACAGTGCGTTCTCAAGCTGGTTTTTGTCGGCCTTGATGTAAGGCACATCGCGGCCATGCTTGACGTCCAGCTCGATCCGCTCATCCAGCAACTGGCGCAAGAGGATCGAGAATTCAGACATGAAGTCCGTCACCGCAAACACTTCGCGCTTGAAGGTCTGCTGGCGCGCATAGGCGAGCAGCATCTTCACAAGGTCTTTCGCACGGATCGAGAATTCGTGGATCGATTTCAGATTGGAATAGGATGGATCTCCCAGAGGGTGGTGAACCATCAGCTGTTCATTGTTCAGGATGATGCCTTGCAGCACGTTGTTGAAATCATGCGCGACGCCGCCAGCCAATTGTCCGATGGCCTGCATCTTCTCGCCATGCGCGAGACGCATTTCCAGCTGGCGCTGTTCGGTGATGTCCATGACATAGGCCACAGATGGGTGGCCCGCGCCGTCCAGCGCCACGAAGACGTTTACATGCTTGGGCTCTTCCCCAATCAGTTTCAAATTTACCGGCTTGTCGATCGCATCGATGAGCAGGCTCTTGAGTGCATCCTCGCCCTCTTCCGGCGCAAACAGCTCAGAGAACTTGCCGCCCGGTGCGGCTTTGCCCTCGGTCAGGTCCATCAGCGACCGGTTGGCATCCATGATGATTGCGCTGTCCACGCTCCCACCTTCGAGGCGCACTGCCCCGAAGGGTGCATCGTCAAACATCGGATCGCCATCCGGACGCGGTGGGCGCGACGCAGTCGAAATGCGGAAGCCTTCCTCGCCGGTGTTCATGACTTGCTGGCTAGCCAGAATGATCGTGCGTCCTGTCGCGTCCGCGCCCTTGCCCGACCAGGTCGTAATCGCCTGAACCGGGCGCTCAACACCATCACGACCGCGCAGCTGGATGTCGACCCGGCCCGGCACGCCGGATTTGCGGTCGCGCGAGAGCATCTTCACGAACTCAGGGCGCATGATGTCGTCGATACGAATATTCTTGGCCGTTTCCGGCAGACCCAGCATATCGCGCAGCCAGCCATTGGCATAAGTGATCGTGCCATCCGGGCGCGCAGCGAAGAAGCCCATCGGCGCGTCTTCGACATAAAGCGATTTCAAGTCGGCCGCGCCGGTCGCTTCGCGCTCGCCGGCGATCGGACGAATACGCCAGAGCACTTTGTCACGCGGTAGCGGCGACACAGTGATTTCGAACTGGGCGGGCACACGCTCCGGGCCAATCGTGATCGGCGGCAGGATTTCGCGGCGCGCATGACCGGCCTTCGCCCCCTTGGACAGGCGGTAAACCGGTGCGGCCAGACCTGGATTGGCGCCGAACAGGCGATCCACGGTCACCGGAGCGCCTTCGGCTTGAGAGCCGATCAGTGCGAGGCTTGTCAGCTCGCGATAAGATGTATTGGCCGCAAC
The DNA here is from genome assembly GCF_002388685.1 of Hyphomonas sp. UBA4505. Classification (NCBI taxonomy): domain Bacteria; kingdom Pseudomonadati; phylum Pseudomonadota; class Alphaproteobacteria; order Hyphomonadales; family Hyphomonadaceae; genus Hyphomonas; species Hyphomonas sp. UBA4505. The sequence goes on along the minus strand of NZ_DGMZ01000005.1, from coordinate 8,673 downwards.
AGGTGCCCCCCCCTGATCGGCAATCAGGACAGATTCATCCAGCGCCTCGATCCAGCCAAAGCGCGGCGTCGCAGCTTGAGCTGCGCGCGCGATCGAGCCTCGCTCCGGGAACAGGCCGAGCATCCGGCCGGCGCCGCGTACACTCCACAGCAAGAATACAAGTCCACCAGAGGCCATCGCAATCAGCAGGATCGGGCCAGGCGCGCCCGAAGCATTTGGCCAGGCAAGCGCAACACTGGCCGCAGCAATCGAAACGAGCAGGCAGACCCAGAACGAAAGCTGCATGAAATCCACGCGTCCGCGCTCAGTCACTTCGCTTGTTTCAGCGGTGGTATCCTGATCGTCAGCGGGAGCGGCCTTCGCCTGCATTTGAAAATCCATTGGTCGCTTTACACTCCTGTTGCCAGCCGCCAAGGTCAGGCCAGCACTCTACGCCTTTTCCGTTCGGCATCACTGCCGACTCAGTCATACGGAATCCTAGTGTATCAAATGTGGCACGACAAAGGTTAATGAAAGCGAAAAAGGCGTTAAGACAAACGTTGAAAATTACAGAAATCACAGTGGAATCGGAGCTTTTCATGAGACGAACTTCAACAGCAATCGCAGCGCTCCTGCTGCTCGGCGCCTGCCAAAGCGCGGATGACACAACGCTGCCGCCTCCTGTCGCTGAAATGCCGCCTGCGCCAACCCAAGCCGACCGGAGCGAACTGGTCGCGGCCGAAAGCGCCCGGCTGAATGAATGGTTCGAGGACAAGTTCCACGAAACTCTGGACCGCAACCCGATGTACCAGACCTATCTCGGTGTGAAGACCGACTATGACAAATGGAATGACGTCTCCGACGCCAAGGCTATCGAAGATATGGAAATCCAGCGCGCCAATATCGCTGAGATGAAAACACTCTTTGATTTTGACCTGCTGAACGATCAGGCCAAACTGTCCTGGCGGCTCGCCGAATATGAGCTGGCCGAAGCAGAAGCCGGATTTCCGTATCGCCACTATGATTATGTTTTCGACCAGATGCGCGGCGTCCAGTCCGGCATTCCGGCCTTCTTGGTCAACCAGCATGGCGTGACCAGCCTGTCCGATGCGGAGGCCTATGTGGCCCGCCTCGAAGGCGTCGAAACTTACCTGGCGCAAAACATTGAAAATGCGGAATATTCCGCCAGCCTCGGTATCATGCCACCCGCCTTCGCTTACCCCTACGTACTGAACGATTCCAAGGGCGTAATCACCGGCTATCCCTTCACGACCGATGTGAATGATGGCAGCGAAGACAGCCCGCTGATGAAGGATTTCCGCAGCAAGGTCTCCGGACTTGTTGAGGCCGGAACGATTGACGATGTTCAGGCGGCTAAGCTGCTCGCTGATGCCGTCACTGCCCTGACATCATCAGTCGGCCCTGCCTATGAAAACCTCATCGCCGTCATGACTGCGCAGGCTGAAAGCGCCACTACAGAGGACGGCGCATGGAAGCTGCCCGAGGGCGACGCCTATTATGCGATGCGTCTGAAGCGGATGACGACGACCGACAAGAGCGCGGCAGAAGTCCACCAGCTCGGCCTCGACGAGGTGGCTCGCATCCATGAGGAAATGCGCGGGATCATGGCGAAGGTCGGATTCGAGGGCACGCTGAAGGAATTCTTCGAGTTCATGCGAACAGATGAGCAATTCTATCTTCCCAACACTGAAGAAGGCCGCGAGGCCTATCTGGCCGAAGCTCGCGCCCAAATCGAGCTTATGAAGGTCGACCTGCCCAGCGTATTCAACACATTCCCCAAGGCTGACATGATCGTCAAAGCGGTCGAACCATTCCGCGAGAAATCCGCTGGCAAGGCCTTCTATTCCCGTCCTGCCCCGGATGGCAGTCGGCCCGGCACTTACTATGCCAACCTCTATCGCATGCAGGACATGCCAACCTACCAGTTGCAGGCGCTCGCCTTCCATGAAGGCATTCCAGGCCACCACATGCAGATCGCCATTGCGCAGGAGCTGGAAGGCATTCCGAGCTTCCGCAAGTATGGCGGCTATACTGCCTTCTCCGAAGGTTGGGGCCTCTATTCGGAATTCCTGCCAAAAGAGATGGGCTACTATTCCGACCCGTATGACGATTTCGGACGACTTGCGATGGAGATCTGGCGCGCAGCGCGCCTGGTCGTCGATACGGGCATCCATGACAAACAATGGACCCGCGAAGAGGCGATCCAGTATTTGCTGGACAATACGCCCAACCCGGAAGGTGACGCGAAGAAGGCCATTGAGCGCTACATCGTGATGCCGGGACAGGCAACGGCCTACAAAATCGGTATGCTCAAAATTCTCGAGTTGCGCGAACAAGCCAAGGGGGAACTTGGTGAGTCATTCGACATCGCCGAATTCCACGATGTTGTCCTGAAGGATGGCCCCGTGCCCCTGAGCATTCTGGAAGAGAATGTCATGGCTTGGGTCGCCGAGAAAAAGGAAGACTGATCATGACTTCACGCAGCTTCGGTCCCGCCTGTTTCGCTTCTGTCGCACTGGTGGGGCTGGCTGCGTGTACATCTGTGCTGGCGCCGGTGCTCAAACCGAACGTCACCACGGACGTCGTGAAATTGGAGGGCGGCAACTGGCAGCTGGATCCGGCTCACGCCGCCCTCACCTTCAAGATCGATCATCTTGGCTACTCGACTTATATTGGTCGGTTCGAACGATTTGATGTTCAGCTGAGCGGCGCCGCTGACAATCCAGCCGACGCGAAGGTCGAAGGCAGGGTGGACATGAGTTCGCTCGACATCGCAAATGACGAGTTTGCCGAAACGCTTATGGGAGCAGACTGGTTCAACGCCGCCAACTTCCCCGAAGCCCGGTTCCAATCGACTCGCATCGTGATGACCAGCGAAACCACAGCGGACGTCGAAGGCATCCTGACCCTGCATGGAAAGAATGCCCCGGTCACTCTGGCCGTGGCATTCAATGGCGCGGGCTTCGACCGGCTACGCAACGCGCAAGTGGCCGGATTCTCGGCTACAACGGAGATCGACCGGACCGTTTTCGGCATCAGCCGGTTCGGCGGACTGATCACAGATATGGTGCGCGTTGAAATCGAGGCGGAACTGTTAAAGACTCCCGGCGTAACTTGATCTGACGGGTCTACCCTCCCTATCAGGGAACAGGATCAGAACTAATATCAGGAGATTCGGGGATGCTGGGTGAAATGTTGGCGGAGGTCTTCTCCGTATCGGGCCTGTTTACGTTATTCATGCTATTGTTGCTTCAGGCCGTGCTCGGCTTCGACAATTTGCTCTACATTTCCATCGAATCAAAGCGGGTCGGCGAAGCAAAAGCGCCGATGGTGCGCCAATGGGGCATCGGCCTCGCAGTGCTGTTCCGGATCGTCCTGCTCTTCGTCATCGTCGCGCTGTTCGATGCTCTGGCCGAGCCTTTGTTCGGCTTCCATCTATCAGGAATAATCGAGGGAGAGTTCACCTTCCAGAGCATGATCACCTTCGTCGGTGGGGCCTTCATCATCTACACGGCGATCAAGGAAATTTCCCACATGTTGACGGTGGAGCACATCGAACACAGCGAGGGCGGCAAGTCGAAATCTGTGTTGCAGGCAATTGGCCTTATCGTGGCAATGAACCTCGTCTTCTCGTTCGACTCCATCCTGTCGGCCATGGCCATCGCGAATGAGGAAATCGCGCGCATCGTGAATTCCGCTGGTGAAACGATTGGCACGTTCAAGGGCACGGTAACCGATTGTAAGGAAGCCCTGATCGCTCAGCCAATAGCAGATGCGGTCGCATGCCGGCCGGGCAAGGACTACCAGGTCTGGTTGATGGCAATTGCGATCATCGCGTCAGGCATCGTCATGGCGTTGATGGCAAACGCGGTGGCGGACTTCCTGAAGAAAAACCGGATGTATGAGGTCATGGGCCTGTTCATCCTGTTTCTCGTCGGCGTTCTTCTGGTCACCGAGGGCGCACATCTCGCCCACTTGAAACTGTTCGACTACACGATCGAAGCCATGTCGAAGTCTTCCTTCTACCTCGTCATCTTCGTACTGGTGGTCACTGACATCATCTCAGTACGCTACCAGCGCCGCCTCTGGGCGCAGCGCGAGGCTGAAATTCTGGGTGGAGGCACAGAAGAAGCGTCGAAAGCGGGCGCTGAAGCCAATATGTAGGAATTTTCGGGCAGCCCCTGCCTAGCGCAGAAGGGCTGTCCGCCGATTGATGCGCACCGCCATCCGATTGCCCTTCCGGCCAATCTCGCCTTCGGCAACAACAGCGCCATCGCGGCCACCGGTCAGCAGCTCAACGGGCTGATCGGCTGGCAGGCCCAGCAGCAGGGTTGAACCCGGCTTGAGATTGGCGAGGCGTGACATGGGTACGCTGAGGGTTGCCACGCGCGCCGTCAGCACAGCCGTCATCGCCCCTGCCCCAACAACCGGAGCGACCTCGCGGGAGATGCGCGGCTGCCGACGCGCCGTCGGCATATCGCTGGACAGGTCAAAAAGGTCATCCTCAGCCAGGATCAGGCGCGCCGGCATCTTGATGTCATCGACGCGCACATCGAGATCGAGAATGGATGTCATACCCGGTCCGGCAAGGGCGCAGGCGAACTCCGCATCGGTTTCGATGCGAGAGAATTTCAGTGAGGATGCCAGCGCCGCTCCCAGGGGGCGTACCAGGCCTTCGAGGAGCGCAGCATCCATCGGCGTCAGGGCGCGGTGATGCCCCTGTGTCGGCTTTCCGCCACAGGCAGTCTCAATGAGTGCATTTGCGAGCGACGCGCTGATCACCAGCATCGCCGCAATTTCACCACCGGGCGCAGAATAGCAGGCAATGGCGGAGCCACGACCAGCGCATTCTGTTGCCAGTCCCTGGTCAAAACTGCCACGCGCGCTGGCGCGGGCAAGCGCCGCCGCCTTCAGACCGCAGCCATCTCTCAGCGCCAAAGTCAGCCGGGACGCAATACGGCGCGCATCCTCTGTAATTTCGGTCGGTTCAGCCGGCGCCAGCTTGCGCAAATTCGGAACATCAACGTCCGTAACTTTGACAGGCTCGGGTTCCGGTTCTGGCATGTCGTCCAGATTGGGACGCAACAATGCCTCGATCTCGGCGGCGCTCAGCACGCCGCGAGATGTCGGGATTGGACGATCCGGTGTGATTGGCTCGAACGTCGTCGGCATGTCGAGCATGATGTCGGCTTCCCGTCTGGGAGACATGTCCCAGCCGTCATCGGCAGCAAGAGGCAGATCATTGGTCATGGTTCGGTGAGCCGACTTCCGTGTTCCAGTCTGTTTTGCGTCAGATACGGTTAACGACTGGTTAGGAATTTCCGCTTTGGTGCGGTCATTGTCAGCCATGATTCCACTCGAAACTCCGCCAGTGTTAATGCAGGTCCGCTTCGCGTTAAATATCACATGCCGTCGTTAAGGCCTTGATTACCATGCTGTAAGACATCCTTTGGACCTTGATGCCATTATGTCCTCAACGCATGAGGCTCCAAGCATAACCGCCGAAGCGTTGGGTTGATGGGCAAATGAAAACGGCGGTGATCCGATCAGGATCACCGCCGCTTTTTAATTCGGAAATGGTTTGCGCAGGCTCAGTCGTCGCGCAGCGTGCGTTCCTTGCGCTCGTGGCGCTCCTGCGCTTCGAGGCTGAGCGTTGCTGTCGGACGCGCTTCCAGACGGCGCAGGCCAATTGGCTCGCCGGTCACTTCGCAATATCCGTAGGAACCGTCATCAATGCGGCGCAGCGCGGAATCGATCTTGGAGATCAGTTTGCGCTGACGGTCACGGGTGCGCAGCTCAAGAGCCTTGTCGCTCTCTGCTGAAGCGCGATCGACAATATCCGGCAACGAACCTGACTCATCTTGCAAATTATTGATCGTCTGCTTCGCACCGTCGAGGATATCGGCTTTCCAGTTCTCCAGAAGCCGCCGGAAGAAGGCGAGCTGACGCTCGTTCATGAACTCCTCGTCATCCGAGGGGCGATAGTCGTCCGAAAGGTCAACACTCATCGCTTATCACCTTACTCTGTTTGGGGGCGGATATAGACCGCCTAGCGATTCTCTGCAATTCCTGATGCTGTGTAATTTTTGTCAATGTTTTCAGACAATTGAGGCGAAATCATGTAATCTTCATGAGTTTGTCCCTGATCCTCGGCACCTGAAACCGACTATTCCCGTGCAATTTACAGGCCGGGACTTGATCTTTCTGACGACGACGCGCTCTATAAACGCCTGTCTAAAACACAACTGATGCACTGGTTTCAGCGTAGATGGCCCGACGCCGGAAAACTATGGATAAGTCGTCCGGCTGGATGCAGGCAGTAGTGTTCAACTCACTGCTGATCCTCATGCCGGTGATTGCTGCGCAAAGTCTTGCCATGGCATTCTCTGGCGAGAGTTTTTCAGAGTCCCCCACTATTGAATCGATTGATCAGACCCGTCGCAACATTGACGAAACGTTTGCGTCAATCGCCCCCCGCAATGGCGGCGACAAGTACAAATTCTGGCACGACATCGTTGAACGTGAACTGATGGATATGGATGTTGCGGCAGCACGCGGCTTCCTCCTGGCGGCGCCGCAAATGCTTGATCGGGAATCGGTGCGCGAACTCGAAGCTGACTCCAGCGGTGTGAAGCTGGACCGTCCGGATGACCGGATGGCCGCGGCCGCGCTCCGTAAATTACCTCTTGATATCGGCCTGAAGTTCGAAAAGGCACAGGCATCCGCCGGCCCAAGAAACACGCCCTCTTCCACAAGTATCGTGGAGGAAGAAGAGGCCTCCGACGATCCCGCCGATACGCAAGATGCCGATGTGCCAAACGAAGAACCTGAAGTGACCGTATCGGGCAATACGCGACCCTCAGACCGCCGGTTTGTGCTGCTGGGCAGCTTTTCTGATCTCGCCAACAATTCCGAACGCTGGCTGAAGGGCGACCGGGTTGATCCCATTACGCTGAAGATCACGGCGCTCGCCCTGATCGGCGAGGAGGGGTCTGATGGTGTGTCGGACGGCAATGTACGGGCCGCCTCGATCCTGAAGTCCGCGCGCAGGGCACGGCGCATGACACCCGAATTCACCGCTTACATGAAGAGCCGGCTGAATGATGCCCTGCCCGACACCGTGTTGCGACCAGCCCTGGAAGAATCGCTCGGTGAGCTGGCCACGACAAGTGTCCGCGTAGACCGGGTACGGAGTGCTTATCTCAACTCCATCGATGCCGGTGGCCTGCAGCAGCTCGAAAAGGACCTGGCCCAGATCGATCGTATCGGTATGCTGACCAGCACACCGGCGGCCATCACTTTGATTGAACATGTGAAAGACAGTTCAGACTTGCGGCGCGCGCGCTTGCTGGCGGAAGCTGGCGGAGACCGGTCCGTTGCCCTGGTCAAGCAGGATGGTCCTGGCGCGCTGCGGATCGCCGACACCGGAATCAAATGGACGCAACAACTGATGTTGCAGGTGATGGGGCTGACCGCATCCGGTCTCGCCCTGCTCTATGTGATGATTGCGACCTTCCGACGGAACGTCCGGCTGCCGAAGAAGAGCGTAGAGCCCTCCGGCATCTGATCCCTACAGATTGAACGCCCCGCGAATGCCGTCGATCAGAAGCTGTACCGAAAGCGCCGCAAGGATGACGCCCAGGATTCGTGTAAGTGCCCCGGCAACACTCGCGCCCATGAGACGCACCAGCGGCCCGGCAATCAGAAATATCACCAGCGTCAGCAGGAGGTTGAGTCCAATCGCCGACAACACGACCCCCTTCTCGATCCAGTCCGACTTGTCCGACATGTAGAACATGGCGGTTGCAATGGAACCGGGGCCTGCCACCATGGGAATCCCCAGCGGGAATACCGAAATGTCGTCCGGCTCGGGATCGGCGGAGTGCGTCCCGAGATGCTCTTCGGCCCGGTGTTCGCGCCGCTCGGTGCGCTTCTCGAACACCATGTCCAGTGCGATCATGAACAGCAGAATGCCGCCAGCCGCCCGAAACGCATCAATGGAAATATGCATTGCGCCGAGCAACCAGGATCCACCAAACGCAAAACCGTAAATGATGATCGTGGCCACGATGATGGACTTCACCGCCATCCTTCGCCGATAGGCGGCGTCGCCGCCCGCCGTAAGCGTCGCAAACACAGGTGCGACCCCCAATGCATCGATCAGCACGAAGAAAGTGACAAATGTCGCGGTAAATAGGGAGAGAAGGTCTGCGCTCATGGGCGCCGACCTAGTCCTTTTGACCCGTTGCGTCGAGGATTTCCTGCACGAGCGGCGCAACGATCACTGAGTCATTCAGGCCTTCAAAGCGGGAAAGGTCTGCGCCGCCAGTCGCGAGCGAGAGCATCATGCGGTGACCGCGCAACCTCTGAAGTAGGCCGTCGGTGCCGCGATGCCCGTCAGCACTGGCGGTACGCCCATTGCCGAGATCGACAACAAGGCCTTCGCCCTGCCCGGCTTCCAATAGCGATATCCCCTCTTCGAGGGAGACCGGCTTGGTGTCGGGGATGGGATCGATACGCATCACACTCCCCATCACTCCGCGCCTCGCGCGTCAGCCATCATGAGTTTGCGGCAACGGCTCAGCGCGCGGTAAAGGCTTGAACTGGCAACATCGGCCGAAATTTCCAAGACTGCGTCGCGATCCTCATCGCAATCACACGCCGCAAGCAGCC
>NZ_DGMZ01000001.1:0-168273 GCF_002388685.1 Hyphomonas sp. UBA4505 | reverse complement strand
CAAATTACCTGACGACGGACAGTATGACGCTGAAATTGATGAGGGCATAGGTGGGCTGCAGCGCCTTCCTGGTGCGTGGGAATATGATTCCAGTGTGGTGGACGGACGTGGTTACAGTGTGATAGGCAGCGAATACGTCAGGGTTTACACACATCCAGACTATCCATCTGACATACAGTTCGAATACCCATCGTTTATCGCAGGATTTACTGACAAGACTGGGGACAAGTTTCATTTTTTCCCAGTCCCCGGTCCATACAATTACAGGTCCCAGATTGTAAAACAGATAGACCATGTTGGTGGTGGATATTCTGAAGTTTCATATGATGATCGCGGAAATGTCACGCTTCTTGAGCGCTTCAATAACGCCGGTTCGGACAGCATTCCTCAGTCTGCAAACTATGATGCCGTGTGTGCCAATCAGCTCACATGCAACCAGCCTAATTGGGTTATCGATCCTGAGGGCAACCAGACAGACTATGAGTATAATCCCGTGCATGGAAGTGTTACCAAGATCACGGCTCCTGCAGATGACCACGGTGTCCGCCCCCAAATTCGCTATTACTATGAGCAGAGGTCGCCTTGGCTTAAATCCTCTAATGGCGGCTATGTTGCGTCTGGCACTCCGATATGGGTCCTGACGCAGGAGGAATACTGCCGTACTTCGGCCGCTTCTGGAAACGGATGTTCCGCAGGTTCCGCGGATGAAGTTGTGACGACCTATGATTATGGCCCGGATTCAGGCCCAAACAATCTTTGGTTGCGCGGGAAGACGGTCACGTCAGAGGGCGTCTCATTACGCACTTGCTATACATATGATGTGTTCGGAAACCAGCATACCGAGACCACACCAAACGCCAATTTGACGTCGTGTCCTTAAGCGGGGGAATATACCAATGCTAAGTTTCATGAGAACCTTCCTGTCGATTGGTGGGCTATTTTTGCTGGCGGGGATTGCGCAACCTCAGACTCCTGACGGCACATCGCCTTATACAATCCATATGCGCTATGATGATGCGAAACGCCTCGTGGGTACGATTGCGCCGGATCCTGATGGTGTCGGTCCGTTGGGGTTTCCGGCAATGCGAACAATTTATAACTCGCTGGGGCAGGTTGCCTGGGTTGAGAACGGTGAGCTCAGTGCCTGGCAAGCGCCTGATATAGCGCCTGCAAACTGGAGCGGGTTCACAATATTTACAAAGATAAACTATGAATATGACGCTTGGGGACGGCAGACCAAAGAAGTCGCCTATGGCGGAACATCCATAAAGACTGCCTCACAGTCGAATTACGATGCATTCGGACGTGTTGTCTGTACTGCGCAGAGAATGAACCCAAACAGTTTCCAGTCATTGCCCGGCGATGCGTGTGCACTCGGGACGGAAGGTAGTTTCGGTCCGGATCGAATCACGCGCACCAATTATGACGAATTCGACCGTATAACATCGGTCGAGCGTGCTGTTGGCACGCCGCTCCAGCAGACGTATCAATCTTACACCTACAAAGACTTCCACGAGCTGGCTTCCGTCACCGATGCAAACGGCAACCGTACCGAGTACGAATATGACGACTTCCATCGACTGGAAAAAACCGTATTTCCATCCAAGACCAATACCGGCTCAGTCAATTCAAGTGACTATGAAATGTACGGGTACGATGACAAGGGAAACAGAACATCACTGCGTAAGCGCGATGGCCAGATAATCGGCTATCAGTATGATGATCTTAATCGCGTAACACGGAAGGACATTCCTGGCAGTTCGCAGGATGATGTCTATTACGACTACAATCTCCAGGGATTACGGAAGTATGCCCGGTTCGCTTCGTCCGCGGGTGCGGGGATTTCAAATGAGTATGACGGTTTTGGACGTCTCAAGGACACGAGCAACGCCTTCCTGAACAAGACGATAAAATATGATTACGACAATGATGGCAATCGCACTTATGTCGAGCATCCTGACGGTGTGTTCTTCGCCTATGGTTATGATGGTCTCAATCGCCTGGATTCTATTTCGGCTAACGGGTCTGTTCTTCAGGCCGAGGCGACATACAATGCGCGTGGCCTGATATCCGAAGTTCAGCGCGGCGGTTCTGGCTCGATCACAGGCCTGAGCTATGACAGTCTCTCCAGACTCAAGTCCTATACGCATGATTTCAGCTTGTCATCTGATGATGTGACGACTGGCTTTGAGTTCAATCCTGTTAGCCAGATTGTTGAGAAAGGACTGAGCAATGTCGACTATGTCCATACCGGCCCTCGGGCGATTTCTGGCGCGTATGAAGTAAATGGCCTCAATCAATACGAGAGTATTGCGGGGAGTAACTATACGCATGATGCAAACGGTAATCTGACATCGGATGGTGAGACCACTTATCTATATGATGTTGAGAACCGTCTGATATCGGTGAGCGGGCCAGGCAACAGCGCAACGCTGACCTATGATCCCTTGGGGCGTTTGCAGAGCAATACGGTCAATGGCGTTGTTACCCGCTTCCTTTATGACGGTGACGCGCTCATCGCGGAATATGATGCGGCCGGCACACTGCTGCGGCGCTATGTGCATGGGTCGCGGGTGGACAGCCCTTTGGTCTGGTATGATGGGAGCGCAGCAAATGATGCGCACTATTTCCATGCGGATCATCAGGGGTCGATCATTGCGGTATCGAATGCGGCGGGGGATCAGGTTTGGTCAAGCACCTACAGTCCGTTCGGCGTGCCCTCCGACACGGCGTTTGGCAGGTTTGCCTATACCGGCCAGATCGAGCTGACGGGGCTGGACCTCTACTACTACAAAGCCCGCATCTATGACCCCGCCCTCGGCCGGTTCTTGCAGACAGACCCGATCGGTTATGAGGACCAGATGAACCTCTATGCTTATGTCGGGAACGATCCGTTGAATGCTACAGACCCTACCGGGATGGATTGCTATGGGCAGGGTTGCTACGACAATTACTACTTTGCACGAGAGGCCTGCTTTGACTGCAAAACGTGGGAAGACATAGCGGTCGCAGTGGGTTCGCTGCCCCTGCTAATTGTGCCCGGCCCTGAAGATGTCGCGATCGGCTTCTACTTGGGGTCGAAAATTGGTCAAACAAGCATGAAAGTCGGACCGAAGTTTGTTGGTGCTGCGCGAGGTTTTCTCGGCAGTTGGGGCAATAAGAGCGCCGATTTTGCAGGTGGTGCTTACAAAAACCTGACCGGCAATAGCGCTAAAGGCTTAGAGTGTCATCATTGTCCTGCAAATTCGGTTTCACCCCTCTCCAAAAGTGATGGTCCTGCTATTCAAATGGAAAAAGGCGATCACCAAATGACTGCGAGTTGGGGTAGTTCGAAAGACGCTCATGCATATCGAACCCGCCAATCAGAAATGATAAAGGACGGAGATTTCAAGGGTGCTCAGCAGATGGATGTTAACGACATTCAAAGCAAATTCGGTGACAAGTACGATAAAGCGGTAGATCAAATGCTTGACTACACAGAAGAAATAGATCCATGATTTTGAATTTTAAAGTTTCTCCAAAGGAAGGTGTCGGGCCTATCAAGTTCGGCATGAATATCTCAGCCGTTAGGGCATTGTTCTCCGAAACACCCCGATCTTTTAATCGAACTACTTTCTCGTCTCATCCAACTGATTTCTTTGAACAACTGGGAATATTTGTCAACTATGACGCAGACGGTAAGGTTGAGGCAGTTGAATTTGATGATAAACTGAATGTTGTTTTGAACACGAAAAGTATTTCAGGATTGACCGCAAGAAGTGCGAAATCGCTGATTCAGGAATTTGGTTCGACGTTTACTGAGAGTTTTGACTCTATAGTGGCGGAGTGTTTGGGCGTAAGTTTTTGGGTTCCAGATATCAAAAATGAGGGCGAAGATGCTATGGTGAGAAGCGTTGTGGTGTTCTGTGACGGCTATTATGACGTTCCGAACTAAGATGAGGACATTGTCAGGGCAAACGCCCTAGAGGCGCAGGGGAGGGGCGATTAGCCTCGGCAAATGAGCAAAAACCCGTTCCGCTACTTCAAAACCTCTCCTGAGATCATTCAGCTCGGCGTACTGATGTATGTTCGCTTCCCGCTCTCGCTTCGGAATGTCAAAGACCTTCTCCATGAGCGCGGCATCAACATCTGCCACGAAAGTGTGAGGCTCTGGGTGGATCGGCTCGGGGCACCATCTCAATATCCGCGCCGAAAACTCACACTTGCCATTCCGAAGGCGAGAGCGGGCGATGTCTCGCTTCCGGCGCTTGCGAAGTCTTCAGAAGTTCGTTTCAATTCACTCCTCAGTGTACAATCACTTCAATCATCAAAAGATTATCGAGAGCAGGGCCGGGTTCAAATCGCTACGTGACGTCGCTCTTTTCGAATGACGCGAGCTGATCGTTGCCTGAGACCTGTTGGTCCGCGAATAAAGGAGACTGGTTCGAGTTAGTCTGACAGTACCCTTTAACAATTGTTGAATACGGAGTGGTCATTTCAACGGCTGCGCTTTCACAGATCTAAACTACGCGCTGATAACTGTAGATTCCACTACAGGTGTCAGACATGCAAGACTATGGACCACCAGCTGCCCCACGCCGTGCACGCACGTTTGTGATTGCCGCGTTGTTTTTCGGCTTCGCGGGCTTGGTGAATCTGTTCTCCCCATTGGATCTGGTGTTCAACGGAATATCCAACGGGCTCAGGTCTCCGGCGGTCGACGACCGGTTTGTCATCCTCGAAGTGAATGATGGATTCGAACACGTCGCGGCAGGCGATACCTGGTCGGATATGTTCACTAGCGAGCTTGTGTCATTTCTGAATACGCTCGATGTGGAGTCGGCAGTTATTGTCGAGCCCGTTTTCACGTCGACATCTCAATTTCCCTTGCTGACAAGGGCGCTGGAACAGCCCACGAATACCGTGTCGGTGTCCGCCGCTCCAAATCTCAAACTGGAGTCTCCATCAGAGGGATTACGAGACCACCTAACGTCCTCAAACTATTTCAAACGATACTGGGGCGGCGTCGAATTTGGGTCTTTTGGTGCCGAGTACGGCGATGTTTTCCTGCAGTCTCCGGAGAGTAAGCTCTCTGACAAAGCCGACAATATCGGCCCTTCATTCGAAATTGACTATGCTTTTGACGTTGAGGCGTTTCAGCGGCTTGATTTGAGCACTGTGCTGGCACCAGATTTCGACGCGGCGCTTGTCCGCGGGAAACGGCTTGTCGTGGCGCAAGCCAGTCAAGGCGACAACCATCCCTATTTGATGCCCTCGCAGGGAAACGGCTCGCTGGCAGAAGTCATCCTGATGGCGGCGATGACTCTGGGCGAAGAACGTCCCCTTAACGCTGGATTTCTTCCTGCCTGGCTGTTTTCTGTAGGCGTAGTGGGCTTGATGCTCAGTCGACGTTTTGGCTCCATGGCGCTGCGTTGGGCACCAGTCGCGCTGGCATGCATGATTGTGTTCCCCATTGTCATGGACATGTTTTCCATTCGCACGAGTAGCGGCCATGCGATCGGAATGATTTCGTTCGGGACATTGATCGCGTGGATGCGTTTGAAAAAGCGGGAAACTGCGAACAAAGCGTTCACGCACAATCTTTCCCATCTTCCCAGTGCGCAATGCTTGAGCGCTCATGTCGGCCAAGACCAGCGTGTCATGGTGGCAGCTGTGGTGACAAACTATGCGGCTATTTCGACTGGCCTCACTCCCGAACAAGAAGGGATCACCGCGAATACGATAGCGAATGCTTTACCGAGTTCTGGAGCCGTATATCAAGGCGACCTCGGTCAATTCTATTGGCTGCAAACCGATTTTGACGAAGCAGCAATGGAAGACCTGTTCGAAGCCACGGCGAACCAACTCAACAAGGGGGTCATTGTTGGCGAGAGAACTCTGATAGTTCAGGTTGCCTTTGGTGTTGAACGCATCGCCTCTGCCTCTTTGGCGTCGCGGCTGAAAACGGCGGAATCCGCTGCCCAGGCTGCCGCCCGACAGAGAAAAACGTACAAGCTGCATGATCAGGATGCCCAAGACGCGCTGCTGTGGCAGAGCCGGGTCCTTTTTGAAATGGATGAGGCGCTTCGTAACCGCGAGATCTATATAGCGCTTCAACCCCAGTTGAATATCCGTTCCGGAAGGATTTCAAGCGCCGAGGTATTGGTACGCTGGACACACCCGGAAATGGGCGTCATCTCGCCGGCCGAATTCGTCCAGATGGCTGAACGGGGAAAGCGCATCGACCAACTTACACAATATGTCATTCAGTCATCATTTCAGTTTCTGCGAGACGCTCAAAAAATTGATCCCGGATTCAACATCGCAGTGAATATCTCGCCCAGCCTGATCGGTAGCGCGGAATTTGAGTTCATGCTGCACGCTGCCTTACGTGTGTATGGGGTCAAGGCTAGCAGCATCATGCTTGAGATCACTGAAAACGAGCAGTTACTGAACAATTCCGGAGCCCAGGATGCTATGGGGCGGCTCAGGGACGCCGGTTTTGGGATATCCATTGATGATTACGGAGCTGGCCTGTCCACGCTGACCTATCTGTTGAAGGTGCCCGCCAACGAGGTCAAACTTGATCGAACGCTTATTAGCACGCTTCGGTACAATGAGCGTAGCCAGCTCTTGATCCAGTCTACCATCAGCGTGGCCCAATCACTGGGAATGCATGTTGTGGCCGAGGGTGTGGAAGACCCGGATACGTTGGCAATTCTTCGCACATTGGAATGCAATCTGGCGCAAGGATACTTTATCGGACAGCCCGTCGGTGCGGAAGAAATCCTGTCTATTCTAGAAAGCTCAAGTAGTGTGCAAGCTGTAGCGCAAGCTTAACATTTCCATAAAATTACTTTGAAATTTGCAAAATTCAGTTAACCTTTGACGTCTGGGGCAGATGGACTGCTCCTTAACATGTCAAAGGTTACATCATGCAGAAGCAAACAAAACCAACACAGCGCGACATCTGGGACTGGATTTTCGGAAAGCGCCCATAGGGGTAGAAGTGCTTTTAAGATAAGCACTTACCAGCGCAGCTGGTGCAAACATCGCCACCAAACGGCAGCCCTGTGTAAGGTCAGTCGTTCGGTGGTTTTTTTATGTTCGGACTCTGCGCGAGCGTCATGGCAAATAACCACCAGCGAGTGGATGAGAGATTCGATGCTGGAAACCATGGTTCGACAGCTGGGCAAGCAAATGGTCGAACATTCGAAGGAGCCTTCAGCGCTAATCGAGGCAGGCGCTGACTTGCCTGAGCATACGTGACGAATACTGCCCGGTATTCGGAGCTAACGAAGATGTGAGGACTTTGGCGCCCGAATGTAACTGGATACTAAGGTCAGTTAGGGTACATGAGCGCTATGAGATACGTCTCCTGCCACGCGTCCATAGGTGCCACTGCCATAATGCTGGCGGGGTGTGTCAGTGCGCCCGCTGGTCCGACAATGCCGGATGTGCCGGTTCAAGGAACATATCTGTCAGAAGCTGCTGATTTGAGCCTTGAGTTGGCGTGGTGGAAACAGTTTGGAGATCCGGTTCTCGATAGCCTCATCGCCCAGTCGCTATCCGCAAACAAGTCTCTCGACCAAGCCGCTGCAAATGTAAGAGTTGCTGAAGCGATTGCATCTGGAGCTCGGCTTGATCGCAGCTACTCCGCTTCTACGTCATTTGATGGAGATGTTGGGCGGTCCGCTCAGCCAGGCCAAGACGTGAGGGCCTCGATTCAAGGGGCGCTTGGAGCGAGTTGGGAGTACGATGCATTCGGTCGCATTGAAGCCCAAATCGCCGCCGCAGAATTTGATGTCGAAGCGGCTCGGCAGGCTCGCCGAGATGTTGCGGTGATCGTCGCCAGTGAGACGGCTCTGAATTATGTGCAATTGCGCGGTGCGCAAAGACGACTTGCGGTTGCGCGCAAGAATGCCGACACCCAGTCTGAAGGATTGGACCTGTTACAGACACTTTTAGACAATGGCCGGGCAACCCGACTGGATATGGAGCGAGCAGAGGCTCAGTATCGTACGACGCTCGCGTCGCTTCCTCGCTACGAGGCGGCCATAGAATCAGCCAAGAGCGCGCTCGCCGCGTTGACTGGACAGCCGGCAAATTCTCGATCGAGTCTGGTGATGGAATTGGTGACCAGCGCGGATGATATTCCAGAGCACCGCGGCGCGATCATGGCAGGGTCGGTTGAAGATCTGGTCCGCCGACGTCCGGATATTCGCAGCGCAGAAGTGGTGATCGCGCGCCAACTGGCATTGGGCGACGCTGCACGTGCGGACTTGTTTCCGACGATAACCGTCAATGCGAACGTTCTGGCTTTGTTTGATGATGCCAATGATATCGGCGATATGACGAGCTTCGGATTTGGCGTTGGCCCTTCGATAAGTTGGGCGTGGCCTGATCTCAGGCGGGTGCGGGCAAACATAGATGCGACCGACGCACGAACAGACGCGGCGATTGCGCAATATGAACAGACCGTATTGAATGCTTTGAGCGAAGTCGAATCCGCTCTCTCGGAATACACGAATGAGTTGAAGCGCCGCGACGATCTAAAGAGAGCGGCGGCATCAGCGCAGCGGGCGATAGAACTTGCGCGTCTACGGTTCGAAGAAGGTCTCGACGATTATCTGGATGTGCTGGAAGCGCAGCGAACATTGTTGACGGCGGAAGATCAGTTGGCTGAAAGCCGACTTCAGTCATCTAGCCGGGCGATTGCCGCGTATCGAGCATTGGGAGGTATAGAAATGCCGAATCAATATGGGACAGAACCCGCAATCGCGTTGGAATAGATATGTTTACCAGAAACCTGCTTTTCATTTTAGCTGCCGTGTTTGTATCGTCGCTATCAGCTCAGGCGCAGCGGGGTGGTCCCGCGAGTGTTTTCGTTGAGCCGGTACAGGAACGCAGTTTTGCGATGAGGATTGAGGCGTTGGGCACGCTAGAACCCAACGAGCAAGTCGATCTGACCCTGAATGCGGCTGACCGAGTGCGGGCGATTTATTTTGACGATGGTGATCGCGTGAAGCAGGGCAAGACCTTGCTCTCGCTTGCGCAGCGCGAACAGGCAGCACTTGTAGAAGCTGCTGAAGCAACGCTCGATGAAGCGCGGCGCCAGCAGGAACGGCTCGCGCGCCTGGCAGATCAGCAGGCTGTATCCCAGTCAGAACTCGATCAGGCAAATCGTAATCTTGATAGCGCTGCGGCACAGTTGCGTGCGGTGCAATCTCGCCAACAGGATCGCGTTCTCGTTGCTCCATTTGATGGCGTGCTAGGCTTCCGGATGGTCAGTGTTGGATCATATGTTCAGCCAGGGGATATCGTTGCGCGGCTGATAGATGACAGCGAAATGAATCTGGACTTTTCCGTGCCGTCGACATTCTTGAGAACCTTGGCCAAAGGTACGGAAATTGAAGCAAGAACAGCGGATCTTCCCGGGGAAACTTTCAATGGAGTGATTGCGTCAATTGACAACGCAATTGATCCTGTGACGCGTTCCGTTCGTGTGCGTGCCACTTTGCCCAACCCGGAGCGTCTGCTGATCTCTGGCATGTTTGTGCAGGTAACCTTGGTGGCGGATCCACGACAAGCTCTGGCTGTACCTGAAGAAGCAATACAGCCGGTAGGGCCGCGCACATTTGTATTCGTCGTTGAAAACGAAGGTGGACAACTCATCGCGCGGCGTAAGGAAGTCGAACTCGGGCTACGCCAGGCGGGGTATGTGGAAGTGATGTCAGGTCTAACGGCTGGCGAAGACGTGATTACCGAAGGTATCATCCGTGTTCGCGAGGGTGCCGCCGTGGAAATTCAGGACCAGTCAATGCTCCTTCCCAAGGCCATCAGCGGCAAGAATCGTAGCGGGGGTGCAGCCGGGTCTCCTGCTTCTACAGGTCGCTGACGATGTTGCTGTCGGATACCTCGATCAAGCGGCCCGTATTCGCGTCGGTGCTTGCGCTTATACTCGTGATTTTTGGCATGGTAGCGTTTGATCGGTTGCCCCTGAGAGAATACCCTGACATCGATGCGCCAATCGTCTCCATCGATACGAACTATCCAGGGGCGTCTGCCAGTGTTGTAGAAACACGGATCACCCAAATTATCGAAGATCGCATCGCTGGTGTTGAGGGCATTCGCTACATCGATTCCAATTCGAGCGATGGCCGCTCGCGTATAAGCGTGGAGTTTGGCATAGACCAGGACATTGATGTGGCCGCGAACGATATCCGCGACCGGATTTCTGGTGTGCTGGACAATCTTCCTGAGGATACCGACCCGCCAGAGGTCGAAAAAGCCGACTCCAATGATGATGTCATTATCTGGCTGAACCTTGCCAGCGAGGCAATGACCACGCCGGAATTGTCAGATTATGCTCAGCGCTATCTTGTCGACCGGTTCTCCGCCCTGGATGGGGTGGCACGCGTACGAGTTGGTGGCTCCAGAGACTATGCCCTTCGCGTCTGGATAGATCGTAGAGCCTTGGCGGCACGCAATCTGACCGTGGCCGAGATTGAGCAAGCATTGCGCAGTGAGAATATCGAAGCACCAGCCGGCAGTCTGGAATCGGAAAAGCGAACTTTCACGGTCCGAATTGATCGCACTTTCAAGACGCCGGAAGAGTTCTCCGCGCTCGTGATCGCCGAAGGCGAGGACGGATATCTGGTGCGACTGGGAGACGTGGCGCGGGTTGAGCGTGGGACGGTCGAGGACCGCAACATGTTCAGAGGCAACGGCGTTCCGATGGTGGGGCTGGGCATCATCAAGCAGTCGACTGCGAATACAGTCGAGGTTGCGGCTGGAGCGCGGGAACTTGCTGACCGACTGAACGAGACGCTTCCAGAAGGCATGGTGATCGCGCGTAGTTTCGACAGTTCAGTCTTCATCGACGCCTCGATTCGAGAAGTTTACACCACGCTTGCCATCGCAGTGGCGCTGGTGACACTGGTGATATTCATGTTTCTCGGCAGCGTCCGGGCAACCATTATCCCGGCAATCACTGTTCCGGTCTCGATCATCGCCACTTTCATTGTGCTCTACGCACTGGGCCTGTCAGTCAACCTGCTGACACTGCTGGCGCTTGTTCTTGCAATCGGACTGGTCGTGGATGACGCCATTGTTGTGTTGGAGAACATCGTTCGCCGCATGGAAGAAGAAGGTGAGACGCCGCTGGTTGCCGCGTTCCGCGGTACCCGGCAGGTTGGTTTTGCGGTGGTGGCCACGACGCTTGTCCTGATCGCGGTCTTCGTGCCGATCACCTTTATGCAGGGTGATGTTGGGCGACTATTCACCGAGTTCGCCCTGACGATGGCTGCGGCCGTCGCATTCTCCAGCATTCTGGCCCTGACACTAGCGCCCATGCTGGCCTCAAAACTCCTGAAACGTGAAAAGAGTGCGGGATGGCTTGCGGTTATCCCGAACGCGATAGACGGCGCATTCGGCCGCCTTCGAACAGGATATGGCTGGGTATTGGACCGACTGATCATGAGGCCGATAGCAGTTGGTGTCGTTCTGGTCGGCTTGTTTGCGGGCGCATACAGCCTGTCGCAAACGATTGAGCAGGAATATGTTCCCGTTGAAGATCGCGGGGCATTTTTCGTCAGTATACGGGGTCCTGAAGGCGCGTCCTTTGAGTATATGGAACGCTATATGGACGAAATTGAACGGCGATTGATCCCTTATGCAGAGAGCGGCGAGGTGAGTCGCCTGTTGCTGCGGGCGCCCGGATTTGGCAGTTCGTCATTCAATCAGGGTTTTGTGGTTGTGGTGTTGGATGACTGGTCCAGGCGGCGTCCGGCGGACGAAATCATAGCGGAAGTGAACGGCAAGTTATCCAACCTGCCGGGCATTAGAGCTTTCGCAATCATGCGGCAGGGACTTGGTGGTGGCACTGGCAAGCCTGTCCAATTCGTGTTGGGTGGACCATCCTACGAAGTGCTGACGGAGTGGCGAGACTTGTTGGTCACCGCGTTAGAAGATGACAATCCAGGACTGGTCGATATTGACTGGGATTACAAGGAAACCCAACCGCAATACAGGGTTCAGGTCGACTATGATCGCGCGGCTGATCTTGGTGTGACGGTGACCGATATTGGCGTCACGCTTCAAACCATGCTGGGCTCGCGACGCGTTACGACCTATATCGATGATGGCGAAGAATATGATGTCATCCTGGAAGGCCTGAGGTCTGAGCAAAATACGCCCAACGATGTTCAGAATATCTATGTGCGATCCACACGGTCAGGTGAATTGATCCCCCTCTCCAATCTGGTCACAATTCGTCCGATTGCGGATAGCCCGACTTTGAACCGGTATAATCGCGTGCGCGCAATCACGATCGAAGCGGGGTTGGCGGAGGGTGCGTCGCTGGGCACTGTGCTCGACGCCATGCAGGCCAAGGCTCGTGAAGTGTTGCCGCAAGAGGCCACATTGGACTTCAAAGGGCAGTCGCTCGACTTCAAGACGTCTGGCCAGTCCCTCATATTCGTATTCATCACGGGTCTGGTGATCGTATTCCTTGTGCTTGCAGCGCAATTTGAGAGCTACCGCCACCCGGTCATCATCATGCTGTGCGTGCCTGCGACATTGGCTGGAGGGATGCTTGGTATCTGGCTGACCGGAAATTCGCTGAACATCTACACGCAGATTGGCTTGATTATGTTGATTGGCCTTGCAGCGAAGAACGGCATTTTGATCGTGGAGTTCGCGAACCAGTTGCGCGACGAAGGCCGCCCCTTTTACGAGGCCATCAAGGAAGCGTCGCTCGCTCGCTTCAGGCCAATCGTGATGACGAGTTTGACCACAGCTGCCGGTGCTCTCCCACTTATCCTGTCCAGCGGTGCAGGCGCCGAAACCCGATCGGCGATTGGTATCCTGATCCTGTTTGGAGTGATCGCCGCTGCGCTGGTGACCGTGTTGTTCGTGCCGACAGCCTATGCTCTGATCGCTCGAGGGTCCGGGTCTCCAGGCGATGTTGCGCGCAAGTTGGAGTCGGAGAGCCAGGGGGCGGACAAGGCCGTCATTCCAGCAGAATAGCTTTTGCTCGTTGTTACTCTGAGTTCAAGCGTAATAGCCAGTGCTCGCTTTTCTTGCGTGTCTGCTGCAACAATCCGTGCGGCGGTAATCAAGACTTGTGAGGCGCAAGAATGCTCCCTTGAATGCTCAGCTAGTGACAATTCGAAAGCAGATCATGAACAGTTGGGCCGGCCTTGAGTGAAACATTCGACAATCTTCCGCCCGTAAACTACGTGGTCAGCGAAGAAGAGTGCGCCGCACTATCCGCAGCTATTGATATCGAAGAGCTAACCCAGACCGCACTTGCCCTTGGGAACATTGATAGCCCATCCATGAGCGAGGCATCAGCTGCAGAGTTTGTGTTTGATTGGTTGCAAACAGAAGGTTTTGCACCGCGAAAAGTTGGCGCAACGCCTGAACGGCCGAATGTTATCGCGACTTATGGCGGCAAGGGTGACGGAAAGAGCCTCCTCTACACAGCCCACCTTGATACTGAAAGTCCGACCTGGAATGCGGATCTGGACGCCCACAAGTTCCGTCCTGAAACGCTGGCGAACCCGGAATGGAACCAGTGCTGGCTGCAGGATGGGGCATTCCACGGCTACCCAATCTCGAATGATCGCGGGCCGATGGTGTGCTTCCTTATGGCCGCAAAGGCGCTGAAATCCTGCGGTATTGATCTGTCGGGACGGCTGTACCTTACCGCATCTCCCGGCGAGATCGGTCCTGAGCCGATCGAGGAGGCTCGCGGCGTACAGTATATGGGCAAGGAAATCGGCACGCACTACGCGTTCTATCATGGCGGTGTGTCACCCGATTATGCGATCGCGGCCGAGGGGTGTGACTTCGGGTTGACGTGGGTTGCATGCGGTTATGCCGTATTCCGCATCCAGCTATTTGGCGAAGGCGTGTTCACACCACTTCTCGAAAGCCCAGAAAAGGCCGCTGATCACCCCAACCCGATCTATCGTCTCGGTGATACCATCCAGTCGATTTTGGACTGGGGGCGCACTTATGAGCAGGAGAACATCTACACGTCGTCTGGCGGTGTGGCCAAACCCAAGACGCAAATCTCATCTGTCCGTGGTGGCGTTCCATATGCGTTCGGGGCCGGAACGGAAATTTGCTCACTCTATCTTGAAGTCGGTTTGCCGCCGCATGTAGAAATCGGGCAGGTCCATAGAAGCCTTGAGAGTCATTTGAGACGCCAAGGCATAGGTGAGTTCGGCCTGGAGCCAGTCGTGGTCCGGCACGGATTTGCTGCCGATGAAGAACGCGTGTCCCCGCTCGTTTCGGCTGTTGATGCTGCGACCCGGCATACACTGGGCGAGCCTCTGAAGCTCGCGCATCCTGTTTATTCGAGCATGTGGCGCGACCACAACGTCTTCAACATGAACCGCATTCCCGCCGTCACAACCGGCTTTCCACGCTGGCGTCCGACGCCAGAAGACATGGTCAAAAGCACTTTGATCTATGCGCTGACCGCGCTGTCGATTTGTGGGCGTGCGCCCACATCCGAAAATAAAAAGCCGCTGAGCGGTTCCGATGTCTATGGCGACAACCCATTTTCGTCCGCTGGAGTATCCTGACCCATGAATGCAAGAATTCCTTTCAAGGCAGGCAGCCAATTGCTGGCAATGAGTTCGCTTGAGCTTTTGCTGGCCGCGGCGACATATTCTTCACTCGGCGTGGTCCTCCCATTTATGGTGATGGATCTGGAATGGAGCTGGGCGCAGGCTGGGTTTGGATTTACGGTGCTCGGTGCAGTTACCGGCGTCGCGTCATCTGTGCCGCCATTTCTCATCCGCCAGGTGGGGGTGCGGAACACAATCCTGATTGGTGGTGTTCTGGCCTGCATCGGTTTGTACCTTCTGCATGGAGTGGAGAGCCTGCCTCAGTACTATATTGCGGCAGCAATCTGCGGTTTGGCCTACCCCATGATGGCGTCCATCCCGACAACCTTCCTTGTGAGCCGACTGTTCCAGCGGCAATCGACCGCGCTCGGCGTGGCGGCGACGATCAGCGGAATAGGGACGGTGGTCGGGCCATTGATGGTACTTGGCGTATTGGCTCTTGAAGGTCAGACGTGGCGGAATTATTGGGAATATCAGGCAATCGCACTACTGGCTGCGGCTGTTTTGTGCGCGATCATCGTTGGTTTGGAGCGCAGATTCACTCGGCCCGCACGTGAGGAACTCGTCGCAGCAGAGGCTGAAGCGGCGGCACCGACCGTCATGCCTGACCAAGTCGAACTGCCTCCGACACGGAGCAGTCGCCATATTTACCGGACGACTGTGGACTGGACGACTAAAGCTGCGATGCGGACGACGCAGTTCAAGATTCTTGCCGCCGCATATTGCCTGAACATGATGTGCTTGGTGACGGTAACCAGCCTCTCGGTGGGCCATTTGGTTGAGCGCGGTGTTTCCGAGACGGTTGCCGGAGGCATGTTGAGCATCGAGGCGTTGATCGCGGTTTTGATCCGGGCATTTTCCGGTGTTCTGGGGGATATCTTCGATCCCAAGCATCTTGTGAGCTTTGCGTTATTTGCGACGATGATTGGTTGCGCTGTGCTCGCACTCACAACAGATCATGTCATGCTGCTGTTCTACGCGGTGGGAACAGGTATTGGTTTTGGCACGACGCAACTCGCATGCACGGTGCTGCTGCTCAACTACTTTGGTCGCAAGTACAATCTTGAACTGTTCTCCGCCATGTGTGTCACCGGCGCGATCTCGGCGCTCGGACCTCTGATCGGTGGCGTAATCCGCGACGTTTCGGGAAGCTTCTCTCTCATCTTCATATTGCTGTCAGTTCTGTCAGCCGGCGTCTTCATGGTCGTGCTTTTCATGAAGCCGCCTTATCTTGAGGATCTGTCCTCTACTGAAGGCGACCCAGTTGGCGACGCTGACATCAAGTACGGGCAGATGGCTGAGTAATCTCAATAAGCTGACCAGCTTCGATCAAGCCTCGATTTCAATTTCCTCCGATGGAGTCTGCCATGCCGTCAGATCGCGTACCCAATTTGGCCAGTCAAAAGTCAGCTTCGCCGGAAACAACCTGGACTAAGTGGCTGAGGCCAGATCCGTACGCACTTGTGCTGCTGTCCGTGGTAGTTACGGCGAGCGTTTTGCCATGTCGTGGAGATGCAGCGGTCGGCTTCGAGTGGTTGACCAAAGTAGCCATATTCCTGTTGTTCTTCATGCACGGTGCAAAGCTGTCTCGCGCAGCCATCTTCGGGGGTATTGGTGCCTGGAGACTCCACACGCTCGTTCTGATGAGCACCTTTCTTCTGTTTCCGGCGCTCGGTCTGCTAGTGAGCACACTGCCTAATTCTCTGGTGAGCCCTACAGTCAAGATGGGTTTCCTGTTCCTCACCATATTGCCCTCCACGGTCCAGTCCTCGATCGCATTCACCTCCATGGCCAGAGGAAATGTAGCAGCAGCAGTTTGCACGGCATCACTGTCGAACATGCTTGGCGTGTTCATCACGCCGCTTCTGGCGGGCCTCCTGATGCGGTCTGAGCTTCAGTCGGGTGGGGGAGATCTGTTGGGGGTGATGCAGTCCATCATATTGACCCTGCTGGCCCCCTTCCTTGTCGGCCATCTCAGCAGGCCCCTCATCGGCGCATGGATTGACCGGAACAAGGGCGTTCTTTCAAAGCTCGATCGTGGCGCGATCCTGCTCGTTGTCTACACTGCATTCAGCGCGGCCGTCGTAGATGGAATTTGGTTGCGCGTATCGGGATTTGATATTGTTACGATCCTCTTCCTGAGCGCACTGGTGCTCTCAGTGGTATTGTTCCTCACGCGCAAGGCGGCGCAAGTGGCCAGGCTGAACAAGTCGGACGAGATCACCTTGGTCATGTGCGGATCGAAGAAGAGTCTCGCAAGCGGTGTACCGATGGCTGCGGCATTGTTTGCCCCAGCCCAAGTTGGCGTCATCATACTGCCCTTGATGATATTCCATCAGATGCAGTTGATCGTATGCGCCATGATCGCGCGGAGCTATGGCGAGCGGACTGAAATACCCGAAGAGACAGAGGTGCTCGGCGAGGCGAGCGCCTAGCCGAACTGAAAAGCCGATACGGTCGAGTTCATGACATTGTCTGAAAAGACTTTCCGGCCTGTCTCGTCATGGCCCGCACCAGCTGCGACCATGAGTGGAAGCAAGTGCTCTTCCCGAGGATGCGAGTTCCGGCCCTGAGGTGCGTCCAGCCATCGGCTGAGCTTGACCCAGCGGTCTTCAAGATCACCTGTTTCGAGTACATCTGTCAGCCATGCGTCGAATTCAGCAGACGGTGCGGTGGCCATGGGTGTCCGGAAGGCGCGCATATTATGATAGCTCATGCCGCTGCCGATGATGAGGACGCCTTCTTCTCTCAATTGGCTGATTGCCTTGCCGACCTTCAGATGTTTTTCCGGAGAGAGGTCGCGGGTGAGTGACAGGGTCAATATCGGAATGTCGGCATCAGGGAATGCAACCAATAGCGGCACGAACACGCCATGATCATAGCCCCGGGAACTTTTCAAGGGCGCATCAAGGCCTTGCTCCACCATCAATTCCTGAACGCGATTTGCGAGATCCGGTGCGCCCGGAGCAGGATAGTTGAGCTCATAAGTGTGAGCCGGAAACCCGGAATAGTCGTAAATCATGTCTGGCGAGGCGGCCGTGGAGACGGTGAACTCCTGTTCCTCCCAATGGGCTGATACAACCAAAAGGGCTTTTGGTTTCTCGGGCAGGCTGGATGGTATGCTTTTCAGCCATTCGGCTGTCTTGTCCCACGTATCGACCGGACCGCCCATCAGCGTCCAGTCCATGAAAAAGCATGGGCCACCTCCATGTGGAATGAACAGGGTGGGCATTTTCGTGGAGGAAGCAGTCATTTTCTATTCCCGATGCTGATCGATACATGGTGTCTTTAGTGCATGTGGCTGCCGGGTGTCTTGCTTTCTCGCGTCCGCAAACTTGTCCGCGCCGGGGCCGATTATGTGTGAACCCGAAACCAGTGCCGCAACTAGTTGGGCGCATATGAACAAGACCAAATAGCGGGCTTGAACTCTGATCCAACCGGTAGGCGATTTGGTTCAAGGAGTAAGTTATGGCGTTGGTGGAAGAGACACGAACAAGCAAGATCAAGGTTCAGCCGGAAAATCTGCACCATTTGAAAGCGACACCGGAAACCGTGCACTGGGGATACTTCCACCCCAACATCAAGCCAGCGCTCCGCGTTAAAAGTGGCGATCTCATTCAGGCTGAAGCGATCACGCACCATGCCGGGGATGCTCCGGAACTGATGATGGATGAAACTGTCAAGGCAATCTGGGAGGGTGTTCAACCCGAAGATCGTGCGCCGGGTGTCCATATCATGACCGGTCCGATCTATGTAGAAGGTGCCGAACCAGGTGACATGCTGGAAGTGCGCTACTTCCGTATGGTTCCCCGCTGCAATTACGGATCCAACCTCGCTGCGAACTGGGGCCACCTCTATCAGGAGTTCGATGAGAAGGAGCGCGTGACAATCTATGAGCTTGATCCGAATGCGAACACGGCTCACGCGCTCTATGCCTATGATTTCGAAGGAAAATATCTGATCCCCGGGACCATTACGCATTGTCCTGAGTGTGACCGCGAACCTGCTTTGGTTGGCGTCCGCGTGCCGGCAAGGCCGCATTTGGGAACTGCGGGAGTCGCGCCCGCCATTGACGAGCGTGTCAGCACAATTCCACCGGGCCTGCATGGGGGAAACATCGACAACTGGCGCATCGGAGCCGGCGCCACGATGTATTATCCTGTGCAGGTGAAGGGCGGGCTGTTTTCGATCGGTGACCCCCATGTCAGCCAGGGCGATGGTGAGATCAGCGGCACGGCAATTGAAGCCTCCCTCGACGTGCTGTTCCAGATCGTACTCCGAAAGGACTTCAAGTTTCCTTCGCCGCTTCTTGAAACCCCGGATCACTGGATTGTCCATGGGTTTGACGAAGACCTGAACCAGGCAATGAAGAATGCCTCATTGGACATGCTTCATCTGCTCACTGAGCATCAGGAGCTTAGTCGAAATGATGCCTATTCTCTGATGAGTGTCGCGACCGATTTTGGGGTCACCCAAGTCGTGGACGGCACGCAAGGAATTCACGTCAAGATTGACCGTGGCATCTTCCCTGAAA
Source organism: Hyphomonas sp. UBA4505 (assembly GCF_002388685.1). Classification (NCBI taxonomy): domain Bacteria; kingdom Pseudomonadati; phylum Pseudomonadota; class Alphaproteobacteria; order Hyphomonadales; family Hyphomonadaceae; genus Hyphomonas; species Hyphomonas sp. UBA4505. The sequence goes on along the minus strand of NZ_DGMZ01000001.1, from coordinate 149,118 downwards.
AAGGTGTTGTCAAAGATATCGACTAGATTGGACGTCATTGATTTATGACGATTTTATCCAGTTGAACGCAGTATTCAGGCGAGGCTTGATCAGGACTGCTCGACTTTTAGGCAGTCGCAGTCGTCAACCGGATCGGCATGGGCGGGATGCGTTGACCGACGGTACGGCAAACTGAGGATCAAAGATGTTGATGGCTGGGTGCCATAATCCGATCGGAGCCAATCTGTGCAGTTTACAACCAACGCATATCCAAAAGAGCAGAGAAAGGATGCCTGGCACTTCGCGCTACAGCGATTTTCGATGGAGTTGCTTGCGCATGAGGGTGAGCTCTACGGTGAACTGGTAAGCTTTCGTAGTGCCCAGGATTTTACATTTGTCAGGATCACCTCCACCCAGCACCGGATAAGGCTCGATCTATCGCAAGGCCCATCCCAGTTCTGGCTCATAATGCTGCTGGAGGGCGATCTCGTCGCCAAGACTGACACCACAACGATTGAAGTCTCCGAGGGCGATGTTGTGTATGGGGTCGGTGATTTGGACGTGTCGCTCGATTTCAAGCGTGACAACCGGTTTTTGATGGTACAGATCCCGGTCTCTCATCCGGCGCTGAGGATAAGGTCCAAGCCTCAAGCAGATATTTCGAATTTGGTATCCGAAGCTGGAGTTGGCCGCATGCTGTCAGGCCTGTTGCGCTCTGTTGCGGATACGATCACGGATGTTGATGACGACCAGATGCGTCCGACTGAGGTTGCGCTGCCAGAGTTCATTTCTACGGCCTTGATGAGCGAGGCCTCGACCAAGGAACTTGGCGGGGCTGCTGGTGTTCGGGCAGCTTTGCTGGAGCGTATATTCCAAACCATCGAGATGAGATTGAGCGATCCTGAGTTGAACCTTCATCAGATTGCCAAAGAGCACAATATCTCCCCACGTTATCTACAAAAGCTGTTTGAATCCGTTGGAGACAGTTTCGGGCATTTCGTAAAATTGCGGCGATTGGAGAGATGCCGACTCGACCTCAGAAGCCCTTTGCACGCGCAGAGATCGATTTCAGATATCCTGTTCCAATGGGGCTTCAATGACAGTGCCTCATTCAGTCGGGCATTCCGCGAACAGTACGGTATGAGTCCGCGGGAGTATCGCCGGATGCCGCCGGGCGACGAATCAGAATCCGAAGTGCTGCAGCGCGGGCGGCCCCCTACGGCGAAGGATCAGGTGATTGAGCCCGAAGAGCCGGAACAAACAGATGACTTTCGCGATGCCGATGATGCTGGTGAGATAGGGACTGTTGCGCCTGTGCCCGTAAAGCGCGGCGCGCGACACCATTATCTGCCCGTTACACCGGATACGATCCATTGGGGCCATTTCAGCAGCTCGCTCAAGCCGGTCCTCACGGTGGAATCCGGTGACTATGTGACGGTCGAGACACTCACGCATCACGCCAATGATGATCATGATCGCATGGTGAAGGGTGATCAGGCGGTTGAGGACATCTATCGCTGGACTGCGGAGGGCAAAACCGTCAATCGTCGGGGCGCTGGCGCACTCGACTCCTCTTCGTCGACAGGCCGCGGTGCTGGTGAGGGGTTTGGCGTCCATATCTGTACCGGTCCAATCGAGATTGCCGGCGCAGAACCCAACGACATTGTTGAAATCCGTATCCTGGAGCTGAAGCCGAGAACGAGTGCCAATCCGAAATATTCCGGGCAGTCTTTCGGGAGCAACGCGGCGGCGTATTGGGGATTTCAGTACAATGACCTGCTGACCGAGCCAAAACAGCGAGAAGTGATCACAATTTATGAAGTCGAAAGTGAGATGGGCCGTTCGTGCGCTCGCGCGGTCTATAATTATCGCTGGACCCCTCAGACTGATCCCTTCGGGGTAGTGCACGAATTGTATGACTACCCAGGCCTGCCGGTGGACACCAGCACGATCGAAAAGAACTATGATGTATTACGGAACATCGAAATACCGGTACGTCCTCATTTCGGGGTAATCGGTTTGGCACCGCCGCAGACGAAGCTCGTGGATTCGATCCCGCCAGGAAATTTTGGCGGAAATCTCGACAATTGGCGAATTGCTCCGGGATCCAGCCTGTTCCTGCCCGTTGGTGTGCCTGGTGCGCTTCTTTCGCTTGGCGACCCGCATGCATCGCAAGGTGACTCAGAACTTTGCGGTACGGCAATTGAGTGTTCGATGACTGCCTTGATACAGCCGATCCTGCATCGCGCGAGCGAGAAGATGGGGCATATCCGCGATCTTGATTATCCATTGTTGGAAACTTCCGAGGCATGGGTGATCTTCGGGTTCAGCCATCCGAATTATCTGAAGGAACTCGGTTCTTCGGCGCAGAGCGATATCTATAAAAAGTCCTCGATCGACCTCGCGATGAGGGACGCCTTCCGCAAGGCACGGCGGTTTCTGATGACGGCTCGCGACCTCGACGAGGACGAAGCGATCTCGCTGCTCTCTGTTGGTGTCGATTTCGGTATCACACAAGTCGTCAACGGAAACTGGGGCGTTCACGCGATCATCCGGAAAGAGTTGTTCACTGCGTGATTTGAGCGCGATGTTCTCCCGATGTTTCCCTTAAAAAGGCTGCCGGGAAACATGTTGTGCGCGCAGAGACAAGAATGTGCACGCTGTGAATGACAGATTGAGGCTGACAGAAGCAGGAAGGACCGGACAATGCCGATCACCATCACCGAGCAATTCATCCAGTCCCTGGCGACATCCAAACAGGACGTGCTGGAAGCCGAAACATTGCCACCTGAATGCTACACCGACGCCAATTTCTACGAATTCGAGAAGGAGGCGCTCTTCACTCACGATTGGCTGTGTGTTGGTCGGGAAGAGTGGGTTTCGGAGCCCGGTGACTATTTCACGACTTCGACCGTGAATGAGCCGATCGTTGTTGCGCGGAATCGCAAGGGTGAGTTGAAGGCCATGTCATCGGTATGCCAGCACCGCGCCATGCTCGTGGCCGAGGGGAGCGGGAATGCGCGCGGGTTCGTGTGTCCTTATCACCATTGGAGCTATTCGCTTGACGGTGACCTTGTGGGCGCCCCTGCAATGAACAAGACGTGCGAGTTTGATCGCAAGGCGAATGGGCTCCCGAACTTCAAAGTTGAGGTCTGGGAAGGTTTCATCTTTATCAATTTTGATCAGGATGCAGCGCCGTTGGCCCCTCGATTGGTCCACGTGCAGGAGGCAATCAAGGGATATGACCTTGCCAGTGCTGAAGGTCCGCGCCCGGATCCGGCACCACGCCTGATGTGGAATTGGAAAGTCATGTTCGAGAATAACAATGACGGTTACCACGCCAGCCGGTTGCATCATGGACCCCTGCATGACTTTGTACCTTCCGAGCGTGCAAGCTTTCCGGACGCACCGGAGGGAGCGGCAGGTTATCTGAGGTTCAATGGTACGCTCCATCCGGATGCGAGCTTCAATCCGACTCAGAAGGCTGTGCTGCCCGTATTCCCTGGCCTCTCTGACGAGGCGCGCCAGCGGATGACGTTTGCGAACATCCCACCGAGCCTGTCGCTCGTGATGACAAGCGACATGGTGATCTATCTGATCATTCGTCCTGACAGCCCGGAAACGCATTACATGGACACGGGCGTGCTTGTTGCGCCTGGGGCCATGGAAGACGAAGCCTATGAGCACAAGATGGAGATGATCATGAATTCGACATCCCATATTATTGCTCAGGATTGGCATGTTGACGAAATGGTCCAGCTCGGACTGCGGTCGCGCTTTGCCAAACGGGGGCGCTATTCCTGGCAGGAAGGAGCGCAAGCGCAATTCAATGAATGGCTCGTTGACCGGTATGTTTCGGAATGGAACCGCCGCGCTGAGCCGACGGATGATGCCAGCATTGCGGCAGAGTAGAGTAGGCCGATCACGTGAGGCCGCCCGAGCATCCAACCACCTGGAGATTCAATACGCGGTCGGTTCCGCCAGCTGACAGAAATTCAGCTTGGGCGAATGCAATGCGTAGATTGCGGTTGCCATTTGTGTCTGATCCCGCTGGCCAGCCCGTTGACGGACAGATGATTATTCAGACCTCCACCATGGGTCTGCAGTTCGCCTGGATTGAGTCTGGTCGTCAGGTGATTGATGGTCGGGAACTTGAGCAGGGCGAGGGCCTCTGGCTGCTCGTCCTTTTGAAGGGGGATGCAAGGTTCAGCGCAGACAAGTTCTCGGTGAATGTTGACAACAAGATGATCGTCTTTGGCGCGACACGTCATGATTCCCGCCTGGAAGTGAGTGAAAACAACGCGATACTATTCGTCCGAATTCCCGCCGTGGCGCTGGGCGGACGATTGATTGCACCGACCCATTATCAAGCTGGCACGCTCGACGGCAACTCCGGAGTTGGACGTATGCTGATCAGCATACTTCACATACTGGCCGATGAGATTGGAGATATCTCCACGCAAGATCTTCGACCGGTCGAGCTTTCCCTGATCGAGATGTTGTCCAGCAAACTACTCGGTGTTGCCGGAAAACGTTCGTTGGGTGGTGCGGAAGGTGCACGCGCTGCCCATTTGCACAGAATCCAACAGACGTTGGAAACGTTAATATGGGACCCCGATCTGACAATCGCAAAGGCGGCAGACGAAGTCGGCGTTTCACCACGGTATCTGCAGCGTCTGTTTGCCGCTGATAATCGGAGCTTTAGCGGCTACCTCAAGAAGAGGCGACTGGAGCGCTGTCATGCCGACCTGATCAGCCCGCTGCATGCGCAGGAATCCATTTCGGAAGTTGCATACCGCTGGGGGTTCAGCAGTTCGGCACATTTCAGCCGGAGCTTCCGCGACCATTTCGGGCTGTCGCCACGAGAACATCGCCGTTCCGGTCTGGCGAACCAGATCGAGGATGAAATGAAGGTCAACAAATTGTGGGGGCAGTATCAAGAGCTGTCGAAAGACCGCCTTTAAGTTTGGCTTCAGCAGATGGCGTCCCGAAAGGGCGCGTGAAAGTAAGTATAGGGATTATATATGACTTATCCGAACACTCTGATTTTCGTCGACCTCATGTCTGACGATCCGGTCAAGGCCGGAAAATTCTATGCAGCTGTCATGGGCTGGGAAGACGATGTTCGAATGGATGGCCAGTTCTGCCGCATGGTGCCAGGCGGGAACTTCAAAAACCCCGACGGATCTGACAGCGAGATCGGGAACCTGCATATCGGAATTGGGGATGTCGCAAACTTGCGCCCGAATCCTGACCCCGCTGGCGTGGATCCGCGCACCTTGTCTCCGTTTGCGAGGTCATCCCGCCTGTGGGTGTTAGTGAGCGAAGACGACTCCGTCGACAGGATCATGACCGCCGCAGTTGAGCATGGAGCGGAAGTTCTGTGGCGGAACCATTACTGGAAAGAGTTTAATGGTTTCAATGACGCATTCCGTGATCCTTGGGGGAACGAAATCATCCTGTGGAGGAAAGGTGGCGTCGATCCCGTTATTCCGGAAGGCTATACGAGCGAGTGACCGAAGTGATGGGAGCGGATGTGGCCGGGAAACCGGAAAGTGCTGGCCGGGCAGGTGTGGTTGTAGCTGCAACTGTCGGCAACATTGTCAGCACCACTCCCGCCATCAGTGCCGTCTTCAGCCTGTTCCTGATCCCTATTTCAACAGAATTCGGATGGCCACGGGCAGTGGTGTCGGGCGTGCTGCTTCTAACTGCGGTGATGTCCGCTATTATCTACCCCTTGGCTGGTCGGCTGTCGGATCGTTGGGGATCTCGCCGAGTTATTCTTGTTGGAAACGCGCTTTTCGCTCCGGCGATTGCGGGTTTGGCTCTGGCCGATGGTTCAGTGGTCCAGTTCTACTTGTTGTTCGCCATCGTAGGAGCGGCTGGAGCAATCCCATCCACACCAGCCTATTCCAAAGTCATATCCGAATGGTTCGATGAGAAGCGGGGGCTGATGCTCGGCGTAGCCGCGGGATTCGGCAACGGCATCGGATCAACTTTCATGCCCATTGCGGCTGGTCTGATGCTGGTCCAGTTCGGGTGGCGCGGCGCATACATTGGCATCGGTTTGATCGTATTCTGCCTGGGCTTTCCAACGCTTCTCGCCTTGCTGAGGGATGCGCCTGGGAGGGTCGAGGAAATCAAGCTCCGCGAGCGACAGCTTGATGTGCCGGACATCCCTGCGGCTCCTCTGCCCGGCGTCAATCTCGCAGAGGCAACTTCAACTCGGACATTCTGGATTTTGATGGCGGCAGTCGCGCTCGGAGCGGGCTGTATGACTGCCATCTTCACCCATGTGGTTCCGATGCTCATGGATCGAGGTATCGTTATCCAGCAGGCCACACTTGCAATCAGCATCTTCGCGCTGGTCACAGCGGGATGGCAGGTGGTGACGGGATATTTGCTCGATAAATTTTACACGCCGATTGTCGCGGTACCCATGTTCGCGGCTGCGATATTGGGTCTATTATGCTTTCAGTATAGCCAGTCCATGGTTGTGATGTATTTCGGCGCGGCCTTGATGGGAGTTGGGCTTGGCGCAGAGTTCGGATGTCTGTCCTATTTTGTGTCTCGATACTTTGGTCTCAAAGCCTTCGGTATGATCATCGGCGTGTACTACTCCGTGGTCATTATATTTCAGGGTGGCGCACCAGTCCTTATGGATGTGGGATTCGACGTGACGGGCAGTTACGAGGCGTCGGTGTGGGTGCTGTCTGTTCTGTTGGCCATCGGGGCCGCGCTTATCCTTTTACTGCCTGCGTTTGAGATACAGCGACCCTCCGCATCACTGGAGGCATCTGCGTCATGAGCAAACTCGACATTCTTGGAAGCGTGAATTTGGACATAGTTTTGCGATTGCATGACCTTCCGCGACCAGGTGAAACTGTGCACGCGACACAATCTGAGCGGTATCTTGGCGGCAAGGGCGCCAACCAAGCGGTGAGCGCCGCCCGAACGGGCGCCGATTTGAGGTTTCGCGCCTGTGTGGGCGACGACGAGGAGGGCAATTGGCTTACTGCGCAATTAGCTGCACACGCGGTGACGCCAGCAGACATAGAAGTAATTGCCGGTGAAGCGAGTGGACGCGCCTATGTATGCGTTGATCAGGCTGGCGAAAATCTCATCATCGTACATGCTGGCGCAAATGATCGTTTAAGCCTAACGACTGAACCAGTTGAGCCAAGCCGAGTTGCGCTTGCCCAACTGGAAACGCCTATCGCTTCGACCGTAGACTTTTTCCGGACACACCGGGACCGGGGAACAATTACAGTACTAAACGCCGCTCCAGCCGTGGCTGAAGCCCGGGATTCCCTTTTCGCGCTAACAGACATCCTTATCCTGAATGAATCCGAGTTGGCCTTCTACGCCGGAAGAGAGGTCCTGCCAGAAGATGTCGAGGATATTACAATGCTTGCGAGAGAGCTTATTGCTCACGAAAACCAGGTCATTGTTCTCACCTGTGGTGCTGCCGGTGCTTTGGCTATCACCAAAGATCGGCTCGACTTCACACCGGCTCGCCTCACGAAGGTTCGCGACACAACGGGGTCGGGCGATTGCTTTTGTGGCGCGCTCTGTGCGCGATTGGCAACGGGGGTTGAACTTGACCAAGCGATTTACTTCGCCTCGGTTGCAGCGTCCTTGTCTGTGGAAAAGAACGGCGCAGCTGCATCAATGCCAAGTCTGGAAGACGTTGAGCTTGCGATTTTTGAAATGACCGCAGCGGAGGTATCAGGATGAAAACTTGGCTAATAACAGGCGTGGGAAAAGGTTTGGGAAAAGACCTGGCTGAAACGGTCCTGCAACGCGGAGATCGGGTTGTCGGCACAGTGCGGTCCGAACGCGATGCGCAAATCTTCGCGGAGACTGATCCGCAACTTGCCGTGCCGATTTTTCTGGACGTCACACATTTTGACGACATCCGTGAAACGATCAACGAGGTCGAGAAGCGTTTTGGCCAAATCGACGTGCTCGTGAACAATGCGGGCTATGGGCTCACCGGTGCGATCGAGGAGACGCCGCTGGACAAGATCAAGGCCTTGTTCGAGGTCAACGTGCTCGGCGCGGTTGCCATGATTCAGGCGGTGCTGCCGGGCATGCGCCAACATCGAAGCGGCCATATAATTAACATCACGTCGGTGAGTGGTCTGGCACCCTGGGCGGGAACTGGAATATATGGAGCCAGCAAATATGCGATGGAGTGTATTGGGCAGACACTCGCTGATGAGGTCCAGCCCCTGGGTATCCATGTGACCAATGTGGCGCCGGGTGGCATGCGCACCGATTTTTCAGGTGGATCGCTGGATTCGGCCCCGCCGAGTATATCGGACTATGATGGCACGGCGCATTTGGCTCATGAAGTTCTGACGGAAGGCAAAGGAAAGGAACCGAGTTCCCCCACGAAGATTGCGCACGCGATATGCGAGATGACAGAAATGGATGTTCCACCCACGCTGCTCGTCTTGGGGAGTGATGCCTATAAGTACGCTATAGGTCACTTGGCGAATTTGAGTGACGGCATCGAAGCGTTCAAAAATGTCAGCTTGGCCGTCTCTGCAGACGGCATGTGAGAATTCCGATGCCTTCACTACTGTCGGAAAGAATTTGTGTGACACCGGGCAAGACCGCTTCACTCTTTCATTCTAGCATCTCCAGGATGCAAAACCCCGTAAACCGAGTTTGGAGATCATCATGAGCACGATGGAAACATGTGAGCCTGTCACCAGCGCCGCTGCGTGGAGGGGGGACCAGATCAAGGCGGGCGAAGATTGGATCTACCATTTGTCTCCGGTTCAGATCGCAGAGCTTGAGGATCTGGGTGCAAAGTTCGTCGAAGACGACCCAGACTTGCGGTTCGTTCAAGCCTCCGAATATCCGCTGAAAGCATGTGCCGACGCGATCGCGGAATGGGGAAGTGATGTAGATACAGGTCGCGGGTTTGTGCTCGTTCGTGGATTGAGAACACATCTCTACTCGGACGCACTTTCATCTGCGATCTATTACATTCTCGGCCTGCATATGGGTGATCCGATCCGACAGAACGAGATGGGCGACCTGCTGGATCACATTTATGCAACCTCCGACAAGACGATGGATGACCCAACCGCGCTGTCGTCCAAGGTTCGTGACAAGCTGGTCTTCCACTCCGACAGCTCGGATGTCGTGGCCCTGATGTGCTTGAGGCCTGCAAAAGCCGGGGGGGCATCCTGCCTCGTTTCGGGCGCCGAAATTTATAATGAGATCTTGCGACGCCGGCCAGACCTGGCGCCGCTTCTGCTTGAGCCTTTCCACTGGGACTGGCGCCGGCAAGACCACAATGCGCCAGCGAACACTTATACCTCGCCGATCATCAGCATCGAAGAAGGCGTGTTCAGCATGTATGCGGGCTCGTTGTACATTCTGACGGCTCAGGATTATCCCGGCGTCCCGCAGTTGAGCGACGCGCAGAAAGAGGTGCTGGAGCTGTTTGACGAGATCACATATGAACCTGGCATGGCCATCGAGATGGATTTCCGCCCCGGTGATATTCAGTGGCTCTCCAACTATGGCGCTTTGCATTCTCGAACCGAATTTTTCGATTTCCCGGAACCACAACGCAAGCGTCACCTTTTGCGGCTCTGGCTGAGCCGGGATGCAGGACGACCTGTCGTCGAAGGATTTGGAAAGAATGGAGTTGTCCAGGTTCGCGAAAAGCCGCGCGAGGGTGCAGACGATGACAATGCGGGGAAATTCAAGATTGCGGACGCCGCTGTTCCACGAATGATATCCTGAGGTATCCGAGCAATCGGAACGCCGCGCGTAGCCGTTAAAAACAGAGGATGACCTGAATGCCGCAACTACGCATCGTCAAAAGATCCGGAGAAGAAGCAATCATCGACGCAACCGCTGGACATAGTGTGATGGAAGCCATCACCAATTCGGGCGTAGAGGACATTGCTGCGATTTGCGGAGGAGCATGCGCGTGCGCGACCTGTCACGTGTATGTGGCGGAAGAATATGGCGAGCTTGCCGGTGCCGCTTCGGAATCCGAGCGAGAATTGCTGGACTTTTCAGATAATGCACGCCCGCAATCGCGGCTATCTTGCCAGATCATCATCACCGAGGCCTTGGCAGGTTTGCGAGTGGAAGTGGCGCCGGAAGAAGATTGAGCAAATGCGCTCTGAAGCGAGCCGATCAATAGTTGAGGCGCGAATAGTCAAGAATGCTGGGTAAATGTCGGGTGATATTCCAGTCAGGAAATGAGGGAAGTGAAGCATGTCTCAGCAACTGGTGCCAACAAAATTCGATCTGCCGTCCGACGTTGGAGGCAAGGATCTTGGCATCTTTATGCCAATTGCGAATGGCGGATGGATTTTGTCGAAGAACAAGCCAGAGCTTGATGGGTCGTATGCCTACAATCGCCAGGTGGCGGTTCTTGCAGAGAAGCATGGATATGATTTCATAATGTCTATGGCAAAGTATCGCGGCTATGGTGGTGAAACCGAGCACTGGAATTCAACGCTTGATGCGACCGTGACAATGGCTGCACTCGCGGAGGTGACTGAGCGGGTAAAGGTCTGGACGACGGTTCATACCATTCTTCAGAATCCGGGCACCGTGGCCAAGATGATTGCAACGTTGGACCAGGTCACCAAAGGCCGAGCCGGCCTGAATGTTGTGACCGGTGCCTACAAGGGCGAGTTCTCGCAAATGGGTATGTGGCCGGAAGGTGTCGATCACGACGCCCGGTACGATCTCGCCAAGGAATGGATTCAGGCGATCAAGGCCCTTTGGACCCAGCCATCGGTGACGATGCAGGGGGATTATTTTCAATTGGAGGACTGTGTGTCCAACCCCAAACCATCGACCAAGCCTTTCTTGGTTTGTGCCGGTTCGTCGGAAGTGGGCATGCGCTTCAGCGCCAATGAAATGGACGCCATTTTTCTCTCCGGCGATGTACCTGAAAAGCTGGCGCAGTCGAGTAACAAGGTAAAGGGCATAGCGGCTGATATGGGGCGTTACATCCGCACATATGCCATGCAGACTATCGTGCTGGGCGAGACCGACGCGGAAGCCGAGGCGACCGCCCTGCATTACCGGGAAGGCTTGGATGAAGAAGCCTTACGCGGAATGATGCGTGCTTACGGCTTTCTCGACGCAGAGATTGGCGAGGAGAATGCTTTCGTGAAAAAGGCACGCTCATCCTTTATGGCACCTCATGTGGCTGGCTCACCAGACACTGTTATCCAGAAAATCGGTGAGTTGCTGGAAGTTTCGGGAATTGATGGGCTCATGCTGATCTTCCCGGACTATATTTCTGCCATGCCTCTGTTTGCTGAACACGTTATGCCGAAATTGCGGGCGAAGTTTCCTGCGCTTGCCGGGGCCGCGTAGATGACGTCGTCGCTTTCTGTTGATGCGCTTCCGCATGTCGATCCAACCCTCTTGAAGGGGATCATTGTGCCAGCGCGAACAGTTCTTTTGCTGATTGATGTGCAGGTTGACTTCGTATCGCCGGATGGCGTGATCGGAATGGCGGGCGTTGATATGTCCGGTATCAACTCTGCCATCGACAAGATGGAAACATTGCGTGCTGTAGCCAAGGTGCAAGGAGCAGCTGTAGCTTTCGTCCGAGTGGTTACGCGGGAGGAAACAGATTCCACCGCCCTCAAGAATCTATATGCCCGGCGCGGACGTCCTGGCCAGCATGCAATCTGCCGTGCAGACGAGCCAGGTTCCGACTATTATCGACTGTTCCCGGAGGACGGAGACATCGAGATTGAGAAAGTCTTGTTTGATGGCTTCCATGGAACGGATCTGGAGGAGCAATTGCGCGCACGTGAAATCGACACAGTATTGGTCGCGGGCGTGACGACTGATTGCTGCGTAGACCAGACCGCGCGATCGGCGTTCCATCGAAATTTCAACGTGATAGTGGTGTCTGATGCATGCGCGGCTTATGAAGATGCGCTGCACGCCGGGGGGTTGTTGGCGCTCGAAAAGAACTGCGCTTTGCTGGCAGATACTAAGTCGGTTCTTTCTGCTTGGAGCGGTATTTCGGACGAGGCCTGACAAAGCAGCTGCTGAGACAACTTTGCATTCTGCTCGAAGATTAAAAAATCAGTTCGCATGCCGTCAATAATGCGCCGCCAACATGTGCGATTGTATGGTCGTGGTGGACGTCCGGCATCAGGCCGTATCTGATCGACGTCTCGCACCTTTTTGAAGGGAAGCGGGCATGTATCGAAAATGGATAATCTTTGCGGTTGTCGTTGCCGGCTTTTTTGTCTTGAATGCGAGTACATTTGCTTCTCTTGGGGTCGTTTTGTTCGTCATGGCGGATGACCTCGGTTGGTCTTACACGTCCGCTGGTTTGAGTTTCACGATTCTGGGGTTGGCCGTGGGATTGACCAGCTTCCTGCCAGCCATCCTGTTGCAGCGGATCGGCGCGCGCCTGACTTTCTGTTTCGGGTTTTTCTGCGTCGCCTTGGGTTTTGGGCTGGCCAGCGCCAGCCAGGGGCTTGGCATGTTCTTCGCGGCAATGTGCCTTGCGGGTGCCGGATTCTCTCTGGCCGGGAACGTCACGGCCGTCTGGCTGATCGGTGAATGGTTTCCGGAGCATACTGGCCGCATGATTGGTCTCTATCTCATGCTCGGAGGAATTGGAGACATTATGGGTCCCAGCCTCAGCCACTACATGATGGAATGGACAAATTGGCGTTTCAATTGGATGCTGCTGGCTGTCATCTGCGGCGTTCTCATCCTTGTTGGTGGAGCATTCATCACAGAGCGCCGAGACGTATCCGGAGGCGAGGCGAGGACTGACAACTCGCGCGGGCCCGACGATGCAAAGGAAGTCGACGGGGCTATTCCATCCTGGAGAGTGGCTATCGGACGGCCTCTGTTTCTGATCATAGCGGCCGCCATCACGTTCAATCTCGCCTGCGTTACGACGGTGCATTCCATTGCTGTGAGCCACTTGAAGCTTCTTGGCCTGTCTCCAGCTGTCGGGGCCTTGGGGCTCAGCTTCATGGCGTTCGTATCGCTCGCGTTCAAAGGACTGGCAGGTCCGCTCTGTGAGCGGTTCTCGTCCCGCCACATGTTGGCATTGAGTATGGCGCTGCAGGCTGTCGGGGTCGTCATGTTTGCTGTCGCGACCAACCCGGCCCTTGTTCTGGTGTCATCACTAATGTTTGGCGCTGGCTGGGGTATCACTGTTGTCGCAACCATGGTTCTGCTTGTGGACTGCTTTGGGCGGGTAATTGGTGCACAATTGCTAGGCGCGGCTCACCAGATTTCGTCTATTGCTGCCTTTGGCCCGTTGGCAGCTGGAATGGCAGCTGACAAAATCGGCTCGTTCGCGCCCGTCTTCTTTGCGTTCGCGGTGGCCCTTGGTGTGCTGGCTTTGATTATGCAGGTTCTTCGCGACCCTGGAATGTTGAAGCCTTCTCAGGCGTTCACTCGACCGGTTTAGAATGCGGCAAGAATAACCATTGTTCGATCATTTTGCACGGCCTGTCCAGCGAGGTGGTGGGCTGTGTTTGTGGGTGTAGAGAATAGGTGTTAAGTGCCAATTTTAAAGAGTTTTCAATTATTTTGGCGCTGGAAATCAAGTCAGACCCAAAACCCGGACATAGCGTAGGGTATCGCAAATTCTGTGATTTCTGCAGCTTGAGGGATAATGTCATGGGTCGGAACAAAAAAATCATTTTGAAGTATAGCGTCGCATGTGCGGCAATGAGTTTGGCCCTTATTCAGGGTGGAGGCGCGTTTGCGGACGATGCTGCTGGTGATGACGATTCGGTTCGCAATATGAACCAAATTACCGTTTACGGAGAAAAGCGCGAAACTACTCTCCAGGATGCGCCAATCGCATTGAGCGCGATCACGAGTGATATTCTTGACCAGGCTGGCATTACGGACCCCAGCCAATTGAATGGCTATGTGCCTGGCTTGATGATCACCAAGAGTGGTGGGTCCGAGCGCATCGTGACAATCCGGGGAGTGGGTCAGCAGACGCCAGAAAACTTTGCAACTATTCCGGGCGTCTCCTTTCACGTAGATGGTGCGTTCCTGCCGAATTCAATCGCGTTGAATATGGGCTTTTTCGACGTTGACCGCATTGAGGTTCTGAGAGGTCCGCAAGGCACTGTGTTCGGGCAAAGCTCAACGGGCGGATCAATCAACATTATCACCAAGCAGCCAACCCTTGATGAGTACAAGGGCACCTTCAAGGCAACGCTCGGCGACTACAATTACGTTCAAGGGTTTGCGTCTTACAACGTCCCCATAGGTGAAACGGCAGCTATTCGTGGCTCCATTCAGCAAACGTCCCATGATGGCTATGCGACTGCCACCAGTGTAGATGGCGGATATGAGCTCGATGATGCCGACAATGAGCACTATCGCATCGCGGGGCTTTGGGAGCCGACAGACAAGCTGTCCACGACGCTTTCCTATACGCTCTACAATGACAAGCATAACGGTGGTGCCTTGAAGAATCTCGAGGATCCAAACCCCGACATTCGAGAGCTAACACAGGACTTCCCCGCCAAGTTCAAACTGCGTTCAGAGTTGGCGACGTTGAACGTTGCTTATGAACTGCCGTTCGCGACACTCAAGTCGGTGACAAGCTATCAAGATCTGACGCACGACCAGTCATTCGATGCTGATCGGTTGGATATTGCGACATATGGTGGATATGACCATGTTGCGACTTGGGCGACAGATGCCGAGACCTTCATGGAAGAGTTGACGATCAGCTCACTGCCGGAGGCCCCAATTGACTGGATCGCGGGTGTTTTTTACTCCAACACAGATTCCGCTCAATACGTGGTCGAGTATCGTGAGTTGGGGGTCACCTCCATTCCGCCTCTACCTGTACTTCCGAAGGATACGCCTCAATCGGCAATCCCGGGTAATCTGGCTTATGAAAACATCTCCTCGGTGAACCGGGAATCCATCGCCCCATTCTTTCAGGCGACGGTGCCAATCATGACAAATCTGAACGCCACCATCGGCGCTCGCTACAATGATGATAAATATGAGGGCGAAGGCGCTTCCTATTACTCAACTCCCACTCAGAGCTCTTTCGATACCCAGACTTGGACTGGGAAAGTCGGGCTGGACTATGATCTTTCCGAAGACTCCATGCTGTATGCGAGCTGGTCGCGAGGGTACAAACCGGGCGGCCTGAACGGCGGCTCTTCTGGTGCATTGACCGTGTCCACGACCTATGATGAGGAAGTCGTCGAGGCGATTGAGTTCGGTTCGAAGAATACTTTCCTGGATGGGCGCGCGACACTGAACGCTTCCATCTTCTTCAACCAGTATGAAAACATGCAGTTCATTGAAGAGGATCCGATCCCTTATTCGGGTGGCATCGGGAATATTCCTGAAGCGGAGACTTATGGTCTGGAACTCGAAGGTAGCTATCTGGCATTTGATGACCAGCTGATGCTTGGCGGTAATATGGCTTTGCTGGACGGCGAAGTTACAGCGGACTACGAAGCGTTGGATCGTCGTTTGGCCGATATCGCTGCTGCGTCGGCCGAGGCGACCGGTACGATTTATCCTTGGACCTTCGATTGGTTCCTGGCGCGCCAATCCGCTGCGGTGCAAGTCAATGGCAACACGCCACCAAATCTGGCTGACTTGACGTATAATCTGTATGCCGCTTGGTTCCAGCCGATTGGCGATCATGGAGAGCTCACGTCTCGGATCGAGAATGTGTATGTGGGTGAATACGAAGCTCGTATCTTTAATACGGACGGAGCCGATGATGTATCTTCCTACAGCCTCTGGAATGCCTATTTCCAATACAAGCCGAATGAGGGTCCGTGGTACGTTTCTGCTTCTGTGACAAACATCGCGGATGAAGAAGGGGTGTCTGGCCGGTTTGTGGATCCATACTCCAGCGGAACGGTTAGTAATGAGTATGTGCCACCGCGCCAGCTGCTCGTTACGTTTGGCTTCGAATTCTGATCCAGACACTGTGCTAATCGAAACGAAAGGTAACTGACGTGTCAGACTTTGACGGTGACAAGGACTATAGTAGTTTTACGGCCAAACGGGTGACACCCTATCTTGGCGCAGACCTTGAGGGCATAGACCTGACGAAGCCCTTGTCACCGATTCAGGCTGATGAACTACGCGATGCGCTGGCCCGGTTTCAGGTGATATTTTTCCGGGACCAGCCCATCAGCCATGATGCCCATAAGGATCTGGGGCGGCTGTTTGGACCGTTGGCTATCCATTCGGCCGTTGCAGGGATTGACGGGCACCCGGAGATCGTCGCCATTCATGCGGATGCGGATTCCAAATATGTTGCCGGCGAAGGGTGGCATTCTGACCTGAGCGCTGATGAGGCGCCGCCTCTGGGAAGCATTCTCTACTTGCATACGATCCCGGAAACGGGCGGAGACACAATGTTCTCCAGCATGTACAAGGCCTATGATGCGCTGTCTGATCGGATGAAGGCTTATCTCGATGGGCTTGAAGCGGTACATGATGCCAATCCGGTTTATCATGCTCTGTTCAAGGACTATGATAAGAGGTACCCGGTTGCGACGCATCCGGTTATCCGCACCCACCCTGTCACCGGAAAGAAGTGTATTTTCGTCAATTCGTCTTACACGACCCGGATTGAGGGAATTCCTTCAGAGGAAAGTGACGCGCTTCTCAAGTTTCTGTTTGACCATGTCAAGAACCCGAACTTTCAGGTTCGGTTTCAGTGGCAACCACACTCGATCGCTTTCTGGGACAATCGTGCCGTTCAGCATCTGGCGGTGTGGGACTATTTTCCAGAGGTTCGGTCCGGCTACAGGGTGACAATAGCCGGCGACAAGCCATTCAGCGGCGCACTTCAAAGTCAAAAACTGGAGACAGTTGCTTCAACTGTTTGACCTCTGACTCATCGCGGTAGTGCGAATGAGATTTGAAGACCGGTCAAAACCACCGTGAAACTGCTCAATGCGACTCAGTCCACACCATGCAGCCCAGACCCAGCAGGGGCCAACAGGTTCCTATGCTGGGTCTGTCTGATGTGGATTGACGTGAGCGAGTCGCACCAACTACGCGCCGACCACTGCTGGAAGAGCCTTGCAGAACCGCTCTACATCTTCGATCTTTCCCATCGAAACTCGCGTCCATTCATTATAGTCCATGTATTGTCCGCGAACGGATATGAGCTTTGCCGCCATGGCCTTCTGAACATCATTCGCTTCTTTACCAGACTTGAAGTAAACGAAATTGGTCTGGGACGGTAGCCGCTCAAGACCGAGCGTGTCGACTGTCATGTTCACCATCTCACGAGCTTCAACAATTTTCTGTTTGGAATAGGCTATGAACGCCTCATCCTGGTAGGCACCTATAGCGGCAGCATAAGAAGTGCAGGGAGACCATGACATGACGACACCTCTGATTTTTTCCGCCGTTTCAACGGATGAAATTGAATATCCCATGCGCAATCCAGCCATGCCAAAAATCTTCGAGAAGGTGCGTGTCACAATGACATCGTGGCCTTCATCGATCAGCCCGATACAGGTATTGCCTTCAGGATCATCGGCGAGCTCCATATAGGCTTCATCGACCAGAACGGTGGTTTTTGCAGCCATGCGCTTCACGGCCGATTTCAGCGTTGCCGCGTCTGATACCATGCCCGTAGGATTGTTTGGATTACACAGCTGTACGATGCCTGTGTCTGATGTCACTTTTGTCTCGATCGCCGCGAGGTCTACGCTCATATCAGCTGCAAGTGGTACCCGATCGATACTGCCAACGCCCTGGTTGACTGCATACAGAGCGGTCGTGTCCCAGAAAAGGCGGGGGGCGACAATTGGGCCCGTCTTACCGTAGATCATCGCGATAGCGCTGAGCACCTCGCCCGACCCGGTTGTCAGAACGACTTGTTCAGGCGCAACACCATGCTTGTCCGCGATGAGCTGTGCAAGCATCTGAATGGCCTCAGGTGATGTGTAGTACGCGCCCTTGTTGGCAGCGTACTCTACCATTTTCAATGCAGCTTTGGAGGGTCCGTATGGATTCTCGTTGCGGGAGAGCAGGGCCACGCCTTCCTTAGGCCCCAGCAGATATGGATCCGGCGTTGCAGTTACGGGAAAGGCGCCTTGTGTTTCGGCTGCTGTGGTTGCGCAACCGGCAAGGCTCGCCGTGGCGAGGCCACCCGCCATCAAGAACCGTCTTGATACGTCAAATGCCATTTTCATTTCCTTCCTGATTCATTTTTTACTCAACGCGTTTGATCCTTTGTCACCCGAAATCAGGTGAACGAATTCCATAGAACGATCGCGGAGGTTGCGACCAAGTATACTCCGAACACCCGCTTCAAGGCAGGCCCGTTCAGTGCGTGGGCAGCCCGCGCACCTAGCGGCGCGGTAATGAACGACATTGCCGTGATGGCTACGACAGCGAGAACGTTCACATATCCAAAAGACCCAATGGGCAGCTGGCTGGCGCCCAACCCCAGAAGCGCAAATCCGATTGCGCCGGGCACTGCGATGATTACGCCAAACCCGGAGGCTGTCCCAACAGCCTGGTGTATGGGGCGGCCACACATGGTCATGGTAAGGATGGCAATCGTTCCGCCACCTATGCCCAACAGAGCCGAAAATCCCCCGAGAAAGGAAGCAAGACCGGCCAGAGCGACCCCTTTGGGCATTTCGTTAGACAGTTTTACATCTTTCAGAACGGGCATGATGAAGTGCAAGCCCATCAGGAAAACACCAATCGAGAAAACCCACTTCAGGGATCTGCCATCCATGAACTGGGCCAGTATGATGCCCCCTACGACGCCCACGAGTAGCCAGGGCGCCCAGTCCCTTATTATCTGAAGGTCGACGGCACCCCGTTTGTTGTGGGCGTGAACGGATCGGGATGAGGTTACGATGATGGTTGCCAGAGAAGTGCCAATGGCCACATGTGTCAGCACTTCACCATCTACGCCGAAAAAACTGAATACCAGAAGCAAAGCAGGTACCACGACGAATCCGCCGCCAATCCCAAACAATCCTGCGACAAAGCCGGCGATCAAGCCAGCGACCATCAAAACGCTGATTAGCTGTGTCAATTGCATTGGATCGTATTCAAGTCCCAGCATTAAAGGTCCAATTCTGAAAAGAATGAGTTCTGATGAAGAAGAAGGTGTGGGGGGCGTCCGGGAACGCCCCCCAATTCCAAATCAACTTGCACGGTGGCTCGGTTGGTGAACATCAGAACGTCGCTGATGCCTTGACGTAGTAGTAGCCGCCTTGCCAGTCGACGACGGAGTCAGATCGATAGATCCGTCCACAGCAGGTTTCGCCAATCGCCGCATCGCCCGCATCTGGATAGTTGTCGAATGCGTTTCTGACACCAGCGGAGAGGGTGAGAGCATCGTCGATTTCATAGGATGCTTCGAAATCAAACAGGATTTCTCCGTCCCATTCCTGGATATCGGCGAGGGTGGATGAGGCCGCATTTTCATATCCACCATAATAGTTGGCGCGACCAAGGAGGCTGATCGGACCAGCCTGATGGAGTACGGTGAACACGCCCCGCCAGTTGGGTGTGCCATTCAGGAAGTCGAATTGGCTTTCGTCATTGAAGAGTGCGTCCACATCGCTGTCGAATTCAGTCTTGTTATAGTTGACCGATCCAGTGAAGCTTGTGTTTTGGCCATTCGCCCATGGCATGGTGTATGTTGCCACGATGTCGACGCCAGATGTGGTCGTGTCGAAAGCATTGGTGAAATAGAACACACCGCCAATCGACTCAGCTCCGGTGACACCGGCAGCGACGAGCGCGAGATAGTTGTCATACGCTGTCCCTGAAGCCGGATCGCTTGAAACGTCCTGAGTGGAGATTGCATTGACTCGATCCGCCAGATCGATCTGGTAGAAGTCGACTGTCAAACTCATGTTCTCGAAGTTCGAGGTCATGCCGAGTGTGTAGTTTGTGGATGTCTCAGGTTCGAGAGGTGTCGCTCCCAGTGCCTGCGCCACTGGTCCACTGGCCGGGAAGAGACCAGTCGCTACCGGGAAGCCATTTGGCAGTCGGGTAGAGACGTTTGTGGTACCCTGCTGTCCCGGCGTCGGCGCGCGGAAACCGGTGCCGATCGAACTGCGAAGCGCCAGAATATCATTGATCTCGTAACGACCGGCAATTTTCCAGACGGTTTCAGCATCAAAGTCTGAGTAGCTTTCGTAACGCAGAGCGCCTTGCAAGAAGAGTTTCTCGGTGACATCCGCACTCAGATCCGCATAGATCGAATGGGAGTCCCGCGTATAGTCTTCTGAAAAGGCCGGTGAATAGCCAGGAAAGCCATTCGATCCTACACCGACGACCTGGTAGACTGGGTCATCCGGATCAGAGCAGTCGAGCGTGGAGCCTGCGGCCATGACCGCCACACCGGCCGCAGTCGGAGCCATGGAATCGCAGAAGCCAAACGGGTCTGCGCCAGCAAACGGACCATCTTCATAAGACGCCTTGTCACCCTCGACCAGTTCATAGGACTCGTCCAGATAACTAAGGCCCATTGCGAACAGGAGCGGGCTCGCAAGCCCGACTTCGAATTCCTTCGAGAAGTCAGCCTGAATTTGTGCCTCTTCGTTGATCAGGTCTCCAGGACGGAACACGGTTGGCGTGTCGGGGCCCATGGACGGGTTGATCGTATTTGCCAGCGTATACTCGATTTCGTTATGTCCGTAACGCGCGCTCAGATCGTAGTCGAACCCTGCAAAGAGGCCTCGCAAGCCACCCACAAATGAATAGTCGGTGACATCACCGAAGAAGCGCGGGGTGAAACCACCCGGGAAAATCTCCAGCGGCGAATAAATCGATCCATCTTCGAGTCGCAAGTCTTCAATCGTGCCGTTGCCGGGATAGCGATAGAAGAAGCTGCCATCGGATTTACTGCTGGAATAGTTGCCGAAGGAGTAAAGTTCGGCATTGTCGTTGATCGTGTACGCGGAGTTGTAGAATAGGCGAAAGGCTTCGCTGGTGGGCTGGCCCCAGGGTTGAACGACGCCGAAGTCACCCAGCGATGCAGACGGGACACCTTCGATGAACTCGGGCGTCAGGCTGGCTGCGTAACCAGCTGTGGGGTCGAAGTCCGGATTGCTCGGGTCGAGACAGAACCAGGACTCACAATATTGTTCGCTTCGACTGGTCGCGTCCGCCTTGCTGACTTCGCCGGAAACGCTCAGGAAGCCCTTTCCGCCCAGATCGAAGCCGTAATTGCCCGATACCGTGTATTGGAAGCCGTCACCTTCATAATACTGGCCGATGTCGACGCTGACCGAACCGCCTTCAGAATTATCCTTGAGCAGGAAGTTAATGACGCCAGCAATAGCATCCGACCCGTATTGCGCCGCGGCACCATCCCGGAGGACTTCGATGCTTTTGAGGGCAGAAGCCGGAATGGTGGCCACGTCCGGGCCTTGAGTTCCGGATCCGCCAATTGTCACGAGTGCGGCGCGGTGGCGCCGTTTCGAGTTTACCAGTACAAGCGTCTTGTCGGTCGGCAGGCCTCGCATCTCAGCAGGGCGAACAAATGAGCTACCATCAGAAATTGGCTGGCGAGAAAGAGAATAGGATGGAATGAGTGTTTTCAGAACATCATTCGTGTCCGTGAATGGAACCGCATTGAGTTCATCTTCACCAAGAACATCAATTGGAACTGGCGAATCTTGGATGGAGCGAGGTTTCCCGCGAGACCCCGTTACCGTGACCGCTTCCTGAACCGAGACGTCATCTGTCTCTCCCTCTTGGGCTTGCGCGGCTGTGATCATGGAAAGACTGACTGTGGCGAAGGCACACGACAGTAGTTGTGTTCGTAGTTTGGATGCTCTCATAGTGTATTGACCCCTCTATTCGCCGCACGACGAATACAATTTGACCGCCTAAGGACGGACTGGAAATCGAATGCCAGGGCACAGCAAAGGCACTGGTGATCGAGTCGGTTTCGAGAGGCCCGCCTTTGGGCCAGGACAGCTATCTGCTGCAGAAGACACCCCCTTGTGCCTTCAGAACTGAAGCCCGTCTTTGGGCTTGGAAAAATCTTTTCAGGTCAAAAAAAAGCTGGGTAGCGGAACGTATTCTGTGATGATGAATGAATACAATTTGCCAGATTTTCACGCACCCTCGCTCAGCTTAGGTGAAACTTCGAGCAGTGAGGTCGGTTCAAGCCAGCCAGGCTGACATCGTCACATCAAGGCAACAAGTCCGATAGTGAGATCACAGCATCGCAGACGCTCTTCAGAGATTTGCCTTGGCGCATGGCCGTGGATCGGAGTGACTGATAGGCTTCCTGCTCGCTCATGCCGCGAGTTTGCATCAGAAGGCCTTTTGCGCGTTCCACAGTCTTTCGCGCAGCGAGGTTGTCTTTGGATTTCTGCAATTCACCCTGTAGCGTCGACACGAGTTTGTGGCGTTCCACGGCGATTGTGATCAAGGGACCTATTCGCGAAGCATTAAGTCCATCTACCACGAACGACGTCACCCCACCCCGAATGGCCTGCGGTGCAAGGTTTTCTTCGTCACGCTTCACGAACCAGAGGATAGGAAGCTGAGTTGATGCAGCCAGGCGCTCGCTGATCGATATCTGCTCGGTGTCTGCTGACTCTGACGAAAGAATTAGCAGGTCGGCTCTGATTCCTTCAAGCTCGGTGGCTATGCTTACGAAAGAGAATTCATCAAGCAATCTTATCGTGAAGCTTTCTGGTAAACCCTCCAGTATATTTGCGACGTCGTCCTGTGCGTTGGCGACAACAAGCACAGACAGTGCTGATAAATCGGCTCGGTCCGGCATGTTCAATACAGTCTCCCTCCTAATCTCACATGATAGAAAGGGACTGTTTTTCCAAATCTCTTAGTTTGAATAGCAATCAAAGCTGCATTTTCCGCGCCTTTGAGCAAGAAAAGGACAAGTCTGCCTGTTGTTTGATGTCCTCAGGAAGTCGTTTTGATACAGTGTATCTAAGAAGCATGACCGCACAGGCCCGCGGTGTGATGCGGAAAGTGTCAACTGACTTGCCCTCAAACTCCAGCGCGTGGTCAGCCAAATCGCAGAGAATTCTGCGCTGTCCCGCGCTTGCGCCGAAGAGTTCGGTTCCCTTTTGAGAAGCTGGCTCAGACAAGCCTTTTTCGGAAGCGGGCGGAGATGAGGTCGAGCGCCATTACGGTCAAAAAGATTACCAGCAACATGGTGCCGACGCGATCATACTGGAACATGTCGAACCGGCCTTTCAATTCCTGTCCGATGCCCCCTGCGCCTACAAGGCCGATCACCGTGGCCATGCGTATGTTTCGATCGAGAATGTAGAGGGAGAGACCAGTATAGCTCGGCAGAACTTGGGGGAGGACGGCGATCCTGAGGATGGCGAAATCGCTGGCCCCGGTGGCCTTGAGCGCCTGTTGAGGGCTTTTGTTCGCCGCTTCAATATCTTCGGCGTAGAATTTTCCCAGAAAGCCTATGCTGTGAAATGACAGGGCCAATATACCTGCAATCGGACCGAACCCAAAAGCAAGCACGAGGAACAGTGCGCTGATCAGTTCGGGAATTGAGCGAAGCAGGGACACGAGTGATCGTGCCACGCCGTAGATGAGGGGATGGGGCGAGTAATTACTGGCGCATAGCCACGCCAGCGGTAGGCTTACCAGTATGGCAATCAGGCTGGCCCAGATTGCAATTTCGATTGTTTCAACCATCTTGCCGAGCACGAAGAGAAGATATCCAATTGGCTCGACGAGAAACTGCCGCTCGGACACTTTCGTGGTCATTTGCAATGTATCCGGATCAAGCTCGGTTGTTTGGACTTCCACCGTCTCTATGTGCGCCAGGAAGGGCAATCTGGATTCATCCAGTCCGTCCATCAAGTCAATGGGGCGACGGTCGGAGATGGCTATAGGGAACATGTCGCGGGTCACACTCCCCATTCCCCGGCCGATTTGCGAACTTTCGCGCAGACCGACCGCCTCAAGCGCAAAGTCTCCAATCTGGCTGGCCATGCGATCCAATTGCATACGCTCTGCGGAGATGCTCGAGGCAATGATTATGAGGAGCAATACAAGTAGTGATTTCCACCCGAAAGGCTGTTTTAGATACCAAATGTGAGGTAGCGAGTCGTGCTCAGCATCCATCATCTCACGCGACCTCCCTTCGCAGGGTGGGTGAAGTATCGTCGATTTCAAAGATAGCCTGAACTGCGTCGCTAGTAAGAGCAGCTGGTGGTCCATCGAAAACGATAGTGCCATTGTTGAGACCGATGATCCGGTCCGCATATTCGCGAGCAAGATCGATTTGATGCAGCGAGCAGAGAACAGCTGCATCACGTTCCAGGGCCGCGCTCTTCAGTAGGTCCATTACATCCGCAGACGATCTGGGATCAAGGCTGGCGACGGGTTCATCGGCGAGAATGAGACTCGGATCGCACATCAATGCGCGCGCGATGCCCACGCGTTGTTTCTGGCCGCCAGACAGTTGGCCAGTACGCCGATTGGCATGATCTTCCGACAAGCCGACACGCGAAAGCAGGGCACACGCTTTTTCTTGAATCAAGTGGGGATACAATTGAAGCGCGACGCGCCACCAGGAAAGCGCCGCAATGCTGCCTGACATCACATTTTGCGCTGTCGTCAGTCTGTCGGTCAGGCCAAAATCCTGATGCACCATTCCGACGTGACGTCGTTGCTTTTTCGTAAGGCGCACCCCGTGAAGCCGAATGTCTCCGGAGTCTACAGGCGCCAGCCCAACAATACACCTCAGCAAGGTAGACTTTCCTGACCCCGATGACCCAAGCAGAACGCAAAAGCAACCGGGTCTGAGGTCCAGCGAAAAATCAGTGAGGACTCTCGGACCGTCCTTGTACGACTTGAACACGTTGGAGAGTTTCAGCGCCGGGAGTGTGGACGCAGAAGTGGGTTGGTCTGTCATATTGGAAATTGTGCCGTGGTGAAAAGATATCAGCCGCGTTGAGCTGCGTCAGCCTTGCGCAGGATCGCGGCCATATAGTCGTCATCCAGAAAAGATGTCGCGGAGATCACGCTATCAAACAGGGTTTCGTCAACTTCGGTATTGTAGCGATCCACAAGCTTGCCGCCATATCCCCGAATGGCGGCCGGACCAATGCCTTCAGCCTCATGTACATTTGCCATGGCGCGCTTGAGCTTTGCTTTGATGTCTGCTGGCAATGCGGTGTTCATCGCTATGGGTGGATTCGGGATTGGTTTCGATTTGGTGAGCACCCGGAATGCGCGTGGATCCAGGCTACCTTGGTTCACCGCACGTTCGAACGACACGAAAGACGCGCCTGCAGCATCTACCAACCCGTTCTTCAATGCCAACAGGCTGTTGGTGTGGCTTCCCGTGATCCGCAAGGCTGATAGATCCTTTAGCGGATCGAGCCCGTCCTCTCTCAACATGACAAGCGGATACGCAAAGCTGCTGGCGGAGTGACTTGATCCCAGTGCGAGCGACCCGCCGGAAAGATCGAATACAGAATTTACGTCGGAATCTGCCGCGACAAACAGACCAGCATAATAAGTGGATGAACCATTGCGTTCTTCGACAGCCAACAATTGCGCGCATCCGCGGTCTCGCGCCTCTATATAGGAGGCCGGACCATACCAGACGACGTCTGTCAGGCCAGCGCACATGGCTTCTATCACGGCGGCATAGCTTTGCCCGGTACTGACGGTAAAATGCAAGTCACTGGATCGTGTAATGGCATCAAACAATGGCTGAAAATCGGCTTTCGTACCGTCTTCCGTACCACCATCTGCGGGGATAAGCATGACGCGAAGAGGCTTTTGCGGGCTGCCGGCTTCCTGAGCGTGCGTTGTAAACGCGAGCATGGCGGTTAGCAGGAGAAGCGTTATGGTCGACAGAATGCGCATATCCGAGTTCCCAAATTCACCTCGCTGCGTATGAGCTTGGTGCGCCGCAGCATCGATAGTGAGAGACGTAGCATCTGCTTGTGACATTGGTGTTACGCAATTCATATATCCTTGATAATAATTGAGTAGAATTCAATTATAAGAGTGTGAAATCCAGAGGGGCGTGTATGTCTGAGAGCAAATCGAAGCGGAAAGTGGCGCCGAAGCGACGGTCTGATGTGGCGATAGTCGACAATGTCATGACGCGCATTCGAGTGCGGCATCCCTCGCTTGGGCCGAGTACGCGTTCGATTGCCGACTTCGTTCTCTCCAATCCCCGACAAGTGGTTGGGATGTCGGTTACCGAACTGGCTGAAGCGACCGGTGCCAGTGATGGAAGTGTTATCAATTTCTGCCGCCAATTGGATCTTTCCGGTTTTCAGCAACTGAAGCTCAGCCTCGCCCAGGAAGTGGTGCAACCGGTTCAGTTCATTCATGAAGATCTGCAGCCGACAGATGACACGCCGACTGTGTGTCGGAAGACCTTCCATGCTGGGGTTCAGGCGCTGAAGGACACGCTATCGATTTTGGACGCCGACGCCGTATCCGCAGCGGTGGATATTATTCGGGCAGCCAAGCGAGTTGAAATTTACGGAATAGGTTCGTCCGCGCCCATTGCGGAAGATGCGCAGTATCGCATGCTGCGAATAGGTCTTGATGCGCGGGTGGTGGTGGACAGTCATGTCCAGGCCATCAGCGCGTCGCAAACGGGCCCTGATGTGGCGGTGCTGACCATTTCGCACTCTGGTGCAACGCATGAGACACTGGCCGCAACCAGATTGGCCAAGGATGCGGGCGCGAAGACGATCATCGTGACCAATTTTTCGAGTTCGCCGCTGCAGGCCTACGCGGATGTGAAACTTTTCACCATGGCTCGGGAAACCAAGTTCCGGACCGAGGCCATGACCAGCCGGATCGCCCAGCTATGCGTACTGGATGCGCTGATTGCAGCACTCGCGCTGGCCAATTATGACCGGGCAACCGAAACGCTTCGCAAGACCTTCGATGTGCTGTCGCTAAAGCGCTTCTAGCAGTATCTCAAACACATCCGGTGATTTGGCGGAGGTCAGGACCGCCTTGATCCCCAACGCGTTTGCGCCAGCGAGATCCGTTGCGGGGTTGTCACCCAGCATGACAACCTGATCCGGTGACAGGTCAAGCGCCTGGCATCCCATCTGGAACAGATGTGGGGAGGGTTTTCCCACGACGTCTATTTTTGTTTCATCCAGTTTCACGCATGCTCTGATGGCCGCAAGCAGGGCGCCCGTTTCGGGTTTGATTCCCCCGTCTTTCCCGGGGTGGGTTTGGTCTGGATTGGCCACGATGAGGTGTCCCCCATTGCTCAAGGAGTTTACCGCGCGTTCCAGGCGGCGATAGGTGAAGCGCACATCGCGGAGCAGTACGACCACGTCTGCGGCTTCCTGAGCCAGGTCTATCCCCATTTTCTTGGCGGTTCCGCGCATGTGCGGATCACCAAGCACCATAACCTTTGCGCCAGCAAAACCTGTTGCGCGTTTGAGCGCCTCCATCCCCGCCAGGATGACTTGGTTGCGTTCCAATTGAATTTCGTTACAGGCCAGTATGTGCAAGAAGTCGTCCGGCGTGCATGTGGAGTTGTTCGAGACAATCGCGGTGCGTGTTTGATTGGCGCGCAGGAAGTCTGCAGCCTCGGGCACCAACGTATTGCCGAGTGCGCAGCAGCCATCCCAGTCTACGAGAAACCCTTTGGCCGACCGGCCCATGTTGGCTATTTCTTCAGATCGCGGCGTAGCGAACGCGTAGGGCATATTCCACTCCGATGAAGGACAATTTGTTATTGAGAAATGCTCAATTACAAATCTTCGTTGAAGTAAATATCATTCACGCAATGTTTTTCGAATCTTCATCTAAGTGTCGCGTTCCGCCTCTAGAGCAGCCTCGTGGCAAGCGGCGTCAATCGCGCTCGGCCACAGCCCGCTGATGGTTGGCGGGTGTTGGGGTTAGATGGAGAGACCAGCGATGAGACTTGATAAGAACAGAAGTTTGAAATTCGGTTTGAGTGTCCTGATGGCAAGTGCGGCGATCCCGGCTGCTTTGGCACAGCAGGGAGACAGCAAGGAAGATTCCCGCCGCCTTGAGACTATTCGCGTCGAAGGCCAGACTGTCGATGCGTCCGCATCCGACATCGCTGTGGACTTCGCTGAATACGGCACACAAGTTCAGTTGATCAGTTCGGAAGAAATTGAAACGGGCGGGTTCACGAATTTTGGCGAATTGGCCTCAGGCCTGATCCGCGGTGCGAACATTGGCTATTCGCCGGACGAAGGCGAGTTCACCATTCGCATTGATGGCGGCACTGATCGCGATACCTTGTTGCTGGTCGATGGCGTCCCTTACTTTGATCGCTCGTCTCCATTGGAAGATCTGTGGCCCGCGACAGCCATTGATCCGCGCATGATCGACGGTGTTGAAGTCTATCGTGGTGGCAACAGCCTCTATTTCGGATCCAATGGCGGCCTGGGCGTTGTCAGTGTGAAAACAAAACGCCCTGACGGTACTCAGAAAGGCGAATTCGGTGTCTATGCCGGTTCATTCAAAACCCGCGAGTATTATGGCAACATGTCGTTCCCTCTGGACAAGGCCGGCAAACACTCCGTGCTGGTCTATGGCCGCTCTTATGAGACGGATGCGCACGAACTCTTCGACGAGGCGGCCTATGGTGACAATGTGCTTGCGCTCGGCGGACGTCACGAATTCCCATACAGCTTCAATAGTCTGGGCATCAAATATTTGTGGGATATTGCACCTGAGACAGAGCTTCTGCTCGGTGCTTCGTACACGACGATCGATTTCAGAGATTCCTTCCCGCAAAGCACTATATTTCAGCCGAACTTCACAGAGTTCCCGATTTACACCGGCGAATTCAAGCATCGCTTCAATGACAAGCTCAAGCTGAATATCGAGGCGCACTATCAGGACCCTCAGCTCAAGAATAACGAGATTGATGCCCGTATCTGTCAGATCCCCCGCCTCTCGGATTTGCCGGAGGATATTCAAGCCATTGCTGCGGGTCAGGGGATTTCAAGCTTTTCTACAGCAACTGAGTTCGAAAGCTTCGCGGCGGGTATTTCCGGTCTCGCTGCGGGTTGTGTCACCAATCCTGTCGGGAGCGCGGGCAGCGCTTCTGATGATCGTCTGAATGGCGGTAGCAATTTCTACATCAATCAGGATCCAGACAGCCCGTACTTCGGCCAGCCTTACGGCACGCACCAGAATCCGTTCTCAATCGGCGCACCCATTGGATATGTCGTGCAATCTACCGCCAGCTTCGGCGATGGTGGTCTGACGAAAGGTTTCGGGACGACTGATCAGAGGGAGTCTGGTTATGTCGATTACGGTCTGAATGCACGGGCCACTTATACGGTCAATGAGTATATCGAACTCGTCGCAGGTCTCCAGAATACTACCTATAAAGACAATTCTGACGACTCATTCGGCGTCAAGGATGTCAAGCTCACGAGTACGGGTGTCTATGGCGACCTAAGGCTCTCCCTGCCAGTGCTGGATGGTTTCAGTGGGTCATTTGCCGCTCGTCAGGACTTCAACGACAATTTCGATGATCAGTCGATCTGGAAAGTCGGGCTGCGTCAGAACCTAGGATACGGTATCTATGCGCGGGGGTCTGGCGGCACGTCGTACAGTCTGCCGAAGATCGACGAAATCGGCGCATTCGGATCGGGCGCGAACATCAACCCTGGTCTGGAACCACAGGAAGTCAGCGCGTTTAACGTCGGGGCCGGTATCGATGGTGACATTTTTGGCGGAACCTACAATGTCGAGATCGGGTACTTTGAAACAGAAATCGAAAACCTTTTCTCCAGCCGGGCTATTGGTGCGGTCTGTTATGAATATGCCAATGATGTTGCAAACCCATTGTTCAACAATCTGAACAATGACACCGCAGCGATTGAGCAGAACCGTCGGAACATCATTCCGCCGAGCGAGTTCTGCGCCACGGCTGCAGCCGGCCTGAATGATCCTGGCGAAACAGTTGCGGTGAACGCGCTGCGTCAGCAGGATATTGAAGGTTTTACGATTGACGTCGCTTTCGACTTTGATCAGTGGCAGGCAGACTTCAGCTATACTGATATGGAGTCGCTGGAGCCGAACCCAGTCTTTGGAACGATGGCGCGCCTGGATGGTTCCACTACCGACCTTGGCTTTGTCGTGCCGGGGAAGGCTGGAAGCGCGGAGTATCGCCAATCTTCAGAACGTCCGGAGTGGACGCTGTCCGGCCTCATCACCTACACGCCAACAGACCGCTGGACATTTGCACTGAACCCGCGCTTGCAAGGGCCGGAATGGGCATATGCGGGCACCAGCCTGGCGCGCATGGTGGATGAGAACGGAAACCGAGTAGTCGAAGATCTGAACTTCGGTGACTATTTCGTCCTCAATGGATCCGTTCAGTATTTCCTTGGCGAGGAGAAGCAGCACCGTTTCCTCATTCGCGGCGTGAACTTGCTGGATGAAGAATATTACGAGCGAGCTTCCGGTGGCTCGGGCTATAGCCGGGACCGTGCCGTGGTGCGCGGAGAAGTGGGCCCGAACGACAGTGCATACTACCGCCAGTATGGGTGGAACGGCAAACCGCGTTCGTTCTGGATCCAGTACGAGTACTCGTTCTAGTCATCCAATGGTCTGACCCTGTGTGAACAGGGGCAGGCTCGCCCCGATTGGATGATTAAAGGCTGCCGGCGTCTGTCCCACATGTCGGCAGCCACCCCTCTTCGCGTGTGGATGGAAGGACTCTCAATGTTTTCTCGTCGATTGTTTCTGGCGTCTTCTGGCGCTGCTCTTTGGGTGCCTAAACTGGCAAACGCTCAAAACGGCAAGCAGCACTTCACGTTGGGGGTCGCATCAGGATCGCCCCGGCCCAGCAGTGTGATTTTGTGGACGCGACTGGCCCCCAATCCGCTGCAAGGCGGCGGTATGCCGTCGGGCGTGGCGCAAGTGCGATATCGTGTGTGCACTGATGAGGAAATGCGAAAGACGTTGATGGATGGCATCGCCACCACAGCCGAAGACAAGGCACATTCGGTGCATGTTCGTATCGAAGGCTTGCGGCCGGGTCGGGAGTATTTCTATCAATTTTATTATGGCGACGAAGAAAGTCCTGTCGGGCGGACACGAACATCAAGCCCCGATGACGACTCTGCCAGGATCGCGCTGGCCTATTGCCAACACTACGAGTCCGGTCACTACGCGGCCTATCGTGATCTTGCGGAATGGGTGCCCGACTGCGTCGTTCATACCGGAGATTATATCTATGAGGGCGGCATCAGTCCGCTTGGCGCGCGGATGCGCGATGTGGGGGGCGGGGAGCGGCGTTTGTTTGAGACCGTGCGCCAGCACAATAGCAACGAAATTACCACCTTATGGGAGTATCGAAATCGTTATGCGCTCTACCGTTCCGATCCACACCTTCAGGCGGCACACGCTATTGCGCCCTGGATCGTCGCGATGGATGATCACGAGGTCGATAATAACTGGGCCTCAAACACGCCTCAGGACCCGGAAAAGCAGACGCAGCTCGAATTCCAGGTTCGTAAATATGCAGCTTTCAAGGCCTATTATGAGCATATGCCGATCGAAGAGCCGCCCACTCTGCGAGATATGAGGCCTGCGCTGAAGCTCTACAACAAGTACGTGTTCGGGCCTGCTCAGATACATTTGCTGGATACGCGTCAGTTCCGGTCGGACCAGCCGTGCGGCGATGGCCGCAAGCCGCTTTGTTCAGATGCGACAGATCCGGCTCGCACCATGTTGGGTGCAGAACAGGAAGCTTGGCTGAGCCGTGAGCTCAAGCAGTCCAGCTCCGCTTTCAATGTCATCGCAACGCAAACCTGGTTCACTCCTTATCGCTACAATGCGCCGCCTGACGGTCCGGTCACCAATCTGGACAGCTGGGACGGCTATCCGGCTGCGCGCAACCGGCTCTCGTCCGTCTTGGCAAATGACGTGTCGAGCCCCGTTTTCCTTACAGGGGACTGGCACACCGCCATGGCATCGACTCTGTATGAAAAGCCCTTCGATCCAACATCGAAGCGCATCGGCCATGAACTCGTGGGTGGTCCCATTTCCTCCGGGTGCCCCTGGGCGCGGGATATGGAGGTCATGCGGAGCGCGAACCCTCACGTTTCCCACTTGAATGGACAGCAGCGGGGCTATCTGCGAGCCACGTTTACCTCCGACAATTGTCATGGAGAGTTCCGCGTCGTCGAGGATGCTGGCCGAGCCAATTCACCTGTTTTCACCGATATTGAAATTCGAACCAAAGACATCTGATGTTTCCCGAACCCGGCACCACTCAAGCCAAGTGCCTATCCTAAAGAGGACCAAGCCCATGTTTTCAAAGATCAGCCTGATTGCTACGTGTACAGCGCTTTATGTCTCCACCGCTGTTGCGCATGAGCGTGCGGTAGAGTTTCCTGACACGGAAGATGGCAGCGTCGTTTTGGCCGCCGACCTGCACACTCATTCGGTATTCTCAGACGGCGAAGTCTGGCCGTCCATTCGGGTCAAGGAGGCCCATCTGGACGGACTGGAAGTTCTGGCGGTAACTGAGCATTTGGAGCATCAGCCACACAAGGCCGACATGCCGCATCCGGACCGGAACAGATCTTATGAGATTGCTGAAGGTGTACGGGCAGATTCGGAGTTCGACCTGATGGTTATCAATGGCGCGGAGGTCACTCGCGATATGCCCTATGGGCACATCAACGCCATCTTCCTGAGTGATGCGAACGCGCTTCTGACTGAAGAACCAAAGCAGGCCATGAAGGCGGCGAAGGCCCAAGGGGCGTTTGTGTTCTTGAACCATCCGAATTGGTTGCCGCATGTGTCGGATGGGATTGCGCGTCTCAGTGACTATCACAAGGATCTGATCGCGGAGGGCCTGCTTCAGGGCATCGAGGTCGTGAATGGAACTTTGGATGGGCACTCCGAACATGCGCTCCAGATTGCCCTAGACAATAATCTGACCGTAATGGGCACGTCTGACATCCATGGCCTTGTGGATTGGACCCATAATGCCGGAGCTGGCGGGCATCGCCCGATGACGCTCGTATTGGCTTCGGATCGTAGCGAAGCGGCCTTCAAACGGGCTTTGTTTGATGGCCGTACAGTGGCCTGGTCTTATGACGACCTGCTCGGCCGGGAAGAGCATGTGAAGGCAGTGGTTGATGCCTGTCTCACTCTTGAGGCTGAACCGGCCGTGCGTGACTACACAGTGATCTCCGCGAAAATCGTCAATACTTGCCCGGTAAATTTCACCCTGCTTAATCAGGGAGAGGAAACGTTCCAGAACACCGGCGATGTGCTGAACGTAAAACGGGATGGCGAGACGGCGGTTGCTGTGCGCACCAAAACCGGCAAAGGTCAGATGGTTCTGACCGTTGATGTACTGAACGCCCAGATTGGCTTTCGCAAAGCCTTGACGACACGTCTTGTGACAGCGATTCCCGCTCAATAGCTCTCGGATCGTTCCGGAAATTCCTATCTCCTGTCAGAGCGCACATCCCCATGGGATGTGCGCTTTCCTCGTCGTGACGGCAAAGTTCATTTCAAACCCCAAGATGCAATTGACTTGCAATAACATTTCCCCTAGTCGGCAGTTAATACTGAGACACATTCTCATAAATGCAAATCCAAGGGGTAAATTTGATGCGAGTATCGCGGGTCAGCGCTGTCAGTACTGTTGCGCTTCTTATAGGTGTGGCATCTGCCGCTCCGGTCTGGGCGCAGACTTCGGACACGGACCGGGCCGAAGAGAGCCGTCAGGAAACGGTGATCGTGACCGGTACGACCGGATCTTTTGGTGCGACCAAGAACGAAACACCGATCGTCGAGACGGCACGCTCGCTCTCCGTCGAAACATCCGACATGTTCATAGACAAGGGCGCCTTGCGGCTGGTCGATACGCTGACCTATGTGGCGGGTGTGACTGCCGAGCCCTATGGCTTCTCAACCCGCGGTGATTTCCCATTCTCCCGTGGTCTAAGCATACCGCGTTATCGTGACTCCATTCAGGAACTCTTCGGTAGCTACAACTCCACTCGTGCCGACGTATACACGATTGAGCAAGTTGAAGTGCTCAAAGGTCCAGCTTCGGTACTCTATGGTCAGGGGTCACCGGGCGGTATCGTCAACTATGTTTCGAAAACGCCGTTGGAAGACTTTGGCGGCGAGATCGCGGCACAAGTGGGAAACAATGATCACTACCAGATTGCAGGTGACGTAACCGGGCCAGTCGCAGGTTCAGATGGCAAGCTGCTGTATCGTCTGGTTGGCCTCTATCGCGACACAGGTACGCAGATTGATCAGGTTGACGAGACGACGACGGTTTTCATGCCATCACTCAGCTGGTTGCCGACGACAGATACCAAGTTTACAGTGATCGGACTTCTTCAGGATACCGATAGCGATGCAGCCGCCCAGTTCATTCCGGTCGAAGGTACGCTCAATCCGCTCAGTTCTTCAGGCGGCTACCTGAACAACAATGTCTATGCCGGTGAGCCTGGTTTCAACCGTTATAATACGGACTCACAGCAAATTACCTTGTTGGGTGAACATCGCATCAATGATGTGTTCAAGCTGGAGGGCACGGCGCTTTGGCGGTCCGGCGAGGCCGACTATCAACAAGCTTGGCCGGTCTTCTACGGTCCGCGCTATCTGAACCAGATTCTCGATGCCACACCTGCCTTGCAGGCTGCGGCAGACCTGCAGGGACTGACGTTCACCGACACGACCGTGCCCCGTACATTCTATCAAGGTGACAATACGTTCGACCAGATGGCAGGCGACTTGCGCCTCCGCGCAGAATTTTCCACCGGCAAGTTCGATCACCATGTCCTCGCCGGGATGCAGTATCAAGACGTCGAAACCGACAGTGACTCTGCATACTATTTCGGCGGCGGGGTTCTGGCCGGCGACTTCCGTTATGTTCTCGATCTGGCGAACCCGGTTTATGGAAACTATCCAGACCAGGCGACATTTGACGCGATCTACAGTGACACACCCGCTTCGAACGTCGAAGACTTCGGCATCTATCTTTCCGACCAGATATCCTACGAAAACTGGCGTTTCACGCTGGGCCTGCGCAGCGATAGTGTCGAGAATGACAGCGGTACGACCGTCCAGGATGACGACGCGATATCGACCAGCGTTGGCGTACTCTATCGATTCGACAACGGTTTTGCGCCATATGCCAGCTATTCGGAATCCTTCGAGACCGTTGTCGGAACTGATACGCTCACCAACAATCCGCTGAAACCTCAGGAGGCCCGTCAGTATGAAGTGGGTATCAAGTATGAACCTGAAGCCTTACCGGGATTGATCACGTTCAACTATTTCGACATCGAAATCTCCAATTTGTCCAACCCGAACTCCCTGCCGGGTGCCGCCTCGCAACAGGAAGGCGTTGGCAAGCTGAAAGGCTTCGAATTCGAGAGCCACGTTCAGATTGATGAAGTCTATCTGCAGGCATCCATTTCCACGCTCGATGCGGAAGACCCGAACGGATTCCAGTTGGCGGCTGCACCGGAAACGCAGGCGTCTCTGTGGACCACATGGCGTCCAGACGGTCGTTGGTCCGGTTTCAAATCAGGCGCAGGTATCCGTTATGTGGGCGAGACCGTTTCCGAGAACGGAACCGTCCGCTACGTGACGCCAGACTATACGCTAGGCGACCTGATGGTCGGTTACGAGTGGGACACATGGGATTTTCAGGTCAATGCACGCAATCTGACCGACGAAGACTATCTCACGGGTTGCTTGACGCGGGGGGATTGTTTTCCTGGCCAGCGCCGAACGGTCGTAGCCAGCCTGCGCTACAAATTCTAAGGCGGGCGCTATATGAGCCATGCTGACTATATCCTGGCGATCCTTGCCTCGGTCGGAGGCATATTCGGTCTTGCGCTGCTCTTCGCAGTGTGGCGCAAGCCGGGGCGCCCGGTCCTTCTGGTGCTCGGATGGGCGCTGGTGGCCGCAAGTCTTGTCGTATGGTTTGTTGTCAATTTTGATCGCGGTGTCGCACAGGTCGCCTCGCTCCTGATGCTGATCGTGGCCGGGGCGATCACTCTGCCGGGGCTGCGCGGAACCAACGGCCTGCAAGCGCCTGTCCGAAATCGCGAGGTACCTGATCGCGCACGCCGGTCACCCTTGCAGATGACAGCCGACATCGGTTCCGGAATATGGACGTTTCTGCTGGCCGGACCGGCTGCAGGTGCGATCTCTCTATATGCTGGAGGGGCGCTCCTGCGCCTTACCAAACCGGAAATAGGCAATCCGACGAATGCCGTGGTGGTGGCCTTCCTCTTCAGCTTATCCCTATGGGCCGTATTGAGCACGTTGGTGCTCATGGAAAAACGCAAATTACGTCGCAGCGTCTATGTGGTGGTCGCCTTGGCGGCCGTGCTCTGCGCCGCTCTCATTTAGCTTGTCGAGACTCTTCCTATGGCAAAATCCCTCTGGCCAAAATCTTCAAGTGAACGTGTTGATTCCGCCCTGTCGGCGCACTCTGTCATGGGGCTGGTAATCAGCGCTTTGCTGTTTGTCATCTGTGTGAGTGGCACGATTGCCGTGTTTGAGGACGAGCTGGAATGGTGGGAGCAAGCGGGCACTCCGACGGTGCACGAAGTTTCTCCATCCGTGATGCAAGCGACTGCCGAAGAAGTGCTCAAGCGCGATCCCGAAACGACGCATCTCTACATGTATCCTCCGCGGGAAAACTGGCCCCGGTTTGTGGCTGGTGGGGACAATGGCATATTCGTGTTGAATGAGTCCGGTGAATTCGTGCGCCAACTGGAGGCGCCTTGGAACGATTTCCTTATTGAACTACATTACTATCTCACCATGCCGCACAGTCTCGGCATCATCATTGTTGCCATATTTGGTGTCATGCTCGTGTCTATGGCAGTCTCGGGACTGCTCGCGCATCCGCGTATCTTCCGGGATGCTTTCCGATTTCGGCGCACCGGCCAGGCGCGGCTGGCTCAGGCCGACCTTCATAATCGTCTCAGCGTCTGGACGACGCCTTTCCTCATTGCTGTGGCGGGAACTGGTGCGATGATCGGACTGTTCGGTGTCGTGGCATTCGTTTTTGCACAGACCAATTTTGGTGGCGACACGAAGAAGCTTAGTGAGGCGATCTTCGGCGGTGAAATCCTCGAAGCTGACGCCACGCCTGCACCCATTACCGGCGTGGATACGGCGCTCATCAATCTCGATCGCGATATACCTGAGGCAAACCCTTTCATTGTGATCGTTCATGAGCCTGGAACCAAAAGTCAGCACATCGAGATCTATGGCGACGAGACCAATCGCCTGATTTATGGGGAAACCTATACCTATTCGACGGATGGCAAGTTGCTTGCGACCGGGCACAATTCCGACGGGCCGGTTGGTCAACAGGTCGCCATGTCGATGTATCGGCTTCATTTCGGTGATTTCGGCGGCGCGCTGATGAAGTCGATCTATTTCCTGTTGGGCATCATGCTCTGTATTGTCGTTGCCACCGGCTTGAACATCTATTTCCTCAAGCGCCGCGAGAAGGGGCGTGCGGCACCGCGTCTGGAAGCGATGTGGAGTGGTTGGATCTGGGGCAGTATGGCCATGTTCCCGATTACGCTGACGGTTAGTCTTCTGGGTGTCAGTGGCGGTTGGCTGATCGCGATGTTCTGGCTTGGATCAATCGTGTTTTCAGGTGTCGCAACTGCATGGATGAGTGCAGCGTCGGCGGGCCTGATGTTCCGCGCAATCTTTGGCGCGGCCTTGCTCTCTGCATCTCTGGTTCACCTGCTGCGCGGCGACATGGATTGGACCAATGCCTACATGGTGACCATCTCCGTGGCTCTGCTTGCCACAGGGGGAGCTTTTGTTGCGAGGGCGCTTTGGTCCAAGCGGTTCAGTGCAGAGCCAGCGACGACTGTTCAGGCTGGCTGAGGCAAACTATGCCTGACTTCAATGAAAATCCCTGCTTCGCGGGATCACTCGTACATTGCGGGGGTGTTGACCGCTTGTCCGTTGTGTTGGGCCCTTGCGTTCGGGAATTGGGCGTGTGACCTCGTCGGCGCGGTCGAGAACCCTTTTCAACGGATCATCTCCAATATCCTCTGACAGGTGAACAAGGTCTCCCGTCCGGTCTATCAACTGGTTC
This sequence comes from Hyphomonas sp. UBA4505, assembly GCF_002388685.1. Taxonomy (NCBI): domain Bacteria; kingdom Pseudomonadati; phylum Pseudomonadota; class Alphaproteobacteria; order Hyphomonadales; family Hyphomonadaceae; genus Hyphomonas; species Hyphomonas sp. UBA4505. Next base: position 111,038 of record NZ_DGMZ01000001.1, on the reverse strand, counting down.
GCCACGATGTGGGTAACATTGTCGGCGGTTTGAACGCGGCCCTTCACCATCAAGACACGCGCACCCATCACGACTGGCCGAAAGCGTTCGAACACGTTCGGCCAGACAACCAGATTGGCGATGCCGGTCTCGTCCTCAATGGTGATGAAACAGACCCCGCTGGCCGAACCCGGGCGTTGACGCACCAGTACGACACCTGCCGTTTGAACCCGTGCACCATTTGGCAAATGGCACGCCTCCTGCGTTGAGACGACGCCCATCCTGTTATAGCCCGCTCTCAGAAAGGAGACCGGATGGTCCTTCAATGAGAGGCGGGTCGTTTGGTAATCCTGCAGGACTTGTTCTGAGCGCGGCATGAGGGGGAGTATTGGCACCTGTTCGGCTCCCTGTTCTGCCGCATCAGCTGCAGCGAACAGGGGCAGCGTGTTGCCGCTGGTTTCGCCACGTACGCTCCATAGGGCCTCGCGCCGGCTAAGCTGCATTGAGCCGAATGCATCTGCTGCGGCGAGTAGTTCAAGCGACCGGCGGCTGACTCTTGCTCGTCGGCGAATATCTTCTGGGTGGTCGTAGGCATTGCCCCGGGCAATCATCATCGCTTCCATCTCGTCTTCGCGCAGACCGTCCACCTGTCTGAAACCGAGACGAACAGCACAATATGTCCCGTCCGTTGGTTCCAGCGTATTGTTCCAATCCGAAAGATTCACATCCACGGGACGGATTTCCACGCCATGCTCGCGGGCATCCCGCACAATCTGCGCGGGCGCATAGAAGCCCATGGGCTGGCTGTTCAGCAGCGCTGCGCAGAAAACATCCGGATGATGCCGCTTTAGCCAGCTCGAGACGTAAACAAGGTGGGCAAAGGAAGCGGCATGGCTTTCTGGAAATCCATACTCGCCGAAGCCCTTCACCTGGTCGAAGCATCGTGCCGCGAAGGTCGCATCATAGCCGCGCGCGATCATACGCTCGACCATCATGTCCTGATAGTTGCCAATCGTCCCCATTTTGCGGAAAGTGGCCATCGCCCGGCGCAGACCATTGGCTTCATCGGCTGAGAACTTTGCAGCATCCATGGCAATCTGCATCGCCTGCTCCTGAAACAAGGGCACGCCCAGCGTGCGACTGAGGATGCGTTCGAGTTCATCTGGCGGTCCATGCTCAGGTGCCGGTGAAGGATAAGTTATGGTTTCAAGGCCTTTCCGGCGACGCAGATAGGGATGCACCATATCACCCTGAATGGGGCCGGGCCGGACGATCGCGACCTCGATTACAAGGTCATAGAAAGTACGTGGCCGCAGGCGCGGCAGCATGTTCATCTGTGCCCGGCTTTCCACCTGAAATACACCGAGGCTGTCACCTTCGCAGAGCATCTCATACGTGGCCTCATCATCCTGTGGGATGGTGGCGAGTGTATACTCCAACCCCTTGTGCAGCTGAAGCAGGTCAAATGCCTTCCGGATACAGGTCAGCATGCCGAGGGCCAGAATATCCACCTTCATGATACCGAGGGCATTAATATCGTCCTTGTCCCATTCAATGAAAGTGCGCTCGTCCATGGCGGCATTGCCGATGGGGACTGTCTCGACCAAGGGTCCGCGCGTCAGAACAAAGCCGCCGACATGCTGTGACAGGTGCCGCGGGAAACCAATCAGCTGTTGGGTGAGCAGAATGGCCCGGCGGATCATTGGATTGGCCGGGTCGAGCCCGGCCTGGCGGATCTGATCTGGATTGATGGCGCTGCCCCAACTACCCCAGACCGTTCCGGCGAGGGCGGCGGATATATCTTCGGTCAGGCCGAGCGCCTTGCAGACCTCCCGCACGGCCGAGCGCGGTCGATAGGAAATCACCGTGGCGGTCAGGGCCGCCTTGTGTCGGCCATAGCGATTGTAGACATACTGAATGACTTCCTCGCGGCGCTCATGTTCAAAATCGACATCGATATCCGGTGGCTCTTTGCGTTCCTTTGACAGGAATCGTTCGAACAGGAGGCTGGTCAGGGCCGGGTCTACATTGGTGATTCCTATACAATAGCAAACTGCCGAATTCGCTGCGGAGCCACGCCCCTGGCATAGGATGTCCTGCTCGCGTGCCCAAGCCACGATATCGTTCACGGTCAGGAAATAGCGCGCATAATCCAGCTCCTCGATCAGGGCGAGCTCCTTGTTGAGGGCGGCGCTGACTTTGCCTGGAATGCCATCCGGATAGCGCCATTGCGCGCCTTTCCAGGTGAGGTCATGAAGGTGTTCCTGCGGTGTCTTTCCCACCGGGACAGGTTCGTCGGGATACTCGTAGGAAAGCTCATCTAGGCTGAAGTTGCAGCGCTCTGCGATCTCGACGGTTCGATGCAAGGCTGGCTCGAACCCTTTGAAAAGTCGAGCCATTTCGTCTGGTGATTTCAAATGACGTTCAGCATTGGCCTCCAGTCGGTAGCCTGCTTGCTCTATCGTGCAGTGCGTGCGGATGCAGGTGAGCACGTCCTGCAGCGGGCGGCGTTCCGGGGTATGGTAGAGCACGTCATTTGTCGCCACGATCGGCACACCCTGCCAGGCGCAAAAATCGGCGAGGCGGGCAATCCGTTCCCGATTACGGCCATGATAGGCATAGCTGGCCGCCACATAGACGTTGCCTGGCGCGCGTGCCGCGAACCGTTCCAGGACTTCGGCAAAGGTCGTGTCTAACTTGTCCGGCGGCTGGAAAATGAAGACCTGTCCTTCGGCATGGGCAAGAATGTTTTCCAGCGTGATCAGGCAGTCGCCTTTTTCCGCTTGCAATTTACCGGCCGATAAAAGGTACGAAAGGTGCCCATAAGCTGTCCGGTTCTTTGGATAGCAAATCACTTCCGGGCCGTCCGTCGGCACGAGGCGCGCACCGACGAGGAGAGGCAGGCCGGCTTCTTTTGCCGCGATATGGGCGCGCACGACACCGGCAAGCGTATTATGGTCTGCAACACCGATGGCGACATGCCCCAATTGTTTGGCGGTCAGGACGAGTTCTTCTGCATGTGAGGCACCGTGCAAAAAAGAAAAATTCGTCGTAACGGAGAGTTCGGCATAGTCGGTCATGCGAAGAGGCCGTGTACATACCATTCGGGCGCGCCGCCACGCCCATCGCCATAAAGTCCTTCGCGGAACAGCCAATAACGCCGCCCCGCCGCGTCCTCTACACGGTAATAGTCCCGCGCGCGCGGGAGGAGCTTTACCGGTCCGGATGGGGCATCCAGCATGGCCTCGAGATCTGCGCGCACATGCGCGATCTGGGCAGCATCGGCACGCGGGTCCATTTTGGGGGTGAGCCATTGGCGGGCCTGGCCTCTCAGCGCTGGTGGGGGCTGTGGCACGGCAATATGGGTCCACCATTCCGGAGCGATCCGTTCAGGTCCGTCGGCTCGCGTCACTGTACGCGGCACGCGACGCCAGATGAAGCGCAGCGGCGGGCCGTCCGGCACTTCGGCCATGACTGTGATGCGTTCCGGTGAGGACAGGAGGCGAATGGGGCGCGGTCCGGCAGCCGTGCTGTGGGTGGCGAGGACCGGGACATCGCCGATGAACTGCACTTGCCGTTCGGCGCGTTCCGGCACATGACTCTCTCGTGGTTGGACAAGGCTTACGGTGTGTTCGCCCAGCCGGGCCATGATCCGGTCGGCCAGCGCGGACAGGGCGGCAGTGTTCATGTCCGTCGAGGCGAGGTCGCCCGACAGCGCCATAGGGCTGGTCTCCATCCTGTCCGTGCGATGGGCTTCGAGCAAAAGCAGGTCGATACCAAAGCCGGGGTCAATCGAATCGATCCGTTCACGAAACAGGCGGAGAATGTGTTTCGGCTCACGCGCAGGGCGGGCGGTCTTCACTTCCAGTTCAGCGCGTGTACCGTCAGACTTGAAAGCCATGAGCAGAAAGTGCCGCGCGCCGAGACCAGCCGCACCGAGGGCCTCACACAGATCCTGCGCCAGTTGTTCGAGGCCAATTCCGATGGCTTCGCTGGTGGCAATCGGTTCCGGACAGTTCAACCGGGCGGATCGGATCGGCAGGGGGCGCAGGGGCGCCAGTGGTTCATGGCGCAGGCCCAGGGCCTGGTCGAGCCTTAGGAGTACTGCATCGGCGGCGGATCTTGACTGGAAGCGCCGCCCCAGAGCTTTACGATCGATGCCGTAAAGCTGGCCGATCCGCGTGAGGCCGAAGCGGCGCAGCAGGGTTTCGGTGTCAGGCGACAGGCGCAGGGCTGCGACGGGAAGTTCGGCAAGGCCAGCCTGTTCTTCGCCTTCTTTCAGGCAGGTGCCCGGCGCGGCACGGGACAGAGCGGAGGCTGCGCCCGGCGTGCCGGCAAGGCCCAGCCTGTGCGGGATGGCATTGCGCTCCAGCAGATCGGATAGTGTCTCCATCATGGCCAGTTCGCCGCCATAGAGGTGTTCGCACCCCGTGGTCTCCAGGATGAGGCCGTCAGTGCCATCAATCGCGATCAGCGGCGTAAACCGGATCATCCAGTCGCCAAGTGCGGACAGGGCACGGATGTCGGCGACCGGGTCCATGTCCTCGGTAACAAGGTTGGGCACGCGGGCCCGTGCATCGGTGAAGACCAACCCCTCTGTTATGCCAAGCTGACGGGCAGGGTCATTGGCAGCGGCGATGCGCAGACCCTTGGTGCTGTTTTCAAGCAGGGCAAAGGGCAGGTGGGGATCAGGCGGTTTGCCGGAGGCCGGGCGGGCCGATCCGGTCCTGAGGCCGCGGCGAGCGCGCCGGAGCCGGGTCAGCGGCCAGTCCGGAAACCACACGCAAAGATAGCGTTTCATCGTCAAGCTCCAGATCAAAGGATTGTCCTGCCATGTGCGGGGCCTGGCGGGACCGTTCGAGCACAGCCTTCCAGCGGAGCGCTCCGGGGGCATGCGTGTCATAACGGTTGGGGGATGAGGGACGGGGGGAAAGACGCCACCGGGCACTGGCAGCGGTGGCGCCGTCCCGCGTATAGGGCATCAACAGGATGACCGGCGTGCCATGCCGCCCGGATACAAGTGCGAGACGGCGCGAGGCGGTGAAACTGGCATCCTCCAATTCTGCAATCACCAGTGAGGCCACACCGGAGCGGATGGCTTCTTCGGTGGCCCAGAGAGCTTCTGCAGGCTTGCGCGGGGTGATGTTCAGGCTTGGGGGCAGGTCCGGGGCGACTTCTCGGCAGCCAGCCTGAAGGAGGCCGCCATGGGCCTGTTTCAGGCTGGACTGGCGGATCCAGATAACAGGGCCCTTGCGACGTGTGCGTGCCGCGAGCGCAAAGCCGGTCATCGCCGGAAAGTCCCCGTGTGAGGTCTCGCAGATCTCATGGACACCTGCCTCTCCCAGACCGAGTGGAAAAGACAGGCTCGGCTGCTGCTGAGGCGGGAAGCTATGAAACGCGTCCTTCAGGGAAGATGGGATTGAGGCCATTTGTTCATTATTTGTTCTTATCACATTGAGTCAACTGACTCCGTCGAGCAGAAAGGATTTCAACAGGTACAGTGGCGGTTTCTGACGGACTTGTCCTGTAATGGATTATTCAGGACGAGGTTGGCCAAGCCGTAGCAGAAAGATCTGTGGAGCAGTGCTGACGCTGGCGACAAATGCCCGCGTGTCGGCCATCAGGTATGTGTGAAAACAAGAAGCAGCAGGATCGGCAAGGCAAAGCCCGCAATCGTAAGTGGCCATGTGCTGGGGCGGCGCGTGGAATGCATCTGCAGCAACCAGAGCCCAGACGCACAGAACAAGACAACTGCAATGGCGAACAGGTCGAGAAACAATGTCCAGGCGAAGCCAGTATTTCGGCCCTTGTGCAGGTCGTTGAGATAGGCGACCGCGCCGCGACTGGTTTTTTCGAACATGACTTCGCCGGTCTCACGGTCAATGCTGATCCAGGCATCTCCACCGGGCCGGGGCAGGGTGATATACGCGTCAAAATCGGTCCATTCGACCGGGTGGCCTGTTGTATCAAAGCTCGTCTCAGATTTGAGATAGGTCGCGACCTCGGCGGGCAGGACGGACTCGGCGCCAGTCTTCGCATGTTCATCAAGTAGCGTGACCAGCTCGCCTGGCAGGATGCTCTCGCCTTCGATGGTTTTTGGCTTTGAGGTAAGATCGCTGGCATGATTGAGCGTAATGCCAGTCGCCGCGAACAGCATCATGCCGACAAGACAGAGCGCGCCAGACATCCAGTGAACGGTTCGCACCTGACGCTTGATGAACATTTTCAAGGATGCGCGTTTTGCGGGGGCGGTCTGGGAGAGGCTCATTCCGTCAGGGCTCATTATCTGTAATGCGCCGTCTGAAGTTCGGCGCGGTCTGGTGGAGTTTCGCCTCCTAACATGCGCGAATATGCGTCTGCAAGTCATTCTCAATGCGTGTGTGCAATTGACTTGCTGCGGGCCTGTTGGTCTAGCCAAGGCGTATACGTTTCCTGACCAGGCATCTGAATGCGCTACGCTCTTCTAGACTCATGTGATCCCGTCCGGGCCGCCACACTTTTCTATGGCGATGCGGCAACCCTCTGGCTCGATAGCGCGGATACCGATCACCCTTCATCACGCTGGTCATATCTCTGCATTGCACCAATCGCGACTTTGCAGGTTCGTGCGGAGGAGCTGTCACGCGGTGAGGATGGCTTCGCAGACAGGGCGGACGAAGTAAGGGCCTGGATACGCAGCACCGAACGGCAGCGCATTGCGGAAGGTCCCCCGTTCCAAGGCGGCGCGGCGGGCTATGTTTCCTATGACGCTGCGCCACTCTTCCTTGAGCGATTCCAGTCGCGACACATGCCGCGCTCTGATTTGATTGAATTCAACTTATACGACACGTTGCTGGCATTCGATCTTGAGGGTCAGAAGACTTGGGTCATGTCGGCCGGGCTGAGGGCGGCGAACGCAGAAGAGGATGACGCGCTGGCAGATGCGAAGATTGCGGAGGTGCTGACCCGTCTTGGCGACACGCGGCGCGCCCCGGATGTCGACGTGCCATTGGGCTGGTCACGCCCGGATCAGGCTATTGATTATATTGCGGCCGTAAAGCGTACACAGGATTATATTCTGGATGGCGACATTTATCAGGCCAACATTGCGCAGAATTGGGTGGCATCGCATTGCGACGTGTCATCGGCTTTTTCCAACTACCTGCAGATGCGCGAGCGGACGCCTGCGCCCTTCGCGGCGTTCGGCCATTTTCAAGGGCGTGTTCTGGCAAGCGCATCGCCAGAGCGCTTGATCTCCGCTTCGGCTACGGGGCGAGTCGTGGCGGAGCCGATCAAGGGAACCGTCAGACGTGAGGCTGACCTGATCGAGGACGATCTGGCGCAGGCAGGCCTGTTGGCCTCTGAGAAGGACCGCGCCGAGAATATCATGATAACTGACCTCCTGCGGAATGATTTGTCCATCGTGTGCGAACCTGAATCGGTTGAAGTGACGTCGCTTTGCCGCTTGGAGACATTCTCCAATCTTCATCACCTCGTCTCGACCATTGAGGGCGACTTGTCGGACGACAAGGATGGCATTGACCTGTTCAAGGCAGTGTTTCCCGGTGGATCCATCACAGGCGCGCCGAAATTGCGCGCGATGGAAATCATTGACGAACTGGAGCAACGTCCTCGTGGCGCGTATTGCGGAGCTATCGGGTATGTCGGTTTTGATGGTGCATTGGATTTCAACATCCTGATCCGTACGATTGATCATTTGCCGACAGAGAGCACGCTGTTGGCCGGCGGGGGTATCACTTTGATGTCGGACCCGGTTGGCGAGCTGGCAGAGTCAGAGCTGAAGGCAGAGCGAATCGCGCCGTCCCTGTTCCGGGTGGGGAAGAAGGCATGATCCTCGTGCTCAACAATCGCGACAGTTTCGTTCATAATCTCGCGCGCTATCTGACATGCGAAGGCGCGGATGTGACGGTCGTTGATAGTGACCGGATTACTCTCCATGAAATCACCGATCTTGCGCCTCAAGCGCTCGTCCTGTCGCCGGGACCATGTACACCGAATGAGGCAGGGATCTGCTTGGAAGCAGTTCAGTACTTCGCTGGGAAGCTGCCAGTTCTCGGAGTGTGTCTTGGGCACCAGGCGATCGCGCAGGTTTATGGGGGCAAGATTGTCAGGTCCAATTTTCCCCGCCATGGACGCACCACAACGTTGTCAGTGCAGGGCGGAGCCTTGTTTGCCGGCTTGCCCCGCGCTTTTGATGTCGGTCTGTACAATTCTCTCGTGGCAACATTTGATGATTTGCCGGACCAATTTCAAATTGATGCGGTATCTGCGGAGGGAGACATTATGGCGCTGTCACACACATACTTTCCGCTATTCAGTGTCCAGTTTCACCCAGAGTCTGTGCTTACCGAGCATGGCGCTGAGCTGATCAGGAATTTTGTACAGCTCGCGAAGAACTGGAAACCGGAATGATCTTGTCTCAGCCGTCTGCCTTGTCTGACAAGTCCGAACTGTTTGACCTGCGGGACCGCGGCTTGTTGTTGGCAGATGGCGTGTTCGACACGTCGCTCGTCAGCGATGGACGCGTCATTCTGCGCGATGCACACTTGGACCGCTTGATCGAAGGTGCTGCTGCACTGGGCATTGATCTTGAGCGCAAGGCCGTTGCTCGTGTCATGGATACGGCGATTGAAGACTCTGCGTCGGGTGCATTGCGTATCACGGTCACACGCGGCGCTGGGGTTCGCGGGCTCGCGGATGATATGGCGGCTTCGCCGACCCTCATCGCGCGTGTTTCAGAATATAGTGTGAGTCTGACGCCAGATGCTGTGCGAGTGCACAAAAGCACGATCCTGCGCAATCCAACTTCCATCACGGCTCGCTACAAGACCTTGTCCTACACAGACAATATCGTTGCATTGCGCGCGGCAGTTCAAGCTGGTTTTGATGAAGCGTTCTTTTTCTCGCCCGCTGGGCATCTTGCCTGTGCCAGTGTGGCGAATGTGTTCGTGCAGATGGATGGAGCTATCTTCACGCCGCCCGTTGGGGATGGCGCTCTGCCCGGTGTGATGCGGAACTGGATTTTGGGTAGGGGGCGTGTTGGCGATTTCGCCGTTTCGGAGCGGTCGATCTCGCTTGATGATCTTCGATCCGCGGACAGGGTTTTCCTGACCAACAGCCTGCGCCTGTTCCAACCGGTATCAGCGTTTGAGACCAGGATGTTCAATGCTGAACTGCCTGCGGGCTGCGCCGAATTGCGAGCAGAACTACTCACCAATTGACCCCACTTTTCCGGAACGCTAGGCGAGCGCTTCCGCCAATGGCGTTAGCTCTAGTTCCAGACTTTCCGCGACAGCTTCGCACGTAACTTTGCCATCCCAGACGTTGAGGCCTGCTGCCAGGTGCGGGTCCGACTTGAGTGCGGCCTTCCAACCCTTGTCAGCGATTCGCAAAGCATGGGGCAAAGTCGCATTGTTGAGCGCGTAGGTGGATGTGCGTGCTACGGCGCCGGGCATGTTCGCCACGCAATAGTGGACGATGTCATCGACCACATAAGTTGGAGCATCATGCGTGGTGGGATGGGAGGTTTCGAAACAACCACCCTGGTCGATCGCGACATCCACCATCACTGCGCCGGGCTGCATGATAGACAACATTTCGCGCGTGATGAGTTTCGGCGCTGCAGAACCGGGGACGAGCACCGCGCCGATTACGAGATCGGCCTGGGCAATTTCCTGTTCCAGCGTTGCCCGGGTCGAGTAAACTGTGTTCGCGCCAGCCTCGAAATGCGTGGCGAGGCGTTCGAGCACATCCGGATTGCGGTCGAGGATGGTAACGTCCGCATGCATGCCGACGGCCATCTGTGCCGCATTGAAGCCGACCACGCCGCCACCAATGATCACGACCCGGCTGGCGTGTACGCCCGGCACGCCGCCAATCAGCACGCCGCGGCCGCCCTTTGCTTTTTCCAGGGCCGAGGCCCCGGCCTGAACGGCGAGACGTCCGGCAACCTGGCTCATCGGTTTGAGCAGGGGCAGGCCGCCGGTGCGGTCGGTCACGGTTTCATAGGCGATACACGTCGCGCCGGATTTCATCAGATCCTGCGTCTGTTCCGGATCTGGAGCCAGATGGAGATAGGTGAACAGGATCTGGCCGGGTCGCAATTGTGTGCGTTCGGGTGCCAGCGGCTCCTTCACTTTGATGATCATCTCGCAAGTGGCGAACACATCTGCGGCTGTCTCCGCGATCTCCGCGCCGACGGCGCGATACGCATCGTCTGTTGCGCCAATGCCCATGCCTGCTTGCGTTTCCACCAGTACCTTGTGCCCGCGCGCGGTGAATTCGCTGACGCTCTCCGGCGTAAGGCCGACCCGAAACTCATTGTTCTTGATCTCTTTTGGAACGCCGATCTGCATGCTCATGACTCCCGGAGGGTAAGGTTACCTGAATTTCGCGGATATCGTATATTGTATGCCTTCATGTCCAGAGATTTTGTATGTTTTGTTTCAACATACAAAATATTTGTCGAATTATCTTTCTCGTGCCCGTGGGGCGTGAGCGAGTTTAATCCCCGGAAGCCTCATCCAGAGAAGCATCCCAGACCGCCAGCGCGCGGTAAAGGGCAAGACTATTCAGGCCGCGATCCAAGTTGGCGAGAATGAGTTGTTGCTGAGCATTGTAGTTTTCACGCTGGGCATCCAGCACCGTCAGATAATCATCAAGGCCTGATTTGAAGCGCTCTTGCGACAGATAGAAGGTGACGCCTGTGTCGTCAGCAAGCTGTTCCAGAGCATCCAGTCTGCTGGAGATTGTCTCGGATACGGCGAGGGCGTTTGCAACTTCGCGGAAGGCCTGCTGAATGGTGCCTTCATAGGCTGCGAGAGCCGCGTCGGCATTCGCGCGGGCTGCGTCCAGATTTCCGCGTTTCGTGCCGAAGTCGAAGATCGGCACCGAAACACTCGGCGCAAAAGTCCAGCCCGCCGCATAGTCGCCTTCGAACAGATCCGCCAGTTCGCCGCCGACCACGCCCGCACCGCCGGTCAGGGAGACTGATGGGAAATAGGCAGCGCGTGCAGCGCCTATATTGGCATTGGCCGCCAATAGATTGCGTTCTGCCTGAATGACATCCGGGCGGCGCAACAGAACTGAGGAAGTCTGGCCAACCGGCAGGTCAAGCACAACGGGAGATGGGGTCAGCTCGACGTGCGCTTCAATGGACGGTGGCAAGTCTGTTCCCACCAGATAACGCAGGGTATTCAGGTCTCGGCGGACAGTTGCCCGGAACTCTGCCGCTTGTGCCTGGGCTGACGCAACAGACGCCGAGGCCCGACGCAGGTCGATCTCGCTGGCAGTGCCCGCATCGAACAGAGCCTGTGTGAGGTCGAGGCTTTCATTCTGACTGCTCGCCGTCTGTTCGGCCAGTCTCAGCAATTCCTGGTCTGCCGCGAGTTTGAGCCACGCTTCCGCGACAGATGCCACCAGGGAAATCTTGGTGGCGCGTTCGCCTTCGACACTCGCCAGATAGGTCTGCAGGGCGGCGTCGTTCGTGTTCCGGATACGCCCGAAGAAGTCTAGTTCCCAAGCAGAGACTCCTATTTGCGCGGAAGTGCTGTCACCGAAGGAAGACGAATATGTTGCGTCATCCCGAAAGGTGCCGCCCTTCTGCGCGCTACCGGACCCGGTGAAGGTCGGCCAGAAACCTGACCGAGACGTGACGAGGTTCGCACGTGCCACTTCGACAGTGGCGGCGACAGTTCGCAGGTCGCGGTTCTGGTCCAGCGACAGATCGATCAGTGCACGCAACTCATCCGACTGAACGATGTCTTGCCATGCAAGTGTGGAGACCCCAGTCACCGAAGGCTCCGAAATGGGAAGCTCTGTCGGCACGGGCGCTATCGGGCGCTCATAGTCTGGTGCCAGATTGACACAGCCGGTCAGGACAAGCGCACTGAGCGGGGCGGCGAGGTATTTTTGACGGCTCATGCTTGATCTCCAGACGTGGCAGGGCGTTGACCGCGCAGGCGCGTCGTAACCTGGCGAACTAGAACATAGAAGAGAGGGGCGAACAGCAGGCTGAAGGTCATGGCGGCTATAACGCCACCCACCATGATCCAGCCCATTGCATTTCGGCTTTCTGAGCCTGCGCCGGTACTGAGGGCGAGTGGCAAGACACCAAAGCCAAAAGCAAACGACGTCATCAAGACGGGGCGAATGCGCTGCCGTACGGCTTCGATGGTCGCCGTGACAACGTCCTTGCCTTGATCTTCGAGGGTCCGCGCGAACTCGACGACCAGGATCGCGTTCTTGGAGGCGAGACCAACAGTCATCAAGAGGCCGACCTGGAAGAAGACGTCATTAGCGAGACCAAAGAGGTTTGCCGCAGATACAGCGCCCGTAACGCCAAGCGGGGCGACCAGCAGGACCGAGACTGGAATTGTCCAGCTTTCATAAAGAGCAGCTAGGCAGAGGAATACAAAGAGAAGGGACAGAATGTATAGCATCGTTGCCTGGTTGCCAGCTTGGCGCTCCTGACGGCTGAGCCCGCTCCATTCAAGAGAGATGTTGCCAGGCAACTGGCTGACCATGTCTTCCATGATCTGCATGGCTACACCGGAACTTTCGCCCTCTGCCGGAGATCCCTGAATATTGATTGCGGGTACGCCGCCAAATCTCTGGAGCTGGGGAGAACCATATGACCATTCGCCGGACACGATCTCGTCAAGCGGAGTCATCTCGCCGGACGAGGTGCGCACGTGCCACTTGGAAATGTCTTCCGGTTGCATACGGTCTTCGGCATCCCCCTGAACATAGACACGCTTGATACGACCCCGGTCGATGAAGTCATTCACATAGCTTCCCCCGAAGGCCACGGACAGGACGCTTGTGGCATCGGCAACAGACACGCCGAGAGCTTGAGCTTTCTGGTAGTCGAGATTCATCTTGAACTGTGGACCATCTTCGCTGCCATTCGGGCGGACGCCCATCAGGCGCGGATCCTGAGAGGCCATGCCGAGAAGTTGGTTCCGGGCATCCACAAACTCAGCGTGGGTAAGTCCGCCTGTGTTCTGAATGTAGAGATCAAAGCCGTTCGAATTGCCCATCTCCCGAATGGGCGGGGGAACGATCGGGAAAATCCGGGCTTCGTCTATTTGGGACAGACCGCCAAAGGCACGGCCTGCGATAGACTGGACAGAGTTTTCAGGACCCGGCCGTTCAGACCAATCATTCATAGCCGCGAAGGCCATGCCATTGTTCTGGCCCTGACCGACAACGCTGAAGCCAGCGACGGTGAACAGGCCCATGATATTGTCTTCTTCATTCGCAGCATAATACTTCCGCACATCATCCATCACGGCAGCAGTCCGCTCCAGGGTTGCGCTTTCAGGCAACTGGACAATGGTCATCAATGTGCCCTGGTCTTCGTCGGGCAGGAATGCCGTGGGCAGGCGTACAAACAATAGGCCGGTGACCGCCATGATTACTGCGAAGGTGGCAAGCATGATCCATCTGCGGCGAATGATCCTTGTGACCGCGCCTTCATATGCATTGGTGAGTTTGTCAAAGCCGGAATTGAATGCGCGCGCCGGGGTCATGTGCCATGACTTTCCGTTCCCGGAGGATGGCTTTAATAGTGTGGCGCACAAGGCCGGTGACAAGACCACCGCAATTAGCACGGACAGCGCCATGGCAGATACGATCGTAACCGAAAACTGGCGATAGATAATGCCGGCAGAACCCGGGAAAAAGGCCATAGGCACGAAGACAGCGGATAGGACCACGGCAATACCCACCAGGGCTCCGGTGATCTGCTGCATGGATTTAACGGTGGCATCATAGGGGGAGAGGCCGTCTTCATGCATAACCCGTTCAACATTCTCCACCACTACGATGGCATCGTCCACGAGGAGACCGATGGCCAGCACCATGGCGAACATGGTAAGTGTGTTGATGGACATGCCGAACAGGAGGAGCACGGCGAACGTGCCGAGCAAGACAACTGGAACCGCAATGATCGGGATCAACGACGCACGGAAGCTTTGCAGGAAGATCAGGATAACGACAAATACGAGGACAATCGCTTCATACAGCGTTTTCTGAACTTCATGGATCGAGGTTTCGATGAAGGGTGTCGAGTCAACGGGGAACTGGTACTCCAGATCGGCTGGAAAGGATGGCGACATGTTCCTGACGGCTTCCTTGACTCGCTCGGCTGTTTCGAGCGCGTTTGCGCCCGTCGCCAAAGAGATCGCCACACCCGTTGCCGGCTTGCCATTGAAGCGAGCGATGGTTGAATAATCCTGGGCGCCGAGTTCGACCCGTGCGACATCTTCCAGTCGGACGGATCCACCCGCAGGCGTTGTGCGGATCAGCAGCTTCTCGAATTGCTCTGGAGTCGACAACAGGGATTGAAGCGTCACGGTGACGTTGATCTCCTGGCCTGGCACTGAAGGAGTTCCGCCTAGTGCGCCAGTGGCGACCTGTGCGTTCTGGGCCTGGATAGCTTGCGTGACGTCAGACGGAGTAAGTTGGTATTGCGCCAGCTTTTCAGGCTCTAGCCAGATACGCATTGCGTACTGCGATCCGAACACCTGAACGCTACCGACACCGTCGATGCGGCTGATTGTGTCATAGACGGTGGAGCGAACAAAGTCGCCGATGTCGATCTGGTTGAGTGTGCTGTTTGGAGAATAAAATGCTGTTACCAGCAGGAAGCTGCCGCTTGCCTTGCTCACGGTCACGCCCTGACGCTGCACTTCTTCCGGCAGAAGCGGTGTCGCGAGCGAGATTTTGTTTTGGGTTTGAACCTGGGCAATATCGGCATCTGTGCCGGGCTCAAAGGATAACGTAATCGACATTGAACCGTTGGAATTCGAGGACGACGATATATAGTCGAGTCCATCAAGGCCGGTGAGTTGCTGTTCGATGACTTGCGTCACCGCATTCTCGACTGCTTCGGCGGATGCCCCCGGATAGTTCGCTGAAATGCTGACCGTTGTGGGCGCGATATCCGGATACTGAGCGATTGGAAGCGCGCGCAGCGCCATGCCGCCTGCAAGCATGATGATGATTGCAATCACCCAGGCAAACACCGGGCGGTCGATAAAGAATTTAGCCATGTCGAGTGTCCAGGGTTCGCTAGTTCAGTTCGCTGCGCGAGTCGCGGGCGGCGGATATTTGTGCTGCGCTGGAAATCGGATCAACTGTCACACCTGCACGCAGGTTTTGAAGATTTGAAACGGCGACTCTTTCGCCTTCCTCCAAGCCGTCCAGCACAATCCATGAATTGTCGTTGTATTGCTCGACTTGGATGGCGCGCTGCTCAATTGTGTTGTCATCTTTGACGACCATGACGGAGGCTTCGCCCGTTGGGGTCCGCGAGACGACCGATTGCGGCAGCGTAATGACATTTTCGTACATGCCGGCAACGAAGTTTGCGCGGACGAACATGCCCGGCAGGATAATACCATCAGGGTTTGGTACGAGCGCACGTACCGCTACTGTACCGGCACTTTCGTCGACATTGATTTCGCTGAATTCGAGCTCACCTTGCAGGGGATACGTCGTATCGTCGCTGAGGATGATGTTCACTGGCACCGTGTCGATTCCCTTGGAGGCAACCCGCCCGGACGCAATCTGGCGGCGCATGTTGAGGACGCGATTGCTGGAAACGGTAAGGTCCACATAGATCGGATCGATTTGAAGCACGTTGGCGAGTGTTTCAGTCTGGTTTTGAGTGACGAGCGCGCCTTGTGTGACCGATGATCGACCAATGCGTCCGGCGATGGGGGAAGAAATCCTGGTGCGGGCAAGATCGATGCGTGCGCGGTCCAGAGCAGCCTTTTGAAGCGCAATATCCGCTTCTGCTTCCTGGGCCGTAGCCGCGGCCTGATCATATTCCTGCTGGCTGACAGCGTTGATCTTTGCGAGGTCGGCGAACCGCTTGGCGGTTTCCTTTGCGACATTTGCAGAAGCCTGGGCACGCGCCAATGCGGCCTCGGCACTTCGCACATCTGCGGCATACTCGTCTGCATCAATCTGATAGAGCGCTTGTCCACGCGAGACGAGGTCGCCTTCCTTGAACAGCCGCTCCTTGATGATGCCGGTGACCTGCGGGCGGATCTCCGCTTCGGCGTGGGCCCGCGCGCGTCCAGTCAACTCAACGGCGTTGGGGACCGATACGAGTTCGGTCGTGAGAGTCTTTACAACTGGAGCTGGCTGTTGCGGAACCTCTACTGTACTGCCTTCGTTACCACAGGCCGTCAGCAGGAAGGCGACGGACAAGGTCGCTGCCGAAATACTTTTTCTTAGAACTTCCATGAGGATTCCTTGACGAGCCGAATGGCTTCAATATAACAATTCTAGAGTGAACGCTCTATCTAGTGTTGCGGTGCAGCATGTCAAGGAGAGGGCATAGTGGAATTTAGGTGTTTTTCTGCATGACAGTTATGAGCAAATCGAAGACGGCCGCGAAACGTGAGAGTCGCGTTGCTGAAATTCTGGACTGCGCTGAGATTCACTTCGTTGAGAAGGGATTCCATGGCGCGGGCATTTCCGGGATCGCCAAAGAATGTGGCATCAGTGTTGGCCATCTGTATCATTACTTTGCGTCCAAGGATTTGTTGATAGAGGCTGTGGTGGAGCGCGAATTGTTGCGCCAAAAAGACAGAATGGAAGACTTCCGTAATCTGAGCGGCACTGAAATCCGAGATCAAATCGCTCCACTCGTCATCGACATTATTATCAAGCATCAGGATCCGTTCCGAACGGTTTTGAATTTCGAGATTCTTGCCGAGGCGCAGAGAAATCCGTCGGTTGCCGAGATCTTGCAGAACTATGATCGTGAAATACGGGAAGAGTTTTGTGGCGTCCTGGAGAATGCCGGAATTACAACGCCTGTTTTGCGGACGGAGATGTTGTTTACCTTGTTTGGCGGCATTCCGGCCCGCACGCTGAGGCATCCCGAGCATGAACGTCCGCAATTTATCGAAATGATGAAGCCGATCATCACGAAGATTCTTGCAAGTGATGACCTTCCTGTCGAGTAGAGCGAAACCACAACGATATCGCGGTTCATTCTTCCGCATTAATGAATATGTCCAAGCTGGCTCTGAGAGTGGAGTTGCTGGAGGCACTCGTACTCGCCAGCTGCACGGCGCGCTTGTCACCGGTTGGGTTCAGCACCGGGAGCTGGAATCTTAGCGCCGCATACTTGTCCAAGCTATCGGCATAGGCCGGGTTCCGAGTATAGACGGATCGGGAAACCATGTCGGGAAACAGGATGCTGGACCGTATTAGTGGCGCCACTCCCAACCCCAGAGTATCCAGGCTGCGATAGACCTCGAAATGGATATGTGGCGGACGTCCCCGATAAGTGCCTGGGTACACGGTCCGAAAGTTTACGCGTCCTCGTTGGTCTGTGATCCCTATACCACGTAGATAGTTTGTATCCGGGCGATTGAAGACAGAGTACTCGCCAGCTGCGTCGGCGTGCCAGACATACACCGCATAACGGGAAAGCGGCTGTTGATCTGTTGATAGAGATTGCAGGCGCAAGTGCAAGTCGAGAGGCGCGCCATCGGCCGCTCCTGACAAGCCATTGAAACCCCGTGTTATTTCGGTTCGGATAAGACCTGCGCTGGCCCACAGACTTGCCAGGCTGGGGCCAGGCTGGAACACTGGCTCTTTCGGATACGCTCCGGGCTTGTTGGCCGCTGGCGGGAAAACTGGTGCTCGGACAAGCGCGGAGGATTTCGGGATAGACACCGGAATCTATTGCCGTCGTCCGGGAGGAGGTCCGCGGCGCTGGCTATCTCGCGGCATGGTGGGTTCGTTGGAATCGACTGCGCGCGGCGCTGTCAGAAATTCTGCGCGTGATAGAAGCCCATCTCGGTTTTTATCGATCCGACCGAATATATCGATAAGCCGTATTCGGAATTCCGAGGCCGTGATGGTTCCATCCAGATTGCTGTCGAAGGCAATAGGGCTGGGGAGTGCATTCAGGTCGCCAAGGGTCTCAGCTGCCCAATTTGACATCTGCACCGCAGATTGATGTACCCGATCAGGCCCCGCCAAGGCGCGCCATTCGAGATCAATACCATTATCAACTTCTTCGCGTGATACGAAGTGATCGTGATTACTGTCCATGCTGACGAAAAGCAGTGCCACTGGTGGGGCAGACAGGCCTTGCGACCGAGCCGGGCGTGCGAGGTCTCCGCCATCGCGACCGCTGGCTCCTGGCCCCTTGCGCGGGGAGGATGTGCATGCGGCCACCAAGGACAGTCCAGCAATCATCAGGACTGTGACTTTCATTGCTCCTGACAGTCGTTTGCAACGGGAAGAGAAGGGGGTGAGGGAGGTGTCACAGGGTGAGACGTAGGGGGGGTGTGACACCTCCCTCTCATCGCATCGGTCTTGGCACCCAAAGGGAGGCTCGGTGTTCAAGGAGCGGACGGGGACTGTCCTGGTGGATGCGATGATTTCGGTGATTGAGATCGAGACTTTCTCTTCAGAGCGACCGGAATAGGGGGTGGAACTAGGCATATTGAGTGCTCTTAATGCAGTCTCTGGGGACGAAGTGCCGGGAAGTTTCCCTGCGTCGATGAGAACAAGATGCCTCAGCCATGTTGAGAGGATATGCCGGTTAGGACGAAAGTGATGGCAATATATGGCAGTCTGCAACATGACATTACCGACTTGAAAGGTATGGGTTTTCGGTGGCGACACCAGCAATTCGGGATGATCCGGAGCGGTGGGGTTCGAAGCGCAGTTTAACTGCAGTCACGACACACCTTGGCAACAAGTTTATCCTATTTGTAATCATCAGATCGACGATACATATTCAGGAGACTGCGGAGATGCCTGATCCAGAGACCACGACACCCGAACACATTCTAGTCATCGATGATGACCGCGATATTCGGGAAGATTTGAAATCCTATCTCACGGAAAACGGCTATCGCGTGTCGACGGCTGAAAATGCACCCGCTGCGCGCCGGGCGATTCATTCTGAAGAACCAGACCTCATCCTGTTGGACGTCATGATGCCGGGCGAGGACGGGATCAGTCTTTGTCGCTCGATCGTTCGGCTCACCGCAATTCCGATCGTTTTCATCAGCGCGAGAACTGATGAGATCGACCGGATTGTCGGCTTGGAAGTCGGCGCAGATGATTATGTGTGCAAGCCATTCAACCCGCGGGAACTGCTTGCGCGTGTGCGGTCGGTCCTGCGGCGCGCGAATGGTCGCGAAAGAGAAATGACGCCTGAGAAAACGCGCTATTTTGAGTTTGACCGTTGGACGCTGGACACGGCGAAACGCACAATGACCCGCGATGATGGCGTGATCGTCTCCTTAAGCACCGGCGAATTCCAATTATTGATGATCTTTATAGCCCGACCACAGATCGTGCTGTCGCGTGAACGGATCGTGGAACTGTCTCATGCCGAAGGCGCAGATGTGTTCGACCGCAGTGTCGACAGTCAGGTGAGTCGATTTCGGAAAAAGGTCGAACGCGACCCCAAGAATCCGGATATCGTCCAGACCGTCTGGGGCGGGGGGTATGTCTTCGCAGCTGATGTGAAGAAACTGTGATGCTGGCAAGGCTTGATACGCTTCTTACACGGATTGTAATCCTGGTGACAGCGGCTCTGCTGTCTACATTTCTACTGGCGTATTTCATTGTGGAATTCAGCATTTCATCGCAACGGCTCCAGCCACGTACGGCGCTGCATGTTGCGACGGTCGCCTTGGAGGAATTGCAGGCGAAGGATTGGCCCGATTCACTCTCCGACAAAGAGCTGGAGCGTCTTCAAATAACCGATTACTCGCTGTCAGAATATCCCTATATTGAGCCTTTCTCCTGGGGGCTAGCCGAACGTGTTCTTGAAAATCTTGGGCTAGCGCAGGATACGCCGATTGGTATTTCCCTGAGTGGGTGGGGTGATCGGGACAGGCTCGCAGGTCCTCCCGGTCGACCGGACAGGTTCATGGATGAAGAACCGGGCCGTCCCGGGCCAATGAGTTTGAGGCCTCCGCCGTCAGAGCGTGGGAGATCTGCCAGCCAGCAGCGCGCAAGAGTGTCTCTCGAGATCGCGAATGGCAATTGGGTAAACATAAGAACCGAGAACATCAGTGTGAAAGAGCCGCGTCCACCTCTCCTGGCGGCCGTCATGCTCATCGTGCTGATGGTTGGCATCGGCATATGGGCCGCCCTGAATGCGATCAATCCATTGAGGCAAATGGCGAAGGCCGCGAATACGCTGGCGTCCGACTACAAGCATGAGCCGCTGGTCGAGCAAGGTCCGTATGACGTGCGCGAATCGCTGCGTGCTTTCAATCGCATGGGCCGCCGCCTCGAGACCACAGTGGCTGGCCAACGCCAGCTGCTCGCAGCAATTGGTCATGATTTGCGGACACCCATTACCTCATTGAAACTGAAGGTTGAGATGCTATCAGATGCGAGTGAGCGCGAGCGGATGAGTCGTGCTCTGGCAGAGTTGGAGCGTATCACAGAAGCCGCACTTGCTGCGGCGACGGCTGGCCAGTCAGATGAGCCTTTCCAGCCGCTGGACATGTATTCGTTGGTCGACAGCCTTATCGAAGACTTGCGGGATCTGGGCCTCTCTGTCTCGTTCAATGAAATCGATGTACGCCCGATTGTCATGGGTCGATCAGATGAACTGACACGCGCCTTGCGCAACTTGATTGAAAATGCGGTGCGTTATGGAGACATGGCGCACGTTTGTCTCAGTGAACAAGCCGGCAAGGCTATTGTGACGATCCAGGACACAGGTCCGGGAATCCCGGAAGATGCTCTGGAGCGTGTGTTCGAACCCCTTGTTCGATTGGAACAGTCACGCAACCGCGAGACCGGCGGGCATGGGCTCGGACTTCATATCGCGAAGAATCTGATTGAAGCCCATAGTGGGCACATCGATTTGTCGAACCCACCAACCGGGGGGCTGCTCGTAACGGTGACCTTGCCTCTGAAGGCCGCTGGCTGACACGCTATCAGAACCGGGTGGAAGTGCTGAAACGGAAGGACTCCGTGCGGTCGTACTCTTCGCTCTTGAGGATATGGCTGAAGTCGAAGCGGATTGGGCCGAAAGGGGATGTCCAATAGACGCTGAGGCCTGTAGATGCGCGCAAGGACAAGTCGTCTTCAATCAACTGGACGGCAACACGGCCAAAAGCATCCGTGAACTCGACCGGGTCGCTCTTGTCCATGTCGCTCAACAAGCCAACCGCGCCGGCTTCCAGGAACAGCCCCGTCTTGATGCCGTATTCTTCCGGCAGATAGTTTGGCATCGAGATGTCGAGGCTGGATTGGTAGAACGCGTTGCCGCCCAGGGCGTTGAGACGCTTCACTGTTTCTGTGCCGTCATCATTTTGGATGATTTGCACAATGCGCGGCCCGAGACCTGCCGTATCAAACCCGCGGAAGCTGTTGCCGCCCTTGAAAAAGCGATTATTGATACGTACGCCTTGGGGAGTGGTTTGTCCGTATTCGGATTCCGCGTCGCTCGTGCCATAGGGTTCGATGTATCCACCCGAAAGACGCAAACTGGCCGTTATGCCCTTCGTGATGCCTTGATAGATATTCATCGATGCGTTGGTGCGAATGAAATTCACGTCCCCGCCCAGGCCAGCAACGTCTTGACCAAACAGCAGGTCGAACCCGCCAGTGGGGTCAATAGGGTCATTCTTCATGTCCAGGAGGAGATTGTACCCGACGATCGAGGAGATTTCTGATCGTTCACTTGAGCAAAGCGAGTATCTGTTGAGATAGCGCGCATCGCATACATCCACGATCAGCGAGCCATCAGGCAATGGCACGTCATCAGCGGTGAGAAAGGCGACACCCACGACATCATCGCTTGTGTCTCCCGGGGTGTCATTGTCATCTACAGTGTATTCGGTTGTCAGGCGTTCGCCGCTGTCCGAGTCAATCACGATGCTCTGATCGACGACGTCGATTTTGTCGTTTTGCAACGTATATTTCAAGCCAAGTTGCAGCCGGTCTGACAAGGGGAAACCTAGCTGCCCGCTGACACCTACAGATTCAGTCGTATAGCCGCCAAGATCGGTGTCAGAATAATCGAGGCGGGTAGCAAACGCACTCACACCTGCGGACATGTCACGGTCTAGGAAACGTGGCTCCGTATACTGCAAGTCCACAATTTGCTGCAGGCTGGATGTGGACAGGCGAGCAGACGCGGATTGCCCGCGCCCGAGCACATTGCGCTGTGCCACGCTGACATCTACGAGGAAAGATTCTGAGGATGAGAAGCCAGCTGAGAAACTCATCTCGCCAGTGGGCTGCTCAGTGACTTTTACATTCACGTCAATTTGGTCAGGGTCCGCGGTGGGAACCTCAGTAACTTCGACGTCTTTGAAGTAGCCAAGGGCCCGTGCGCGGTTGCGCGAGCGATCCAGCAAGATGCGGTTGAAGGCATCACCTTCAGTCACGCGCAATTCCCGCCGGATCACGCGATCGAGCGTTTGGGTATTACCGACAATATTGATGCGGTTGATGTAAACACGCGGACCTTCATTGACATGAAAGGTCACGTTGACCGTATGCGTTTCGAGATCGGCGGAGATTTCAGGGCGCACATCAATAAAGGCATAACCTCCGATCCCGGCGACATAGGTCAGGCCATCAATTGAGTTTTCAATTGTGTCGCCTCGGAACAGGTCACCGGATCGCGCTACCAGTGACGCTTTCAAGGCGTCCGTGTTGAGCTTTTCCAGCTCGGTTTCGACATTGATCTCGCCGAAGCGATAAATCTCGCCCTCGTCGATTGTATAGGTAATGTAGAAATCCTTCTGATCAGGCGTTAGTTCTGCCACGGCTGACTCTACGCGGAAGTCGTAATACCCCTTGTTCTGGTAAAACTGACGAAGCAATTCGCGGTCATATTCCAAGCGACCTGGGTCATAATTGTCGTTTGATGAGAAGAACTGCCACCAACGTGATTGACGGGTGACAATCTCCGACCGAAGACGGTCGTCTGAATACGTTTCATTTCCCAGGAAGTTGATCGCTCGTACACCAGACACAGGTCCCTCTGTAATCGAGAAGACCACATCCACACGGTTCTGATCGAGCGGCACATATTCGGGCGTGACTTTCGCCGCGAACCGGCCGGATTGGCGGTAGAGTTCCATCACGCGCTGTACGTCTGCCTGCACGCGAGCGGCGGTGAATACGCCGCGCGGCGATATCTGGATTTCTTCGCGGATCTTTTCTTCCCCGAGCGATTTGCTGCCTTCAATCATGACCCGATTTACAATTGGGTTTTCGACCAATGTAATGATGAGCTGGTTCCCGACCCGGTCAAAATTTGCATCAGCAAAGAGGCCGGTTGCGAAGAGGGATTTGAGGGAAAGGTCGATACGGTTCGCGTCAAAAGGTGAGCCAGGTTCGACTAGAAGGTAGGACATCACGGTTCGGTCTTCGATCCGCTGGTTGCCATTGATAATGATGGCTTCGATGTTTCCTGTGCTGTCTTCTGCGCCCACCTGCGCAAGCGCCGTCGGTTGCAGCGAAGCGGCGAGCGCAGAGAGGATCAGGGAGAGCGCGAGCGTTTTGTTTTTGTGGCTCATGAAGTCGGCATCCAGAAGAGAGAAATGGTGTCTGAGAGATCAGAAGCGGAGTTTGACGGCGGCGTTGGCCGTCAGGGCGGTTGAGTCGGTTGAAAACTCACCATCCACGCCAAACCGAATTTTCAGGAGTTCGGACCCCGCCAGTAGCGAGAGTCCCACCGTGGCGGCATCTTCAAACACCTCGGTGGCGCTGAGTGTAAAACGGTCCTCATAGCCGACAAATCCAGCGTCGACTTCGTAAGGTGTCGAAGACAACGTGGAGCGATAGCCAATATCCAATCCAGCCCGAACCATGGGACGGTAGCGATTGGAATTGTTGTAACTGGTATAGGCCGGACCCGTGCGAGACGAGTCTGCGCCTTCCCGCCAGACATAGGCAAAGCCAATTCCGGCATCAGCGGTGACACGGTCTGTGCTGGCGTCGCTGACCCATAGGTTCAATCCGTTTGATGCCGTTTCTGAATATCCGTCCTGATCAAGTTTGAAGTAGTCCAGACCAATTGATGGCGTCATCCTGAACGCCCCGGACCCGAATTCGGTTGATGCCAAGAGTGAAGCCGCGGTGGTCATCCCGTCCCATGTGCCGCTGACCTCTGAAACATACTCGTCGAACTCGATTTCTCTATAGCTGGAATGGTCGACCTTCGCGATCTGGCCAACGGCCTGAAGGTTTACGCGCCCGATCTGCTCCGTCGCATACACCCCGACACCCAGACTTTTCATGGTCACAGGATTTTCGCCGCCAGTTTTTTCCTCAAACTTGCCGTCGCTCATCGTACCCATGATGCCGATTGCATCTATGCCTAGCAGCGAGCGATCATACCCCAGAGCGATGCCAAGACCGCGGCCGTCATATCCCGGCCCATCGTCAGACCCATCATAGCTGACATGGGAATAGGTTTCCTGCACCCATGCTCCATTTCCGGATTCACTGGAGCTACGGGTGAACTCCAGATGGCTTCTCAACGCGCCAAAAGCGGCGTTCGACTGGGATTCCAGATAGCGCGTTGCGGCTTCAGTGCGCTGAGGCAGCAGCAAATTGTAGACCTCTAGAAAGTCATGTTCGGTCGAAAGCTGCGTGATGGCAGATCCGACATCATCGTCACTCGTGGCAACATTGAGTATAGCGGAGAGGGCGCTGGACTGGTTCGTGTCGAGACTGAGTTCCTCGGCAGTCTTGAGGCGAAAGTCGAGATTGAGTTTGTCTGTATCAGACGTCTCTGTCTCCAGTGATACGTTGTATATCCACGGAATGTTTTCGGTCGATAACTCAGCGGTTTCCTCGTCGTATATCAGTGTACCCGCTTCGATCAGTGTGACGGCAAAATCACCGTCGATGAATGACGTAAGTGTTGGGCGTACCAGAGTATCGCTGCCCAGTGCTGCGGTTCCCGAAACTGACAGAAAGGCTGTGGTCCGCAGGTTCTGAGGATCAATTTCGAATTCAAGTGTTGAACCATCCGTGACGGAGAGGGAGGCAAGCTGCAAGGACGTGTCTTCAAGCAGAACAATTTCAGAATCTGAAATTGTCGCGGCCAGTCTGTAAGCATCGCTCGTCAGATTACCCGTGAGCAACGTTGAAGACAGGAAGTCGATCGTTCCACTCGCAGAGCCGAAGTCGAAATCTCCCACGATCTCACTCTCCTCGATATACAGGCTGAGTGTGTCGCCCTCGAAATAGGTGTCTCCCAGAAACTCGGCATCCGATAGGTCGAAAGTTGCGGCGCCGGCACCAAAGTAGATGTCGCCTGCCAGACCCCCGTCCAGAATTTGCAGTATGTCATCGCCGGTTCCGAACCGGACGTCGCCATAGATTGTAGGTTCGGTCACATCGTCTTCATCGATTTCGTCATCGCCGTTCACATCTTCAGTGGGAGTTTCCTGATACTGGATAATGGTTGCGCCAGCCGTTTGTGCGGACAGGTCAATGGCGATGGACGATCCTGTTTCCGAATCTTCCCGTCCGTCTGAAATGAGTAGGCCTGATATCGCGCCGGTATTGGTTATGTATCTTAGCGTATCACTTTCATCGGTGATCGCCGTTGCTGCGCCACCATAGCCATTTGATGAAGCGGTGATGGATCCACTATTCAGGATCGCTTCCAGCGTACTTCCGTTGGAAATGAACAACGCTTTGGCGGTGTCGTCCGTTAACGTATAGGTCGTTGCGGCGATGGATCCGGAGTTTTCGAGAGTGCCGATTGCTGTGCCGTTGCCGAGCAGAAGGCCTACGGCGGAAGCCTCGTAGGCGGTTCCTTGAATTGTGCCGGAATTCAGGATGCCGCCATCAATTGTAACCGTTCCGGTTCCGTCTTCTGATCCGGATATGGAGAGCGCCGTCGCATCGAATCCGATATTCACGCCACTGGCATAAATCGTCCCACGATTGATGAGGCCCTGATCAAAAGAAAACGTGGCGAGTACTTCATCTACGTCATCGTCATCATCATCATCGGTGGTATCGCGAACGGTTTCTACGACGCTCGAGAAGACTACGTTTTCGCCAGCGTTGGCTTCGATGGCGAGCGCCGGGGCTGAACCATAACTGTAGATTCTTCCAGCAGTTCGATTCTCATCGAAATCGTCGACCGTATCCTTTGTTTCGTCATCCTCATCCTCTTCGGATGTGAAGTCGTCGACCGCGCCATTGATCAACAGGCCTTGTCCGAGACTGCCCGTGATGCGGACGCCGTTCGCATTGTCGTAAAGGTCGTCGGCATCGCGGCGATCCTCCACCGCTTCAGTATCGTCGTCGATATAGACGGGCGCGATATAGTTGGAAGAACTGGTGCTGGTGAAGCCGGTCGAGCTGATTGAACTCTCAATCGTCACATTGCCGGAGACATCCCCATCAATCGTGACAGCTGACGCATTCTCACCCTGAACCGTAATGGCGCCGCTGATCAATACATCACTGGCGACGTCATCTTCGAGGCTCAGACCCAGGGCGTTGTCGCCGATAACCGAAATTGTGCCCTGTTGCGTGTAATCGCCATCGAGCGCGGATCCGATGCGTACGCCCGCTGAATCATTGCCTTCTATGTATAGCGTGGAGCCATGATCGAGCAGGATATTACCTGTGATCGTGCCACCATTCTCGACGTCGATGCCCACGCGGTTCGTCCCGATGGCGAGTGGCCCGTCCACATCGTCATCATCGTCTTCGTCTTCCCGGTCATAGTCTTCCGACAATTCGATGGAACCCGTGTGGGTGATGCCTGTCGTCGTACCCGTTCGGACAGCAATAGCGGTGACGTAGTCGGTGTCTTCTGCGAGAATTTCGCCATCATTGGTGATGGTATTGTCGGAGTCGACCGTAATCGCGGTGGTACCTGGCAGGTCGCTGAGATCAATTTCCCCATCTTCAGTGATTGTAATGTCGTCGGGCTGTCCGTCATTCGCGGTGGAGGTCTCGACGGGAGCGACGGTGGATTCCTCGATTTCGACGGCCCCTGCAGGGAGGGCCGTAGCCATACCCAGAACAATAATCAGTCCACGTGCAACCACCTCAGGAGCGGATGCCTGTGGACCGGAAGCGTGCATCCTTAACAGATTGTTATTTAATGAAAAAATGTTCATGTTGGCGCGCTCCAGATCGTCCTGTCCCAATGCGTTACGGGAGCGTCTTGTCTGAACTTTGCCGAAATGTGCGGCTTGTCAGCGAGAGTTTGTCAGCCTGACATAATTGGCGGGACATTGCTGTCGTCTTCCGCTTTCAGGATTCATGCGCAAGCAAATGATCTGCAACATTCTGGTGACAAAGCTGTGGTGAAGGAGCGGGCTTGAGCCGGGTTTGCTGGAAAGTACAATAAAATGCCGATCTTCGCGACGGAATTTGAAACTTGGGTCGTTTAACCCGGGAACATGTTCACAGCCAGAATTGCTGGAAAGAGACAAGAATGAGAGTTTTTGGGAAACGATCCCGTTGGATCATCGCGATTATTGTCGTATTGGCAGCAGGCGGTGCCGTATGGTTTGCGAAGTCAAACTTGGCGAACTCCACAACGCCGACTTATGAAACATCGGCCGCACGCACGGGTGATATTGAAGTTACGATCTCGGCAGCAGGTACTCTTGTGCCAAAGGAGATGGTTGAGGTTGGCGCACAGGTCTCGGGTCAATTGGAAGAGTTGTTCGTTGATGTCGGCGACGAGGTCGAGAAGGGCCAACTCCTTGCGCAGATCGATGCCACGATTGCACAGAACACGGTCGAAGCCCAACAAGCTCAGTTAAACTCGCTATATGCCTCGAAACGTCAACAGGCGGCTTCTCTGAAACTTGCAAGGGCCGAGTCTGAACGCGCCCATATGCTGTTTGAGGCCGATGCCATTGCGCGCGCTGACTATGAGGCCACGGTATCGGAATTGGAGATCGCGGAAGGGAAGCTCGACGCCATCAATGCGCAGATCGCGCAGCAGACCTCCAGCCTCCGTGCCGATGAAGCCAATCTGGAATTTACAAAGATTTACGCTCCGATGGCTGGTACAGTCGTCTCGCTCAGTGCATCCGAGGGCCAGACCCTCAATGCGAACCAGACCGCACCCGTCATCATGACCATTGCGGATCTGGGTATAATGACGGTGGAGGCCGATGTCTCCGAAGCAGATGTGTTGCGCGTATCAAAGGGGCAGCAAGCCTGGTTCACCACGCTGGGCGATTCTGATCACAAGTGGCAAACCGAAGTTCGTCAGGTCCTTCCCACGCCCGAAGTTGTCAATGACGTCGTGCTCTACAAGGCGCTGCTCGATATTGAGAACCCCGACGGAATTTTGCGAAGTGATATGACCGCTCAGGTCTTCTTCATTCTGGGGCAGGCCGAAGATGCCGTCCTGATCCCGGTAACGGCCTTGCAGTCACGTCCCGAGCGCCCGGAGAGCGCACAAGCCAGGCGTCCTGCGCAACCTGAACGCGGAGCCGCCCAGGGTGATCGTGTTGGCGACGGCAGAGGCCAGGCTATCCGTGAGGCACGCGCGCAATATCCCGACGCAGAAATGGGTATGGTTCTGAAAATGGATGCGAATGGCGAAGCTGTCCCTCAGCCTGTTGTGGTTGGTCTTCAGACGCGTACAAGTGCCGAGATATTGTTCGGCTTGTCTGAGGGTGATGAGGTCGTGACCGGGCAAGTGAGCATTCGTCCGAAACAGGCGACCGAGCGTGCCGGAAATGACCGGCCACGCCGTATGGGTCCACCCCCGGTTTAGGACGCCAGATCATGTCAGAACCCTTGCTGCATTTGCAGGACATAAAGCGCGTCTACGGATGGGGTGACGCAGAGGTCCGCGCCCTTGATGGCGTCGACCTGACCATTCGCGAAGGCGAGTTCGTTGCAATTGTCGGACAGTCGGGTTCCGGTAAGTCGACTTTGATGAACTTGCTTGGTTGTCTCGACCACCCGACTTCCGGAACCTACCGCATTCATGGGCAGGATGTGTCCGATATGGACGCCGATGCACTGGCCTCCTTGCGCAGGCGGACATTCGGCTTTGTGTTTCAGCGCTATAATCTCCTCGCCAATGTCAGCGCATCGGAGAACGTGGAGATACCTGCGGTCTATGCCGGGGTTCGCCAATCGGAACGGAAGGCCCGCGCACAGGAATTGCTCGGTCGGCTTGGCCTTGGCGGGCGCGAGAAAAGTCGCCCCGGTCAATTGTCCGGGGGACAGCAGCAACGTGTGGCTGTTGCCCGAGCTCTGATGAATGATGCCGAAGTCATCCTTGCGGATGAGCCGACGGGAGCGCTCGATTCCGGCACGAGTGAAGAACTTCTGGAATTGCTGGAAGAGCTGCATCGCTCCGGCCGCACAGTCATCCTGATTACCCATGACCAGGAAGTCGCTGAACGCGCAGACCGCACGATTGAAATTCGCGACGGCAAAATCATTTCCGATTCCGGTTCAGTAGAACGGTCTCTGGAGTCGTTTGAGCAACGCGCCGTGAAATCCTCCCCCTCCTTCTTTCTTCAGCTTACGGAATCCATCAAGACGGCCTTCCGGTCGTTACGAGCAAACCTGTTTCGCACCGCACTGACCTTGCTGGGCGTGGTGATCGGCGTTGCGGCGGTGGTCGCAATGCTGGCGGTCGGGCAAGGTAGCCAGCGCGAGGTTATGGCCCGGTTCGAGGACATGGGTGCGAACCTGCTCTTCGTTCAGCCGGGGGGTGACCGGGGCGCGCGAATGCGCGGTGACGCCATTGCAACCCTTTCACTCGAAGATGCTGAGAGATTGGGCGAATTGGACAATGTCCTGGCTGCGGTGCCATCGCGGTCCGGATCTGCAACATTGCGGCGAGGAAGCAATGACCATCGTGGCTCCGTGGAGGGTGTTTCGGAAGACTGGTTGCTCGCCAACACCCGCAATATTGAATACGGCTCTTTCTTCACGGCAGAAGATGTCGACCGACGCGTAGGTGTGGTTGTGCTGGGCACAACGACCGCGGGGGAATTGTTCGACAATGTCTCGGAAGCCGTCGGTGAGTATGTCTTTCTTGCGGGCGCACCATTTGAGGTCGCCGGCGTGCTTGAAGAAGAAGGCGCCAGCTCGTTCGGCCGTGACCAGGATGATATCGCGCTTATTCCCATCACAACCGGGATGATGCGCGTGTTCGGCAGTTCCTACCTGTCGAGTATAACCATCGCTGTGGAAGACACGGACGTAATCTCGACGACGGAGACTGAAGCAAACGAGCTGCTGCTTCAACGACACGGAACACAGGATTTTCGGATACGGAATACGGCATCGATCCTGGAGTCCGTTCAGGAGACACAGAATTCGTTCTCGATCCTGCTAGGCGCGGTTGCCTCTATCTCATTGCTCGTCGGCGGTATCGGTGTGATGAACATCATGCTTGTCAGCGTATCAGAACGCACGCGCGAGATCGGTGTGCGCATGGCGACGGGGGCGCGTCGGTCTGATATTCTTGTCCAATTCATTGTGGAGGCCGTCGTGGTCTGCGCGCTGGGCGGTGTGATCGGTATCCTTACGGGCTTCGCGATCTGTGCAATCCTCGCCAATCTCGGCACCAGCATCGCCGTAACGCCCATGCCCGCGATCCTCGCCTTTTCAACAGCTTTCCTGACCGGGTTCGTGTTCGGCTTCCTGCCGGCGCGCAATGCCTCGCGGCTTGATCCGGTCCGGGCCCTTGCGGCGGAGTAATCATGACCAGAATTCCTCTTCTTCCTCTCAGTCTGCTTGTCGTCCTTGCAGGATGTACCGCAACGCAATCGTCCGATACGCCTTTGTCCTCGGTTGAGCTTCCGGCGTCCTATGAAACCTCAATGCAAGCGGAAACAGAATTGCCGGCCACAGGGCTCTGGTGGTCAACCTTCGGCGATGAATCCTTGAACGCATTGGTCAGCACCGCACTCACGCGGAACAAGTCGCTTGAAGCTGGACTTGCCAATGTTACCTCCGCACGCGCTGCGTTGCGTGTTGCCGATTCCAGCGCCTTGCCATCTGTTTCAGCAGGGGCGTCAGTTTCCACCGACAGTGATTCCGACTTCAGTGATTTTTCTCGCAGTGCCCGCCTGTCGGCTAGCTATCAGCTGGATCTGTTTGGCAGTGTTGCAGCGTCACGTGATGCGGCAGGGGCCAATCTCGAATCGGCTGAGTTCGCGCAAAGAGCGCTTGAGCTGAGTGTTACATCTGATCTGGCAGCGAACTATTTTGACCTTCAGGTCGCGCGTAAGCAGTTTGAAGTCGCGCAAGACAATCTGGAAATTGCCGAGCGTATCTTTGAAATCGTGCGGGTAAGGTACGATGCGGGCGAGATTTCCGGATTTGATTTTGCCAGCCAGGAAGCTGCATTGGCCAATTCGCGTGCGCAACTCCCGCAGATCGAGCAGCAGATACTCTCTCTGCGGACGGCGATTGCGATCCTTATAGGGCAGGTGCCGCAAAATTTCGAAGTGCCGGACGTAGACCTTTACGAGACTGGCTTGCCAGTACCGGAAGCAGGCCTACCATCTCAGCTTCTGGTGCGGCGCCCGGACTTGTTGCAGGCCGAGGCTGATTTGCGGGCGGCGCAGGCCAATGTTCAGATTGCGAGAGCAGCCATGCTGCCAAGTGTCGATCTTGGCGCGGGTGTGACGACACTCCTGACCTCTATGTCTGATCCGACCGCCAGTCTTTCGGCGTCACTTGCGCAGACTGTGTTTTCTGGGGGAGCGCTGGAGGCTCAGCTCGACAGTGCCAAAGCGCGAAGGGAGGCATTGCTGTCGAATTATGAGCAGGCCATTCTCAGCGCGTTACGCGATGTTGATGTTGCGCTGTCTGCCATCAATACCAGCGCCCAACGTGAAGAACAGCTCCAGATTGCACTCGTTGCCAGTCGCCGCGCACTGGATTCCGCTGAACTGCGATATCGTGTCGGCACGGACGATTTGACGAGTCTCTTGTCTGCACAACAGAACTATTATTCTGCAACGCAAAGTGCCCTCGAGGCGCGTCGGGACCGGTTGGCTGCGGCCATTGATCTCTACGTCGCAGTGGGAGGCGGGTTCTAACCCCGTCAGCGCCAGCTGAATTTGGCCGGGCGCTTTGCGAGGAAGGCCCTGTAACCTTCCTGGAAGTCCTCATTCTCGAAGCTTTCCAGGAACAGGGCTTTCGCTTCAGGACTATCGTCTCGCCAGCCCATCTTGATCGCATCGAAGGTGCGCTTCATCGCGCTATGTGACCAGAGTGAATTGGCTGAAACCAGACGCGCCGTTTCTCGCGCCAATTCCAAGGCTGATTCGGACTCTGCCATATGTGTAACCAGACCGATACGATAGGCCTCGTCGCAATCAAATAAACGACCTGTCAGCAAGATGTCCTTGGCGGCAGGAATACCAACGGTTTCTATCAAGCGCCGTGTATCGTTCACTGGATACACAAGCCCCAGCTTCGCCGGAGGCACACCGAACCTGGCTTCGGGGCTGGCGATGCGAATGTCTGCCGTCAGAGCAAGTGCGACGCCGCCACCCACGCAAGCGCCGGTGATCGCAGCGATGATCGGCTTCGGGCATTGGGCGAGACATGTAACCGCATCGGAAATCAGGTTTGCCGAATGCTCTGCGCTTTCGGGCGTGGCATAGATCGTTTCGAACTCCGAAATATCTGCGCCCGCCGCGAATGCGCCTGCTGTTCCGCCATGAATGATGACGCATTTCACTTCGGGATCTGCCTCCAGCTGCTTCACCATACCGGGGATTGCTGCCCACATATCACTCGACAGAGCGTTGCGGCGTTCGGGCTTGTTCAGGATCAGTTCGCCAATCCCATTACTGACCTCGATGCGGATGCGTTGGGAAGTCATGCTCTAATCCTTCAGATAAGTCTTGTTGCACAATTTCTGTATGCGAGCGTTGGCTGTTCGGCCACCCCGAGCCGGCCTTCTGAACAGTTGTGGGAATTGACGCAGCGCCGAGTGTCTCTTTAGGTGCGGGCATGGCCCACCGCAAAGACCTCCTGACCGCAATTCGACAGATTACGCGTGCGATCGATCTGAATTCCAAGCAATTGGCGAAAACGACCGGCCTCACGGCGCCACAACTCATTGTATTGCAGACCTTGTCCGGTGCCGGATCGGTCAAGCCATCGGAGATCGCCCGCGAAGTGCATTTGTCCCAAGCGACGATCACTTCCATCGTGGATCGATTGGAGGCGGCGGGCCTCGTCGAGCGGCAGAAGAACGAAACCGACCGCCGCGCCGTAGATGTCTCGATTACGGAGACTGGTCGCAGAAGCCTCGAAGATGCGCCGGAAGCGCTTCAGGAAGGGTTCCTGAAGCGTTTTGACTCTCTGGAGTTGTGGGAGCAGAGTCTGCTCATCTCATCGGTGCAGCGGCTGGCTGCCATGATGAATGCGGGAAGCCTTGATGCGGCGCCAATCCTGGAGGTTGGAGATTTGCAGAAAGAGGGCTGATCAGCTCTCGGAGACTTCCACCATTGTTTCCTCTTCCGGTTTGTCCCAGAGGAGGTGGCGATCTTCCAGGACAATCAGATTTTCGCGACTGATGACCGTGCCACCAGTTTGGTAGCCGAGCAGTTCTTTCGGTGAAATTTCCGGATGACGCGCGAGTACCATGGTTTCTTCTGACGAGAAGTTGGTCATGCCGCGCGCGATCTCCGCGCCGCTTTCGTCATAAACGTGAATCACGTCACCCTTGAGGTACTGACCCTGAATTGACTTGATGTCTTCATGCAGGACATGTTCTGGGCTATCGGCCAGCGTGTTTGCCAACTCGTCACGGATCACGATACTGCCGGCAATCTGAAGGCGATCAGTCAGCCACGTCGCCCAAGCTGAAGCTGGCTTGGTGTGCGCGATGCATTTGGTGTGCGGTCGTTCATTATAGAGAACTGAAGACACGGGCGCGTCATGTTCCCCATTCGCGATGAGGGTCGTGCATCCGGCATTCTGCGCCATGTTTGCGGCCTGCATCTTGGTGAGCATGCCGCCGCTACCGAGACTGCTGGTGCCTTCCGTAACCGCGATATACTCGCTGACATCATGGACTTCTTCGACCAGTTGGGCGCCTGGCTCTTCAGGGTTCTTGTCGTAGAGGCCATCGATGCAGGTGAGGATCACCAGATGGTCCGCCTGGATCATCTGGGCGACTTTTGCGGCGAGGCGGTCATTGTCGCCCACACGGATTTCTTCGGTCGTGATCGAGTCATTTTCGTTCACGATTGGCAGAATATCGCCCTGCAACAGGCGGTGAACAGTGTTCTTGGTGTTCAAGAAACGCTTGCGCTCTTCCATGTCCTGAAGGGTAACGAGCACCTGTGCGATATCGAATCCAAACTCATGGGCAACTTGTTTGTAGGCGTTCAGCAGCAGGGGCATGCCACACGCAGCAGCGGCCTGTTTGTCGCGCAGCCCGGCGGTTTCCGGCTTCTCGTTCAACATGTTCAAACCGAGCGCCACGGCACCTGACGAACACAGGACAACTTCGTAGCCGTCATTCCGTAATTTGGTGATGTCTTCCAATAGCCGTTGCATGAATGCCCAGCGCGGTGTGAGAAGGTCTGGATTGGCAAGTAGGCTCGATCCGATTTTCACGACGATGCGTTTCTTGGAAGGCAAATTAGGCTCCGGTGGTTGCTTAGGGGCGGACATAAGAAGGTTTGGGTTACGATGCAAATAATTAGCTTACAAAATACCTTCAGACTTTCTTCAAGGTCTCAATACCTAGTCTGAAAAGTCACGAATCAGGGAAATTCGACTATTTTGCGGCATCCGCCGAAAGCTTGAGTTTCTGTAATAGATGGTTTGAATTCTAAACAAATATCATTATCTCGCGGGTCAGGTGAGCAAAGGACTAGTATAGCATGAAGGTACTTCTCGTTGGATGCGGAAAGATGGGCGGCGCGCTTCTGACGCAGTGGATGCGCGCGGTGGAGGATGAATTCACCATTGTCGATCCTTTCTTGGACCAACCTGTGGAAGGTGCCCGTCTATTCAAGGATATCAACGCCCTTGGAGACGAGAAGTTTGATCTGTTGATCGTCGCGATCAAGCCGCAAATGGTTGATGAGATACTGCCGGCCTATAAGGACGTGCTCAATCCGGATGGGGCCGTTGCGTCGATCGCTGCGGGGTGTTCGGTGCAGCGCCTGCAGACTGCGCTGCCGGGCTATCCGGTTATACGGATCATGCCGAACCTTCCATCTGCCATCGGGGCGGGCGTTGCGGGCCTTTACGCCAGCAGCGCGGCAAGTGCCGACCAAAGGGATACTGTCGAAACCCTCATGCAGGCTGCCGGGACGGCTGTCTGGGTAGATGATGAAGACCAGATTGACCGGGTAACCGCCGTCGCTGGCAGCGGTCCGGGATATGTCTTCGAGATCGCCCGCGCCTATATCGAGGCGGCCAAGGAACTAGGCTTCAGTGACGAACAGGCCAGCGATCTTGTGCTCGGCACGCTGGATGGCTCGATCCGCATGATCCTTGAAACCGGCGACAATCCGGAAAATCTCCGCAATTCCGTCACCAGCAAGAATGGCACGACCGAAGCGGGCCTGAAGGCCCTGAATGGAGACGGAAAGTTGTCAGATCTCCTGAAAGCCACCACCGAGTCGGCCTACAAGCGCGCAATCGAGCTGCGCTAGGCACCTGAACAAGAACCATGAAGGACGAAACGTGACCACATTGGATTCCCGTTTGAACGCATATATTTCCGGTCTGGGCCAGAATGCCCGCGACGCTGCAAAGGCATTGCTGACGGCGACGACCGAGCAGAAAAATGACGCTCTCCGCGCATCCGCCAAGGCATTGCGTGAGGCAAAAGCGGACCTTCTTGCCGCCAATAAGGAAGATGTCGACAGTGTCGGCGACAGCCGACCGGACTCCTTCATCGACCGACTGCGTCTTACCGACGAACGGGTCGAGGCGATGGCAAGCGCCCTGGAACAGATTGCGGAGTTGCCGGACCCGGTCGGGCGGTTGCTCTCGACCACTGAGCGCCCCAACGGCCTGACCATTGAACGCGTGGCCGTGCCAATTGGCGTGATCGGGATGATCTACGAATCTCGTCCAAACGTCGGCGCCGATGCCAGTGCGCTGTGCCTGAAATCCGGCAATGCCGTGATCCTGCGCGGCGGCTCGGAAAGCGAGAATTCAACGCGCGAGATTGTAGCCTGCATGCAGGCTGGGCTCGAAGCTGCTGGCCTGCCGAAAGGCGCCGTTCAGACGGTTGAGACCACCGACCGGAATGCCGTAACCGCGCTGCTGCATGCTGTCGACTATGTAGATCTCGTCATTCCGCGCGGCGGCCGCGGTCTGGTGGAGCTGGTGCGTGACGAAGCCAAGGTGCCGACACTGCTCCATCTTGATGGCAACTGCCACAGCTACATCCATGCCGATGCGGATATCGAGAAGTCCCTCGACGTTGTTCGCAATGCCAAGCTGCGCCGCACCGGCGTCTGCGGTGCGACAGAGAGCATTGTGGTGGATCGGGCGATCGCCGAAATCGTCATTCCGCGCTTGGTCAAAATCATGGAAGGCTGCGAATTGCGCGGGGATACTGAGGCACGTCGTATTGCGCCCGATCTTGTCGAAGCGACCGACGAAGATTGGTCGACCGAATATCTCGACCCGATTGCATCGGTGAAGATCGTCGGTGGACTTCAGGAAGCGATCAACTTTGTGAGCGAGCACTCCTCCGGTCACACGGATGCCATCCTGACCGAAAATGCCGATGCAGCCCGCCGTTTCATGACCTCCATCGACAGCGCCGTCGTAATGCACAATGCTTCAACCCAATTCTCCGATGGCGGGGAGTTTGGCATGGGTGCCGAGATTGGCATTGCGACGGGCAAGATGCACGCGCGTGGGCCGGTGGGGTTGGAGCAACTGACCAGTTTCAAATATCTGGTACATGGCAACGGCCAGACCCGGCCTTGATCTAAATGATACGCGCGGCCACGGGGGGCGCGCTTTTCCGTAATTTTACGAGGACAGCGAGAAATATATGACAATCAGCGTTCCCGAATTGATATCGCTTGGGACGTATTTCGTCCTGATGATGGCCATCGGACTTTATGCCTACAAAACGTCTACCAGCGACGTGTCCGAATACATGCTTGGCGGCCGCAATCTGCACCCAGCTGTCGGTGCCTTGTCTGCCGGGGCCTCTGATATGAGTGGCTGGATGTTGATGGGGTTGCCCGGTGCGATCTATGTGAGCGGCTTTTCTGCAGCCTGGATTGCCGTTGGTTTGGTAATCGGGGCGTATCTCAACTATCGATTTGTCGCGCCACGCTTGCGTATCTATACAGAAATGGCGGATGACTCGATTACCATTCCCGACTTCTTCGAGAAGCGCTTTCACGATTCCTCGCACGCCTTGCGCACCATCTCTGCGCTGGTGATCATTGTTTTCTTCACCGTCTATACTTCTTCCGGCATCGTCGCGGGCGGCAAGCTCTTTGAATCCGCCTTTGGCCTGAACTACCAGCTCGGCTTGTTTGTCACCGCTGGCGTCGTGCTTGCCTATACGGTCGTTGGGGGCTTTCTGGCGGTCAGCCTGACGGACTTCGTGCAAGGCTGCATCATGTTCATCGCGCTCATCCTCGTGCCCGTTATCGCATACTTCGTGATTGGTGGGTGGAGCGGCATGGAAAGTGCGATCACAAGCGCGCCTTCGTATGTGGATGCTGACAGTGGAGCTGTTGGTCCGGCGCGTAGTCAGTTTTTCGACATGTGGCCCGAGAGTATGACCGTAGTGGGCCTCGTCTCCCTCCTCGCTTGGGGGCTTGGCTATTTCGGTCAGCCGCACATCATTGTGCGCTTCATGGCCATCCGGTCACTCAAGGACATCAAGACCGCTCGCATTATCGGCATGAGTTGGATGCTCGTTACGGTCATCGGAGCCGTCTTTGTCGGCGCCGTGGGCGTCGCTTATGTCCAGCAACATGACCTCGGCGCGCAGCTGACCGACTCTGAAGCCATCTTCATCCTGCTTTCGCAAATCATCTTCCATCCGCTCGTCGCCGGCTTCCTGCTCGCGGCGATCCTCGCGGCGATCATGAGCACGATCTCTTCGCAGCTGCTCGTGTCTTCCAGCTCGATCACCGAAGATGTCTACAAGACCTTCTTCCGGCGCGAGGCTTCGCAGTCGGAGCTGGTGATGATCGGCCGGATTGCGACGGTTGTGGTCAGCCTCGTGGCCATCGCGCTCGCCTTCGATCCCAACAGCAACATTCTTGATCTTGTATCAAATGCGTGGGCCGGGTTCGGTTCGGCCTTTGGCCCGATCATTTTGCTTAGCCTGTTCTGGCGCCATCTGACGCGTGATGGGGCGCTGGCTGGTATGATTGTTGGCGCGGTTACGGTTCTGGTCTGGCTCTACGTACCGCTCCTGCCAGCTGAGGGCGGTGCGGTGCCGCTCGAAACTCTTGTCTATGCCATGATCCCCGGCTTCCTGCTGTCAGGCCTCGCGGCCTATCTTGTCAGTGTGATTGGCCGCTCGGTGAAGCCGAAAGTGGCCGCCGGGTTTGATGACATGAGCGAGGTGATGAACGACGCCCCCTGATCTGGTGCCGCTCCTCTGACAAAGAGGGGCGGTGACACACCCTGCCTGTCGCGTTAAGTAATGATAACGCAAACATTTGGGGGGGGTGGAGGTCGCACGGCTGTCGCTTCCCGATACATAAACGGGTCAAGGGTTGTGAAGAATTTGCTGAAGCGCGTCGCTAGTTTGTTCATTTCGATTTCAATTGGTTTCGGCGTGTTGCCGGCTGTTGCAGAGGATGGCTACGAACTCTGGCTTCGGTACGAACAGCTTGAGGCCAGACCCGCCGACGCGCCGCGCCATGTGATGGCCGCCTGCGCTGAGCCGTCGGAGACGCTTCAGGCCGCGCTTGCGGAAATCGAGCGGGCCACGGAGTCCCTGCTGGGAAATTCCCTCCAATCCACGGACAGGCTGCGTAGCCGGACACTCGTGCTCGCCAGTGCGGACTGCGCCGACGCGATTGATGAGGCGGACCTGCCAACCACTGAAGCCGTTGGAGCCGAGGGCTTCGCCCTGCGAGCAACGAAACTGAACGGGAAGCGCGTAACGCTGATCGCTGCACAATCCGACCTTGGCGTCCTCTATGGCACGTTCGACTATCTCCAGCGCATGTCGCGCGGGGAGGCGCTCACGGATCTCGACGTCATTTCACGTCCCAAGACCAAGCTGCGCCTGCTCAATCATTGGGACAATCTGGATCGCCATGTCGAGCGCGGCTATGCGGGTCAGTCGATCTGGGACTGGCACCGCCTGCCAGACTATCTCGATCCGAAGTATACCGACTATGCCCGCGCGAATGCGTCCATCGGCATCAATGGGGTGTCGCTGACCAATGTGAACGCTGATGCGACCGTGCTGACCGCGCCATACCTAGAGAAGGTCGCAGCCCTCGCAGATATTTTCCGGCCCTATGGGATCAGGATCTATCTGACCGCGCGCTTCTCTGCGCCGATGGAATTGGGCGGGCTCGACACAGCCGATCCACGCGACGCCGAGGTGCAGGCCTGGTGGCAGGCTAAGGTGGACGAGATATATGCCCATGTGCCGGATTTCGGCGGCTTCCTCGTGAAAGCGAACTCCGAAGGCCAGCCCGGCCCACAGGATTATGAGCGCAGCCATGCCGAAGGCGCGAACATGCTGGCCACCGCGCTTGCCCCGCATGAAGGCATCGTGATGTGGCGCGCCTTCGTCTATTCGGCCGAAGAACCCGAAGACCGCGTGAAGCAGGCCTATACCGAATTCGTGCCTCTGGATGGTCAGTTTGCAGACAATGTGCTGGTGCAGGTCAAGAACGGCCCGCTGGATTTCCAGCCGCGCGAGCCCTTCCATCCGCTGTTCGGCGCGATGCCGGAAACGCCGTTGATGATGGAACTCCAGATCACCAAGGAGTATCTCGGCTTCTCGACCCATCTCGCCTATTTGGGCACGCTCTGGGAAGAGGTGTTGTCGGCCGATACGCACGCCGAGGGTGAGGGCACAAGCGTTGCCTCCGTGATCGATGGCGTCGCGCAAGAGTACGAGCTTACCGGCATGGCCGGTGTTGCCAATATCGGCAGTGATCGGAACTGGTCAGGCTCAGTCTTCGATCAGGCGAACTGGTACGCTTTCGGGCGGCTTGCCTGGGATCCTGACGCCTCCTCTGAGGCCATCGCGCGCGATTGGGTGGAACAGACTCTCAGCCGCGCGCCAGAAGTCGCCGACGAAATTACCGGCATGATGATGGGCTCACGCGAGGCGGTCGTGAACTATATGACGCCGCTTGGTCTCACCCATCTCATGGGAACCGGACACCATTATGGCCCCGCGCCTTGGGTCGATGATCTCGGACGGGCAGACTGGACCCCATATTATTATCACAAGGCCACAAAGGATGCGGTCGGCTTTGACCGGACCGAAACAGGCTCTGGCGCAGTCGATCAGTATGCCGGGCCGGTGGCGCAGGAATGGGCGAGTCTCGACACGGTGCCGGATGAATTGCTGCTCTGGTTCCATCGCGTGCCGTGGGACTACCAGCTTTCGAACGGCCAGACGCTCTGGCAGGAACTCGTGAACCGCTATGACCGAGGTGTCAGCGCGGTGGGGGTGATGCAGGCGCAGTGGGCGAGCCTGGAGAACGAGATCGATGTCGAGCGTTTCGCGCAGGTGTCGGCTTTCCTCGGAATCCAGCATCAGGAAGCTATCTGGTGGCGTGACGCCTCCATCGCCTACTGGCAGAGCGTGAACGGCCTGCCATTGCCTGAGGGTGCTGAGCCGCCCGCGCATGATCTCGACCATTACAAGAGCCTGTCTTTCCCGAATGCGCCGGGGCAGGGTGAATAGGTTAGCTGGTGCCGGTGAGCCGCTCGGTTGAGGCGGCGAACAGATCATCCAGAAAACGGCTGACGGCGCGCACGCGGGTTGTTCCGTGTACGTCCTCATGGACGGCAAGCCAGAAGGCGCGGTCGATACGGACTTCCTCTGGCAACACATGGACGAGGTTCGGGTCGCCAGCCGCGATGAAGTGGGGCAGCACGGCAATCCCGGCGCCTTCGCGGGCCATCTGCCATTGCGCCACGATGGACGGGCTGCAGAAGCGCGGCGTCAGGCCGGGGGCGATGTCTTCGTGATAGCGCAGCTGGGTTGAGTAAATGAGGTCGTCGACATAGCCGATGAGATCATGCTCGCTGAGGTCGCTGACGTGTTCGACCGGGCGCGTGCGGGCGAGGTAATCCGGGTGGGCGTACATCTGCAGCACATAGTCAGACATCTTGCGCACCTTCACGCGGCCTGTCTTTGGCCGTGTCAGCATGATCGACATGTCGGCTTCGCGCTTTGGCACGCTGACAAAGCCGGAGACGGCAATGATGTCGAGCCCGATATTCGGGTTCTGCGCGGCGAAGTCGGCCATGGCGGGCGCAATCAGGAGACTGCCGAGCCCTTCGGTCACGCCGAGCCGGACACGTCCTGCGGCGAGCGGGCCGTCATTGTCTGACAGCGCGGCGATCTCTGACGCCGTATGCTCCAGCCCCTCTACCTTGTCGGCCACGGTCTGGCCAACCGGCGTCAGGACATGGCCCTTGGGTGTCCGCTCGAACAGTTCGAGCCCCAACTCGGTCTCCAGCCGTCTCAGGCGACGACTGATCGTTGTCGGGTCAAGCCCTGTGCGCGTGGCCACATCGGCGAGACGCGGATGGCGGCTCACATCGAGCAGGAGGCGGAGATCGTCCCAGTTCATTACTTGTTGCCTGCGATTTTGCAGCTCGTAGCTGCGATATTGTCCATTTACCGGAATTTATACGCGCGCTACGGTCCCGTCAAAATCTAAGGGAGTTTCTCATGCGCGAAGTGCACCACTTCATTGGCGGAAAGTCTGTCACCGGTACGTCCAGCCGGTTCGGCGACATCTACAATCCCAACACCGGTGAGGTTCAGGCCCGCGTCGCGCTGGCGACCAGTAATGAAGTTTCACAGGCCATCATGAATGCGTCAGAGGCGTTCCCGGCCTGGTCCATGATGAACCCCCAGCGCCGCGCGCGAGTGATGTTCGAATTCAAGCGCCTGCTGGAAGCCAATATTGATGAGCTGGCTGAGTTGTTGTCGGCCGAGCATGGCAAAGTGGTCGCGGATTCGCGCGGTGATGTTCAGCGCGGCATCGACGTGGTCGAGTTCGCTTGCGGTATCCCTCATTTGCAGAAGGGCGAGTACACTGAAGGCGCAGGCCCCGGCATTGATGTCTACTCCATGCGTCAGCCTCTGGGCGTCGTGGCCGGTATCACGCCGTTCAATTTTCCCGCCATGATCCCGTGCTGGATGGCGGCTGTGGCCATTGCTTGCGGTAACACTTTCATCCTCAAGCCGTCGGAGAAAGACCCGTCGGTGCCGTTGCGCCTGGGCGAATTGCTGCTCGAGGCCGGCGCACCGGAAGGCGTGCTGAACGTGGTCAATGGCGACAAGGTGGCTGTTGATGCCATCCTGACGCATCCGGACGTCAAGGCCGTCAGCTTCGTCGGGTCCTCCGACATCGCACAATATGTCTATTCCACTGGCACAGCACACGGCAAACGCGTGCAGGCCATGGGCGGGGCAAAGAACCACGGCATCATCATGCCCGACTGCAACATGGAGCAGGCGGTAAAGGACATTGTCGGCGCGGCCTACGGCTCGGCGGGCGAACGCTGCATGGCGCTGCCGGTGGCCGTCACCGTCGGCAAGAAGACCGGCGACGAGTTCGTGGAGCGCATGGTGGACGCCGCGCGCAACCTGAAAGTCGGCATCTCGACCGATGCGGATGCGCATTATGGCCCGGTGGTCTCGGCCGCTCACAAGGCCAAGGTCGAAAGCTACATCCAGATGGGTGTCGATGAGGGCGCAGACCTTGTGCTCGACGGTCGCGGCCTGAAGTTGCAGGGCAATGAGAACGGATATTTTATTGGCCCGAACCTGTTCGACAATGTGAAGCCTACGATGCAATCCTACAAGGAAGAGATTTTTGGTCCGGTGTTGCAGGTTGTGCGCGCTGAGACGCTGGAAGAGGCCGCCGCGCTGCCGAGCAATCACCAATACGGAAACGGTGTTGCGATCTTTACCTCAAATGGCCGCGCCGCGCGCGAGTTTGCCGCGCGGGTCACTGTCGGCATGGTAGGTGTGAACGTGCCGATCCCGGTGCCGGTGAGCTATCACACTTTCGGGGGCTGGAAGCGGTCGGCCTTTGGCGATACCAATCAGCATGGCCCGGAGGGCGTGCGCTTCTGGACAAAGATCAAGACGGTCACCCAGCGCTGGCCCGAAGGCGACATTGGCGACCAGGCGTTTATCATTCCGACGATGGGATAGAGATTTGAAGAAAGCCGCCTCGCTAGTTTTCCGATTAGGTATCATCGCGGCAGTCGCTGGCTTTGCCGTGTTTGTGCTGGGATGGATGGAACGCGATAGTTGCGCGGATGGTGGTGGCATATGGCTGAAGGCATCCAAGGAATGTGTTTGTACCTATTCCCAGCGCGGTGTGTATGCCGATACGCCGACACCGGAACAGATGGCGCACCGAATGGAATGCGAGCTGAAACCCACTGCTTCTGATTGGATTGAATGATGAGCACTTACGACACGATCACTTTTGAACACTCGAACCGCATCGCGCTGGTCACGATCAACCGGCCGGACAGCCTGAATGCGCTGAACCAACAGGTCATGGCAGAAGTTGCCGACGTCTTTGCGCGCATTGACCGCGACAAGGACATTGCCGTCAGCGTGCTGACCGGCGAGGGCCGCGCCTTTGCTGCCGGTGCCGACATCAAGGAAATGCAGCCGCAAAGTTTTTCCGACATGTATGTCGAGGACTTCTTCGGCCTCTGGGATCGTTTCGCAGCATGCCGCAAGCCGGTGATTGCGGCGGTGAATGGTTTCGCGCTCGGCGGCGGTTGTGAGCTGGCCATGATGTGCGACATGATCATCGCGTCCGAAAAGGCGAAGTTCGGCCAGCCGGAAATCAAGCTGGGCGTCACGCCCGGCATGGGCGGCTCCATTCGCCTGACCAAGGCCGTCGGCAAAGCCAAAGCCTTGGACATGGTGCTCACCGGCCGCATGATTGACGCCGCAGAGGCAGACCGGATCGGGCTCGTCTCCCGCGTTGTGGAGCATGACGCGCTGATGGACACGGCCATGGGCGCGGCGAAAGAAATCGCCGGCTATTCCATCCCGTCCATCATGGCCGCCAAGGAAATGGTTGGCCGCGCGCTGGAAGTCTCGACCGCAGAAGGCGTGAAGTTTGAGCGCCGCCTGTTCCAGGGCCTGTTTGGAACCGCAGACCAGAAGGAAGGCATGGCCGCCTTCACAGAGAAACGCGCGCCGGACTTCAAGGACAAATAGGCCTGCACCGGAGTGCATAAACACCGCGCCGCAAGAGCGCGGGGACAAGGGAGTATCGCATGACGAAGATCGC
This sequence comes from Hyphomonas sp. UBA4505, assembly GCF_002388685.1. NCBI lineage: Bacteria > Pseudomonadati > Pseudomonadota > Alphaproteobacteria > Hyphomonadales > Hyphomonadaceae > Hyphomonas > Hyphomonas sp. UBA4505. Next base: position 66,606 of record NZ_DGMZ01000001.1, on the reverse strand, counting down.
ATTTATCGGGCTCGGAAACATGGGCTCGGGCATGTGTGCCAATCTCTGCAAGGCGGGCCATGAGGTCCGTGCCTTCGACCTCAATGCCGAGGTGGTGAAGGCCGCTGAAGGCCATGGGGCAATTGCTGCGGCCACAATTGCGGATGCGGTGAAGGACTCCGAAATTGTGGTCACCATGCTACCAGCCGGCAAGCATGTCCTGTCGGTCTATTTCGGCGAAGATGGCGTGGCGTCTCATACGGCCACGGGTACGTTGTTCCTCGATTGCTCCACCATCGCCGTTGAGGATGCCCGCGAAGCGGCGTCCAAGGCCGAAGCGGCAGGCTTCCTGATGGCGGATGCACCCGTGTCCGGCGGGACGGCTGCGGCAGATGCCGGTACGCTGACTTTCATGGTGGGCGGCCCCGATGAAGCCTATGCCAAGGCCAAGCCGATCCTCGACGTAATGGGCAAGAATATCTTCCATGCCGGCGGCAGCGGGAACGGCCAGGCGGCCAAGATCGCCAACAATATGCTGCTCGGCATCTCAATGATAGGCACATGTGAAGCGTTCAATCTCGCGGAAAAGCTGGGTCTCGACGCGCAGACCTTCTTTGATATCTCCTCCACAGCCTCCGGCCAGTGCTGGAGCATGACGAGCTATTGCCCGGCGCCGGGGCCGGTGCCCACCTCGCCCGCAAACCGGGACTATCAGCCCGGTTTTGCGGTCGCGATGATGTTAAAAGATCTTCATCTGGCGGCGTCTGCAGCAAGGGCCGCAGGGGCAGAGGTGACGCTGGGTGAAATGGCGGAAAAAATCTATCAGGATCTGGACACTAGAGGGCATGGCGGGCTCGATTTTTCAGGTGTCATGAAGGATCTCCAGCAACGACTAGACTAGACTCAATTGGCTAAGTTGAGCCGCCCACGATCCGACCAATCCCGGATCGGGCGGCCCATTTTGCAACCATTCGCAGGCTCGCTCATTCATTCGTCTCGGAATGTATTGCGCTGCAGCATTCATGATGGGGATCATGGGGGCGCGAGCTGGCGAATAGGTGAGACTTGAGCAGGCAATTTTTGTTTCGGCCGAAATATATTCGTGTGTTCACACTCGCGATGCTTCTCGTTGCGTGTTCTCCCGCCGATGATACATCAGCTCCGATGGCTATAGATGAGGCGTCGATCCTCCCGTCAGAATCAGAGCCATCCGAGCAGGTGCCGCCAGCCAAGAGCCAGCCAGCACCTTCATCTATCTACAACTTGGAACGCGTCCAGCCCGAGCCGGCATCTGTGCCGGTGCGGCCTCAGCCCGAAGATATGGCGGAAGCCAGTACCGTTGCTGCATTTGGCTTGCCTGAGATACGTCAGAAGGCCCGGCGGCTGGCCGCAGAGCCATATGAGCCATCTCGACCCCTTCCGGATGATGCGAAGCGTTTGAACTATGATCAGTACCGACGCATCCTTCCGGTTGCTGGCGACATGGGGTGGTCCGACCCTGCGACAGGATCGCGTGTCTTGTTCGATCCTCGTGGTTACCTGTTTGATCAAGAGGTCCGCATTAACATTATCGACGGGGATACAGTCACGCCCCACACTTATTCTGCCGACGCATTTGATTTCAAGGATTTGCCCCTTTCCGAGGAGACGCGGGAAACACTCGGCTTCGCAGGTTTGCGATTGCTGGCGCCCATTAACAAGGCCGGGAAGTTCGATGAAGTGCTCAGCTTCAAGGGCGCTAGTTTCTTCCGGGCATTGGGAGCGGGCAGCGTGTACGGCGCATCGGCGCGGGGGCTGGGTATTGGAACCGCATCTGCGGATGGGGAGGAATTTCCTGCGTTTCGCGAATTCTGGGTTGTCCGTCCAGACCCTGCGTCTCAGGGCGTCAGCATTTATGCGCTCATGGACAGCCCGAGCGTAACGGGCGCGTTTGCCTTTGAGGTTTCGGCGGGTCCGCGCACCCAAGTCGAAGTGGAGGCGACTTTTTTCCCCCGAAAGGAAATCGATGGTGTCGGCCTGTCACCACTCACCTCCATGTATTATTTTTCGCCACATGACGTGATCAAGCAGGGCGATGATTTTCGCCCAGCCGTGCACGACTCCGAGGGGTTGGCGATCCAGATGTCGAACGGCGAATGGGTTTGGCGTCCTCTCCAGAACCCTACCGATCTGGAAGTATCGGTGCTGGCAGGAACACAGCCGATGGGCTTTGGCCTGCTGCAGCGGCATCGGAAATTTGATGACTATTCGGATGTTGAGGCCGCATATCATCAGCGTCCGGACGTCTGGGTGGAGCCACATGGAGACTGGGGCGAAGGTCAGTTGATGCTCGTCGAGATTCCTACGGTGAACGAGTACAATGACAATATCGCCGTATTCTGGCGCCCGGCATCCGGTTGGCGAGCCGGTGGCACACATTCGATTTCCTATACGATGAACTGGGGACACAGGCCGGGTGCCCTGGCCGAAGTCATGTCCGTGTCGGACACGCGTGCTGGCCGTAAGCCAGGCGGCAAGGCGCGCATGTTCGTGCTCGACTACGAGGATGTCCCGGAAGGGTTCTTCGAGAATGCCGAACTGGAGATCAGCACATCAGCAGGAAAGATCCTCAATCCGGTGATGCGGCGCCACCCTTCCAGTGACAATTACCGGATGAGTTTCGAGCTCGATCCCGAAGGCGCGGACATGGCGGAACTGCGTGCGGTTGTGATGCGGGGCAGTCGCCCGCTGACGGAGACGTGGCTTTATCGGTGGAGCACAAAATGACGGACCTTCGCCCGCGCCCGACGGAATTTCCGCTTACCATGCCCAACCAGCCCTTGCAGTCCCGGATTGCCAGGGTGCGGGCTGGCACCACGTCTCATGTCTGGCGGAAGCTGTTCGTGCTGGGGGCTTCAGTTCTTCTGACCCTTTGGACCACGCGGGAGATGTACGAGGTTCTGGCAGTGTCGGGAATGACATTGCTGGAATGGGTTCTGCTGTTTGTGTTCGCAATCAATATCAGCTGGATTTGCTTTGCCTTCGTGAACGCAACCATTGGCTTTGCCTGTGCCGTGACGCCGAGGCATGCGGCGCGCTCGGCTGACCCCGTCTGTATCCGAAACGTGCGCACCGTCCTTACGTTTCCAATCTACAATGAGGCGGTTGAAGATGTCTTCGCAACTGTGTCCGCTACGGCGCGGATGCTCGAAGATGCGCCGGGTATCTATGAGTGTTTCATCCTGAGCGACACGACTGATCCCGAAATAGCGCTTGCGGAAGAGGTGGCGTATACAGAATTGTCAAAAACGGTCAGGGGTAATGTTCCTGTTCGCTATCGTCGGCGCACCATCAATCACCATCGCAAATCCGGTAACATTCGCGATTTCGTTATGCGGTGGGGTGGGCGCTACGACCATATGATCGTTTTCGACGCTGACAGCTATATGGAGCGTGACACGATTGTACATCTTGTGGAGGAGATGGAGCGCGCGCCTCATACTGCGCTGATCCAGACCATCCCTCAGCTTGTCGGTGGGCGCACCCTGCTGGCACGTTGTCAGCAATTTGCGTCTGCGCTCTACGGTCCGATCCTTGGGGGTGGGATGGCCTGGTGGGCGCAGAATGAAGGCAATTTTTGGGGGCACAACGCCATCATCAGAATCTCAGCTCTGGCCGAGGCTGCTGGACTGCCGGAGATGCCCGGCAAAGCGCCGTTTGGCGGCTCGATCCTGAGCCATGACTTCGTCGAGGCCGCCTTCTTGCGCCGCGCTGGTTGGAATGTGGAAATTCGCCCCGAAATCGGCGGATCCTATGAGCAGGGGCCGCCCACTATTATTGAACTGGTCAAGCGCGACCGACGTTGGTGCCAAGGCAATATGCAGCACATGGCAGTTCTCTTGAAAACAGGCGGGCTCAGCTGGACCAATCGCTTCCACCTCATCACTGGCATCTTTTCCTACCTTGCCTCACCGCTCTGGCTGGTCTTCATCACACTTGGCATGCTGTTGTCGCTCCAGAACAGCTTCATGCAACCCGCGTATTTTGGGGATGAGGCATCGCTCTTTCCAACCTGGCCAGTGATCGACTCTGAGCGTGCCCTGACCCTCTTCTTCGTCACAATGGGACTGTTGTTTGCCCCCAAGATGTATGGGTTGGTCTACGGACTGGTGTCGCGCGAGTGGCGTCAGTCCGTGGGCGTTGGCAAGACGATTCTCGGCGCTCTGACGGAGACAGCATTGTCGGTCCTGATCGCCCCGATCCTCATGGCGACGCAAACGGGCGCAGTTATCAATGTCTTCCGGGGCAAGGATAGCGGATGGTCGCCGCAGGAACGCGCGCAGGGCGGGTACAGCTTCCTTGCGACGCTGCGCCATAATATTCCAGCCACGCTGCTGGGTGCGGCGCTGATGATGGCGGCTACCGCAATCTCACCCGTCTACGCGGCTTGGCTGGCTCCGGCAACGGTCGGCATGGTCCTTGCGGCTCCATTATCTTATTGGACCGCGAAAGAGTCGGCAGGGCAGCGGGCACGTCAGGCAGGTCTGCTGGTCAGTCCTGTCGAGGTCCGTTTACCGGATAGCGTCGGCCAGTCCTGGGCGGAAGTGCAGGCTTTTTCAACGCTACCAAAGACCGATATGATTTCCCTGTTGCGTGATCGCGTCAGCCAGCGGAAGCGGCGAACGCTGATTGATCCATATTGGCCCCTGCAGCGACATGAGGTTCACGAACCATTGGCGCTCGCTCGTGCGCGTGTAACGCGCGTGCTGACGCTTGAAGAATACATCAAGGCCATATCCAAAGCTGAATTGATGGCTATCCTGAATTCCTCACAGGATCTTGAAAGCATCAGTTTCAGGTTCGCCGTTGCCGGGCGGGTCGCAGGGGATGTCTCTGCTTATGAAAGACTGATGTCCAGCGAGCGAGCAGGCGGGCGTACGACAACCTCCAGCGGAGGACAGCGAAGTGGCACCTGACTTCTCTATTTTGGAAGTGTCATTTAAGCGCTGTTGAGATGAACTTCCTGATCGCATGTAGCGATTCCAGCTCATTGAGGAACGGCGTATGGCCGCGCCTCGGCACAGTCAGCAATCGGCTGCCCTTATGCCGTTTCAGCATGCGGTTCGCGGTTTTTTCTGTGAGGATATCCGAGGTTTCACCGCGAACAATCAGTAGCGGGATGGCCTTGAGCGCCGAGTAGATACGCCACATCGCGAAGTTGACGCGCCAGCTCGGCTTCGTACTGCCCATGCCCCGCACAATTACCGGATCATAGTCGAATATAATCTTTCCATCATCGCGTACCGTGCAAGTTCGCTTGGCAAATTCGAGCCAGTCGTCTGCGTTATAGTCCGGGTAGACGCTCGCCTGTGTTCGGCCAATTGCTGTAGCGGCATCGTCCAGATTGTCGAATGTTTCATCCCCGCCAGCATAGCCGGCGATGCGTTTGAGGCCCGCGGGATTTACTTCGGGCCCGACATCATTGATCACGATGCTCTTGATTTTATCCGGGAAAGCCTTGGCCATCAGCATTGCCATCAGCCCTCCCATCGATGTGCCGACCAGGATCAGATTGTCCAGTTTCAGGTGGTCAATCAGTGTGGCCATGTCTTGCACATAAACGGGCGGCGCATAGGTCTCGCCACTCGGATCGCGATCCGACCGGCCGCGGCCGCGCACATCGACCGAGATGTACCGAGCGGGTAATTCTAAACCGCGTATCATTGGCTCGAAATCCTTATGGTTTCGGGTCAGGCCATGCATGCACAACACTGTGATGTCGCTGTCATGTGGGCCGTATTCGGCGGCGTAAAGTTTCAGTCCGTCATGCGCGGTGTAGAAGATATCCCGTTTTTCCATGGCGGGGCTCAGACCAGCTTGGCCGCGCGGGCAGCGTCGCGGGCATAATAGCGTCCCGACAGGACCAGGAAGAGGATGCTCGCAGCGTTCAGCAGGAGGATGATTTCCAGCGCCGATTTCAGCGGGGTCGTCGAACCTGCATCAGAGAACTGAACACTTAGCCAGCCAGCAAAGGTCGGGCCGCCGCCAATGCCAATCAGGGTCAGACAGAGCAGCATGAAGGCAGATGCGAAGGAGCGCATGCGCAAACCCACCAATTCTTGAGAGGCTGTATAGGCAACGCTGGCATAGATCAGGCCGACAAAGCTCGGCACCACGTTCCACGCATAGGCAAGACCGATGCTGTCTGCCTGAAGGAACAGCCACGCGAATGGCAGGGCAAGCGCGCCACAGGCTGCAATTGTCCACGGGCGCCAGGCCAGGTTCTTCGAAGACATGCGGTCACAGATCTTGCCGACGACGACTGCGCCGACCCCGCCGACGCCACCAATCAACAGGCCGAGTGGAATGGAGACATCCCCAGGGCCGACATCGAAGGTGCGCTGGAGGTGGCTGGACGTGAAGACAAGGAAGGCGTTTGCCGAGACACAGATGAGGCAACAGCCCAACAACAACAACAAGAATGACGTTTGGCCTGAAATGAATTTCAGGGTTTCGCCAATCGATGGCGCTTCGCCATCATCGACGCGTTGTTCAATGGCACCGCGTTTCGGCTCTTTCAGTGTGAAGCGAACCAGCAGGGCCAGGATGAGGCCGGGTATACCCGCGATAAAGAATGCCGCGCGCCAGCCGAACGCTTCATACACCAAACCGCCCAGTGCGAAACCGCCAAGGATGCCGAAGCCAATCCCCGTCGTGTAGATACCGAGCGCGGTGGCGCGTTCGTGAGGCGCGTAGAGATCAGAAATGATGGATGTGGCCGGCGGAGTACCGCCTGCTTCGCCCACACCAACACCCATGCGGGCGACCAGCAAGTGCCAGAAATTCTGAGCAAGGCCGGAGACCGCGGTCATGCCCGACCAGACGGCCAGTGAGAGAGAAATGATCGTGCGGCGATTGCCCCGGTCGGCCCACATTGCCATCGGAATGCCGAGCGTTGCGTAGAAAGCCGCGAAAGCGAGGCCTGTCAGCAAGCCGAGTTGAGCGTCGTCCAGTTTCAGGTCAGCCTTGATCGGCTCCAGCAGGATCACGAGGACCTGCCGGTCGATATGGTTGAATGTGTAGACCAGCGTAAGCAATGCCAGCACATAGGCGCGAGATGCATTACGGGACGTCGGAGAGGGTGGGGCCGCGAGATCGGTCATGGCTGTCCTTCAGGCTACGCCGAAGCGGTTACCGGTATCTGCAAGGTTTGGAAGGGACGGACCGGCGACCCACGGAGGTAAAGGTCGCCGGTCCGCTCAGTTGACTAGAAGTCGACCGAGATTGAGGCGGTAAGCGTGCGCGGCGGGCCGTAGAAGGCCGAATACGCACTGTCGAAGCCAAGCTGGCTCGGCGTCACGAAGTTGTAGGCTGCGACGCGGTATTCCTCGTCCGTGAGGTTCCGGCCGTGGATACCGAAGCGCAGGCGCTCGGACGGCGATGTCCAGACGAAGCTGAGGTCCAGCAACGTATAGGAGTCCGGATCCAGCGCCGGACCCCCATTCGGGAACAGCACGTTCGTGCCCGGAGCGAAGCCTGGGTTCTCCACGTTGAAGAGATAATAGGCATCGCGATAGGAAGCCGATCCTGTGATCGAGATCGCACCGAATTCAGATCCGAAGTCGCGCATGTAATTCAGCGAGAGCTGGCCCTGCAGTTCCGGTGTATTCTGCGTCACGAACTGGTCGGCGATATTGGTGCCAGCGGACAGGATTTCCTGAATTTCGGCGTCGATATAGCCGAGGTTCCCCATCAGGGTGAACTCGTCATTGATGAACCAGCTGCCCTCAAGCTCGAGGCCGGTATATTCCGAGGAGCCCGCATTGAAGACCGACGACACAAACGTGTCGTTGACGCCGTCATTGTCGGAATCCGCGCCGCTCTGAACCGTGATCTGCTGGTCGGTATATTCAGCAAAGAAGACGGCTGTGTTCAGCAAAAGGCGATCATCGAAGAAGCTGCCTTTGATGCCGAGTTCATAGCTGTCGACCTTCTCCGGTCCGAAGCCTTCCTGTGAAAGTCCCAGCGTATCGAGGTCAGCACGGGCCCGCGGGTCGAAGCCGCCTGCCTTGAAGCCCTGAGCGTAGGTTGCGTAGATGTTCAGGTCGTCCGTTGGCTTGTAGGAAACCGAAATGCGCGGAGTGAACTCCTCGTCTTCCCGGTTCAGGCCTTCATAGCCGGTCTGGGTGACGAAGAAGATCGAGCTGGTATTGGTCGGGTCGAACGAGCCGGAGCCCATGCCGAGCCACAGCTCACGCGTCACGTCTGCAGTGGTTTCATCCTTGGTGAAGCGACCACCGAGGGACACGCTCCACTGGTCAGTCACATCATAGGTGAAATCGCCGTAGACGGAGAAGTTTTCCTTGTCCTGCTTGCCAGCCTGATAGACCGTCAGGCCCAGCGCGCTGAGCAACAGGTCGAATGCGCCGTCGGCACTGCCATCAAGATAGTAGATGCCAGCAACGCCAGACAGGCGGTCGCCATTGTACAGCATCTGGAATTCCTGGCTGAACTGGTCGTCATTATAGTAAGCTGGGACATCGAAATCCTGACCGGGCAGGGCGTCGAAGTCGATCGGCGTAACTGTTGCGCCTTCACGATAGGCCGTGATCGATTTTAGCGTGATCTCGTTATTGACGTCCCACTCGCCGGTGAGGGAGTAGCCTTCGGTTTCGACAGAGTTGTCATCACCGATACCGGCGCGGGTGTCATAAACATTATCCGTGACCGGCAGGGTGCCGTCGCCACTCGGGATCAGGCGATGGCCATGCTTGGCGTTGGAGTCGTCTTCAGATTTATCATAGGCAAAGCGGAAGAACAGCGAGTCGGTCGGTGCCCATTCGGCGCTTACGCGATAGGCGAGGACGTCTTTGTCGTAATGGTCTGCGCCGGTGAAGAGGTTCTCCCCGTAACCGTCGCGTTGGTAGTTGGCGATCGCGCCGCCGACCTTGAATGTGTCGCTGAGCGGTACCGAACCGGATACGATCGTGTCGAGCTGGCTGTAGGAGCCGACATTGACCTTGGCTTTCAGGTCCGGCTCGTCGTCCATCTTGGCGGTGACGTATTTAATCGCGCCGCCAATCGTGTTGCGGCCATAGAGCGTGCCTTGCGGTCCGCGCAGGACTTCGATCCGTTCGATGTCGAAAATGTCCAGGATCGCGCCTTGTGGGCGTGCAATATATACATCATCAACGTAGAGACCGACGCCGGGCTCGAAGCCCCAGAGCGGGTCCTGCTGGCCGACGCCGCGAATGAACGCGATCAGGGTGGAGTTGGAGCCGCGTGCCACTTCGATCGTTGCGTTCGGGGTCGAACGTTGGATGGACGTGATATCGACCGCGCCGGTGGCTTCCAGCTGGTCAGCGCTGAACGCAGAAACGGACAGCGGTACATCGATCAGGTCTTCTTCGCGGCGTTGGGCGGTAACCGTCACCCGGCCTAGCGTGCGGGCCTCTTCCGGGGCCTCATCATCCGCATCCTGCGCATGCGCAGTGTACTGGCCCGCGGTCAGCGCCAGCGCCGACACGAGACCAAATCTCAGCGTATTCATTTTGTGATTTCCCAATTTTTCCTCCCGAGGATTCTTTGTATTTGACGGGATTTATCCAGAACATGCGCGCTTGGGCGATGACCTGAGGGCTCAACACAAGTGAACATTTTCGCTCAGGCGCGTCAGGCTTGAGCAGTTTCCATGCTGGACCTGGCATAGACGGCAGGCGAAACACCGCGCATCTTCTTGAACGCCCGATTGAAGGCGCGCACATCGGAATAGCCAAGAAATTCCGCAACTTGGGCGACGCTTGTGCCTTGTGCCAGCATCAGGCCGGCCCGTTCGGCGCGGCTTTCCTGGAGGATGTCCCGGAAACTTGTGTGCTCTTCGCTCAGGCGGCGGCGCAAGGTTGCAACGCTCACGTCCAGATGCCGGGCGACAGCTTGCTGGGTTTCGTGTCCATCCGAAATCAGGTCGGCTGTGCGTACTGAATAGCTTCGCGAGTCGGAAGAAGGCGCGATGGCTTCAAGATGGCGGATGACGCGCGCGAAAATCCCGTCAGCGGTCAGATCGACTTCCGGGGTGGCGGGAATGGTCTCGCAGGCTATGTCGATATCGTAGATCAGTTCATAGGCTGCATGACCGTAGCCGATGGGCACCTGCCAAAATTGCAGCTGGCCATTGCCGTCATCATTCCGGTTCCTGAGCAGGCTCACCCGTTTGAGCGCCCGGCCTGCGGCGCCGCCGGTCAGGCTGTCGAGCAGGGCATGAGTCTTGATCAGCAAGGCGTCGCCGACGAAATGCGTCAACGCACGGTCATCGCGAAAGCGATAGGGGAAGGTTGAATCGTCCACCACGAGCGCGAGCATGGAATCGGTCTGGCGGACATAGTTGTAGCGCCCGCCATGCATCATGTTGAAATGCGAAGCGAGGCTCCGGATTGCGTCTTGCAGGGTCGAGGCCGCCTGGATCTGCGTCACGACAAATGTGCCGGTCTGGTAGAGCAGCTTTCGTTCAGAAAGTTGCGCAGTCAGGTCGTCGAAGGACCGGGCGATCTCGCGTTGGATGCGATAATAGTCTACCAGATCAATCTGCGTGCCGGGTTGGCTTGTGCGTTTGCCCGGATCGATGCCCAGTCGATCCAGCAGGCCGTCAACGTCCACACCCGACGTTCCGGCCCATGACAGGATCGGTTCAATCTGGTGGAGTTCGAAACTCGCCCGGGTCAGTGACTGCGACATGCGGGTCTTATAGCAGGAATCTGTATCGAAAACGTATCCTGATTCAAAAGGATGTTTTCAAATATGGCGTTGCTGCAACAGGCCTAGCGGTAATAGGCGCACAGCGTGTCGACCAGCGCCCGGCCGATCCCGCCCGCACAACGATAATAGATCGTCTGCGCATCCCTGCGGCTTTCAACCAGACCGGCCGCACGCAGCTTTGCCAGGTGCTGGGATACAGCGGAATGCGATTGGCCGGTCATGTCGGCCAGCTGATGAACAGGGTGCTCGCCTTCATTCAGCGCGCACATGATCTTCAACCGCGTATCACTCGACATGGCCTTCAGCACGTCTGAGGCCTCGTGAATGCGCTCCGACATGAGGTCAAAGGCATCCTTCGTCTGGGGTTTGTGCTGGGCTTTCATCAGGATGTGCTCGTAGTGATTGTTGCGGGCGGCGTATCAGCCAATATGCGAATATAAGCATTAAGATGGTGCGAAACAGGGTCGCGTCTGCAAGAGACGGGCGGGAATACGCTGAAAATGCCCGCATGACGGGGCATTTTGCTGAACTTCAAATCTTGCCGGAATCCGTGCAAACCTTTATGCGCCCCCTATATGCGTTTCGGCGGCGCAATGGACCGCCCTTTATTGGAGACTGCATGTCGAAGGAAGAACTGATTGAATTCGAAGGCACAGTCGTGGAACTGCTGCCGAACGCGACGTTCCGCGTTAAACTCGAGAACGACCACGAAATCATTGCCCATACGGCTGGCAAGATGCGCAAGAACCGCATCCGCGTGCTGACCGGGGACAAGGTCATGGTTGAGATGACCCCTTACGACCTGACCAAGGGTCGTATCACCTACCGCTTCAAATAAGAGATATGGCGTCCTCAGGGCATGTTCCCCTGATCCTCGCCAGTGCGAGTCCCCGGCGGCGAGACCTGCTCGCCCAGATAGGGATTGTGCCGGACGCGATCTGCCCCACTGACATCGACGAATCCCGTCGCAAGGACGAATCTCCGCGTGCGCTGGCCGAAAGGCTGGCGCGGGAGAAGGCCATGGCCTGTCCGGAGGCTGGGTTTGTGCTGGCCGCGGATACCGTGGTTTCGCTGGGCCAGAGAAACCTCGAAAAAGCTGCCGATGCGGCAGAGGCCGAGGCCTTCCTGCGGCTTCTTTCAGGCCGGGCACACCAATGTCTTACCGGTATCGCCGTGAAAGCCCCCGATGGCCGCGTGAGCAGCCGTACCGTGCTTGCTCGGGTGAAGGTGAAGCGCCTGACAGATCAGGAAATCGCTGCCTATATTGCCAGCGGCGAATGGCAGGGCAAGGCGGGCGGCTATGGCATTCAAGGCATGGCCGGCGCCTTCATCACCCATATCAGCGGCAGCTACACCGCGATTGTCGGCCTGCCGCTCTACGAGACAAAAGCCCTGCTGGAAGGCATGGGCTGGCGCGTGAAGGCCTAGGCTTTCTCCCAGGCCGTTATGGCCAGAAGGCTCAGCGCGACCACGCCGCCTACCATGAGCCATATCGGATCGGCCGTCGCGAGCAGGCTGGCATCCTGCTGGGCATCGGTAACAGTCTGGGTGACCAGCGTATCCAGCCCGCTCCAACCTGTCAGCAAGCCCGGTAACTGCACGGCCGCCACGCCAGCACCCACCATACCGACAGCGCCCAGCACCAGTTTGCGAAAGAGGGATTTTCGGCGAATGCCGCCCATCACGTCATTCACGAACGGGGCCGGATCCAGCGCGCGGTCTTCCGCCGTGAAGAGATCGGTCAGGTCTGAATAGGTTTCCTGGTCACGCATCATCGTACTCCATCACGCCACATGGCTGCTTTCAAGGTGTTTGCGGAGCGCGGCCACGCCGCGCGTTACATGGGATTTTATCGTGCCAAGCGGCCAGCCGGTGGCCTCGGCCGCTTCGCGATGGGACAGGCCTGAGGCGACGCACAGCACCACGCAGACCCGCTGGGCTTCAGACAAGGTGTCCAGCGCCCGGTTGAGGTCCATCTGGTCACCGACCTGATCGGACTGGGTGCGCTCGAACGGAATGATCTCTGCCGTTTCGTCAAACTCTATCTCGATCTTCTGCTTTCGGCGGGATTGCAGATATTCGCGCCAGCAGATCGTGCAGATCCAGGCCGAGAAGGTTCCGCCAGCATAGGAACCAATCTTCTGCCAGGCCTTCAGGAACGTCGCTTGCGCGATGTCATCCCCGTCGCTGGCCGAGCCGGTCAGGCGCCTCGCCATGCCGCGTATGCGGGCCTGATGGCGGCGCACGAGTTCGGCAAAGTCTGCCTCATGGCCTCGTGCGGCGCTTGCGGCCAGGTCCGGATCGCTGCGCATGTCGCGCCCTCCCTTGGCAACCAGCCTCAGCTCAACCCTGTTGCCCACGACGACTCGCCGCCCAGAGACCAAGATAGGCCAGACCGATGAAGACAGGGAAGGATGCGACGCCGATCATGGGTTTGACGGCTTCACCTTCTTCCATGCCAACCATCACACCGAGAAAGCCGAAGGCCACTCCGACGGCAAGGAACAGGACGCCCCGGCGCAAATCGGCGCGGACCGGATCGGTGATCAGGGCGAGTTTTTCCATCGTCTCGCCGGTCAGGTCCTGGCCCTTGTCGACCGCATGCCGCACAGTTTCATGCAGGGTCAGGCGTTTCTTGAAATTGTAGTGACTAACCAACCAGACAATCCCGGCAATGGCACCAAAAAAGACTACGGGGACAACAATATCTTCGCTCATTTCAAAAGCTCCTTCAGGCTTGTTCCGGGGCGTCGTGTTCGGCGCCTTTGTAGGGTAGATGCCGGCAGAGGCGTGTTTGGATGCAGCGCACCTGACTTTTTCTTTGTGTCGCCTGTGCTTGCCGATGGCGGGCCCGACCGCTAATCGCGGGGCAATGGTAAAGCTGAGATCGAAAAAGAATCGCAAGCCGCATATAGCGCCGGACCTGTCGACGACACAGGGTCGTGCCCGCGCGCGCCGGGAACTGGTCTGGGGAGACCACGGGTTTCTGCGGGCAGCGTTCTCGAACCTGCACCAGATTTCGCCGGAGATATGGCGCGCCAACCAGCCCTCGCCCAAGAAGGTGGTTGAATATGCCGAGACGCTCGGCATTCGCACCATCCTGAACCTGCGCGGGGAAAGCACCAAGGGCTATTACCTTCTGGAGAAGGAGGCCTGCGAAAAAGCGGGAATCACGCTTGTCGATTTCCAGGTCTTCTCCCGCGACACACCGACGAAAGAGGCATTGTTCGCAGCGAAAGACTTGTTCGAATCGATCGAATACCCGGCGCTCATGCATTGCAAGTCGGGCGCAGATCGGGCGGGGCTGATGTCCGTGCTCTACAAGCTGTTGCGGGAAAAGGTTCCGTTCGAGCAAGCGGTGGAGCAGCTGTCGCTGAAATACCTTCACGTCAAACATGGCAAGACCGGCATGCTGGACGCGTTTTTCCAAGCCTATGCCGATTACAATGCCGGGCGCGCGCCTGAAGACTGGAAACCTTTTCTCGACTGGGTTTCAGACGACTATGACCGGATGGAAGTGAAGGAAAGTTTCCTGCGCGAGTTCGGAAAAGGCATCCAGGTCGACAAGATCCTGCAACGGGAATAGTTGCTTTCCTGTTAGTTAATTTCGTGCTTGGCTGAGCCGAACAGATACCGGAGCTGCCAGAATGCGCGTCCTGATCCTGACCGGCCTTTGCTTGGCCATGCTTGCCGCCTGCAGCCAGAAATCCGACCGTGAAATGTTGACCGAGGCCTGCATCGCCGATGGTGAAGGTCCGGAGACCTGCGCGTGTATCACCGGCGCCATGGAAGAAAAGCTGAGTCCGGACCTGTTTCGGCGCACAGCCGCTGCGATCGGCCGCGAGAAGCGCGATGTCGAGGATTTCGTGGAATCCCTGACCATGGCTGACCAGCTCGAATTTGCATCTTCGCTGACCGCAATGATTTCGTGCGAACTGGCGGTGGCAGACGATGAATAATCAGGGCCTGTCGCAAAATCGACGTCGCCCGGTCATGGGAAGTTCGCTTCTCGCGTGTAATTGGGCGACGGGTGGCACCAATCTGCATAGAATTAGTTTGGAATATAGGAAGGGGATCTCATGAAGTTCTTTATTATCAATAGCTTCCGCACGATGGTCTATGTCGCATATATTGCGATCATCGTGGGGGGCATCGCGCTTGGCCTTTACAATCGGGGTGAATTTACGGGCGAGTTGCTTGGTCTGACCGATACGATTGCTCAAGTGGCCGACTTTGCGGTGTTCACAGTGGGCGGATGGATCGCGGCCAGCCTCGTCTGCGGCCTGATCGTGACATTGCTGGATATTCGCGATGACATAAACGACCGCTTGCCTGATGCGCGTCGCGACGACTGAGCGACTCAATCAGAATCACGATTGAATAAGAACAGGCCATCGATTCGCGTCGGTGGCCTTTTTCAAATGGGGAGGAAACCACAATGACATCACTTGAAGTGGCCGGCGTATATGTCGCCGTGAACATGCTGCTCTTGATCTATCTGGCGTTCCGGGTCGTGTCCGTGCGGCAGTCGGCCAAAGTCTCGGTCGGGACCGGTGGCAATGAGATGCTGGAATTGCGTACGCGAGTGCACGGCAATGCCACGGAATACATCCCGTCCATGCTGGTCGGCCTTGTCATTTTGGCACTGATGGGACTGCCGGCCTGGGCCATCCATGTTGCAGGTGGCGTCTTCACGCTCGGGCGATTGATGCATGTCATCGGGCTTGGCGGGACAATCATGGCCATGCGGGCCGGAGGCATCCTGCTCAGCTGGATTGCAATGGTGCTGACGGCGCTGGCGATCCTGTACCACGCCTTCGCCTGATTTGCGCAGTTGCGCGAGGCGAGCGCAGCGTCCATCTAGCCAGAATGGCTGATTTCAAGATACCGCCGGCCGAATTGCTTGCCGGACTACTGGACCATTGCCGAAAGGAAGGTGCAGACGCTGCCGACGCCCGGATTGGCGAGAGCGAAGGCGTAAGCGTTTCCGTCCGCGACGGCGCGCTGGAGAGCATTGAACGTGAAGAGGGGCGCTCGGTCGCCCTTCGCTGCCTGTATGGCAAGCGACAGGCGCACGTATCCGGCGCGGATTTGTCGCCGGAAGGGCTGAAGGCGCTCGCGGAACGCTGCGTGGCGATGGCGCGCGCTGTGCCCGAAGACAAATATTGCGGCCTGCCGGATGCGGACAAGCTGGCGACAGGCGATCTCGACATGGATCTGACCGGCGAACCGGAAATCTCCGCCGACATCCTGGAATCCGAAGCGCGGACAGCCGAAGCAGCCGCCTTGGGCATTGAAGGCATCAAGACGGTCGCCGGGTGTGGCGCATCCTGGAACCGTTCCTCGCGCTGGGTTGCGGCCAGCAATGGCTTTTCCGCCTTCAAGACAGGCACGTCGACCAGCCTTGGCCTTGCTGCGGTGGCAGAGCGCGATGGCCATATGGAGCGGGACTATGACAGCTGGTCAGTCCGCTTCAAGAAAGACCGCCCGACAGCTGCCGAGATCGGAATCACGGCAGGTGAGCGCACGATCTCGCGCCTTGGCTCACGCAAGCTGAACACGCAGAAGGCCGCTGTCCTGTATGATCGGCGGGTCTCTGCGGGTCTCATAGGGGCATTCCTGGGGGCGATTTCCGGCCCGTCAGTTGCGCGCGGTGTCAGCTTCCTGAAAGACCGGATGGGCGAGCAGGTCTTCGCGGATGGTATCCACATCATCGACGATCCATTCCGCCCGATGGGCATGGGTTCGCGCAGCCATGATGGTGAAGGCCTGCCGGTGCAGGAAACTCACCTGATCGATAATGGCCGACTGACCAGTTGGCTGCTGAATTCCTCTTCGGCGCGCCAGCTGGGCATGGAGCCGAACGGCTTTTCCGCGCTCGGCTTTGGCGATCCTCCCGGCGTGACCACGTCGAACCTCTACCTGAAGGCCGGAGACAAGACCCCCGGCGAACTGGTCAAGGGGGCGGGCAAGGGCCTTTTGGTAACCGACATGTTCGGGCCGTCCATCAATCCGAACAATGGCGACTATTCGGTCGGCGTGTCGGGCTTCTGGTTCGAGGATGGCGAGATTGCCTATCCGGTGTCCGAAGTCACCATCGCGGGTGACCTGCCTTCCATGTTTGCGCGGCTGATCCCGGCCTCGGACCTTGAGTTCCGGGGAACGCGGGACGCGCCGAGCATTCTCATCGAGGATATGAGTCTTGCGGGTAGCTGACCGCACCCTGTTTGAAGACATGAAAATCCTGCGTGAGCTCGCGCAGGAAGCCGGGAAATTGGCGCAGTCCTTCATGCTTGGCGGCCAAACGGCAGAGACCTGGCACAAGAGGGGCGGTAGTCCGGTGACCGAAGCCGATATGGCCGTGAACCAGCTCTGCTCGGATCGACTGACACGCTTCCGTCCGGAATATGGTTGGCTGTCCGAAGAGACGCTCGACGATCCCCATGCGCGCCAAAAGGATCGCTGCTGGGTCGTGGACCCGATTGACGGCACCCGTGCCTATATTCGCGGTGATCCGCATTGGTGCATCGGGCTTGCCATTGTGGAAGAGGGCATCTCGGTGGGTGGGGTGCTGTATGCGCCGGAACTGGACGAATTCTACGAGGCGCATCGCGGGCAGGGGGCGTTTCTGAACGGCGCCGCCATCCGGGTCAGTGAGTGCGCCGCCGAGGCAGGTTGCCGCCTGATTGCGGCGGAGACAATGCTGGAGCACCCAGGCTGGCCGGAGCCTTGGCCGCCCGTTACCGTCGCCCGGCCGAAGCCCAACTCCACCCTGTTGCGGATGGCCTTCGTGGCGGCAGGAAAATGGGATGCAACGCTCGTTCTGGGTCAGAAGGCGGACTGGGATCTGGCTGCGGGCACGATCCTCATCGAGGAAGCGGGTGGTGTTGCCACGACACATCGCGGCGAAAAACTCATATTCAACCGGGCAGTACCTGCACAAAGGAGCGTTATTGCTTCTGGAAACGCCCTGCATCCTCTGTTAGTGCGCAGGTCAGAATTTGTGGATATACCTGACCCACAGGAAAGGGCGCCGAAAATGGTGCCTCCAGCGACTACGGAGCCAGCCAAAATGGGCGATACTACCCGCGAGACCAAACAACTTCTCCACATCGTATTCGGCGGCGAGCTGAAGGATGTGACCGAAGTGGAATTCGAAGACCTGTCCAAGGTCGACTTTGTCGGGGCTTTCCCGAACTACAAGGAAGCCTACGACGCCTGGAAGAATGCTGCCCAGCGTACGGTCGACAATGCCGAAACGCGCTATTTCATCCTGCACGCTCACAAGCTGCTGGACCCGGAAACGGGAGACCACCATCACGTCTGAGGTGGTGACAGCTAAGGCCCCCAAGCAGAAGGGGAGCCTGAGGCGCCTGTTTGCAGCCTATTTCCGCCAGCATATCGGCTGGTTCGCCGCCGGCACGCTCATGGCCCTGCTGACCTCGCTCAGCGCCATGGGCTATTCGCTGGTGCTGAAGATGCTTGGCGATCGGCTGCAGGCGAGTTTCGGGGATGAGGCGCAGGTGCCCGTGTCCGGCCCTGACTGGATCTGGTGGATCGGCGGCGCAATCGTGGCCCTGTCCTGTGCGCGGGCGCTCTCGCTCTACCTGATGACCCTGTTCAACAATACCGGCGTCCAGCGCGGGTTGGTGTCGGTGCAATCGAGCCAGTTCGATTCCCTGACCGATGGTGACTATGCGCGTGTGGCGGCGGATGCGTCCGGCGACTTTGTCTCGCGCTTCATCAATGATGTGAACGCGATCCGCGATGCGGCGCTGCGCTTTGCCAACAATTTCACTAAAAGCACAATCACCGTGATCGGCATGTTCGGTGTGATGCTGGTCATCGACTGGCAGCTGACCCTGCTGTTGCTGGTCGCCTATCCGATTGCGTTCGGGCCGGTCATCGGCCTCGGCAACCGCATTCGCAAACGCTCCAAACAGGCCCAGAAGCAGGTCGGGCAGGTGACATCGCTCCTGTCGGAAGGCTTCCAATCGGCGCGGGTGGTGAAGGCTTACGGGCTTGAGCCGTACCAGAAATCCCGTGCGCGGCAGGGTTTTGTCGAGCGTTCCAAACTGTTCCTGAAAGTGCTGACGGACCGGGCGGCGGTTGACCCGATTCTTGAAGTCGCGGGTGGCGCTGCATTGGCCGGGATTCTCGGCTTTGCGGCCTGGCGTATGTCGCAGGGGGCAATGACCCTTGGCGACCTGCTCGGCTTCATTGCCGCGCTGGGCATCGTCTCGCCAGAATTGCGAGCACTCGGCACACTGAATGCTGTGGCGCAGGAAGGCGGCGCAGCAGCTGATCGCGTGTTCGAGATTGTCGACGCGACGACTCATATTGCGGATGCGCCAGATGCTGAGCGCTTGAACCGGGTCAACGGACATGTGGTGTTTGATGGGGTCAGCTTTGCCTATCCGGATGGCACGCGGGCATTGAACGGATTGTCCTTTGTTGCGGCGCCGGGCGAAACGGTGGCGATTGTCGGACCGTCGGGCGCGGGCAAGTCGACTGTCTTCAACTTGCTCATGCGCCTCTATGATGCCGAGTCCGGCGCGGTAAGCGTGGATGGCAAGAATGTGCGCGGCGTTGTGGGCGATACGCTCCGGGCCAATATCGGGCTGGTGGCGCAGGATTCGGCGCTGTTCGACGATACGGTCCAGAACAATATTGCGCTCGGGCGTCTTGGCGCGACCAATGCAGAGATCGAGGCGGCGGCCAAGGCGGCCAATGCGCATGACTTCATTACTGCCATGCCGGACGGCTACCAGTCGCCGGCGGGTGAGATGGGCCGCAACCTTTCCGGCGGCCAACGCCAGCGCGTGGCCCTGGCGCGGGCGATCCTGCGCGGTGCGCCGATCCTGTTGCTGGACGAGGCGACATCGGCCCTCGACGCCGAGAGCGAAGCAAAAGTGCAGGCGGCCCTTGCGGAATTCTCCAAGGGCCGCACCACGCTGATTATTGCGCATCGCCTTTCTACAGTTCGCGCGGCCGACCGCATCATTGTGATGGAAGACGGCCGCGCGGTGGAGGAAGGCACGCATGACGCGCTGATGGCCTCCAGTGGCGCCTATAAGCGCCTGGTCGAGCTCCAGCTGAGCTAGCCGGCCACCCCGGCTGGTATCTTGCGCGTCAGATTGATGTTCGTGCGAAACAGATTGTCGGGGTCGGTTGCTTCCTTGATGCGTACAAGCCGGTCAAGATTTTCCCCAAAGGCGTCTTCCAGATTATTGGCTTCGTCCCCCTCGGGAATGAAGTTTACATAGCGCGTACCCATGGCGTGGGGCTCCAATGCCTGGAACAGTTTCCGGGCCCATTGAACACATTTTCCGTCATCGGCCGGGTCTTGCCAGCGCGTATGGACGTTGACCACAAAATGGGACTGACGGTTTGGCCAAGCCGTGGCATCCGCCGGAATGCGCGTCGCAGTGCCACCGACATGCCCGAAGAAAATCTCGCATTCATCCGAAGGCAGATTGTTGACCGCTTCATGTATAATGTCGATGGCGGCGTCACTGAAGGCGGCGACATCATGGCTTTTCCAGTAATTGCGTGCGCCTTCGGTGAGCAGCGGATCGAAACTGGTTTGCCAGTCGGCGAACGGCATCGGGCCAAAATGAGTTGCAATCGGATTTCCGATGGAGCGCACGCCCAATGTGGCGGCCTCTGCAGCGTTCAGATCACCGATAAAGCAGAAAGGAACCACCATGACCTCGCGGCCATGCCATTCCTCAGGTATGAAAGGCAGGGGCGGGGCCTTGCGCGAAACGGCCCAGCAGGTCAGTTCGTCCGGCGCGTCTGCAACGAGCGCCTGAAGTGCGCGGGTCACATCTGGAAAATCCGCAATCGGATGGACCAGCATGCCTGCAAACACTTCCGGGCCAACGGGGTGCAGGTCGAAAGTGAATTCGGTGACGACACCGAAATTCCCACCGCCACCCTGAAGGGCCCAGAATATATCGGAATTTTCAGTCTTGCTTGCAGTGATGATCGAGCCGGAAGCGGTCACGAGCCGTACGGATTTCAGGCAGTCCACCGTCAGTCCATACTTCCGCGTCACCCAGCCAAATCCGCCCCCCAGCGCCAGCCCGGCTATTCCTGTTGTTGAATTGATGCCCGTTGGCACGACCAGTCCGAATTCCTGTGTGGCCCGGTCGACATCGCCGAGAGACGCGCCGGGCTGAACCCGCGCCGTCCGGGCCTCCGGATCGACAGTGACCGATTTCATGTCCTGCATGTCGAGCACGAGCCCGTCATCGCAAAGGGCCATGCCAGCGATGTTGTGTCCGCCAGAGCGCAGCGACATGAGCAAGCCATTGGTGGAAGCGAAGCTTACCGCAGCGGCGATGCCAGCTTCGTCCTTGGCGACCAGGATGGCGGCCGGCCGTTTGTCGATCATGCCGTTCCAGATGGCGCGGCGCGCGTCATAGTCATCGGCCTCCGGCGTGATGATCCGGCATCCGGTCGACTGTTGAAGTTCGTTTGCGGAATAGCTTTGCGTGCTCCCGCCCAGTGTATTGATTACAACATTGGTCATTGCGTTTCTCCGTCCCCCATAAGCACGACAATCGCGCTGTTCGTGGGAGGATATTTGCATTGTTGCCCTAAATACGTAATTCTCCTGCATCCGGAAAAAATGCTCATTCATCCAGAGTGTGGCTCGGATCGAGACCGTTTCGGTCTCAGGGGGACGCGTATGGATGTATTATCGCAGGTTTTGAGTGCCGTTCGATTTGAAGCGGCCTTTTATTTCAAGGTCAATGCGTCGGCGCCCTGGGTGACAACCAACCCGTCAATGGACGAGATCGGCTCCATCGTGATGCCGCATGTTCAGCATGTGATTCCGTTTCACGTGATGATTGATGGCGATGCGTGGGCGTGGTCAGCCGCAGGCGATACCGAACCGCAGACCCTGCGGTCTGGCGAGATCATGATCTTGCCTCAGGGGGCAGAGCATTTCATCGCATCCGATCAGAAGCCGAACATGATCCCGAAAGTTGACGTGGAGCCGTATCGGGATGCGGCCAAGCGCGTGACGCCCTATAATCACGTCCAGATTGGCGGAGACGGCAGGCCCGCAACGTTTGTTTGCGGATATTTCGGCTGTGATGCCCGGCCATTCAATCCGCTGCTGAGCGCCTTGCCAGGGATGATGATCGTGCGGCCCACCGACAGTACATGGGCGTTGATGCAGAATTTGATCGTCTCGGCGCTGGACGAGGATGAGCGTCCGGAAGCCGGCAGCCAGACGGTTCTGGCCAAGTTGAGCGAGCTGATGTTCGTTCAGACGCTGCGCCACTATATCGAGACCTTGAGTGAAGATTCGGTTGGCTGGATTTCGGGCCTGCGGGATGAGCGGGTGGGCGCGGTACTGCGCCTGATCCATACACGCCCCGCTGAGCCGTTGACGCTGGACAAGCTGGCCAAGGAAGCGGGCATGTCGCGTTCGGCTCTGGCTGACCGGTTCGCGGCATATACGGGCGAGCCGCCATCCCGTTACCTGACGCGCTGGCGGATGCAACTGGCTTCCAGCCTGCTGTCAAACAGCAGCGTGTCGATCGCAGAAGCGGCAGAAACTGTGGGCTACAGCTCCGAGGCAGCTTTCAAACGGGCATTCAAGAAACATGTCGGAGAGACGCCGGGTCGGGCACGCCGCGCCAGTCCGCCCGCAATAGGACAAGCCTGAGCGACGCCTGTGAGGGCGCTGGGTGGGCTGATGAGTTTTCCGGGGGAAGGGTTGCGGTCAGGTGTCCGGAGCGGGCACAGCGGCCGCATGGGCGCTGACTGGTGAGTTGACTGGGGCGCAGGTCGGGGTCCTCGTGGTAGTTGAGCTGAGTCTCCCACGCTCACCCGGATGGGCGGACGGCAGATCGCCAAGCGCGATGCGGAAGGCTTTTGACGGTGTGAAGGCCAGCGGGTCGTCGGGAGCTTGCGGGAATTCGTGCGGAGGATGCCCGATCCATTTCAGGTATACGGTTCCCTGCCGATCAATGACCGTCATGAACGGGATGCCCCTGCCTTTCACGGCGCGCACATAGAGACGCCACGCGACCATCTGCAGCCAGATCCAGAACCGGTGGGGTTCCAGACAGGAAGGCAGGGGCGAAGCCAGTGGAGCGAGCAGGGTGTCCATGCCCCAGAGTTTGCCGTCGAGCAGAGGGCGGTTGGATAGCAGATAAAAAAAACCCCTGAACTGCGCGGCAGGTCAGGGGTCTTGAAAAATATGAGCTGGGGAGAGGCTGAAAGGTGTCCCCGCTCTAGCCGAGGGCTTTTTCGATTTCGCGGGCAGCGGATTCGAATTGGTCGACGGCCGTGTCTTCGGCCAGAAGGCGTTTCGCAGCGGCCGTGGCAGCGTCTGCAGCGGCGCGGCGGACTTCCTCGGTCGCTTCGGCTTCGGCGCGGGTGATGCGGGCTTCGGCCAGCGCTTCGCGGCGGGCGAGGCGGTCTGCAATATCCTTGCGGGCCTCTTTCATGATCCGCTTGGCGTCGTCCTTGGCCTGGGCGATCATTGCTTCGGCTTCCTTGTCTGCATCCTGCTGGCGACGCTCAGCGAGGGCGAGGGCTTCAGCCGCCTGCTCGCGCAGGCTCTGGGCTTCTTCCAGCTCGTTGCGGATGTCGTCTGCGCGCTTGTCGAGGCCGCCGAGGATCGTCTTCAGGGCGCCCATGCGCCATGCGATCAACAGGAAGGCCGCGAAAGCCAGGAATGCGGTGTGCGTGACCGGATCGGTCAGCGAATACATGAAGCCGCCGATGAAGCCGCCACCGCCATGCGCATCAGATGCGGCAAAGGCGGGTGATGCGACCAGCGCAGCGAAGGTGAGGGCAGGGGCAAGACGAAGGGGCATCTGCATGTCTCTCTTAATTCAGAGCCGTCGAAACGGCTTTCTTGAGGTCAGCCGCAGAGGCCTTGAGGCCGAAACGGGCCGTCATGGCGTCAGTTGCGTCTACAGCGATTTGTTCGACATTCTGCATGGCCGTTGCGCGCAGGGCGGAGATCCGCTCTTCGGCAGCGTCCAGCTTCTTTTCGATCTCGGCGTCGACGCGAGCCGTTTCAGCCGTCATTTCGGCATCAACCTTGGCCGCTGCCTTGTTCGCTGTTTCGCGGGCTTTCGCCTTGGCCTGGGCAATGCGCAGTTCGAGCGCCTGCTGGGCTTCGGTGGCCTGCTCGTTCAGCTTGGCTGCCTGATCAAGATCAGAGGCGATGCGGTCAGACCGTTTTTCGATCGTGTCCGACATCTTTGGCAGGATGAAGCGGGAGAGGGAGAAGTAGAGGGTCGCGAAAAGGATCGCGAGCCAGAACAACTGGCCCGGCATGTGCCACGCCTCGAAAGGCGGGAACGGAGGCGGCGCGTCATCCGGTAGGTGATGGGCAGTTTCCGCAAGCAGGGCGAGCAGCATTTCAGTACCTCAAGTGCAGCATCAGGCTGGATCGGGCCGGTGGTCTATCAAGTCCGCCGGCCCGTTCTTGGCGTGTAAGTGGCTTAGACCACGAACAAGATCAGGACGGCCACGAGGAACGACAGGATGCCGAGTGCCTCTGCGAGGGCCATACCGATGAAGAGGTTACCGGTCTGCTGTGGTGCAGCGGACGGGTTGCGCATGGCAGCGTCGAGGAACGAGCTGAAGATGTTGCCCACACCGATCGCGGCACCGATCATGCCGAGAGTTGCGAGGCCAGCGCCTACATATTTGAGGCCGAGTGCGATATCGCCTTCCATGGTCGTCTCCTGTTTGGAATGCAAGGGTTTCAATAATTTGCGGCCCGTGAAGCGTGTTCGTTGGGCTGCGTCAAGTTTTTTAGTGCGTGCCCAAGGGCCGCACTGGCGAAGAGTCCTTAGTGTGACGGGTGCAGTGCGTCGTTCAGGTAAACGCAGGTCAGGATTGCGAAAACATAGGCCTGAAGACCTGCCACAAGAAGTTCGAGAGCGTTGAGCGCGATACCCATACCGAAGGCCAGGATGCCGACCACACCCATGAACACCGCGCCGGACAAGGCCGCGCCGATGAGCTGGGCTGCAAAGGTTGCAAACAGTTTCAGCATGATGTGGCCAGCCAGCATGTTGGCGAACAGACGCAGCGCCAGCGTGACCGGACGGGCCAGGAAGGAAATGACCTCGATAGGCACGAGGATGAAATAGATCGGCCAAGGGGCGCCCGATGGGGCAAACAGCTTGAAGAAGCTGAGGCCGTTCTTCCAGATGCCGAAGCCGATGACGATGCCGATCACGAGCAGGGCCAGGGCGCCGGTCACGACCAGATGGCTGGTTGTGGTGAAGGCGTAAGGCACCATGCCGATCATGTTGGCAAAGAATACGAAGAAGAAGAGCGTGAAGACGAACGGGAAGAAGCGCAGGCCTTCTTCACCAGCGGTCGAGCGGACCATGTCGGCGACGAAGCCATAGCCGATCTCGGCCATGGATTGCGTACGGCCCGGCACCAGCGCCTTCTTGGAAGCGGCGTAGCCGAAGAAGGCGATGCAGAGCACCACGCCCAGCAGCATGAAGCCGGAGGCGTTGGTGAAGGAAATGTCGATATTGCCGAGGCGCAGGTCCAGCCACTTCGTGACCTGGAACTGGTGGATCGGATCAATCGCGGTGTTTTGCAGAGCGAAGTTCATTCGTTCCCGGTCCCGTCTGTTGGAGCCTCAGGCTCCGATAAATTCCCTAGCGCCCGGGCATTCAGTTCCCGATAGGCGCGCATCATCGCTCGTATACCTGCTGCGAAGCCGATTGTACCGACAATCAGCAGGCCCCAGGGCTTTGTTCCTGCGAATGCGTCGATCCAGAAACCAATGAGGCCTCCGACAAAGATGCAGGCGACAAATTCCGCGCCGTATCGCAGGGCGTAGGCCCCGGCCGAAAGACTTCCATCATCTGCATCCAACTTGCGTTTTGCCGCATCCTTTGCCGCTCTGGCCGCCTGAGCCTGGGCGATACGTTCACCGAGGTCGTTCGGGCCTTCACTGGACATGGTTTGCTAAGCTTCGCGCAAGCGAATCCCTTCTGATGGGGTGCCCCCCGGATTTCGGCGCAAACTATGTATTGGGGGCAGGCAAGTCAACCGCGATTGCAGAAAGCTAGAGGTCTGATTCTATTGGATTTCTATAGTGTGGGTGTGCGCTACTCCGCCGCAACGAGCTCTTCGGCTGCCTGCAGGTCCACAGAAACCAGCTTGGAAACGCCTTTTTCCCGCATCGTGACGCCGAAAAGACGGTCCATCCGGCTCATCGTGACCGGATTGTGGGTAATCACCACGAAGCGCGTATCGGTGCGCTGGCGCATTTCGTTCAGCATGTTGCAGAAACGGTCGACATTGGCGTCATCGAGCGGCGCGTCCACCTCGTCCAGCACACAGATCGGCGCGGGGCGGGACAGGAAGACCGCAAAGATCAGCGCGGCCGCCGTCAGGGCCTGTTCGCCGCCGGACATGAGGTTCAGCGTGCCGAGCTTCTTGCCGGGTGGCTGGGCCATGATTTCGAGCCCGGCTTGCAGCGGGTCATCGGCATCGACGAGGCGCAGTTCAGCCTGGCCGCCGCGGAACAGGGCCGTGAACAGCGCCTTGAAGTGTTCATTGACCTGCTCGAACGCTTTCAGAAGGCGTTCGCGGCCTTCGGCGTTCAGGGCATCGACGCCCTGGCGCAGCTTGGCGATTGCAGCGACGAGGTCTTCCTTCTCGGTCACCTGCGAACCGAGCCGTTCTTCGAGTTCTTCGGCTTCTTCCTCGGCATTCATGTTCACGCCGCCCAGCTGGTCGCGCGTGCGGCGGAGCTCATCGGCGCGGCGTTCGGCATCGCGGGGCGTGAACTCGCCCATCGTCTCTTCTTCGAGGCCTGCTTCGGCAATCGCCAATAGGCCTTCCGGCGTACGCTGGAAATTGTTGCGGGCGATCTCGACCGATTCTTCGAGCCGGCCTTCGGCGTTTTCGAGCTTCACCTTCCAACCGGCAAGGTTCTCGCGCGCTTCTGAGGCGGCATTGGCGGCTGCGCGGGCTGCCTGTTCGGCTTCGCGGATGGCGGCTTCTTTTTCGGCGAGCTGGTCTGCGACGCGCTTGCGTTCGGTCTCCAGCGCGTCGACTTCGTTGCTGCGGTTCTCGATCTCGGCGGCCAGCTGTTCGGGGCGTGCCTTGGCGGCCAGGGCATCGGAAGCGGCAGACTGGCGGCGCTCGATCAGGCGCGCGACGCGCTCCTCGGTCGCGGTAATGCGGCCGGACCATGTCTTGATGTCGCGTTCAAGGCCATCGCGACGCGCAGCAGCCTGTTCGCGACCGCGTGTAATGTCTGTCAGGCGGCCGCGCGCTTCGATCTCAGCGGTGCGGGCCTCGGCCACCATTGTGCGGGCTTCGGCGAGCCGGGTTTCGAGCGCGGCTTCATCTTCCGCCGGGCCTTCCGGTGCAATCATGGCCAGCGTTTCGTTGACGATGGCGAGGTCGGCCTCGGCGCGGGTAAGGGCTTCTCCGCTTGTGTCACGCTTCATGGCTGCGCGTTCGGAGGCTTGTGCTTCCTGTGAGACGCGATTGCGTGCCTCGCTGAGCGCGCGCTGGGCCGGGGCGATGGCCTGGCGCAGGTCGCGGAGTTTCACCTCAGCCGTCTGACGGGCGTCACGGGCAGCTACAAGGTCTGCCTCACGCGCCTCATAGGTGGCGGTCAGAGCGGGCAGTTCAGCTTCGGCGGCTTCAAGCCGGGCCTGTTGTTCAAGACGTGCGGCTGCGCTGACCGGTGCAGCTGGTGTGCGGATATAACCATCCCAGCGCCAGAGATGCCCCTCGACGGAAACCAGTCGTTGGCCGGGCTGGAGCTGGGCCATCAGGCGCTCGCCATCGGTCACGTCCACAACGCCGCATTGGGCAAGCCGCGCAGCGAGTTCGCCGGGAGCCTCGGTCACATCTGTCAGCGGGCGGGTACCCTGCGGCAGGGATTGCGACGCCAGCGACGCGCCGCCCCAATACATTGCGGCAGAGCGATCGGTTGGCGCTTCGATATCATCGCCCAGAGCGGCGGCAATGGCTTTCTCGTACCCATCCTGCGTACGAATGCGCTCGACAACTGGCGGGGCTTTCGGGCCTTCGGCCTTGCGAAGCAGCTTGTGCAGGCCAGCAATTTCGGCCTCGAGTGCGCGCACGTCTTGCTGGGCCGCATCCCGGGGGGCTTGTGCGGACGTTTCCGCCTCACGGGTCGAATTGAGCGTAGACTCGGCGGTTTCGACGGCGCGTTCGGCGTCTTGCAGGGCGGCTTCGGCATCCTGTTCGGCCGCTTTGGCATCGCGCAGGCGGCCGACCAGCGACGCGGCATCTTCGATCCGGGCCATTTCGCCTTTCAGGCGGTCGATTTCAGAACTGAGCTGAGACTGGCGACGCCGCTGAGCGGAGGCGTTCTCCTCCGAAGCGCGGCGCTGGGCACGCACTTCCGACAGGCGTTCCTGCGCTTCGTCGGCTGCTTTCTCGGCGCCCGCGAGACGTGTGCGGGCGTCTTCCAGCGCCTTCCGGGTCTCGGCCTCGATTTCCTCGTTCTGGGCCTCGTTCAGGACCGGTAGCGAAGACAGCTCAAACTTTGCGTGGGCGAGGGCGTCTTCGGCTTCGAGTTTCTGATCCTGCTCGCGCTCGATGTCTTCCATCAGGCGGGTCGCTTCGGCATCGAGGCG
Organism: Hyphomonas sp. UBA4505; assembly: GCF_002388685.1. Classification (NCBI taxonomy): domain Bacteria; kingdom Pseudomonadati; phylum Pseudomonadota; class Alphaproteobacteria; order Hyphomonadales; family Hyphomonadaceae; genus Hyphomonas; species Hyphomonas sp. UBA4505. The sequence goes on along the minus strand of NZ_DGMZ01000001.1, from coordinate 38,260 downwards.
TTCATGGGTCTCGGCGGCGACCTTGCGCTCGGTTTCCAGCCTTGCCAGCGTGATGCGGGCCTGTCCGAGCTTGGCGGCGGCAACGCTTTCAGCTTCGCGCAGGGGATTGAGTCCTTCACCGGCCTCAATGCGCTCGCGTTCCCGCATCGCGTCTTCGCGTGTCTTTTCCTCAACCGCGCGGCGGGCCTCGTCCAATTGCGTGCGAGCCGTATCGCAGGCGAGTTTGGCCTCATGCCAGCGCAGGTGCGCGATCAGGGCGTCGAGGGCGTGGATCTCTTCAGACAGGCGCTTGTATTTGCGGGCCTTGGCGGCCTGGCGCTTGAGGCTGGCGAGCTGGCGCTCGACTTCAGCGGAGACTTCCGACAGGCGCTCCAGATTGGTCTCGGCGCCGTTCAGCTTCAGCTCGGCTTCGTGACGGCGGGAATTGAGGCCTGCAATGCCGGCGGCTTCCTCAAGGATACGGCGGCGGTTCTGCGGCTTGGAGCCGATCAGTTCCGAAATCTGACCCTGGCGTACGAGAGCCGGGGAGTTCGCGCCGGTCGAAGCATCCGCGAACAGGAGCTGGATGTCCTTGCCGCGTACAGTCCGGCCATTCAGCTTGTAGGTGGAGCCTGCGCCGCGCTTCAGGCGGCGGATGACTTCCAGTGTGTCGGAGGCGTTGAATTCCGGTGGCGCGGTGCGTTTGGAATTGTCCAGCACGAGCGTGACTTCGGCGGTCTCGCGGGCGGGGCGGCCATCCGCACCGGAGAAGATGAGATCATCCATCTCCCCGCCGCGCATGGCACGTGCAGAGCTTGCGCCCATGGCCCAGCGAAGGGCTTCCAGAAGATTGGACTTGCCACAGCCATTCGGCCCGACGATCCCGGTCAGGCCGGGTTCGATTGGCACGTCCTGAGGGTCCACAAAGGATTTGAAGCCAGCAATACGGAGTTCGGTTATCTTCATACTGGCTCCCCCATATCCCTACTCGTCTGTGGAGACGCCGGCAGCTTCAAGCGCAGCGTCCAGCGCGGCTGTGACCTTGTCAGCGGAGTTCATGTTGGCGAACTGGTGCACTTCACCATTGATGATGAAGGTTGGTGTGCCGGTGACGCCGAACTTTTCGGATGTCTGGTAGATGTCCGCCATCTGCTGGCGCAAGTCGCGATTGTTCATGCAGGCATCGAAGTCGGCCTCGGTCTCGATGCCATGACGCTGGCCAATGGTCTGGAGCATGGCCTTCAGGACGCCGTTTTGCGCAGATTCAATGATGCCGGACTGGTATTCGAACAGCTCGTCCAGCACGTCGAAATACTTGTCTTCGCCCGCGCACATGGCGACGAGGTAGGCAGGCACATCCGGTGCGTGCAGTGGGTATTCGCGGAAGACGAGTTTCACCTTGCCGGAGTCGATATAGTCCGACTGGACAACTGGCTGGATGTCGTCATGCCAGTATTTGCAGGCCGGGCAGGTGGGTGAGGCATACTCGATCAGGGTGACAGGTGCGTCGGCCGCCCCTTTGACGTGGCCAAGCTCGCTGCCAGCGGTCACGGCGTCGCCACCTGCAGGCGATGTGTCGGCACCGGTGTCGCCACAGGCGACCAGGGCCAGCGCTGAAATCGCTGCAAGCGCAGTGCGTCGTGAGAAGAAATTCATGGTCATAACCTTCGCGTTAAGGATTGAGTCGGTTTGGTTGCCAATTGATTAACTGCAACCACCTGTTCTGTTAACTAATTTGCCTCTGAACCGGTCGAATCGGAGAGCGCGGCAAGCTGTGTGTCGAGGTAAGCGGCGAACGCATCGGCCGACTTGAAGTCGTCATCGACATATTTTTCCTCGCCATTGATAACCAGCGTTGGCGTGCCGCGCAGCTCATATGCCTCGGCGCTTTCCTGCACTTCGGCCATGTCGAGCCGAACATTCATGTCGGTGTAGCAGGCATTGAACGTGTCGACGTCCCGAATGCCATAGGGCGTGCCGATCTCGATGAAAGTGTCGAGCACTGTACCAGCTTGCGCAGACTTGATGACATCAGGCTGGCGCGCAAACATTGTGTCGGTTGCCTCGAAGAATTTGTCCCGGCCGGCGCAGCGCGCCATGGTGACGAGGGCCGTATCGACATCATTGCGCAGGACTTCACGGAAGATGAAACGGACCTTGCCGGTCTCGATATAATCGGCCTCGATGCGTGGCAGGATCTTGTCGTGGAAGTATTTGCATCCACCGCATGTGAGAGACCCGTATTCGATGATCGTCAGTGGCGCGTCTTTCGAGCCCTTGGAGTGGCCAACAGACAGGTCTTCGGCAAGGGCAGGCATGGCCAGGAAGGCGGCAGCCGTGACGGCAGTCAGAATGGATTTCAGCATGTCGGGGCTCCTTGCGGGCAGGGCGGGGTCAGAATGGCAGGCCGCCATCCTTGCCAGGCTTGGCAGGGGGCGGCGTATCTTCTGCGGTTAACATGGCCTCACCGAGCGCAACAATTGCGGCGCGCAGCTTGTCGTTCTGGATTCCGGAGGTCGATTCCTCAAGTTCCTTGCGCTCTTTCAGTGAGAGCGGCCGCGTTTTGCGACGCAGTGTCTTGGGCGGTTCTGTGCCGAGCGATCCCTGCTTGATCTTGATGGCGGTAATGTCGCCGCCTGCGGACACTGACACGCGCTGTCGCAGCGTTTCGGACTGGTGCTGCACCATCGGGGCGGCTTGCGGCACGACGAGCAGGGTCAGCACGCGACCATCCTTGCCACCGCTGAGCCGCTCCGGGCGGCAGTATTTATAGAGTTGTTCGCCTGCGATCTCGCGCCAGCGCTGGCGGAGTACCTGAATGGGGGGCAGTTTCTTGGCGCCGGATTTACGCCCGACCCGTTCCGCGGCAAGCCCGACCTGGCGCATGTTGGAATAAGTGCGTGTCGCGCGCTGGTAGCGCAGGCGGACGCGCGCGCGAGCTTCCTCTATGGGATCAAGGGTTGATCTCGTGACCATTCGTACGAGATTGCACGGCTTTCGGGCGAGGAAAAGGCATGGCACCGGCAAAGCACAGAGATTTGAACAGCCTGCCGGGCAAATTGCTGCCGTGGTTCGAGCGTCATGCACGCGACTTGCCCTGGCGCACGCTGCCGGCAGACCGGGCTGTGGGCGAGCGGCCTGACCCGTACCGTGTCTGGCTCTGCGAGATCATGATGCAGCAGACGACCATCCCGCATGGCACCCCATACTTTCATACCTTCCTTACGCGCTGGCCAACCATTGAGGCGCTGGCGGCGGCAAAGGATGAAGAGGTGATGAGTGCGTGGGCGGGCCTCGGCTATTATGCGCGAGCGCGGAATTTGCTGAAATGTGCGCGTGAAGTCGCTGCACGCGGAGGCTTTCCGGAAACAGAGGCCGAACTGCGCAAACTGCCCGGTATCGGGCCATATACGGCTGGCGCGATCGCGGCGATTGCCTTTGACCAGAAAGCGGCGGCGGTGGATGGCAACGTCGATCGCGTGTTCGCGCGCCTGCTGGCATTGAAAGGCGAATGGGCCGCTGAGAAGAAGGTGATTGCCGAAACAGTGCGGGCGCTGGTGCCGGAGGACCGGCCGGGAGAATTTGCTGAAGCGCTGATGGATCTGGGCGCAACCGTGTGCACGCCGACCAAGCCGAACTGCCTGATCTGTCCACTGTCGTCCCTGTGCGCAGCGCGGGCCGAAGGGGCGCCTGAACGCTATCCGATCAAGCCCGCAAAAGTGCCAAAGCCCGTACGGTTTGGAATTGCTTATGTGTTGGTCGTGAAGGGGGAAGCGCTGCTGGTGCGCCGCCCGGACAAGGGCCTGCTCGGCGGGATGCTGGCGCTGCCGACGGGCGATTGGGTGGAGGGCGATTTTCCGCAAACGCCTTCGCCTGCCGAAGCGGCCTGGGAGGAGGTCGGCGAGGTACGCCATGTCTTCACGCATTTCGCGTTTCGCTTTCGGGTGATGCGCGCCGAGGCATCGCGCAAGCCGAAAGTTGCCGATGGCCGGTGGGTTAAACTCGATGAGGTCGAAGGCCTGCCAAGCGTGTTTGCCAAGGCGTTCCGGCTGGCAGTTGCGTAAATTTAGTTACCGCTAACACTGGACAATATCATCGCCTTCGGGAAAGTTCCTGCCAAAATACAAGAGGGCGGAACAGGACATGTTTACCAGCAAGACGATGATGGCATGCGGGGCATTGGCCCTGATTGGACTGGGCGCACATGCAGAGGCGCCGAAGCTCGCCAGCCTATTTGGTGACCATATGGTGATCCAGCGCGATGCACCGGTGCGCCTGTTCGGAACGGCGGATCCCGGCGCGGAATTCATCGTTTCGCTGGACGCGGCGTCCACGCCTGTTCGTGCCGGCCGGGACGGCCGATGGTGGGTCGAGTTTCCCGAGCTTTCAGCAGGCGGATCACATGAAATTTCGCTCACCGTTGAAGGCGATACAGTGCAGGCGTTAGAGGATGTGCTGGCGGGCGATGTGTTCTTGTGTTCCGGCCAGTCGAACATGGAATATCCACTGTCACGTGTGACCTATGCTGAACGGGAAGTCGCAGCTGCGGACCACTCCAATATTCGCCTGCTGCAAGTCGAGAAGGATCTTTCGCTTGCTCCGAATGCGGACTTGCCGGGCGACAGCGCTTGGGCCGTCACGACGCCGGAGACCGCAGCGGGGTTCTCGGCAGTCTGTTACTATGCCGGGCGGGCATTGTCAGAAGCCTATGATGTTCCTGTCGGTCTGATCAATTCGAGCTGGGGCGGCTCACGCATCGAGCCCTGGATTGACGGCGAGATCATCGGCGCAATGCCGGACCATACCGAACAAGTGGCTTTGCTGGAAACCTACAAGACTGACCGGGGCGCGGCAGCGAAGATCTATTCGGAAAGCTGGCAGCAGAACTGGCGGGACGACCCCGCGACCGAAGGAACTGCGCCGTGGGAAGATGCAGACGCAGACGAGTGGAAGCCCGTGCCCGGCACGCTACGCGACTGGCGCAAATGGGGAGACGCGGAACTCACCGATCATCTCGGCATGGTCTGGCACAGGGTCAGTTTTGATCTGACTCCTCAGCAGGCAGAGCAGGCTGCGACGATCCATATTGGCGCGGTCGATGATACCGACATGACCTGGCTGAACGGCACGGCAATTGGCACGACATTCCATTGGGGAGGATTGCGCGCGTACGGGGTTTCAGCCGATCTCCTCAAGCCGGGCAAGAACACTATTTTGGTCAACTCCCATAATGATTATGGCGATGGTGGCATGAACGGACCGGCTTCTGAATTGCGCGTGGAATTGGAGGACGGCTCAAGCCTGTCGCTGGCCGACGGGTGGGCCTATCGCAAAGTGGATTCGGCCGTAAGCGCTCCGAAGCCTGCGCCCTGGTTCACGATCAAGGGCTACACGATGTTGCACAATGCGATGATTGCGCCGTTGTCTGGCATCCGCCTGAAAGGGGCAATCTGGTATCAGGGCGAATCCAATGCGGGCGATGGCGTCGCCTATGAAAGTCTGCTTGATCTGCTGGTGCAGGATTGGCGCGCGAAGTTTGGAGCTGACTTGCCCGTAGCTGTTGTGCAGCTGCCGCGATATGGCGCGCTACCCACAGAGGCTGGCAAGCCGGGCTGGGGGGTGATCCGAGAATCCATGCGCCGCGTCGCTGCCAGGGATGATCGTGTGGCGCTCGCCGTGACGATTGATATGGGCGATCCGGTGGACATTCATCCGCCAAACAAGCTCGCGGTGGCCGAACGGGTCGTGCGGGTGATGAAGTCTCTCGTTTATGGTGAGGTGGATGCAGGCGCGTCTGGCGCCGTGGCGAGTCGGGCGGTGCGAAACGGCAGCACAATTCGTATTGCGTTTGAGGGTGTGGAAGACGGCTTGGTGACGGTCAGTGCAGGGAATGTGATTGGCATGGAGCTGTGTGATGCGGATGCGTGCAAATATGCTTCAGCCAAGCTTGATGGCGATACTGTGGTCGTGCAGGCAGAAGATGAGGCGGTGTCCGAGGTCCGCTATTGTCAGGGCGATTCCCCCCTCTGCAATCTCTTCGACGGGACCGGGATGCCGGCCGGTCCGTTCTGGATCGCGGTTGAGTAGCGCCAGCCTATTCAGCAGGCACCATCTCTGGGGCGTCATTGTGGACAGCGCGGCGGATAACATCGTCATAGCCATGCGAGATGCAATCAAATGTCTCGTAATAGCCGCGGGATGACAGCAGCTTGTGGAGCCGTTTCAGCCTGTAAGGCGGGATTGATGCAAACATGTGATGCTCGAGATGATAGTTCACATCATTCGGCGCGATCAGCACGCGCTGCCAGAATGGGGCGACCGTGGTGCCGGTATTGAGGCGCGGATCGAGGCTGGTCCGGTCTTTCGCGGTGCCATGCTCGCCGATCTGGCGCAGGCGCACTATGGCTGGATAGATGAAGAGTTCTGCCGCCCACCACATGAGATAGGCCCACGGTGCGCCAATAGCGGTGAGGGTGCCGGCCAGTGCGATATGGAACGTGAGCCACGGCCAGTTGCGCGATAGTTTGAAGCTGCGGATCTTGCGCAGCGTATCGCGCAGGCCCGTCTGGCCGGTCAGGTCGCGCACGAATTTTCGACGCAGGCTGTCCTTCGGGACAGGGTAGTTCTTTACAAAGATGATGTCCGGATCGTCTGGCGTGCCCGCATATTTGTGGTGCTTCAAATGGTAGGCGCGATAGGCGGGCAGGGAGATGTTCATCGGCGCGCCCGCGATCCAGTGGCCCACGAAATCATCGACCCGCTGACTCTTGAAAAAGGCGTGGTGGGCGCAATCGTGATTGATGATGCCCAGGCCGAGCTGGCGACCTCCCAGAATGAGGATACCTGCGAGGATTGTCAGCGGATTTGGCCAGATGATGGCGACCGCAAAGGCCGCAATGATCAACCCCCAATTCCAGACAAGCGTCGCCAACGCGCGAAGATCAGACTTCTTGCGCAACTCGCGAAGCTCATCCTTTGTCAGCGCTTCGGATAGCTTCATCGTGTTCGACATGGCAGTTCTCCATCCTGTGCTTTAAGGTTTGTTACATATAATTTCATTATGAGTCAATTCGTGTATTATTTTGAGCCTCTCAAGTCTGAAGACGTGTCAGCGCGCGCGCTTATCCTGTCCTTGATGAGCAGTACGACGGATGCGCCCCAGCCGATTGGTCGGCTTATCAATGCGGCGGCACTGTTCGGGATCGAGGCGGCGACCCTGCGTGTGGCTGTGACGCGCCTGATGAAGGATGATCTGCTGGAGAGCCGAGAACGCGGTGTCTATGTTCCAGGCCCCAGAGCGCAGGCACTCAAGCGTCGGGTGCAGCAGTGGCAGAATGTGGGTGACCGGGTGGTCGACTGGAATGGCGACTGGCTGGTGGCGTTGACCAAGCATCTTGGCCGGAGCGACCGTAAGCAGCTTCGGGCACGTGAGCGGGCGTTGGCCCTGTTCGGATACCAGCAGACGGAGGAAGGTTTCTGGGTTCGTCCTGCCAACCTGGCGAGTGAACTGGACACGCATCGGACCAGTCTGATCGATATCGGCGCGGATGACGGTATTATCCTGACCCGAACCTCTCAGGTCGCGATGGCGGGGTCGTTTGACTGGACGCGCCTGTGGTCACCGGAAGAGTTGTCGCAATCCTATGCGCGCGCGATCCAGGCCATGGAGACCAGTCTGGCTGGCTTGATGACGCGCAGCGTGGATGAGGCAGCGCGCGAGACCCTCCTGATCGGGCAGCCGGTGATCCGGGCGATCAATTTCGACCCATTGCTGCCACCGGCGCTCGGAGACCAGGAAGGGTTCCTGCGGATGGCGGACAAGATGCTGGAATACAATCAGATCGGACAGATCTGCTGGCAACGCTATTATGATGCCATAGAAAAAGCGGCGCAGGACTGATCCAGCGCCGCCTTCGTCCAAGGGGTCGGACAGGCGCTAGTTGAGGCCCATTTCCTCGCGGTAGCGTCGGCGCAGCATGTCGATTGGAGCGAGGTTCCGCTTGGGATCCTCATAGTGCCAATAAGTCCAGCCATTACAGGCCGGCGCCTGTTGGACATGTGCGCCGAGGCGGTGGATCGATCCGGTGGACGTGCCGGTGGTCAGCGACCCGTCGACGCGAATGCGTGCCTGATAGCGGCGCTGTGGGCTGAACAGGCGGTCGCCAGGTTTCAGCCAGCCATTTTCCAGTAGTGCGCCGAATGGCACGCGCGGCAGGGATTTCTTGCTGCGCTCCGTTTCGAGCACAGCGCCTTCAATGGGCTCGATAGCCTTCAGGCGGGCCCGCGACAGGCGCGCATAGGTCTCGTCGCGCTCGATGCCGACATAGTTGCGACCGAGGCGTTTGGCAGCGGCGGCGGTGGTCCCGGTGCCGGAGAATGGGTCGAGGACCGTGTCGCCCGGATTGGTCGTTGCCAGCAGGACGCGCTGCAAAAGGCTTTCCGGCTTCTGCGTCGGGTGGGCTTTCTTGCCGTCGTCATCCTTGAGGCGCTCGCCGCCTGTGCAAAGCGGGATCATCCAGTCGGAGCGCATCTGCTTGTCGTCATTGAAGACTTTCAGCGCGTCGTAATTGAATGTGCATTTAGACTGTTCGGACTTTCCGGCCCAGATCAGGGTTTCGTGGGCATTCTGGAAGCGGGTGCCCTTGAAGTTCGGCATGGGGTTCGATTTCAGCCAGATCACGTCATTCTGGATCCAGAAGCCCTGATCCTGCAGGATCGCGCCGACGCGGAAGATGTTGTGGTACGAGCCAATCACCCAGATTGCGCCATCATCCTTCAGGACGCGGCGGCACTCTTCCAGCCACTGGTGGCAGAACAGGTCATAGGCATCGAAGCTGTCGAACTTGTCCCAATCGTCGTCAACACCATCGACCACGGACTGGTCGGGACGGGTCAGACCACCACCAAGCTGGAGGTTGTAGGGAGGGTCGGCAAAGACGAGATCAACCGACCTGTCCGGCAGGCGTGACAGGATGTCGATGCAATCGCCCTGCATGATCACGTTCTTCTGTAATTCCATTGGTTCAGCCCCGCTTGCGCTATGTGTCTTATCGAAGCGCGAATCAGTGCCGGACGCCGGTTTCTGAATCCCTAATTATTGCGCATCCGAATCAGCCCGAAATGTTTCGATATCGAAACTAACCGCAGATTTTCCCTGTGGATAGTGCTGTGGATAAAATCGGGGAAAGCCTGTGAATTGGCAGTGTGTAAGGTGCGGCATGCAAGGCCACATTTCGGAAAAGACCCGTTACCCAGCCAAATTCAGGGTTTGTCCTTATCCCGCTTTCTGAGGCTTTGCCTACACTTCCGGAAAATGGAGGCGAGACGACAATGACCGCAAAAAGCATGAAAGCCGCCGTGGTGCGTGAATTTGGCAAACCGCTGGTGATTGAGGAGGTGAAAACTCCGGAGCCGGGGCCGGGCGAAATTCAGGTGAAGATCGAAGCGTGCGGAGTCTGCCATACCGATTTGCACGCCGCGCATGGTGACTGGCCGGTAAGGCCCAATCCGCCCTTCATACCGGGTCATGAGGGCGTTGGTTTCGTCTCGGGCGTGGGAGCGGGTGTCACGCATGTGAAGGAAGGCGACCGGGTGGGCGTGCCGTGGCTCTATTCCGCGTGCGGGCATTGTGATCATTGCATGGGCGGCTGGGAGACTCTCTGCGAGAGCCAGCGCAATACCGGCTATTCCGTGAATGGCGGGTTTGCCGAATACGCCATAGCGGACCCGAACTATGTGGGGCATTTGCCGGATAATATTCCATTCGTGGAAATCGCACCGATCCTGTGCGCAGGCGTTACGGTCTACAAGGGGCTCAAGGTGACCGACACCAAGCCCGGCGACTGGGTGGTGATTTCAGGCGTGGGCGGTCTTGGCCACATGGCGGTTCAATACGCAAAAGCCATGGGGCGTCGCGTGGCGGCGGTGGATATCGATGATTCCAAGCTTGCTCTCGCGAAACAGCTTGGCGCGGAAGTGACTGTGAATGCCGCCAAAACGGATCCGGCAGCCTTCCTGCGCAAGGAGATTGGCGGAGCACATGGCGCTCTCGTCACGGCCGTGTCAGTGAAGGCCTTTGAGCAAGCGCTCGGCATGGTCAGGCGGGGTGGGACGGTTTCGCTGAACGGATTGCCGCCCGGCGACTTTCCTCTGTCGATTTTCAACATGGTGCTGAATGGGATCACGGTGCGCGGGTCCATTGTCGGGACGCGGCTGGATCTCCAGGAATCGCTGGATTTCGCCAAGCTTGGCGCCGTGAAAGCCCATACGGCAACGGCACGTCTGGAAGAGATCAACAGTGTATTCGACAAGATGCTCGCGGGTGACATCGACGGACGGATTGTGCTCGATTTCTCCTAGATATCGAGGCGCATCTGGCCGCCGTAATCCTCAATGATGCGAAAGAGGTCAGTGCGCAGGGCGCCCCGTGGCTGGTTCATGCCGAGCTTGGCAGCGCAGCGGCCGAAGCGCCGTGAGATGATGTCGGCCACCGGGCCGCCGCCGCGCATCCGTTCATGCCAGTTGGCGTCATAATCCTTGCCGCCGCGCATGTCCCTGATGTGGTTGATCACCCGGGCGGCCCGATCCGGTACATGCTGGACCAGCCATTCATGGAACAGATCCTTGATCTCGTAGGGCAGGCGCAACAGCACATAGCCCGCACGGGTCGCGCCATGATCGGCGGCGGCTTCCAGCAGGTTTTCGATCTCATGATCATTGAGGCCGGGAATGATTGGCGCAGTCATTACGGTTACTTCAATACCTGCGTCGCTGAGGGCGCGGATCGTGGCCAGTCGACGCTGCGGCGTGGCGGCGCGCGGCTCCATCTTGCGTGAGAGCGTGCGATCCAGCGTGGTCAGAGAGATGCCAACCCGTGCAAGCCCCGCTTCGGCCATCGGCGCGATCAGGTCGATGTCGCGCTGGATCAGAGCTGACTTGGTTAAAAGGCTGAGCGGGTGGCGGTGCGCGGACAGAACCTCCAGCAGGCTACGGGTCAGGCGCTTTTCCCGCTCTACGGGCTGGTAGGCATCGGTATTCATACCCATCGCGATGACCCGGGGGATATAGCGCGGCCGCGACAATTCCCGTTTCAGCAGCTCGACGGCATTGTCCTTGAAGAACAGCTTGCTCTCGAAATCGAGCCCTGCCGAAAGCCCGCCCCAGGCATGGGTTGGTCGGGCAAAGCAATAGATGCAGCCATGCTCGCAGCCGCGATACGGGTTTACCGTTCTGTCGAACGAGATGTCAGGCGATTTGTTGAAGGTGATGATGGTGCGGGCCGAATCCTTCATCAGAAGGGTCTCCATCCGGCTGTCATCATCCTCAATCGTGCCCCAGCCATCATCAAAGGCCTGGCGTGTTTCGAGCTCGAAACGGCCGGTCTGGTTTGAGATCGCTCCGCGCCCACGCTGCTGGAAGCGTTCTTCAACCTGGCGTGTGTCGATCAAATTTATTCTGCCGGTGGGGGAGAGTTTCTGTCCAGTTCTCATGACCAGAACAGGCCACAGATAACGGAACAAATAAAGAACATAAATTTCGGTGAATGCCGAAAACCTGTGGAATCAAATGCCCTTTAGCGAGCAGAAATTTTCCAGAATTTGGCGGACACGGGCTGGCATCTGGCGGGCCAGGACATCCTGCGTTTCACCGATCTTCTCATATTCATGTCGGCCAGCCAGCGCCGAGGTCTTTCGTCCGGCCATACTCCAGCCGGCAAACATGCGCAGCTCTGCGGATTCGGCCAGAACCGTGGTGACCGAAATATGGCGAGGGTCTTGGACAATACGGTTGAAGACCTCTTCGACGTTCAGTCGTGTGCCTTCCAGCACCTGGAGAAAGTTCAAACCATTATAGATCAGGACCCCCGTTATGTTCCGAGGTGCATTATTGCGGATCGACGCGTCAACAATCGCATCGACATCGGCGGACGTGAGGGCGTCAGACGCAGTGCTGATATAGATCAGTCGATACATGGGCGTCCTGCTCTCTGGGGCCAAGAATTCTGTTGGACAATGCTTTTCCGTTGGGGACGATAACCTGGGTCAAGTTAACGAAGTTTGTTTGCATTCCACCTTCGCCAATCCGGCTCTTCATCCAGATCCTGCAATGTTTCCAACAGTGTCAGGCGAAATGAGGAGGGAAGGTTTGCTTGCACATCAGCGCGTGCATGAGGGCCGGACCAGCGTACATTGTCGAAAAGTGATGGAAGACCGGGGCGTTTGTTCACACCGAAAAGCCAGAAGCCTCCATCATCTGCTGGGCCAAATACGGCATCGTTGCGTTGTAACGCACGAACGGCCTGGCGTAGCAGAGTGGCAGAAATGTCCGGAGCATCGGTGCCAATGAAGAGGACCGGCCCATTCGGCGAGTCGGCGAGGCCTTTGCCAAGTCGCTCGGTCAGCGTGCCTGACCCCTGACTGAAGCGGGGCAGGTGTGGCGGCCAAGTTCCGCCCAGTGTTTCGCCAAGCGCGTATTCTGGCGCGAGATAGAGGGCCACGTCCAGGCCGCTGGAGCGGACGGCTCGCATGGTGCGGGCGAGCGTGAAATGTGCAATGCGGCGCGCTTCGGTACGGCCCAAACCGGCGGCGAGTCGCGTCTTGGCCAGCCCCATGCGGGGCGGCTTGGCGAAGATGAGGACACGGGTGCGCCGCATCAACGATACGCCTTGGCGAGGATTTCAGGTTTCGCCCCCAACAAGAAACGGGTGAGCAGGAAGGCATTGCTCCAGGCGCGCTTGCGCCAGCCATCGCGCTCATACTTTTCAGCCGAGGTGCGCGCGTCGGCGCTCAGGAGGACAAGCCGTTTCTTGCCGAGGGCCCTTGCTATCATCACGTCTTCCATCAAGGGCACGTCGGCAAAGCCGCCGACCGCATCGTACAGCTTGCGGGAGATCAGCAGACCTTGATCGCCATAGGGCAGGCCGAACATGCGCGCGCGCCGATTGGCGCGAGCTTCCAACCAGCGGGCGGCGCGATCGTCCGAGCGATATCTCAGTGTGAAAGCCGCGGCCGATTCAGCGCGGCGCTCCATATGGTGGGCGGCGCGTTCAGCCCAGTCGGGCGAGAGATACGTGTCGGCATGCAGAAAGAGCAACCAGTCGCCGCGTGCAGTGTCGGCGCCGGCGGCGAGTTGCGCGCCGCGACCGCTGGCGCCGGTGATCCACGTCGCGCCGGTGTCCCCGGCAATGCGCGGCGTAGCATCGTCGGAGCCGCCATCCGAGACAATCACCTCACGGATCAGCCCCAGCTCAAGCCCCGGCATCAAGGCCTGAAGACACTCCGGCAGGTCGCTGGCGGCGTTCAGTGTGGGAATGATGATCGAGAGCGGTGCGGGCATTTTTTCTCCCTATCAGGCAATCGCATGGCGCGGAACCGGGCAGGGGTTAACGCGTTTGAGAGAAACCAGACAAAGGATCCCTCACATGCCCTCGATTTACGAAACCCTGAAGAAAGACCATGACTCCCATCGCGACCTGTTAGCCCAGCTAGCCGAGACAGAAGGCGACTCGTCCAAGCGCCGCAAGCTCTGGAAGGAGTTCTATTACGATGTGGGCGGCCATGCCGCCGCCGAGGAAGAGACATTTTATGCGCCCCTGATGAAGGGCGAGGAGGGCCAGCCGAAGGGCCGTCACTCGGTTGCCGAGCACAAGGAACTGGACGACATCATTCAGGAACTGAATGAAATGGACATGAGTTCGCCCGGCTGGCTGACGCGTTTCAAGACGCTGCGCCATGATTACGAGCATCATATCGATGAGGAAGAGACCGAAATCTTCCCCGTCGCAAAGGACGTGATTGGCCCTGATAAAGATGGCTCGATCGGCGAAGCCTTCCTTGAGCGCAAGCAACGCGAAATGAAGCTGGTTGATCAGAAGGCCGAGGAGGCTCTGGAGGAATAGTTCCTCCGGGTGGCTGACCTCTAGCCTCCAAGTTCTCCCAGACGCTGCTCGACCAGCAACAAGTCCCGCCATGCGCGGGACTTGTCCTGTGGGCGGCGCAAAAGATAGGCCGGGTGCAGGATCGGGATCAGCGGGGCGGTGAATCCACCGGCGGTCTTGAAAACATGTTCCGTGCCACGCAGGCGCATGATGCCATCTGCGCTATCGAGCAAGGACTTGGCTGGCACGCCGCCCGCGGCAATAATCACTTTCGGAGCGACCAGTTCCACCATCCGATCCACAAACGGACGACATACGGCGAGCTCCTCGGCTTCCGGATTGCGGTTGGCCGGGGGGCGCCAGTAATTCACATTGGTAATGAAGGCATTTTCCGTGCGGTCACGGTGAATGGCCGCCAGCATCTTGTCGAGCAGCTGTCCGGCCTTGCCCACAAAGGGCAGGCCCTTGCGGTCCTCTTCGGCGCCCGGTCCTTCGCCGATCACCATCAGGCTGGCACCCGGCGTGCCATCATAGACGACTGTATTTTCTGATGCGCTTTTCAGCGGGCTGCCTTCAAAGGCTACGATGGCGGCTTTTAGCGCCTCGACCGAATCACAGGCCGCTGCGGCAATTTTGGCCTCTTCAACCCAGTCCGTTTTCTTCCGGCGTGGGCGGCGCACAGGGGCATCCTGGGCAACTGCAGCAGGCGGCGCGGCACTGTCGGCAACCTTCAGATAGGCCTTTACCGCAGCGTCATCGACTTCCACGCCCATGTCGCCCCACCACTCGGTGAGGGCCTTAATTGCATCAATTGACGCAGGGGTGGGCATCTGGACGCTCTGGACCTTCCTGATAGACGCTGTAATTGCTTAATCAAATGGGCTTATGAGCGGGCACCCTATCACCCGCAAGGAGGAGAAACCAATGGCTGATGACGCTGTACAGCGCGAGTCGATGGAATATGACCTGGTCATCGTTGGCGGTGGCCCTGCGGGTCTGTCCGCGGCGATCCGGGCAAAACAACTCGCACAGGAAGCTGGCGAAGACATTGAAGTCGTCGTGATCGAGAAGGGCGGCGAGATCGGCGCTCACATTCTGTCCGGCGTGGTCATGGACCCGGTCGGCCTCGACAAGCTGATCCCCGGCTGGCGTGAGCGCGACGACCGTCCGCTGAAGACCGAAGTCACCGGCGACAAGTTCAAATTCCTCGGCCCGAAGGGCGAGGCAGACATTTCCTGGCTGCCTATGCCGGGCTTCATGAAGAACCATGGCAACTATACTGGCTCGCTCGCCAATGTGGCGCGCTGGCTGGGCCAGGAGGCCGAGAATATGGGCGTGGAAATCTTCCCCGGCTTTGCCGCCTCAGATCTCGTGCTGGGTGAAAATGGCGAAGTCAAAGGCATCGTGGCCGGTGTCATGGGGATCGCCGCCGATGGTACGCACAAGCCGGACTATGAGCCGGGCATGGAGTTGCTCGGCAAATATGTCCTGTTCGCCGAAGGCGCCCGGGGCTCGCTGACGAAGCAGCTGATCGCCAAGTACAATCTGGATGAAGGCCGCGACCCGCAGAAATTTGGCCTCGGCCTGAAAGAGCTGTGGTCCATACCCGAAGAGCAATTCAATGAGGGCTACGTCCAGCACACGATGGGCTGGCCGCTCGATAATTCGACCGGCGGAGGCAGCTTCCTCTACCATTTCCGAGACAATGGCGAGCCGTTCGTATCGGTCGGCTTCGTGGTTCACCTGAACTATGAGAACCCGTACATTTCGCCGTATCAGGAATTCCAGCGCTTCAAGCACCACCCCTCCGTGCTGCCGCACCTGGAAGGCGGCAAGCGTGTCGCCTACGGCGCGCGGGCCATCACCGAGGGCGGCTTTCAGTCGGTGCCGAAACTCTCATTCCCCGGCGGCGCGCTGATCGGGTGTGGTGCAGGCTTCGTCAACGTGCCGCGCATCAAGGGCAGCCACAATGCGATCCTGACGGGCATGATGGGTGCGGAAGCCGCCTATGAAGCCATCAAGGCTGGCCGTCAGGGCGACGTGCTGACCTCATACGAGGACGCCTACAAGGCTTCTTCGGTCTACAAGGAGCTGAAGCAGGTGCGGAACGTGAAGCCGCTCTGGTCCAAGCTGGGAACGGCGATCGGTATTCCGATGGGCGGCCTCGAAATGTGGATTTCCAGCCTGTTCGGCGGCTTCTCCTTCTTTGGTACGCTGAAGCATGGCAAGACGGATGCAGCCGCACTGAAGCCAGCCAAGAAGTTCAAGCCGATCGACTATCCGAAGCCGGATGGCAAGATCAGCTTCGACAAGCTGACCAATGTGTCCTTCACCAATACCTATCATGGCGAAGACCAGCCCGTTCACCTTGTCGTGAAGGACATGGCGCTTCAGAAGGCTTCCGAGCATGATGTCTATGCTGGCCCATCGGCGCGTTACTGCCCGGCAGGCGTCTATGAGTGGATTGAGGAGGGCGGCGAACTGAAGTTCCAGATCAACTCCCAAAACTGTATTCACTGCAAGACTTGCGACATCAAGGATCCAAATCTGAACATCAATTGGACCGTGCCCGAAGGTGGTGGCGGCCCGGCCTATCCGAACATGTAATCAGGGCTTCAAGCCTTATGGTTTCCGGAAAGCGCGATGGGGTTAACCCTGTCGCGCTTTCTCCATTTCGCGCCTTGCTCTTGCCGCATCGGACTGCTTCACTCGGCGTCAAAGCGAACCCGAAGTGAGCCATTCATATGCGCCCAAGACTAACTCTTACTGCCTCTATCCTGACCCTTTCGCTCGCCCTTGGGGCCTGCGCCACAGAGCCCGCGCCTGCCTTGCAGGAGGTCGAGGCCGAAGTGCCGATCGCTCAAAGCGCTGTGCCACTCTCCCCGGCGGCCCGCGCCACGGCCGTGATAGGGGCAAACGGCAAGCCGGTCGGTATTTCCGCGTATCCGGCGCCGCTGGATGCGGTGAAGGCCGGTGACATGGCCGCCTTCCTTCAGATGACCTCCGGCCTGTCGCAGGAAGACCGCGATGTCAGTCCACTATTTGATGCCTTCCTGGCGCTGGACCGGGCGGCTGACGGCGACACGGTTGCGGCGCGCAACATATTGAAGACCTCCAACAGCCAGAGCGATGAAGAGGGCGAGACCGGCTTTTACGCCTTTCTTGATGCGTGGTTGCTCGCCATGGACGGGCGTCCGGATGAGGCGATCGAGCGCCATCGCGGTGCTGCGGGGGCCATGCCCGGTCTGACGGGAGACCTGTCCCTTGCCGCCATGCTGGAAGCATCGGGACGGCCAGAGCAGGCGCTCGCGGTCTATGAGTTCATGACACCTGCCGAGATCGAGGCGCCGGAACATCAGTTTGATCCGAAGGGCCTGCTCTATAGCCACGTCCGCACGGTAATTTCTCGCCATGCACTGTTGTTGCAGCGGCTTGGTCGGATCGAGGAGTCCAAGGCGGTTTACCAAAAGCTGGCTGATGCAGAGCCTGAAGAGGCGATCAGCTACGCAGCCGCCATTGAAAGCCTTGAGACCGGAAAAAATCTCGACAATGAACCCCTGGATGTGCCGGCTGCATTTGCGCAGTCGCTGGCGGATGTTTCGCGCGCTCTGCAGGAGCAGCGCATTATTCGCACGATCATGATGGGTGGCAGGATTGAGGGATTTGATGACCAGCGCTCGGCCTTTGATCAGGTCGCATTGCTGATAAATCCGAAAGATGAAGGGCTGCGTGCCGCCGTCATCGACCAGCTTTACGAAAGCGCGCTGTATGATGGCGTGGCTCATGTTGCGCTGAGCGCACCGCAAGAGACGGCCTCACTGCAGATCGCGGCCGGACAGGCGCTGATCATGTCGGGTGATGAGGCAGGAGCACGGGCTGCGGTGGCGCGCGCGCTGGAAATCACGGATGAAGATGACCGCCTGCGGACGCTGTATGGTGCGCTGCAGTTGCGCACCTTGCTGAATGATCAGAATGGTTCGTCCGAATTGGTGGACGAGGTGATTTCGTTGGCCTCGAACCAGGCGGAGCGCGCCTCTGCTCATGGTCTCGCTGCTGAGATCAAGGGCCAGTTTGGCGACCTGGAAGCCGCTGCCGTACACGCGGCGAAGGCCCGTGAACTGGATGATACGCATGATCGGCGCATGGCGCTGGCTAACTCTCTGGGCAAGATTGGCGAGGTCAATCAGGCGCTGGCCATTCTGCGCACCGAGCTGCTGGGCCGACCAAACGATCCCTACACGTTGAATTCGCTCGGGTATTTTCTGATCGAGTATACCGAAAAGCATGAAGAAGGCTTCAAGGTGCTTTACCGGGCACGTTCGCTGGCCGAGCGCGATCCCTACATTACGGACTCGCTCGGCTGGGCCTATTTCAAGATGGGGCACCTGAAGGATGCCCAGCGGCTGATCGAACAGTCTCGCGCGGAGCTGAAACCCCACAAGCACTGGGAAATCGAAACGCACCTCGGCGACATCTACTGGCATCAGGGCAAGAAGGAAGAGGCGCGCG
Source organism: Hyphomonas sp. UBA4505 (assembly GCF_002388685.1). Taxonomy (NCBI): domain Bacteria; kingdom Pseudomonadati; phylum Pseudomonadota; class Alphaproteobacteria; order Hyphomonadales; family Hyphomonadaceae; genus Hyphomonas; species Hyphomonas sp. UBA4505. The sequence goes on along the minus strand of NZ_DGMZ01000001.1, from coordinate 19,896 downwards.
AAGCCTGGCAAAACGCGATCGAAAATCGTCCGCCGGCCAGGGAGCGAGCGGAGCTGGAAGCCAAGTTGGCGGATGGCCTCACGTCTCCGAGACCCGAGCGCCGGCCATTGCCCAGCGTCTCCATCGGGGACGGGGAGATTGACCGGCAGGATATCTGACTGAATTGTCAGGCAGCTGAGACCTTTTACCGGCCCCCGACGCGCCTTACTATTGCCGGATATCAATGCGATTCCGCGATGCGAACGCTGACGGGAAAACTATGTCGAATCATATGAATCCTCACATGCAGGAACCTGAACCAAAGCGCCGGTTTCTGCCCGGCCCCCCTTGGGTTTGGGTTTGGGCCCGCCGCCTGGTCATTCTGGGCTTCGTGCTTGCAGCGCTCGGTTTCGTGGCGTTGTGGCTGTATTTCGCAGCCCTTGGCCGCCAAGTGCCGTCCATCGCCAAGCTGAAGCAATATGAGCCGCCGATTACGTCGCGGGTCCATGCGGGCGATGGCACGCTGATCGCCGAATTTGCAGACCAGCACCGGGTGTTTGTTCCGTATGAATCCATCCCGAACCATGTCGTGTACGCATTCGTGTCGGCCGAGGACAAGAGTTTCTTCACGCATGGCGGGCTCGATTATAAAGGTATTGTGCGCGGTGGGCTGAACTCTGCAAAGAACAAGATCACCCGGTCCGGTGGGCTTGAAGGTGGTTCAACGATCACCCAGCAGGTCGCCAAGAACATGCTGCTGACACGCGACCAGAACCTGACCCGGAAGGCCAAGGAAGCGATCATCGCACAGCGCATGGAGAAGGAATTCTCCAAGGAAGAGATTCTGGAACTCTATCTCAATGAAATCTATCTCGGATATCGCTCATACGGTGTCGGCTCGGCGGCGCTGAACTATTTTGACAAGTCACTGCCGGAACTCGACCTCTCGGAAGCTGCGATCCTCGCATCGCTGGCCAAGGCACCTTCGTCGGTGAACCCCTATAGTCGTCCCAAGCGCCTGCTTCAGCGCCGGAACTATGTTTTGCGCCGTATGGTCGAGGATGGCTACATCACGCGCGAAGAGGCCGACGAAGCTGTTGCAAAGCCACTGACAACGACGCGTCGCCTGAAAGGGCCGGAATATGCGGCAGCGACCTATTTCGTACAGGAGCTGCGCCGGGACCTGATCAAGTCATATGGTGAAGACACGCTCCAGCAAGGCGGGCTTTCCATTCGTTCAACCATCGACACCAAGCTGCAGCTGGCCGCGCAAGATGCGTTGCAGAACGGATTGATTGCTTATGACCGTCGTCATGGTTGGCGCGGTCCTGTCACGACATTGGACCCGAAGGCTGAAGACATTCTCGAACAGCTGGACGATGTGAAACTGCCCGGTGGCTATGGCACTTGGGAAGCTGCGCTGGTTACCAAGCTTGGCTCCAGAGGCGCTGAATTGCTGCTGACAGATGGCGCGACCATCCCGTTGCCCACCGAGGAAGTCGAATGGGCTGCGACTTACAAGCCGGCCGAAGGCAAGGGCGGCCTGAATGTGGGCGACGTCGTGATCGCCGAATTGAAGCGTAAAGTTCTGAATGCCGAAGAGACAGCTGCGCCGGCAGAATTGGAACTCGACCCGGATGGCGACGAGATCGACCAGCCAGAACCCGAGCCGATGATGATCCCGGTTGGCAATGCGATATTGCGGCAGGTGCCGGAAGCGGATGGTGCGCTGGTCGCGCTGGACCCGCATACCGGACGCATCCTGGCAATGCAGGGCGGGTATTCTTTCTTCAAGTCGAGCTATAATCGGGTCACGCAATCGAAGCGTCAGCCGGGTTCGAGCTTCAAGGCGTTTGTCTACGCGGCTGCCCTGGAAAAGGGTTATACGCCGGCCAGCCGGATGCTGGATGCCCCCTTCGTGGCGTTCGACGTGTCTACGGATGATTATTGGCGCCCATCAAACTATACCGAAGGGCGCACCTACGGCATGGTCACGTTGCGCATTGCGCTCGAGAAATCGCTGAACCTTGTCACGGCGCGCGTTGCGCAGGACATCGGCATGGATGCTGTGTCTGACCTTGCCGAACGCATGGGCGTCTATGAAGACCTGCCACCTTATCCAGCCATGTCGCTGGGCGCCGGGGATGCCTATCTGATCGACATGGCGCGTGGCTATGCGGGCTTTGTGAATGGTGGCCGGAAGATCAACCCAACCCTTCTGGACCGGGTGCAGGACCGTCATGGCCGCACCTTGTTCCAGCATGACGAGCGTCCGTGCCAAGATTGTCATGCTGAAGTTTGGAACGGCGGGGAACCGCCTCAACTTGAGGAAGTTGGCGAGCAGGTTCTGGACCCGATCGTGGCCTACCAGGTGACGCATATGCTGGAAGGCGTGGTCGAACGCGGGACAGGCCGCCGGGCCAGAAGGGTTGGCAAGCCGCTGGCTGGCAAGACCGGTACGACAGATGAGTATCGCGACGCGGTGTTCATGGGCTATTCTCCGGACCTCGTCGTCGGTGTTCGCGTCGGCTTCGATGACAACCGTTCGCTTGGCGAGGGGGAGGCTGGCGGTTCGGTTGCTGCGCCGATCTTCACCGAATTCATGGAAAAGGCGCTGGCAGATGATCCGGCCATTCCGTTCCGTATTCCGCCTGGCGTACGCCTCGTGAAAATCGATGCGCGCACGGGTGAACTGCCTGGACCGGACACGGCAGTCATCATTGATGAAGCATTCCGCCCCGGCACCGAGCCCGGCATGAGCGCCTTCCGCGATACCAGCGACTGCCTGTCTATTTCGGGGAATTGCGGAGCAGGTACAGGCGCCGCATCGGGTGGATTCGATCCGGAGCGAGATGCCGGCATTGTTCAGGAGGATCAGGGACTGTTCCCGGGCCAGCCCGGACAGCCACGCCCAGCGCCTGAAGCGCCAGTGGATGACAATCTCGGCGACATTTACTGACAAATCGACTTTTGACGCAGAGAGGCGGGCGCGCTATGCCCCGCCTCTCGCATTTTCAATGACGTGTGCAAATAGAGGCTGATCCCATGTCCGCAGAAATCAAAACGCTTACAGACCAGATCCGCCAGTCCGCCGATTTGCTACGGAGGCGTCTTTGACTGGGATACAGCCACAAAACGTCTCGATGAGCTGACTGCACTCTCCGAGCGCCCGGATTTCTGGGACGACCCGCAGGCCGCCCAGGCCATGATGCGCGAGCGCCAGCGCCTTGCTGACGGCATTGAGACCGTCGAAGCGCTGCAGCGCGAAGCCAATGATGCCGAGGAATTGCTCGAACTCGCCGAGGGCGATGACGACATGATTGCCGATATTGAGGCCAATCTGAAAAAGGCCGCGGCGCGCGCCGAGAAGGCCGAACTCGCGGCGCTACTGTCCGGTGAAGCCGACGGCAATGATTGTTTCATCCAGATCAATGCGGGCGAAGGCGGCACAGAAAGCCAGGACTGGGCCAATATCCTGCGCCGCATGTATGTCCGCTGGGCCGAGGCGCACGATATGAAGGTCGAGGAACTCGACGAGCGCGAAGGCGAGGAAGCCGGGATCAAGTCTGCTACGCTCCAGTTCAAGGGCGAGAATGCCTATGGCTGGCTCAAATCAGAAACGGGCGTGCATCGCCTTGTGCGGATTTCGCCATTCGACTCCTCGGCGCGCCGCCATACGAGCTTCGCGTCGGTCGCCGTCACGCCCGTGATCGACGACAATATCGAGATCGAAATCAATCCGTCGGATGTGCGCACCGATACGTATCGCGCATCCGGCGCGGGTGGCCAGCACGTTAACCGGACCGATTCCGCCGTCCGCCTGACGCACGAGCCGACGGGCATCGTGGTGCAATGCCAGAACGACCGGTCGCAACACCGCAACCGGGACCAGGCCTGGCAGATGCTGCGTTCCAAGCTCTATGAGCTGGAATTGCAGACCCGCCGTTCAGTCGCCGATGCGCAGTATGCAGAGAAAAGCGCTATTGGTTTCGGCCACCAGATTCGCTCCTATGTGCTCCAGCCCTATCAGATGGTGAAGGATCTCCGGACAGAGGTCGAAACTTCCGACACGTCCGGCGTGCTGGATGGCGATATTGATCTCTTCCTGTCGGCGGCGCTCGCCGCGTCGGTAGCCAAGGGCGAGGACGACGAAGCCTAGGCCTTCCAGCGCAACCAAACGGCATCTTGTACGTTCGTCCTGAATGGACGATCTGCTGAAGCTTTCCTTCGACAGCGATGTGCCCTTGGGCGTCATGTCTACGCGGCTGCTGGCAGCGTGTGTGGCGGGCCTGATCGTCGGGTTTGAACGCGAGGTTCGCGACCGGCCCGCCGGCTTGCGAACGCATATGCTGACGGCGCTTGCTTCGTCCGTATTCATGTTGATTGCCATCGAGATGATCCATTCCTTCGGCGGGGATGACGACATCACCCAGCTTGACCCGACGCGTGTCGTGCAAGCTGTGACGGCGGGGGTTGCCTTCCTGGCGGCTGGCACCATCATCCATGGCCGTGGGTCCGTGCGAGGACTGACGACCGGCGCCAGTATCTGGCTCGCAGGCGCGATTGGCCTGGCTTGCGGGGCGGGCTATCTCCGGCTCGCTTTCCTTGCTGTGCTGCTGTCGGTCCTGATCCTGCTGCCGATCCGAATGTTGGAAACACATTGGTTCGGAAAACCCCCGATCGGAAAAGGGGACGAGCATGGGGACAGCTAATCCGGCTCTATGGGAATACCGGATCTGGCCGGAGGCAGTCGTCGCGATTGAGCAGCGCCTGCGGGCCGCGCTGGATTTCGCCGCCGAGCCTCCCCGCACCGACATCTATTTCCGTGTGCCATCCCGCGCGCCAACCCAAGCCAAATTGCGGGGCGGGGCGCAGTTCGGGATCAAGGAATTGCTGACTCGTGACGGCGGCCTCGAACATTGGCGGCCGGTCGTTTCCTCCCGTTTTCCATTGGATGATGAAGACCGGGCGACGCTGGCGCGTCTTTTTCCCACCATTCCCACAGCGCTGACCAGCCTGGCGGCGTTACGGGAGGCATTGCTCGCGGAAGGAGACGAAGTCGTGGTCGACAAGCGACGTCACATAGCTACCGATGCGGGTGGCCTGCGCGCGGAGATCGCGAAGGCCTCTCTGGGCGGGCAGCAGTATTCCACACTGTGCCTGGAACATGAGAACCCCGCTGAACTCACCCGGCAAGTGGACCGGTTTGGCTTTGGCGATTGGTCGAATGTCAGCTATCCGGACTGGATCACGCGAAACGCCTGACGCTAAAAAAAGCCCGCCCCGAAGAATCTCCAGGGCGGGCGAGATACTCATTTGAAGTCAGACTAAAGAACGTCGAGCATTTCCGCGACAAGTGGATGGCGGACAACATCCTTGCCTTCGAGGCGAATGACTGAGGCTCCGCCGAGTTTTTCGAGCCGTTCGGCGGCATTCGCGAGGCCTGAGAATTCCGGCAGCAGGTCAGACTGGGCCGGATCACCCGTGATAACCATCGTCGAGTGCCAGCCCAGTCGGGTGAGCAACATCTTCAGCTGGGTGTAAGTGCAGTTCTGTGCCTCATCGATGACGATGAAGGCATTGTTCAGGGTTCGGCCCCGCATGAACCCGATCGGGGCAATCTCGATGACCCCTTCGGCCAGCATGTGCTTCAGCTGTCCGGGCGAGAGCCGGTCGGACAGTGCGTCGTAAAGAGGACGCAGGTACGGGGCAAGCTTGTCTTCCATTGCGCCGGGCAGGAAACCGATCTGCTCGCCAGCTTCGACCGCAGGGCGAGACAGAATGATCCGGGCGACCTTGCCCTTCTGCAGCGCCTCGACCGCTTTGCAGACGGCAAGATATGTCTTGCCCGTCCCGGCAGGGCCGAGTGCCGCGACAAGCGCCTTGTCATCCATGGCCTTCATCAGTTCGGCCTGGTTCTCGGTGCGGGGCTTGACTGTTTTCTGGTAACGTTGTGTGCGACCACCTTCAGCACGCTGATGTTCTTGTTTCGGGTCGGCATCGTCTGGATGCCAGCCTCGTCCGCCTTCTATGGCTTGCAGCTTCGGGCCTTTGCCGCGGGCACCCTCCTCGAACCAGATATTCGGGTTCATCTCTGAACCTTGCTTCATCCGTTTTGCTGCATTGCGTTTACCCATGGAAGTTCTCCTTGGTTGCGGGCAAGAAAAAAGCCACCGGCGGAATCGCGCGATGGCTTGGCGGAAACTGGGAGGAAGAAAGGGCCATCCGCCCCGTGGGCGGTGTGGCCAGTTCCCGGGAGCGTTCTCCGGGCGGCGGGGTGTGACAAGGTCTGGTGATGACCGTCTCCAACTCCGAATCTGTTGATGATTAGAGTGTACCAAGGTTATCAGAAGATTAAATGATAATTCCGCCCGCGAAATAATGAGGAGACGCAAGACCCATGGCTATTTACGAGATTGACGGAACCCGACCGACCCTACCGGAGAGTGGCAGTTACTGGGTAGCCGACAATGCGCAGGTCATGGGCAATGTCGTGATGAAGGAGAACGCCTCGGTTTGGTATGGTGCCGTGCTGCGCGGCGATAACGACCCGATCACGATTGGCGAGAATTCCAATATCCAGGATGGCAGCGTGCTCCACACCGATGTCGGATGCCCGCTAACGATTGGGCGAGACGTGACCGTCGGCCATATGGTGATGCTTCATGGGTGCACGATCGGCGAAGAAACGCTGATCGGTATTGGTTCGACCATTCTGAACAACGCCAAGATTGGCAAGAATTGCATCATTGGGGCGCACACATTGATTCCCGAAGGCAAGGTAATCCCCGACAATTCGCTCGTCATGGGCGCGCCGGGCAAGGTGGTGAAGGAGATCTCCGACCACCAGATACAGGTGATCCGAATGTCAGCAGTGCATTATGTGGAGAACTGGAAACGCCATCGCAACAGCGTAAAACGCATCGACTAGGCGTCGTCCTCGTCCGGGCGCAGGAAGTTCACGGCGAATTCGGTCTGGCTGGAGCGCACGACGCGGCCCCGCAAGTTGCCGGCTGTGACGACTTCACCAATTGGCGGAGGCTGGAACTGGCCATTAGTCTGGAAGCTGGCGCCCGTGAGGGAGATGTCGACGACCGTACAAGGGATCTGCATGCCATCCTTGCGGCCGATAAAGGCCGGGCCTCCGGTAGGAAAGCGGGCGGCCGCGCGCTGTTCGGGCGCTTCCATCAAATCCTTGTTGATCAGCCAGCTCAGGCGGTCTGCAAGTTTCTTGCGCTTGTGTGGCACGACGTTGAATTCAACCGCGAACCCATCCTTGGAAGTGCGCACGACCGTCCCGGCGACGCGACCCAGATCGTCGAAATAGCAAATCACATTGGAGCCCGGCACTGGGACCGTAGCAGCCCGCATAAAGGCGCCGGAGCAGGACAGGTTTTCGGTTACAAGTTGATGATCTTCGCTGGTTTCATCGAGGAAGCAGCCTTCCAGCTCGAGATCGACTCGCTTGTATTGGCGACGATCCTCTTCGGTGTTGATCACCGGTTTGAACTGCGGCACTGACAAGTCTAGTGCTGGCATGTGGAATCTCCTGAGGCCGTTGGGGCAACCTGCCTGTACTTCTCCATCTAGACTTTACTTACGCCAGTTTCGTTCACAAACTGTTGCGGGAAACAGATGGAATTGCGGAATTCCTTCACCATAGGGTTTAATGGGAGGTGCTCCATTCATGGAGACGTATGATTATGTGATTGTTGGTGCAGGTAGTGCAGGCTGCGCTCTTGCCAACAGGTTGAGCGAAGACCCGACGATCAAGGTCTGTCTGGTTGAGGCTGGTAAGAAAGATAATGCTCTGATGGTAAGAATGCCCGCTGGGGTAGGAAATCTCATCAAAGCGGAGGGCGCTTACAATTGGGGATTCTGGACCGAACCCCAAAAGCACATGAATGGACGCAAACTCTGGTGGCCACGTGGCAAGGGCTGGGGAGGATCGTCCTCAATCAATGGCATGATCTATATTCGTGGACATGCTCGCGACTACGATCAGTGGGCCCAAATGGGGCTGCGCGGCTGGAGTTTCGCAGATGTGCTGCCCTATTTCCGGAAATCAGAGGGCTATGAAGGCGGCGATTCCGCTTATCATGGGGCGAGTGGGCCCCTCAAAGTTTCCGAGAGTCCGCTATCGTCGCCGATCTACCGGGCCTTTCTGCAAGCCGGAGAACAGGCCGGATATGCCAGCACGAAAGATTTCAATGGCGCAGAGCAAGAGGGCTTTGGCCGCTATCAAAGGACAATCCACAAGGGTGAGCGCTGGAGCGCGTCATATGGCTATTTGCGCCCCATAGTTGGTGTCCGGGACAATCTCACCGTGATCTCGACGGGGCTTGTCACCAGGATTCTCATGGAGAAGGGGCGGGCGACCGGCGTCGAAGTGGTTGAAGGCAAGGGCCGATTGGCTCAGGAAATCCATGCATCAAGCGAAGTCATTGTCTGTGCTGGCGCAGTTCAGTCGCCGCAATTGCTGCAACTCTCAGGCATTGGTAATCCGGACCATCTGGGCCGCTTTGACATCAAGACGGAGGTGAAATCCCCGAATGTCGGCCAGAACCTGCAAGATCATCTGGACCTGACCGTCATCCATGAGATGACCCAGCCGATTTCTGCCTACTCCATGCAGAAGGGGCTCAAGAAGATCGGCGTTGGTTTGCAGTATCTCATGAACCAGACAGGCGCAGGCGCCGACAACCATCTTCAGGCGGGAGCATTCCTGAAGTCGCGTGAGGGCCTGGAAATGCCGGATCTTCAGCTTCACTTCGTCAATGCCATCATGATGGACCACGCCAAGCACCAGGCAAACAAGGACGGCTATACGGTCCACGCTTGCCAGCTGCGCCCGGAAAGCCGCGGTACGGTATGCCTGGCCTCATCTGATCCGTTCCAGCATCCGGCCATCGATCCGAACTATCTCGAAGCTGAGGAAGATCGCCGCGCAATGCGCGAAGCGGTGAAGATGCTGCGTGATCTATGCTCGCAGAATGCCTTGCGGCCGTTCACAGGCGCAGAGATGATGCCCGGCGAGAGCGTGAAGACGGATGAGGATATTGATGCCTTCATCCGGCGGACCGGCGAGACGATCTATCACCCGATTGGCACAGTCGCGATGGGTGCGGGCGACGACGCGCCTGTCGATGGAGAATTACGTGTACGGGGTGTCGAAGGCTTGCGCGTGGTCGATGCGTCCGTGATTCCAACACTGATCGGTGGCAACACCAACGCACCGACGATCATGATCGCCGAGAAGGCTGCCGACATGATTCTTGGTAAGGAGCCTCTCGCGGCGGAAGAGCCGGAGACTGTGGCTGCCTGACCCTCGAAGAGTTCAGTGCGCGTTGCTTGCGACCAGTTTCAGGGCTGGTTCCGAGCGACGCGTATCCGGGGGCACCAGCATAGCCAGCCGGTGGCGCCAGATTGGTCTGCCCTTGAGCATCGGCAGGCCGCCGAGGGTCTGGTAAAGGCCGAGGAAACGGGTCACATTTCCGTCTACGGAAGACTGAGCCAGCGGCATCAGCGTGATCTCTACTTCAACACGTTGGCCGGTAAGGGTTTCGCCGCTGCCGCGGATCACGCCCGGAGCGCTGTCCAGCCTTACAGCATCCAGCAAGCCCGAGACCATGGACCGGTCGGGACCTGTCCAAAGCGCGAGAAAGTCATGATTCGGCAACGTCCGGCCGAGCAGCTGTGATACGCCGTCACCTGCAGTGCGAAAGATCCATGCGCCATCCTGTGTGGACTGGATCATGAAGATATTCGTGATCAGGTCTGGATGGTCGTTCGCACGCGGTGTGCGGTCTTCTTCTGAGGCTGGATCAACGCTCATGCGCTTCCAGGCTTCAAGCATAATGCGTGTGTTCGGGTGAATAGACCGGTCGTGCATGAGGGGCGTTCGCTCCGTAAAAGATATCAAAGCCCGCTGGGCCTGCTTCGGAGACCAGTTCCGCAATATCTGTTCCAGTTCCGCTTTCCCCCCGCGGGGGAAATTTCGGGTGCGCCGTGATCAGGTTTTCCCCATTGAGGAGGTTTTGCCGGCTCCAAGGCAGCAATTTTCAGGAAGCGTCATTTGGGGCACGGTGCGCGAGTCTCATCTCGGTACACAGATTGGACGAACTCGAATCACGCAGGCGCGCCCTCGGAGAACTCTCGCGCCGCGATCGGCTGTGAACTCGCTATCTGCTATCCAGAAAGCAGAGCATATGCGGTTTCTTAACCATTACTCATGGTCATGACTTGTCATGAATGGTCATCTGACTAGACAATTAAGTATGGCATCCGTTGCCGTTGAATTCCTCCCACCTACAAAAATCGAAACTTGCTCAAAGGGACCCACACGTGAAATCCAGAAAATTTAGTGTTCTTGAAATGGCTCATTTCAAGTCGGCGCTCTATGTCAGTGCTGGCATTGCTGCATTCGCAACCCTCTCCACGCCTGCCCACGCGCAGGACACCGACCAAGATGAAAGCCGCACGCTCCAGACGGTGACAATTACGGCTACCAAGCGCGAGCAGACACTCCAGGACGTGCCAGTCGCAGTGTCGGTCGTGGATGAGAGCGTCATCGAAAAGGCAGAGATTGTGGATCTGGGAGACCTGCAATCTGTCGTGCCATCGCTGCGCGTGAGCCAGCAGCAGTCTTCGTCCAACACGAACTTCATCATTCGGGGCTTCGGCAACGGCGCCAACAATGCCGGCATTGAGCCGTCGGTTGGTGTGTTTGTGGATGGTGTCTATCGTTCTCGGTCGACCTCGCAGATTTCTGACCTGCCAAACCTTCAGCGCGTCGAGGTCCTGCGCGGACCTCAATCGACTCTGTTCGGCAAGAACGCATCGGCGGGTGTGATCTCGATCGTGACCCAGAAGCCGCAATTTGAGTGGGGCGGCAATGTTGAGGGCACTGTCAGCAACTATAATGGTTACCGTGCTGGCGCATTTGTCACTGGCCCGATTTCTGACACGCTGGCCTTCAGCCTGGGCGGAAACTTCAATACGCGCGATGGCTATGTCGAAGACCTTGGCGACGGCCCGGATACCAATGAGCGCAATCGCTGGGGCCTGCGCGGCGATCTGCTTTGGGAGCCGAATGATGACATGTCGTTCCGCCTGATCGCGGACTATGACGAGATCGACGAAATCTGCTGTGCAGCCGCGAACGTCATCAATGGTCCAACCGGTGCGGCCATCCTGGCGCTGGGCGGAAACCTGGTTGCAGAGGATCCGTTCTCTTATGATGTGGCCTACAATTTCGGGTCCGAGAACCTTATCAAGAATGGCGGCCTGTCGCTGCAGGGGGATTTCGACCTCGGCGCCTTCACGCTGACCAGCATCACTTCCTACCGGACATCCGATCTCAGCACGAACCAGGACTCCGACTTCACGAGTGCAGATCTGCTCGGCCGAAAGTCCGATGATGTCGAAATCGAAACCTTCACTCAGGAAGTGCGTCTGACCTCCAATGGCAGTGGTCCGCTGAGCTGGATGGTGGGTGGCTTCTACTTCGATGAAACCGTCGATATCGAGAACCAACTGCTCTACGGTCAGGATATTCGGGGCTATATCGACATCCTGTCATCCGGCCTCCTGACATCACTGGAGCCGGTTGTCTTTGGTGTCGCGCCCGGCACGTTCTTCCAGCCCGGACAAGGATTCACTGAATTCTATGGTCAGGATGACACGTCCGCATCATTGTTCGGTACAATTGACTATGAAGTCACTGATCGACTGACGGCGACCTTTGGCTTGAACTATACCCAGGTGAACAAGGACGCCTTTGCGAATGCTGTCTCGACTGACACATTTGCGGCCGTGGACCTCAATACCGCCGCGCCGTTCATCACTCAGGCCACGGCTGGTGGCTTGTTGTTGCAGGCGGGCGTGAATCCGACCGATCCTGCGGCGGTCGGCGCATTCGCTGCGGCTTATCCGACGGAGTTTGCGACCATTCAGGCAACAGCAGCCGGCGCACCCGGCGCGTTGCAACAGTTGCAGTTCCTGCCGCCATTCCTGAACTTCCCGAATGCTGTAGAAACCGGTTCAACGGATGATGAGGACACGTCCGTCACTTTCCGTCTGGCTTATGACCTGACCGATTCGATCAATGTCTATGGTTCCTACGCGACGGGCTTCAAGGCATCTTCCTGGAACCTGTCCCGTGACAGTCGGCCAACATCTGCGGATTACGCGCTGCTCGCCCAAGGTGGTTTGCTTGTGCCGAACCTGACCACAGGTACGCGCTTTGCCGGGCCGGAAGAATCGAAAGTCTACGAGTTGGGCGTCAAAGGCGCTTATTCTGACTTTGCGTTCAATGTGGCGATCTTCGACCAGACCATTGAGGGATTCCAGTCGAACATCTTCACGGGCACCGGCTTTGCGCTGGCGAATGCGGGCGAACAATCCACGCAAGGTCTTGAGCTTGACGCGCAATGGAATGCGACCGACAATTTGTTGCTCAGCTTTGCCGGTACGTTCCTTGATCCCGTCTATGACAGCTTCGAGGAGTCGGCGAGCGGCGACATTTCCGGCCAGAAGCCATACGGCATTCCGGATGTTTCGACCTCTACCTCGGCGACCTACACATTTGATGTGAAGACCTATGACGCCTTCGTGCGGGCAGACTGGCAATATGAAAGCCCGTCTGACTATTTCGACGAACCGGCCAACCAGGCCCTGATCGGCGACGAGAAAGAAGTCAGTACGTTCAACGCGTCGGCAGGTCTGACGACCGAGTCCGGGTTGAGCTTTACGCTCTGGGGACGGAATATCTTTGATGACGAGTACATCACCGTTGCCTTTCCGGCCGTTGCGCAGGCGGGGTCTATCTCTGGCTATCCGATCCAGCCAGCGACTTATGGCTTGACGGTTCGCAAATCCTTCTAGGGCTTTGGCCTCGAATCAACAGGAAGCCCCGTCGCTTGCGGCGGGGCTTTTTCCATGCGGCGCTGGTCAGTTCAATCCGGCCGGTAAGCGACCAATGAGACGACGGCAACAACGAGGCAGGCGACCTCGAAGCCTGCAAACATGAGGAAATCCGTCGTTGGGGCATCACCCGCAATCAGGCCGACAATGCGCGCGAAGACATATCCACCCATGTAAGTCGTGATAAACCACAGGGCAGGGCGGACCATGCGCGGGCGAAAAACGCCTGCAATTGCCAGTAGACCTGCGCCAAGGCTGACGCCGCCATAGATCCCGCGCGTTTCATACACCCCATTCGGGCCGCCTGTGATCACGCCCATTGATGAGCTCATGGCCGCCGGGTCGAGCAAGGACCATATTCCGAACACAAGGAACGTCAGGGCAATAATGCCGAGAAAGATACGTATGAACATGCCCGAGGAACTAGATCGGAAGCTGCAGGTGTAAAGGGGCGGTGGCGCGCTGGGCTAGCCGTCGGGCCTATGTGGGCTCTGTAGAGCATCAGGGCGACGATGATCATTCCGCGAATCGGGGTGACATCCTGTTTCAAAGGCCCATCTATCAGTGAGCGAGTGTTTCAGGAGACCGTCCATGCGCCAATCACGGCGAGCGCCCCCCATTATCAATGCGCCTCCCTTTGTAACCGCATTGGCGCTCGCCATTGTTGCAATGCACGGACTGAGACTCATCACGGGCTCCGCGCTGGACCCGCTTTTCGTGGATGTAGGCGCAGTCTTCCCGGATCGCTTCTGGGGCTGGATAGGCGGTTCTCCCATTGCTGGAGGCTATGCTCCGTATGGAAATGCGCTGGATGCGCTGATTCCCCTTGCGGGAACGGCGCTGGTTCACGGCAGCTGGTCCCATGTCCTCATGAATACAGTAATGCTGATTGCGGTCGGCAAGCCGGTCTATGCTGTGATCGAGCGAATCGCGCGATCTCGCCTCAGCATCAATCTGGCCTTTCTCGGCCTGTTTGTGGTGAGCGTCGTGGGTGGCTCCGTTGCCCATCTCCTGGCTCACTATCCGGATGGGCCACCGGCCATCGGGGCCTCAGGTGGCGTCTCCGGCCTGATTGCCGGGGCTCTGATGATCCAGAATGGGCTTCCCGTCAGGCTTCTGGACCGAAAATTCCTGACGACGAGCGCGGTCTTTTTTGTCGGCAACCTGATTCTCGCCTTCCTGGGGCCTTCGCTGTTCGGCTCGGCAATCGCCTGGCAGGCCCATATTGGTGGATACATCGCCGGGGCCCTGTTGTTCCGGTACCTCGCACGCAATCTCGGCCGGGCACAATTTCACGCCTGATCGCGTCATGATTGGAATTATGATAGGCTTTCTGAAAATCAGGCACTCAAAAAAGGGGCCGTATGCACAGGGAGGCAATGGATGACCATCGACCAAATTCTGAAAGACAAGGGATTCGCCATCATTTCGGTGAAGGCCGGCGAAACATTGGCGGCCGCAGCCCGCACGCTGGATGGTAAGCGAATCGGCGCGGTGGTCGCGTTGGACGATGATGGCACCATCATCGGCGTATTGTCTGAGCGGGATATTGTGCGCCATGTGGCGCGTCAGGGTGCCATGGCGCTGGAATTGAACGTTGGCGACGCGATGACACGCGACGTGATCAAGGTCGAATCGACCACCAAGATAGATGACGCGTTGCAGCTTATGACCGACAGGAGGATTCGTCATTTGCCCGTCATGACAGACGGACGCCTCGTCGGGGTGATCTCGATCGGGGATCTGGTGAAGTGGAAGATCGCTGAAACGGAAGCTGAAGCAGAAGCGATGAAATCGTACCTGTCCGCTCAGTATTAGGGGGCAGCCCCCGTATTCATTGGGCTTTTGGGATTGGCCGGCAGGAAGCCGCGACAAGCTTCCGTCTTTTTCCTGCAGTTTTGTGATGAATTCCTGCATTAGGGGGTTGCCGCATCCGGGGGGCGGGGGTACATCGCCACCTCCGCTGACGAGGCCTTCGGGTTTCAGACGCGGGGCCCGGTAACGGCGCACCTGATTGGTTCGGAAGTTTTCTAATCTTCCCCAGACAGAGCTCGATATCGGTTCCCTGAAAATCGCTCGGATCTGCGAGCCGGACATGTTCGGCCAACGGGATCTTTTGCGCTGTAAACATAGCAGGATGGATGGTTAAACATTCTACTGCACACAGCGCAGAAAAGGGTGTTGACGGGAAGAACGGCGGTCCATATAAGCCGCCACTCGCTGACGAGTCCTTCGGATCTCTGAGGCGGCCCGGCACCGGGTTCTCTGAATGGCTTGGAAGTTTCTATTCTTCCCCAATCAGAGCGTCGATGTCGGTTCCTCGAAACGCTCGAATTTGCGGGCCGGATGATTTCGGCAGGCTGGTTCATTTGCGCTAAAATTGAAGCGGAAACGGTGCCTGGCACCTAACTGCAGAAGAGGCGGAAAAGAGTGTTGACGGGAAGAAGGGCGGTCCATATAAGCCGCCTCTTCCGCAGACGACGCCCTCGGGCATCTGAAGCGGGCCCGCTGAAAAGCTCACCTGATTGGTGAAAAAGTTCTTGAACTTTTCGTCGAACAGGGGCTATATATGCGGTTCCTCGAAACGCTCGAATTTGCGAGCCGGATCTTTTCGGCAAGTGGTTCTTTTGCGCTTAAATTGATGCGGGAACGGTGGTTAAACACTCAACTGCAGAAGGCGCGAAAAAGAGTGTTGACGGGCTAAGCGGCGGCCCATATAAGCCGCCTCTTCCGGACGGGCCCACGGGCTTCTGATGGAGACCTTAGGAGCTTCGGTTCCAGCTGTTTGACATCGTAAGAGATTAGGAAGAGAAACGCAGGCGGCGTGATGGCTTGCGGACACGGGCTTCGGCCACGGTCCAAACGATCACGACGGATGCGTTTCTTAAGAGAAAATTCTTTTTCCATCGGTTGGGTTTCGGCCCGACCTTTGTGACTAAGGGTTTCTCGTCAAAGAACGCAATACTTGATGCTTAACAGCTAAAGTAGCCATCCATATTCCAATGGATGGTATCGTCAGATCAACTCAACTTGAGAGTTTGATTCTGGCTCAGAACGAACGCTGGCGGCAGGCTTAACACATGCAAGTCGAACGATATAGTGGCAGACGGGTGAGTAACGCGTGGGAACGTACCTTTCACTACGGAATAGCTCTTGGAAACGAGTGGTAATACCGTATACGCCCTTCGGGGGAAAGATTTATCGGTGAAAGATCGGCCCGCGTTAGATTAGCTAGTTGGTAGGGTAATGGCCTACCAAGGCGACGATCTATAGCTGGTCTGAGAGGATGATCAGCCACACTGGGACTGAGACACGGCCCAGACTCCTACGGGAGGCAGCAGTGGGGAATCTTGCACAATGGGCGAAAGCCTGATGCAGCCATGCCGCGTGAATGATGAAGGCCTTAGGGTTGTAAAATTCTTTCGCTAGGGATGATAATGACAGTACCTAGTAAAGAAGCCCCGGCTAACTTCGTGCCAGCAGCCGCGGTAATACGAAGGGGGCTAGCGTTGTTCGGAATTACTGGGCGTAAAGCGCACGTAGGCGGACTTTTAAGTCAGATGTGAAATCCCGGGGCTCAACCTCGGAACTGCATTTGAAACTGGAAGTCTAGAGACCAGGAGAGGTTAGCGGAATACCGAGTGTAGAGGTGAAATTCGTAGATATTCGGTGGAACACCAGTGGCGAAGGCGGCTAACTGGACTGGTACTGACGCTGAGGTGCGAAAGTGTGGGGAGCAAACAGGATTAGATACCCTGGTAGTCCACACCGTAAACGATGAGAGCTAGTTGTTGGCAGGCATGCCTGTCGGTGACGCAGCTAACGCATTAAGCTCTCCGCCTGGGGAGTACGGTCGCAAGATTAAAACTCAAAGAAATTGACGGGGGCCCGCACAAGCGGTGGAGCATGTGGTTTAATTCGAAGCAACGCGCAGAACCTTACCTACCCTTGACATACCGATCGCGGTTTCCAGAGATGGATTCCTTCAGTTAGGCTGGATCGGATACAGGTGCTGCATGGCTGTCGTCAGCTCGTGTCGTGAGATGTTGGGTTAAGTCCCGCAACGAGCGCAACCCTCATCCTTAGTTGCCATCACGTTTGGGTGGGCACTCTAAGGAAACTGCCGGTGGTAAGCCGGAGGAAGGTGGGGATGACGTCAAGTCCTCATGGCCCTTACGGGTAGGGCTACACACGTGCTACAATGGCAGTGACAATGGGTTAATCCCCAAAAACTGTCTCAGTTCGGATTGTCGTCTGCAACTCGACGGCATGAAGGTGGAATCGCTAGTAATCGTGGATCAGCATGCCACGGTGAATACGTTCCCGGGCCTTGTACACACCGCCCGTCACATCATGGGAATTGGTTCTACCCGAAGACGCTGTGCTAACTTCGGAGGCAGGCGGCCACGGTAGGATCAGTGACTGGGATGAAGTCGTAACAAGGTAGCCGTAGGGGAACCTGCGGCTGGATCACCTCCTTTCTAAGGATGCTTCTGGATTGCTTTGCTCACGCGAGGCTCTAGAGCTCTATAGACAGTCCACTTTGATGGACAAAAAACTATGCGGCTATCGCGCCGTCTCCGTTTCTCTTCCTTCGTTCGTTGTTCAGGCTTGCTTTCAGTGAGTCTGGATACTAAGCGAGCCCCGCGGGCGCTTTATCGCCTGTCTTCGACTTTGACCGCGATGGGCCTGGCCCTGACTTGGTCACGGGCCGGTAGCTCAGGTGGTTAGAGCGCACGCCTGATAAGCGTGAGGTCGGAAGTTCAACTCTTCCTCGGCCCACCATCGAAGCCTGCGGCAACGCAGGGCAGGGCACGCGACCTGGCGGGATGCCAGACTACGGGGCCATAGCTCAGTTGGGAGAGCGCCTGATTTGCATTCAGGAGGTCGTCGGTTCGATTCCGTCTGGCTCCACCATTTACTTGGTGGGTGTACGAACGAAAGAAGTTTAGTCCGTTTCTGGGGCCTCAGGGTTCCAGGATGTTTGTTATCGTAAGGGAAAGATTGATCCGGCTGGCCGCCACCCCTCGTGGGTCTGCGTCACCAGCCTCAGCCGAATAACCGGCCGCGCAGCAATGTGCGGTATTGGTAAAGGGTCAGTCTGCAAGAAACCAACATGTCTGATCGAGATCCAGTGTGTGGAGCGCAAATGCGTTTTCCACTGCACATGGATTTCAAATAACGATCAAGCGTCAAAAGGGCATCCGGGGGATGTCTTGGCGGTAAGAGGCGATGAAAGACGTGGCACTCTGCGATAAGCACCGGGGAGGCGAGAGCACCCTTTGATCCGGTGATTTCTGAATGGGGAAACCCATCTCCGAGATGTTGGATAATTCGAGCGCTTCGGCGCTCGACCTGTCTAACATTTCAATAGTGAGATATTTTAATCTGAATACATAGGGTTAAAAAGCGAACCCGGGGAATTGAAACATCTAAGTACCCGGAGGAAAGGACATCAATTGAGACTCCGTTAGTAGTGGCGAGCGAACGCGGACCAGGCCTGGTCTGAAATAAGGAGAAGTATCTGGGAAGGTACGCCGTAGTGGGTGATAGCCCCGTATCCGTAAAATGAAGACCTTTTAGAGTAGGGCGGGACACGTGAAATCCTGTCTGAACATGGGGGGACCACCCTCCAAGCCTAAGTACTCCTTACCGACCGATAGTGAACAAGTACCGTGAGGGAATGATGAAAAGAACCCCGATGAGGGGAGTGAAACAGATCCTGAAACCGGATGCCTACAAGCTGATGGAGCTCTTCGGAGTGACATCGTACCTTTTGTATAATGGGTCAGCGACTTAGTGTTGCGTGCAAGCTTAAGCCGATAGGTGTAGGCACAGCGAAAGCGAGTCTTAATAGGGCGAATGAGTACGTAGCATTAGACCCGAAGGCAAGTGATCTAGATATGGGCAGGCTGAAGGTGCAGTAACATGCACTGGAGGGCCGAACCGTTGAGCGTTGAAAAGCTCTCGGATGACCTGTGTCTAGGGGTGAAAGGCCAATCAAACTTGCTGATAGCTGGTTCTCCGCGAAATCTATTTAGGTAGAGCGTCACGATTAGACTCTGGGGGGTAGAGCACTGAATGGGCTAGGGGTCCTCACCGGATTACCAAACCTTCTCAAACTCCGAATACCCAGAAGTTATGCGTGGCAGACACACGGCGGGTGCTAACGTCCGTCGTGAAAAGGGAAACAACCCAGACCGCCAATTAAGGCCCCTAAGTAATAGCTAAGTGCGAAACGATGTGGAGGTGCTGAGACAATCAGGAGGTTGGCTTAGAAGCAGCCATCCTTTAAAGAAAGCGTAACAGCTCACTGATCAAGCGCCTCTGCGCGGAAAATGTATCGGGACTAAAGTTATTCGCCGAAATTGCGGACTCGAAAGAGTGGTAGCGGAGCGTTCCGTAAGCCTGTGAAGGTGAACCGTGAGGTTTGCTGGAGGTATCGGAAGTGAGAATGCTGACATGAGTAGCGACAAACAGGGTGAGAGACCCTGTCGCCGAAAGACCAAGGGTTCCTGCGTAAAGCTAATCTGCGCAGGGTTAGCCGGCCCCTAAGGCAAGGCCGAAAGGCGTAGTCGATGGGAACCACGTTAATATTCGTGGGCCAAGGGATGAGTGACGGATTTCGAAAGTTGTATTCCCTTATTGGATTGGGAATGCAGCCTGGAAGTTCCTGGAAATAGCCTCCCTATAAGACCGTACCCGAAACCGACACAGGTGGTCAGGTAGAGCATACCAAGGCGCTTGAGAGAACTATGTTGAAGGAACTCGGCAAATTACCTCCGTAACTTCGGGAGAAGGAGGCCTCAATCTGGGCAACCAGGTCTGAGGGGCACAAAACTGGGGGTTGCGACTGTTTATCAAAAACACAGGGCTCTGCGAAGCCGTAAGGCGACGTATAGGGTCTGACGCCTGCCCGGTGCCGGAAGGTTAAAAGGAGAAGTGCAAGCTTTGAATTGAAGCCCCGGTGAACGGCGGCCGTAACTATAACGG
>NZ_DGMZ01000003.1:236613-329937 GCF_002388685.1 Hyphomonas sp. UBA4505 | reverse complement strand
TCAAATTACCTGACGACGGACAGAGCAGCCGTCGTCACATTGTCCTCAAAAGTAATTCCGCTTAGGTCGTCCTGTATTCGAAATGGCGCGTCGCTACCTTCTCCAATCACAATGTTGCTTCGGAAAATGGAATTGACAGGTACGGCCGTGCGTTCAGCGTCGGATCCTTCGGCCAGCTCAATGCGGCGGACAGTATCGAAAACATTATTCTCTATAATTGCGCCATCAACCTGATGATAGCGGTTGATCGGCGAGTTCGGTACCCCATTCATTACGACCAGCGCACCAGAAAATCTCTCTCCGGTCAGATCCTTGAAATAGTTGTTCCGCACGGTCTGGCGCGCATTGATAACGCGGACACCTCCCGTATAAGGAGCGCCATCTCCATCAAAGAGGTTGTTCTCAACCAAGGTATCATTGCCGTGGCGCAAGGTGAGTGTACCACGCGACCGGAAGAACGTGTTCCCACGGTACGTATTACCGCCTGATTTGTTCGAAATGATTTCGACCTCGCCGCTGCAGCGGTCGAAGTAGTTGTTCTCCACGAGTGTGCCCGAGTGCGTGAGCGAATAATGACTGGTTCCAATACGAAGCGTCTCGCCCCCATTTGACCCGAACACTGGGCGAGGCCCGAAATAGTTGTTTCGAATGACATGGTTGTTGTTCTGGCTGTCTTCCGTATTGAGGCGGACTGCCATTGTAGGACCGGAATTGAGCTTGCCCGACAAGTGATTGTGATCGAACACATTGTTCTGGCCATACATCGCAACCCAGATGTCACGCTGCGCCCTGGTTGGGTTGGAGTAGTTTTCGATAACTGTTTCGGTGACACGTGAATTATAGGCGAGATTGTCATTGTCTCGCCGGAAGCTGATAACTTCAGTGCGCGGCGTATAACCTTCCCGAAAAACAAGACCGGATATGACAAGGTGTTTGCCGGCCAGTCTCAGGCTCGACTGTCCGGACAAGATAACCTTGCCAGGTGTTTCAGCCGATACGGTAATGGGAGTTTCGATTGTCCCTTCAGCGTCGAGAAGCATATCAAAGTCGCGCCAAACACCGTTCTGGAGAACGATCTGGTCTCCTGGCTGGGCATTGGTCGCTGCGTTGAAATAGTCTTCCTGATTGGAGACGGGGATGACACGATGGCTATGAGGGCGTTGGGGTGTGGCTTCAGAAACTTCAGGCAGTGCGGGGACAGCCTGACAAGCGCCCAAAGCAAAACAAATTACCGTCGCATTGATGAGCCCTAAACGCATGCTTTTCTCCCGAGGCCGTGTAATCCGGCTTTTCTGCAGTGCTAAATTGTCAGACCAATTTGTCAACCAATTAATTCTTGCGCTGTTGAAAATGTTCTTTTTGATCCCCGTCGCTTGCGGGGGGTGTCGCAAATTTACAATACTAGCTTGGAAAACTGATTAGAGGTCATACCAATATAGACAAATATGCATACCAAAGTGGTTGACATACCATCAGCGGAGGGTGTTGGTAGTCTTCGAAGTGCCTTGCGTCGAGACGAGGCCTCAAAAATATAAATGGGAGGAATTCAGTATGCGCACGTTTAAACGGGATGAGTCTGTCAGTCTGAGGAGGCAGCGGGTTTGGCGGGCGGCACTGCTTGCCGGTGTCGCGCTGCCGTTGGATGCCGCAGCATGGGCGCAGGAAGAACCGGTCACCGTGTCAACACCGGCCGCTGAAGGTGAAGCGCGCCAGGATACGGTTGTGGTGACGGGAATCCGCTCATCGCTCGCAAGCGCACTTAGTGAAAAGCGTGCTGCCGATAATCTGATTGAAGTCATCCAAGCAGAAGACATTGGTAAGCTGCCGGACCAAAACCTTGCTGAAGTTCTGGAGAATATCACGGGTGTTCAGATTACTCGCGAAGCTGGTGTGGGCACCGGGGTTCAGATCCGCGGTACAAATGCAAACCGCACCGAGATAAACGGTGTGTCCACCGTGGGGTCTGGTTCTGGTCGGGGTGGCATTAGTTTTGAAGATGTTTCTGCTGCCATGATCGCGGCTGTTGAGGTAACCAAAGCTCCTGAGGCAAAGACGATTGAAGGTTCTGTGGGCGGGACAATCAATCTCAGAACAATTCGTCCGCTTGACCTTACTGAGCGTTTGGCGACGATACGAATTCAGGGCGAGGACAGCAGCCTCACAACCGATGGTATCACTCCGAGGCTCGCTGGGACCTATGGCAATAAATGGTCAACGGACATGGGTGAGATCGGGACCGTCATCAGCGTCAGCTACGCTGAGCAGGACGTTACCGCGTTTCGTCCTCGTGCAGACCGCGATAACCTGATTGCGTCAGATAGTGGTGCCGACAGTGCGCAGTCTTTTGATTTTCTGCCAATACAGTTCCTGAATCAAGACTACGACAACTTTGAGTACGAGACGACCAATATAGCCGGTACGGTAGAGTGGGCGCCGAATGATGGCGTGAAGCTGTACTTTGATGCTGTTCTGAACGATCAGGAGCGCCGGCAAGAAAGCTCCAGGGTGCAGGCCTCGGGGGTCAGCAGCCTAAATAACATCTCCATTCCGTCTGCCTTCGAAACAGTGAATTTTGGCACGTTGAGCGGCGAAGACGGCGCGCAATTCCTCGGTAGCATTGAGGCGGCGCTCAGAGGTGTCATACCGGTCGACTTGGCTGATGATGATGACGATCCGAACCTTCGTTTTTCATCCGATACAAACTCCCGCCTGACAGATAGCAGAATCTACCGGTTGGGGACCGACTGGCGGCGCGGCAAACTTTCGGGCCGTGTCGAGCTCTCAACGTCGACATCGGATTCCACGACGCCGAGCTTCAATACCACGCTCAATTTCATCAATCCCAACGCTCCGCTGGATGCTGGTGGCGGAAACGACAACGCCGTCCCATTCGTCTACGATCTGAGTGGGGGGGCGCTGACCTTTGCCGTTGCGCAGGATGCCGCATTTGGTCCGACAACCGCACAGTTGCTTGATCCGGCAAACGTTGTTTTGCGTGATGTCAATATCGGCGAGGACAAGTCCGACAACAGTGAAGACGCGTTTCGTGCCGACTTCACCTATGATTTGACAGACAGCTCCGTAAGCGAATTCATCACATCTATTGATGCGGGGTATCGTTACAACAAAACCTCCAGCACCCGCGACCAAATTCGCTCAAACGTCGGATTGCGTTCAATGGCTGATAGTCCGCGGGGGGATCTTTTTGCGGATCTCCTTGTTGCCGGTCCGGACAACTTCAATGCAGCCGATGGCCGGGCGCTGTACGTTTCAGATTTTCTGCTGATCAATCCAGAACTCGCCGCGTCCAATCCCGATGGTGTGCTTGCTGCCCTTAATGCGGCCATCTCTGCACATGGTGGATCAAGATCAATTGACTCGCCCACCTCGAGTCAAAGCGCCTTTTTCGACATCGAGGAAGAAACCCATGCCCTTTATGCGCAAGCCAACTTTGAATACGGTATGTTCCGCGGTAATGCAGGCCTGCGTTATCTGGAAACGGACATTACTTCAGTCGGGAATTCTATACTCAATGGCACCGCGATGCGGGTCTCGACGGAAGGCAGCTATGATTTCTTGCTGCCGCGTTTCAACCTTGTGGCCAACCCGACCGAAGATGTGATTCTGCGTTTTGGCTTGAGCAGGGACATCAGGCGCCCGAACTTTGATGACCTGTCAACGTCGCGGACGTTCAGCACCAGTCCGAACCCGCCGGTCCAGATCGGCAATCCTGGCTTGGCGCCCGAGCAGGTAGACTCCTTCGACATCGCAGCTGAGTGGTATTTCGCGCCCTCCGCTGTGGTAAGCATCGGCTATTTCAACAAGAAGCGTACCGACCTGTTCGTTACTCAGCAGGAAGACCCATACGAAGATCCGGTCACAGGTTTCCGTGATCTGACCGATCCGTGCGAGGCGGGGGGTATTTTCAACCCAATTGCCGATCCGAACGTGTTTGCGGCCAGCGGCACGCCAGTCGGTATCTGTGTGCCAGTTTCGACGACGGTCAACGATCCCGGTGAGACTACACAGGAAGGTTTCGAGTTTGCGTTCCAGTATGATCTTTCTGAGTTTGAGGATCGGCTCGGCTGGGCGTCTGGCTTCGGTGTACTTGCAAACTATACCAATCAGAAATTTTCTGGCGGTGAAACGGTGAACACTGCGACGAGTCGCGCCAATCAGGTGTTTGCCGCCCTGGGTGCGACAACACCTGTGACGTTCCAGCAGCCACTGATTGATCTGTCGGAGAATGCGTATAACGCCACACTCTACTACGAGAAATATGGCCTTTCTGCCCGTGCCCGCTACACGTGGCGTGACGCGTACCGATCAACAGATTTCGGCAGTACGTCCAGCTTCCCTTGGGGATTCCCCGTTGTTCAGGAGGCTCGGGGACAGCTCAATGCGAGCATCAATTATGATGTGACCGAGAGCCTGAGTGTGGGAATTGAAGGCGTGAACCTCACCGAATCTGAGGTTCAGCAATCCTGCGTCAACGAAGGGGCGCTCTTGTGTTTCCAGGGATTGACTGATCGGAGGATTTCATTCGGCGCCAGCTACAGCTTCTAGAAGACAGTAGTGAGCCGATTCACGACAGGAAACGCCCCACGTGTGTGGGGCGTTTTCGTGCATGATCACTGGATTTAGCGGTTTAGAGGCATATTCGGAGATTCGCGCGAATTTTTTTACAAATTGGTCCAACCAATTTGTAAACCTTTTAAAATTACGTATAATGTCGTCGCAATCGGGATTTTGTTGTCTACCCTTAGACCTGACATGCTGCTTGAAGGAACCATTTGATGTCAGAGAAGCGCCTTTACCACACCGTTGCCAGAGCTATTCTGGATATGATCGAGTCCGGATCTTATCCGCCGGGCACGCGGTTGCCTGGAGAGCGCGAACTGGCAGAGAGATTTGGCGTGAGCCGCGTCGTGGTGCGAGAGGCCGAAATCTCTTTGGAGGCCATTGGGCGACTCGACATCAGGGTCGGGTCCGGCGTCTATGTACGCGATGCCGACGAATCGAGCGGACTTATACTGCCGCGTGTTACACCTTTCGAGCTAACTCAGACCCGCCTGATCTTTGAATCCGAGTGCGCCGCTCTCGCTGCCACGCAGATCACCGACGCGCAAATTGAAGGACTGCGGGAAACGATAGAAAAGATGGCGTCATCGACGCACGATACTCCTGACGGCGACGAAGCTGATCGCGACTTCCATCTTCAAATTGCGAAGGCCACGGGCAATGCGGCCAACGTGTTCTTCCTGCAAAACCTCTGGCGTATGCGCAATGAAATTGACGCAGTCCGGAAAGTCTATTCAGCCGTGTGTCTCGATGACACGTCACATCGCGTGAATGAGCATTCGAATATCCTCGATGCTCTGGAAGCCAGAGATCCACAAGCCGCTCGTGAAGCAATGCAGGGCCATTTCGAGCGCCTGCTGGAAGCGCTTCTGGACGCGTCGGAACGACAGGCCATCGAGGAGGCGCGGCAGAAGTCGAGCGCCAATCGGGAGAGGTATCTCAAATTGGCGGCTGCGCGTTAGGAGAGCTGGAGGCAATTGTCAGGGGAAGTGGTCGTTGTCTATTTACGCCTGACATCATGATCTACCTTCCAACGCACAAGTTCGCCGCCATTCAATCGGGTTCGCGGTACGGGTATTTCTCGACGGTTTGAGCGGAAGATATTGGTCGCACCCGAGCGGAGGAGGTTGGTGATCCCTGAGACTTCTTCCATTCGCATGGACTGCGCTCTCAGGAGTCCGTAGAGCGCGTTTCACCCTTCAGTACTGGTTGGCTTTCTGAAGTCGTCAAACGCGCTCTGGTGACTCTCTCTCAGAGCTTTCTGAAGCTACTCGTCGTAGTAGTTGTGGATGTCACGTGCCACATAGACGAGTTGCCACTCCCAAATGGTAATCACCCGGTCTGCGACAGACACAATCTCAGGGTCATCCGGGCATTCCTGAGCGAGCCAGGCTGAAAGCACATGGGCAACGTCGTGGCTGAAGAAGTTGGCGATTGTTGAAAGATGTCGGAGCGGGACCTTGGCAGAGCCGCGCATCCATTGAACGACGGTTGTGTCTCTCTTGTATCCAAGCTTTTCGGCAAGCTCGGCGGGTGTGGATGTCCGGTACTCGAAAGAGAGTTCGAGAAACCGGGACATCCGGTGGTTTGAAGGTGTTTCTTCAAGTTCTGGGAACAGCATTGGTCTTCCTTTCGGTTGGTTGTCGATAGGAAGAATCTAGCGGTTCTCGTCGGTGATTGCGGGTGGCAAACTCTTGTTTGTGTAAGGCGAAGTGTACTTGTCGGGTTGAACCTACGGCATATACGAAATGTCTCGTTTCAGCGTATCCGAAGGCTTTGGGAAAAAGCTTCAATCGGTTCGTTGGTGCACAATCACTTCAATCATCAAAGGAATATCGAGAGTAGGGCCGGATTCAAATTGCTACGTGACGCTGCTCTTCTCGAATGGCGCGCGTTGATCGCCGCCTGAGACCTGTACATCCGCGAAAAGCGGAGACTGGTTCGAAGCCGTCTGACAGCGCCCACCTTGGCGGGACATGCAAGGACCCGTTGCGATGGCGTATTTCCTGCGCGCGTCCAAGCAGATGGCAACAGTCCGTCAGGTTGACTCGACCCGCGCGGGGCCGGGGACCTTCAGGGAATTAAAGTGACCATTCGAATCCGACGGCCTTTTCGGACACGTCCCAAAGCCGCGCCATCACCGCCTTGTCATAGGCATGGGCGTTCAGGGTTCCCTTGCCGACCGGTCCTACGAATTCGCGGGTGCCGGTGGGGCCGTAGAGGGCGCGCTGTTCGGTCAGGGCCTTTTCGGTGGCGCACATGACTTCCGGGTAAGACCCTTGCTCAGCGGTTTGGACCATCGGTGTCTTGGTCATCAACCACCAGATAAACCGCATGGTGCGGCTGCCGCTGGTAGAGATCAACGAGGTGGCAGACGAACCAGGGTGGCAGACGAAAACCTCGACATCGTTGCGCCCCGCAGCGGCCAGCCTGTCTTGCAGCTCATAGCCGAACATCATCTGCGCCAGTTTGCTTTGTGAATAAGCTGTGTTCGCGCCGTATCCTTCTTCCCAGTTCATGTCGTCAAAGTTGATGGTTCTCAGACCCATATTGTAGCCAAGGCTGGCCACGATAACGATCCGGCCTTTGCTTTCCGCGATCCGCTCGAACAGAAGGCCGTTCAGCAGGAAGTGACCGAAATGGTTGGTGCCAAGTTGGCTCTCGAACCCATCCACTGTCAGCTTGCGGGTGGGCACTTGGGCGATGGCGGCGTTGTTGATCAGCGCGTCAATGCGCGGCACGGTCGTCAACACCTCGGCAGCCGCATCGCGAACACTATCCAGAACCGCCAGATCCAATCGAACAAAGCTGACATCGGCCGCTTCGCCGATTTCCTGTTTCAGTTCTCCGATGGCCGCTTTCGATTTCTCGGTCGAGCGGTTCAGCATCACCACCCTGGCGTTTTTCTTCAGAAGCGTTCGTGCCGCCTGAAATCCCGCGCCCGAATTCGCGCCGGTGATGAGGTATGTCTTGCCGCTCAGGTCGCCGAGGCGTTCGGGCGTCCAGCCCTTGGGTCCGAATGTCGTGTCTGCCATTGTTTTCTCCTGCCAGCGCTACTGGCGGTCTGTTCGGATGTCTGTTTTTTCCTAGAAGGTAGATGGCTCTCGGTAAGTGCGGGAAACAGACGTAATCGTCGCTAATACGTGCCTGATTGTCTCGTCCGTATTGAAAAGCAGCATCTGCCTTGCCAGTTTGGCATTATGAGCAAAGACCAGATCAGACACCTGATCGACCAGCGCCTTCCCGAGGCGGGGGTGATCGACACCGCGCTAAAGGGTGTGCAGCTTTTCCGCGTGACCGAACCCGTTCCCTGCGCGCCCGCCGTCTATGAGCCCACCGTTGTGGCAATTCTCAGCGGTGTGAAAGAGGCCATCCTAGACGGCGAACATCACGCGTATGGCAGCGAAGAATACCTGCTGTGCCCTATGACCCTGCCTGTTGAAGCGGGGGCCCCGCAGGCATCGGACGACAACCCGCTGCTGGGAGTGATGATCGCGCTGGAGCCACGCATGATGCGGGATCTTGCCATTGAGATGGAGACCACCGCCGGCGCCGGTTTCAGACACGACGGCCTGTCGCAGCCAGCGCTGGCGCTGGCGAAATGGGATACCGGATTTACTGAGGCCCTGCTGCGGCTGCTGGAGCTGCTCGATAATCCGGTGGACGCGGCGGTGCTGGGCCCGGGGCGTCTGCGCGAGCTGTATTATGCCCTGCTGAAGGGGGAGGCAGGGTCCGCCGCGCGGCGCGCCTTCGGTGTTGGCAACGAAATCGCGCGCACCATCGACTACCTGTCCAGCCATCTGAGCGAACAGGTCACCATTGACGACATGGCCAACCATGTTGGCATGAGCCGCGCGGTGTTCCACCGGCGATTCAAGGAGGCGACGACGATGACCCCCATCCAGTTCGTTAAGTCAATGCGCCTGAATAATGCCGCTATGAAGATCGCTGAGGGCAAGACTGTGTCCGAGGCCGCCTGGGACGTGGGCTATCAAAGCTCGTCGCAGTTCAGCCGGGAGTTCAAGCGTCTTTACGGTCAGTCTCCCAGGCAGTGGAGCCATGCCCGGCAACCGGCACTCGGTCCGGCGTAACGGCCTATCCTAACATCAACTGCCAGACTGATTTGTAAGTGCAGCCCACAGCAGGTCTTCCAGAAACGCCCGTTGAGCGGATTCGGTCTCATCCTTGCGCATCAGGACCAGCGAATGGACGTTCTGGATGATCTCCGCAAGGCGTTCATCGGACAGATCGTTGCGAAGCGTGCCTTCTGCCCGCCCGCGCTCGAAAACTGGGGCCCAGATCTTCACAATCTCGGCCCGGACGGCATCGTTGCCCTGAACGAGAAAGTGCTCCATTTGGGTGCTCGTTTCGTTCAGTATGATCGCTTGGAACAGTTCTTCTTCCTGCGCGATGCGTATGTTTTCGATCGAGCCTTCGATCAGGGCTTCTTTGACGTCCGAATATTTGGCGACCGCACCGGCAGACTTTGATCCCATGCCTCGCAGCAATTGGAACAGAACCTGATTCACCAGCGCGGGCCGGTCCTCGAACATGCGATAAAGCGTTTTCCGAGATATGCCGGCCTCGCGAGCAATGTCACTCATTGACGTCTTGTGAGGTCCCAACTGCCTGAAACACTTCAGGGCAGCGTCAACCACCGCTTTTCTGGACACGCCGGAATGTGTCGTTTCGGGGCCGGGAGCGGTAGTGTCAGTCATACAGGATTTCACAGGCCTTTGCTTGAATGGGTAAGTATCTTGCCGGACCGCATTTAGTCCATACTTCACAGTCTATTCGAGCACACATGGCAGCCCCCTGAAGTTGACGTCATTCAGCGGCCATGAGTGGTGATGGGGCGGATTTCGACGTCACACGAACGAATGCACCGGGGGTTGCTCCGGTGGGGCGGTCCGTTTGGTGAGTGACCACACCATTCACGATAACACAGTCGTAGCCGCCCGCGCGAGCTTGGCGGCGCCAGTCGCCTTCGGGCATGTCGTGGACAATCTCATACTTGCTCATGTCGAAGTAAAGCTGGTCGAGATTGTAGATCAGGATATCCGCCTTGAACCCGGGGAGTAGGGCGCCGCGATCACGAATGCCGACCGAACGCGCATGTTTCAAGCTGAGCTGGAAGTGCATTTCTTCCAGTGTCTTGAGTTTTTCCTCTCGTACCAACCAGATCAACAGGTCGGTTGCGTAATGCCCCATGCCAAACGCCTTTGTGTGGGCTCCACCGTCTGAACCACCGGGGACCACGGCTGGATTCGCCATGAGGCGTACCGCTTGATCCGGCGTGATTGACGCGATCGGCGGCGACTTCATTTGCAGGTCCAGATCCGACTTGACGCCAAGGTCCAGCAAGGCGGCGACAGCACTCACGCCAATTTCTACGCCGACCTGCGCCAGAGTTTTTCCGAGAAATTTCTGAAGCGCGGGATGTTCGCCGACCGCTATGACGGTTTGGCCTTCCAGGCCCGCCGCGCCGCTTGCAGCACCCATTTCCGCGTATTGCGTCTCAAACTCCCGAACAAAAGCGGGGTCTTTTATCAATGCAAGAATTTCGGCATCGGAACTGCAGCCGACGATTTTGCGGACTGCGGGAAGTTGGCCTGCGGCGGTATCGAGTTCTCGGATGCCGGCCTCTACCCAACCGCGATTGATCAGGGCACCAGCTGTTACGTCGCATCCCGCTTCGCGCATGGAGTCTAGCCATTGAAGGTCTTCGTCGACCACTTGGGGCACCAGATCATGTGTCAGGAATACGTTATGTATGACCCGCACGCGCGTCCCGCGGGCCAATTCGGCTACACGTTGTGTGATGGAACGATCGCCGAAATACATGATCTGGGGCAACATCTGGATGACGCCTTCGCCGCGCGTTATGACTGCACGGCAAATATTCAGAATATCGTCATGGTCCATGAGGTCGGTCGGCATGGGGGTGCCGTCCGTATCGACATGTGAATTGCCTTCGGCACCCATAACCGACATCGAAATACCTATGGCCCCGGCGTCCATTGCTTCATTGATCAGGCGATGTATTTCGGCCAGTTCTTCTGTATTCGGTCCTCGCGTTTTGGCGGCATCTACACCCATCACATAGACGAGCAGGGGATTGAGCGGGAGAAACGTCAGGACGTTCAGCCCTTTCCGCAAACCGCGGATGCGTTCCATGTATTCGGGAAAGGACTCCCAGTCCCACGGCAGTGCTGCTTTCTGGTGGGACACAGGGATTTGCTCCGTAGTTTCCAGCATGCCCATGATCCGCTCGCGGTCTTTTTCTCGAACCGGAGCAATTCCAAAACCGCAATTTGCATTCACGACGGTCGTGACACCATTGCGACCGGCATCCAGACAGTACGGATCCCAGAACAAGGCTGCATCGTAGTGGGTGTGTTGCGTTATGAAACCGGGCGCGACGGTTTTTCCGGTGGCGTCAATGGTCTGCTTTGAGCTGCGGCCCCGCAGATCGCCAATTTCAGAGATCTGATCATTAATGATTCCGATATCTGCATAGCCACCGGGACTGCCTGTGCCATCGACAAGAAATCCTCCTGAAATGATTAGATCAAAATCCGTCATTTGTCGTTCCATCCCTTCTTTGTAGTTGTTTGTTGCAAACCTCGATTTGCAAGCACGGAAGAGGTTTTGAACCCGCCTCTCCTTCTGTTCATGACGGATTGAATGACACAATAATATACAATTGTCACCCCTGAGTTGACACAAGACACAAAACGTAATCTTTGTATCAAAAAGCGGAACGCATAATACAATTAGTCCGCATGGGAGGAACGAGGATGACCAACAATCGAGACACCACAACTGCGTCTGGCGAAGCCGGTACCGCAAGAAGAACGACCGCAGCGGCAAGGTGGGGCGGGCTGGCGGCATGCGTTGCTCTAATGCCGTTGACCACACCTGCGATCGCGCAAATGGGTGAAGGTGTCGAAGCGGAATCTCGTCAGGCGACTGTGATCGTCACGGCGACCAAACGAGAGGCGAGCATCCAGGATGTCGCCGCCTCAATCTCGCAGGTCGGTGGAGATGATCTAGAGACGCGCGGTGTCGATGATGTCGAAAACCTCGCCCTGCAGATACCGAATTTGACATTCGGAAAATTCGGGAGAAACACATTCGTGACAGTGCGCGGTATTGGCACGACGGTCGATTCGGGCGTGGCTGAACCCTCCGTTGCAACCTATGTCGATGGCGTTTTCCTCCCGCGCGCCACAATGGCGCTGCTGCGCCAGGTGGACCTCGAGCGCGTGGAAGTTTTGCGGGGACCGCAAGGCACGCTCTACGGGCGCAATGCGACGGGCGGCGCGGTGAACTATGTTTCGCGCGGACCGAGCGACACGTTCGAAGGGAAAATTGTTGCCACGTTTGAGGAGCGTAACGGCCGTGGTGTCGATGCCGTCGTGTCCGGTCCCATCTCGGAGGGATTGTCCTTCCGGTTGAGCGGCGGCGTGCAAAAGCAGGATGGCTATGTGAAGGTGCTGAATACCGGTCAGGATCTTGGTGATCAGGATCTGTGGCATGCGCGCGGGGCTCTAAAGATTGAGCCATCAGACAACGTCACGATCGACCTTTCTGTTCAGCATGAAGAGGACACTGGAAATTTTGGTTGGCAGTCGGTTGTTTCCGAACCATTTGTTGTTGCTGGAACTGCGGCGTTGTTCATGACCAACGCGAACTTCACAACAACGCCTAACCAAGTGTACGCGGACGGCGATCATTCCGGAAATGCCGAGACGACCATTGCGATTGCGCGGGTGAACTGGGATGTTTCGGAAACAGTCTCCTTCCGCTCCATTACCGGCTATGTCGATCATGAGATCGACAATTCATTTGATGCGGACGGGACCAACTTCTTCTTCGCCGATCTTACGGGATCGTCTAGGCCGTCCCAATCGTTTAGCCAGGAATTCAATTTGTATGGCCAGACGGGTGCGCTGGATTGGTTGATCGGGGCCTACTATTTCAGCGAAGAGTTTGAACTTGGCCTGCCTGTGGAGTTTCCGGGAGTTCTGTTTGGCGTCCCCACGGTGCCGCGTCTCGAGGTTATTGCGGGGGATTTGGTTGAAGATACGGAATCCTATGCGGCATTCGCCGATGTGACCTATGCATTGACGGAACGGCTGCGCATCAATGCCGGATTGCGCTTCAACGCAGAGGAAAAAGAGTTTACGTTTTTTGGTGCGCCGTCTCCGGCTGGAAACATCGACTCTGAAGACGTCTTGCCGAAGCTCGGCATGCAATTCGATGTCAGTAATAATGTGAATGTCTATGCGAACTGGCAAAAGGGCATCAAATCAGGCGGACACCAGCTAAGCTTGCCGCAATTGTTCGACAGCGAAGAACTGGATGCGTACGAACTTGGCATCAAGTCACAATGGATGAATGGTGCCCTGACCGCGAACGCCGCGCTTTTCTCCTATGACTATACGAATCTGCAAGCGACCATCACCATTCCGCCTGCGACGACCTTGGTTGAGAATGGGGATGCGGAGCTGATCGGGCTGGAAGGCGAACTCATGTATGCCGCAACGGATAATATTGCCTTCAATATGGGCGTCTCGCTTCTGGACACGGAATATACGGACCTGATCACGACCGACCAGGCATTGCCAGGGACGCCCGCTGTCGACCTCACCGGGGAAGAACTAATCCGGGCACCCGAGTTCACTGCGAATTTCGGGGCGGAGTGGAATATTCCAATAAATTCCGGCTTTCTGGGTAGCGTGCGCCTGCGCGGAGATGTCTTTCACTCAGCAGATTACAAGCTGGCCTTCATTGACTATCCGGAGTTGAGGCAGTCTGAATACACGAACATAAACCTGTCAGCGACGCTTACAGATACGTCTGGCAATTACCAGCTTCGTGCTTTTGTGAACAATGCCACGGACGAAATCATCCTGAACAATGGGAGCTATTTGGCGTCGAGCGGTGGGTTCATCGGCATTCATTCGGCGCCCCGGACAGCCGGCGTTTCGCTTTCTGCCAAGTTCTAGGTTTTCTCTCAGATGGACTGCCAATGTCTCGGCGCCGGTTAGCGGAGCCGGGACCTTTTTTCAGCTATCAATGCCAAGCCGTCGACGCAGGAAATCGAATGATGCCTCGCGGAAATCACGTGAGATGTCTGCTTCGGGCGCCAGGGCGTCAAACCCGTGGGGAACATCTTCAACAATTTCCAGTTCGCTCTCTACGCCGTCTTTCGAGAGCCGTTCCGCATAGTCGAGGTTTTCACCGTAGAAGAGATCCTTGTCGCCGACGCCGATCCAGGCTGGCGGCAAATTCGACAAGTCGGGGCGACGTGACGGCACAGCCCAACGCGGAATCTCCGATCCGTCATCCGGCGGATGTCCCAGATAGGCAGACCAGCCGAAAAAATTGTTCTCATTGTTCCAAGCGATATGCCGGACTGGTGTGAGGTCTCCTCGTGTTGCCGTCCGGTCATCGATCATAGGGTAGTAAAGAAGTTGCGCGGCCGGCTGCGGGGCGCCTTCATCCAGAATCCTCTGGCAGAGTGCTGCCGCCAGGCCGCCCCCTGCGCTCTGGCCTGCGACGACAATCCTGGAAGGATCAACTCCCATGAGTTCAGCATTGTCCAGAAACCACAACCAGGCTTTGTAGCAATCGTCGAGCGGCGCCGGATACGGATGCTTGGGCGCCAGTCGATAGTCTACTGACACCACAGACATGCCGAGTTCGCGGACGATCCGATTGCAATCAGGATCGTTCATTCTTGCCTGGCCCATTACGTATCCACCACCGTGAATGAACAGCATTCCAGCGCCGGCGTGTTCGCTGACCGGTTCGTAAACGCGAACGCTGACATGTTCGAGCTTTACGGTGTGCCTACGAACATTGGCGTCGGCCTGCGACCGGAAGGCGATCGCCATGACCAATTTCATCAGCATCCGCGACAACGGACTTCGAAGAGATATGGTCGGCATCCTCGCAACTTGCTTTTGCACTTGAGGGTGCAGATTGCTGACCTTCATTTGCTTTGATGTCATGATGTTTCATCTCGCTCCCTGTTTGTTTGCAGATGGAGTACAGAAGACTTCTGCACAAGCTGAGACTCTGACACAATATTGTTGATGTGTATCACGCATTTGCCGCAGCGGTATTGAGATAAGAACTGGCTTCAAGGAGGGGGTCTCTAAGGTGTACCTTCGCGAAGGGATGAAATCACCTTTTTGCTAACTCATTGCAATGCAGAAGATCATCCAGTTTGCGACGGGCTTGTCAAAGGAACCAGACCCGAGTTGACCAATACTGCTGGTTGGCTCCAATCGATGGAAAAAACTGTTCTGTTGCTTCAGAACGATGGGGATTGTGAACAGCCTGCTGAAGCTGGATCTGCCCGACGATCCGGCCGCATCTCAGAGTATGGGTAGTTCAACATCCTTGTCAGGGTAAATGCCGAGGCAAGGGGGTGACTATACCCACGTTACCCTAAGACTTCTCCTCTCTGGCGAGTGCGCTCTCAGAGCGCGCAGGAGAGTCGAAAAACAGTCTCCAGTACAATTACTGAAGGCATCAAAGAAGCGAGTCAGCGAGCAATCTGAGTCGATTGTGACGCATTCTGATCCGGTGGACGGAAATCACCGATTGAAGTACGGAGTGATGAGTTGAGGATCGTGAACTGGAACATTGAACGGCGGAAGCCGAGTTCATGGCAAGCACGTTCACTCGTGGATGAGATAGCGTCGCTAGAGCCGGACTATGTTTGTCTAACCGAAGCTTGGAAGCAGTCGCTGGCGGATTTCGGCGGTCATGTTATCTCGGCGGAGGGGGGGGCATGGAGCCCTCAACATCCCGATGAACGCAAGGTCGTTCTCTGGTCTCGAAATCCGTGGGCAGACGTCGAACCGATCGAGCAGCTTGAAGCGATCGGTAGCGCCATAACAGCCAGGAGTGAGATCAACGGCAACGTCGTCAGATTTGTAGGTGTTTGCATTCCGTATCATTTTGCCAGTCCGCTCGGAGTTGAGCCGAGAGCCAAACCTTGGACTGAGCATGAGAGGTTTCTGGAAATACTTAAGCCACATTTGGCGCGTTGGGCTCGAGATGAGCCGGTGACTGTCTTGGGTGATTTCAATCGACGGGTTCCGAGATCCTGGGGGCCAAAGCAGTCGTATGAGAAGTTGGAGGATACATTCTCAGGTTACCAGTTTGCCACAACCGGTATCTTGGACGAAATCAATGATCGAACAATCGACCATATAGCTTTCGCCGGTTCGTTTGAGGTGAAGAGAGTATACGGGAAGAGTGCGCATCTTCCAGATGGTCGAAGACGGTCTGACCATTTTGGTGTTGTTGCGGAACTCGCGTGAACTGCCAGAGGCTTTAGGAGAGGGTCTGTATGATGATAGTGGGCATGCTCTGCCCCACCGAGGCGGTCCACCAATAATGTTAGTTCGGCGGTTTCCATGTAGCGGCGTTCATGCCGCCACCTCCCCACAGTAAGGCGGTATGAACGCCGCGGGCAAGATGGTTTGTGGAGCAGGTGGTCGGTAGCCCAGAGAAGAGTGTGGGCGCACGGTGTTGCAGTGCCGCCGCCAAGCCTCGATCAGGATCTGGGCTTCCCTGAGATCGAAGAAGATTTCCCTCGCCAGCAACTCGTCTCTGAGCTTGGAGTTGAAGCTCTCGCAGTAACCGTTTTCCCATGGTGAACCCGGTTCGATATAGAGCGTCTTCACGCCGACCCGGCCAAGCCAGTCACGCAGCGCGGTGGCGATGAACTCCGGGCCATTGTCGGAGCGGATATGCTCAGGCGGGCCATGCGCGACGAACAGCTCGCCCAGCGTGTCGAGCACATCGCGGAAGTTGAGCCTGCGTTCGACGCGGATGGCGAGGCATTCGCGGGTGAACTCATCGATCACACACAGTATACGGAACACCTTGCCGGCATGCGTACGGTCCTGAACGAAGTCATACGACCAGACATGGCCTTTGTGCATTGGCCGCAACCGGATACAGGAGCCGTCATTCAGCCATAACCGGCCGCGTTTTGGTTGTTTCATCGGAACTTTCAGCCCCTCACGCCGCCAGATGCGATAGACGCGCTTCTCGTTCACATGCCAGCCATCCCGTCTCAGCAGGGCTGTGATGCGGCGATAGTCATACCGGCCGAACCGCTCGGCCAGGGCGATGATGGCCGCTGTCAGCACATCCTCGTCCTGACGCACCACACGCGGCTTACGCTGGGTGGAACGGTGCTGGCCGATCACACGGCAGGCCCGGCGCTCTGTTGCACCGAGTGTCTCCACCACATGATCGACCGCTTCGCGTTTGCGTGAAGGGCTTAGAACTTTCCCTTTATGACTTCCTGAAGGATCTGGTTGTCGAGAGTCAGATCGGAGATGGCGCGACGCAGCCGCGCATTCTCCTTCTCGATCTCCTTCATCCGTTTGGCCTGGCCAACCTGCAGCCCGCCATACTCCTTGCGCCACCGGTAGTATGTCTGCTCCGTCACACCGATCGAGCGCACAGCCTGGCCCGTCGCCTCACCACGCGCGAGGCGCACCTCAACCTCCCGCAGCTTCGCAATAATCTCTTCAGGCGTAGATCTCTTGCCCATGTCTCAGCTCCATATCTGAAGCCGGAACTAACTCAAATAATGGACCACTTTCGTGGGGGCAGACCAAAGCCGTGCGGGACATGTTTGAGGTCCTGAACAAGGCGATCGACCTCGACACAGCAGGCGTTCCGCCCATTGACGGGCTAGAGGGCTTCAAAGATCTCCTCCGACGCTACATTCGGCATTGTGCCACCAATCCTGACCACGCCCGGATCATGGTGTCCGAAGCGATGATAGGCGGCGAGCGGCTCCAATGGATAGTGGACAATTTTCTCATTCCGCGACGCGAAGCGATTGCGCAGCGCCTGGTGCGCGCCAGTACTCTGGAACAGCTGCCAGACCTCAACCCGTTATCCTTCCTCTATATCACGACGTCTGTCTGTCAGATGCCATTCGTGCTGGCGCACGAGGTTCAAGCATTGTTTGGTATTGACGTGCGGAAACCAGAAATCGTGGACGCGCACATTGAGTCGGTGTTGAACCTGTTTTTTCAGTATCGCGCCGACTGATTCCGGAAGACATGGAGGCTTGGGGCCGACGCGTCTGAGGCACGCGCCTTGTCAGGTGTCCTCGGTTCAACTGCATTGAGGCCGGAGCTTGCTCCCGTTCCAGCGTGTGTCAGATCGTGTCAGCCCGTTTCATGCCATGCCGCTCGGACGGGCCGGAGCTTGCAGGGCTTATTGCTGTGTTCCGGGAATCAGGACGTCGATCGGCAGGCCTTCCGTGCCGAAATCCGGCAACATGTCATCTTCGTCCGGAGGCGGCGGGGTGCCGTCGGAGCCGGTGCCCATGAGAAATTCGCTGCCGGCCGATTGGGCGGCCTGCGACACGGCCTTGCCCCGACCGATCTCGTTGACGGCGCTGGCGGGATCTATGACGGTCACGGCGCGCGCGCTGGGCACGACAACGGTCAGCGTTCCATCTCCTTCGCCGGAGGTCAGGGTGAGCCCGTCATTCGGCTCCAGGCTGGTGCGACAGCGCTCTGTTCCAGCCAGGTCGCCAATACAGGGATCGTCTGCATCCGTGACGGGAGTCAGGCGGGCAGCCGCCGGGTTCGCTGGAATTTGGCCGAAACCCGCAGACGCAGCATCCTGCCTGGTGTCTTCGGACGCCGGAACGACCTGTTCTGCGCTGATGGCGTAGGCCGCTGCGTCGGCATCCTTGCGCTGGCCATCGGGACGGGGCGGTGGAGGCGTGTCGGCCTCGAGGCCGCCGGTCGGCATGGTGAATATTTTGGGAGGCTCGAACGGCGTGGTGCAGCCGGTGCAGAGGGCAAGGACGAGCAGGGCGCCAGCAAGGTTCGCGGGGCGCGGATAGGCGGTCGACGAGGATGTGTGGCTCGTCATGGCTCAGTCCTTCCGGTGTGTGGAATGAAGGTCCCGGGCCGGAAAACCGGCCCGGGACGGCAGGGGTTACTGGTTGACCGTGGCCGAGTTATAGGACCCGGTCTGGACGATGGAGGCCATGTTGCCGGCGGTCACCGTCTGATTGATCGACGCGTCGTTGAAGTCACCGCCGCTCTGCGAGATCGTCGCCATGTTGCCGTCGGTCGACTGCAGGATCGAGGCGGTGGAGAATTCGCCGCCCGTCTGGGTGATCTCACCGGTATTGTCATTTCCGCTCTGCGTGACGCTGGCGGTCAGGTTGCGACCGGAATTGTTGCCTTGCGTGACCGTCGCGGAGTTATCGTCCCCGCTCTGATCAATATCGGCATCTCCACGGCCACCATTCTGGAGAATGGAACCCGTGTTTCCATGACCGGTCTGCACGATGTAGGAATCGTTCGAGAAGCCGCTCTGGTCAATGCTGGCCATGTTGAACGATGCGCCGCCGATCTGGTCGATGGCCGCCGTGCTGGACTTGCCGTCCTGATCGATACTGGCTTCGTTGTCGGAGCCGATCTGGGTGACATAGGCGTTCAGCGAGCTGTCCTGCCAGACGCGACCTTCCTGGGTGACGTTCGCCGTGTTGCCGGAGCCGTCCTGATAGACGTCAGCCAGAACGCTGTTGTCAGCCTTCTGGCCGGTTTCACCTGGTGCGTTGTCATATTGGTCGACATTGGCCGTGTTGCCATCACCATACTGGGTGACGATGGCATCGAAGTTCTGCGAACCATCCATGTTGAACGATTGGGACACATTGGCCGTGCTCATGCCATCCTGCAGGATGGTCGTGCTTAGGCCGGACTGACCGTCCCCGTTCATGAACTGGTCGACATTCGCCGTTGCGCCGCCATCCTGCGTGATGCTTGCAGAAATGTTCGTGGAGCCATTGCCAGCGATGCCCTGATTCACGTTTGCGACCGAACCACCATTCTGATCGAGCGTGGCGACCACGGACCCGGACGTTACGGCACCGCTTGTCGCGGTGTTTTCGACGGACTGGTCTACAAAGGCGCTGGAACCGCCATCCTGCGTCACATTGGCCGTAATGCCGGTTGCCCGGTTGCCATCCAGGGACTGGTTGACTTCGGAGATCGAAGCGCCGGACTGGTTGATCGTGGCGAAGGCATTGTTGGCCTGTCCGTCAACAGCGGTCTGGCTGACAGTCGAGCTGGAACCGCCGGTTTGGGTCACATTGGTCCGCAGCGTGCCCGTGAAGCCGGGGCCGGTGCCTTCCTGAGTCACGGACGAGGAATTGGTGTCGCCGTTCTGGTTCACATTGGCAACCTGGTTGAAACCGCCGCCGGTGTTCGTCTGATCCACGGTGGAGGTGTTGTTGTTGCCAGCCTGAATAACCGTCGATTCCGGATCGGCATTCGGGATGTTGATCGTGCCATTGGAGGAATCGTCCGTCTGCGCGATCGTGGACACGTTGTTGTCGCCTGTCTGATCATTGTCAGCATAGGCGCCGATTGCATTCTGGGTGACAGTGGAGTCGTTGTCGTTACCGATCTGGTCAACGGTCGAATTATTGTCGCTGCCCGTCTGGGTGACGGAAGCCGCGTTGGCATCACCGAGCTGTGCAACCGTCGTTGTGTCGCCCGTGCCGTCCTGGGCGACGACCGCGCTGTTGTCATTGCCTTCCTGGCTGACTGTGGCGACTTCACCGCCCGTATCGTCGGTAAGGCCTTGTGCGACGGTCACGCTGTTGCCCTGGCCACCGACCTGGTCAACAGAAGCCGTCTGTGCGAGCGAACCTGCGGTGTTCTGGTCGATGTCAACCGAGTTCGGGGCGGCCCCGGTAACGGTGTCAGCGGTCTGGGTCACCGTTGCAGAGTTGCCAACCGCAGCGCCGACGGCACTGGTCTGATCGATGTCGGCCGTATTGGTGGCAATACTGTAGATCTGCGATCCGGGAGGTGTGTGCTTCTGGGTGATGGACGCCGAGTTTTCGTCGCCGGTTTGGTCGATATAGCCTTCGTTTTCGAGACCTTCGGTCTGATCAATGTCGGCATTGTTTGAAACGCCGCTCTGGTTGATGAGCGCCTCTGATTCGTCTGCGAAGGCAGGTCCCCCGAAGCAAAGTGCCGCGATTGCGGCGGTGGCGAGAAGTTTCGTGCGCATGAGATGTCTCCTTGTCAGTGCACATTTCGCACTGATCCGTTCTCGGATCAGCTTGTTCAAAAGGCCATTCTGGAAGCTGAGTGCGTCCCCCCGATGGCTTCTGCCACGCCCCGCTGATGTACAGTTGGAGGCATGTTCGGTTTCAGACCGGGCGCGCATCAGTATGCGCCTTGCGTCACGGTGACCGTGCCGCAGCCAGAGGCCACGACACATCCGGTCTGGTTGATTGTGTATTCCAGCGCATCGCCGGTCTGGACGAGCAGGGCGGACAGGCCTTCGCCGTCCTGGTAGATTTTACCCTGGTTGTCGTTTCCGTCCTGCTCGATTGACGCGGTGTTTCCGGCGCCGGTCTGTTCGATCAGCGCATCGTTGTCGTCACCGTTCTGCACGATGGAGGCGACATTGCCGCCTTCCACAAGATCGCCAGGCGAGACGGTCTGATAGATTGCGGCGGTGTTGCCGTGTCCCAGCTGCGTGAGGGAAGCGGAATTATAGTACAGTTCACCAAAATCATTTGTCTGCCGTATGAGGGCGTCGTTGGAGTCGCCCTCGATTGTGAGGGTGGCATCATTGCGGCCTGCAGGCTGACTGCCGACGGGGGGCGAATCCTGGCGAATCGCGAACGAGTTCGAGTCTCCCGTCACGGATATGCGGGCCGACGCATTGTCTCCGGATTGGGAGACCGTATTGGCCCGGTTCATCTGACCCTGAACATAGGCGTCCACGACAAGATTGCGCCCCGACTGGGTGACTTCCAGCGTGTTTGCGCGTTGCGCCTCGGCCTGCCGGGTGCGCTCAAGAATGTCGGAAATCTGCTCAATATTAGCGAATGAGCCCGTGTCGGCCCCGGCGGGAAGGGCCAAGCCGAACAAGATGGACAGGACGCCGAATGAATTGCGCGTCGAGTGTCTGCGCGCGCTCTCAGCGGGCGGACGTGCAGATGCGATTGCAGTATGTGGCAACATAAAGTGCCGCTCCCGAGTTGCTTGCCTCGACGTGAGGCAGTATTGATCGGGAGATCCGCCAAATGGCAGATCCCCGGGGAGAGACCGGTCCGAGCGCCAACTTGAAGTCGGTCTCTCCCCACCCTTATTGCGGCTCGCGCCGCGCGATCTTGTCTTTGCCTGGTCCTAGTCGGTCCAGGGCTTTGATTGCATCAGCTCAACTTGCTTCATTGGCCTCCCAGTTTTCGCCCTCTTGCAGCAATTCCTTTGGCACACCCTTCAGGGCGTCCTTTGGAAATTCGGTGCGGTATTTCTGATCGTAGAAATCCACCGCTGTCTTGCCGAGATCGGGGTTTTCGAAGTTCCAGAGACCAGACTTTACACCTTCCACGATCAATCCGTAAACGGCTTTTTCGAGCGCCTGGCGTACAGCAACATGGCGAGGCTGGTTCAGGGTGATTCCGGCCTCTGCTTCGAGAAGCTCCCGATAGGCGACATATTTGAAGGCGTTGGCCTGCCAAGCGACAGACGCGACGCGTTGTTCGGTCGTTACCGAGATCAGGACTTCGCCCGTCTTGACGCTGACAGCCCGCAAATACACCGAAACGGCGTCTTCCCGGTACTGTGTGTTCGCGCCAATTCCCAGATAGCGTGCGCCGGCCCCACCCGTTTGCGTATTCGTATCATAACCCGTGATGGCTCCTTCGATCAGGATGCCCGCGAAAAGCAGCGCGGGAAGTGCGACCGATTCCTTTGCAGATTCCCCCAGATAACGCTGGCGCATTTCCAAGATGATCTGGCGTTCCTTGAGCAAATTATCCAGCTTTTCCCGTTCGATGACGGTAAACCAGCTGCCATCTCCTGCGTCCTGCAGGGCCTTGATCAGGATCGGCGTTGCGCCCTGGGTCACGGCGCGCGACAGCGTCTGGACAGTATCGCTCGGCTTGAAGGCGCCGGTCTCGTCCGCGACGCCATAGACGGCGACCGGAATCTGCTCCGTCGGTTTTGGCAGCCAGATCAAAGCATACTCGGTCTGCGTGCGCGGATTCACGGTCGGCTCCGCCATGTCCATGGACGCTTTTGGCGGCGTGCCGCACGCAGCAAGCAGAAGTGTCAGTACAGGCGTTGCCAGCCAACGCTTGAGGCCAGATTGTCCCCACATACAGTGTGTGTCCCCTACAAATTCCCGGTTAGCCGCCGGTGGTGAAAATCGGCACCACGACTTCTGTCGTTGTCCCTGTGGTTGCGTCAAAAATGGTCAGTGTGATCGAATCCAGACCTCTCACGAATTCGACTGTCTGGTCGCCGAAGACGACCCGGCCATAATCCTGCGGATCCTCCCCGAAGATGGCATTGGCGACCTCGGAGGCGAGTCCTGACAGAAGGCGGCTTTGCAGCTGCCGAATGAACAGGTCAGCCTGCGGATCACCGCTGGCGGAGGATGGTGCCTCGGTATCATCCTGGGCGTTTGCGATGCCGAGGAGGTGGGCCGAG
Source organism: Hyphomonas sp. UBA4505 (assembly GCF_002388685.1). Lineage (NCBI taxonomy): Bacteria > Pseudomonadati > Pseudomonadota > Alphaproteobacteria > Hyphomonadales > Hyphomonadaceae > Hyphomonas > Hyphomonas sp. UBA4505. The sequence goes on along the minus strand of NZ_DGMZ01000003.1, from coordinate 306,820 downwards.
TTGAACGGGTTTCCGCCGAAGGACGGATTGACGGGCGTATAGACGAGTTCCTGCGCTGCCGCGCTGCCGGCAAGGGCGAGTGCGACCATGCCGGCGCACGCACCGGTGCGGATCATCCTGATTGGGTGACTAGTCATTTCCTGTTCCTTTCCAGCGCACGCCATCCACGAGGAGGCGGCCTGCGCGTTGCAGATCGACATGTGCCAATGTGATGCCATTCGAAACCTTTACCTGCGAGGCACCGCCCAGTGACATACGTGCATCCGATGCTGTGCCGGCCATTTGAAGCGTCGCGGTTCCATCGAGTTCGGCCGTGATGTCCGTGAGCGTAACGGAATCCAGCGTGATCCGGCTGGTTCCGGACTGATAGATTTCAGCCGTGCCGGTGAGCTGGTCGCTGACCAGCCGGGATGTCCGGCCAAGACAGGCATGCAGGCGGTTTCGGATTTCGCTGATCCGGATGTGGCCGCCATGACTGGCGTCGATTTCAGCGACTTCGGCGCCGGACATTTCCAGGGCCAGGGCGCCGGTTGTTGTCAGACGGAACGTGTCGGTGACATTGTTGGCGATGATACGGCTGCATCCGCCAGCCAGAATTTCGAGATTGTCAGCATCGGAGATTTCGGCATCTCCGGCCCGCATGGATATGCGGACATTTGTGGAAGTGGGTGCGGAAATCACCACGGTCGGGAAGTCGCCGATCGGGTGCATCTCGCCATTGTCGAAGGAGATGCTGAGTTCGCCATTGGTGCGGGCGCAATTCATGGCGAGGGAGGCAGGGGCCCCGCGGACCGAGACGCCGCCATCTTCATCGGTGCTCACGGACAGGGTTCCAAGGTTTCCGACGCCGTCCTCGACGGAGATGATTTCGATCTTGTCCTCGGTGTTCGGGATGATCCGAAGCGTGCCGACATAATCTTCAATATCCAGCGTCATCGCATCATGCCCCGTGGACGGGTGTCCCGCTGATGCGCTGGCCGGCACTAGAAATGCGATCATGAGGCCAACTGCCGCATACGATGCCGCCCGTGGCTTATTTAATTTTGTCGCACGCATTCTGCCCTGCCAATCTTACAGCAACGGCTCACCGAATTGGGCCGGATATTGCGGGCGTGTCCCCACTCCCGGCTCGCGTTCAGCGAACGTTTCACCCTTTGTGAGTGCTAACGAAACATTAAGAAAGTGGGCTGTCATCCCCCAAACGGGGGGAAGGGACAATTTATCCGTAAAGTTTATCGCCTGCATTCGTTTGCACGGGCACGGACATACCAGAATCGAACGCGAAACGTGACGATTTTATCACAATCTCGGCCTGGCGATTGACCACCATCTTCTGCATGATCGACTTGAGAAGCGTCTTGACCGTGCTGGTTGCCACAGCCCGGGCTGTGGCGATTTCCGCTACGGTCTGGCTGGCATAGAGCCGTTCGCAGACATCGCATTCTGCTGAGGTCAGGGAGTAGGTCTGGCGCAACAGGTTCCGGTCCAGGGATTTCACGGATGTGAGCTTGTCGATGAACAGGACCGCATGGCCGGAGCGGGCGCCGAAATGCCCGATGGGGGGCACCGGTGTGACCGAACAGATATAGGTGCATTCCGGGCGCAGGCGCGCGAAGGAAAAGCGGCCGCCAATGGCGTTGCTCTGGCCGCGCAGGGTGAGGGCCAGATCGCGGTTGCTCTCGTCGGACAGGAGATCCAGGCGGCCGAGCCCATCGGTGCGGACCACGCCGGACGCGAGCAGTTTCTCGAACTGTTCTGACTGCCGGACGACCGTGCCGGATTTGTGCAGGATGGCGACGCAGGCTTGGCGGCCGAACATGTCCAGCAGCGACGTTTCCTGCCGGCTGACAATGCGCCCTGCAAGATGGGTGACCGGAATGGCTGCGCGGACCATCTGAGAAAAGCGGGCAATGGAATCATCCGAAAACGGACCATCATCGCGGGGGCGGGCAATCGCCAGGGCCACCACGGTCGAGTCATCGCTGGCGAGGACCGTGCCGGCGAACTGGCCGACGCCGGCCGGAATCAGGAGTTCCTGATAGGCGGCATTGGTGGCCACGGTCTCCTCATCTGCCACTTCATGGTCTCGAATGATTCGGCCGATCTCGCGCGAGGCCAGAATCCGGGTGCGCGGATTGATGGCGAGATACTCCTGCTCATTTTGAAAAAGGTCGCGATCGACGGTGCCCTCGACGGCGGAATCCAGGATGAAGGTCGCATCACTGACGGAAATGAGTTGTGTAGTTTCCGCACCACAATGCGCATTGACCATCTCGAGCGCCCGGGGCAGGACATCGCTGTCGCACAGGCCTTCCAAGAGCAATTCTTTGAAGGTGTCGAGGGTATGATTGCTCATATATTCCAATCTACGCGCCAAGTTTGGCAGCAATGTATAGCTTTCCGTTACTTAACGTTGCAAGCATATTCTTGGTAAATGGGCTGTGAGGATGATCACGGCAGGGAGGTATGACGGGACGTTGCTGCAGTGTCTCACCGCGCTTGCCCATTTCTGTCCACATTGCGGGGGTAAGCGGCGGGCAGGGTCGCAGAAAGCCATTCTTTGATGTGAAGATCGCGTGACAAGCGCGTTAACACATTTTAGGTTGCCTGATTGGGGAATACGGGTTGATGACGAGAATAGCCGCCAAATCAGAATCAGAGCCTGCATCCGTGGAGGATGCCGTGCGCGTAATTGGCCATGTGAAATGGTTCGATAGTGCCAAGGGCTACGGATTTATTGTCGCCGAGTCGACGTCTGACGCAAGTCTGACGGGAGACGTGATGCTGCATGTGACATGCCTGAGGGGGTATGGTGAGTCCTCTGCCGATGAGGGTGCGCGCATCGTTTGTGACGCCGTGAAAGGCGACCGCGGTTGGCAAACCGCTAATATAATTGAGATGGAACGCCCTCGGGCCACCGTCGCCAAGGAGAAAGGTGTTGAGCGCGATTACGAGACGGTCACGCTGAAATGGTTCAATCGCACCCGCGGCTATGGGTTCGTTCAGCGCGAAGGCGATGACACGGATATCTTCGTGCACGCCGTCGTTCTGCGCAAAGCCGGCTACGAAGATATTGAGCCTGGCACGGATCTGGAAGTCTGCATTGAAACCGGTTCAAAAGGTGAGCACGTTAGCCACATTAAACGCGGGTAAGCAGCAGCCAAGACAGCTTGCCGCCTTGCGGGCACCCGTCTAAACAAGCCCCATGATACGTTTCATCTCTTCTGCTTTCGCATCGCTCGTCCTGTTCTTGCCTGCGGCTTTCGCCCAGCTGGAAACCGGGCCTCTCACGATCATGTCGGGAGAGACTGAGCACAGCTTCACGGTCGAATTGGCGAATGACCCGGAAGAAGTCCAGACAGGCCTCATGAATCGGGAAGAGCTCGCAGAAAATGCTGGCATGCTGTTCGATTTCGGCCAGCCGCGCGAAGCCAATATGTGGATGAAGAATACGCTGATCTCTCTGGACATGCTGTTCATTGATCCTGATGGCAAAGTGCTGGCGATTGCTCGCGAAACTGTTCCAGGATCGCTGCGTCGGATCAATCCGGGCGTGCCGGTGAAGGGCGTGCTGGAACTGGCGGGGGGGCGTGCCGCTGAACTGGGGATTGAGCCCGGCGATACAGTCCATCACGATGTATTCGGAAACATGGGTGAGTGAGGCGGTTGAGCCGCTGAGACAACCGCCGCCGGGATTTGCGCCAACGCCATCCCGCGGGAAATTCACGCTACACAATGGTCCCACGTATCGTGCGTCGGCATCAGGCGATGTGCGCACCGGCATGTGGGTGCTGGATCGTCACTGCAATGGCATGGGCTTCCTTCACGGCGGAATGACCTGCGCTTTTTCCGATAGTGCGCTGGCGTGGGCTGTCTGGAGCGCGACCGGCAAGATGTCGGTCACGCTCAAGCTGACCATGGAGTTCATGGACATCGTTCGGGAGGGCTGCTGGCTGGAAGCGCATCCGCATGTTACGCTGATAGACGGTGACCATGTTCACGTTACAGCGAGGCTGGTGAAGGACGATGGGGGCATTGCGGCGCGCGCTGACGCCATATTCAGGACATTGCGTCGGAAGGGCTGACTGGGCGCGCCTGCGTCAGACCGGCGCGCGTCAGCTCGTCAAGTTTGGCCGGCCTGCAAACTATATTAGAAAAATCGCATATATGATGCGGAGCGAGCCTCATGGAATTTGATGCACTCATCTTGTCGCGACTTCAGTTTGCTTTCGTCGTCGCCTTTCACATTCTCTTTCCTGCCTTCACGATCGGTCTCGCGGCTTTTCTCGCGGTATGCGAAGGCTTGTGGCTGAAGACCGGCAGGGAAGTCTTCAAGCGCCTTTATCTGCATTGGGTGAAAATCTTCGCACTCGCTTTCGCCATGGGCGTCGTATCCGGGGTCGTGATGAGCTACCAATTTGGTACGAATTGGAGCCTGTTCTCTGAGATCACCGGCAGCGTCATGGGCCCCATGTTGGCCTATGAAGTGCTGACCGCTTTCTTCCTGGAGGCAACATTCCTGGGCGTGATGCTGTTTGGCTGGCAAAAAGTTGGTCGGAAGCTGCACTTTGCTGCGACATGCGCTGTAGCAATCGGCACCACGATTTCAGCTTTCTGGATCCTCGCCGCAAACAGCTGGATGCAGACGCCAGCCGGCTTTGCGATTGATGCAGAGACCGGCAATTTTTATGCAACCAGCTGGATCGAGGCGATCTTCAATCCGAGCCTGCCAAGTCGGCTCGCACACATGTTGCTGGCTGCCTATACTACGACTGCGGCGGTAATTCTCGCTGCGGGTGCGTGGCAGACTCTGAAAGGTCGGACAACCGAGCCCACCAAGTGGCAAATTCGTATGGCGTCGGGCACTCTGGCCGTCCTGCTGCCGATCCAGATCATGGTTGGACACTGGTCGGGCGAAGTTGCGCACAAGTACCAGCCCGCCAAGATCGCAGTGGTGGAGGGATGGTGTGAATCCAAGGAAGTGCAGGGCACGGTTCTGATCGCGTGGCCGGATGGTTCCGAATGCGGCCATGCGGGCATAACGGTTCCGGGCACCAGTTCATTCCTTTTCCCCGGCCTGGAGGAAGGCGAAATGCTTCATGGCATCGACCACTTTCCGGAATCCGAACGGCCGCCGCTATGGCTCGTCTTCTATGCATTTCGCATTATGGTAGGGGCCGGGCTCGGCATGCTGGCCATGGGCGTTTGGGGCACCTTCCTCTGGTGGAGGAAAAAGCTGGACACACCGGGTCTCTTCCACATTGCGGCTGTCCCGGCTGGCGCGCTTGGTTTCATTGCTGTCGTGACCGGGTGGATTACTGCGGAAGTCGGTCGCCAGCCCTACACGGTCTATGGACATTTGCGCACGGTGGACAGCCTGTCACCGGTCTCTGCCGGGCAGGTGGCGACGTCCTTACTCGTGTTCATGGTCGTCTATGCCATCATTTTCACGGCCGGTGTCGTATATATGGCGCGCATTGCCACGCGCGGCTTTGATGACAGTCCCACGGACCCTTCTGGCCGTGAGCGGCGTCCTCCTGGGTCTCCAATGGGCGCAGTCGATGACAAGGCCGAAACATCCGACGATATCGTTGCGGCGGAATAGGAGGCGAACATGGCTATCGACCTACCCTTCATCTGGGCCCTGATCCTCGCCATCGGCGTCATGATGTACGTCTTGCTTGACGGGTTCGATCTCGGCGTTGGCATGTTCACCGCGATCGCGCAGTCTGAAGAAGAGCGGAACATGATGACCGCCACCGTCGAGCCCGTTTGGGACGGCAATGAGACATGGCTGATCATTGGTGGTGGCGGCCTGTTTGCGGCGTTTCCCACCGCATACGCGATCATCATGCCAGCCTTCTATTTGCCTGTGCTTATCATGTTGGCTGCATTGATATTCCGCGGCGTCGCGTTTGAATTCCGACACAAGGCCGTGCGTCGACCCACTCGTATCTTCTGGAATGGCGCTTTCTATGGTGGATCGTTCACCGCCGCATTTTCACAGGGCATCATGCTTGGCGGGATGGTACAGGGCATTCATGTCGAGGGCGGTGCCTTCGCCGGCGGCGCGTTCGACTGGTTGACGCCATTCACCCTTCTGACCGGTATCTCTGTTGTCATCGGGTACATGTTGCTCGGCGCTTGCTGGCTGGTTCTCAAAACCGAAGGTGAGTTGCATGACAAGGCGCGCAAGTGGGGCCGGATGGCACTTGCTGGCGTGGCAATTTGTTTCCTGGCAGTCAGTTTCGCGACGCTTTCAGTGGACGCATCCATTGGCGATCGGTGGGGCTTTTCCATGAGCCATATTGAGCCTGCACGCTTCCTGCCGCTCGCGCCGGTGCCCCTGGTCAGCATGGCACTTGTCGTCTGGCTGTGGAGAGACCTATCGATGAAACAGGGCGCGGTGGGCACAGCGCCGGACTGGCGACCTTACCTTTTGGCGGCGGGCATTTTTGCCAGCGGATACGTGGGCCTCGGCGTCAGCCTTTACCCATTCATCGTGCCGTACGAAATATCCATCCATGAGGCTGCTGCGCGGGACAATGCACTCGTTCTGATGTTGGTGGGCGCCGTGATCATGCTGCCGATCATTCTGGCCTATACAGCATACGTCTACAGCCTGTTCTGGGGCAAAGTTAAGCCGGGAGATGGCTATCATGCGCATTGATCCGGTACAGCCAGCCGACGACAACGAGGAGCCGCCGCTCACCAGACGGCTTATCTGGTTTGTCGGCATAGCCCTTGTGTCGATGCTGGTGGTCGCTGTCGTGGCCTACACGTTGAGAGGCCTGTTGCTCATTGGCTGATGCCTAGCTTGTCGAGCGCGAATGCCTTGATGGACTTATAGTCGGCCTTGCCATTCGGCGCGCGCCCAAGATCATCTTTGAACAAAACAGACTTGGGAGCCTTGTAGCGGGCAATACGTGATTGCACAAAGCTGCGCAGTTCGTCTTCGCTGACCTCTGAATCTGTGGATACGACGGCCGTCACGGCGTTGCCCCACTTCTCATCGGGCACGCCGACAACGAGTGCGTCCTTGACGGCAGCATGTTCCTTCAAGGCCTCTTCGACCTCTTCTGGATAGACTTTCTCACCTGCCGTATTGATACAATTTGATCCCCGGCCCAGCAATGAGATCGTGCCATCCGCCTCCACCGTGCACCAGTCGCCCGGTATGGCGTAACGGACCCCGTTGATTGTCCGGAACGTTGTGGCGGTCTTCGCCTCGTCCTTGTAGTAGCCGAGAGGGACTGCGCCACCGCGGGCGATGATCCCGGCCTCGCCGCTGCCGGGCACGATCTCGCGATCATCTTCGGAAAACACCTTGCAGTTCGGGCCGATCTCGAATTTGGACGTCTGGGTTCCGCCTTCGAGCGTCGTTGTGGATGATCCGAAGCCGACCGCTTCAGATGAGCCAAAGCTGTCCATCATGGCGGCTTGAGGCATATGCTTGAGGAGGCCTTGTTTGACCTCCGCGCTCCACATTACGCCGGACGATACGATGGTTTGTACAGAGCTGACATCCCAACGGCCAGGATTGTCGTCGAGAGCTTTTAGCATCGGCTTTCCGAATGCATCTCCGACGATCGCCATGCTCGTCACGCCATGTTCCGAGACGGTTTCCCACAAGTTTTCAGGGTCAAAGCTGGTGTTCTGTTCCAGCGTGATAATTGCGCCGCCGCCTAGCAGCGCACCCATCGCCGTGAACAGCCCTGTGCCGTGCATCAGAGGACAGGCGGGCACCTGCCGCGCCGTTTTTCCCATAAGCTGAACTGCCATCTTGAACTCTTCCATAGTGGACGGGTAGGGCAGACCGGCTTTCTCTGCGCCTTCTCTGGACGCCTGTCGCCAGACAGATTGTGACCACATCACGCCTTTGGGCATTCCGGTGGTTCCGCCGGTGTAGAGGAAAAACAAATCTTCTGGTGATCGGTCGATGCCGAGCGGAGACGGGTCACCGTCGGCGGCGAGACAGTCATAGTCTACCGCCCAGTCAGGCACGTCTCCGCCGCCAATCTGGACCCAGGCCGTCAGCTTGGGCAAGCGACCGCGGACCAGTTCAACCTGATCAGTAAATTGTGCATCAAAGAACACAACCGCAGCGTCCGAGTTATCAAAAATGTAGAAGAGTTCGTCGGCGAGATAGCGATAGTTGACGTTCACATGCGTGAAACGACCTTTGAAACAAGCGGCGAGCGCTTCAGTATATTCAGGCTGGTTACGTAGATAGAAGCCAGCTTTGTCGCCTGTTTCGATCCCCATCTCGCGTAAATTCCGCGCAAGCCGGTTTGATCGAGCCGTGAAGTCTGGCCAGTATGTCCGCCGTGTCCCGTGGGCCAGAGCCAGGTCTTCCGGACCAAGCATCTCGCCCACAGCATCAAGCATGTCACCGAAATTCATATCCGAAGCAGATGCCACTTTGTTTCTCTCCCGTTTGTGTTTTTGGCAACTCTAAGCGGTTGCCGCAGCGGTAGAGAAGCTGGAATCGAGTGCGTCGGAAGGATCATTTCGCCCAAAAAAAGAGGCAGCACCGAAGTGCTGCCTCTGACAATTTGGCTTTGAGGGCCGGGCTTAGAAGCCCATGCCACCCATTCCGCCCATGCCGCCACCCATGTCAGGCATGCCGCCGCCGGCACCTTCCTTCTTTGGGGCTTCAGCGATGGACGCTTCCGTCGTGATCAACAGGCCAGCAACCGATGCAGCGTTCTGCAGAGCAGAGCGCACAACTTTCACCGGGTCGATCACGCCCATGGCGACGAGGTCACCATATTCTTCGGTCTGGGCGTTGAAGCCGAAGCCCTTGCCCTTGCCGCGACGGATCTGGTCGACAACGACCGAGCCTTCGACGCCGGCGTTTTCAGCAATCTGGCGAACCGGAGCTTCCAGAGCCTTGCGCACGATGTCGATACCGGCCTGTTCGTCAGCATTCAGACCTTTGACGTCGATATTGCTTGCAGCAGCGAGAAGCGCCGTACCACCACCAGGGACGATACCTTCTTCCACAGCGGCACGCGTGGCGTTCAGGGCGTCATCGACGCGATCCTTGCGCTCTTTCACTTCCACTTCAGTGGCACCGCCAACCTTGATGACAGCTACGCCGCCAGCCAGTTTCGCGAGACGCTCCTGCAGCTTCTCCTTGTCGTAGTCGGAAGACGTGTCTTCGATCTGCTTGCGGATCTGCGACACGCGAGCTTCGAGGTCTTTCTTGGCGCCAGCGCCGTCCACGATGGTCGTGTCATCTTTTGTGATGGCGACTTTCTTCGCGGTGCCGAGCATGTCCATGGAGACGTTCTCGAGCTTGATGCCGAGATCTTCGGAAATGACCTGGCCGCCGGTAAGGACAGCGATGTCCTGCAACATGGCTTTGCGGCGGTCGCCGAAACCTGGAGCTTTCACAGCAGCGATCTTCAGGCCGCCGCGCAGCTTGTTGACCACGAGGGTGGCCAGTGCTTCACCGTCGACATCTTCAGCGATGATCAGGAGCGGCTTCTGGCTCTGAACAACGTTTTCGAGGATCGGCAGCATTGGCTGCAGGGAAGACAACTTGCTCTCGTGCAGCAGAATGAACGGATCTTCGAGTTCCGCGATCATCTTGTCCGGATTGGTGATGAAGTAAGGCGACAGGTAGCCACGATCGAACTGCATGCCTTCGACAACATCGAGTTCGGTTTCGAGCGACTTGGCTTCTTCAACCGTGATGACGCCTTCATTGCCGACTTTCGCCATGGCTTCGGCGATCATTGCGCCAACTTCGGTGTCGCCGTTTGCAGAGATCGTGCCGACCTGGGCAATCTCTTCGTTCGACTTCACCTTCTTGGAATGATGAGCGAGGTCTTTAACGACTTCGGCGGATGCCTTGTCGATGCCGCGCTTCAGGTCCATTGGGTTCATGCCGGCAGCAACGCGCTTCAGGCCTTCGCGAACGATGGCTTGGGCGAGAACCGTTGCGGTCGTGGTGCCGTCACCGGCAACGTCGTTGGCCTTGGAAGCCACTTCGCGCAGCATTTGTGCGCCCATGTTTTCCAGCTTGTCTTCAAGCTCGATCTCTTTTGCGACGGTGACGCCGTCCTTCGTGGTGCGCGGAGCGCCGAAGGATTTCTCGATGACGACGTTACGGCCTTTTGGACCGAGCGTGACTTTAACGGCGTTGGCAAGCGTATCGACGCCTTTCAGCATCCGTTCGCGAGCTTCTGCGCCGAAAACTACGTGTTTGGCTGACATTGTGGATTACCTCTGTTGAGAATTCTGTCTGATGGAAAGCGAAAGTGTGGGGGCTTAGCCCTCCAGGACACCCATGATGTCGCTCTCTTTCATGATGAGCAGTTCTTCGCCATCGACGGTCACTTCCGTGCCGGACCATTTACCGAAGAGCACGCGATCACCAGCTTTGACGTCGAGCGCGACACGCTCGTTGTCGTCACCAATCGCACCAGCGCCGACGGCGACGATTTCGCCTTCCTGCGGCTTTTCCTTTGCGGTGTCGGGAATGATGATCCCGCCCTTGGTTTTCTCTTCTTCCTTGACGCGGCGCACGACGACACGGTCGTGCAGGGGACGAAGTTTCATTGGATTTAGCCCTCTTGTCTCTTTGACGAGTTCAATTGAAAACGGTCGTCAGCAAGCAAATGTCAGGGGGCTTTAGCACTCACCCGGCACGACTGCTAACGATGCTGCGGAGTTAAGAGCTGCGAACCACAGCGTCAACCGCGCCATTGCGAAATTTTTTGTAATTTCAGAACGCGAGAAAGGCTGTTGGACGGCTCGGGAACGACGGCTTCGGAGCGCTAACAATAAAAATTCAGCCAGTCCCATGCCTGATTGGGTGAGCATTGGCGCAACGTCAAGGCGTAGCGACCGGCTTGTCTGCTTGTTTCCAAAAGATGAATGGTCAGGCGTTAAAATTCCTCAATCGATTGACGGTAAAATATACTTCCTATGTCACAACCGCTACAGCAACCGGGAGTCGGGACGTGCAGGGTAAATTCGAAGATGTGGTCGAATCGCTGACCTTTTTCGCTTTTGTGGCGATTACGGCGCTTTGCCTATGCTTCACCTTTTCCGTCATTGTCTATTCAATGGGGTTCCCGTCTGATCCCCAGAATTTCATTGTCGCGAACCTTTTCATTGCGTCCTGTGTGGCCGTTCCGACGGCCGCAATTGCTGCCCAACACGAGTACAGAATGAGAATTTACCAGCGCACGCTGGAAGATATGGCCTCTACTGACGCACTGACGGGACTGCTAAACCGCAAGTTCTTCAAACAATTTGCCTGTGAAGAACTCGCGCGCATGAGCCGGACGGAGATGACATCGGCGGTGGCGTTGTTCGACATCGACTATTTCAAGGCGGTAAACGACCAGCATGGTCATGCAGCGGGCGACCGTGTGCTGCGAGAAATCGCGGCGGTCGCATATTCTGAACTTCGCGGTCCATTCGACCGACTTGGGCGCTGGGGCGGTGAAGAGTTTGTTGTCCTGCTCAGCAATGTCGATATGGAGAAGGCGCTCAGCGTCTGTGACCGTCTTCGTTCTTCCATTGAAGACCATGTCGTCATCGTGGACGGACAACCCGTGAGTGTCACTGCGAGTTTCGGCCTGGCTATGTTACCGCCCAACTCGGATTTCGACGACATGCTCGAACAGGCGGACGGCGCGCTTTACGAGTCCAAGGCCAAGGGGCGCAATTGCGTCACGGCCGTCAAGGAACTTACGCTCGCGGCTTGATCCCAAATTGTCGGGTCCCTAAGCCTGATACCTGAGGGGGACTCAGTATGTCAGACATTAGTCCAAACAGGTTGAACGACGCTTTGACGCGCGCGCCATCCCTCGCGGCGTTATCGGGTCGTCGTACAGAGTTTGCTAAGGCTGAGCGTGTTTGGTCGGATGTACTTGAGCCCGAACTGTCCCGGCGGGAAGAGAGTCGGAAAGCCACAATACGTGCAGCGATAACGCGTTCAATTATCGGTGCTGGCATCCCGATCTTCATCACAATTCTGTTGATGATCTCTACGCTCGTGAGTGTTGATATCATCTCACCCGGACTCATATTTCTGGTCTTGGTGTCAGGCGCGATTGTGTCGGCGACCGCCTGGGTCAAGGTTTTTACAATGAAGTCGCAGACCAAGCAGTTGATCCTTTCAGCTGCCTGTGAACCGTTTGGCTTCACCTATGACACATTGCATCCAGACCTGTCCGGTATTGTCGATTTGAAGACGCTGGCTTCTCGGGCGAAGGAGTTGAATGCGGCCTATTCTGGCAAGATGAACTCGACAGTGAATACGCCGTTAGGCGCGATCAACATGAGTTCCACGAACGGTCCTGACGCGCCGACGCCAGCTTTTGAAATACTGAAAACTGTCAAATTGCTACCGGGTCACTCGCGTCTCAAATTCGAAGATCTGATTTCGGGTGAGCGTGCGGGGACTCGCTTTGCATTGGTTGAAGCCAAACTTGAAACCGGTGGCAAGAATAGCAAGACCGTATTTCAGGGCATTCTGGTTCATGTCGAATACCCAGAGCGCTTTCTTGGTCGAACCGTGATCGCGCGGTCTGGATGGTGGAAGCGGGGCAGGTATTCGGGTGACCTGAAGAAAGTGGATCTGATTTCCCGCGAACTCGAGGAAGCTTTTACCGTCTATTCGACAGACCAGGTGGAGGCCCGGGCGTTGTTGTCCCCAGACAGTATGGAGCGCCTGATCGCATTGGAGCGGCACTTTTCCGGGGGCAAGCTTCGCGGTGTGTTCGAAGATGGTCACATGACTCTGGCGCTGGAAGCGGAGGATCAGTTCGAAGCAGGTTCGATCTTCAAAACCTTGGTGGATCCACGTCGCTATGCGTCTGCGCTGGTTGAGTTGGGTCTCGTGTGTGACCTGATCGACGGCTTCCTGACCCGGGATTGGGTGCAGGGGCGTTTGTAGATAGTCAGCGCACGTCGAACTTGTCGGTTTTCCGTTCGCCCAAAATCATGCGTTGTTCGAGCCGCCTTCGAAGGGTTGCATAATAGGCTTCCAGAAAGGCGATATCGGTTTCACCCGGCTGGGCTTGCCATCCAATCTTTTGCCGAATGCGAAGCGCGACCTGCGCCTTTACATCTTGCGTTGACTGGCGAAGGACATCTTCCAATACGTGCAATTCATGAATGCCATAGGCTTCGGCTTGTTGGGGTGTGAAGGCAAATCGCTCATGCGTAGTGGCTCGGGTCGTCGATGAGATATCGCCCATCAGCTTGGTTTTGGGGTTTTTGATTACCCAGGTGCCAGCAATCAGGTCGCCAACGCGCATCTTGTCCTTGTTGAAGATTGGGAAGAGCAGGAAGATGCCGGACCAGACCAAGCCAAGCAGGGCCATCCAGCTGGTCACTTGATCCCCGCCCATCATAAGGAACTGAAAGGGTAGACCGATTTCGATTTCACGAATGAAATTCCGGGCTAGAACCGAGTTCGCAGTCAGACGCCCGCCATTGCGAGAGGTGACCCGGACGCCAAGGGCGCGCTTTCCGGGTGTGGCAGCCTTCGTGCCAAGTTCGAAGAAGATGTAGTAGAAATTTCGGACGAAGAAGAAAAAGACAAGCCAAACCGCCCGAGCGATATTGGCACTCTCGGGGTCCATGGCCCCTATTGCAAAAGAGAGCCCCAAAGCGGTCGCGATTACGATGGCCCATTGTATCGCGACATCGATGAGAAACGCGCCTGCACGCTCGGATGCAGTAGCCAGTTTAAGCTGTATCGCGGCGCCTTCCGGCGTGACCAGTTTCCGTACAAGTTTCGACTGACGCTCTTGCTCTTGCATGCGGGCGCGGCGGCGGCGCGCAGCTTCAACATTCGCAAGGTTCACGGTGTCTGGTGCCGGAGGAACGGTAGAGCTCATACGGTGTCCGTTCGTCTTGGCAGATAAAAATATGCGCACCACAAACCGAGAATGCTCAGAGCGATCGTATAGCGGATCGCGTCACTATTGATCATTTGCCGCCCGAAGCCTTCTAGCAAAGCCGCGACGATCAGCATGATGACGCACCCCATTGCAATTGTGGCGGCCTTTTGCCCGGCATGGCGCGCCGAGTTCAACCTGGTCATCTGGCCGGGGAAAGCGACTGCGCCCCCTATCACGAAGCCCGCTGCTCCTGCCAGTATGATGGCAAACAACTCGGTTGTTCCGTGGATCGCCAGCCATCCGGTAAATTCATAGCCAAGCCCCTTGTCCCAGAATACGGCATGAAGTGAGCCCATCATGACACCGTTGTATACGAGCAGCCATGCGGTGGGGATACCGAACGCAAATCCGAGCGCGAAAGCAAACAGCGCAATCCGGGCATTGTTGTTGAACAGGAAACTCGCAAAGGAAGTCAGCTGGCCGTCGCCGAGATCTCCCTCGTCGGTATAGATTGTGGACCTCAGATATTCGACGGACGCATCCGGATTGCGCCCGTCCCAGATGTTCTGGCCATGAAAAGTCCAGAACCATTCCATGTCCTGCATGCACAGAAAGAATGCGAGCGCCCATCCGCCAAACAGGAACAGAGCTGCCAGCAAAGTTGGCCCGATGGCCGAGGAGACACAAGCAGGCCAGTCGCGTCGCAGGAAATCCATCATGCGCTCGCCGATGGAGGTCCGGGCGCCGTAGACGAAGAAATATGCACGTGTGCAGAGGCTTTCGAGATAGGCGATGACATTCTGGTCGAGCGAAATGGAGCGCGCCACCGACAAGGAAGAAACCGCCTGCCTATAGAGGCGAGGCAAGGCTGTCATATCGTCGTCGCTGAGCGCTTTCACGCCGGAGTTTTCAGCCCGTGTCAGGATCAAGTCCAGTTTGCGCCAGTCGGACTCACGCTCTTCGCGGAAGCGGTAGGATTTGAGAAGGTCGCTCACAGCATGTCCCTCTGTTTGATCTGAAGGTACCGGGAGATCAGTTCCGCGCCGAATTGTTCCGGTCTCGTCTCGATCACTTGTACGCCCATGCGCTGAAGCCGAAGCAGGACGGTGTCGCGCTCAGCCATGAGCGTGTCTGCGATGACGGCGCGAGTTACAGATTCCGTTGAACTTGGTGGCGCATCTACCATTTCTGCGAGCGATTCATCCTCGAATGTGGCAAATATCACCAGATGCCGATCAGTCAGGCGTTTCACATTTTCCAGCATGAGTTCGGCCGAAATCGTGTCGACAAAGTCGGAGAAAATAATGATGAGGCTGCGTCGCTCCAGCTTGCTCGCGAGTGAGGAGAGTGCAAGCGTGAAATTGGCCTCCTCAGCGGAGTAATCCAGTTGAGCCGCCAGATCCTGAGCTTTTGTGAAACTGCGTTGACCAGACATGAACCCGCTCATGAAACCGGGCTTGGCATCAAAGCCATAGATCATGGCGCGGTCGCCGCTGCGAAGAGACACAAAGGACAGGAGTAGTCCGGCATTTATGGCGCGATCAATCTTGGGCACGCCGCCAAGCGGCTCGCTCATCAATCGCCCCGTATCAAAAGCGAAGACGATATTGTGATTGCGTTCGGTTCGGAATTCCTTGGCGAGCAGGTTGC
This sequence comes from Hyphomonas sp. UBA4505, assembly GCF_002388685.1. Taxonomy (NCBI): domain Bacteria; kingdom Pseudomonadati; phylum Pseudomonadota; class Alphaproteobacteria; order Hyphomonadales; family Hyphomonadaceae; genus Hyphomonas; species Hyphomonas sp. UBA4505. Next base: position 291,299 of record NZ_DGMZ01000003.1, on the reverse strand, counting down.
GGTGGCGTGCAGAGTGTTTCCAGTCGATTGCGCGCCGATCCATGCCGGTCGTGAACTCGCGCAAAGCGTCGAATTCACTGCCATCGCCGCGCTCGATCTGCATCTTCACGCCGAATTCCGCATCACGAGAATAGATACGGATAGCTTCGTCTTTCACCCAGCGGATATTGGGTGTGATCGGAATATCTCTATCCAGCACGGTAGTGTGTTGTTTTTGTATCAGCCCGAGCGGACCTTTCCAGCGGCTCCAGAGTTTGACCAGCTTGGCGAGACCCCGTCGTGTTGGCGTGAGCGGCAACGAGTATGACCGGGCCCGGTCCTGCCAGCCTCTTAATCCTGCGGGTGGAATGGTCTGCAAGAAAGCGTTCACTTCCAATAACACCTCGATTCGTCTGGGAAGCGGACCTCGCGCGAACCGCAGCGTCAGGTCCGCTGGATCAGACCCGCCGACATAAAGCAGTGCCGGCGCGTCTACATCTGCCTCATAGGCTCGCAGGGATGCGGCCAGGACGGCATCCGCAAAGATCAGGCTGGCGATGCCGCCGACCCAGCCAGCGGATATGACCCAGAGTTCAGGACGCAGCAGAGCTATAGCCACCATGAGCGGCACGCCGAGCAGCATCAGGAAGATGGCGCGAGGTGTGGGTGAAATCACCGCGGTGCGGCCGTCTGTTCGATGATAGCTGAAAGAGTTTCGTCGGTCGTCTTGCCTTCGATTTCTGCGGCGGGGGATAACAAAACGCGGTGGCGGAGTGCTGGCAGGGCCAGCAGTTTCACGTCGTCTGGAATAACAAAGTCCCGGCCGTCGAGCGCGGCGCGGGCACGGGCCGCAGTGGCCAGCGCGGCAGCGGCGCGCGGCGAAGCGCCAGTTTCCAGGGCCGGGGTTGTCCGGGTCGCGCGAATAATATCCACGATGTAGGCAATGATATCGTCCTGCAGCCGGGCTTCAGCAACCGAATTGACAGCTTCACTGAGTTCTTCTGCCGAGACAACCGGCTCGATGCCGAACGCTGCTGCGGTTTTCATGCCCGTGCGAGTGCCATGCTTGGAAACAATTGCGAGCTCTTCTTCACGACTTGGATAGTCCAGCGTGTGCTTGAACAGGAAGCGGTCAAGCTGCGCTTCCGGCAGGGGATATGTGCCCTGCTGTTCGATAGGGTTCTGGGTCGCGATCACCGTGAATCGGTCATTCAACGGGTAGGTGTCGCCATCAATCGTCACCTTGCGTTCCTGCATGGCCTCTAGCAGCGCGGCTTGTGTTTTCGGAGGTGTTCGATTGATCTCGTCCGCCAAAAGGAGATCGGTGAAAATTGGACCCTTGGTGAGGGCAAATTGATTGGTTTGAAAGTTGAACAGGTTCGTGCCGAGAACATCTCCCGGCATCAGGTCGGGTGTGAACTGAATGCGACCGAAGTCGAGCGAAATCGATCTCGCAAAGCATTGCGCCAGTAGGGTCTTGGCTGTTCCCGGTGGGCCTTCAAGAAGGACGTGCCCTGACGAGAATATCGCAGTCAGAAGAACATCAACCGTTGTGTCCTGTCCCACGACTGCCTTGCGCACTTCGTTACGGATCCGGTCCGCCAGCGCCTTGATGTCATTCACGTTCATTCATGGATCTCCCGATAATTCCCTTGCGCCAGCGAAACAGCTCGCGCGCCTTGTTCATGAGGTCTTCACGGCTGGTGGCAGGACCGCGCAGTCCCGACGCCATGTCTGTGAAGTGTTTGCCGGACTCTTCTTCCGGGCCAAGCCGGTCGAACAGGGCGGTGAGTTGGGTTTCATTCAATGTCTTTGGAGCGCCTATATCCCGGGATACACGACGGCGGATCATGTGGAGATATGCGGGTGCTATACGAGTCTCCCGGCGCGCCATCGTAATCAAGCCTGCGGAGTTGTCAGCCAGCGCCTGTTTTCCAAGCGCAATGGCGCGTCCTTCCTTCACAGGTGGCCCAAATCGTATGAGCGCGGCCCAGCCCAGCAGGAAAGCGGCCGCCAACGCAGTCAACGTCGCGCCGATAAAGGGGATGTCGAAAATCATCTGCAGCAGATTCTCGGACCGAACGAAACCATGGAGAGTCGCATCAAATATAATCGGCTCGTCGTAATCATTACGAAGAAAGTCGATCATCTGAGTCGCAAAGCGAGCGTTCTCAAACTGCGACAAACCGAAAGTGTTGATCATGTCGGGGTCGGACAGAACATACATGTCCGCATCGGGCGCCCAGGCGAGCAGGATCCCATCCTGTGTCTCAACAATCGGCGTAAGCGAGTCTCCGCGTAACACTTGCATCTTCACGTCTGGTTTGAGCGCGATTGATCCGAAGGGGGTTGAGGTTTCACTTGGCACATCGATACGTCCGATTTCCGCATCGATAGCTATCGTCTCCAGTAAGTCGTTCAGGACGCGCGCATTCATGAAGCGCGTATCCTTTTGATGGGTCTTGTTAAGAGGATCAGTCATGCCGGTCCATTTCGGCAGGACGAGCAAAGTAGTCCGCTGTGGCTCGAAGTCTTCGAGCGCCTTTGCTGCACCCCATTGGGGGAGTGTTAAGACGAGTAGGCCCCAATCACTGTCTTCAAGCGTGCGCTCCAGCCGGGAGACTTCCGCCGGATAGCCTTGTTCCTGAAGGAGTTGCACGAAGCCATTATAACCGAGCGCCGAGGTTGAGAACGGGTGCGCACCGGCCACATTCCGGTCCCGCAATTCGGGTGCCCAGCCTGCGAGCACCATGATTGCCCCAAAGGAAAAAAGCGCCACTGCCAGCAATATGCCGACGATCTTGCCACTGAACGGGGAGTCGACGTGAGAACGATCCTTCATGTCCACTGCTCCCCAAATGCGAAGTCTTCGTAGGAAGCCCGCGCCATATGCCAGCCGCTTTCGTCGACATCCCGGCCGCCGAAGAAACTACGTTCGACGATGGCGATGATCGGGCTGAGAGCGGTCCGCGCGCGATCTGGCAGGAAGCCAAGCTTGCCGATCTCACGTGCCGTGAGTGAGCGAGGCACGCCGATCTCGATGCGCGTCTGAATGTCCTCGATTGACCGGAACAAGAGTAAGTGCACGGCCTCCGCGAATTTTCCTGCGCGGGCAAGCGCATCGGCCTCTTCCAGTAGGGAGCGGGCGACGGATTCTGCCGGGCGGAAGTCCGGGATGACATCGTCGCCGACTTTGTCGGCTTTGCTGCCATCTTTGCCAAACCGGATACGCAGCGCCTCTCCGAAAAGGAAGTACAACACGCCCAAAATCAAGGCGGCGATAGCTACATAGAAAATGAGCGTTAGAAGCGGGCCCAAATGACTAAGGAACTCAAACAATCCTCGTAGCCAGTTAGGCGGAGGAGAGGGCGGATCGAACTCGACAGGATCGGCTTCCGGTCGTTCGAGCTGGAGGGTCGATTTTCTAAGATAGTCCCGATGCGCCTGTTCAAGTGTTTCAAGGTCTGTTTCGGGATGGTGGGTGACCTCGCCCCAATCATTCGAGTCGGGAGTCTCGATTGGGGCGTCCAACGTGAGGTCGTCATAGTCGTCGCCTGTCTGCGCCCCCGCAGGGACGGTGAGACAGGCTGCGATCAGCAAGGCGGCGCTTAGGCGTCCCGTCAGGCTCAATGACTGTCTCCCTCATGGCAGCGGCCCCGTCCACCGCCTTGACTGCTCCGACTATTTCAGAGGTTGGTGTCAGCTTCAACGCCCTATTGCGAAGTGCCTGCATCCAGCCGATATAGCCCGCTCAAGGCACAGATGAGGCAGAATATGGACAGGGCAGAACGCTACAAGGAATTGAAGGCGGAAATTGATAGCGTTGTTGCGGGAGAAACATCGATCACTGCGCGTTATGCGACAGCGTCCTGTATCCTGTCACAGGCCTTTTCACCCCGCTTTTTCTGGACGGGATTCTACATGGTTGACCCCCTGAAGGAGTCCGAACTGGTTGTTGGGCCGTATCAGGGCACGCTTGGTTGTCTGCGCATCCCCTTTGGCAAAGGGGTCTGCGGGCATGTGGCGGCGACGCGCGCGCCGATCATTGTTCCGGATGTTCATGAATTTCCCGGGCACATCGCATGTGACTCAGCGAGCAATTCTGAAGTTGTCGTTCCGGTGTTCGACGCAAATGGCGATCTCGCTGCCGTACTGGATGTCGACTCGACAGAACTGAATGCTTTTGACGCTGTCGACCAGGCGGGCCTAGTCGCTATTTGCGAAACGCTCCTCACCGCCTAGCCCGGCGGCTGTCGATAGAAGTGCGGTATTCTCGATCAGCTCAAACGGTGTTTTTGATCGCTTGATGGCGTCGATCCGCAAATTGAGATTGTCTTCCAGTATGTCGAGTTTGCGCGCGCGAAGGCCGCTGATGCGTTTGATTTCATGGTCCAATTCCAGCCAGATATCGGCGTCAGGATCATAAGCTGGCCACTCAGGCAGGTCTTTGCCATTGGGGTCACCCGTCTTGGCGAAATTGGTCCAGTATGAAATCATGTTGTCAGTCAGGATTTCATCGTCATCAGCTGCCGGAAGGAAGCCGTTGTGGCTATCGAAGACAAACGCGATCTCGGCCCCGTGATATGCACCGAGCGTTTGAGACTTTCCTGGCGGCGTCCGGCTGAATTGGTAGAGCCAGGTTGGCTGGCCAGCAGCGACATTGGCTTTGGCCAGAAAACGCGTATGGACGCCGAACAAGTCATCGCCCAGCATTTTTTCGGCGCCCCGATCCCACGTTTCCAAGGATGTCATGCCGTAGAGGGCTTGTAGCGCTTTCGATGAGTTCACACCAAACACGCCTTCCAGCATCGCTTCGCGTTGTGTGATGGAACCAGAGATGTTCGGCAGTAGGGCTGTCGGCGATTTGCGCTGACTGTAAAATAGAGTGCCTTCATCAGCATTATAGCCTGCAAGGACTGGAACCCGATTGGCGCCACCGTCCCGAATAGCTTCGCCGATTGGCACGGGCAGGACGTTACCATCCACTGTCGGCAAGAAGTACTTGACCAAATCCTGCCTCAACAGAACACGGTCGATGATCGCCCCCGACGGGATGGCGCGAAGCCGGTCTGCGGTAGCGGTGCCATCGGCCAGCGATGAAAGGAACTCGACACCGACTTCTTCGGAGCTTTGCACATTGGGCAATGGCGAGTGGGACAGGTGAAGCGCATTGTAACTGCTGACGCCACTCTGCAAGATGGCCTTGTCATACAGGCCGTCAGCAAGAGGCGTTGCCATCAGCTCACTGACAGATTGAGCGCCTGCGCTTTCGCCAAATATGGTGACATTGTTTGGATTGCCGCCGAAGCGCGCAATATTCATTTGAACCCAGCGGAGTGCTGCGACCTGGTCCAACAGGCCGTAATTGCCGGATGTTCCGGCTTCTTCGGTCAGGGCAGGGTGCGCCATGTAGCCGAATGGTCCGAGCCGGTAGTTGATTGTGACCAGAACGACGCCTTTATCCACAAGGCCATTTGCCTGGTAATATGACGCCGAACCCGCCCCAGCCTGATGAGAGCCGCCGTGAATCCATACCATTACCGGCTGTAGCCGAGGCTTGCCGCGATTTGCCGTTCGGACATTCAGGAACAGGCAGTCCTCGGCTTCAGCGGGCTCAGGCTGGGCAGCGAGGTATTGCCTGGCGGCCAATCGTTTCCACCAGGGCAAGCCGTTACCATCGATGATACGGTCGACAACCTCATTCATATGTCCGCGGGGTTGCAGGCATTGCGGGCCGAATTCCCTCGCATCCCGGGTAATGGCACCCCATTGCGGCGGGGAAGTTGGCGCTGACCAACGACGGGCGCTGGCATAGGGAATCCCATTGAAAACCTGGATTTCCGGATTGTCTGGATCAACACCGCCCTGGATCTCGCCTTGATCGATCCGCAGGGGCTCAGTCAACGCCATAGGCGGCTCAGGCTGGTTCAGACGGAACCAGCCCCAAGCGCCAAAGCCCAGCAGGGCGAAGAAAAGGACAATACTCAGTCGCTTCATGAAACGAGACCCCTGCTCGTTGAGAGCAAACGCTATACCACTTGTCCGTGAAAGTCACTTCCCCAGCATCAAACCGGACTGATATCTCGTAAAGCATTTTCCGTAGCTTTTACAAGGTCTTCACTGGGCTCTATTCCGCACGCCAAGCGGACGAATCCGTCGGCGACGTGGTCTCCCCAGCGGACTCGGCACTCAGCAGAGGTGTGAACACCTCCAAAGCTCGTGGCGGGCACTATTAGTGGATTGTTATCAATAAACTTTTCTGCGCTTGCGCGATCTATTAACGTGAAGCTCACGATCGGACCAAAGTCTCGCATCTGGCGAGACGCAACTGCGTGGCTCGCGTCTCGCGGGAGACCGGGATACCGGACGGTCTGCACAGAGGGGTGCGATAATAGGTGATTTGCCAGAATTAGAGCATTCTGGTTTGCCCGCGAAACGCGCAATTCCAGGGTCTCAAGCCCGCGATGCAGCAGATACGCGTCGAACGGGCTTACCGTGGCGCCGCCCAAACGACGGTAGCCACGCACCTGATTCATCAGGGATGTGTCCCGACTTGCTACATGTCCGCAGAGAACATCTGAATGGCCCGCCATGGCCTTTGTGTCAGCCATCACGACCATATCCGCCCCAAGATCGAGAGGTTGCTGGCACAGGGGTGTTGCAGTCGTGTTATCAGCCACCAGCAAGGCTCCGGCTGATTTTGCCCGATCAGCCACAGCCGCGATGTCGCAAACTTCGAGGCCCGGATTTGACGGTGTTTCAATCATTACGAGCCGGCAGCCCGACAGGTCGGCATCCGCCATCCGGGCGGTAGGACAAGTCTCGACGGTTATGCCCCGGGGTGCGAAGTGTTCATTCAACAGGGCTCGAACATTGTAGTAGCCGTCTGCATGCACCAGAACCTTGTCTCCCGGGCGCAGCACTGTGTGAAACATTGCGGCGATAGCGGCCATGCCGGATGGGAACAGCACCGTCTCGGCATTTTCCAGAATGCCTATCTCCGCTTCGACACTTTCGACTGTTGGATTTCCATTGCGCGCATAGAAATGGCTGCCGTCCGGATCTCCTGGCAACAGGAATGTCGTACTCGCCATGATAGGAAGCGATACTGGTGCACCCTTGGAAAGGTTGCGGGCGCGGTGGTGCAGCAATTCTGAGATGGGAGACGGTTTTTTCGTCACGGATAATATGCCTCGCAGTGGGATTCGCGCTGACTCTGCGTTGAGCCGAGCCACAAGAAAACAGAATTTCGTTCTTCAGGCGCAGTCTTGTACCCGAGTTGCTAAACGTTTGTTGAAAGGATGCTTGCGTTTGGTCCAATCCACTCAGCAAGTTTGTCTCGCGCGACAACATCCAGATCTTTCCAGGCATCGCCCAAGGTTTGCAGGCATCTTGCCTGATACTTGAATACGCCCTGTTCATAGCGCCCGCGCTCTATTTCAAGCGAAAACCTGTCTGATCCGGAATTGAGCGCATCAAGATTGGCTTTCAGGAATGGCAAATAGGTTTCCCCTGCTATTGCGAGAAGGTCGTGGACCACCGGGCTGATACTATCAGACCAGTTACCTTCGATACCGCTCGCATCATCGGCGTGATCAATCCAGCGATACAAGTACGGTGTGTCCGCTCGCAGCCAGGTCATGGGAGTGGGGTCAACACTCATGACTTTCAACTGACCGTAAAAGCCAAGATCCGCGAGCGAAATGCGATCTCCGAACAAGAAGCGTGTTGGCCCGGTTGCCATCGCCTCCAGAACTTTGCAGATGCGCTTCCAGCTGGCCTCTATCAGAGGGGCAGTCTGGGGTGTGCAGCCAACAAGAGTCATGCGGCTGATTTGCCGTTCACGGATGGTGGCAGCAGCTTCTTCCACGCCAAGGCGACTTGTGTTGGGAAGCGTGTCATAGATCAGCCAATTGGCGCACCATTCAGCATCCAGGTCATATGCCCATCTGTAATGGAACATGGCTTTCATGAACCATTCGTCGGCCATGTCCTCAAGCAACAGGCAGGCAAACCGGGCAACCGGATCGGGTGGCAAGAGGTCTCGGCCTTCGCCTTCGAGTGACAGCAAGAAGGGGGTTGAATCATTCACCCAGCTGCCGTCAGGCTGGCGGATGACAGGGATCACGGGTGCCCGCACATTTGGCATGACGCTTTGTCGGTCGTCGGCTGTCATACCGGTCCAGGTATGGACAAGGCGTTTGGCCCGCAGGGCGGCGCGCACTTTCATGGAATAGGGCGAGCCGAGCGCGCCAAAGATTTCGTAGCGGCTCACAGCTTTCTCCCGTTTATCCAAGTGGGACGGGTCACGATCAATTCCTGGCAAAGCAGGCCTGCCTCGCGATGGCGAGACATGGATTTGTAGTCCGGATGGTTGAGCGTAGCGATGAAAGCCTGTCGATCTGGGAACTGGTTGACCAGCACGCCATCCCAATCGCCCTGACCGATGAAATAGCGTTCGGTCGATGCAAGGAGCAATGTGGAGCCGCCGACCTTTTTTGCCGCGAAAGTGAAGGCTTCGGAGTAACGAATATAGGCGTCTTCCCCGCTGATCTCTTCGCCAAATTCGGGGTCATCCGGCTGATACTCAGCTTTAACTCGAAACTTCAGCAAATTTACCTGGGTAATGGGGCCATCGTTCGGGTCGTCACGAAACGCCCTGAATTGGTCGGCAGTAGGCTGGAAGGCAGGCATGGGCACTTCCTCACGGTCGTTTTTCGGGATGTTTCCCGAAATACCGCTCGGTGTAAAACAGTGCCGCCGCGTGAAGGCCGTGTTGAGTCTCGAAAGCTTCGTATTCCAGGAAGTCTTTGTAAGGCATCTCGACGACCTCGATTTTCTCGTTTGCGTCAAGAGACTGAGCATCTGTCTTCTGGCAGCCCGTGGCCAAAAAATAATGAAGCTGATTATTCTGGGTTGCCGGGTTCGGATAACAGGTGCCAACGGGGATCAACTCGCGCGCCATGTAGCCGGTCTCCTCGCGTAATTCCCGCCGGGCTGCTATTTCCGGATCGGATTCTCCGGGATCCAGGACGCCGCCGGGTACGCCCAAGAGGACGATCTCGCCGGCGTGCCGATACTCGCGGACCAGCACAATATTGCCTTCGTCAGTGATCGGGATAATCGTGGCCCAATCTGTGAATTCCAACACATGATAGGCGGGCACTACATGGCCGTCTTCACGTTGGCAGACATCCGTGCGCACCGAAAGAAAGTCGTCTTTGTAGGTTTGACGGCTTTCCAGGATTTTCCAGGGTTTGATCATTCTGATGGTCTCTTCAGTTTGCGGTCCAAAAAGGCCATACGCGTTTGCATCAGGTGGCGTTGCAGCGCTTCTCCCCGAATGCCGTGGCGTTGGCCCGGATAGGTCATTAATTCAAACGGTTTGCCCAATTCCTGAAGTCTGGCCATCAGTCGTGTGGCATTGTCGAAGGTGACGTTGTCATCTGCCATGCCGTGAATGAGGAGGAGGGGGGTCGAAAGCGCGTCGAGGTTTGGAAAAACACTGGAGGCTTCATAGCCGCCTGGGTTGTTTTGTGGTGTCCCCATATACCGCTCCGTGTAGAATGTATCATAGAGGCTCCAGTCTGCAACCGCAGCTCCCGCGACAGCGCACGCGAATGTATCAGCTGGCGCTTGCAGAATGGTCATCAGTGTCATGTATCCGCCATAGGACCAGCCCTGAATGGCAATTCTGCCGGGATCGACAAATGGTTGTGTCTTGAGCCAGTCCACGCCCATCATCTGGTCGCTGACCTCATGCAGGCCCGTGCGGTGATGGATCACGTCCTCAAACTTCTTGCCGCGATTCCAGCTGCCTCGATTATCGAGCCTGAAGATGAGGTATCCCTGACGGGCGAGATGTTGATCTGACAGACTCCCCCAACTGCGCGTGACAGTTTGGACATGTGGCCCGCCATACACTTCCACAATAACCGGGTAGCATTTCCTAGCATTGAAACCGGGCGGTTTCAGTAGGGAATAGTGTAGAATCTGACCGTCATCGGCGGACAGGACTCCGAACTCTGGTGTGACGTGATCCGGCAGAAAGGAGTGATATGGATGGTCTGCGTCGAGCGCATTCTCCGAAATCCAGGAAATCAAACTGCCGTCAGAAGCATACAGACCCGTTTGAGGGGGGTGGCTTGGGGATGATGATGTTCCGACAAAGGATCGCCCGTCTGGCGCCATGGCAATGGACCATGTTTGGCCTATGGAGGTGATGCGCTCGACCTCTGGAGGAGTTGCTGAGCCAGAAGTCGCTGGCTTGGCGCGATAGAGGTGGCACTCAAGCGAAGTATCCAGAAACCCTGTGAAGAGTATTTCGGACATGTCGGCTTTTACATGCTGCAGCTTGTCGACAACCCAGTCACCGCCAATCAGTTGTCTGGGGTGGGTTGTCGAAGGCGGTAACAAGCTAATTTGGCGGTAACCACGAGATTCTTCCGTGAGAACAATGCCTGTATCCCCCAAGCTCACGAAATCTGAAGACAGATTGATCCAATTGGGTTGCTCATCAAGCTGAGCGACGGTGGCCTCATAAAGGCGCAACCCTTTCTCGGAATGCTTGTAGGCCATGAATTGGACCATTTCGAGCTGTGTCTGAGCCCGATTGACGCGCTGGACGTAGAGGCTGCTCTCAGTCCAATTGACCCGCGCGAGATATTGGTCGGTTGCGTGTCCCCAGTCGTTGCGCCGCCATCCAATCTCCGTGACAATGCCGGTTTCCACCTCCAGAACGAATAGGTCCACAATGGCGTTGGGGCGACCCGCGCGAGGATAGCGCTGCTCAATAACGGCAACATTTTCTGCGGCGATATCAAAGCGTGGAACGATGTCCACGGATGTCTCATCCACACGCGTATAGGCGATGTACTTATCGTCCGGGCTCCACCAATTTCCGGTGTATCGGCTCATCTCTTCCTGTGCGACAAATTCGGCGACGCCATACGACAGTGATTTTGACGGCTCGGCCGGGGGAGAGGCGCGTTTCTCGTCGCCCGTCGCAAGATCAACTATCCAGAGCGCCCCGTCGCGAATGAAGCTGGCATACGTGCCTTTGGGTGAAATGCGGGCATCATAGTCAAAGGCATCGGTATCGGTTAGTTGCCGAACTTGCGGACTGTCTTCAGTAAGGGTGACCAAGTGCAGGTTTCCCCCTAGTGGGACGAGTATCGTCGTGGCTGTACCCCATGAGTAGTCGAGGATGCCTGTTCTCCCCGCAATTCGCTTGCGCTCGCGTTGGGCTATTTCTTCCTCTGAGAGAACGATTTCTTCTGGTTCAAGCAATAGGGAATCCACAAGGAGGGACGGCGCGCCTGTCTCAACGTCGAATTGCCAGAGATCGTGTCTTTGCTGGTCGTCGGGCCGAGGCTTGAGGAAGGTCACCCGTGCAGCATCGGGAGAGTACTTGATGCCCAGTGTTGTTTGGCCAGTTAGGGAAGGCGACGCAAAGAGGCGATCCAGGGTCAATTCTGTCATGGATGGATGGTGTCCTGAGGAAAGTTTTTTTTGAGATTGATCGAAGTGTGCCCTGAGTATTCGTGTTCGCCACTCATGCATGCAGATTCAGTGACTATCGGACAGCTAACCAATCGCCAAAACTAAACACTTGTTTCAACTTTTGTGAGGCAAAAACTGCCAAAAGTCGCTATGCAAGTAGTGGTTTATGCATATCGTGCACTTATGGCGGAAGGGGATGTTCTGTTCGAACAAGCGGTCGCCTTGCTACTCGATAGCGAGGGCGGAGAGAGCTTGATGAAATCCGCGGCGTTGATGCGCCGGGCTGCGGACTCCGGACATGCTGCGGCTGCCAACAATTTCGGCGCCATGCTACATCATGGGCGGGGCGTCCATCAGGACTTTGCCGCTGCCAGAGCATATTATGCACAGGCGGCGGAGGCTGACCTGCCACCCGCATTGTTCAATCTGGGGTTCATGAAGTTACGAGGCCTTGGTGGCGAGCGTAACGAGACGGATGCGCGCCGTTTGTTTGAGCAGGCCGCGCATATGGGCGAAGTGAACGCGATGACATACCTCGGCGTCATGATGATGACCGGCGCTGGTGGCCCTAAAGAGTTCAAAACCGCGCAATCGTGGTGGGACAAGGGCGCAGAGCTCGGCGACAATCGCTGCGCATTCAACCTCGGAATTGCTCATGCAGGTGGGCATGGCCAGGACCAGCCCGACTTTGTCGAAGCTTGGCGCTGGTTCAGTCGGGCTCAGGATATGGGAAATCAAAGTGCTGAAACCGAGCTCGAGCGTCTCGCAAGTGTGCTGACCGACGACGAGCGCAAACGCATCGAAGGCTAATCGACAATTTGGTAGAAGAGGAGGTTTCTGGCTGAGCGAGGTTTGCCAGAGATGTTTCTCAGAACAGGTTGCGCTTACCCGCTTGATTTTCGGCCACGTCCGCGTAACTGAGGCGACATATTCCCCCAAAGTTTCAGGAGACGCTTTCAATGGCCGGTCCCCAAATCGTATTCCAAATGCAAGGCCTGACCAAGGCATATGCCGGTGGCAAGAAGGTGTTCGAGAACATTCACCTGAATTTCCTGCCGGATGCCAAGATCGGTGTCGTCGGTGTCAACGGGTCTGGTAAGTCCACGCTGCTGCGTATCATGGCGGGCGAAGACAAGGACTTTCAAGGCGAAGCCTGGGCGGCCGAGGGCGTGAAAGTCGGTTACCTGCCGCAAGAGCCGAAACTCGACCCCAAACTTAGCGTGTTCGACAATGTCGCTTCAAAATGCCCTGAAAAGCAGATGCTGGACGAGTTCAACACCATTTCAGAAAAGCTTGGCGAAGACTATTCCGACGAGTTGATGGAGCAGATGACGGCGCTGCAAGAGAAGATCGATGCGGCTGACGCATGGGACATCGACTCCAAGATTTCGATGGCGATGAACGCGCTGCGCTGCCCCGATGATGACGCGGATGTGGAAAGCCTGTCCGGCGGCGAGGTTCGCCGTGTCGCGATCTGCCAGCTGCTTCTTTCAAAGCCCGACATGATCCTGATGGATGAACCGACCAACCACCTCGACGCCGAAACCGTTGCGTGGCTGCAGAATTATCTGATCAACTTCCAGGGCTGTGTGATCCTCGTGACCCACGACCGATACTTCCTTGATGATATTACCAGCTGGATCCTCGAACTCGACCGTGGCCGCGGTGTTCCCTTCCAGGGCAACTATTCCGGCTGGGTTGAGCAAAAGGCCAAGCGGATGGAGCAGGAGGCGCGTGAAGAGTCCGGTCGCAAGCGCACCCTGGCGAAGGAACTTGAGTGGGTTCGTTCTGGTCAGAAGGCGCGTCAGGCAAAATCCAAGGCGCGTATCAACGCCTATGAGGAAATGGCATCGCAGGCTGAGCGCGAGAAGGTCATGACCGCACAAATCCGGATTCCCCCCGGCCCGCGCCTTGGTGGAGTCGTTCTGGAGGCGGAAGGGTTGCGAAAGGCATTCGGCGACAATCTCCTGATCGAAAATCTGGACTTCAAATTGCCTCCTGGTGGTATTGTTGGTGTCATCGGCCCGAATGGTGCGGGTAAATCGACCTTGTTCAAAATGATCCTTGAGCAGGAGAAGCCAGACCAGGGTAGCCTGCGCATCGGTGATACGGTGAAGATTGGCTATGTTGACCAGAGTCGCGACAAACTCGATTCCGACAAGAATGTCTGGGAGGAAATCTCCGGGGGGACGGATGTCATCGATTTGGGTGGTGTTGAAGTCATGTCGCGCGCATATGTTGGCGCGTTCAACTTCAAGGGCACAGATCAACAGAAAAAAGTCGGGCTCCTATCTGGTGGTGAGCGTAATCGTGTCCATCTCGCCAAGATGCTCAAAGGTAGCCACAATTTGCTTCTGCTAGATGAACCGACCAACGATCTCGACGTGGAAACCTTGCAGGCGCTCGAAGAAGGTCTCGACAATTTCCCCGGCTGCGCGGTGATCATTTCGCACGATCGCTGGTTCCTGGACCGTATGGCAACGCACATTCTCGCATTCGAGGGCGATTCCCATGTTGAATGGTTCGAAGGCGACTTTTCTTCCTACCTTGAAGACAAGAAGCGCCGCTTAGGTGAGGATGCCGTCAATCCCAAGCGTCTGAAGTTCAAGAAATTTGCCCGCTGATTGGCAAGATTTTCGGCCCGCTGGAAGTCGGGCCGTACTTGTTGGCCCAAACTAAAAATGAATTGTCATCGCATTACTGATGAGCGTTTGCTTTGCGGGTAGTGAGAAGTGTGATCGAATTTTGGTATAAATTCGAATTTCGTTAGCATTGGTTAACGAAATGCTTGCGCGTTGTCATTCCTTTGCCGATAAGAGGCTCACCCTTTGAAGGGTGGGGACAGAATGTGCGTATATGCTCGAATTGGGCATTTGTGCCCATGACAATGCGGGAATGTTCGACGATGATCCAAACCGGCGAACCAGGGGACAAGACTGCGGCTGACGCAATCGTCATTGGGGCGATGCGAGCTGGCACGACCGCCCTGTACCGAGTATTCCTTGAAAGCGGTCTAGTGGCCGTGCCGGAATGCAAGGAAACTGACTTTTATCTGTCCAAAGAAAATTTTGCGCGAGGCCTCGGCTGGTATCGCAAACAGTTTGGCAATTCGGACCTTCCTTGGGTGGATTTTTGTCCGAACTATACAAAGCGGGACATGTTTCCAGGCGCACCAGCGCGGACTTATGAAAATGCTCCGAACTCGAAGCTGATCTTTATCGCCCGGGATCCCGTTGCGCGGGCCGAGTCCCAATACAAGCATACATTCATGCATTCAGCATCTCTCGCTGAGCCGGCTGATGTGTTCGACACACATGAGGGTGAGCACATACTTATGGTTAGCAAATATGCTTACCAGTTGGAGCCCTACTTTGAGTACTGGTCTAAAGACGACATTTTAATCGTAGATTTCAACGATCTGCTTGCCAACTCTTCCTCCGTGTTCAGGCGGATCGCAGAGCATATCGGTCTGGCACCTTCGGCCGTCGAACATTTGAGCAATCTGCCCGAGGCAAATTCGGGAGAGGAAATTCGCAAAATGCCTCGTTGGTGGGGGCAAATGCGAGATACAGGTATGGGGAGATACGTCCGTTCGCGCACGCCGCGAGTCCTCATCGACTCCCTGCGCGCAGCGGTCAAAACGAGGAAACCCGTCGAAGTTCCAGAATTCGACGACAGGATTCGTTCTAATCTGGCGCAGAAGCTGAAAACTGATGCGAGTCGCTTTCGGGAGCTGACTGGAAAACCGTTCCGCAGCTGGAGCGTGTAAGCCACACGTAAAAAAGCCCCCAACCAGCCGTCTGGTGGGGGCTATTGGTCTTTGGCTGATTTCAGACGACTAGCTTCGCTTCTCGGTTTCCAGCTTCCGCTTCATGCTTTCGATCTTGTCAATCAAGGCCTCGGCCGAGCCGTTCGAGCGGTCTAGCAAAGCGAGGAATTGGGCGCGCTGTTCGATTGCGAGCCAGATCAAATTACCGTCCAGATTCAGGGCAACGTCTACGACCTGATACTTGCCGTCGCGGGTCAGAACGCGCCACCGCACATCCATGTCTTTGCCGTCCTGACGCTTAATGACCGTGTTGACGATCGAATCGGTCGCAGATCGATCCACCGAATCCTTTACGATCACGGCTTCTCCGCGATAGGCGTCGAGTTCATTCTCATAAACTGCGAGTGCATACTCCCGAAAAACTTTCCGGTAGCGAGCTAACTCATCTTCGCTGAAGCGGCGCGCATACTTGCCAATGGCAAAGTTGGACACCGCAGTCATGTCGGTGAACTCATCCATGTAAGTATTGAATTTTTCTGTGCGCTCTTCTGAGTCCAGGGACGGATCGTTCAGCGATGCCAATACGTCACTGGCATTCTCCTGAACATAGGATTCTGTCTTTGCGTCTGCCTGGCTGGTTGGGGCAAGCATCAATACTGCAGCGCCAGCCAATGCAAAATATCGGTAGTAGCGTTTCACATTTCGCTCCTGTTGGTGGTCATCACGCCCCGGACCTACTCTTCAAATTCGTCAAAATCAGGGAGATCCTCGTAAGCATCTTCCTCGTCTATGCGACCATTACGTATTTCTGCCTGACGCTGGGATGAATAAAGTCTCCGCAAAGCGATGTAGGGCTCTGGCTGAGCATTCAGTTGCTCCAGCGCATCATCGAGGGCGACGCGGGCATTCAGCCCTCCGAGAATTCCACGACTCATTTCGATGTGATCGTCGAGGTCGGGATTGTTATCGAACTCTGTCCAGACAAGCGGATCCAGCGCACGATCCACACCGCTACCGAACAGGTCACGCGGCGTTGTTGGACCCATGAGGGGCAGGATCAGGAAGGGGCCGCTGTCGACACCCCACACAGCAAGGGTTTGTCCAAAATCCTCATTGTGCTTCTCAATACCGGTATACTCAGCAACGTCCCAAAGTCCGGCGATACCCAGCGTCGAGTTCAGAAAAAATCGAGCGAACGTTTCGCTAGCGCGATCACTCTCGCCCTGCAGGACATCGTTCACAAAGATCACTGGAGACTTCAAGTTGTGAAGGAAGTCGCTCAGTCGGTCGCGACCGTACTCGGGGGTCACCGTCTCATACAAGTCTGCTGCGGGGCCGAGCGCATACTTGTCTACGCCACTATTGAAGGCGAACATCTGACGGTTGAAGCCTTC
Organism: Hyphomonas sp. UBA4505; assembly: GCF_002388685.1. NCBI lineage: Bacteria > Pseudomonadati > Pseudomonadota > Alphaproteobacteria > Hyphomonadales > Hyphomonadaceae > Hyphomonas > Hyphomonas sp. UBA4505. The sequence continues at coordinate 274,655 of NZ_DGMZ01000003.1, read as the reverse complement.
GTAAGGATCGGGAACGGTGCCGGATTCAAGGTTTTGTGTGGACGCACAGGCTCCTAGCCCCATGGCAAGAACCGCAGCAAAGAGTCGCTGTGTCATGTGTGGATAACCCCGTTGTGGAAGCCGGTAGATGGTAGTTAAGCGCTGGCGCTTCAACTCTCAATCTCTACCGAAACACGCATAGGTGATATTTCTGTAAAGCTGTGTTGCAAAAACATATAAATCAATGTTTATATCATTAAATGACTTCACGGCTGTCATCCATGATTGAGGCTCTGCGCGCAGCAGGGGAGCCCACTCGTTTGAGGGTGTTGGCCCTGTTGCGCCAGCGCGACCTGTCGGTCGGGGAACTGGTGCAGGTATTGGAGCAGTCCCAGCCTCGCCTGTCTCACCACCTGAAGGCGCTCACGGCTGCAGGTTTGGTTGAGCGTTTGCCTGAAGGTTCATTTGTCTTCTACCGCGCTTCAACCGGGTCGTATGGAAAAGCATTTCTGGATTCCTTGTTTGCGCAACTGGATCGAGACGAGCCGGAACTGGCTCGTGATGCAGCACGTCTGGACGAAGTGAGCGCTGCGCGTGCGGAATCAGCTGAAGCTTACTTCTCAAACATCGCTGAGACGTGGGACCGTTTGCGGTCTCTTCACTATCCCAACGATCTGATCGAGGGGGCTCTAGTCGAACTCGCGGGGATGGGACCATTTGGGCGCGTCCTGGATTTCGGAACCGGTACTGGACGTATGCTGAGCCTATTTGCACCGTTGGCCGAGGAAGCAGAGGGCATTGACCTAAGTCATCATATGCTCACTGTCGCGCGGGCAAATCTGGAACAGCAAGGCGTGCATGGTGCCCGCGTGCGTCAGGGGAACGTGACAGCTGTACCGTTTGACGACAACTCTGCTGATTTGGTGATCATTCATCAGGTTCTTCACTATATGGACGCGCCAAATCGGGCGATCGCGGAGGCTAGCCGTGTGCTGAAGCCCGGCGGCCAGCTCCTGATCGTGGATTTCGCACCGCATGATCTGGAGTTTTTGCGCGCCGAGTATGGCCATCACCGGTTGGGTATGGCGCACGAAGCTATGGCTGTGTGGTCTGCCGATGTGGGCCTCGACCTCTTCGAGCCGCGTTCCTTTGCGCCTCCCGAAGGTGAACAGGATGGTCTCACCGTAAATATCTGGAAGGCGGTCAAGTCCGCCAAACCCAAGGAGCATGTCGCATGAGCTCGCTCGTTACCCCTCGGCAGGCAGGCTCGCCGTCTGTTTCATTCGAGTTTTTTCCGCCCAAATCCGAAGCGATGGCTGATCGCCTGTGGGAAACGGTTGAGCGCCTCGAGCCGATGACTCCGAATTTTGTTTCCGTCACTTATGGCGCCGGGGGATCTACGCGTGAGCGCACCCACGACACTGTTCGCCGGATTGCTCAACAGACCCATTTGCGACCGGCTGGTCACTTGACGTGCGTCAGTGCAACCAAGGATGAAGTGTTGTCCGTTGCGGAAGATTACTGGGACGCTGGGGTAAGGCATATTGTTGCCCTTCGCGGTGATCCACCGAGTGGCATGGGCGAGAAATTCGAACAGCACCCCGGTGGGTTCAGGGATTCAATCGATTTGATTGAAGGCATTCGTGCCCATCGGCCCGATCTCGGTCGCTGCTTCGAGATTTCTGTGTCCTGTTATCCTGAGCTTCATCCTGAGAGTCAGGGGTGGGACGCCGAAATCGCGTTTCTGAAAGCAAAGCAAGATGCAGGTGCGGATCGAGCAATCACGCAATTCTTCTTCGAGCCGGAAATCTACCTGAATTTTCTGGAAAAGGCTCGTGCAGGTGGTGTTACCATGCCCATTGTGCCGGGCATCATGCTGCAACCGAATTTCAAGGGCTTGAAGCGTATTTCTAAACTGTGTGGCGCATCACTGCCGACCTGGCTGCATGAGCTCTATCAGGGCCTTGAGGAGGATCAGGAAACGCGGGAACTAGTAACAGCTAATGTTGCGGCGGACCTTTGTCGGAAATTGTCCGATGAGGGGGTCTCCGATTTCCATTTTTACACGCTGAACCGGGCTGGGTTGGCTTTGTCCACCTGTCGCCTGCTCGGACTGAAACCCAAACCAGTTGAGGCCGCTTGAGCCATGAACAGACAAGATCGCATCAGCGCCCTGAAGGCAGCCGCCAAGGAACGAATTCTCATTCTCGATGGATCGTGGGGGGTCATGATTCAGAGGCGCGGCCTGGAGGAGGGAGATTACCGAGGGACTCGGTTCAGCGAGTCTGATTATCCCGGCCAGATGAAAGGAAACAATGATATTTTGTGCCTGACGCGGCCGGATATCGTGACCGACCTGCATGATGCCTATTATGGAGCAGGTGCCGACATTTCCGAGACCAACACGTTCAGCGCAACGGTCATCGCGCAGGATGACTACAAGCTGGACCCGCAATCTGTCTGGGACATCAATCTGGAAGGGGCGAAGCTCGGCCGGGCTGCGGCCGATGCGTGGACGGCGAAGACGCCGGACAAGCCGAGGTTCCTGGCGGGCTCCATCGGGCCTCTAAACAAGATGTTGTCCATGTCATCGGATGTAAACGATCCAGGCGCTCGGTCTGTGACCTTTGATGAGGTCTATGAAGTCTATCGCCAACAAATCCGTGCGCTGAACGAGGGTGGGGTCGATCTCTACCTGATTGAGACGATTACAGACACTCTGAATTGCAAGGCGGCGATAAAGGCGATCATGGACCTTGAAGAAGAGGGCATGGACCAACTGCCCATCTGGATTTCCGGCACGATTACTGACCGGTCTGGTCGTACACTGTCCGGCCAGACGGTCGAGGCGTTCTGGAACTCGGTACGTCACGCGAAGCCTTTTGCTATCGGATTCAATTGTGCGCTTGGCGCTGACTTGATGAGGCCGCACATTGCGGCTCTGTCACGCGTAGCGGACACGCTTGTCGCTGCCTATCCGAATGCTGGTCTGCCGAATGAAATGGGCCAGTATGATGAGCAACCTGAAGAAACATCCGGTTCTGTAGGTGGTTGGGCGAAGGATGGTCTTGTGAACATTCTGGGTGGTTGTTGTGGTACCACCCCGGAACATATCGCGGCGATCGCCAACGCAGTCGACAGCATAAAGCCACGTGACCCGGCGCCGAGCAAACACACGATGCGCCTGTCGGGGCTGGAGCCATTCGAGGTGGCCTCATGACGGCCAGAGCCGTGGAGGTCGGAGACCTTTTCGTTTTCTATGGACTGCTCAAGCTGGGCGCGGCCGGGCAACCCGCCGATCTGCCGCTGGACAGTGCGGGTGTCTTCGGGGCGCCCTGCCGCTTTCGAGGGCGGATGATCGATCTTGGAGGTTTTCCGGGCGTCATCGAGGGTAATGAGCTTTGCCGTGGTATTCGCTGGCGGATCGGCGATACAGCGATCATGTCAGCAATGGATGCCTTCGAGGACGTAACCAACGACCCGGTGACCAGTCTATACTTGCGTAAACGAATTTCCCTGTTGGATGACACCGGGGCTGAGTCAGGCGAAACCGCCTGGATTTATTGGTATAATCGTCCTGCAGACGGGTTTCCCTCTGTGGTCGATGGCAACTGGCCGCTAGACGCCGGGAAAACGAGAAAATGACAATTGCAGCTTCCCAATCTTTTGTGAACATTGGTGAACGTACCAATGTGACAGGTTCTGCGCGTTTCCGGAAAATGATCACCGAAGGTCGTTACGCGGATGCCGTTGAGGTCGCGCGACAGCAGGTCGAGAGCGGCGCGCAGGTGATCGACGTAAACATGGATGAAGGCATGCTGGATGGCGCCGAGGCCATGCGCACCTTTCTGAACCTGATCGCCGCCGAGCCGGACATTGCCCGTGTCCCGGTCATGATCGACTCTTCCAAATGGGAGGTGATCGAGGCTGGCCTGAAATGTGTTCAAGGCAAGGCGATCGTCAACTCCATTTCCATGAAGGAAGGCGAAGAGACGTTCCGGAAGCAGGCGCGAGCCTGCCTCGCTTACGGCGCGGCCGTCGTGGTTATGGCGTTTGATGAAGTGGGTCAGGCCGACACCAAAGACCGCAAGGTCGAGATCTGCCAACGTGCTTTCAGAATTCTCACTGAAGAAGTCGGGTTCCCCGCTGAAGACATCATCTTTGACCCGAATGTCTTTGCCGTCGCAACGGGCATAGAAGAACATAACAATTACGCGGTCGACTTCATTGAGGCGACGCGCGAAATTCGCAAAACATGCCCGGGATGTCATATATCCGGTGGGCTCTCGAATGTCTCATTCAGCTTCCGAGGCAATGAGCCCGTTCGGCGCGCCATGCATTCTGTCTTCCTCTATCATGCCATTCCGGCAGGCATGGATATGGGCATCGTCAATGCCGGCCAGCTCGATATCTATGATGATATCGAGGCTGACCTGCGCGAGCGCGTCGAAGACGTGATTCTGAACCGCCGCGAGGATGCCACTGAACGGCTGATCGAGATAGCTGAAGGCTTCAAGGGCCAGAAAGGAAAGACGGCCGAGAAGGATCTGTCCTGGCGCGAGGCGCCTGTCGCGAAGCGGCTCGAATACGCGCTCGTGCACGGCATTACCGAATACATTGATGCGGATACCGAGGAAGCGCGCCAATCGGTCGAGCGTCCGCTGCATGTCATCGAAGGCCCCCTGATGGACGGGATGAATGTCGTTGGCGACCTGTTCGGCTCTGGCAAGATGTTCCTGCCGCAAGTGGTGAAGTCCGCGCGCGTCATGAAACAGGCTGTCGCTTGGCTCGAACCTTACATGGAGGAGGAGAAGCAGCGCCTCGGCACTGTGGATGTTTCGAATGGTAAGGTTCTGATGGCGACTGTGAAGGGAGATGTTCACGACATCGGCAAGAATATTGTGGGCGTGGTTCTGGCCTGCAACGGTTATGAGATCCTGGATCTTGGTGTCATGGTGGCCGCAGAAACCATTCTGGATACGGCCGAAAAAGAGGGTGTCGATATCATCGGGCTTTCAGGCCTGATTACACCAAGTCTTGATGAGATGGTCTATGTCGCCTCTGAAATGGAAAGGCGTGGTATGAAACAGCCACTCCTGATTGGTGGTGCTACGACCAGTCCCGCTCATACGGCGGTCAAGATTGATCCGGTCATCCGAACAGCCCCCGTTGTGCATGTGTCCGATGCGAGCCGTGCCGTCGGCGTCGTCAGCACGCTATTGAGCGAAGACGACAAACCGGCCTTTGTAACGCAGACCAAAGCACGCTATGAGCGGATGCGCGAAGCGCGCGCGGGCGGTCCGCCGAAACCGCGACTGCCGATAGGTCAGGCGCGCGAGGCTAGGCTCAAACTAGATTGGAAAACTTACACGCCGCCACAGCCAACGTTTGAGGGCGTGCGGACTTTTGAAGATTTCGATCTCGCGACGTTGGCGCGCTATATCGATTGGACTCCCTATTTTTCGGCATGGGACCTGGCGGGTCAGTATCCCCAGATATTGGAAGACAAGATTGTCGGCGAGGCTGCGACCGGCCTTTGGAATGACACTCAAGCCATGATGCAACAACTCGTCGGGGAAGCGTGGTTGAAGCCGAAAGCTGTGGTGGGCTTCTGGAGGGCAAATTCTGATGGCGATGATATTTGCCTCGATTCAGGGGATGTCTTTCATACGCTTCGCCAGCAAATGGTGAAGGATAATTCCCGCGCCAACTTCGCATTGTCCGACTTTGTTGCACCGGAAGGCGATGACTGGATCGGTGGATTCTGCGTTACTTCAGGTCCGCATGCGGAGGAAATTGCGCAAGACTTCATTAAGAGAGGCGACGATTATTCCTCCATTATGGTCAAGGCGCTGGCTGACCGGTTTGCAGAGGCGATGGCGGAATACATGCATGAGCGTGTTCGCAAGGAGTTGTGGGCTTATGCTCCCGATGAAGACCTGTCCAATCCTGAACTGATCAAGGAGAAGTATCGCGGCATCAGGCCGGCTCCCGGCTATCCGAGCCAGCCGGAACACACCGAGAAGGAAACCCTGTTCCGCCTGCTCGAACCTGAGGCGCGCATTGGCGTTTCGCTGACCAGCAGCTTCGCCATGACGCCTGCAGCCAGTGTTTCGGGACTCTACTTCGCGCATCCCGACAGCGTATATTTTGCGGTTGGACGTATCGAAAAAGACCAGGTCGAGGATTACGCGCGGCGCAAGGGGTGGGAGACGCGCAAGGCGGAGCGTTGGCTTGCGCCGATTCTCAATTATGATCCGTTTGCTGTCGACTAATCGGTGAGGTAGGGGGTGGCTTCGACCAGTTCGAAGCCGGGCGTTTCCTGCGCGAAGTGGCGCAGCCAATAGTTGTGTCCTGATCCGTATACGATGAGGATCCGGTCTCCTGGTTCTGCAATTTCGGTGATGTTCGCGAAGATTTCGGCATTGCGAGCATACCAGCCATAGTTCAGAACGGCACCCGCAGCATCTTCGATATCCGACATGTCGAGCAGGCCATAGTAAAAGTCTGAATGCATGGTGCGGATCACAGCCGGGTCATTCTGTCGGACCAGCAATTCTGCGATGGGGGTTGAGGCCTGGTCTTGCATGAGGACTTCGGCTTGGGTCTTAATTGTGTCGATCAGACTGGTGATCTTGTCTTCCCGGCCCGTGCGTGCAGCAAAGGCTTCCACCCGATCGAAGGGAAAGTAGGCGATTTCACCATCCTGAGTGTCGACTGCGTAGACCCGGTCAATTCCGGTCTCGTGCGCGATGCGGTAGCCGATCTGGACCCTCTCGTTGCGCTTTCGGGTCAAATCCTCGGGGACGAAGTCCACAAAGTTCGGGTCGAGCGCATCATCGGTCTGGCGGATGCGCTCCAGGGCGATGGCGGTGGGGCGAAACGCGGTCAGCCGCTCGGCCAGGTCTTGCAGTTCCGCCTGGCGGTGCGGCGCCAACACATCATCTGCATCCGTGTTCACCAGATCCAGGCCCGGATTTTCGAAATGATAGGTGCCGAGCACCATGACCTGGACAGGTTCGACCCGATCTTCGGTGGGCGGCGTTTCGGCTTGTGACAGGGGCACGGCGCAGGCGGCCAGGACAGACAGGGCCAAGAGGGCTGATTTCATGCTCGATTTCTCCTTTTGCATAGGAAGATGCATCGACTTGGTCGATTGGATGCACGCACATGAAGTTTTTGTGTATTGAGCGGGGGAAAAACAGATCGGCTGGCATACCCGAAGGGACTCGTATAGGACCGGTGTCAACCTTGTCATAGGAGGGCGGAATGACTGAAAATCGGCTAATTGGTGAGAACGCAAAGATTGTCGCAACACTCGGTCCGGGCAGTCGCTCGCCGAAGGAAGTTCTGGCATTGGCCTATGCAGGCGTTGACGTCTTCCGCTTGAACTTCAGCCATGGCGAGTACAGTGCACACAAAGATGCCCTGGATGCTGTGCGCGCCGCTGAAAAAGAAACGGGTCGTCCCCTCGCTACGCTGGGAGACCTGCAGGGGCCCAAAGTACGCGTCGGATCGCTGCCGGGTGGAGAGCTGCGACTGCGGTATCAGAAGGAATATGCGGTCGTTGCCGCTGAGACGACCGAGGCGGAAGATACCATTCCAGTACCGCACGCCGAGATTGTCGAAATCCTCGAAGAAGGCGACGTTATCCTGGTGGATGACGGCAAGCTGATGTTCACCGTAACTCAGGCAGGCAGCAAGCCGATGGTGCGAGCTGACGTGCCTGGCAAGTTGACCGACAAGAAGGGCTTCACGGTTCGCGGCAAGGCCCTGCCGGTGCGAGCATTGACCGACAAAGACCGCGCCGACCTTGATTTCGCGCTCGAGATTGGCGTTGATCTCGTCGCATTGTCCTTTGTGCAGACAGTTGAAGACATCGAAGAAGTGAAGGCCATCATTGCTGGTCGGGCACCGCTTGTCGCCAAACTCGAAAAGCCTGCCGCCATTTCAAACCTGGAGCCTATTGTTGCCGCGGCCGACGCTGTGATGGTCGCGCGAGGGGATCTCGGTGTTGAGTATGCGCCTGAAGACGTGCCTGTCATCCAGCGCCGGATCGTACGTTGTGCTCGCGGACTGGGCCGGCCGGTAATCGTGGCGACGCAGATGTTGGAATCCATGATTGAGAATGCCGCCCCGACCCGCGCCGAAGCTTCCGATGTGGCCACGGCCATCTATCAAGGCGCAGACGCAGTCATGCTGTCAGGTGAGACCGCAGTCGGACGCCATCCCGCCACCACGGTGGCCATCATGTCCCGGATCATCCGTGCCACAGAGGGCGCTGAGGATTATCGGCGGTCGCTGGAACAGTTTTCGGGTGACATACCTGCGCAAAGCGCAATCGATGTTGTTGCAGAGACGGCCCAGGGTATGGCCGAGGCGGAAGGTGCGACAGCGCTGGCCCTACGTACTGGCGCTTTTGATCGGCTCGCCCGTTTTGCCAGAGTCCGAGGAACGGCACCGATTCTTTACGGGTCATTGGACGATCAGCGCTTGCGCACGGCCTGTCTGCTCTGGGGCGTGCATCCGCAAAGGCTGAATGCCGGGGCTGACTACTGGTATCGCGACCTGATGGATGCAGCGGGACTTGAGGGTCGCGTGGCCTATGCCCGATGGGCCGGCGATGCAGAAAGGTTCGCGTGGGAAGTTGGTGTCGGAAAAGGCCAGAACGGTGAGAAAATTACCGGCGTATGATCAATTGGCTTTGCTTGAACTCGTATGAATAGAGTTCGCCAAGATAGGTCATACCCAAGAGCGATTGTTCGAGCCCGTCCTTGAGGATCATGGCATCGACACGTTCGATTTCGACTTGGCCTATGCGAATATTATCCAGCGTGACGGCAGCGCCATATGTGATGCCGCCAGCCGTACGAATTTCCCATTTGTAGTCCAGCGTTTCCGGTTTCAAACCAATCCGCTGAGCATCACGAAAGGTCAAGGCGACGGTGCTGGCTCCGGTATCGACCATGAACTTGACCGCTGTTCCATGCACTTCGGCGCGGGTCCAGTAATGGCCATCTGACTCGCGATCGATAATGGCGGCATCCGCAAAGTTTACCGATGTGCGCTTCTCGGACGGGGCCGGTGCCGGATCCGGTTGCATTGTGGCAATCTCTGCCTGATGCTGCTCCAGCCTAGGGACGAGAAAGAAAGCGACAGTTGCGGAAATCAGCACAGCTGCGCCAAATCCGGATACGAGGGTCTTTCCTATGGACATCGAGAAATCCTAGCGTTTGCCGAGCGCTTCAAGCCGGGTGATCCGCTCAGGCAATTCGGCCATTATCTTCTCGCGTCCGTCTGGTCCCAGTCTTACCCAACTTCCGATTTCCTTAAGTGACCGTGCACAACCGAGACAGAGTCCTGTAGAGGCGTCTACAGCGCACACTTTGATGCAAGGGGATTTTATGGGTTGAGTGGTCATGTATTTAGGTTAGTCAGCTCACGAGAGGACACAAGTATCTCATAAACGAGGTAACAAAACCTTGTCGCAGTTAACATGTGTTGTCTGCTATAAGATGAAATCGATTTCAAATGCATTGGGAGCAACCTGCTTTGAGTGAGCCGGCACAACAAACTTCACCATTGGCGGATGCCAGGTCTCTAATTAAGGCGTCGGTGGATGTGGATCCGGCCCCTGGCCAGAAAGTGCGTGCGGCATTGCTCGAAATGGGCCGTGAGGGAGATTTCGGTCGTCTCGGCAAGGCCGCAGAATGGCTTGCTAATTGGCAGCATCGCTTTCCTCCACGTATCGAAAACCCGGTGTTGGCAGTGTTCGCCAGTTCACACGGCCTTCAGTCAGAGGGTGTCTCGCTCTCAAGTCAGACGGATACGCGCGCACATGTTGATGCACTGCGGGAAGGCAAGGCGCCGCTGTCGGCAATAGCAACACAGGCCGGAGCCGCCATACGCGTGTTCGATCTTGCCATCGACAAGCCAACTCCAAGTATTGCGGAGGAGCCGGCCATGACCGAGCGGGAATGTGCCGCGACCATCGCATACGGGTTTGAGGCCACCGAGGAAAAGCCGGATCTGCTCGCGCTTGCCGTCTCCGGAGCAGGGGTCGGCACCGCCGCCGCGGCTGTCGCGTGCGCATTGTATGGCGGAGCGCCGGATTACTGGGTCAGGCCGGACAATCAATCCACGGCCAATTTGGTAGAGCGGCGAGTGGACGTCGTATCGCGCGCGCTGGCTTTGCATCGGGGGCATCTGGCTGATCCGTTACAAGCTCTCAGATATCTTGGCGGTCGGGAATTGGCGGCCTGTGTCGGCGCAATCATTGCGGCGCGGCATCAGGGAATCCCGGTGGTTCTGGATGGATTTGCAACCACTATCGCCGCCGCGGTTGTGCATTCAATCGAACCAAAGGCCATCAGTCACTGCATAGCATCGCACGTGACACGGCGACCAGCTCATGAGGCGGCAGTCGAGCGGTTGGGCCTGCAACCCCTCCTTCAACTCGAGTTTCAAACCGGGGGCGGACTGGGTTCCGCTACGGCAATTGGGTTGCTCAAGACAGCGTGTGCCCCTTTCATTGCTGAGCCTTCAGCGGCAAATGCGACCTGACGCGACGAGAACCTGACGTTTACGCTCACGTCACCTTGCCTTTAGCCGAAAATGGCTGAATTAGAGGGGATAAGTACGATGCGCATCAAGCGCACAGTGAGGAGCCGTCATGAATCTCGATTTTTCGCCGGAAGAGATTACCTTCCGCAATGAGGTCCGCGAATTCATTCGCGAAAACTATCCGAAAGAACTTGAGGGTATCGGGTCGCGTGAGGATCTTACGCGCGAAGAATTCCTCGCCTGGCACAAAGTGCTCGGTAAAAAGGGGTGGTCAACACCTGCATGGCCTGAAAAATACGGCGGCACCGGCTGGACCTCTACCCAGCGCTATATCTGGTCGGAAGAGAATGCTCGCGTTGATGCGTTGATGCCTCTGCCATTCGGTGTGTCGATGGTTGCGCCAGTTATCTACACATTCGGCAATGAAGAGCAGAAGGCTCGTCACCTGCCAGGCATTCGGTCCGGCGAAGTGTGGTGGTGCCAAGGCTATTCCGAGCCAGGCGCAGGTTCTGACCTTGCAAGCCTCAAGACGACAGCGGTTCGCGACGGCGACCATTATGTTCTGAATGGCCAGAAGACCTGGACCACGCTGGCGCAGCACGCGGATTGGGGATTCTTCCTCTGCCGTACGGACCCGACGGCGAAGAAACCTCAAGAAGGCATCAGCTTCATCCTTGTCGACATGAACACGCCGGGCATCGAAGTGAAGCCGATCAAGTTGATCGATGGTACGCATGAAGTGAACGAGACGTGGCTGACGGATGTCCGCGTTCCGGTTGAAAACCTCGTCGGCACGGAAAATGAAGGCTGGACCTACGCGAAATTCCTGCTTGCTCATGAGCGCTCCGGTATCGCTGGCGTTGCGCGCTCCAAGCGGGGCGTTGAACGCTTGCGCAGTATCGCGTCAGAAGAGCTGGTTGATGGTCAGCCATTGCTTCAATCGCAAGATTTTGCGCGCAAGATCAGCCAGCTCGAAATCGACCTGACCGCTTTGGAATTCACTGAACTTCGCACGCTGGCTTCCGAGGCAGCAGGCAAAGGCCCCGGGCCCGAAAGTTCGATCCTGAAAGTGAAGGGAACCGAGATTCAGCAGCGCTTGACCGAGCTTACGCTCGAGGCCGTTGGAAACTATGGTGCTCCGTATGGCTATGGCATGGAAAATACGGGGAATGACGGATTTGGCGTCGGTCCCGACCATGCGAACTTTGCGGCTGAAACGTATTTCAACATGCGCAAGACATCGATCTACGGTGGATCCAACGAGATCCAGCGCAACATTATTTCAAAGATGATCCTCGGCCTTTAGGGCGCACGAGGCAGGGAGGATAGAAGATGGACTTCAATTTCACCGAAGAGCAGAACATGATCCGCGACAGCCTCTCGAGGCTGATCCGCGAGCAGTATGATTTCGACACGCGCCGCAAGGTGGTCGAGTCCGAAGCGGGCTGGCGTCCTGAAATGTGGGCACAGTTTGCTGAGCTTGGTCTCTTGATGGCACCGTTCAGCGAAGAAGATGGCGGCCTTGGTGGCGGCCCGATTGATGCGATGGTCGTCATGGAAGAGTTCGGCAAGGGCCTCGTGGTCGAGCCTTACGTGCCGAGCGTTGTTTGCGGTGGTGGTTTCCTCAAGCGCGGCACGGATGCGCAAAAGGAAGAATACCTTAGCGGCATCATGTCGGGCGAGAACATCTTTGCATTCGCCTACGCAGAACCGCGCGGTCGCTATAATCTGGCCGATCTTGAGACGACCGCCAAGAAAGACGGCGCCGGCTTTGTCCTGAATGGGCACAAGGCCGTGGTCATTGGGGCGCCTTGGGCAACCCACTTCGTTGTGACAGCGCGCACGTCAGGTGATCGCCGTGACAGCAATGGCGTTTCAGTCTTCGTCGTTGCCAAGGATGCGCAGGGCGTAAGTACCCGCGATTATCCGACGGTCGATGGTCGCCGCGCGTCGGAAGTCTACTTCGAGAACGTCGCGGTTGGCGCAGAAGCGGTGATTGGCGAAGTCGACAATGGTCTGCCGTTGATCGAAACCGTTACCGACGAGGCCATCGCCGCGATCTGTGCCGAAGCCTGCGGCGCCATGAAGGTGGCGCACGCCATGACGGTCGAATATTCACGCCAGCGTAAGCAGTTTGGCGTTCCGATTGGCAAGTTCCAGGTGCTGCAGCACCGCATGGTCGATATGTTCATGGAGCATGAGCAGTCGATTTCCATGACCTACATGGCCACGCTCAAGCTTGATGAAGACGAAGTCACGCGCAAGAAGGCGGCATCCGCTGCCAAGGTGCGCATCGGTCAAGCCGGTCGCTTCATTGGTCAGGAAGCCGTGCAGATCCATGGCGGCATGGGCATGACAGACGAACTGGCTGTCGGACACTATTTCAAACGCCTGACGATGATCGATTCCGAGTTCGGCAATATCGATCACCATCTGAAGCGGTACACCGGACTGACAGAGATGGAACTTCCGGCAGCGGCGGAATAGACATCAGAGTCCAGTAACTGTGCAGGCTGAATATTGGGCCTACGGGCTTTTTAATAATTAATATTCTGCCGAATTAGTCTGACGAGACGGCCCGGGACGCAAAGACAGCGTCCCGGGCCTCTTCTTATGTCTTGATTAATTGAGAAATTATTGCCGACAATCCGCCTCTCGGTCTTGCGGGCCGCTGAAACCTTCCAATAATTCGCTCGAATTTGCCTAACTTTGATTACTTGACTGACACCGTATTCCCCTATGAAGCCCTCACTCTTTGTAAGAAAAGTGGTATGGGTCTTGCTTTGGGACCTTTGGTAAACATGGCGGTTCGAGCAACCGGAATACATAATCCAGGGAAGAGGTGGAAATGTTGTATACTAAGCGGGTTAGCCTTGCAGGAGTCGCGACAGGCGCTCTGATTGCGGCGATGTCTGGGACGGCGTATGCGCAGTCGAGCGACTATTACAGTCGGGACAAGTATGAGGCGGTTACAGACCGCCGTCAGCCCGAATATGATCCGGAGCCGATCCGGCTCGGAGCATTTACGGTAAATTCCAGTCTGTTCGCTGGCCTTGGTTATACCGACAATGCGTTGGGAACGAGCGACAACGAAGAATCTGATGTTATCGCCCGCATCGGTGCTGATATTGCGGCTCGTACAAACTGGAGCGTGCACGAAGTGGCCGCTTCCGTGTCTGTCAGCCGTGACGAGTACCAGGATTTCAGTGACCAGTCAGCCAATGACGTCAATACGCGGCTGCGGGGCCGTCTGGACGTCACGCGCGACGTCGCACTTGGCGGCGCTGTCTTCTACCAGCAATCTACGGATCAGCGGTCCGACGCATCGAACACATCCGGACTGGGCGAGCCGATCGAGTATACCCGCGCAGGCGTCGAGCTGAGTGCCAATTATACAAATGACCGTATTCGCTGGACGAACTCTGTGACATTTGCGGAAGTCGACTATGACGACACGGTCTCCCTTGACGGCACGCCGATCGATCAGGACTTCCGTGACCGGTCTGACACGCTCTTCAATTCGCGCCTCAGCTATGCGATTTCGCCGAACGTGGCTGTTTTTGGCCAAGGCATGATCCAACAGCGTGAGTACGATAATCTGATCGTCGTCGATGGTGCGGAACGGTCCAGGGATTCAGATTCCTACACTGTTTACGGTGGTGTGGACTTCGAACTGAACACGTTGATCCGCGGTGACGTGGCCATTGGCTACCTGAGCGAAGAAAAGGATGACACTTTCTACGAAGACACTGACGGTCTGGCCGTCGATGCGAATGTAGAATGGTTCCCGACCCGTCTCACCACTGTGAGCTTCAATGGTGCACGCCGAACAGTCGATAGCGGCATTCGGACCAGCGCGAGCTCCATTCAAACGACGCTAGGCGCTCGTGTTGATCACGAACTGTACCGCAATATCATCCTGTCAGGATATGGCGAGCTCACCAGCTATGAATACGATGAGACCGACAGGGATGACGACATCACCGAATTCGGTGTGATCGGTACGTACAAAATGAACAAGCGGGTGCACCTGAACGCCTTCGCACGTCGCGTTGATCGTGACCGGAGTGGTACGGCGTTTGCGGCCGATGAGAGCTTCTCTGCGAACCTTCTCGGTATTTCGGTTCGTATCCACCCTTAATTTCCATACCAGGCGACCGACCATCCGGCCGGTCGCCTGAAAGCTTCCAACCCCAACGCGCGGTATATTATCTTGACCAAGACATTCAGTTTTGAACTTCCGTCCCAGGTTCCCGCAGAAGCGGAGACCGAAGGCAACAACATGCCGACAGATCTGAAGTCGCTGTTGGGGGCTGTGTACCGGCGCTTCTGGCTGATTGCGCTGAGCTTCCTCTCGGTCTTCACGCTGGTCGCGTACATGACGTTCAACCAGACGCCGCTCTACCAATCGAGTTCTGTGGTCCAGCTGGATACTGAGCAGCAAAACGTGATCGACCTGGGCAGTGTTCTCAGTGGTTTGGCGGTCAGCACGGCGGTGATCGACACCGAAGTCATGATCATGAAGTCAAAGTCACTTCTGACGAAGGTTGCCGTCAAACAGAAGCTCATCGAGGATCCTGAGTTCAACTGGACACTGCGCGAGCGAAAGACCAGCGCACTGGGCAAGCTGAAGAACCAGGTCAAATCACTGGTCGGCATGGATACGCGCGTGGTCGACCCGTTTGAAGGCATGAGTGTCGATGAGCGCGAGAGCGCCATTCTGGATAGCGTCGTCGGCACGTTGATGGGGCGTGTTGGTGTTTCGCGTATCGGCACCACCTATCTTATCAACGTTGAGGTCACGAGCACCTCGCCAGAAACATCTGCCCGTCTCGCCAATGCCATCGCAGATCAGTATCGGGTTCAACAGCTTGAAACGAAGCTGGACGCCACACGGCGCGCTACCGAATGGTTGTCTGATCGTGTGTTTGCCCTTCGTGAGGAAGTTGAGGAAAAGGAAAACCGCGTTGCCAAATTCATTGCCGACAACGACATGGAAACGGCGATGGGTAACACGCTCACCGAGCAGAACATTGCCTATCTGACCACGCAGAAAACACAGGCTGAAGTCGAGCTGAACCGTGTCCGGTCACGCTTTGACAGTATGCGCCGGCAGATCAATAGCGGCGCTGGCGTGGATGGGATTTCCGAAGTTCTGGAATCTCCTCTTATCACGAGCTTGAAACAACAGCTCTCTACTGTCCGCGGCCGGGTGGGTGACCTCGAAACCCGTCTCGGGCCGCAGCACCCTGAACTGATTGGTGCGCGCGCTGAACAGGCGGATATCGAGCGTCAGATCCAGAACGAAATGACCCGGATCGCCACTAATCTCGAAAACGAAGTTCGTGTTCGTCAGGACCAGGTTAGCCGGCTCCAGTCACAAATCAGCAACTCGAACTCCAAGCTCCGCGGCAACAGCCTCGCAATGGTGCGCCTGCGCGAGCTTGAGCGCGATGCTGAAACCAGCCGCGTATTGTATGAAGAGTTCATTGCGCGATCCAAGGAGACCCGGGAGCAGGATGGTCTTGTCCAGCCGGATGCCGTGATCCTGTCCAATGCATCGGTGCCAAAGTTTCCAAGTTCACCTCGTACCACACTGAACCTCTTGATTGGTGCGATACTTGGCTGTTTGCTCGGTGGCGCTCTCGCCATCATGGCCGAAATGTTCGATATGAAGATTTCGTCTTCGGAAGACATTGAAAAGAAGCTTGCTCAGAATGCTCTCGGCACGGTGCCACTGATCCGCACCGGCAATGCCCTTGGCTTCGCTCAAACCAATCCTGCCGATTATCTCATAGAAAACCCGTTATCAGCGTTTGCCGAAAGTATTCGCTATCTGCGAGCAGCAATCGCTTTCTCGGACTTGGACAGCGAAACGAAGACCGTAGCGATCACTTCGTCCCTGCCGGATGAAGGCAAGACAAGCCTGACGCTCGCGCTCGGTCGTATGTCGGCCATGTCGGGTGCGCGGACACTGGTCATTGATGGCGATTTCCGCCGCCGCCAGTTGACTGATGCGGCTGGCTTGAAGCCTGAGATCGGTTTCATTGAGTATCTCTTCGGCGCAGGACAGCTTTCTGATGCGATCTCCAAGGACCCCAAGAGCATGCTGGATATTCTGCCGCTGTCTCTTACGGGCCATACGCCACATGACGTGTTCGGGACGCGCGCCTTTGACGATCTTCTGGTTCGCTTGCGCTCCATGTACGATCTCATCCTGATCGATACGGGGCCACTGCTGCTGATGGCTGAGGCGCGGGTTGTTGCAGGCAAGACGGACAAGGCCATTCTGGTTGTGCGCTGGCGTCACACGAACCGCTCAGCAGCGCGTCAGTCGTTGGCACTCTTGCGATCCTTCAAGGCCGACCTGCTGGGTGTTACGCTAAACATGGTGAACCTCAACCGCCGCCGCCACTACAGCGACCCGGGTGCAGGATATGATGCCTATCGTAAGTACTATCAAATGGAGACGAAGCCTTCTCTGTTCAGCTTCATGCGCCGGGATCCGAACAAGCCCAAGAAGGGCGAAATTCGCCCTACAGCGATCCAGACCCCGCCGAGCCTCGCGGAGCACAGCACAGAGTCTCCTGAAAAAGTTGACGCAAACTAAGGTGTGAGACGGAGCGATCATGCGATGATCGCTTCGCTTAGCCTGAATTGGATCGAGCGATGACGACAATTGCATTCTTCGGACATGATGCGGCAGATGCCGCTGTGCGCCGACGTGTGAAGTCGTTCGTCGGCGATGGAATGGATGTTGTTGGCTTCATGATGCGCCGCCGTGATGTTTCTCCGGAATGGAAAAATGTCGATCTTGGCAAGACGCGTGATGGCGCCTTCCTCCAGCGGATCAAGCAGGTGTTTGCTGGCGCGCGGAAGGCGGCTGAGCAACGTGAGTTATTAGCTGCAGCTGACGTCATATATGCGCGAAATCTCGACATGCTGGCGTGTGCGTTTCTGGCAAAGCGCCATACAGGACTGAAGACGCCCGTCATCTACGAGAGCCTCGATGTGCATCGCTTGCTGACGCGCTCCGATTTTGTGGGTCGGATATTTCGTGGCCTCGAACGCGCTCTGCTGAAGCGGACACGGGCGCTTGTTGTGAGTTCTCCCGGCTTCTTGCGGAACCATTTCGAACTTCACTACGGGGGCGACTTCACGGCCTATGTCGTAGAGAACCGTTTGAGTGCTGACAGTAACTTTGGCCCACGGCCGGAGACTGCGCTCCCGGTGGAGATTCTGGAAGACCGAAAACTTGTACTCGGCTGGGTCGGCATGTTGCGGTGCCAGCGTTCGCTGGACCTGCTATGCGCTCTGGCTGACGCGTATCCCGATACATTGGAAATTCGGCTACATGGAATCCCGGCACGCACCGAAATTCCTGTGTTCGAACCCGAGATTGAGCGTCGACCAAACATGACCTTCTTTGGAAAGTTCCGGTCACCAGAGGATCTATCCAGCATTTATGCCTCGCTGGATGTGGTCTGGGCAGGGGACTTCATGGAGGCTGGGTACAATTCGGTCTGGCTGTTGCCGAACCGGATCTATGAGGGAGGCTATTATGCGACGCCCTCGATCGCGCCGGCCGGTACAGAGACAGCGGCCTGGATCGCACGGAATGACTGCGGGTTCGTGATTGAGGAGCCCCTTGAGCGCTCGCTGTCGAAACTGGTGGGACATTTGTTGACAGATCGCCGGGAGATTGCCGCTTACGCCATGCGTCTTGCAAGCTTGCCAGAAGACCTGTTCGTACAGCCGGCTGGATTCATGCGCGACATGATCTCGACCAGTCTTGGCCAGGAGGCTGTCGCATGAACATTGTAAGTCGTATTCCGACTGACCGCGATTCATCTCTTGTCATGGCCAAAGTCTATGAGGAGCCGCGGAAAATCCCATACTGGGAGCAAGCGCTTATCTCGGTTTGGTTCCTGAATTCATTCGTGCCACTGCCGCTTGAAACTCCACTACGCTATCTGATGGTTTTGTGGTTTCTGTGGCTTCTCGCCTTGCATAAGGAGCAGGTCATTCCGATCGTGCTCAAGGCGTGGCCTCTTTTCCTCCTGCCGATATTCGGTTTCATTTCGATTCTGTGGTCACCCTATATGGGGGCAGCCATCCGGAGCGGCGCACTTTACCTTCTAACCCCTCTGGTCGCTGTCATTATCATTACGCGATTTGATATCACCACTATCCTGCGATGCATGTTCTTCGCAGGTGTGATGGCGATCATTGTGTGTATTCCATTCTATGATTCAATGCCCTCCGGCGGGCCGTATCCGCAAAAGAACTATTTCGCCCAGCAAATGTTGTTCGTCGCATTGCTCAGCTTCATGACATTGTTGAATGAAAAGTCATGGCCTTGGACACGGCTATTGGCCGCGCTCATTTTCCCAGTAGCTTTGATCTTTATGCTACGGGCGCCGTCGGCAACGGCACTCGTGTTTGCCGGTGTCGGGATCATCGGCCTGTTTCTAGTCAAGTTCGCGTGGCAATCCATTAGCAAGGTGCGCCACTTGCGATCCATCATATTCATTGCTGGCGTCAGCGTGTTTTTGATAGGCGCCATGATTGTGCTGAACCAGACTCACCAAGACTATGTGGCGGACTTCCTGGGCGCGCTAGGTAAGGATACGACTTTCACTGGGCGAACTCATATCTGGTCTGCTGGGCGCTTGGCAGCGGAAGAGCACCCAATTATCGGTTTGGGGCTTGAGGGATTTTGGAACCCGTCAAATGGCGCGGCACAATCGATCAATGAAATGGATTTCAAGCCATACGGGACAAAGCTGACCTTCCACAATGCGTATCTCGAAGTGCGCGTGCATCTCGGATACATCGGTCTCGGACTTTACCTGTTGATGTGGGCGTGGTGCGGTTATCGTCTGCTAATGCAGTTCTTCCGGGATTCGTCTTTGGAGATGTCTGCGCTGCTCGTCTTCGGCGCGATCGTATTCATTTCGACGTTTACGGAGTCTTTGGCGTGGGCGAGTTTCAACACCCCCCTTAACTTGCTGTATCTTGGCGCCTTGGCGACACTATCGCCGGTGCGTCGCACATACGTAGGGAAGGCGCCCGTGTACCTGAGTTCCAGTCCGGGCTACGCCAAGGCGTAGCGATCAGGTAACCACTTTTTAGGGGCTGTATTACAACAGGGCGCCGATGGCGAAAATGATACCTGCCCACAGCGAAGCGCTAAGACCAACGATCAACGTGATGCGCAGCCAGACGGGCCATTTGCCGAAATTCTCGATATCGGTCTGGACGTCGCTCTGATAGTGGCGAATTGTGGTGGGCTCTGCAGCCAGATGCATCATGGATGTATTCCTTGCCAGAGACGAATTCGCATTGCGCATACTTCTTTTTTGGCGACCAACTATTAAAGGTGACTTAAACCGACACGTGATTTCACCCATAATCATTGACTCAGTCTCGACGTCGAATCCGGCATCAATGTGGTTGGTTTGGGACGGTATCCCGCCGTTACTGGGGATTTGAGCAGGCTGACGAAACACCAACAGGCTGCAATGGGCGACCGGTATATTAACCATCTGCGCAGATAGCTGAATTCTCTAGGAATTTTCTATCGTTTGTTGAGCATTGCAGGACAGTAATCTTACCGCTCGCCGGTACTGCAATTGGTAAAATCTGCCCTTTCAGGCACCATCCTTGCAAGGTTAAAAGCCGAATCCAGCTTTTGAGTGCGTTCAGCTTCCATGGGAACAGCAGCCATTTCTTCCGACGAAATTCCCTCGAGCCCATCGCAAGGCCTGATGAGGTCTGCTGGCAAAGCCGCCATCTGGGTAGCTTTCAGTAAGTGGTTGGGCTTGCTGAGCGGTCTGGTGTCGCTTGTTGTGGTCGCTCGGTTGCTCACGCCAGAGGATTTTGGCGTCTACGGGTTTCTTTTGATTGTACTTGTCATCCCGGAAGTCTTTTCGAGCGACAGTCTCAACGAGGTTCTCATTCAGAGGACCGATTTGAAAACAGAACATTCCAACTCAGTCTTTCTGTCCTCGCTGTGCTTCGCAGCCCTGTTTTTTGGACTGATCCAACTCAGTGCTCCCTACATTGCGGTGCTCTTTGATGTGCCGCCCTTGGTCGACTACCTGCGGGTCATGTCGTTGGTTCTGTTCATGGGCGCGCTGAGTGCGGTTCCAGCTGCCTTGCTACAGCGACATATGCAGTTTCGCGAAATCACCATTGTGGATGTCGTGGGTTACATCGTTGGCGCAATTGTCGGCGTAAGTTGCGCGATCCTGTTTCAGAATGCCTGGGCGCTGGTCGCGATGGAAATGTCCCGTCGTTTCGCGAGGATGCTGGCTTTCCTGTATTTTGCCAAATGGTGGCCGTCTTTCCGGACAAATCTGATCGAGTTCAAGTCCTTGCTCCGATTCAAGATGGCATCAATCGGATTGAGGCTGGTAGCAGCAGGGGATTTGGGTCTGCCGCGATTGTTTGTGGGTTTGTTTCTCGGGCCGGCGGCGCTCGGTATGTTCAATCTTGCCATGCGGATACAGAATCAGGCGATGCAGGCGCTCGTGTCGCCGTTTGGTGCAGTTGCATTCCCGGTAGCGTCGAAAACTCAGAACGATCTTCCGACGCTCTACAAGACGATGTCTACCGCGATCTGGCTCGCCGGATTTATTGCGTATCCGGCATTCATCGGTGCCGCCGCTGCCGCTCCGGTCATTGTGCCGGTTGTGTTTGGTGACCAGTGGAATGATGCGATCATCGCGATTCAGATTTCCATGTTGATGGGTATTCGCCTTCCGTCTTCCGCGTTCAATGGCGGGGTGCTTCGCGGTGTCGGACGACCGGGCCTTTTGCTGAAGGTCAGTGTTTTCGCGCTGCTGGTTCTCCTGGTGATGCTGCCTTTCGCATCGCGGGTGAGTTTGGAGGCCGTAATGATCGCCTTGGCTTTCCAGAAGTTCCTCGGCTGGTTCCTCAGCAGTTGGGCCGTTTACCGTGCTGTGAAATTCCCTATCACCCGTCAAATTCTTGCGGGGTCGTCGGTTTTAATTGCCGCACTCGTAATGGGCGGCGGGATATGGTGGGCCGCTGGCCACCTTCCTGATGACTGGTCCGACCTCACCAGGGTTGCGGCGATCATCGGGCTCGGAATAGCGCTCTACGTCGCAGGCCTTTTGATTGCGGCCCCCGCAATGGCGAAGCGCGGCATGTCGTCTATGGTAATGCTGCTGAAGGGGGACCGGAAGATGGCGATCGCGAATCTCCGGAAAGTGTCATGAAAATCTATTCGGACACTGAAGATTTTCAAGGGTTTAGATATGGAGGCAAGACCAATGCTTGATGAAAACAAGATTGCGATTGTTATTCCCCTCTACAATGACGCCCCCAATATTGAACGTGCCATTCGTAGTGCCGTCGAACAGAAGGTTCCGGACACTGTTGCGGTTGAGGTGATCGTCGTGGACGATTGTTCTTCAGACGAGGGACCAGAGATCGCCAAGCGAATGGCGCGGACAATTCCAAATCTTACATTTGTCCAGCAGGCTCAGAATTCCGGGCCGTCGGCCGCTCGAAATTGCGCGATACGGCAAACAGATGCGGCCTGGTTCACGCCGCTCGATAGTGATGATTTCATGTTGCCGACGCGCATTGCCGGCCTGCTGGACGAAGCGCGCGCGAGAGATCTCGACTGGGTGGCAGACAATCTCCTGATGAGTTCCGAGGACACTCCGGAAGAGGTCGAGCGTGTCTTGTGGCCCGATAAGCCGGAAGGGGCCGTCCGGTTGACGACTGAGTTGTTCGTCAAACAATCCTACGATGTAGACATTGAGCGGTCGGAACTCGGCTTCATCAAGCCCCTGATCAATCGGCGCTGTCTTGGCGACGCCTCGCGACCTTACAGAGACCAGTTGAGGTTCGGCGAAGACTTTGAATTGTATACGCGGTTACTGATGTCAGGTGCCAAGGCGGATCTTGTCGATCCCGAGGGCTATTACCTTGTTCGCCGGAGAGGATCAGCTTCCCATTCCCAGTCGGGCAGGGATCATCAGCGCTTGGTTGAAATCAGTCGGGAAATGCTGAATTATCCGAGCCTGACGCGTACGGACCGGCGCGCGCTTCTGGGTCACTTGAGATACTCGGAAAGAGAGCTGGCCTGGTGGACAATGATCGAGGCTGTTCGCGAAAGAAATCCAGCCAAAGCCATCAGAGCTCTGGTGATTTCACCATTGGCAACGCTTCACGTCATCGGGAATCTTGCAAGACAGGCCGGCGCGCGCGTGAGTTCACGAACTCCGACAGCGTAAAAATTAAGTAACATCTCCGAGAAGTCGTTGTTTTCAAAGGCTTGGTAAATAGAGATTCAACCAAATTCCATGTATGGTGAATAGTGCCTGGAAACTCGCGCATTCGTGCGAACCGGTGGGCACAAGATCAGCGAGACGGTGCATGTCTGCTTGATAGAGCGCTGACGTGACGACGTCTCGCACGGAAGAGGTGGATGCGTGTCCAATCAAAGACCGAACCAGTTGGGTCATGAAGAAACCCTGATCGAGACGGCGCGGAAATCCCGCAGGGCTATTCTCGCAGTCGGGGGCTTCAGTGTTGCCCTTAATGTGTTGATGCTGGCAGGTCCGCTTTACATGCTGCAGGTTTACGACCGGGTGCTGGTCAGTGGTTCCCTGCAAACGCTGATCGCGCTTACAGCTTTAATCGCCGTATTGTTCATTGGATACGCGCTTATTGATGCGATCCGGTCTTCGATGCTGGTTCATGTGGCTGCCCGGATTGAGCGCGAAATGGCCCCTTTGGTTTTCGATGCCATTCATCGTCGGTCACTCCAGGATTCAGGTGCCAAGGACGGTCGGGCAATGAAAGACCTGGCGGAACTTCGGCAATTCATGGCTGGCCCGACGGTCAAGGCGGCTTTTGACCTGCCACTGGCGCCACTCTATTTTTTGATCCTCTTCCTCATGCACTGGACGCTCGGTGTACTGGCCCTGATTGGTTCAGCCGTGATTTTTGCGCTGGCTCTATATACTCAAAAGGCAAGCGAAGCCTCGTTGCTCACCTCTGGTGAAGTCAGTAATACGGGCGCTGTCTTCGCCCAGAATGCGTGGCGCAGTTCTGAATCGGTTCACGCGCTGGGTATGCAAAAGACTGTCCGTGACAAATGGGTTGATGCCACCACCGAAGCGGATGCCACAGCTATTCGAGCATCTGACACAATCAATACCGCCGCCGCCGCCACACGTGCTTTCCGGATGTTTTTGCAATCCGCCTTGCTTGGTGCGGGCGCCGTGCTCGCCATTGCTGGTGTTGCAACGCCAGGTGTGATCATCGCAGGCTCTATCATCGGCGCGCGGGCGATCACTCCAATTGAGCAGATAGTTTCGCAATGGCGTTCGATTGTTCGTGCCAGGGCCGCGCGAAAACGGCTTGCGTCTTTAACGGGCGCTACCGAGCAGAAGGCAGCGCCGATGACCCTTCCGGCCATCACCGGAAAGCTGTTGGTAGAGAATGTATTCGCAGCCTTGCCAGGCCAGCAAAAACCTTTTCTTCAAGCAATTTCGTTCTCGGTTGAGCCGGGCGAGATTGTCGGTGTGATCGGAGCGAGTGGCTCGGGCAAGACGACCTTGGCCCGGGTGTTGACCGGAGTCTGGCCCTATGCGCTTGGCGCAGTGCGACTTGATGGTGCCGAGATCAAGGAGTACCAGCCGGACCAGTTGGGACAACAGCTTGGCTACTTGCCGCAGGCGGTCGAACTTTTACCCGGTACCATCAGTGAGAATATTGCCCGCCTTCGTCCAAACGCCGACCCAGAAAAAATCGTGGCTGCGGCCAAACGTGCGAACGCCCACGACATGATCCAGTCTTTTGCAGATGGCTATAACACTGAGTTGGGTATTGGTGGCGAACGTCTTTCGGCCGGTCAACGCCAACGTATTGGGTTGGCGCGCGCCTTGTTCTCTGATCCCAAGCTGGTGATCCTGGATGAGCCGAATGCCAATCTCGACCATGAGGGCGATGAGGCGCTGAATGACACACTCAAGCTGCTCAAGGATGAGAAGGTGGCTGTTGTGATAATCGGACACCGCCCAACCACGCTGCGCCATGTCGACAAAATAGTGTTGATGCATGAGGGTAAAGTGCAGGCACTCGGACCGCGAGATGAAATTCTGTCGAAGGTTCTGAGAACTCAGAAGCGGTCTGCTACCGGCATCAAGCTGATAGAGAAGGGCAAGACGCAATGACCACGGGTCCGATCGTATTTGAGGACAGCGACCGTCTGACGCTGATCGACCTCGGCCTGCGTAGACTCATGGTGCAGGGCCTGGTGGTGGTTGGTGTGTTGTTTGGTGGCTTGTTCATCTGGTCAGCAGTGGTGCCACTTGAAAGCGCGGTGGTCGCGCCGGGTACAGTGCAGGTTTCGGGTGCCAACAAGACGGTCCAGCATTTGGAAGGTGGGATCGTAAAGGAGATCCTGGTCGCGGATGGAGATACTGTTGAAATCGGCCAGCCACTGATCCGCCTGGATACTTCAGGTGTTGCGGCCTCTCTTGCCAGCCTTGAGGCCCAATTGTTCACCCTGGCAGGAGAAGAGGCGAGGTTGCTGTCGGAGCGGGAGGGACGTGACGTCGTTGTCCGGACCCCCACAATCGAATTTCTGGAAACTCTAGAGGACGGCAAGCGACGCGTGGCGCGCGTTATTGCAACTCAGCAGGCCATCTTGGATACGCGTACTCAAGCACTCGAAACCGATGTCCAATTGCTCTCATACAAAATAGATCAACAGGGTGAACGCGTTGCGGGTCTGAAAGACCTCATGAGTTCGAATTCCCAACAGATATTGATCCTTGAAGACGAGCTTAACGGGCTTGAGGCATTGTTCGAAAGAGGGCACGCGCCAAAGAGCCGAATGCTGGCGCTAAAGCGCGAGAAGGAACGTCTTGCTGGCCAACAAGCATCTCATAGAGCGGAGATCGCTCAGATACGTACGGCGATGGCGGAAGGCCAGCTGCAGATATCGAGATTGGAAACCGATACGCGTGAGACTGTGCTGACTCAGTTGAAAGAGATCCAGTTGGGTATTGAAGACCTTATGGAGCGTCGCCAGTACGCGGCTGACCAATTGGCTCGTACTGAAATTGTTGCGCCTTATGCAGGGCAGGTTTTTGGTGTGAATGTGCATGCGGTCAATGGCGTGATTGGTGCGGGCGCGCCTTTGCTATCCATCGTCCCGGATGACGAGGAGTTGGTGATGATCGTCCGAATATCCCCAAGCGAAATCGACCGGGTGCAGAATGGGGATTCTGTGCGGATACGCTTTCCCTCGCTCAATGCGTCTCGTACGCCCGAAGTCAGAGGCACTCTGAAGACCGTGTCGGCTGATGTCCTGGTCGAACAGGATGGCATCGCGCCGTATTACCGCGCTGTCGTCGAGCTGACTGAGCAGGAGAAAGAGCGCGTCGGCACCGAGCTGACGCCCGGTATGCAAGCGAACGCCATGATCCAGACAGGTCAGCGCACGGCTCTGTCATACTTGACCAAGCCACTTGCAGACTTCACGGCCGTATCGTTCAAAGAAGAATAGGCGAGCATTTCAGGGCGTCTCGACAGCGGGCCGGGTGTTTGCCGCCGACAGTTCTGCGGTCTTGTCAGCCGATTGAATTTGCTTGGAATATTTTCTTCCGAGGTCCTGCAGCGGGCGTTCGAGATAGTGATAGCTCAGCGTTGCAAGCGGAATGGTCACTGCCAGCGTCAAGGCTGCAATGAACGCCATCATGGCAAGTGCAGAGACAGGTGAAGGATCGGCACCAAGCATCGGCCCAAGCAATTCTGCGAATGCGAACAAGATGATGAAATGCAAGAGGTACAGCCCGTAGGAGATATCTCCGAGGAAGACGAGCTTCTTGGAGGCCAGCCAGCCTTCACTACGACCATAAAAAGTTATGGTGACAAGAAATGTTGCGGCAAGAGATACGACCAGAACAGAAGACGGGTCCACGTGAACCCATGGCCGGAAAATCCGCTGGACGAACATGCCAGCGAAAAGTGCACCGGCAATGAGAAGGTAGCGAAACCATTTCGGAAACCGAAAATTTAGGTCGGCGACCATGCGTCCATAGTTCGGTATCAGAGCACCCAGAAAGAATGCGATCAGATAGACATTCACATGGCCGATGTGCAGCGGTGCGTACATTAGTGCCACCAGCACAACAAGCGTAGCGGCTATAAGGGCCGGCCGACGCGTCAGAACGACAAACAAAGGCATCAAAAATGATGCAATGATCTCTGTCCGGATGGTCCACGCCGGAGAGTTCAGGCTATTGGAGTAGCCGACGGCATTGAGAAGCGTTTCTATGAGACCGGGGTCCTGGTTGAAATATCCATTCATCCAATTCGTGGCCCCAGCCGTGGGCGCATCACTGAAATACAGCCAGTGCATGGCCGCAGCAAACAATGTCACCGCGATCAGTAGCGGATACAGGCGAAAGAGACGTCGAACATAATAGCCAGCCAGATGAGCAAGTCCTTTGCCCTTCGACCGGCGCAGGGAAAGCGTGAGAACTGTCCCGCTCAACACGAAGAAGAGAACAACTGCGGCAGGTCCGTTGAAAAATCCGATCAGGCCGTGAACCAGCATATGGAACGGTTCAGAAAAATTGAGACCGTGCCGTTGCGGTGTATCCAGTCCAGAAACCTTGAACAACAGGAATGCATGATAAATCACGACGAAAGAGGCGGCAGTGCCTCTCAGGCTCGCAAGACTGTTTGAGAACGTCACCTGCTCAGACGAAGAAGGATTTGGGAGAATTGGTTGTGAAGTCATAACGCAAATCTTTTCAAGGTATTGTGCAAGCACCGCATGAGCGCCAGCATACAGGTGCCTGCCCTAGGCAAACTCGGCATATGGATTGAAGCAAGCCGTCATGGAGCCGAGATAGGTCGTGGGTTCAGTGGCGGGCTCATCAAGCAACGTATAGTCGGTGCGCACGATAAAGGCGGTGAGCAGGGCGCGTTCGAAATCGGCTTGATGATCAGACAATTTCGGAATTCCGCCCCCGGATACAGTTGATCCGAGCCCAATCAATTCCAGTCCGCGCAGCGTGGCCGACTTGATGAAGGAAGGTGCAGCCTCAGCCTCCCGAAAGTCTCGTACGAAGGTCTCAAATTCCGCTTTGTCCATTTTGAACGGACCGACCAGCCGTCTCAGCGTGCGCCGGATATGCCCCTGATCGGTCGTCAGCAGAACCGTGCCAGCCCCAGCTGCTGCCGCTACGCCAACGCCGCCTAAAATCATGGCCCGGCGAGAAAGTGAGAGTCTGTTCCGGGTCATATGGTCACCTTCGCAGTCAGCTTTTCAGCTGCCCTCAAGCTGAGAGCGGCAACGGTCAGGCTGGGGTTGCCGGTTCCACATGTTGGGAACACAGACGAGCCGACCACAATGAGATTTCGGTATTTGTGGTGAATGAGATCTCCATCCACCACGGAGCTTGCCGGATCGGACCCCATGCGCATCGTGCTTTGCAGATGCGACTCCGTCCGGCGTATCCGGCGGAACACAACCTCTTCTACGGGTAGGGGTTGAAGGATCTCGTCCAAACCGTCGATGGCTGCCTGCAAACCTTTCTTGGCGTAGTCGCTGGCGCCCATGAAGTGAACGATTGGCTCTCCGTTCTCGCCGAGTTCGACGCGATTTCCGTCTTCAAGCATCTCTTCGACAACGATAGAGATTGGAAGCGTCTGCCGCCATTTCGAGCGCTCTGTCCGAAGGCCAAACTTCCAACGATTTTCAAAGTAGATAAGCGCTGCGCCGCGATCGGCGCGGAAGTCGCCATCTGCGAAACTATAGTCCAAGCCAGTCGTGATAGTGGAACCGTCGAAATTCTCCATACCATCCAGCAGGATTTCTAGATCAGCCCCATAAGTCTCGTTTAGGCCGGCACCGGTCAGCGCATCGGCCATTCCAGATGCCTGCATTATAGCAGGGCTATGAATGGCATTTGCGCCGAGTACAAACACGTCTCCGGTAACCGAGAATGTCTTTCCCGCGGACTCGAAACTCGCGCTCTTTACCGTATTATTCGTCGAGTCAAAGCTGGTGACGCGGCTGTTCAGGATCACCGTCACGCGATGGTCGTTATACACATCCATCAGGCCGTTCTGGGCCGTGAACTTCGCATCGGCCGGGCAAATCATGCATCGCAAGGAGGCGCAGCAGGGGCCGCGTCCTTCCGTGGCAACTCGGGCACGAGCAGTGGGAATAATAAAGTGTGTGTCGGGTCGCGCCGCCTTCATCACCTGATCGGGCGTAGAAGGATGATGCGGTGGTTGTGGAAACGGTTTCGAACGTGGCGCGATGCCGTGCATGTCCGGATCGCCTGAAACCGACATGATGGTTTCTGCATCGCAATAGTAGGGTTCCAGCTCATCATAGCTGACAGGCCAGTCCTGGCCGACGCCGTACTTGGACTTCAGCCGGAAATCATTTGGCAGAAATCTGGGCGATTGGGCGAACCAGCAATTCGTCCCGCCACCAAACCCGATGGTGAAGTTCCACGGCTTGTCGCTGTCGGAATGATAAGTCGTTGCCCGGTCGATCGAGCTGTTCCGGTTTTCGTTCACTTGCCACGAATGGGCATTATAATCGCCGCGTTCGATGACGAGCACTCGACCGGTTATTGTCTCCAGTAATTTCGACAGAAAGAAACCGGAGCCAAAGCCGGAGCCGACCACGACAAAGTCGTAATGCTGTGAATTCACAGTTTCCGGCTGTGCCAGATTTTTTAGCATGACCCCACCTTTGATCCCCATTCATGCAGCGCTGCAGCATGGGTCTGAAAAGAGACCCGATAGCGCCGGTATTCTTTATTCATCTGGCGCTATATTTGCAATTCGCATGCTAGAGGGGATCGTCCCCAAATAGTCAGGCTCTCCATCTAACATTTCTACACGGGGGCGTCTCCCGAAACCCGGGCGTGTTCGCGCCGGAAACTTGGGACATGACCGAAAAAGGGGAATTGAGGCAAGGTAAGCGCCATGGGTGCACAACAAGCGAGCATTCCAATGACAAGCGCAATGAAAATCAACCGGATCAAATTATCAAAATCTAGATAGAGATCCGGCAGTGACGTCCTTGTACTATTAACCAGCCAGAATTTCGCACTGTAGCAGCCTGCAACAGTATTGAGAACGAGCCAGAGAAAGCCTCCATTCCAGAACATGTCCAAGAACGACACGCCTCCCGAGGATGACGACCTCAACAATATCAATACGACTGCGGCGGGCCTTGCGAGTGGAGCTGCGATCACCGGCGTCGCTCAGGGCTTTCGAGTTGTGCTGGGGTTTGTTCAGGGTATCGTCTTGGCGCGCCTGTTGCTGCCGGCTGACTTCGGTCTCGTTGCCATGGTTGCGCCCGCCGTCGCCTTCGCGGCCATGGTCAAGGAACTCGGTCTGAACCAGGCGACGGTACAGCGAGACCAGATATCGCAGCAGATTGTGAGCAATCTTTTCTGGCTCAGCGTTTCGATGAGCATTTTGCTGGCCGTCATCATGGCGGCGTGTGCGCCTTTGCTTGCCGATTTCTATGGAGAGCCTGAAGTCCAGGCGCTCGCGGTCGCGTATGCTGCAACGATCGTGGTCTGGGGCCTGCAATCCCAGCCGGCCGCCTTGTTGGCTCGCAAGCTCGCGTTCAAGACCATCGCGATCATCGAGGTCGTTTCGTTGCTCGCCGGGTTCATTGTCGCGGTCGCAACCGCCTATCTGACCCGAAGCTATTGGGCGCTCTTCTACGGCACGATTGTTACGGCGGCTGTTTCCACACTCGCCAGCTGGATGGCCAGCAAGTTCAAGCCGATGAAAATAGGCAGTGCGGAAGGCATGAGGGAGATGATCGGGTTCGGCTCCAGTATCGCCGGATTTGACCTTCTCAATTTTGCCTCACGAAATGCCGACAATATTCTAATCGCGCGCTTTCATGATGCGGTCGAACTCGGTCTTTATGACCGGGCCTACAAGCTTCTGCTCTTCCCATTGCAGAAAATTACTTATCCGCTCTCCAGGGTGATGGTGCCGTTCCTTTCTCGTAATGTGAACCAGCCTGAGCGCTACAAGCGTGCTTACTTTGTGGCCGTCACCATTATTCTTGTTGCCGCGCAGCCGGGCGTTCTGGTCGGCATACTGTTCGCCGACGAAATTTTCCTCGTCCTGCTGGGCAAGGAGTGGGTGCCGGCGGCGCCAGTTTTCATGTGGCTCGGA
This sequence comes from Hyphomonas sp. UBA4505, assembly GCF_002388685.1. Taxonomy (NCBI): domain Bacteria; kingdom Pseudomonadati; phylum Pseudomonadota; class Alphaproteobacteria; order Hyphomonadales; family Hyphomonadaceae; genus Hyphomonas; species Hyphomonas sp. UBA4505. The sequence goes on along the minus strand of NZ_DGMZ01000003.1, from coordinate 243,887 downwards.
ATTGCTGGTCTTGTTCAGGTTATGACCTCGACCATGGGTTGGCTGTTCGTCAGCCAGGGGCGAGGTAAGCACTATCTCATGGTCGGCGCCGTTACTGCCGTGATTTCCATAACCTCCTTCGTTGTGGGATTGCCCCAAGGGGCCGTAGGCGTGGCTGCGGCGTATGCCATTGGCGATCTAGTGTTCAAGACGCCTTATGTCTGGTTCATGGCATCCCGCAATGGGACCGTCAGGTTCGGAGATTTCGTGCGTCTGCTCATGCCGCACCTGTTGGCGTTGGCAGTCGCAGCTGCTGCACTTTATTTCACGGGGCAGTCGTTCCAGCAGATCGGCTTTCTACAAATTGGCCTGCTTTTGGCGCTCTCTTATGGCATATACCTTGCTGTTCTGACCTTGTTCAAAGAAAAGGTTTCGATGGCGCGAGAACTGCTTGAAATGGTCTGGAACAGCATTCAGTCCAAGCGACAGGCTCGAGCGGCTCAAAAGGGAATGCAGGAATGAACTATCGCTCTCTCGCAGATATGTATGACGCTATAACGATGGGGCTTGGCCGGTTGCCGGACAACATCGATCTAATCGTGGGCGTTCCGCGCAGCGGCTTGATTCCGGCGAACTTCCTTGGCCTTTTGCTGAACCTGCCCATCACGGATGTTGAAGGTTTGATTGAGGGGCGCGTCATGGCTTCGGGACGCACGCGTCGCGGTGCGGCGGTGAACAAGACCTTCGCCGAGATGAAGAATGTGCTGGTGATTGATGACAGCGTGTTCCACGGCAATTCCATTCGCGCTGTAAAGGAGCGGCTGGATGTCGAACTTGAAGGATACAATCTGACGTATTGCGCCGTTTTCGGTCCCAAGATGACGCACCCGGATATCGACATTGTTCTGGACGCTGTACCCCAGCCGCGAATTTTTCAATGGAACCTCTTCCACCACGGCCTGCTTAAGGAATGCTGCATCGATATTGATGGCGTCCTTTGCCTGGACCCCACGGCCCAGCAAAATGATGACGGCGACCGCTATCGCGAATTTATCCTCAACGCGATACCGCTGAATCGTCCGACAAAGCCATTAGGCCATCTGGTAACGAGCCGACTTGAAAAGTATCGCCCGGAAACGGAAGCTTGGCTCGAGAAGTGGGGCATCCAGTACGAGTCGCTCAACATGCTAGACCTGCCAAACAAGGAGGCCCGCCAGAAAGCAAAGGCGCATGGGTCGTTCAAGGCGGAAGTCTATCGCAACAAGAACAGCATTATGTTCATTGAAAGCGAACACGACCAAGCGGTTGAAATCGCCCGTCTATCTGGCAAGCCAGCGCTATGCATTGAGACGCAGCAAATGCATATGCCTGCCAGCGGTGATCTGCGCACAATTCAGCAATCCATGAAAGGGTTGCCTCGGCGGATTGTGCTTCAGAAGACGCCCTTGTCAAACAAACAGTCGATGAAGAATTTTGTTCGTTCAATTGTGGGCGACAGAGGATACGCGCTCATGAAGAAGGCGTCGGGTAGATCCTGACGCAAATCCCTTCGTTAGCGTTATCGTTTCAGAGTTTTTTTAAGATGAATACGGACTAATACTTATTTCGCTGAAGCGATCAGTAGTAATTATCAATAAAAAACTAGTCTGACCGGGCCGGTTTTCCATTCCGATAAACTCTTCGGCGTGTTAAATGGTCGTAATGTATATTTCTGTTTCCGGGTGGAGGAACGCTGCTTCGGAGACCTAGTGGGGTGACAATAAAATGGCAGGGCTACGGTGGGCAACACTCGGGCATAGATCCAACCTATCCGACGATGACAATCTGACACCAATCATCAAGTTTGGGACAATCGGCATCATTGTGCTGGCAAGCTTGTTGCTGGTTCCGATTTTCAACTTCATTGCCAATTATTCGGCCGCTTGGCACCCTGAACGCGCGCTTGCGATTTACATTGCAATCGCAGTTTGCTGCGCGCTGGCTGCCATCATCAAGTATGATGATGTGCCAAAGTATCTTCGGATAATCATCAAGGGTCTCGCCCTCTTCCTCGGCTTTTACAGCCTGTGGTTGGGCGCGGATTTTTCGAGTGTAAACGAGAACGTTCAGAGCGGCGCTGGAAACTTTATTGTTGTCGTTCCATTCATTGTTTTCGCCGCCACGATTGCCGCCATGTTTCGGCCATCCCTGGCGCTGTTACCTCCCTTGTATCTATTGATCCACAAGGACCTGACACGGGTTCTGTCTGGCGCGAAGGAACTCGGTCGCAATGATTATGCGCCGCTTGTGGAAGTGCTTGTCTTCACGGCCGGCGCGGTTGTGGCGCTTGGCCTGTTCGTAAAAGCGGTAGAGATCGCCAAGCGGAAGCAGATTATCCCGGAGCGCTTTCACACGGGTATTCAGCAGGGCATCACCGCGTTGCCACTCATCATTCTTTGCATGGCGGTCGGCGCTCATCTGGGCAACTACTTCATGTCTGGCTTGGCGAAGATTCACCTTGATGGAGGTGTCTTTGCTTGGGTTTCTGACAATCCAACCAGTTCTCTGATGTTGGCTGGCTATAATGTCGGTGCCGCACCAGGGGCGTATGCGCCCGGGCTTTTCGGTTTTGCATATTCAGTTCTTCGCGCAGTCGAGCCGTATCTCAACGTCGTAACATTGGCGGCGCAGTTCTTGTGCTTCCTCGCTTTTTTGCGCGTGCGAACCATGTTGGCCTTCACCGTCTTCTTCGACATGATGCACATCGCAATCTTTCTGCTGACCGGCGCGTTGTTCGTTCCCTGGATTTTGTTGAACAGCCTTCTCGCATCGGCTTTTGTCGCGATGAAGATGGATCGACTTCCCAAGGAGGCGATCATTGCTGGCGTACTTGTCACGATCATGGGACATACAGTTTTCTACAATGCACGCCTTGGTTGGTATGATAGCCGGGAATTGCGAGATTCCTATTTCACCGCGATCACCGATACAGGTGAAGAGTACCGGGTCCCCAATAGCTTCTTCCGGCAGTCTTCTTATCTCATGTACACACGTAACTTTGGATATCGCGAGCATCGCGGACCGTCTCGTCACGTGCCGACGTCGCAATGGGGGCAGATTGGCATCGGCGTTCACTCGGACGAAATCGCCAATTACGATATCATGAAAGCTACCAAGACTTGCTCCTATCATTCACCGTACGAAAATGATGCGTCTATCGTCGATTTTGATGCCGGAGCCGCGTCGAGCTTCATCGGCTCTCATCACCAGATGATGCTGCAGCAGAAAATTAAATCGGGCAAAATGCCGTCTTACCACCTATATCCTCACCATCATTATTCCATGCCGGTGAGATACAAGGGGTTTGAAGCGTTGAATCTGGAAAACATCGCAGGCTATCGTTACAATGTCGAAACGGTGTGTCTCGACTGGCAAGATGGCGCATTCAAGCGAGATGTTCTGGTGAGCACAAAAACCGACATCATTCCGGTAAACTAGCGGCGATCAAAATGACTGAAAATGTAATCGTCTATGATGGTGAATGTCCATTTTGTAGCCAGTATGTGAAGATGCTGCGGATACGCGAGTCGGTGGGGACCGTCCGTCTGATAGATGCCCGGTCGTCCGATGAAACGGCTATCTTCGCCCGCAGCAAGTACGATATGGATCAGGGTATGGCCGCGCGCATCAGTGGCGAATGGTATTATGGGGATGATTGCATCCACATATTGTCGATGATCAGCAGTCCTGTGACAGTGTTCAACAAGTTGAACGGCTGGGTATTTCGTAGCCCCAAGCGAGCACGCGTGCTTTATCCCGTTATGCGGAGCAGTCGCAATCTCGTTTTGCGTTTGCTGGGCCGGCGGAAGATCGGACAATCACTCTCGGAAACCTGAGACCCGCAGAGCTGGTTTCTTTCACCCAACTGTCGTGTCTATCAGTTCGCTATCGCAGCTGCTTCTGGTTCGGCGGCAAAAGCTGCCTTCGCGCGGTTGCACGCATCCAGAAGCGTGTCGATCTGGTGATCTTTGTTCAGGATATCGCGCTTGGAATAATCACGCGTTTGTTGTTGCATGGCCGCATAGAAACCTTGGTCATCCCAAAGCTTCCTCACCGCCGACACCCAGTCATCGATTGTTGCGTCCGGGCTGATTAGGATACCGCCCTCGCCAACAGATTCCGACAAGCCTCCAATTTTTGTGGCGACGCACGGAATGCCAGAGAAGTGAGCTTCTGATGCAATGCGCCCCCAGGCTTCCTGCCATTGGCTCGGGATGAGGAGGATCTTGGTTCTGGAATAGACTTTGCGCATATCATTGGTGCGCGGCTTCAGAGTCACATTTCCGCATTTTCGTGCCCACTCGACATTCTGTTTGCTGACATCTTCGGGAAGTGGCCAGCCTTCAACAAACTCGAACGGAATATCAGGGCAGCGTTCAGCGATCTGGAACGCAATATCGCGCCCTTTCTTGGGGTGCGGATTAATAAAGGAGACGACCTCTGGTGCATGATCGCAGATATAGCGCTCGGCCATGAACATGGGCGGAATGGGTACCGCGTCTATGCCATACTTTTCCTTGTAAGCATCCGCAGTAAATTGGGAATTCGCAACATAGATTGTCGAAGCCGGGAGGTCGGCAGGGCTGGCTTCATACTTGTGGAATTCCACGTCTCGGACGTAGACTACGAGTGGAATGCCAAACTGGGCGAAATGCTTTGCGGTCTTGAAGGGCTTGCCCGCTGTGACAATCAATACGTCCGGCTTGGCTTGTTTCAGAACCGCGTCACCTTCTTCCCAGACAAACCATTTTCGATAAACAGGATACCCGGGCAGCTTGTCGCGCGTATACTTCATAGGCGTCAACTTGAGCGCAGCCCGTACAAGGTAACCGAGCCGGTCTTTGTGGTAGAGGCCGGACAGTACTGAGACTTCATGACCGCGTTTGATGATTTCCAGCGACAATTCATGCGTACTGGATTGTGATCCGCCTGCAATTTGCGGCGTATGCGGATGAGCAGTGACGAACAATAGGTTCATGGTGTGTCCTGTTCGGTAGGGCGGGTTACTGGTCGGCCAGGGACGTTGCACGTCCGAGCACCGCTTCCAGTGTATCGAGTTGATGATCGCGTTGCAGGGCAGGGCGCGCTGCATAGTCTAGTGAGGCCTGGACCAGTTGATCGTAATGAGCCTTATCGGTCCACAATCTCTTCAGGGCGCTTGACCAGGTTTCTTCAGGCTCTGACAAATCGATCAAAACCCCGCCGGGTCCTACAGATTCTGGCAATCCGCCTTGGGCCGATGCTACAACAGGAATTCCGTTGATATGAGCCTCAGCCGAAATGCGTCCAAAAGCCTCTTCCCATCGACTTGGGGCCAGCACAATCTTGGCTTCGGCATAGACCTGCTTCATGTCCTGGGTCCGGGCCTGAACCCGAACGTTTGGAAGAGTCGCCAGCGCGGAGTTGAGTTCGTCGAGGTCTTCCTTGGATAGGGTCCAGGTCATCTGGAACGTGAACGGGATCTCGGGACAGGCGCGGGCGCAATTCAGCGCGATGTCGAGTCCTTTGTGCTTGTGCGGATTCACAAACAGGACAGACTCACGCCGCGTTTCCGTCTGGTACATTTCTGGACGAATGAGAGGATAGATGATTTCCGACTTCACGCCGAATGCGTCATCGAACTTTCGCGCCGTGAATTCGGAATTTGCAATAAACTGGCAATCTGAAAACTCTTTGAGGTCTCCCCCCAAATCTTCGAATTCTACATTTCGCAGGTAGAAAACCAGCGGTACATTCCGGGATTTGAAGCCTTTCGCCAGCCGGGCTGGAAACCCTGACTGTAGAATCACGACGTCGGGTTTGAATGCGTCCACGACTTCGGATGTTGAATCCACAGGGTGCCAAGCACGATAAGTGGTGTAGCCGCACACGTCATCGCTGACGATCGTTCCAGACTTCACTTTCAACATTGTACGATGACGTAAGCCGAGCCAACCGTCTCCGGTCAGGCCTGAAAATACGCTGACGTTGTGCCCTCGAGCTCGCAATTCCAGAACGAGTTCATGCGTGCTGGATTGGGCGCCGCCCGCAATCTGCGGAATATAGGGGTGTGCGCTCGCAATGAGTATTCGCATATCGTGCTCTCGACTGTGCCAGACGAAATGATGAGTGCACGATTTACGCCAGAACTTCACCCGTCAATACATTTGCGACGGTCTCGGCAAGTTCTTCGGCGATCAGACCAAATCCTTCCACATTGAAGTGGATTCCATCGTCCATTTGCTCATCGACATCCGTGGTCGTCGCCCCGATATAAACGTTGTCGTAAAGTGATGCGATGTAGGCTTGGGCATCCCGGATAGCTGACAGCGCGCCTTCGGGGCCATCGAGCCAGGGGCCCAGCTCCGGAAAGTCACCCAATTCCTGAATGAAGACGGGGATGTCTGCGCCATATCGGTTCCAGAGATACTCGAACACGCTCGTCGTAGCGTCGATCAGAGCGTCGACAATTGAAGAAGTGTTGCTTCCATCAATCGCGCGCGCATCATCTTCGCCTTGTGCCCAGATAATGGCGTCGAGATCCTCGCCCGCATTGAGGGCTGCATCTATCTTTGAAACCGCGGTTAGCAGCGCTGGCCCCGGGGAATCTGTATCCACATTCCACCAATAACTATTGGCATCGGCCAGCGGGTTGGAGCCGCTGCCGCCTTTGGCGGCGTTGATCAGCGTGGTGTCACCATTGAGATAAGCCTCGATGGAGTCCTCGAACACAACCGATCCGATATCGCCTGGGCTCTCGTCATCCTTATGGCGATAGAAGTACCGCTCGGCGTTCGACTGACCGGTGAAGGCGATATAATCGTAATCTTCCGGGTTGAGTGTGTGAGAAATTGGGGCGATTGAATCGTCTTCGACGATTTCAATCCAGTCGATCCGGGCCTTCTCGCCTGAATCATAGACCGCTTCCACGGAGATTTGGTCGCCGGTTTCGAGAGCGACCGAAGCTTCATGAATATTGAACACATCATTATCTGCATCTGCCAGCCAGCTTGTGACGATCTGGCCGTTTACTTTGATCTGATAGGCCGAGACTCCGTCGCTCTCATCAAGATGGGACAGGCGAACCAGATAGTCGCCGTCAGCACCTGTGAACTGTCCCTCGGCGACGCTGGTTGTTGCGCTATCCTCCGCGCGTATAACGGCGTCGTTCGAAGCGGTCGAACGGGATTCAGTAATGAACCCATCAGTGAGGACCAAGTCTTCTGCTTCTGTGCGGCCAAGTCCAATATCCGCAGCTGGAGGTGGCGGCGGAGGCG
>NZ_DGMZ01000003.1:101025-236542 GCF_002388685.1 Hyphomonas sp. UBA4505 | reverse complement strand
CAAGGACGCATCGGTTACGGTTATGGTGTCTATACGTGCATATTCACCGGCATTCTTGGAGCCCTCGATCGTGATCACGTCGCCCGTGTTGAGGTCGAGCTGGAAGGCGTGTGTGTCGATCACCCATCCACTGGAGCCACCTGCGCCGGTCCATGTCTCGACCTCGACGCCGTTGACGTAGACTGCGAACTCTGACGCGCCGTCATTCTCGTTGAAGAAGTTGACGGCAAATTCGTAGGTGCCGTCTTCGCCGGTGAAGGCACCTGTCGCGGTGCCAGTGCCCGTCGACTTGATGGTCTGTCCGCCCGAAGCGTTGGAATTGTCCTCGACCAGATAATCACCTGCGAGCGTCAATGTCTCGGCTTCTGTTGTCCCGACTACGATATCGGCCATGATGGTACGCTCTCAACTAAACTGTCTTGATCCGGCTCAAGCATGAATGCTGGCCTATAGTAAATCGGAACCGGTTTGCTTGCCACATCATTCTAGTCTCACGAGACTGGGCAGCGGCCGGGGGGTAAATTGCCATGACTGTTTGAACCGGGTTTTCCAACCTCGGCACCTATCGCGTCAGGGTTAGCGGGCACCCTTGGAATTCACCACGGCCGGCACGGTAAGCAGAAGAATTTTCACATCGGTCAGAAAGGTTCTGGTGCGCGCGTATTCAACATCCATTGCGACGCGGGTCTCGTAGGATGTGTCGCTGCGGCCACGGACCTGCCAAAGGCCAGTCAGGCCAGGGCGTACCGCGCAATAGTGTTTGTACTGGTCGCCATATTTCGTGATTTCATTTTCGACGATCGGACGCGGCCCAACCAGCGACATGTCGCCCCGGATGACGTTGACCAGTTGTGGGAGTTCGTCGATCGAGCTTTTGCGGATGAACTGGCCGAGTGCCGTGATACGGGGGTCATTGGTCAGTTTTTGCGTTTCGGCCCATTCGCGACGTGCATCCGGATCTGTTGCCAGCAGCTGTTGCAGGCGATCTCCTGCATCGGTCACCATCGAGCGAAGCTTGTAACAAGCAAACTGTTCACCGTCTTTGCCGAGGCGCATTTGCTTGAAAACGGCGGGGCCGCCATCTTGCAGACGGATAAAGATGGCAATTGTCAAAATCAGGGGAGCAGTGAAGAGCAGAATGCAAGATGCCACCACAACGTCGAAGACGCGTTTTGCAATCTGTTCCGCACCCGAAGTATCGGAGCTGTGGCGAAGCGATGCGTACGTAGCCATCTCCACTTCACGTGACTCTTTTGAAAGTCTCAAACCCATTTTACGTCCCCTAGAATCTACTCATCTGCGCCGGGTTTACTGCCTCACCCAGTGCGGACCTTAACGAGCGGTTAACTCGCAAGAGCCGTTGGATGTTTATTTCTTTCAGGGAGGTTTGCAATCTCTGTACCGCGAAATATGAAAATAATTAACGGTTGGAGACAAATTTCGCGCCACAGGGGAAAGTAAAGCGCAAATAATCGAGCAATCTGTACACAAAAATGGCATGTTCGAGGCAATTTTTGCCTCGTGCGTCAGCGGTGATCGATTTTTGGACAGTCGCGTGCCAAGGCGGCACAGTCTGGAATGAAAAAGGCGGCCCTGTTTCAGGGCCGCCTTTTCGTTGATTCGCGTCTTTGTGGTGCCTAGAAGATGCGCTCCCCGATACGGATCGTATCTCCAGGTTTAACGGCCGTATTGGTATCCAGCGTGTAAGTCTCTTCGGATGTGGCGTCAGCGCCTTTGACGAATACAACTTTCTTGTTGGCTCGGTATGTAAAACCACCTGCCGCAGCGACGGCATTCAGCACCGTCAGACCGGAATTGTAGGGGTACTCTCCCGGAGAGCCGACTTCGCCGAGAATATAGTAAGGGCGGTAGTTGATAACTTCGGCGCTGACGCGGGGATTCAGGATATAATCCCCGTCAAGCGTTTCAACGATTTTGGTTTCCAGTTCTGGAGTTGTCAGACCGATTGCTTCGACCTGGCCAACCAGGGGCAACGAGATCGCTCCGGAGCCATCCACATCAAATTCACCGGAAAGGTCCGGGTGTCCAAACACGGTGACACGCAGCCGGTCTCCATTGCCAAGGATATAGGCCGGAGCCGTACGTTGCTCGTGACTGGTCTCAGGTGCGTCTGATCTCTGAATTGCTGTGCCAGCCTGACAGGCAGACACAATCAGAAAAGCGCCAGCCACCAAGGCTGAGCAGATTGAGCGAAGAGTCATCATGTCCCCATATTCTCCGTTGTTGGCGGCAAACGCCGCTTTGCAAATTGATCCCTAAACAGGACTCGTTTCCAGAAAGCTGACATCGGTCTTAAAAAGTTTCGCTGCTGACAGGCGGCCACTAATAAAGGCGCCCGTATCGAGACCGATGCGACGATTGTCGCGGAACACACCTTCTGCAGGTGTGTGTCCGTGGACCACGATATGTTCGAATTCTTTCGTATCATCCAGGAATTCATCCCGGATCCATAGAAGGTCCCGTGCCGATTGCTGTTCAAGGGGCACGTCAGGGCGCATTCCCGCATGTACAAACAGATAGTCTCCAGCAACATGGTACGATTGAAGGGAGTTGTAGAAATTCAAGTGTTCGTCGGGCAGCCTCTCCCGAAAGCCCGTCCAGACTTTTTCCCAGGCCTTCTGGGCTGCTGTCATGGCTTCGTGGGAGGTTAGACTGGAGCGGGTATTTGGCGGTTGGAAACCATACGAATAAAGGGTTTCGCCGCCGCCGTAGCGGACCCATTGTTTGCCGAAACCAGCATCGCTCAGGAACCGCAGCAATGCTTCTTCATGATTGCCCATCAGGAAAATGGTTCGGAATTCCTTGAGACGATCACCGATCAGGAAGTCGATCACGTCGCGCGATTGCAAACCGCGATCAATATAGTCACCCAGAAATATCAGAGTCCGCTTTGTCCCCGCTGGCAAGGTTTCGGAATCCTGTTCGATTTGCTCTACAAGACGCTCCAAAAGGTCGCAACGCCCATGAATGTCTCCGATCGCGTAGATGCATTCGCCATCCGGAGCGTGACTAATACGCGGCGCGACCGCGACCGGCTCTTGCCGAACGGGTGTCTCAACCTGGTCTGCGGGTGCATTGAAGCCTTGCCGCATGCGCGCACGCAGAGACGTCGTCGAGCGGGTCAATTGAGCCAATCTCGCGATAAACGACTTCTGAATCTGTTGCGTCAGCTTGGGCATGGATGCTCTGCTATTAATGACTCGTTTATAGTGTTTTTTGCCGGAAAACCAAAGGTAGGGCGCGTTTGTCGCTTTTGGGGAGGAAAGTCTCTCGCAAGAAACCTGCCGCCCAGCTCATATGCATGGTTCCCGATGCGAGACCCGCAAACAGACCACATGTCGAGCGCTTCCAGACTGCCACAGCGATTGAGGCAGCCCCCAGCACGCCGACATAGCCGAGTGGCAAGATCAGTGCTGGCCAGAATAGTGGCGATACTACGAGACCGAAAACACTGGCCAGCAAGGCAAGTATCGGGATGGCCTGACGCATTTTAAGGGTGTGGCGGTGTTTCCGGGCCGTGCGGGCGCGGCCCTTACCGTAATTGAAGTATTGCCGAGCGAGCGCCTTTACGCTGCCGCGCGGCACATACTGAATGCGAATATCGGCGTCGAGGAATATCCTGCCACCCGCCTGAACCACTCGCTTGTCGTACTCTGCGTCCTCATTGTGGGAAAAGGTCTCATCGTATCCGCCAATCATCTTGAACACGGCGAGATCGAAACCGGCATGGTGCCCGTGGTCGACATAGGCTGATTTGCGACCACCCCGATGAGCCGAGCCGCCCGACCCCAAAGGCGTATCTACAACCCAGGCATTCGCGCGTTCGAAACAGGTTTCCCCCACTGCGTCCATCGGGACAACGACCGAGGCTGCGTGCGTGGTCTCGAGCGCGTCAGCCACGTCAATGATGAAGTTTTTGGGATAGATGGAGTGGGCGTCGCAGCGGATCAGGAATTGTGTCTCCTCGCTGGAATGCTGGTTGGCCGCAAGGTTCAGCGCAGCCGACTGAAGGCGTTTCGGATTGTGAAGCACGCGCAAATTCGGAAACTCACCCTTCAGGCTCTCCACAATCGCCACCGTTTGGTCAGTGCTGCCGCCGTCTGCTACGGTCAGGGGGACATGCTTCAGGCGTTCATCGCCGTCCATCAGCGACCGAATACATGCTTCGATATGCCGTTCTTCATTCAGCGTTGGGATGACCGCCAGCACAGTTTGTGCGGGCGCTTCCCTGACAAGTCGACCTGCGTTTCGTTCCATTACATCGCCAAACATTTGGGTCCCCGAAGTATTTGTTGTCCGTTAGAGAGCAAAAAGCATTCCATTTTTACGATGAGATGACGCAAGTCCGCTGAAAGCGTGATGAATGTGCAGATAATCCCCTCCCTTACGTTAATCTTGCCGTCAGCCCCGAACCTCCTATGGATAGTGTAAACATATAGGAGGAAGCAGACATGATTGGTGTGATCGCGAAATTGACGATTCAGGACGGCAAGAACGAACAGTTCGAACAGGTGGCCAAGGATTTGATGGCAAAAGTGAAGGCCAACGAGCCTGGTTGCCTGACCTACCAACTCTACAAATCCAAGAAAGAGGCTAACACCTACATTTTCATGGAGCAGTATGCGAGTCAGGCTGACTTGGAGTCGCACGGCCAGACCGAGTATTTCAAAGCTGCCGGGCCGGGGCTCGGTGCTTGCCTCGCGGGCGCGCCGGAAATTTCCTACTTTGACAGCATAGACTAGTTCGGGGCGGTTATGGATCTCTCGTTTACCAAGGAAGACCTTGAATTTCAGCAAGAAGTCAGGGACTGGATTGCGGAAGCCTATACGCCTGAACTCCGCGCGAAAAAGGCCATGTCCAAGAATGGCTATCTCGACAAGGAGGGCCAGGTCGAGTGGCAGAAACGACTATACGAAAAAGGCTGGGTCGCGCCGAACTGGCCCGAAAAGTATGGCGGTCCCGGCCTGTCAGGGTCTGAGCGATACATCCTGAACATGGAGCTTTCGGCTGCTGGTACACCTACCGTCAGTCCGATGGGCATTTCCATGGTCGCGCCGGTCTTGATGGAGTTTGGTTCCGAGGAGCAGAAGGAAAAATACCTGCCTCCAATCCTGCGTTCCGATGTGTGGTGGTGTCAGGGCTATTCCGAGCCGGGCGCTGGTTCCGACCTCGCCTCGTTGCAGATGAGCGCCGTAAGGGATGACGACGATTATGTGCTGAATGGTTCCAAGATCTGGACCACGCATGCCCAATGGGCAGACATGATCTTCTGCCTTGTGCGCACGTCCAAGGAAGGCAAGACGCAGGAAGGGATCAGCTTTATTGTGTTCCCAATGACCCTGCCGGGGATCACAATATCCGCGCTGCCGACGCTGGACGGTCCGCTGGAAGGCCAGCAGGAAATCAACCAGGTCTTCTTCGAGGATGTTCGCGTGCCTGTCGCCGACGCCCTTGTGGGCGAAGAGAATATGGGCTGGACTTATGCCAAGTACCTGCTCCAGTTCGAACGGGGCAATGCTTATGCGCCCGGACTGCGCAACATGTTGCGCAAGGCCCGCAAGATTGCGAGCGTGGAACAGTCAGATGGTGAGGCGTTGATCCGGGATCACGATTTCTCTCGCAAGCTGGCGAACATGGAAATCAAGATCGATAGTCTGGACGCGACCGAGCAGCGGATTTTCTCCGCACTCTCGGCCGGGCAGGCGGTTGGGCCGGAAAGCTCCATGTTGAAGTGCGAAGGCTCCCATACTCAGCAAGCGATCACCGAGCTTGTTCTCGAAGCCACGGGCTCTTATGCCGCTCCGTTCATTCAGGACAGTTTTGCCGTGGCCCGCGCTGGAAAGAATGCCGACCTGCCGATGCCGCAATATGCGGTGCCGGTCGCGCCGAGCTACTTCAATTACCGGAAAGCCTCCATCTACGCTGGTTCGAATGAGATCCAGCGCAACATCATGGCGAAGATGGTTCTTGGTCTTTGACAGACATGGCGGCGTCCTTATCGGTTGCGCGTAAGCCAAGCCTGCTGACCCGCATCGCCTATGGAATTGGCGGTGCGGCCAGCGGCGTGAAGAATAACGGATTCGAGTACTTCCTGTTGCTTTACTACAGTCAGGTACTCGGTATCTCAGCCTCTCTTGTGGCTGGCGCATTGTTCCTGGCGCTTGTGGTCGATGCCGTATCGGACCCCGTCGTCGGCTATTGGTCTGACAATGTGCGCACCCGGTTCGGCCGGCGGCATCCGTTCATGTATGCCGCTATGCTTCCACTGGGCGTTGCTTATTTTCTCGCATGGAATCCACCAGCAGGCTTGGATAGTCACGGACTGTTTTTATGGCTCGTTGTCATAACGATCACGGTGAGGCTGTGTTTCACCTTCTATGAAGTGCCGAGTCTCGCGCTCGCCGCGGAGCTGACGCAGGATTATGACGCACGAACCAGCCTCATGTCCTTTCGCTACTTCTTTGCGTGGGTCGGGGGACTGGCGATACAGGTCGCCTTGCTGACGATGTTGTTGCGGCCAACTGAAACCGTGAAGATGGGATTCTTCAATCTCGACGGTTGGCATACGTATGGATTGTGGGCAGCGCTCACGATTGTCGGCGCAATCGCGATTTGTGCCGCCGGCACACACAAATACATTCCGTATTTGAAGGCGGCGCCAGCTGCGCGCCAACTCAGTGTGGGCAAGGTATTCGGAGAAATCTTCGAAACGGTTTCAAACCCGTCTTTCCGTGCATTGTTTCTAGCGACACTATTTGGCTTGTTCGCCAGCGGCATCTCTGCAGCCTTGAACCAATACATTAACGGCTTCTTTTGGGAATTCGATACTGATCAGATTGCCGGGCTTACTGCTGGAGTGTTCGTGTCAGCAGCGATCGCGTTGGTGGTCGCGCCCATCATTGGCAAGACGCTGGGCAAGAAGCGCGGCTCAATCATTATCGGCCTTCTGGCATTCACCATCGCACCCGCGCCAGTTCTCGCGCGCTTGCTTGGCTTCATGCCGCCGAATGGCTCCGATACGCTTTACTATCTCGTACTGTTCATCACAGTTTTCGATCTGGCGCTGATCATTGCAACGCAAATGCTCATGGCGGCGATGGTTGCTGACATTGTCGAGGAAAGCGAACTGTCCACGGGGCGTCGTTCGGAAGGGATATTCTTCGCAGGTATCAGCTTCATTCGGAAGCTGTCGCAAGGTGCGGGGATACTGACTGCGGCGGTCGTGTTGTCGATGGCAGATCTGCGTCCCGGTATGCAGCCTGGGGAAGTAGCCGAGACTTCGCTGAATAAACTCGGATGGGGGTATGCAGCCTCGTTGCTCGTGATCTGGATGCTCATGATCCTGTGCATCAGCTTCTATCGAATCAGCCGGGAAAGTCATGAAGCCAATCTTGCGGCGCTCGCTGCGAGAGACGACACAGACCCAACCCCCTGAAAAAACTCACTGATTTGTCATGATTGAAGGAATTGCGTCCCGCTTCGCGCCGCAATAGAGCCATACTCATGGTCCATACAATTCGCATGACAAAACACGTTTCGAAGTTCCTGGCGATTGCCGGGCTTTCGGTTCTGGCTCTGCTTGTCGTGGCGGTCTTGCCACTTTTTGCACACGCCCAACGGTTACCCCAATCGCAAACCGAGATTGATCTCAGCTTTGCGCCGCTGGTCAGGGAAGCTTCGCCCGCTGTGGTGAACGTTTTCACCGAGCGCATGGTCGCCAACCGGGTCTCACCCATGGAACAATTGTTCTTCGGTGATGCGATCCCGAAACAGCGCCGTCAGAATTCGTTGGGATCCGGCGTGATCGTGGGTTCAGATGGTGTGATCGTAACCAACAATCACGTCATAGATGGTGCGGACACGTTTCGGGTCGTCTTGAGTGATCGCCGGGAGTATCCGGCCGAACTTGTGCTTGCGGACGAGCGGACAGATCTGGCTGTCCTCAAAATCGACACTGAAGGCGCTGTGCTGCCCACTCTACCATACGCGGATACCCGGGCAGCCCAAGTCGGCGACCTTGTGCTGGCGATCGGCAACCCATTCGGGGTTGGTCAAACGGTGACCAGCGGCATCATCTCAGCAACGGCCCGCACGGATGTGGGCATCTCCGACTACGCCTTCTTCCTTCAGACGGATGCTGCGGTGAACCCTGGCAATTCCGGCGGGGCGCTTGTGAACACGAAGGGGGAGTTGGTCGGTGTGAACACTGCAATCTTCTCCCGATCCGGTGGGTCCAATGGTATCGGTTTTGCCATCCCGGCTGAGATGGTGAAGCGCGTTGTCGACGCCGGCATGAATGAGGGCACTTTCGTCCGTCCATGGCTGGGGCTCGCCGCGCAGTCTGTCAGCTACGACATCGCCAAGGCGCAAGGACTGGATCGCCCTGTCGGAGTCATGGTGACGGAAGTTTACGATGATGGCCCAGCGGACAATTCCGGTCTGCGTCGAGGCGATCTCGTGACCGCCATCGATGGGCGGGAAGTGTTTGACGAAAAGGGCCTGAAGTTTCTGGCCGCTGTTCGTAGCCCCGGCGACGAAGCGATACTGACCGTGCTGCGGGGGGGGAAGACGCAGAACATCGGAGTCACGGTCGAGCCGCCACCCGGCGCTCGCGAAGCGGATATTGTACTTCTAGATGGACGAACGGCTTTTTCGGGTGCGCGAGTTGTAGAGCTGTCTCCCCGGCTCGCCGAGGAGAACGGGCTCGACCCGTTCCAGAAGGGATCCGGAATCTATGTGCATTCAGTGATGCGGCGTTCGATTGCCCGGAATTTCTTCCGACCAGGGGATATCGTCCGCTCGGTGAATGGTGCGCAAACAAAGACCGTAGACGAGCTCAAATCTGCGCTCGCAAAGGATGCGAGCAGCTGGGATATTGAGATCGAACGGAATGGTCGTGTGGTGCGAGGAACGGTCCGGCTCTAGGCGGCCTGGCTATTCCGCGGCAACTTGCGATGCAGCGCTCGCGGACCCCTCGAACATGTCCATCATGATGCCATAGGCATCCTCAAGCGGTAGCCTGTCGGCATGACGGATGGCGCTTCCATCGGCGGTTTGCACCCAGAAAGCCCCATTGCGGCTGTGCTGGGAATTGTTGACCTGACCAACCAGCATGAAGAGTTCGTCAAAGGCTTTACGCTCACCGGTTTTGGCGTTGGTTATCTCGAAACCTGGGTCAGTCTTTGAAATCAGCCCAGACCAGAACATGATCCGGTTGGCTGCTCGCCGCCATTCCATGATCGTTTTGCCATTCGACTGTAGGGCGTCGAGCGTTGCTTCTGCTTCAGCTGCCTCTTCCTCGGAGGCGAACGTTGCCCAAGCCTGATGGGTCATGACCGGTTCGAAGCTGACCGGTTGCGGGCCACCCGCCCAAGCAAACAGGTCTTTGAAATTGTGGGGGCGATAGACAAATTTCCCACCAATATGTTCGTAGCGTGTGTTTGCTTCCTGGCTGAGCGCAGTGGCTAGGACGATCCGGCCAGTCGGCCCGACCATGTCGAACGCCTTGCCGATAATCGCATCCATGTGACGATACGAATCCTCGATCGCGTTGCCGTAATTGAGCATTTCCTCGTCAGAAGGTTTCACCTGGTAGACGTCCGGTTGCATATGCCGCCAATACCGGTGCTGGAGATAGGCGGTGGAATTGGCGAAATATGTCGCGAATTGCGGTCGGCGCTTCGACCATGTGTTTGCAAACACGTCCCACATCAGCAGATCGAGCACGAGCGCGCGTCGCCATTTGCGGTCGGCGGAAGATGTCTTCTCACCAGCGATCTGGTTCATCGCCTTCGTGATCGTCTGGAGTGAAAGGCCGTGGCCCAGCATGAATTTTACAAAATTGAGCGCGTCAGCACGGGTGGGTTTGGCATTCGGATTGGTGTGTTCAGCCACATGGAAGCTGATGAATTTGTGAAAGGCTTCATAGGCCGGATCGCTTGGGCGCACGCCCGCAGACCAGGGGTCAGGAACGAGGAACACTGTGTCCTTGTGGGCCGTGTCGGCATTCATCGACCCGAAAACGATGCTGTCGATGCCGTCTTCTGCCAGCGCGTCCCAGATGCGGGGCGTCTTGATCAGGTGCCCTTCGTCGAGTTCTGTAGCGCCGTGTACGTGTTCCGTCTGCCCCGTGTGGAAAGTAGGCCATTGTACCCAAGGCTCCAAAGTCGGGTCGTCGGTATGGGTAACATAGACGTCTGAACTCTTGTGGAGCTTGCGGAAGTTCGGAAGCTCGCCCTCATCCATCATGCGATCGATGATGGGAGGGCAGAGCTCATTCAGTTCCAGAACCAGAACCGGTCCGTTTTTCGTATTTGAAAACATGACAAATATACCCTTGGAAACCCACGCATTCTGCGCCTTTGCCGATCTTAATGCATGAATTGCGCCACGAGTCGATTACCCGTACCGACGGTATTTGAACTCCGGGGCGCAAGGCATGTTTGTAGGGCATTCCGGCCAAAACCTGAGCGTTTAGCTGTCTTTTCTCGCGTGAAGAATAACCGGAAGTTTCTCATAGCCGAGCACAAAATTGGAGAGGACCCGCGTGGGTTCGCCCGTTACTTCGACCCGCTCGAACCGGTTCATGATTTCTTCCCACAGAATGCGCAATTGCATCTCCGCAACTCGATTCCCCATGCAGCGATGGATGCCGAAACCAAAAGACAGGTGTCGCCGCGCATTGTCTCGGTCGATGCGGAAATCATCGGGATCATTAATGACATCTTCATCGCGATTGCCTGACGCATACCACATGACGACCTTGTCGCCCTTGCGTATCTTCTGGCCGCCAAGTTCGGTGTCTTCGGTTGCAATGCGTCGCATGTGTGCCAACGGCGTCTGGTACCGGATGATTTCCGAAACCATATTCGGGATCAAGGACGGATCGGCTCGAAGCTTGTCGTACTCGTCAGGAAACTGGTTCAGGAAATAGACGCCGCCAGAAATGGAATTCCGGGTCGTGTCGTTTCCACCGACGATGAGCAACATCAAATTGCCGAGCAGCTCAATCGGATTGTCGACCATGTTCTTTGTGTCTTCGCTATGGGCGAGCAGCGATATGAAATCGAATTTGCGCGGCTGTGCCGCCCGTTCGCGCCAGAGCTCGGTGAAATAGGCTACGCATTCATTCAAATGCTTCATGCGCCACTCCATGTCGGTGCCGACAATGCCGACCGCATCGCTTGTTGTGGCGACATCCGACCAGAATGGCAGCTTGTGGCGGTCCTCGAAGGGAAAGTCGAACAATGTCGCCAGCATTTGGGTGGTCAGTTCGATTGACACTTTTTCTACCCAGTCGAATTCCTTGCCAACAGGAAGGCTATCCAGGATCGTGCACACACGTTGGCGGATCAGGTCTTCGAGTTCTGAGAGCTGGGTCGGTGCGACAGCTGGCTGGGCTACCTTGCGCTGGATGTCATGAATTGGCGGGTCCATAGCGATAAACATGGGCGGCTGGAAATTATCGCTCGGATCGCCAATCACGATGCTGGGTTCAGACGAAAACGTCTTGTGATTTGAATCGACCGCGATGATGTCATGATACTTCGTGACGGACCAATACGCGCCGACAGA
Organism: Hyphomonas sp. UBA4505; assembly: GCF_002388685.1. Lineage (NCBI taxonomy): Bacteria > Pseudomonadati > Pseudomonadota > Alphaproteobacteria > Hyphomonadales > Hyphomonadaceae > Hyphomonas > Hyphomonas sp. UBA4505. The sequence goes on along the minus strand of NZ_DGMZ01000003.1, from coordinate 224,947 downwards.
GCTTTCCGGGCAATAATGGACTGGCGCTTCCTTGCGCAGTCGCCGGAAATACTCCCCCTGCTTATTGTTCAGGAATATCTCTGCCTTTGAGACATCAAAGGTTTCGAGCGGCAGGCTCCAGGGATCTGGAATTGTGCCTTCCGCCTCATACTCTGTATCGGCCATGCTTTCCTCCCGGTTTTTCTTTTCACAGTACGTGCGAAACCGGCAGTGGGCTAGCTATCAGGCCGCGCCAATTGTTGTGCGGTGCAACAGACGCGCATGTCCTGGATAGCCCCCGGTTGCCATATGCAACAGGCAGCGATTGTCCCACATCACCAGCATGTTTTCCTGCCAGACATGCCGATACTGAAATTCCGGTCGGGTTTGCCAGCGATACAGTTCAGCGAGCAATTCCCAACCTTCGTCGGGCGCCATGCCCTCGAACCCTGTAATATAGCCCGCCGTGCCAAAGACGCTCTCGCGACCTGTTTCAGGATGCACTCTAATAATATCGTGCATTTGAGTCGCTTGGGCTTCAGTGGATGCAATGATGGTCATGCTGCGCCCGCTCGCTTTGTCTGCCTCTCCATACATGCCGTCTGGGGCGTAAGCGTTCTTGGCGGAATGAATGGCTTTCTTGCAGTCCAGCCTTTCACGCAGTTCCGTGGGCATCTGCTCCAGCGCCAGATATTGATTGGCGAATAGCGTGTCGCCACCCCGCGGCGGAATGGTAATACCGAACAAACAGGTGCCGCTTGGAGGAGCGGCCTGAAAGCTCCAATCAGTGTGCCAGCTTTCTGCGAAGATCGGTGCCGTTTCGTCGGCCGCGCGCTGAACCGCGATTATGTGCTGATGACCGGGGATCGATGCAATGAATGGGTCCTCTCCAAAGGGACCAAAATATAATGTGAAGCGCTCCAGGTCCTCGTCGCTCATTGATTGGTCCGGAAAGGAGAGAACCTGATGTTCAAGCCACGCCGCGCGAATACCTGCAACGATCTCGGCGGGCAGCGGCGCAGACAGGTCAACGCCGCGAATCTCAGCGCCGCATGCCTGCCCGGATGGTGTGATCTCGAGTGTCATTTTGTGTCTCCTCCACTTGGCACCTTATCACGCTCTGCAATCGCGCCTAGAACGGGCTCATGAACGACCTATTCTCTGCTTCGGGCCTTTCGGAAGGTACGCCTCAGCCGCTGGCTGACAGATTGCGTCCGCGAACCTTGTCCAACGTGGTCGGGCAGGATCACCTGCTTGGGCCTGACGGACCCTTGCGGCGCATGCTGGAAGCTGGCCGGTTATCGTCCATCATATTCTGGGGGCCACCTGGCGTCGGCAAGACGACCATTGCGCGGTTGCTCGCCAGCGAAACTGATTTGGAATTCGAGGCAATCAGCGCCATTTTTTCCGGCGTGAAAGATCTGCGGGCCGCCTTTGAGCGCGCGGAAGCACGGCGTTCGACCGGGAAGGGAACCTTGCTGTTCGTTGACGAAATTCACAGGTTCAACAAAGCCCAGCAGGACGGCTTCCTACCTTTTGTCGAAGGGGGCGTCGTGACATTGGTCGGGGCGACCACCGAGAATCCGAGCTTTGAAATCAATGGTGCGCTTCTGTCGCGCTGTCAGGTCATGGTGCTCAAACGCCTGGACGAGAAAGGTCTCAGTCTCTTGATTGATCGCGCCGAGGCCATGGAGGAGCAGAGGCTTCCGGTGGAGCCTGCAGCGCGCGACGCGCTAATCGATATGGCCGATGGCGACGGGCGATACCTGCTGAACCTCGTGGAACAAGTCTATACTTTTGCCGGTAAGGGCGAGCCGCTGACGGTCGCGGCAATGTCGGCCGCGCTTCAGAAGCGTGCGCCGGCCTATGACAAGTCCGGCGAGGGACACTACAATCTTATCTCTGCGCTTCACAAATCTGTGCGCGGATCAGATCCAGATGCCGCGATGTACTGGTTTGCACGCATGCTGGAAGGTGGCGAAGATCCGCGTTTCCTTGCGCGCCGTCTGGTCGTGATGGCCAGCGAGGATATCGGACTTGCTGATCCGACTGCCATGATGGTGGCTGGTGAGGCGGCGCGTGCATTCGAGCGTCTGGGTGAGCCGGAGGGATTGATCCCCTTGGCGCATTGCGTCGTGCATCTCGCCACAGCGCCGAAGTCTAATGCAGCCTATATGGCGCTGAAGAAGGCGCGCGCCGCCGCCAGAGAGACCGGAAGCCTCATGCCACCCAAGGCCATTTTGAATGCGCCGACTAGCATGATGAAGGATCAGGGATATGGCGATGGCTATATTTATGATCATGATACGGAAGAGGGTGTCTCCGGACAGAATTACTTCCCGGATGAAATGCCCCGGCCAGTTTTCTATGAACCAAAAGGCCATGGGCGCGAACGAGCCGTGATGGAACGCATGAGGTTTGTTGCAGAAATCAGGGATCGAAATCGTCGATAGCCCATGAAGAACCGGTCGCTCCCCAATATCAGCGTTGAAGATCGAGCATATGCTGAGAGCCTCGTCATATTCGAGGACAGTCAGGTAATTGTGTTCGACAAGCCATCGGGTCTGGCAGTTCAGGGCGGGGGCGGCATCTCCCGATCACTTGATGACCTGCTCATCGCGTTTGCCAAATCGAATGGGAAGAAGCCGCGGCTCGTGCACCGTCTTGATCGGGGAACTTCGGGCGTGGTCATTGTTGCGCGAACCAAGCCGGCTGCTGCATTTCTTTCTGAAGAGTTTGCCGCTCGCCAAGCCATGAAAACGTATCTGGCCATTGTATCTGGGAAACTGCCCGTTGATGTCGAAGGGGTGTTTGACCAGCCTTTGGTGAAGGTCGAGGAGGGGGGGCGTCCTCGCATGCTGATTGCTAAAGCTGAGCGAAAGGGTGCTCAAAAGGCGCTGACGGGCTGGCGCATCCGGGCTCGCCACGGCGATTACGCGCTATTCGAATTGAAACCTGAAACGGGCCGGATGCACCAGATCCGTGCACACTTGCTGGGCGCGGGATGTCCGATCCTTGGCGACCACTTGTACGGAACAGGCGCGCAGTCAGCGGAGCGTCTGATGCTGCATGCGCAGTCGCTCGAGATTGGGCTTCCGGATGGAACAAGAAAATTATTCTCTGCGCCGCCGCCCGAAAGTTTCGTGAAAATGGCGGTGCAGACAGGGCTGAGTCTTCCTGATTAGCTGGCCACGAAAAAGGCCCTCCGTTTCCGAAGGGCCTTATTCGTTTTGAATGGTCGTCGCGTTACCTCTCGCGGAAGCGCGGCATAACAGCCTGCGTCTGACCGGAGTTTACCGCTTCTGCTGCGGCGAGCTGCTCTAGCAAGGACTGAACGTTCTTGTCGTCGGCAAGGCGGTTCAACATGATCGCGGCTTCGGCACCTTCAGCCGACACGCCGAACAGGCTTTCAAGGGCTTCAAGCCCTGTCGGACGATGAGGGTAATAGACGAGGCGCGGTGTGACGTCAGCTTCGATGTCAGCGAGCACTTTGGCTTTTTCGATGGCGTCGATGAACGTGCCCAACTCATCAACCAGGCCCACTTCAAGCGCATCTTCGCCGCTCCAAATTCGGCCACGGGCAACTTCGTGCACTTCATCATACGTCATGCCACGACCGTCGGCGACGATGCCGAGGAACCGATCATAGCCGCGTTTCAGCATGTCCTTGACGGCGGCTTCCTGAGTTTCGGTGAACGTGTCAGCTCCGTAGGCATCCGCAAACTCACCTCCGACACTCACGCGGTCAAATGTGATTCCTAGTTTGTTCAGTCCGCCCTCGATTGCGAACTTGCCACCATAAATGCCGATCGAGCCGGTGATGGTTGCACGATTGGCAATGATGTAGTCGGCCCCTGCGGACACATAGTATCCGCCGGAAGCAGCAAGCGAGCCCATTGATACGATCACAGGCTTCCCATCAGCCTGAACCCGCTCAATGGCATTCCAGATCTGGTCCGCTGCGACGGGGGATCCCCCTGGGCTGTCGACACGGAAGACGATGGCTTTGATCTTTTCATTCTTGCCAGCGTCGAGGATGGCGCGGGCGATATTGTCCGAAGCAAAACCGGGCGGGGAAGAGAAGGGCGAGTTGCCATCTCCGCCGCCTGTGACAACAGCGCCTTCACCACCAACGATGGCGATTTGTGGTGCCCGCAAGCTCGGGGCGGGTGCTGCATAATAGGCAAGGTCGACGAGTTCAGCATCATCGCCTGCTCTTTCCAGGGCGGCTTCGGAGGCTTGTTCCGGATAGCCTGTCTTATCCAGCAGCTTCAGTTCGATGGCTTTCTCCGCTGGGATTGGTCCGCTCTCAAGAGCCGTTCGGACATTGGCAGCATTCAGTGCGCGGTCTGCTGCGATGTCGCCCAAGGCGACGGTCCAGACCGACTCAGCCAGAGTGGCCAGCGCAAGCTTGTGCGGCTCGGTATACTCGGTCTTGTTGTAGGAGTTCGGGGCGTTCTTGTATTCGTAGAACGGATAGATTTCAGGTGTCACGCCGATCTTGTCGAACAGCCCCTTGAAGAACTCCGTTTCGAACGTCAGCCCAGGGACGACCAGGTCGGAACCCGGTTGCATCCAGATTTCATCGGCTGCGGAGATCGACCAATAGGCCGACGGACCGCTGACGCCCAGGGTGCCCTGTGAGTGGGCGATGACGAACTTGCCCTGATCGCGGAAACTCTGGATCGCCTGGCGCAACTCTTCGGCGCGTGCGCTGCCAGTCCCGATGAATGCACCTCGGATGAACAGACCTTTTACATGGTCATCGGTTTCGGCCGCTTTCAACTTGGTCAGCAGATCGATGAAACCGGGCGTACCGGACAAGGCAGCAAAACCGCCTGTTGGCGCTTGGTCGGAAATTTCCGAGTTCAGGTCGAGGGACAGGACAACTGCGTCCGGGCGCTCAGGTTTTGAGCTTGATGCCCCAACAATGAGCAACATAAGAAAAGAAAACATCAGGAAGATGAAAATGAACATGGCGGCAAGAGCGCCTGCCATGGAAAGGAAAAAGGTCTTCATGTATGAACGGTCTCCATGCACACGGTCTGGGAGTCGTGTCTTTCTGTAAAACGATATTGCCGATTATCGATAAAAAGTAAAGGCGAGCATTTCAGCACCTGTGAAATTATCGCCGATCATCGCGTTCCCTGCACAAATCCGCTGCTAAGGATGAGATCGGGTGTTGCCAGCAACGGCAAGAGTGGCTATCTCGGCGCCTTCATTGGGGTGTCGCCAAGTGGTAAGGCACCGGTTTTTGGTATCGGCATTCCCAGGTTCGAATCCTGGCACCCCAGCCATCGTCTTCCAGATCGCCGACCATGCGGGAAGACAACGCGAGACAAATTTGATCGTTACTGTATCACGCCGGTTGCCAATAGGCGCGCGCCCGATACTTTCCTTACTGAATCGTAAAGCATCTTATTGATCCCCGAATTCAGGGTTGTTAGCCTTGAGGATCAAAAGTAAGGGCGTTGCGTACCCGGCGTCTGAGTGGCAAAGGGTATAAACAGAGAGCGGCCCACGCTCCAAAGCTCAGGGGAGAGGTCGGGCGTCTCTACGCCTTTCGGCTTCCACTAGACTACCAGGCCAATTGTGTGTGTGGCCATGGCATTGAAACCGGGACGTCCTCATGAGCAGGGCGCCTGACTGTCGATTTTTACGCGCAATACCTGCGCGACCGTTTGGAGAGTGAGAGGCAAACCTCATGAAGAAACTTCTGTCACCAGCTCGCGGCGTTCTCGCCGCTGCGCTGATTGCGGGCTTGGCCATGCCGGCCCAGGCCCAATTGCGCGAAGCGCTCAATACCGGCGAGCAGGCCACCCGGCGCGCCGAGCAAGTTCAGGATCAGATCAACCAGCTGGACGATGAGCGTACGGACATGGTGCGTGAATACCGCTCCCTGCTTCAGCGCCGTGACGCAGCTGACCTGTACGCCAAGCAACAGGCGCTCGTTGTGAAAAGCCAGGAAGAAGAGATCGAATCTCTGACCGAACAACTTGGTTCGATCGACGACATCACCGCCCAAACGGTTCCGATGCTCCTCGAAATGATCGAAAACCTGAAGGCATTCGTCGCGGCTGACCTCCCATTCAAGCAGGAAGAACGCACGACGCGCCTTGAGGGCCTCGACGCCGTCATGGAAACGCCGAACGTCACGCCAGCTGAACAGTATCGCCTGATCATGGATGCCTATCAGGCGGAAATGGAATACGGCCGCACGATCAGCACCTGGCAGGAAGAGATCACGCTGGACGGTAACCCGACCACGGTGGACATGTTCCTGTATGGGCGCGTTGCGCTCGTTTATGCTGCACCAAACGGCGACGCTGCTCGGTACAACCGCACGACCGGTGAGTGGGAAGAGATCAAGGGCGGTTATGCTGCCGATATCGACAAGGCGATCCGCGTTGCACAGGCAAAAGCCCAGCAAGACGTTCTGTTCGCCCCGGTTCAGAAGTTCTCCGTCGAGTAGTCGGCAGGCACCAGAGAATTAAGAGGTAATATAATGTTGAAGTTCAATTCCTCGCTGAAGGCTCTCGGTGCAGCTACGCTGCTCGGCCTCGGCTCAATCGCGGTGTCCGCTCCGGCCTCCGCTCAATCGCTCCAGGATGTTCTTGCCAAAGTCCGTCAGGACTCCAGCCAGATGTCTGCTGAAGACCAGCAGCGCCTGCGGGAATTCCAGGCTGATACTGCAGCTCAATCCCAGAAGATGGCGGACGCCCGTGGCGCTCTTGCGGCTGCAGAATCTCGCGGCCGCGCTCTGAGCGCTCAGTTTGATGCCAACGAGGCAACGCTTGCTGACCTCGAAGCTCAGGTTTCTGAGCAGGCAGGTGACTTCCAGGAACTGCTTGGTCAGTTCCGGTCCGCAGCTGGCGAAACCATGCCGGAAATTGCGAACTCCTTCGCCAACTTCGATTATCAGGGCCGCGTTGAGGGCATCGCTGAAATCGCTGAGGCTCGTACGCTTCCGAACCGCGCGCAACTTGAGCGTCTTCCGGAAGCCATGATCCAGGAAATGGTTGCTCAGTCCGAAGTAAAGTCGTTCACCGCAATGGTTGATGGCATTGGCCCGGACGCGTCGAACGCAGAAGCTGATGTGATGCGCGTTGGCGTCTTCACCGCGGCGACCGTAGACGGCACAAAATTTGTTGAAGTGAAGAAAAAGGACAATGGAGACACGTTCCTCCAGGCGTTCAAAAAGCAGCCTTCCGGTGCTTTCGCATCTTCGATGAACAGCCTTGTCAAAGCGGGCCCGGACCAAATCGTTCGTGCGCCGGTTGACCCATCCAAGGGTAACTTGTTCGGCATTCTGGGCGACCTGCCAGAATTCGGCGATCGCCTGAAGCAGGGTGGCCCTGTTGGTGCTGTTATCATGGCGCTTCTGGCTGTTGGCCTGCTGCTCGGTCTCTACAAGATGTTCACGCTCTTCACGATGGGCGGAGCCATGCGCAAGACGGCGAAAACCCGTCAGGCTGGCGACGGCAACCCACTGGCTCGCGTGTTCGAAGCTTATGAGCAAAACAAGCAGAACGACATCGAGACGCTGGAACTCAAACTGGACGAACAGATCCTGCGCGAGAGCCCACGCATCGAGCGTTTCAACGACATCATCAAAGTGCTTGCTGCTGTTGCACCTCTGCTCGGTCTTCTCGGTACCGTTATCGGTATGATCATCACCTTTACGTCGATCACAATCTACGGTGCCGGCGATCCGAAGCTGATGGCTGGTGGTATCTCCGTTGCCCTTATGACGACCGTGTTCGGTCTCGTGGCGGCTATCCCGCTTCTTCTGGTCCATGCAGTTGTGTCCGCAATGGCACGCGGCAACCAGCAGATGCTTGACGAGCAGGCTGCTGGTCTGGTCGCCGAGAAAGCGGAATCCACGCGCGGGGCGATGGCGTAAGCCATCCCCCTCGTTCACCCGAGGAGTAACCCGATATGGGTTTTGCAGATTTACAGGCTTTCCTCGATCGTGGCGGTCCAGTGTTGCTGGTCATTATGCTTGCAACATTCTTCATGTGGGGCCTGATTTTGGAACGCGTGTTCTATTTCAGGTTCGCACATAAGCAGGTAGCCGCCGATGCGATTGCGGAGTGGCGTTCGCGCTCCGACCGGAAATCCACACTCGCGCACTGGGTAAAAGACAAGCTGGTATCAGAAGTCCGCATGAAAGCGGAACAGAATGTCCAGCTGACCAAGGCAATGGTGGCGCTTGCGCCACTGCTCGGCCTGCTGGGCACCGTGACCGGAATGGTTGCTGTGTTCGACATCATGGCGATCACCAGCGGTGCAGACGCAAAGGCCATGTCGGCCGGTGTGTCTCGTGCAACGATCCCCACGATGGCAGGTATGGTCGCCTCGCTCTCAGGCATTCTATTCACGTCCGGTATGGACCGCCGCGTTAACCGCTCGGTCCAGCAGGTCGAAGATGCGATGGAGATTAGCTGATGCGAGGACGTACACACAGAGCACCGGAAGAGGCGAATGTTGACCTCACGCCCATGTTGGACGTGGTCTTCATCCTGCTGATCTTCTTCATCGTGACCTCGACTTTTGCCCAGGAAGAGACGATCGGCCTTGAGCCTCCGCCTCCGCCTTCGCCAGATCAGCAGGACCAGCCGCAAGTTCCGGCTATCCTGATTTATATCGACGAGTCGAACCTGATCACGGTCAATGGCCGCGTCACTGACATCGGATCTGTTCGTGCCAATATTGAGCGCGTGCGGGCCGAGAACCCGGAAAGCCAGGTTGTGATCCAGGCTCATCCGAAGTCGAGAAACGGGGTAATCGTCCTTATCCGGGACGCCGCCTATAACGCTGGCTACACGACAGGGGTGAACCTTGTCCTGTCGCAGACAGAGTAGAGGAGCACCGCATGGCACGCAGAAAACGTCAATCGATGGCCGGCGGTGGAGGAGCTGAGGATGATGTAAACCTCACTCCAATGCTGGATGTGGTCTTCATCCTGCTGATCTTCTTCATTGTTACGGCTCAGTTCATCAAGGAACCCGGCGTCGATATCGTCCGGCCCGAAGTGGACAACAAGGCAATCGCCAAGCCGCTTGCGATCTTGGTTGCGATCAATGCTGAAAGCCAGATCTACATCGACAAGAAGGAAGTCTCGCCAGATGAGGTGTCCTTTACGCTGAAACAGATGCGTGAAGACAATCCTCGTGGTAAGATTGTCATTCAAGCCGATGTAGCTTCAGAAGCTGAAGTGCTCGTCGACCTCATGGAGACCATCAACAAGCTTGATGGTTCGACCGTGATCGACGTGTCGGCGTCGAGAGAATAGGAGACATTCACATGCTAAATAATCCTTTTCTTCGCCTCTTGATTGCACTCGGTATCGCTATTCCGATCGTGTACGCACTCTTCATGATGATGAGTTATCTCATCAGTGTGAAAGAGGTGAAACTTGATCAGAGCGAACAGCGGGTCCTGTCGGCGATTACGCCACAACAGCAGGATGCCGATGTCCGGGTGCGTCAGCGCTCGAAGCCGAAGCGGATCGATTCCGCCCAGAAGCCGCCTCCACCGCCGAAAGTTTCGGCAACCAAGTCTCAGATCAATCTGCCAACGCCCCGTATTGAGGGTGCTGCGCCGACGGATCTGAACCTTGGCCGGATGAACTCTCTGGCAATCGACCCGGTCGCAATTTCTGACCGGGATGCCCAGCCAATCCGTCCGCCAGCCCCGTCTTATCCGCAACGTGCGGCAGAGCGTGGCACGGAAGGCAGCTGTGATGTTCGCTTCGATGTGGATACACGCGGTCGTCCGTACAACATCTCTGCCACTTGCACAGATAGTGTTTTCAAGCGGGAAGCAGAACGGGCTGTCAGCAAGGTTGAATTTGCTCCGAAGATCATTCGCGGTAAAGCGGCCGAGCGTCGCAATGTGGTATATCCGTTGGAGTTCAAACTGGCCGACTAAGGCCTGTTCGACGATGAAATTTGAAAAGGGCGCTCCAGGGAGCGCCCTTTTTTGATTCCGGATTGTGTCTCCAAAAAGCTTTTGCTTGCCGCTTGGGAATAGTAATGATATAAAGTAACAAAAATGGAGGAAGTGAAATGTCAGCCAGTTTGAATTCGAGCACGGGAACCGCGCTATCCTTCGGCGAAGAATGGCGCTCATGGATTCAAGTCCAATCCGACCCCGGTCGGTTTCTCATGGCCTCCATTCCTGCCGCTGCTGTCACAATTGGCTTGTTCGCAATCATGAACCATTTGATCCATGTGGACGAAGTGAGACTGGCAACGCCATCGGAGCGCATTTGGGACAAGATCGTATTCGACGCGGACCCGATGGAAGATCGGGTGAGACCAGATCGTCTCGTATTCGAGCCTATTGAGGTCAAAACACCTCCCCCTCCACCGAAAGTGACAATGTCACCTTCAGGCGTGGGTATGCCGCCCATCGTGAATGTTGGCGGCGTGCCGACGCGCACACCCATCGGGTCCCTTGGTCCCATCATTACAACAGCAAGCCCCGTTGGAGACCGAACCCCTGTGCCCGTCCGGCCTCCATTGCCAGCGTATCCGAGCGCGATGGCCAAACGAAACGTGGAAGGTGATTGCGTCGTTCGCTTCAATCTGACGGCTCGAGGTCTGCCCTTTGATGTTACCGCTGAATGCACGCCCTCAGGTTTCGAATCGGAGGCCCGTCGGTCCGTCTCCAGGGCAGAGTTCCTCCCACAAATTATTGACGGACAAGCACAGGAATCGCGCGGTCTGACCTACCCGCTCGAATTCCGCCTTAATGAGGAGTGATAATCATTAAAACCCTGTAGTACATCGTTGACGCACCGTGTCGCTTGCACCCATATTCGGCACGAAACGTAACAGATTTACACTCGGACGACGCGCGAGCATAAAAAGCCTTATAAAGCGCGCGGAAGTCCTTGATCCGACCGGTCAATTCCGGTTGAAAGAGCTGAACCCCGCGGTCCCTGCGGACAGGAGAGGAATTATGGGATTTAAAGCTACCCTGAAAGGTGCCGTTCTTGCCGGCATGATGGCAGCATTTGGTGCCGGCGCCGCTATGGCGCAGGCGGCTTGTGAAGAGACTCAGTTTTCATCTAAGACCGGGGAAACCTATCTGAAGGCCGAACAGGCCGCGATGACGAACAAGGACTTCAATGCCGCGGCACAGGCTCTCGGCCAGCTGAAGGCGATGGAGCTCAATTGCTACGAGGAAGGCGCAGTTCTCAAACTGTCCGCCTATATCAACATCGAACGCGGAGATCGTCAGGGCGCCATTCGCGACCTGATGTCGGCGCTCGACAAGGGCTACATCCCGGCGAAAGACGCCGCGCAAACCTATTACAATATTGCCCAGATCTACCTGCAGGATGAGAACGTCGAGAAGTCGCTCGAATACATGCAGAAGTGGCAACAGGCTGGCGGCAAGCCAGACCGTCAGCAGAAGTGGCAGCTTGCTGTCCTCTACCAGCGCGTCGATGATTTCCGCACGGCCATCAAATGGACCGAAGAAGTCAAGCGTGATGACGGCAATAACTACAAGCAGGAAGTCTATGACCTGCTGATCTATCTCTACAACGCGGTAGACGACAAAGCGAAGCTCGCGGCGGTTCTGGAAGAAGTTCTGGTTCGCAACCCGACAGAACGGAAGTATTGGGACGCGATTGCCGGCAACTATTTTGCGGCCGATGAAGAGCGTAAAGCCTTTGAAGTGCAGAAGGCCATGTATCTGGCGGGCCTGCTGACAAAGGAAGACGAGATCATGCGGGTTGTGAACTTTTACAACCGCTTCAACGCGCCTTACCACGCCGCTCAAATTCTTGAGAAAGAAATGAATGCTGGCCGAGTGACGAAGTCTCTCAAAAACCTCGAATTGCTTGCGAACCTTTATCAGGTTGCTCGTGAGCACGAAAAGGCGATCCCGGTCATCCGCCAGGCAGCTGATGCTGGTGGTGGCGGTGCCATGCTCGAACGTCTCGGCCGGTCTTATGCTGACCTCCAGAAATGGGAAGAGACCGAAGACGCGCTCCAGCAAGCACTCAAAATGGGTGGCCTCAAGGATCGTGCGACGGCCTATGTCATGATCGGCCAGTCCCGCTACGAGCGCGAGGACCGGTCTGGTGCACGTGAAGCGTTCCGCCAGGCAGGTAACCGCGCAGGTCGCAGCTGGCTGCAGTTCATGGACTCTGAAGAAGCCACCGCTGATGCGCTGGTCTGTTTTGAAGTCCAGTCGGCTTATCTCAATGTCGAGAACGAAGCGAAGATTTGTAAGCGGCTCGCGGTTCTGGGTGAAGAGAATGTCCCGGAAAACTGCAAGACGGTGCCCGAGCGCCTTACGGCAGCTCAGGAAAAGTTCAACAACACACCGGAGTGCCGCGCACAGCGTTCTTAGGTGTTCGTTTGAGCCCAACGAAGAACCCCAGCCATCGCGCTGGGGTTTTTTGATTCAGGAATACGCGCTCAGTACGTCATCTACGGCGCGCTCAAGATCCTTGAGGGTGGCGACATGGCTCATGGTCGAGCAATAGGGCCTGTAGCGCGGGATTTCACTATCCCCTGTGCCCCACGCAGCCAGCGGCTCTGGATTTAGCCAGATGGTGCGCTTGGCGCGCGAGGCGAAGCCTCGGAACAGATCTGTTCGTGGATCGTCATAGTTCGACCGGCCGTCGCCAAGAACGATGATGGTTGTTCGCCGATCGACCAGCGCTTCGTGATCTTTCTTCAAATCAGACCAGGCCTGGCCATAGTCAGTCGACCCCATGCCGGCCACACGGATGATAATATCCATCGCGTGCTCAAAGGGATTGTCTTCCAGAATATCGTCCACCTCGACCAGCTTGTTAGAAAAGGCAAAGGCATGCATGTCCGGAACGACGTCCTTCATGGACCATAACAACAACAGCAAAAAGCGAACATAGCGGGCCACGGAACCGGAAACGTCGCAAATCACGACGATCTTGGGCCGCTCCCGCTTCTTCTGGCGCCACACAACGTTGAATGGCACGCCATCAACGCCAGCATTTGCGCGCATGGTGCGGCGTATGTCGAGCTGGCCACGATTTTTCTTTCTCCGCCGGCGTGAGTGTTTCACAGCAAGCCGCTTGGCGATCCGTGCGACAAGCACTTTCATTCTCGCCATGTCGCTCAACTCAATAGCCGACAGTTTCTTGTTTTCCGCAAATTCATTGCGGAACTGTTCAGTCTCGCCCTTGCCGAAAATATCATAGCTTCGTTGGACCCGCTCGCGCGCCCGCTTGGTCAGTTCGCGTCGCATCTCGATCAGGCGTTCAGCTTCAGCTTCGCCTTCCTCGCTGCGCTCATCGAACGCCTGCATCATGCGTTCCTGCAGTTTCTCTCCCCCCATCTGCTTGAGCATTTGTTGGGCGTAGTAGGCGATCTGCGTTGAAAATCGGATATCGTCCGCATCGACTGCCTCGGCGGCGCGCTCAAGTGCAGCGGCGATCGCGACCTCATCTCCGGAATCCATCAACTCGACAGGGTCAGGCTGGCCTGAGGGTGAGTCCCGTGATGCATCGCCGTCGGAGTCAGACTTGTCCGCACTCGAAAGATTTCGCTTGGCAAAAAAGGAATCGAACAACTCGTCAAACGTAATGGCCTCATCCGGAGATTTGGCCAGCGTGCACCGGAGGGAATCCTTCAGGAGGGTGCGGTCAGCATAGCCCGCGACGGATACAGCGCGTGCCGCGTCCAATGCCTCACCGGTTGATACCCGCACATTTGATGCGCGCAGGGCCCGAATGAAGCTGGTGATCTGACGGTCCATATCAGTTCCGGATCAGCGTGTGATCTGTCCCGCATAGGCAGGTTTGCCATTGGTCGCTTCACGGACAAGTTTTGGTACATCTCCGGACACGGCGGCAATGTCGCTCTCATGCTTGAGCAATACATTCAGCGTGTCCTTGACGAAGCGCTCATCGAGGGCATTTGCGTGGAGCAACAGCAATGTTTTCGCCCAATCGACGGTCTCGGCAATCGAAGGCTGCTTCTTTATGTCCAGGTCTCGCACCGACTGAACGAAGCTGACCATCTGGTTGAGTAAGTCTTCCGAGATGCCTTCCACGCGCGCTTGCACAATGCGCTGCTCGCGCTTGTGGTCCGGGAAGCCGATATGAAGGTGCAGGCAGCGCCGCTTCAAGGCGTCTCCCAATTCGCGTACATTATTCGAAGTCAGAATAACTATCGGCGGAACATTGGCCTTGATCGTGCCGATCTCCGGTACGGTTACCTGATAATCTGACAGGACTTCGAGCAAAAAGGCTTCAAATTCCTCATCAGACTTGTCGATCTCGTCGACCAGGAGAACGCTGCCTGCGGACTGGCGCATGGCGGTCAGCAGGGGGCGAGCCTCGAGAAACTGTTCCGAAAAGAAAAGGTCTTCAAAGGAACCGAGTTTGGCCAGCGAGGATTCGAGCGATTTCTCATCGCCGACGACCTCGTTCAGCTTTTCCTTGAGCAACTGAGTGTAGAGGAGCTGCTTGCCATACTTCCACTCATACAGCGCTTTGCCTTCATCAAGGCCCTCATAGCATTGCAGGCGCAGCAGTGGCACGTCCAGCCAACGCGAAAGCGAGGCAGCGAGATCGGTCTTGCCGACGCCTGCAGGCCCTTCAATCAAGATCGGTTTGCGCAGGCCAAGTGCCAGGAAAACAGCAGTCGAGATCTGCTGGGTCGAAATGTAGCCGACGGATTCGAGGCCAGACGTGATCGCCTCAATCGACGTCATGGGCTCATAGCCGGTGGAGATTGTATTTGTCATCCCTGAAAGGGGTAGGGGCGCTGGCTGAAACTGGCAAGGTGTATCGCTGGGGTAGGCACTCGGTCGTCTACGTAGTGTGCCGGATTATTTCAGCGGTCAGTATTGCGATAGATTGCGGCCTAGGCACAGGAGGTTGGATGATGAGCGACGCCCAAGAACTGCAGGTTCGCGAAGCCGTGGGCGTGTTTGAATCCGAGGATGCACTGCAAGGGGCGATCGACGACCTTCTGTCCCACGGGTTCAATCGAGCCGAGATATCGCTGCTCGCAGCAACAGATAGTGTGGAAAAGAAGCTTGGACACGCTTATCGGAGGGTCGCTGAAATCGAGGACGATTTTTCCACGCCCCGGATCGCCTATGTGGCAGAGGAGGATGTTGGCAACGCAGAGGGCGCGGTGATTGGCGGCCTCATCTACATTGGTGCGGTTGCAGGCCTCATTCCGGTTGTGGCGTCCGGTGGTGCTATGGCTGCTGCGCTCGCGGCGTTGGTTCTCGGCGGCGGAAGCGGAGCCGTTATTGGCGCTGTATTGGCAAAGCTGATTGGTAAAGAGCATGGCGAATATGTTGCCGATCAGATCAAGCACGGTGGCCTGACCCTCTGGGTTCGAACATGGAATGCGGGGGATGAGCGTCGCGCAGTGCAAATACTAAAGGCTCATTCGGGCAAGGATGTTCATCTGCACGGCCTTCCAGACCATGGCTATGCTCCAAAGGCGCCGGTGCTTACCGTTCGGGCGAGTGATCAACAAGATGAGACGATTGTCGACGACGGTAGCGGCGTTTTCTATGTATCAGGCAAGATATTCCCAGATCGTGCCGCCGCAGAATCGTACCTGGCGCGGCAGCTATATCTTGAGAAACTGTACCAATCCAGTCGATCGCTGGACATCGACCTCGACGCGACAATGCTCGATCCCGCGTCTGTATTCCATTCAGTCAGTGACCTCATGAGGATACCCTGTTCGGACGAGATCAAGCTCGAACTGCTGCATCGCTGGGCTTATGATGTAAGGATGCTTGAAGTGGCTGATGATGAAGGCATGACAGGCCCCTCCAGGGCAGATCTCATGCAGGAAATAGAACGCGCCATTTTGAACTTGAAACCTGCTTGATTTCCGTTTGGGGAAGGTAGGCAAGTTGATCCTATAAGCGGACCTAATCCGCATTCTTATGGGGTAGGAAATGAGCATCACCGCGCTGGACAAGGACAAGATCAAGCAGAAGTACCGCGCCGAGCGTGACAAGCGGATCAGGCCCGAGGGAAACGCCCAGTACAAGCGACTGGCCGAATTCGAAGACCTGTCCGATGATCCCCATATGCCCGTGATCGAGCGGGCGCCTGTAACAGATCATGTGAAGTTTGCCTTTATTGGTGGTGGGTTTGCCGGCCTCGTTGTCGGCGCTCGGCTCAAACGGGCCGGTATTGATGATGTTCGAATTGTTGAAAAAGGCGGCGACGTCGGCGGCACCTGGTATTGGAACCGCTATCCGGGTGCGCAATGTGATACAGCGTCGATGATCTATATGCCCCTGCTCGAAGAGACAGGGCATATGCCCACCGAGAAATACGCCCATGCCCCGGAAATCCGAGACCACTGCAAACGCATCGCGTCGCAGTTCGATCTCTACGACAAGGCGCTATTCCATACCGAAGTAACGGCGCTGGAATGGAATGATGCCGCGAGTCACTGGCTGGTGCGCACCTCTCGCGGCGATGCATTCACGGCAAAATATGTGGGTATGGGGACCGGGCCGCTGCACGTCGCGAAACTGCCCGGCATCCCCGGTATTGAATCGTTCGGCGGAAAGGCGTTTCACACCAGTCGGTGGGACTACGACTATACCGGCGGCGATCCGTCCGGTGCTCATATGGACAAGCTTGCCGACAAGCGGGTCGCACTGATCGGGACGGGCGCCACATCGATCCAGTGCGTACCGCACCTGGCCAGGTCAGCGAAACAATTGCTGGTGTTCCAGCGTACACCATCCTCCGTGGACGTTCGGAACAATGCGCCTATTGACCCGGACTGGTTCAAGGAAGTCGCGGGGCCGGGCTGGCAACAGCGCTGGTACGACAATTTCGTGGAAAACCAGTCGCAGGGCTTGCCGGAGACAGATCTCGTAATGGACGGCTGGACCGAATTATCGCGCCGCATCCGCGAGAAAGTCATGGCGCTTCCCCCGAGTGAGTGGACGCCCCAGAACATGATGGTTGCCTTCGAAGATGCCGACTTTGAAAAGATGGAGGAAATCCGTAGCCGCGTGGATTCTATCGTCGAAGATTCCGAAACCGCAGGCAAGCTGAAAGCGTGGTACCGTCAACTCTGCAAACGTCCGTGCTTTCACGACTCCTATTTGCAAGCATTCAACGAGCCGGGCACGCAACTCGTCGACACAGACGGTCAGGGAGTTGAGCGGATAACCGAGACGGCTTTGGTCGCCAATGGTTTGGAGTATGAAGTCGATTGCATCATCTATGCGTCGGGCTTCGAGGTGGGGTCGACCTATACATCGCGCGCTGGCTTTGATCTTGTCGGTCGGGACGGGCAGACACTTTCGGCCTGTTGGCGTGACGGTATGCGCACGCTACATGGCAATCAGGTTCACGGGTTTCCAAACGCCTTCATTGTCCAGCCAAGTCAGGCAGCGAACCTGATCTCCAATGTGCCGCATAACATCGTGGACCATGCAAACACCATCTCCGCGATTGTGTCGCACACGGAGAAAAATGGATTTTCTGAAGTCGAGCCGACCGACACGGCTCAGGATGCCTGGGTCGACCTTGTGCTGAGTGGTTCTGGCATGATGATCGGATCCCCCGACTGTACGCCCGGTTACTACAACAATGAAGGCAAGGGCCTGACGGAACTGAACAAGTATGCGGTTGGGCATCCGGGCGGCCCGCGCGCTTATTTTGCACATATTTCCGCTTGGCGACAGAGTGGTGAGTTTGAAGGTGTGGAGTTTCGCTGACGCCTGCGAATGTCGTGAGGGGTTCGACACTATAAGGTGGACGCGCTAGGGGATTGCCCATGCCTGTCGCCCGGATTCTCTTTCCATTGCCGTTGCCCGAACCATTCGATTATGCGGTTCCGGACGGGCTCGACGTTCAGGAAGGCTCTTATGTCGCGGCGCCGCTCGGCAAGTATGAACGGCTGGGCGTTGTACTGGAGTTATTGCCAGACAGTGCAGGCGAAGGTCGGAAACTGAAAGACGTGGGTGGAGTCTATCCAACGCCACCCATGACGGCTGCCATGCGGGAATTCGTCCAATGGGCTGCGCGTTACACAGTTTCTCATCCGGGACATGTATTGGGTATGGCGCTGCGCTCGCGGGGCGGTCTTGAGCCGTCACCTACGGAGACGGTCTATCACCTAACCGGTGAGTCACCCCCACGTGTCACCGAAGCCCGCACCAAACTGATCGAGGCAGCCGAGCAGCTGGGCGCTCAGACTGCCTCGACGCTTGCCGAGGCAGCAGGCGTGTCGTCTAGCGTCGTGAAGGGACTGGCTGAAGCGGGCGTGTTGCGGGCTCGATCCATGCAGACAGATCTTCCGTTTGATGTGCCATCACCTGACTTGCCAGGCGCTACGCTGACAGACGAACAGTCTGAGGCTGCTGACGCGTTGAAACAGGCCGTCAGCGCGCGCGGCTTTTCGACCTTCCTGATTGATGGTGTCACCGGCTCGGGAAAAACCGAAGTCTATTTTGAGGCCATCGCAGAGTCTTTGCGAACGGACCCGGAGGCGCAGATACTGGTTCTATTGCCGGAAATTGCTCTGACGCAGGCCATTCTGTCTCGGTTCGAAGTGCGGTTTGGTGCCAAGCCGGCGCCTTGGCATTCCGGCTTGTCCGACAAGGAACGCCGCCGGACGTGGCGGGAAGTGGCGCATGGTCGTGCCCGCATTGTAATCGGGGCGCGATCCGCCCTGTTCCTGCCATTCCATAAGCTGAAACTCATCATCATCGATGAAGAACATGATGGCAGCTATAAACAGGAAGACGGAGTCACCTATCATGCGCGCGATATGGCGGTGATGCGCGCGAAGCTCGAAGGCGCAATTGTCGTGCTTGCCTCTGCGACGCCCGCGCTTGAGACAGTGGTGAACGCAGAGACAGGCCGGTATCACCGCCTGCAACTGTCCGCGCGTCCGGGTGCTTCACGACTGCCGGACGTTGATCTGGTTGATTTGCGCCGCGCGCCGCCGGAGCGAAATCACTGGCTGTCGCCTCACCTGATACATGCCATGCAGGAAACGCTGGCGGTGGGCGAACAAACTCTCTTGTTTCTCAACCGCCGGGGTTACGCACCCTTGGTACTCTGCAAGAGCTGCGGTGAACGTTTAAAGACACCCGGTACAGAGAACTGGCTGACCGAGCACCGTTATACGGGGCGTCTGGTGTGTCATGTTACCGGCTATTCCATTCCCAAGCCAAAGGCCTGTCCCCATTGCGGGGCCGCTGACTCGCTGATGGGGGTTGGGCCGGGCGTCGAGCGCGTGGCCGAAGAGGTCAGAACCCTGCTGCCGGACGCCCGCATCGAAATCTTTTCTTCCGATACTGCACAGGGTGGGGAGGCGACGCGCGGGATCGTGGAGCGAATGGAGCAAGGTGAAATTGATGTCCTGATCGGCACGCAGATCGTGGCCAAGGGACACAATTTCCCAAATCTTACCCTGGTTGGTGTTGTAGATGCTGACAGCGGCATGAAGGGCGGAGACTTGCGCGCTGGTGAGCGGACCTACCAATTGCTCAGCCAGGTTGCGGGCAGGGCAGGGCGGGCCGAGCGCCCCGGGCGCGCACTGGTTCAGACTTATGCGCCCGACAATCCTGCCATGATGGCGCTGGCCGACAATAACCGTGACGGATTTTTGCAGATCGAGCGGGAAGTTCGCGCGGAACTTGGCCTCCCGCCTTTTGGACGACTCGCCGCAATGATTCTGTCTGCGCCGTCTGCGCAGCAAGTGGATGAAATCGCGCTGCAAATCATACAGCAAGCGCCCAATGGTGAGGGCGTTGAGGTTTTCGGGCCAGCGCCCGCTCCAATCGCCGTGCTCAGGGGCCGTCACCGTCGGCGCTTTCTCGTGAAATCGCCCAAGAACATTGACCTTTCAGCCTATATGGCAGCATGGATCGCTCGGTTGAGGCTGCCAAATGCGGTGAGGATGTCAGTCGACATTGATCCTTACTCTTTCCTGTAAGCCCATGGTTTTGCAGTGAATGCCATTTCGCCGCATACATTGCGTCTTTGGCTCTGTTGTCAGGCTGAAAGACTGATGCTAAGCGGCGCACAGTTTGTATGGGCGCGTGCCGAAGGGTGCGGTGCCTTGCTTTGTATTTCCGGTCGATTTGGCCGACTCAACCACGGACGACAGAACCTTGGCTGCATCTAAAGTGACACAAGCGAGCGAAGCTGCCCGGCGCTATGCCAGCGCTCTGTTCGACCTTGCTCAGGACAAGGGTGAGCTCGCCAGTGTCCACAAGGATTTTCAGGCTTTTGCAAAGCTCCCGGGAGAGGCTAAAGACCTCGCCACACTGATGGCGTCTCCGGCCTTTTCTGCAGATGAAAAAGTTTCTGGCCTGTCGGCAATCATGAAAAAGGCCGGCTTCTCCGGACTTCTCGTGAATTTCGTGGGCGTAATGGCACGCAATGGCCGTTCTCAGGATATTCTGGGTGCCCAAATCGCCTTTGACGAATTGTATGCGAAACAGCGCGGCGTGAAGCGCGCCGTTGTTCGAACCGCAAAGGAAATGTCTGGTGCCGAGCGCCAGCGTATCGAATCTATCCTCGCAAAGGCCGTTGGCGGCGAGGTCGAATTGTCCAGTGAGGTTGATCCCTCGCTGATCGGCGGCATTCAGCTGCGCATCGGCTCTCAGCTCGTTGACGCAAGCCTTGCTGCCAAACTTGATCGCATGAACACCGCCATGAAGGGAGCATGAGTAGCTCGATGGACATCTCACCAGCAGAAATTTCGGGCATCCTGAAATCGCAGATCGAAAACTTTGGCGTTGAAGCTGAAGTTTCCGATGTCGGTCAGGTTCTGTCAGTTGGCGACGGTATCGCCCGCATCTACGGTCTCGACAGCGTACAGGCTGGCGAAATGGTTGAATTCGACGGCGGCATCAAAGGCATGGCGCTGAACCTTGAAAGCGACAATGTCGGCGTCGTGATTTTCGGCGACGACCGCTCGATCAAGGAAGGCGACACCGTCAAACGTCTCGACGAGATCGTGGCCGCGCCGGTAGGCAAAGGCCTGCTCGGTCGCGTCGTGAACCCGCTGGGTGAGCCAATCGACGGCAAGGGCCCGCTGACCGACGTTGCTGAGCGCGCACGTGTTGACGTAAAGGCCCCGGGCATCATCCCGCGCAAATCCGTTCACGAGCCCATGATGACGGGTATCAAGGCTATTGATGCCATGATCCCGGTTGGCCGCGGTCAGCGCGAACTCGTCATTGGTGATCGCCAGACCGGCAAGACCGCCGTGTGCATCGACACCATCCTGAACCAGAAGCCGACCAATGATGCCGCCAAGAGCGAAAGCGAAAAGCTGTTCTGTGTGTATGTCGCTATCGGTCAGAAGCGTTCTACCGTGGCCCAGGTCGTCAAGACACTCGAAGAGCGCGGCGCCCTCGACTACACGATCGTCGTCTCCGCAACGGCTTCCGAGCCGGCTCCGCTCCAGTACCTTGCACCCTTCACCGGCTGCGCCATGGGTGAGTGGTTCCGCGACAACGGCATGCATGCCCTGATCATTTATGATGACCTGTCCAAGCAGGCTGTGGCGTATCGCCAGATGTCCCTGCTGTTGCGTCGTCCTCCAGGTCGCGAAGCTTATCCGGGCGACGTGTTCTACCTTCACAGCCGCCTGCTTGAGCGCGCCGCCAAAATGGGCGATGCGGCTGGCAACGGCTCCCTGACGGCCCTGCCAATCATTGAAACCCAGGCCAACGACGTGTCGGCCTACATCCCGACGAACGTGATCTCTATCACCGATGGCCAGATCTTCCTTGAAACGGACCTATTCTATCAGGGTATCCGCCCAGCTGTGAACGTCGGCCTGTCGGTGTCCCGTGTGGGGTCCGCTGCTCAGACCAAGGCGATGAAGAAGGTCGCCGGTTCGATGAAGGGTGAACTCGCCCAGTATCGCGAAATGGCTGCCTTTGCGAAATTCGGCTCTGACCTCGACGCCGCAACTCAGCGCCTGCTGAACCGTGGTGCGCGTCTGACCGAGCTCCTGAAGCAGCCACAATACTCGCCGTTGCTGATGGAAGAACAGGTCTTCGTGATCTATGCCGGTACACGCGGCTATCTCGACAAGGTCGAGCTGAAAGACGTCACCCGGTACGAGAAAGAGCTGCTTGCTCACATTCGCGGTGCCAAGACGGATCTCTTGTCGAAAATTCGTGAGGAGAAAGCCCTCACGGACGACATCGAAGCCGGCATCAAAAAGACGCTCGACGACTTCACGGCGAAATTCGCCTGATATCACCCGCAGATTGAGAACGAAGAACCAGAAGGCCTGACATGCCCAGCTTGAAGGACCTCAAGAACCGGATCAGCAGCGTGAAATCCACGCGCAAGATCACGAAGGCCATGCAGATGGTCGCGGCAGCAAAGCTGAAGCGGGCGCAAGACGCCGCGACAGCTGCGCGGCCCTATGCCGAACGCATGGCCTCGGTTCTGGCCAACCTCTCAGCTTCGGCTGGCGCGGGCGGACCAAAACTCCTGACCGGAACCGGTGAGGACAAGACTCACCTGATCGTCGTGCTGACGGCGGAACGTGGCCTTGCCGGCGGCTTCAACACCTATGTTGTAAAACTTGCCAAGCAAAAAATTGGTGAGCTACGCGCCGAGGGTAAAACCGTGAAAATTCTCACGGTGGGCAAGAAGGGCCGCGAACAGCTGTCCCGCGAATATGGCGACCTCATCGTCAACCATATTGATTTGTCCGGCGTTAAGGGCGGGGACTTCTCGGAGTCCGCCATTAGCCTCGGAAAGTTGCTGACCCATGAATTCGAAGCAGGTGAGTTCGACGTCGCCACGTTGGTCTATTCCCAATTCGTAAACGTGCTCAGCCAGCTTCCGACGGCTCAACAATTGATCCCGGCGTCTGCGCCAGAGGATGCAGAAACGGTCGATCTCGGCAATGCACTCTATATCTATGAGCCATCCGAAGAAGCCATTCTCGAGACACTGTTGCCGCGCTACATCAATACGCAGATCCTGTCTGCGATACTGGAAAGCGCTGCTGGCGAACAAGCCAGCCGCATGACGGCGATGGACAATGCTACCAACAATGCCGGCGAGATGATCGACTCGCTGTCGATGGAATATAACCGCGCCCGCCAAGCCCAGATCACGAAGGAGTTGATTGAGATCATCTCCGGAGCTGAGGCACTCTAAATGGCCAAGACTGTATCCATATACCCGCTCCAAAGGAGACGACCCGCATGAGCACTCCCGCAAACGCTAAAGGCCGCGTGTCCCAGGTTATCGGTGCTGTTGTCGACGTCGAATTCGACGGCGAACTGCCCGCCATCCTCAACGCGCTCGAAACCGACAATAATGGCAACCGCCTGATGCTTGAGGTTGCCCAGCACCTCGGCCAGAACACGGTCCGCACCATCGCCATGGACTCCTCTGAGGGGCTCGTGCGCGGTCAGGCAGTTGCCGATACCGGCGCTCCAATCATGGTTCCCGTCGGCCCGGCCACACTCGGCCGCATCATGAACGTGATCGGTGAGCCGATCGACGAACGCGGCGCGGTAGATACAGACATGCGCCGCTCGATCCACGCAGAAGCGCCTGAATTCGTCGACCAATCGACCGAATCCGAAGTGCTCGTCACCGGTATCAAGGTCATCGACCTGCTCTGCCCATACGTGAAGGGCGGCAAGATTGGCCTGTTCGGCGGTGCCGGTGTGGGCAAGACGGTTCTGATCATGGAACTGATCAATAACATCGCGAAACTGTTCGGTGGCTACTCGGTGTTCGCCGGTGTCGGTGAACGGACCCGCGAAGGAAACGACCTGTACCACGAGATGATCGAATCCAAGGTTATCAACCTGGAAGGCGAGAGCCGGATCGCACTGGTCTACGGTCAGATGAACGAGCCTCCGGGCGCGCGTGCCCGTATCGCCCTCACGGGCCTCTGCCAGGCTGAATACTTCCGCGATGAAGAGGGCAAGGACGTTCTGTTCTTCGTCGACAACATCTTCCGCTTCACCCAGGCCGGCGCTGAGGTGTCCGCACTTCTGGGCCGTATCCCGTCCGCTGTGGGCTACCAGCCCACGCTGGCAACCGACATGGGTATGCTGCAGGAACGCATTACCTCGACGAACAAGGGGTCGATCACCTCGGTTCAGGCCGTGTACGTGCCGGCCGATGACCTTACCGACCCTGCGCCTGCCACATCGTTTGCCCACCTTGATGCGACCACGGTTCTAAACCGCGCGATCTCTGAAAAGGGCATCTACCCCGCTGTGGACCCGCTGGACTCCACCAGCCGTATCCTTGACCCGATGGTCGTCGGCGAAGACCACTACAACGTGGCGCGCGGCGTGCAGGAAATCCTGCAGCGCTACAAGGAACTGCAGGACATCATCGCCATCCTCGGCATGGACGAACTGTCGGAAGACGACAAACTGGCCGTGGCTCGCGCCCGTAAGGTTGAGCGCTTCCTGTCGCAGCCGTTCGATGTGGCTGAAATCTTCACCGGTTCGCCGGGCGTGCAGGTGAAACTCGAAGACACGATCACGGCATTCAAAGGCCTGATCGCGGGCGAGTATGACCATCTGCCAGAGCAGGCCTTCTACATGGTCGGCAATATCGATGAGGCGAAAGCCAAAGCTGAAAAGATGCTGGCTGACGCCTAAGCGATAACGGACAGGGACGAATGGCCAACAAACTCCACTTCTCACTCGTATCTCCCGCCAGAGAACTTTTCTCCGGCGAGGTGGATCACGTGATTGCCCCCGGCTCGGAAGGTGAGTTCGGCGTGCTCGCAAACCATGCTCCGTTCATGACCACGCTCAAGAATGGCGTTGTTCGTGTTCTGGAAGGCGACACTGTCAAGATGCGCATCTTTGTGCGTGGTGGTTTTGCCGATGTGACGGCCGAAGGCCTGACCATTCTGGCGGAAGAAGCCCGCATGCTGGACAAGCTGAAAGTCGAGGATGTCCAGAAGGAGCTCGACGAGACGCTTTTGAAAATCCAGTCGCTGGATAAGGGCGACAGCGCCAAGCTCGCATTGCAAGAGCACTACGATTATCTCGAAAGCCTCAAGGCGGCGATGGTTCACTAACCGAACCGACAGTTAGGCAAACAGGAACGCCGCCCTTTCGGGGCGGCGTTCTGCGTTTTGGGAGTGGTAGATCGTCTGATCAGCCCTGGGCTGGGCGTTCTTCCGGTAACTGCGTTGCGGCGTGTTGGAGAAACTTCGCCAACTTTTCAGCGGTCTCGGCCCCCTGAACGGCGATACGTCGATGCGCGATGTATGTCGGCACACCGCTTATGCCCATTTGCTGGAACAGGGCTTCTTCGTTGCGGACATTCTCGACGTCGGCATCGGTGGGCATCAATTCAGCGACAATGGATGGGTCGAGATTGATCTCACGCGCAATGTCGACCAGTACCTCGGTCTCTCCAATGTCACGTCCATCGGAGAAGTATGCCTTGAAAAGCGCTTCCTTGGCTTCTGCACCCTTCTGCTGACCCTGTGCCCAGCGCACAAGGCGGTGCGCATTGAAACTGTTCGGGCGGCGCGTGATCCGGTCGAACTGGTAAGGGATGCCTTCTTCCTGTCCGTATTGGATCAGGGCGTCACGCATGGTGTTGGCGCGATCCCTTCCGGAATCAGAGCCGAACTTCTCCTTCATATGCGCCTTGTAGTCGACGCCTTCGACAGGAATTGTCGGGTCCAGTTCAAAAGGACGGAAGATCAGTTCCACGTCCAGTTCCGGGACCAGTTTGATTGCGTCGTCCATCCTGCGCTTGCCAAGCCAACACCAGGGGCAAACCAGGTCCGATACCATTTCGATTACAAGTGTCATGCGACCAATCTAGGTATGCATCTGCCCAGACGCAAATAACGTGTCAGTCAGAACTCAGAACTTCCCGCGCAATTCGCAGGATTTCGCGAACAAGCAGGTCCAGGTCAGAGCGCCGGGTCCGGTGGTTTGTGATGTTCACGCGGATCGCCACGCGCCCATTTATCTTCGTGGTCGAAGGTGCGGCTATACCTTGCAGTTGCAGCTGGACGACAATCTCCGCGTTCAGCTCGTCCAATTCTGTATCGGACAGGTCTTCGCGCAGATATCGAAAGCAACAAATCTGCATTGAGACAGGAAGCAGCAACTCCAGTTCAGGTGTGGTCCGAACCAGTTCGCCCAGATAAGCGGCTTGGTCGCAGTTCTGAGTGATCAGCCTGCCAAGCTTGGCTTCACCATGCTCGGCGATCTGCGCCCAGACTTTAAGCGCCCGAAACCCGCGCGATAATTCTGGCCCGAGTTCAACCGGCCAAGTACCACCCGCGGCCAGCCCGCGGTCTGCTGATTTGAGATAATCCGGACGGTCTGAGAAAGTTTTCAAGTGCGTCTGGCCCGAGCGGATCAGGATGCAACCTGCATCGTAATTCACGTGAAGCCATTTATGAAAATCGAAAGCAATTGAGTCCGCACGCTCCAGCCCGTTCAGATGCGGACGCAACCGGTCGCTCAATATGCCGAGTGCACCGAATGCGCCATCAACATGGAACCACAGGTCTTCTGCTTCCGACATTTCCGCCAGCGCGGCGAGGTCGTCGACGGTACCTGCATTCACCGAGCCGCACGTGCCTGCGACCAGAAAGGGCTCGAATCCTGCTGCGCGATCTGCTGTTATCGCCTCCTGCAACGCCGAGACATCGATTTGATGTGCTGGCGTAACCGGGATCTTGCGCAATGCAGCGGTGCCTAGGCCGAGCAAGTCGAATGCCCGCGCAATGCAGGCATGGGCTTCACTGGATGTGTAGCCGACCAGTCTGTGTGTCCCCATGCCTTCGGCGCGACTGTGAAAGTCGAGATGGGCATCACGTGCGGCCTTCAGTGCAATGATGGTCGCCATTGATGTGCCTGAAACGATCAGGCCGCTCGCATCCTGCGGAAAAGAGAAGAGACGCTTGCACCACTCTATCAGTTGGCGCTCCACCTCAATCGCACCATGATTGCGACCGCCAGTATTCGCGTTGATCGCCGCTGTGATAATATCTGCAACCAGATTGGACGGTGTGCCTGCCCCATGCACCCAGCCGAAGAAGCGCGGATGCGTGTTTCCGACACCATATGGCAGCAACTCCCGCATAATAGAGTCTACACTTTCCGGCGGCAGGCCGGTTTCCGAAAGACTGAAAGCGTCTTTCATATCCTCGGGAGGCGGCGTCCAGACTCTGCCTTCGCGCGTATGCTCCATCTTATCGACGGCAGTGTCGACCATGGCATGCAACCGCTTGCGAAAGGTATTCCAGTCAGATGGATCCAGGCTGTCTTCGGAAAATGGCGGCGGCGTTTGGTCATAAGAGGTCATACTCTTCGATCTCGCCTTTTTGCTGCGGAGACAACGGGGTCGGACAGGGGCGAGCGCATGCGTCGCACCTTGAAGGGGTCAAGGTGCTGAGGGCGCGTCTTCGTCCGGTCCAATCACGCCTTCGCGCTTTAGGGCTCTGAGGGCTGCACTCGCAAACCAAGTCTCACCAGATTCTGAAGGAGACGGGCGTGCATGTTTCATCTCGAACCCGAAGGGCAGGCTCATCGTGGAAGGAGGACCGTCTGGAACAAGCTCATGGTCAGCAAATAGCGAACTCTGTGTCGGCTCCGGTGCCATGGCGGACAGGGCGAAGCCAAATGCAACAAGGGCGCCCGCCCAGACGTTGGATTTGAACACGGCAAGCGCGGCTTGCTCACGGCTCGACTTCAGTCGCACTGACTGCCAGACGCCGTGAGCGAGGAATAACAACGCGGTCAGCGCGCCTATTCGACCGGCCTCATTCATGGCAGCTGCGAGGGCGATAAGCGCCGCTGCGCCGAGGTGGAAGCAGAAGCTGATCAGTACAGCCCGCTTGCCGAAGAGGCGCGCGGTGGACCGGACACCAATCAGGGCGTCGTCTTCACGATCCTGAAGCGCGTAGATGGTATCATAAGCGATCGTCCACAGTATCAGGCCAGCATACAGCACGATGACGGGAAAGCTGACATGGGATGCAACGGCCGCGCCAACCAGGACCCCCCAATTGAACGTCAGGCCCAACCAGGCTTGAGGCCACCAGGTCACGCGCTTCATATAGGGGTATGCGACGACCAGCGGTATCGATAGTAGCGCGACGAATTTTGCGTCCAATGGCAACAGGAGCCAGACAGTAAATCCGATCAGAAGTTGGGCTCCGAGAAAATAGTAGGCTTGTTTTAGCGTGACCGCGCCGGATGGAAGTGGTCGTAGTGCTGTGCGGCTCACGCTGGCGTCAAAGTTCCGATCCGTTATGTCGTTCCATGTGCAGCCTGCTCCACGCATGGCTACCGCGCCGAGCAGGAACAGGATCGCCCAGACGAGATCAAAAACATAAACGCCCGTAATCAATCGCTGGAATGCCAGACCAATCAAGCATGGCAGATAGAGCAACCAGATGCCCACCGGCCGGTCCCACCGGGCCAGCATGGCATAGGGTTGCCAGCCAAGCGGCAGGCCAGACAGCCATCCGGGCAGGGCGCTATCGGCTGGAATCGTGCGTGTGTCGTCCATCGCAGCGGCTTATACCGAAATTCTGTGTTTCAAACAGCCACAGACAAGCACGAGGCGAATAGTGCCAGAAAATCCCTCTGGCGCTAACGCAGTCTGGTTCAGGCGATGAACACGGTCTTGCGGTTTACGAAGGCCTTGATGCCGTCAGCGGCCAGTTCTCGCCCATAGCCGGACTGTTTGATCCCCCCGAACGGCATCCGAGGATCAGATGAGACCATCGCGTTGACGAACGTGGCACCAGCCTCCAATTCGCTGACGGCCTGATCCATTTCGACTTTATCTTGCGTGAAAATGACTGATCCAAGTCCGAAAATACTGTGGTTTGCGCGGCCGATGGCCTCGTCCAGGTCATTCACTTTCCAGAGATTGGCGACTGGTCCGAACATTTCCTCGTCGGCTGACGGGCTGCCCTCTGGAGCGCCGATAACTATGCATGGATCAAACCAGTTTCCGGTATCGGGCAGGGTGTTGCCCGCATGGAAAACGGTGGCCCCAGCCTTGACCGACTTTTCGACCTGTTCGACGAGCTCATCGCGAATGGACGCGGTAGCAAGAGGTCCAATATGGGTCCCGTCCTCGGTTGGGTCGCCGACTTTGAGGTTTTTGAAGCGAGCCTCAAAGCCGCTCTTGAACGCGTCATAAACGTCGGCGTGGACGAAAAAACGCTTTGCGGCGATGCAGGACTGACCATTGTTCTGGGTCCGGGCTTTGACGGCTGTGTCGAGTGCTTTTTCGAGGTCAGCGGAGGGCATGACGATAAATGCGTCGGATCCACCAAGTTCGAGAAGGGAGGGCTTGATGGCCTTGCCCGCAGTTGCTGCAACCGCTCCACCTGCAGAGCCGGAGCCTGTGAGTGAAACGCCTTTTACGCGATCATCCTTGATAACACTTTCGACGTGTTTTGAACCGATCAGGAGCGTCTGGAACGCGCCTCGCGGAAAGCCTGCTTCCACGAAGACTTCTTCGATGTTGAGGGCTGAGCGGAACACGTTGGATGCATGTTTCAGCAGGCCCGTATTGCCCGCCATCAGGATCGGGGCAGCGAAGCGAAACACCTGCCAGAAGGGAAAATTCCAAGGCATGACTGCGAGGATCACACCGAGCGGAAGGAGGCGGACATAGGCTTTTGTGCCGCTGCTCTCGATCGGTTCGTCGGCAAGGTAGGTGGCGGCCCGTTCTGCATAGTGCCGGCACACCCAGGCGCACTTGTTCACCTCGGCTCTGGCCTGACCGAGAGGTTTGCCCATTTCGGCGGTCATGTCAGCGGCGTAACGGTCAGCATTGGCTTCCAATACGTCCGCCGCCTTCAACATCAGCCCGGCGCGATATTCGAAGCTCGTCTTGCGCCAGTCAGCAAAGCACTCGTCCGCGTCTCTTATGGCGGTTGCTACTTGTGCTGGAGTGTGGGGTGTAAATTCCTCGATGACTGTGTCATTCGCCGGATTTACGGATTTGATAGTCTGGTCCGCCATGATCACCTCGTGCTGAGTTTCCTGCTGATAGAAGGTATGTCGTACATATGAGTTCAATACCGCGACTTTTTGTGTCGGCCCTTCTCGAGCCTTCTGTACCACTCCGGTTGGAAGAGGACGCGTCAAAATATCTGATGCGGGTCATGCGTTTATCTCCGGGTGACCGGCTTCGTACATTCAATGGCCTCAACGGAGAGTGGTTGTGCGAGCTCGGGCCCCCTGAGGGCAAGACGGCCATTATCATCCCGGTCGAGCAAACGCGCGAACAGATGAGCGCAGACACACCCCATCTCGCATTGTTGTTTGCGCCAGTGAAAAAGGCGGAAACTGACTTCATCGTCGAGAAAGCAACCGAACTTGGTGCCCGCTCCATTCATCCTGTGATCACGCAGTTCACGCAAACTCGAACTGTCCGGCTGGATCGCTTCAACAAGATTGCCCTCGAGGCTGCGGAACAAACTGAACGGCTTGATCTGCCGGAAATTTCTGACCTCGTGGTTCTGGAAGAAGCGCTTGCTCAACTGGACGACGACACGGCGCTAATCTTCTGTGATGAAGCTGGTGAGGACGAGTCCAAGCCTTGGGGCGGGGAGTTCGGACGGGCAGGCGCCGCTCTTTCGGTGCTGGACTCCCTGAAAGATCGCAGTGCAGCGATCCTTATCGGCCCTGAAGGTGGATTCAGCCAGGATGAACGCCAATTCCTGCGTGCGCGTGCGGATACTTATCCTATTAGCCTTGGCCCCAGAATTTTAAGGGCGGAAACGGCGGTCGTCTCGGCGCTCACCCTTTGGCAAGCGGTGTGTGGTGACTGGACCTAGAAGGGCCACCGCTTCATGGGCTTCGGTACGGCACTTTCCCATCGACGTTGCCACTCAAGCGTAATCCCGATGCGATGTTCCAGCTTGCCGTCCCAGTGAGCGTTCAGCCCAACGGCCTTCAGCGTATCGAAGATTTCCTGGCCAATCTGGAGGAACACCGCGTCCGCCGTATTATTTGAGGCTCCGTAGCTGAGATAGAGATTGCCGGATTCGACCGCGCTTTCCGTGTCCTGCTGGTGAAAGAAGACGTAGCCGCGTGCCCGACGGCCATAGGCTTCGAACTCCTCAATTTCGAGATTGATCTCCGCAGCTCCGCATGTGCCGCAGCACGTGAAATTCTGTCGGGCGACAATATCCTTGTCATCCAGCATGTCGAAGGCGAGTTCCAGACGGTCGAAGTCTGTCAGCACCGGCCACTTGGTCTGCTCTGACTGCACGGCCTCGATTTCCTGAATCAGCGCGGACCGAATCTCGGATTGCCGGTCACGCTCTGAAATAGGCGACTCGAACTCCTCGGTCAGATCCAGAAGGATTTCCTCGATTTCCTCGACGGGTTCATAGCCACCACGCACATGGATGCGTGCCCAGACTTTGAGGTCATCGCGTTCTTCTGTGGTAAATCGCGTCATCAGTCTCACCTGCGGGAATAAACGAACTTGTGAGAATAACCCGGTTGGCGCTCGAGCGAAACATCCCTATGTGCACTCACAGCAAGAGTTTGAGGGGAGGCCTCCATTGTGACCACGCCGACGTCGGATATCGACGAAAACTCCCAGCGTATCTCGGGGAAATCCGAGCTGGTCGAGTATTTCGAGGCTGGCAACAAGCCGAAAGCAGATTGGCGCATTGGGACTGAACATGAGAAGTTCGGCTTTCTGCGCGATGGTTTGCGCCCGCTTCCCTACGAAGGTGAGGCCTCCGTTCTGGCAATTCTGGAAGGCCTGCGCGACCGGTTTGATTGGCAGCCAATCGTCGAAGGCGGCAAGCTGATTGGTCTGAAGAAGGATGGCGCAAGCGTATCTTTGGAGCCGGGCGGTCAGTTCGAGCTGTCGGGTGCGCCACTCGAAACCATGCACCAGACCTGTAATGAAGTGGGCTCGCATTTGCGCGAAGTCCGAGACATTGCCGATCCGCTGGGCGTTGCTTTCATGGGCCTCGGTGCGAGCCCGGTCTGGAGTCTCGCCGAAACGCCGGTGATGCCCAAAGGCCGCTACCGCATCATGATGGACTATATGGACAAGGTCGGCCGTCTAGGACGGCAGATGATGTTTCGCACATGTACGGTTCAGGCCAATCTCGACTTTGCCTCCGAAGCGGACATGGTGAAGAAGTTCCGCGTCTCGCTGGCGCTACAGCCGCTCGGCACGGCGCTGTTTGCGAACTCGCCCTTCATGGAAGGTCGCCCGAACGGCTTCCTGTCCTACCGGTCGCAAATCTGGACTGACACAGATCCCGACCGTACGGGCATGCTGCCCTTCGTGTTCGAGGACGGGTTCGGATTCGAACGTTACGTGGATTATGCGTTGGACGTGCCGATGTATTTCGTCCGGCGCGGCGGCAAATACCTAGACGCAAGCGGTCTCTCTTTCCGCGACTTCATGGATGGGAAACTGCCCATTCTGCCCGGCGAGAAGCCGGCGATGGACGATTTCGCGGACCATCTCTCGACGATCTTCCCTGAAGTCCGTCTCAAGCAATTTCTGGAGATGCGCGGTTCTGATGGAGGTCCATGGAGTCATCTATGTGCATTTTCCGCCTTCTGGACCGGATTGCTGTATTGCTCAGAAAGTCTGGATGCCTGCTGGGACCTGGTGAAGTCTTGGTCAGATGCGGAACGCGAATCGATGCGGCAGGGAGTACGTACGCTAGGCCTGCGTACGCCTGTGCCGGGTGGCCGCACCATGCAGGACCTCGCGCTTGGCGTGCTGGACATTTCCCGGGCCGGTCTGAAACGTCGCGCAAATCTTTCTGTGTCGGGCGATGATGAAACGGGCTATCTCAGTGAACTTGATGAGATCGCGCGGACAGGACTCACGCCCGCCGAGCGCCTTCTCGAAAAATATCATGGCGAGTGGCAGGGCGATCTGAGCCGCATTTTCGTCGATCAGGCCTATTAGGGGAATAAATTCCCTCATCCGGGCTTCTCAATTGGCACAAGCTGCCTTGAGAGCTAGGCGTTTGCGTGGTCAAACTACCGGTTCGTAAGAATTTCCGGGGAGTTGAACGCGTGACAGACATCACTGCGAATGGTGCAGCGGGCAAACCCCGCGATACCTCATTTTTCGGCCATCCTAAGGGGTTGGCCATTTTGTTCTTTACCGAGATGTGGGAGCGTTTTTCCTATTACGGGATGCGCGGCCTGCTGGTCTTGTACCTGACCCAGCATTTCCTCTTCTCGGATGAGAAGTCGTCGATCATGTACGGGGCCTATACGGCGCTCGTTTATGTCATGACGATTATCGGCGGGACACTGGCCGACCGATACCTCGGCCAGCGCAAGGCGGTGACCTTTGGAGCGATCCTGCTCTGCCTCGGTCATTTCGGCATGGCGTTCGAGGGCAGTGGCTCAAAGGAATATGTGGTCACGGGTGGCTCCGAGATCGAGATCCAGCATGAGGGCCGCGGTGACCAACGCCAGCTGTTTGTGGACATGGATGGAGAAACCCGCCGGATCGTTTTCGAGCAGGGCAGTGGGGATCTGCAGATTCTGGAAAGCGCTGATGATGCCAAAGAGCCGACTGCGGCGGTCTATCAGCAGATCGCAAAAGACGCCTACACGACACGGATCGAGCAGCAGGAACTCTATACAAACATCCTGTTTCTCTCGCTGGCTTTCATCATTGCAGGCGTTGGCTATTTGAAGGCCAACATCTCCACGATTGTGGGCGCGATCTATGAGTTTGACGATCCGCGGCGGGATTCCGGATTCAGCCTCTTCTATATGGGCATCAATCTCGGCTCGCTACTCTCATCTCTGAGCTGCGGCATCATTGGCATCCTCTGGGGCTGGAAATACGGCTTCGGACTTGCTGGTATCGGTATGCTGGCGGGTCTGCTCGTTTTTCTTTGGGGCCAGAAATACCTGGATGGAAAAGCTGAGCCGCCGAACCCGGAAGCGTTGAAGAAATCCTTCCTCGGCCCGATCAATGTCGAGATGGCTTGCTATCTTGCCGGCGCCCTCGTGATCGGTGTGGCCATGCTGCTCGTCATGAATGCTGAAGTGATTCCCGACTGGTTTGTCGGCTCACTTGGTATTGCCATCTTCGTTGGTCTCGTGGGGTATTCCTTCATGCAGCTTCAGGGGACCGAGCGGAAACGCATGTTTGCGGCGATCTACTTCGTGCTGGCGCAGATTCCATTCTGGGCCCTGTTCGAGCAGGCTGGCTCATCGCTGACCCTGTTTACGGACCGTCTGGTCGACAAGGAAATGTTTGGGATCAACGTGCCGACGCCGGTCTTCCAGTTCCTGAACGCGGGCTACATCGTCATCTTCGCCCCGATCTTTGCCTGGATGTGGATTGCCCTGTCCAAGCGGAAAATGGAGCCGTCGACGCCGGTGAAATTCGCGATTGGTGTGTTCCTAGCAGGCCTTGGTTTCCTTTCCCTGGTTGGGGGCATCGGCATGTCCGGCGCCGGGATGACCGCTGTTGGATTCATCTTCCTGATCTATTGGGTCCACACGATGGGCGAATTGATGGTGTCGCCGGTTGGCCTGTCGGCGGTAACAAAGCTGGCACCGGCGCGTGTGGTCGGCATGACGATGGGGGCATGGTTCCTCTATTCCGGACTGTCGAATTATCTCGCGGGCGTGATTGCCCGCACAACCGGCGCCGAGACTATCGGTGGCCAGATCACGGACGTTGCGGCGGCGAAGGCCACCTATGTCAGTGTCTATGCGAATGTCGGCTATGTCGCGATGGGAATTGGCGTCTTCATGCTGCTCATCTCGCCGATCATCAAAAGCTGGATGAAGGGTAGCGAGTTGCCGGCAGAATCTTCCATGGTTTCTGACGAGATGTTCTAGTCATTATTCTGTGAGCAAACAAAAAGGGCGGCTTCCGTGGGGAGCCGCCCTTTTCTTTCGTGGTCCTGTTTTGCGGATCAGCGATCCGGCGGCAGGAACTGGTCCGTCGGCAGGCCGCGCTTGATCCAGCCCTCGCCAATTCCTTCCAACCCGGCCATGCCTTCGGCAATCTTGTAGATGTCTGCAAATCCAGCCGCTTCCAGTTGTGCTGCCGCCAGAGTGGAGCGGTTGCCCGCCCGGCAGATGACGGCGACAGGGTAGTCGAGATCTCCCAGAACCGCACCGCGCGCCTGAGCCAGAAAATCCACGTCTTTCACATTGGCGCCCACGCTGTCGCGCGGCATGCCGGTCATCGCCCATTCGGACGGAGTGCGCACGTCCAGCAGAATAAGTTCTCCGCGCTGGACGAGGGTGTGGGCAGCGTCTGCGGACAGGGTTTGCACATCGGCGGAGGCGGGCAGGGCAAGCGCGAAAACTGCTGACGCTGCGGACAGGATAAATGAAACCGGACGGGCCATAGGAAACTCAACTCTAACTTCACCGCATTGAGCCAAGACTCAATTATGGCGGCAAAGTGTCAAAGGGCGCGGTTCATCGCAAGTCCGATTACCCAAGATGACGGCAAATTTAGCCAGCACCGCCTACAGTCAGGGCACCTACTTTGAGCGTTGGCTGGCCCACACCCACAGGTACGGACTGCCCGGCCTTGCCGCAGACCCCCACGCCATCATCCATGGCGAAGTCGTTGCCGATCATGGTGACATCCTGAAGTACAGTCGGGCCGTGGCCGATCAGGGTCGCATTCTTGACCGGTGCAATGACTTTTCCGTTCTCGACGAGATAGGCTTCGGTGCACTGGAACACGAAATTTCCGGACGTGATATCAACCTGGCCGCCGCCGAAATCCACGGCCCACAGGCCGCGTTTGATGGAGCCGACGATTTCGTCCGGGTCCTTGTCGCCGCCCAGCATCACGGTGTTGGTCATGCGCGGCATGGTGGCGGATTCATAGCTTTCGCGGCGGCCATTGCCGGTCGGGGCCTGACCCATAAGGCGCGCATTCATCCGGTCCTGCATATAGCCTTTCAAAATGCCGTCTTCGATCAAAACGGTCTTCTGGGTCGGCGTACCCTCATCATCAAAGGAGAGTGAGCCCCGGCGGCGTTCGATGCTGCCATCATCAATAATGGTGACACCCTTGGCAGCGACCTGCTCACCAATGCGACCGGAGTAAACGCTTGTGCCTTTGCGATTGAAGTCACCCTCAAGGCCATGACCTACCGCTTCATGCAATAGAACGGCCGGCCAGCCTGGCCCAAGCACGACTTCCATCTGTCCGGCAGGCGTGGGGATGGATTGGAGATTCACAGACGCCTTCTTCACGGCGCGCTGGACCATCGCCTTCCAGCGATCCGGTTGGATCCAATCTTCATAAGCAGCACGGCCACCGGCACCGGCGCCAGCCGATTCGCGGCGTCCGTTTTCTTCCAGTGTCACCGAGACGTTCAAACGAACGAGCGGCCGGACTTCCGAGAAGACTGCACCGTCCGGGCGAACAATGTCGATTTCCTTGTGACTGCCCGCGAGCGAGACTGAGACCTGAACCACGCGCGGGTCATAGGCGCGTGCCCAAGCATCGATTTCAGCCAGCAGGCCGGTTTTCAAGGAGAAGTCTGGCGCAGAGGTTGGATCAATCGGGTCGTAGAGCCGACGATTTGTTGGAGTCGGTCCAGTCGCGAGATGGCCTGAATAGCCGCGCTTGGCTTGCGAGGCTGTTTCGCCCGCGCGGCGAATCGCGTCCAGCGACAATTCGGAAGCATAGCCGGAGCCGGTCGTCTCACCGGCGACGACTCGAAGACCGAAGCCCTGATCGGTATCAAACGCGGCGGACTTCAGCCGCCCGTCATCAAATACGAAGCTTTCTGATCGGGAGCGCTCAACAAAAAGGTCACCATCGTCGGCGCCTTTTGCGGCGTCGGACAGGATTTCAGAAGCCTTGGTCAGGTCGAAGGGCAGGGATGTCTGTGTCATCTTGAATAGATGCGTGACACCCCGGCGCGTCGCAAGGGCAAAGGCGCAGAAACCCGTTCCTGATCAGTTCGTGCTGACCTCGAAGCGTGACAGCTGCCATTCGGCCAACTCCCAATCAGGCTTCAATTCCAACGCTCTGCGAAAGTCGTAATAGGCGCCTTCCACATCATCCAGTTTTTCCTTTGCCAGCGCGCGATTGTAGTAGGCGGCGTGCAAATCGTTTGAACCATATACGATGGCCTGGTCCAGGGATTGGAGCGCCTTGTCATACGCTTCGATGAATATATAGGCTGCGCCCTCATTAAGGTAGGTTTCGCCAGTGTCAGGGCTGATGCGCTTGGACTTCTCATAGTCGGAAAGCGCTTTCTCGTAGAGCCCGGCGCGCATGTAGAGCACGCCGCGATTCGTGTATGTGGCGGCGCGATTGCTTAGCTTCATCGCTTCATGCTGGATCGCCCGGGTGCAGATTTCAGCGCCTTCTCGTGGAGATACGGATCCAAACTTCGCGGCTTCATAGCAGTCCTCGGCAATTCCTCCCCCGAGTACCAATACCTGAGCGTTGGCGGGTCCGACGCCCAGTCCGAGCAGAAGGAAGGCGGTAAGAATTGAGTTTTTCATTGTTTTTGACCTTTCATTTCACGTGCCGGTCGTAGGGAGAACATACCACAGATCGAAGGCATCGCCGACAACCTGCGACAATATTGAGCGCGTAAAGTGGTAGGTTGCGGCTATCACGTATTGTAGATAGAGGGACACAGATTCCAATGAGACGAGGATAACTTCGTGCGACACCTTATTGCCGCCTTGTGCGCTGCCGTCATGGCCGGTCCGGCGCTGGCATTCGTTCCTCAAGACGGTGCGCTGGGTTTCCAGCCTGCCGCAACGCGCATTGCAGAGCGCATTCACACCTTCCACCACTTCGTTCTGATCATCATCGTCTTGATCACTCTGCTGGTGCTTGGCCTGCTGATGTGGATCATCTTGCGTCACAATCGCAAGGCCAATCCGGTGCCGAAGAAGTTCAGCCATAACACGCTGATTGAAATCATCTGGACGGTTGTTCCGGCGCTCATCCTCGTTGCAATCGCGAGCCAGTCTTTCCCGAACCTGTATTATCAGGACGTGGTTCCCAACCTTCAGCAAATTACCGATAAGTCGGATGCGATGATTGCTGACGGCAAGACGGCTCAGCATGAGCGCTTCGCCAAGGACTATTTCCCGGAAGCAGCTGAAAAAGGCTTCGTGAACGTCAAGGCGCAGGGCAACCAGTGGAACTGGACCTACACTTATCCGGACCTGATTGATGATTCGGGTTACCCGCTGGAATTCGTTTCCAACCCGGTTCATGTTGGTGTTTCGACAGATGGCGACAACTATGCCGCGGCAACAGGCCGTACCGATTTCGCGTCCAAGCCCAAAAATCTCGCCGTCGATTACCCGATGGTTATCCCGGAAGATCGTTTTGTGCGTTATTACACGGCCGCGGCTGACGTGATCCACTCCTGGACCGTTCCAGCCTTCGGTGTGAAGACGGACGCCGTTCCGGGTCGCCTGAACGAGGGCTGGTTCCTCGTCGAGGAGCCGGGCATCTACTACGGCCAGTGCTCTGAGCTTTGCGGCGTGAACCATGCCTTCATGCCCATTGAAGTGCGCGTGGTCAGCCAGGCGCAATTCGACAGCTGGGCCGAGTTTATGCTCGCGGGTGACTATGAAGCCGCCTATGCGACCGTCGACGTTTTTGCATCCACTGAGCAGGCGACCCAGTTCGCCGCCAAACAGTAATTAGGGAAGAGTGACACGCCATGCCTATGGATGAAGTGGCCATCGACCATCACGACTCACACGATCACAAGCCCGGCTTCTTTACGCGCTGGCTGTTTTCGACCAATCACAAGGACATCGGTACGCTGTACCTGATCTTCGCGCTGATCGCGGGGGTTGTAGGGTACACGCTGTCTGGCCTGATTCGTTGGGAACTTGCTGAGCCGGGTATCGGGGTGATGACACAATTCGTTGCCGGTGAAGGCGACGTGGCCATTCAGAATGCCAAGCATTTCTACAATACGGTGATTACCTATCACGGTCTGATCATGATCTTCTTCATGGTGATGCCGGCGCTCATTGGTGGCTTTGGAAACTGGTTCGTTCCGTTGATGATCGGCGCGCCAGACATGGCCTTCCCACGCATGAACAACATCTCGTTCTGGCTTACAGTTGCAGCTTTTGTGCTTGCCTGTATCTCGATGACGGTTCCAGGCGGACCCGGCGACGGGTTCGGAGGGGGCTGGGTGCTTTATCCGCCGCTGTCGTCCACCACAGGCCATCCCGGCCCGGCAATGGATGTGCTCATCCTGTCGCTGCATACGGCGGGTATCGCGTCGATCCTCGGCGCCATCAACTTCATCGTGACCATTCTGAACATGCGCGCGCCTGGCATGACCATGCACAAGATGCCGCTGTTCGCTTGGGGCGTGCTCATCACGGCCGTCCTGTTGCTGCTGTCGCTGCCGGTGCTTGCTGCCGCGCTGACCATGCTGCTGACCGACCGTAACTTCGGATCGCAATTCTTCGCACCTGCGGGTGGTGGTGACCCGATCATGTTCCAGCATCTGTTCTGGTTCTTTGGTCACCCTGAAGTCTACATCATGATCCTGCCGGCCTTCGGCATCGTCAGCCACATCGTGTCGACCTTCTCCAAGAAACCGATCTTCGGCTACCTTGGTATGGCCTACGCCATGGTCTCCATCGGGGTGATCGGCTTCGTTGTGTGGGCACACCACATGTACACAGTTGGT
The DNA here is from genome assembly GCF_002388685.1 of Hyphomonas sp. UBA4505. Classification (NCBI taxonomy): domain Bacteria; kingdom Pseudomonadati; phylum Pseudomonadota; class Alphaproteobacteria; order Hyphomonadales; family Hyphomonadaceae; genus Hyphomonas; species Hyphomonas sp. UBA4505. The sequence goes on along the minus strand of NZ_DGMZ01000003.1, from coordinate 185,300 downwards.
ATGGATGTGGATCTGAAAGCCTACTTCGTTGCGGCCACGATGGTGATCGCCGTTCCGACGGGTATCAAGATATTCTCTTGGATCGCGACCATGTGGGGCGGGTCCATCGACTTCACGGTCCCGATGCTCTGGGCGATTGGCTTTATCTTCCTCTTCACTGTGGGGGGTGTTACTGGTGTCGTGCTCGCAAACGCTGGTATCGACCATGCCCTGCACGACACCTATTATGTCGTCGCGCACTTCCACTACGTGCTGTCGCTCGGCGCCGTGTTCGGCCTGTTCGCAGGTTGGTACTATTGGTTCGAGAAAATGTTCGGCATCAAGTACAATGGCATGATCGGCGGCCTGCACTTCTGGCTGATGTTCATCGGATCGAACGTCCTGTTCTTCCCGCAGCATTTCCTCGGCCTTCAGGGCATGCCGCGCCGTTACATCGACTATGCTGACGGCTTTGCCACCTGGCACATGTGGTCGTCGATCGGTTACGCGATCACGCTGGTTGCGACGCTGATCTTCTTCGTCGGCCTCGTCGAAGCCATGATCCGCCGCCGCAAGGGTGAAGCCAATCCATGGGGCGAGGGCGCTACGACGCTGGAATGGACGTTGCCTTCGCCGCCACCGTTCCACCAATTCAATGAGCTGCCGCATGTCACCAACAAGGGCGGCCACTAGACTGGCCCCTGTCTGACCTGAATGATGGCCCTGCGACGTGTCGCGGGGCCATTTTCGTACAGGCTCTGTCAAATCCGGCGCGCTGATCAGGGGAGGCGATCATGAACGGACCATCCGATACGGCCCTGCCGCTCTGGGCCCAGCATGCCATCTGGATGGCAGGACAGCCGGAAGTGATGATGGTTCTGGCCGGCCTGTTGCTGGCCAGCCTGTTCCTTGTGGCGCGCCGCCGGTTCGTGCGCGACCCGGTATCGGTCCTGTTCCTGGTGCTGGCGGTGACAGGGGCGCTGATGATTGCCGGCCTGGGGCAGGCGATGGATTCCGCGACCCTTTATCACGACACCTATTACATTGCCGTGCGCTACCGGTTTCTCGCCGCCCTTCTGGGCATCACCCTGGCCTTCTGGGCGCTGTATCGCTGGTTCAGGCCGATCACGGGCGTGAGGTACAACCGGATACTGGGCGGGCTCCACTGGATTGCCTGGACAGGCAGCATGGCGCTTCTGATCTGGCCGGGCCTGTCGCTGGAGGCCGGCATGCCACGGCGCTATGTGGACTATGGTGACGTGTTTGACCGGCTCCGGATGCTGCAGATGGCCGGGTATTTTGTCACGCTGATCTCAGTGCTGGCCTTTGCCATATGCTTGGGAGAAGCTATCTACCGCCGCATCACATCGGGCAAGGAGCCCCACGGAGACGCATGACCGAGCCGTCCGCCACTTCTGACATGGCGCCCAAGCGCTACGCCACCGCCGGCGATTATGTGCAGCTGCTGAAGCCGCGCATCATGATGCTGGTTGTGTTCACCGCAATTGCCGGTCTCGTCGCTGCAGTCGGCGTTACCGGCGTTTTGATAAACCCTGTCATGGCCGCGATTGCGACACTGGCCATCGCGCTCGGGTCGGGCGCAGCTGGCGCCATCAATATGTGGTATGATGCTGATATCGACCAGATCATGACGCGCACATCGACACGGCCGATTCCGTCGGGCGCTGTGCCGAAGGAAGAGGCCCTTGCAATGGGTCTTATCATGAGCGGCGTATCGGTGCTGCTCATGTGGCTGGCCTCCAACTGGTTGGCGGCTGCGCTCCTGGCATTCTCGATATTCTATTATGGCGTCATCTACACAATGTGGCTGAAGCGCTCGACGCCTCAGAACATCGTCATTGGTGGTGGTGCAGGCGCGTTTCCGCCTGTTATCGGATGGGCAGCGGTCACGGGCAACACACCGGTCGATGCGTGGATACTGTTCGCGATTATCTTCTTCTGGACGCCGCCGCACTTCTGGGCGCTCAGCCTGTTGGCACATGGTGAGTACGAGAAGGCGGGGGTTCCCATGTTGCCTGTCACGCACGGGGCAAAAGCCACGCGAAACCAGATACTGCTTTATACGATCTTGCTCGTGCCGATCGCATTACTTCCGGTTGCGACCGGTCTTGGCGGGTGGATTTATGGCTTGGTTACGTTGGCTCTGGGGCTCGTCTTCCTGGCTTATGCAGTCCGTGTTTGGCGCTCGAAGGCGGGCGACGCTGGAGCTAGCGCTGCCGACATGAAACTCGCACGCGGCATGTTCTTCTTTTCCATCCTGTACCTGTTCCTCGTCTTTGCGGCGCTGATTGTTGAGCATGCCGCAGGTTTGCACTTCCCTGTAGGAGGGGCCTGATTTGTCTGACGAAAAAGAGAGATATGCCGGTGAATTCACTGACGCCTACACGCCGCAAGAGGCGGAATTGCGGGCGCGCAAAAGCAGGAATCTCTGGTTGGGACTGGCGCTTGCAGGCTTTGTGATTCTCGTAGGCGTTGTCACGTTTATCCGCTTGTCGTCATCTGATTTGAGCCAGAGTGGTTTCTATTATTCTGTCGATGACAAGGGTGAGCGCATCAATGACCTGCCCGAGGGCATGACGCCGGATCAGGCGGCACCACCCCCAAATCTGACGCCGATCGACGAAACGCAGCCGGAAGAGGGCGAGCCATGAAGCTGTCGAACACAAAGGTTGCACTTGTTTCACTGGGCGTTTTCACGGGCATGCTCGGGCTTGGTTTCGCAGCGGACCCACTCTACGACACGTTTTGCAAAGTGACGGGATTTGGCGGCACCACACGTATTGCCACGGCCGCACCGGATAGGATGGTCGAACAGGAAGTGATGGTGCGTTTTGACGCCAATGTCGCCGATACGCCGCTGACCTTCCATCCGCTCCAGACAACTCAGACTTTGAAGCTCGGCCAGCATGGCCTCGCTTTTTACGAGGTTTCCAACCCGACTGATCAGGAAATCCGGGTCATTGCGAGCTATAATGTGACGCCGCACTATGCGGGTCTCTACTTTAACAAGCTTGAGTGTTTCTGCTTTGAGGAACGGGTGGTTGCACCTGGCGAAACAAAGAAACTGCCGATCGTCTATTTCGTCTCTGCTGACATGCTTGAGGACCGGGTAGCTAAATCCCTGGAGACGATCACGCTCAGCTACACGTTTTTTGACAGTTCCAGCTATTCGGGCGAGAAAAAAGCCGCCCAGAAGGGTGCGGCGAATTCAGCCAATGCCGGCTGATGTAGTTGCACATACAGGCCGGAGCGGTCTAAAGAGCGCTCTGATTCATGTGATTTTTTAGAGGGGTCAAAAGGGCCATGGCTCACGACGAAGTCAAACACGATTTCCATCTGGTCAATCCGTCTCCCTGGCCATTGCTGGGGTCATTGGCGGTAATCGTTACCGCACTCGGTGGTGTTACCTATATGAAAGGCCTGTTTGGCCTCGAAGCCGGAACCTGGTGGCTGCTGGCCGTAGGCTTGGCGATGGTCATATGGGTAATGTTCGGCTGGTGGCGCGAAGTCATCAAGGAAGGCGGTATTGGCGATCACACGCCCGTCGTCCAGATTGGCCTGCGTTACGGCATGATCCTGTTCATCGCGTCTGAAGTGATGTTCTTTGTCGGCTGGTTCTGGAGTTTCTTCGAGTTCGCCATCTATGAAAGTGCGCGCGTCGGTGAGACATGGGATTCGGCCAACGCGCTATACGCAGACGGCCTGTCGCGTTTTGCAGACTGGCCGCCAGTTGGCGTCGAGACCTTTGACCCGTTCCATCTGCCGCTGATCAACACGCTGATCCTGCTTCTTTCGGGCACCACAGTCACTTGGGCGCACCACGCGCTGCAGCACAATGATCGCGCCGGTGCCAAGCTTGGCCTCGTCTTCACCGTGCTGCTCGGCATGGTGTTCACAATGCTGCAGGCTTACGAGTACAGCCACGCGGCTTTCACCTTTGACGGCACGCTTTATGGCTCGGCCTTCTTCATGGCGACGGGCTTCCACGGCGCGCACGTCGTGATCGGTACGATCTTCCTTGCAATCTGCCTGATCCGTCTGTTGATGGGCGGCATGAGCGCAGAGAAGCATCTCGGCTTCGAATTTGCGGCTTGGTACTGGCACTTCGTTGACGTGGTCTGGCTGTTCCTGTTCGCCTTCGTCTATGTCGTGCCATTCCTTGTCTATGGCGGATAGACTGGCACCGGCCATCGTAGCGTAATCAACAGGCCCGCCGGCGCACAGCCTGGCGGGCCTTTTTTCAAAACCTTTCGGACACGCCCATGCGCTTTCGCCCCTATCCCGTTTTGACCCTGTTTACGGTGGTATCGCTTGCGATCCTCGTCATGCTGGGGAACTGGCAATATGGTCGGTTCAGCGCGAAGATGGCATTGGATGAAACAGAGCCAAACTGGGTGAGCCTGGACGGTCGGGTCGTGCCGGGTAGTGAAGCCATGGTCTATGCCTATGCCGACGGCGCATCGTCATGGCGACGCGTAGTGGCGATTGATGAAGGCGAACGAGTCATCTTTACGACCATCGAACTTCTCTATCAGGTGGAGCCACCAACGCCATGTCAGGGGCCCGAATGCGGGACCAATCTGAATTTCTCGGCGCGTGGCATCTACAAGACCCCAGGCAGCCGCAATGCCTTCGCGAGCCCCGATGCGCCGGAGGCAGGTGTTTTCTACGCCTACAGTATTGATGATCTCGCAGATCTTTTGCCGGCGGATGTCGCCGAGCGCGTGGTGCCGGAAGCATTCGAGCCCCAGACATTGCGGCTGATTGAAAATGGTCGCGCAATGGCAGGGCCAAATCCGTTTGCGCGATTGCGCATGGATGATGATCTGCCGCCACAGCGGCATTTCGGATACGCGATCACATGGTGGGGGCTCGCCATGGCGCTGTTGGGTGTGTATCTGGCCTTCCATTATCAAAAGGGCCGGTTGCGGTTTCGCAGAAGGAACGGGGAATGAAGTATATTTCCACTCGGGGGCAGTCAGAGCCCGTTGATTTCATCGGTGCATGCCTTGCGGGGCTGGCGCCGGATGGTGGCCTCTACATCCCCGAATCCTATCCTGCCATCGCGCCAGCCAAACCCGGAGAACCCTATTCCCAGGTCGCCGCGCGGGTCATTTCGGCCTTTGCGGGCGATACGCTGACGCAGGAAGAAGTACTGGGCCTGTGCGAACGCGCCTATGCCACCTTTGCTCACCAATCGGTGACACCGCTGACCCAGTCAGGTCCGAGCAGCTGGCTCCTGGAACTGCATCACGGCCCGACCCTCGCCTTCAAGGATGTCGCCATGCAGCTGATTGGTCAGCTGTATGATCTTGTGCTCGGCAAAACAGGACGGCGTATGACGATCATGTGCGCGACCTCTGGAGATACAGGCGGCGCAGCCGCGGCGGCCTTCGCGGGTGCCAAGCATGCCGATCTCGTGATCTTGCACCCATTCGAACGTGTCTCTCCCATCCAGCGTCTGTTCATGACGACAACCGGTGCGGGCAATGTTCTCAACCTCGCCCTTGATACCGACTTTGACGAGTGCCAGACGATTGTGAAATCGCTGTTCGCAGATCGCGATTTTGTTGATCGCGTCAGCCTGTCGGGCGTGAACTCGATCAACTGGGCGCGCATCGCAGCCCAGATGGTGTACTATGCCACTTCGCAAGCTGCCCTTGCAGGCCAGCAAATCCGCTTTGTTGTCCCAAGTGGAAATATGGGTGACGCCCTGGCTGGATACGTAGCGGCGCGTTGCGGACTGTTGCCGGGCGGCTTGGATATTGTTTGCGCGGTGAACGAAAACGACGCGCTTATGCGGTTGTTCAATTCTGGCGTCATGTCCAAACGACCGACTGTGGCGACGCCAAGCCCGGCCATGGATATCTCCATCCCGTCCAATTTTGAGCGGATCCTGTTCGAGCTGTCGGGTCGCGACAGCGATGCGGTGCGCAGCGTCTACGAGCGGTTCAAACAGGCGGGTGAAGCGGAGTTGCCAGAGACCGCAACGGGTCGACTGGGCTGTTCAGGCATTCGTGTGCAAAGTGTCAGCAATGCAGACACGATGGAAGAGATGCGCCAATTCGAATCCGATACAGGCTGGCTGATCTGTCCTCACACCGCCGTCGGTACGCGCGTCGCCCGCCTCGCACCCAATTCGGACGTCGCCACGGTGGTTCTTGCAACGGCATCACCCGCCAAGTTCCCGGAAACGGTACTTGAAGCGACAGGGCGCGAGGCGAAATTGCCAGATTTTGCCACAGGCGTGATGTCCAATGAAGAAGTGTTCGAACGGGTAGAGCCGACCCTCGGTGCTGTGCGCTCGCGCGTGGAACGATTGGCCGACTAGGTCATGGCCGCGCACCGCAAGGACACGGTCATTGTTTCAGCCCGCCTGGTCATCGAGCCTGCGCGCAAGAAGGATTTTGAGGATTGGTCCGGCCTGCGCAAGCGTAGCCGTAAGCACCTGCAACCCTGGGAGCCGACATGGCCAAAGGATGCAAACTCCCGCGCAGATTGGGCGCGTCGGTTGCAAGCCTGGAAGAATGGGTGGAAGTCCGGTCGCGCTTACGTGTTCATGATCCGGCGATTGAAGGACGGAAAGCTTGTCGGTGGAATATCCTTGACCAATGTCCGTGGCTGGCCCGCCAACAGTGCCAGTCTTGGTTACTGGCTTGGACAGGATCATCAGGGGCAGGGACTGATGCAGGAAGGCGTAGGCGCGGTCTGCGACTGGGCGTTCCGGGAATTACATCTTTATCGCGTCGAGGCCGGAATTCTGGCATCAAACCTGCGTTCCCGCAAAGTCTTGGAAACAAACGGCTTTCGGGAAGAAGGACATGCTAAAGAATATCTCGAGATCGCGGGCGTACGCCGCGACCATGTCCTTTTCGCACTCGTCAGGCCCAGTGCTTCGCGATAGGTTGCACGAGATGATGTCAGATCAGTCGACCCAGCCTCAAGGTAGTTGGCACTGGAATGCCGCCAGCAGGCATCTCCTGATTGAGGCGCCAAAGGGTAGCGATCATTCTGATCTGGCCGGACAATGGTCGATCGATGCCATTGAGCAGATGTTCGAGGGGCTTAGCCGAGGGCGACTGGCGCAGGCATTCAGCACGTCAGACGGACCCGTTCGTTGCGATTTGAGACTGTCCAGCGGGGCCGATATTCATCTGGTCGGCGCTTTCATCAGTGAAGAAGACGCGCACGGCATGCTGTTGGCCGGGAACGAGTTTGCGGAGATTGATCCGTCTGACTTGCAGCCCGGTCCCGATCTCTACCCAGTTTTCCAGCCCATTATCTCACTTGGCAGCGGGCATATTGCCGGTTTTGAAGCGCTGGCCCGATGGGATGATGGTGAAGTTCGCAATCCACCGAGCCGGTACGAGGATGAAGCCCTCGCGTCCAACATGTTGATACGCTCTGCCGAGACGCTTTCAAAGTTACGGGAGTCTTCCGGCAGATCCGATCTTTTCATGCACGTGAATCTGACGGCACGGGATTTGTCGCGCAGCACGCTGCCAGCGCTCGTAGAGGCGCTGATGCAAGGATACGACTTGCCAGAGAAGGCAATCCGCATCGAATTGACGGAACAAGCTGCACTCCGCGACGAAAGCCACGCGCTTGCGGCTGTCATGGCCTTGAAGGCCGTGGGGGCGGGATTGGTGCTGGATGATTTTGGGACGGGTCATTCGTCTTTCGCCTGGTTGGCGGATTTTCCAGCTGACAGTCTGAAAGTGGACCACGGGCTCACGCGCCGTCTGGGCCAGCACCGCACCGACACGATACTGGGCACGCTAACCTTGCTGGCGGCGCGACTGGACATGACCACAACGGCGGAAGGCGTTGAACACAAGGACGATGCAGCAAAGCTGCGCAGTCTGGGCTTTGACTACGCTCAAGGCTTTGCTTTTGCGCGTCCGATGGAGGAAGCCGCAGCGATCGCCTTTCTGATCAATTGATCAGGCGTTTCCAGGCAGTATCTGCAATCGACCGCTGTCTATACCCAGATGGCCAAGTGCGGCTTCCCATTTAGCCTCATGGCTTTCGCCGAATACCAGTTCCGTATCGGGTTCGCCAATCAACCATGCATTCTCGGCCAACTCGTATTCTAGCTGACCAGCGCCCCAGCCTGAATAACCCAGCGCGAGAACGGAGCGCTTTGGCGCGTCCCGAGTTCCTATGGCGTGCAGGATGTCGCGGGTTGCCGTCATGCAGAAAGTACCGTCGATCTCGAGCGTAGCACCCTCGCTGATGATGTCATCAGTGTGAAGAACAAAGCCGCGATCACTGCTCACCGGGCCTCCGTCGAGCACCAGATCTTCCGAAACGTCAATTTCCACTGGGACATCAAGCTGTTCAAGTAATTGCGGCAACGTCAGCCCGACCATTGGTTTGTTGAGTACAATTCCCATGGCGAATTCGGGAGAGTGGGCGCAGACCAGAATAATCGAGCGCGCGAAACGCGGATCGCCGATACCGGGAAGGGCGATAAGCAGTTTGCCTGTGAGGTCGGCGTCCATCTGGTGACCCTTTCGAGGATGATGCTGGGCGAATTGTATCGCTTTGGCAAGGTGTGGTGCGCTTGTCGTGGAGGCGTTGGCGTCCTATCTGGGCAACACAGCATCAAGGAGACCAGCTGATGAGCATCAAAGTCGGAGACAAGCTTCCGGAAGCCACATTCATGGAAATGACGGCAGACGGCCCACAGCCTCGCACAACCGAACAAGTGTTTGGCGGCAAGACGATCGCCCTGTTTGCGGTACCTGGCGCGTACACCCCAACCTGTTCCGCACGCCACCTGCCGGGCTTCGTCGACAAGTCCGGAGATTTGAAATCCAAGGGCGTGGACGAAATCGTCTGTACCTCGGTGAATGATGTGTTCGTCATGGGCGCCTGGGGTAAGGATGCCGGTGCAGGAGAGACCGTGCGCATGCTGGCTGACGGTAACGGCGCCTTTGCCAAGGCCCTTGGCCTGGAAATGGATGCAAGCGGTTTTGGTATGGGACAGCGTTCGCAGCGTTATTCCATGATCGTCAAGGATGGCGCGGTTGCCGAACTCAACGTGGAAGACGGCGGCGAGTTCAAGGTTTCCAGCGCGGACTACATGCTGAACCAGCTCTAAATCAGACAAGGTTTCTTAAGTAACTTATGAGAAGAACGGCGCGTCTGGTGGGGCTGGGCGCGCCGTTTTTCGTCAAATATTTATTGAAAAACGGAAAACCTCTCCCACATTAATTCTGAGTAACAGAAGGAGAGGAATACATGGATCCGTTTTTTGCTGTGGTCGTTCTGGTGGCCGTCGTAGGCCTGATTGGCCTGACATCTGCGTTCAAGTTCGTGCCTCAAGGCTACAATTACACGGTGGAGCGGTTTGGACGCTACACTCGCACACTCAATCCGGGCATGTCGATCATCACACCCTTCCTGGAGCGGGTGGGCCGGAAGATGAACATGATGGAAACCGTCCTCGATGTGCCGCAGCAGGAAGTCATCACCAAAGACAACGCAATGGTGTCGTGCGATGCGGTTGTGTTCATCCAGGTGGTTGATGCAGTGGCGGCGGCATATGAGGTCAACAACCTCAACCACGCCATCACGAACCTCTCCCTCACCAATATCCGTACTGTTGTCGGCTCAATGGATCTTGATGAAGTCCTGTCCAACCGGGATGACATCAATGCGCGCCTTCTGACTGTTATCGATGCGGCGACCAATCCGTGGGGCGTGAAGGTCACCCGAATTGAGATTGCCGACCTGAGCCCGCCAGCCGATATTACCGAAGCCATGGCGCGCCAGATGAAGGCCGAGCGCCTGAAGCGGGCGGAAATCCTGACCGCTGAAGGCGATAAGCAGTCGGCTATCCTGAAGGCCGAAGGTCAGAAACAGGCGCAAATCCTCGAAGCCGAGGGACGCCGGGAGGCTGCCTTTCGCGATGCTGAAGCTCGCGAGCGCGAGGCTGAAGCCGAAGCCAAGGCCACAGCGATGGTGTCCGAAGCAATTGCGCGGGGCGACGTCAATGCGGTCAACTACTTCCTTGGTCAGGCTTATGTCGAAGCGTTCGCAAAACTGGCGGAGTCGGATCAGCAGCGGACGGTTATCATCCCGGCTGAATTCTCGAGCCTCATCGGAACACTTGAGGGCATCAAGGGGCTGACCGGCAATAAGGGAGATTAATCCAATGGAACAAGTCTTCTCTGAACTCACATTCTGGCACTGGCTGGCCTTGGGGCTGATCCTTTTCGGGATCGAGATGATGAGCGGGACATTCGACCTGCTCATGGTTTCCATAGCCGCCTGGCTGACGGCCGCTTTCACCTATTTTGCCCCAGATTCATTGTCGGGCTGGCAGGGTCAGATGATCGTATTCGGCATGGCCGCAACCGTGCTGGTCATCCTTGGACGCACGGTGCTGTCCGGGATTCGAAAAACGTCTCCTGAGCATCCGACGCTCAATCGACGCATGGCTTCCCTGGTCGGCCAGCGAGGGCTTGCAATGGGTGACTTCATTTCCGGGACCGGGCAGGTTCGGATAGGTGATACCGTGTGGCGTGCCGAAGCCGTGGAGGGCGAATTGGTACGAACCGGCGACACTGTAGTGGTCGAAGGTGCCAAGATGACGACCGCGATTGTGCGTCGCGTAATGTCATAGTTGATAGCTGAAAACAAAACGGAAAAGGCCAGCTCAATCGAGCTGGCCTTTTTATTCAATTGGGTACTGAAATGATCAGGAAGCGGACGTCGAAATTCCGTATGCCGATGGGCCGGAAGACGCGACAGGCTTGGATTCATTGGCGGCCGCCGCTGCTTTGGGGGAGGTGTCCTTCAGCGGATCATCCGCATGTTTGACCTGACCTTCGAATACGGCGTTCGACTGGATCTGGAGCGACGAATGAACGATGTCGCCTTTGACGTGGGCACCGGTTTCGAGTTCAACCTTACGCGCTCGGATTGAGCCTTTGATGCGGCCTTTGACGCGTACAACTTCGGCTTTCACTTCGCCGGTTATGTGGCCACTGGCACCAATCGTAATGTCTGTCGCGGCGACATCACCATCGACAGTGCCGTCGATTTGGAGGGCGCCTTCAGAAGAGACCGAGCCATTGATCTTCATGTCGGCGCAGATGATGGAAGCTGCACGGGCGGCAGGCTTGGAAGACGCGCCGCGGATCGCATCCTGCGCGGGCGCCGTCTTCATGGGTTCTGGTGGGGTAGGGGTGTCATTTGATTTGCTATTCTTCGTGAACATGACGGCCTGCTTTCAAAAACTTTACTGGATCATATGCTTTACCGTTGAAAAACACCTCAAAGTGAAGGTGATATCCGGTACTTCTTCCGGTCGTGCCCATCTTCCCCACGAGATCGCCCACTTCGACCGTATCGCCCTTTGATACAGTAATCGAGCGGAGGTGACCATAGCGCGACTTGAAGCCGTATCCATGATCCACTTCGACCACGCGTCCATACCCTGACCGTGCGCCTGCGAAGCTGACGGTGCCCGGCCCGGACGCCACGATCGGCGCCCCACCATAGGCAGCGACATCAATTCCGTTATGCCAACGCGGTCTCTTGATGAAAGGATCTACCCGAATGCCATAAGGGCTGGTGTACCGGAAGGGCACGCCAACCGGGGCACCAAGGGGCAGGCTTTCAACAATCTGTTCGTAATACTGCATCTCGGCGACGCGAGCCTGGGTCTCGGTCAGTCGGTTGTAGAAGCTGGCGTCCTGCGCTGACAGCGTCTCGCCGCCAGCCGTCAAGTTTGCCATCGAGACAAGCGGACCGCCCATCTCTGCGCTTTCCATGATGCGGTCGCTGCCAATCGTGGTCAGCTGGATCACGCTGCGCGCGCGTTCAGCGCGCTCAATGGCGAGGTCTTCCGCCTCGTCGAGCATGCGTTCCTGATTGTATTTTAGGTTCTTGACGCTGACGCGATTGCCTCGCGTGTCGAGTGTGGCCGTCATGCGGAAACTGTCACGAGACTGACGGTCGTCGGCTTCTTCGATAGACGCCTGAACCAGCAGGTCCGCGCCATCGCCTGTAAGGGCCGAAACATCGAGCGTTTCATCGCCCTTCAGCTGCTCAAACAAATCCTCGAGCGCTTTCTGGCGGTCTTCCCATTCGGCCGTTTCGCGCTGAAAGGCATCTGTGCGCTCTTCCAGCAGTGAACGCGACAGCGCATCCTTGGCGCGAAGCTCCTGAACCCAGCGCTCATACTTGGCGAGTTCGCGATCATCGGAGCTGCCGGTAAGCGTGCCGGTTGAGCCGCCAAGGGCGAAGGTGCCGGTCAGAAAAATTGTCCATCCAGCAAGCGCCGTGGCGCCGAGGGCGCAAATTGCCTGTTGCCATGGAGAAATGGAAATGTACCGGACGGTACCGCCGCTCCGGTGATATATTTGTCGTTCAGGAAATGCACGATCGAACGTCGCCTTGAGGTTCGCACTCCATTTCGCCATTAACGCCACCCGTCGACTGGAATCACACACCGCCTACTGCAATCACACCTACAGCAAGTTCCCAAACCCGTAGAAATATAAATACCGAAATCACTAAGGGACGGAACCCCTTGCGAGCATAATTCCTGAAAATATTCCCCCATTAGGGTAAATCTCTCGTTAATACTCGTTTTTAGGGGCTTAAACCTTGTCCTGGCTCGTTTTTGTTCCGTCCGGCAGGTGGCTCAACACATCCTCTGCGTGGCCTTTCACCCGGACTTTTTTCCAAGATTTAATGATTGAACCGTCCGGTCCGATCAGAAAGGTCTGTCTGGCGATGCCCATATAGGTCTTTCCATACATGTTTTTCTCGATCCAGGTGCCGTACATCTCCGTGGTTTCGCCCGACTCATCGCTGGCAAGAATCACTTTGAGGTCGTGCTTGGCCGAGAACTTTTCGTGTTTGGAAAGCGGATCGCGCGAAACGCCGACGACTTTGGCATTCCGGTCTGCGAATGCGTCGATCAACGCTGAAAAGTCTTTCGCTTCGTTCGTGCAACCGGGTGTGTCGTCCTTGGGGTAGAAGTAAAGAACCAGATAGCTGCCCGAGAAGTCCTCGAGTTTGATCTGCCCGGTCGTGGAGGGCATTGAGAAATCCGGAGCCTTTTCACCGTCTTGCAGTACTTTCGCCATGTATTCCTCCTATGGTGCGGTCAGCTTGGTGTGCATATATCGCCATAGAACGCAATTTTTAGACGTAGATTTTCGGAGTCCCTGATTTGGTCCGCCAGAGAGCCTCACTTGTAATTCTTGAAATACTCGGCGGACTTATCCTGGTTGTTCTGGTTCTGGCGGGGTTGCTCGTCTTCCGTTTGTCCAGTGGGCCGATCGAATTGGAGATGTTCCGAGACGATATCGAGCAGGGCCTGACCAATTCGCGCAATGGCAGACCGGTAACTGTCGGCGATGTGTTCCTGGAATGGTCGTCGGAAGACAAGCGCGTTCTTGTCACCGGAAATGACATCAAGATGCTGGATAGTGAAGGTAATGTGGCTGCGGAGGCCGAGCGTGCCCGCATCGTGCTGTCCAGCTCCGCGCTCGTAATGGGTGATGTGGAGGTCCTTGGGCTCGACCTGGTCGATGGCTGGATCAATGTTGCTCAAGCTGACGATGGCATTTGGCACATCGCGGGCGATCCACTGCCTGAAATTCCGGTCGGTGAAATGCCACAAAATCCGAGCGAATGGCTGGAACGGATAAACGCCGTACTTCCCCAAATTCTTGTGGTGCTACAAGAAGAGAAGGCTGACATCAGTCTCGAGCGCTTGTCCTACGAGGACTTTGAAATGCGCGTCTTCGCTTCTGACAGATCGCCTCTGTTTACCTTGACGGAGTCGAAAGGGCTGCTCTCCGTCACGGAAGACGGAGTAGATTTGTCCATGTCCGGCAGTGGCGTGGGGGCCGGTTTGCCGGCTGGGTTGGCGCTGGACATTGATACGAGCGATTTGGGCAGCCGTATGCAAGCCTCTCTCGCCGTCGCTCAATGGTCTCTTGCGGACCTTGCTGCGAGGCTGGGTACCGACAGCGAATTCCTGTCCGGTGTGCCAGCAGACATTACCGTTGAGTTTGACACGTCCAGCGCAGCGGGCGTCGAGAAGATTGTGGTGAAGGCCAACCTTGCTGAGGGTAAACTACCGTTCGGTGAGAGCGGCATGAATGTGACGGATCTCGATCTCGAGATGACCTATGCGGCGACGGGCGATGAATTGCTCATCTCAGGGAATTCACTACGATTTGGCCCGTTCGCTGGTTCAGCAGACTTAACACTGCAAAACGCGCTGAAAGGGACCGGACCACGCCCGTTCAAACTGCGAAGCAATGCTGCGACGCTTGATTTCACACCATCCTTTGCAGAGCCACTTGGTTTGCGCGATCTCCGCGCTGATGGAGAAGTGAATTTTCCGGATCGCAGCTTAAAAGACACCCGGATTTCGTTCGTATCCAATGACGCACAGTTCCAGTTCATCACTGATATCGCGATGACCCCAGATCGTGAGAAGAATGAATCTCCGATTATCGGAGCCATCGAGCTGAAAACTGAGGGAACAGTCACGAAGGACACCGTGCTCGCCTTTTGGCCCGTATCGCTGGGCACGGGAGCGCGATCCTTTACGGCCAAACGGATCAGCAATACGGACGTAGACAATTTACGTGCGCAGATGACGCTTCAACGCGATAGTTTCGCGGAAGGTTATCTGAGGGATGAAGACCTGAACCTTACCTTCGATATCAACTCGGCGGACGTTAAGTTTCTCGATGACTTGCCCGCCGCCCGGAATGCCGTCGGCAAGGGGCGCCTGACGGGCAACAGTTTCAGGGTAACTGTTGACCAGGGCGACTATGGTGGTTGGGACATTGACGAGGCCCTGGTCGACTTTCCAGCCTTCAATCCGAAAGGGGAAGATTTCCGCGTATTTGCAAAGGGGCACGGCCCTGCAGCAAACGTTATTACGACGTTGAATGAATCCCGGCTCGATCTAGGCTTTGATGAGGAGCGTTTAAGTGGCGATGCCGAGGCGACATTCGAGTTGTTCCGACCGGCACTCGATAATGTCCCAGACGAAGCGGTTCGCTACACGGCAATCGGTCGGCTGACCAATGGTGGCCTCAAGCGCGCCGCGCTCGGCCTGAATCTGGCAAACGCTACGGCTGACATCAAGGTTGACCAAGATGGTATGACCATTACCGGCTTGGGTGATCTTGGCCCGTCACCTGTCCAGTTCAGTTGGCGCGACGGTTTCAAGGATGGTGAGGCTCCGTCGGCGCTGTCGGCACAAGCGATTATCACGCCGGATGTGTTGAATCGGTTCGGCCTTCCGGGGAGGGCGTACTTGACTGGCGAAGTACCCACAGAAGTTCAGGCGACCGTTGAAGGTGAGGATGTGTCGGTTGCAAACGTTGTAATGGATCTGACCAATGCCCGTCTCGACCTGTCCGAAATCGGCTGGGTGAAGACCGCAGGCAAGGAGGGGAAGGTGACCGTCCTGTATGAGCGCGCCGAAGAGGGCTTCTCCTCCGACGTACTCTTTACCAGCGAAGAAGCTTATCTGGATGGAAAGTTTACACTGGGGGGAGATTCCCGTTTGGTCTCGGCGGATCTGAGGCGGGCCTTTCTCTCAGACACTGCAGACGTGAACGGACAGATTTCGCGAGGTCCGAATGGCAGTTTGCAAGTTGCCTTGACCGGCAGCTATCTTGATCTGTCGGGCGCATTACCAGGCATCGGTGCGCTGGGCGACGCGAGTGAAAGCAATGGTACGCCGCTGAGCGTCAGGGCCGACGTCGACACACTTACCCTTGGCGCTGGCCTTTATGTGCGAAACGCAGACGTCACGTGGCGGTCAACAGTGAACGGAATGCAGAAGCTCTCAGCGACCGGAAACACGGATGACGGGTCAGCCTTCAATATCGATTTGGATGGCTCGTCTCCGGAGGGCACGGCGATCAAAGTTGTCAGCAGCGATGCCGGCTTCATTACCAGCGCATTTCTCGATCTCGACTTCATCGAAGGAGGGAGGCTGGACATAGATGGCACGCTTGCTCGCGATGGAGCGCCGTCTCGGTTCAACATTGTTGTGACGGACGGGCGGTTGCACAATGCCCCGTTCCTGACTCAAATTCTCTCTCTCGCCTCTCTTCGTGGACTTGCAGATACGTTGGGAGGTGACGGCGTTCTGTTCTCGCGGATCGACATTCCATTGACCGTGGCGGGGGATCGTTACGTTGTGACTGGCGGGAAAGCGCAGGGCCCGGCGCTCGGCCTGACCGCCAACGGCTATCTTGGCGCCGACAGCGAGATCAGTGTCGATGGCGTGCTGGTACCAAGTTTCGGCATGAATTCAGCCCTTGGGGGTATTCCGATTATTGGGGACCTTGTGGTGGGCCGGGATGGTGAGGGCATCTTCTCTTTGACCTATAGCATCCGCGGCAGTCTCGAAAAGGCGAACGTGTCGGTCAATCCTCTGTCTGCTCTCGCCCCTGGTGTCATCCGACGGATATTTGAAAACCCGTCGGATACGGATATTCCGGAGGCTAAAGCGCGACCGGAAGATGAGCCTATCCCGTCCGAGCTGCCACCGATCCCCGAAGAGGAATTCTAAATTGCCTTGACCAGCGCATGGCGCTTCTTGCCGGCGGACAGTTTGATTGTCCCGTCTACAAGGTCGTCCGCTGACAGGGATGCATTTTGATCTGATACCGGAGTATCATTCACCTTTGCTGCGCCTTGCTTGATCAAGCGGCGCGCGGCGCCGTTGGATTCTGTGAGACCCGCCGCTGTGAATGCGGCGGCTACGAGCATGCCACCATCAAGATCGGATGTTGCGATTTCAACAGTTGGCAGCGCGTCAGCTTGGCCGCCCGCAGCAAATACTGCGGCTGCTGCAGCTTCCGACTCTTTCGCGGCCGCTTCGCCATGCAACAGCTTCGTGGCCTCATTGGCCAGAACGACCTTCGCCGTATTGATCTCCGCGCCCTCGAGCGCTTCAAGACGGGCAATCTCGTCGAGCGGTAGCTCTGTGAACAGCCGCATGAATCGTCCGACATCGGCGTCTTCTGTGTTGCGCCAAAATTGCCAGTACTCGTAGGGGCTCTTGCGGTCCGCGTTCAGCCAGACTGCACCATCTGCGGTCTTGCCCATCTTTCCGCCGGACGCGGTTGTGATGAGGTGAGCCGTAATTCCGAATGCGTCGCCGCTGGCGGCCTTGTGAACCAGGTCCACGCCACCAACGATATTGCCCCATTGGTCTGATCCGCCAATCTGCATCCGGCAGTCCAGCCGGCGGTAGAGTTCGAGGAAGTCGTAGGATTGCATGAGGAGATAATTGAATTCGAGGAAGGTGTAGGGCTGCTCTGCCGCAAGGCGGCGGGCGACCGTGTCCTGTTTTACCATTGTATTGATGGTGAAGTGCACGCCAACTTCGCGCAACATTTCGAGGTAGCCAAGCTTGCCGAGCCAGTCGTCATTGTTGACCATGATCGCATCGGTCGGCCCGTCGCCGAAGGTCAGGAAGGGCTGGAAGGCCTTCTTGATGCCTTCCATGTTGGCCGCGATCTGCTCGTCGGTCAGCAAGGGGCGCGACTTTTCCTTGTCGGTCGGGTCGCCCACCTTGGTCGTGCCGCCGCCCATCAGCACGATGGGTTTACCGCCGCTCTTCTGGAGGTGGCGAAGCATCATGATCTGTAAGAGCGAGCCGACATGCAGGCTGTCAGCCGTCGCATCAAAGCCGATATAGCCAGTCGGAATCCCCTTGGCGCAATAGGCATCCACCTCTGCCGGATGGGTGACCTGTTTCAGGTAACCGCGCTCTGACAGGGTTTTCAGGAATTCTGACTTGTATTCGCTCATCTTCTCGTGTCTCCGTGAAGCTGCCGCGCGTAACATGGAAAACTGATATCTTGAACTCTGTGAGTGAAAAATCTGAACCGTATTGGGTGGCGGGCTTCATGTCTGGCACGTCGCTGGACGCCGTCGACGCAGCGCTGATCCTGACTGATGGTGAAAAGGTTCTGGAATTCGGAGCGACTGCGGAGCGTAAATACGCACCTGAAGAGCGCGCCGCACTGCAGCGCGCCACCGATGCTGCACGCGCGTGGAATTGGGTTGGCCCTCAGCCGGACGGTGTTTTCAATGCGGCGTGTTTGGTTGTTACCCGCACCCATTTTGAGACATGGGAGCAGTTGCTCGCGACTTGGACGGGGCCTGCGCCCCGTCTTGCGGGTGTCCACGGTCAGACCGTGTTGCATCGCGCACCCAAGGGAAATCAGGCCGGGGCGACCCTTCAACTCATCGACGGCCCCGCTATGCAGGCTGCGCTTGGTGTCGCGCTCGCTTATGACTTTCGGTCTGATGATGTGGCCGCCGGCGGGCAGGGCGCACCCCTTGCACCCGCGTATCATGCCGCACTGCTAGAGCGCCTCGGCGGCGACGCGGCATGCGTTCTCAATCTTGGCGGTGTTGCGAACATTACCGCTCGTATGAGTAATGGCTCCCTCGTCGCGTTTGACACAGGCCCGGCGAACGGACCCATCGATGAATGGATTGAGGGACATGGCCTGGGGACTCATGATGAGGGCGGTCGTTTTGCTGGGGCTGGCCGCGTGCATGACGGCTTACTCGTTCAGCTCCTGGATCATGATTGGTTTGACCAATCACCGCCAAAATCTCTGGACCGATACGACTTCAACGCCAGTATGGTGCGCGGTCTATCCGTCGAGGACGGCGCGGCTACGCTGACCGAGTTTACGGCGCGCGCCGTCGCGATTGGTCTTTCCCAGCTGCCGGAATATCCAGCGCGCCTGATCGTGTGCGGTGGCGGCAGGCACAATCCTGTCCTTATGGCTGCGTTGGCACGCGCGGCTGGGTGCGAAGTGCATTCGGCAGAAGCGGTTGGTTGGCGGGGAGATTCGATCGAGGCGGAGGCATTTGCCTTCCTGGCCGCGCGAACTGCGCGCGGATTGCCGATCAGTTGGCCATCGACCACTGGTGTTCCCGCCCCGACGCGGGGCGGGAAGCTGATTTTCTAGTCTTCCTCGGCTTCGAGGCGGAGCTTTTCTTCTGCGGCGGCAAGGCGCTGTAGCAGGTAATCTTCGCAGAGCCCGATCAGTTCGTCGCGCTTGTCCTGATAGAAGTGGTTCGCACCTTTGACCGTCGTGCGGTCGATCTGTTCGCCCTTCTGAACGCGCACTTTGGTCAGCGCACGCTCAACATCTTCAGGCGATGAGATTGAATCGGAATCGCCGGATACAATCAGGCCGGATGCCGGACATGGTGCCAGGAAGGAAAGGTCATAGTGGTTGGCCGGGGGAGAGATGGCGAGGAAGCCGTCAATCTCCGGGCGGCGCATCAGCAACTGCAACGTGATCCACGCCCCGAAGCTGTAGCCGGCACACCAGACAAAACGCGGGCTCTCTGCGAGGTTTTCGACATAGTCCAGAACGAAGGCGGCATCTTCGAGTTCACCAATGCCCTGATCATACTGACCCTGGCTGCGGCCTACGCCACGCGAATTGTAGCGAAGCACGCCGAACCCATGACGCTCGAACATTTGATACAGCATGATGGAGATAGGATCCTGCATCGTGCCGCCCGCTTTCGGGTGAGGATGGAGGATTAGCGCAATCGGCGCGCCGGGAAGCGGCGGCTCGGTGTAACGGGCTTCGATGCGGCCCTGAGGGCCCGGAATGATGAGTTCTGCCATGTTATACTCGCTGGTCTCGGGGGAAGGGCGCGGTCATAAGCCATTTGAACTGCGAAATGCAAATTTTTCTACACCTGCAAAATCGCCGATAAGTGAGTATATCCAGTCCTATGATATATGCAGATCACAATGCGACCTCGCCTTTGAGGCCTGAAGCGCGCCAGGCGATGCTGGATGTATGGGGCATGGGCGCGACCAATCCGTCGTCCGTCCATACGGCCGGAAGGGCGGCGCGCGGCGTATTGGAGCGGGCCCGCTTGGCCATTGGGGGCGCGATCGGTAGCCGGGCGGAAGACGTCATTCTGACGGGTGGTGGCACCGAAGCGGACAATTTGGCGATTCATGGTGTTGCCGTAGCGCTCGATGGACATTGCACCTTCCTGGTTTCAGCGATTGAGCATGAGGCCGTCACCAAGGCTGCCGCCCATTCTGGGGTGCAAGTGCGGACCGCCTATGTGAGGCCCGACGGGACGTTGGACCTGAACCAGTTGCAAGATCAGCTTTCGGATTGGGATCACGCCAAATTGGGCACACCGGTTCTGTGCCTGATGCTCGCCAATAATGAGACCGGCGTGATCCAGCCAGTGGGAGAAGCTGCTCGTATCGTGCGCGAGGCAGGCGGTCTGACGATTTGCGATGCGGTGCAGGGGCTCGGTAAGAGTTCGGTCAATGTCGGCCTGCTCGGCGTCGACTATCTCAGCCTGTCGGCGCACAAGATTGGCGGCCCGCAGGGCGCAGGCGCGCTGTGGCACCGGGCGGGTGCGCCGCTGAAGGCCGTGACCCATGGCGGCGGGCAGGAGCGTGGATTGCGGTCCGGCACTGAGAATGTTGCTGCGCAAGCGGGCTTTGGCGCGGCGGTGGAGGCTGCCGTGAGAGATCTGCCGAAATATGCTATGCTGTCTTCGTATCGAAACGATATGGAAGCGCGATTGGAACGCGAAGCAGGCGTGACGATTATGGGCAAGACCGCCGAGCGGCTGGCTGGGACATCGAACTTCGCGAAGCCCGGCTTTGCGGCGGAAACACAGGTCATGGCGATGGATCTGGCAGGTGTGTGCATTTCGGCCGGATCTGCATGTTCGTCTGGCAAGGTGAAGCGCTCGCTCGTATTGCTGGCGATGGGCGCATCTGACGCCCTTGCGGAATCGGCAATCCGCACCAGCTTTGGATGGAACAGCACACCGGAGGATTTCACCGGTGTGGCAGATGCCTGGCTCGACGCAGCCCGGCGGACGGTATTGAAGGAAACGGCCTGATGGTCTCACTCAAACGACACGCTCTTCCCTTTGGCATACTGGCTTGCGCAGTAGGCTTGTCCGGCTGCGCGATGATCAAGCCGATCGGAAAATTCACTCTTGGTAGCGCCGCACACCGCGATTGTGCGGAGGCTCGTTCGGTTGACGCGCGCAGCATGTGCCATCGCGGGCTTGAGGAACCGAACCGGCCGTATGATGCGGGCATCGCGCTCCGGGACCCGGGAAGGTAGGATAGGATGGATTGCTGCGGCGGTATGGAAGATCATGATGAGGACTGCACCGAAGTGAAGGTGAAGGACAGCATTGACCAGGGCACGGTCGACGCCGCGAAGGCGCTCGAGTCGGAGAATTACTCTGCGGGGTTTGTCACAGACATCGAAATGGACATGGCGCCAAAAGGCCTGTCCGAAGATACGATCCGTTTCATCTCAGCCAAGAAGGAAGAGCCGGAATGGCTGCTCGAGTGGCGCCTAGCGGCCTATCGGCGCTGGCTGACCATGGAAGAGCCGACCTGGGCGATGGTCAATTATCCGACCATCAATTATCAGGATTACTACTACTACGCCGCCCCCAAATCCGGCGCGAAGTATGAGTCGATTGACGACGTTCCGAAGGAAATTCTCGAAACCTACGAAAAGCTCGGTATCCCGTTGCGCGAAGCTGAAGTTCTGCTCGGTGTCGAAGGCGCGGCAGAAACCGCAGCCACCGCACGCGAAACGCCCCGCGTTGCCGTCGATGCGGTGTTCGATTCTGTCTCTGTTGCCACGACCTTCCGCAAGGAGCTGGAAAAGGCCGGCGTGATCTTCATGTCGATTTCCGAGGCGGTTCACGAATATCCAGATCTTGTGAAGAAGTATCTCGGCACTGTCGTGCCCCAGTCGGATAATTTCTTTGCGACGCTGAACAGCGCCGTCTTTTCTGATGGAACATTTGTCTATGTGCCCAAGGGCGTCCGCTGCCCGATGGAACTGTCGACCTATTTCCGCATGAACGCCGAAAACACCGGCCAGTTCGAGCGAACGCTCATCGTGTGCGATGAGGGTGCCTACGTCTCTTATCTCGAAGGGTGTACCGCGCCGATGCGCGACGAGAACCAGCTTCATGCCGCCGTGGTCGAGCTGGTCGCGCTGGAAGACGCCGAGATCAAGTATTCAACGGTCCAGAACTGGTGGCCGGGTGACGAGAACGGCAAGGGCGGGATCTACAATTTCGTGACCAAGCGCGGCGATTGCCGGGGCGATCGCTCCAAAATCAGCTGGACGCAGGTCGAGACGGGCTCTGCTGTGACCTGGAAGTATCCGAGCTGTATTCTGCGCGGCGATGACAGTGTGGGCGAATTCTACTCCATCGCTGTCACAAATGGCCGTCAGCAGGCCGATACTGGCACCAAAATGATCCATCTCGGCAAGCGCACGCGCAGCCGAATCATCTCCAAGGGCATCTCGGCTGGCAAATCCAACAACACGTATCGCGGCCTCGTCTCGATCAACCGCAAGGCCGACAAGGCGCGCAACTTCACCCAGTGCGACAGTTTGCTGATCGGGGATCGCTGCGGCGCGCATACTGTGCCCTACGTCGAGAACCGCCGGGCTGATGCCCAGCTGGAGCACGAAGCGACGACGACCAAACTGTCTGATGACCAGATGTTCTATGTCCGCCAGCGTGGCATCGGGGAAGAAGAGGCGGTTGCGCTCCTGGTGAACGGTTTTGTCCGCGAAGTGCTGCAGGAATTGCCAATGGAGTTTGCGGTCGAGGCCCAGAGCCTGCTCAAGGTGAGCCTGGAGGGCAGCGTTGGCTGATCCGGACGCATTCGGAGACTGGCTCAATGCCTATGCACGGGCGCAGGAGGGCGGAGATGTCGCGCTTCTCAAGTCCCTGTTGAGTGAAGACGCAAAATTGTTCGAAACGCCGTTCAATGCTCCGGTAACCGGCGTAGAGAAGATCGTTGCTGTGTTTACCGAGAATTGGGCGCGGATCGTGGACGTGTCGTTCAAGGTGGAAAAAATTGCGGATAACTGGGCCCATTGGAAGGCCGGGGGACTGATTGAGGCCCTGGATGAACCGTACCGCACTGACGGTATTCTCAAGGCCGAACTGAACGCCGCAGGTCTATGCACGTCACTGACGCTCTGGACCGAAACCCTTTCGGTCCGCGAATCTGACATGTTGTCCCAGCGTGACGCCTGAAAAACCCGAGGCCAGGTGCGGCAAAACCGAAGAATCGGACCGCCAGGCCTGTTTCAAGCGGTTATACGGGCCATTTCCTGCATCCGGGGCTTTTCGCACCGGGCTAGGGAGCTTACATGCGCACCATGTTGAAGATTGAAAACCTGACCGCGACTGTCGGTGAAGACGATGACGCCAAGACGATCATCAATGGCTTGACGCTGGACGTGCCGAAAGGCGAGGTCCACGCAATCATGGGGCCGAATGGCGCCGGCAAATCGACCCTGTCCTATGTGCTGACCGGTCGCGACGGCTATGAGGTGACGGGCGGAAGCGCGACGCTGAATGGTGAAGACATTCTGGATATGGATCCGGAAGAGCGGGCGGCCAAGGGCCTTTTCCTGTCTTTCCAGTATCCCGTCGAGATTCCCGGCGTCCCCGTCATGACCTTTGTGCGGGCGGCCATGAATTCACAGCGCAAGGCGCGTGGCGAAGACGAGATATCTGCGCCGGACTTTATCAAACAGTCCCGCGAAATCGGCAAGGCCTTGAAGCTGGATGCAGAAATGCTGAAGCGCTCGCTCAATGTCGGTTTCTCTGGCGGCGAGAAGAAGCGCCTGGAAATCTACCAGATGATGATGCTGGAACCGAACTTCCTGATCCTGGATGAAACGGATTCCGGGCTCGACATTGATGCGCTGAAGACGGTGGCTGACGGCGTGAATGCGATGCGCTCGCCAGATCGCGGCATGCTGGTCATCACGCACTACCAGCGCCTGCTGGACCACATCCAGCCGGACAAGGTGCACGTCCTCTCCAAAGGCCGTATCGTGGCAACCGGTGGCCCGGAACTGGCGCATCGGTTGGAAAAAGAAGGATATGAAGGCATCCTCGGGGAGGTGGCGTGACCACAGCCCTGCGGGACATGATTGCCAATCCGACGACGGCGGAGCTGGAGCTGGTCGCGCGCTATGGCATGCAACCGGAAGATTCCCGCCGCGAGCGGCTGTTTGAGGCGTTCTCCAGGACGGGATTGCCGCATCGCCGGCTGGAAGCGTGGAAATGGACCGACTTCAAGGTGGCGCTGCAGGGGCTCGACCGTCCCTCCACGCCGCCCTCGCACGATCCGATTCCGCATGCTGGCGCACTGGTCTTCCGGTTCTCGCCAAATGGCTATTTCCCGCCAGACCATATTCCGGACGGGCTGAACGTTTTCGAGAAAGACGAAGCTCAGGCCTTGGGAGCGGCCGAAGACGTGCCGCTCGGTGCGTTGGCAGCATCCCTGTCTGGCGGCAAGGCCAGACCCGCAACCCTGTTGCTGGAAGTGACCTCGAAAGAACTTCCGCGTCTCCATTTCCAGTTCAGCGGCGAAGGAGAAGCGAATTTCGCGCGTGTTGTTGTCGTGGTTCGCTCCGATATGGCGCTCACCGTATCGGAGAGCCATCTGGGCGGGGCGGGGCTGACATCCTCCGTAATCGAGTTTGGTCTCCAGAAAGGCAGCGCGGTCAACCGGACGGTCTATCAGCGCGGTACGTCAGAAGAGACGATTGCTTCAACGGCGCTCGTCCATCTCGATGCGGATTCGCACTATACACAGACCTCACTCGCCTTTGGCGCCAAGGTTGCGCGGCTCGAAACGCGCGTTACGCACCAAGAGCCAAGTGCAAAGGCGACGCTGAATGCCGCCTATCTTGTCGGAAAGGATCTGCATACGGACTTTACCACCCATGTGCGTCACGGGGCCAACTCCTGTGTAACCCGGCAGCTGACAAAGGGCGCTGTCCTGAATGGCGGCACCGGCGTGTTCCAGGGGAAATTCTTTGTTCCCCGTACGGCAGGCCAGTACACGGATGCCGACATGCAGCACAAGGCGTTGTTGCTGGAAGACGGCGCGGTTGTCTTCGCGAAGCCCGAGCTTGAGATCTATGCGGACGATGTCGAGTGCGCGCATGGCAATACGAGCGGCGCGCTTGATGATGACCAATTATTCTACATGCGCCAGCGCGGCTTGCCGGAGAAGACGGCCCGCGCCCTGCTGACACAAGCCTTCGTCGCCGAAGCATTTGCTGAAGCTGGCGCGCTAGAGGAAGTGCTGCGCGCGGAAGCCGAATCCTGGCTGGCCGCTGTATGAGCCGTTACTTCGACATCGATGCGATCCGCGCGGAATTCCCGATCCTGTCACGTGAAGTGAATGGCAAGCCGCTGGTGTATCTGGACAATGCTGCCAGTGCGCAAAAACCGAATGCGGTGATCGACAAGATCGCAAACCAGTCGCGCACGGCATATGCCAATGTGCATCGTGGCATTCACACCCTGTCGAACGAGACCACCGAGGCCTATGAGGCCGCGCGTGAGAAAGTCCGAGCATTCCTCAACGCGCCGTCGACAGAAAATATCGTATACACCAAGGGGTCGACGGAAGGCATCAACCTTGTCGCCTCTGCGCTCGCCGCCCGGATTGAGCCTGGCGACGAGATTGTCCTCTCCATCATGGAGCATCATTCCAACATCGTTCCGTGGCATTTCTTGCGGGAGCGCCATGGCGCTGTCCTGAAATGGGTGGGCCTGAACGAAGATGGTTCGCTGGACATGACAGACCTGGCGGAAGCAATTGGTCCGAAAACGCGTATGGTCGCGATTACCCATATGAGCAATGTGCTCGGCAGCGTGACGGACATGGCCGAGATTTGCCGCCTCGCGCATGAAGTTGGCGCTGAAGTGTTGGCCGATGGCAGCCAGGCTGCGGTCCATTTGCAGGTCGATGTTCAGGCGCTCGGGTGTGACTGGTATGTCATGACCGGGCACAAACTCTATGGCCCGACGGGCATCGGCGCGCTCTATGGGACAGCAGAAGCGCTGGATCGTGCGCGGCCCTATCAGGGGGGCGGCGAGATGATCGAAATCGTGTCCCGCGACCGGGTGACCTACAATACGGCGCCTCACAAATTCGAGGCAGGTACACCGCCAATCCTCGAGGCTATCGGCCTGGGAGCAGCGCTGGACTGGATGACGGCGTTCGATCATGCAGATGTGAAGGCGCATGAAGATGCGCTGTACGCGCGCGCTTATGAGGGACTCAGGGGCGTAAATGGCCTGACCATCCATGGTGAGACGCCGCACAAGGGTGCCGTGCTGGCGTTTAGCCTCGAAGGGGCGCACCCTCATGACATTGCTCAAATTCTCGACCGGTACGGTATCGCTGTCCGCGCCGGCCACCATTGCGCCCAGCCCCTGATGGAGCATCTGGGGGTCAGCGCAACGGCGCGGGCGAGTTTCGCAGTTTACAACACTCTCGCCGAAGTGGACGCGTTCATTGAAGCGCTCGCCAAGGCGCGGGAAATGCTGGTATAGGTGACGGCATGGCAGACGATATGACATCTCGCGACATGGTTGATGTTTCCTCCGAGGAAGCAGGGTCGAAGATTCCGCAAGATGAGCTGAACCGGATCACCGATGATCTGATCACAGCGTTCAAAACGGTGTTCGATCCGGAAATTCCAGTCGACATCTACGAACTCGGCCTGATCTACAAGGTCGACATAGATGACGACTACAAGGTCGATATCGACATGACATTGACGGCGCCGGGCTGTCCAGTTGCCGGCGATATGCCGGGCTGGATCGAAACTGCCGCGCGCACCGTTGATGGTGTGCAGGATGTGGAGGTTCGCCTTACCTTCGATCCGCCCTGGGACCCGTCGCGCATGTCGGACGAAGCCCGTCTTGCGCTAAACATGCTTTAATTGAACCGGAACGCTTTCGTTCCTATGTGATTGTCATGGCCAGAAGACCCAGACCCAAGCCCGTGAAGCTTTCCGACGCTGCTGCAATGCGCGTGAAGGAGATCATGCAGGAACGCGGCGCAGGATTCCTGCGTGTCGGCGTCAAGAATGGCGGCTGTGCGGGCATGGAATATGTCATGGACTATGCCATGGCGCCCGAGCCGCTGGACGAAGTGGTCGAGGATAATGGGGTCACCATCCTGATCGACGCCAAGGCTGTGCTGTTTTTGCTCGGCAGCGAAGTGGACTATGAAGTCACGCCGCTGCATGAGAAATTTGTCTTTCGTAACCCGAACCAGACCGATGCCTGTGGTTGTGGAGAGAGCGTGACGATTATCCCGGCGACGGTATAGCCTGCGGGGCAGGTAAGGCCGATGATTGTTCAGGGCTTTGATCCCATAGCCGATTCAGATGCGCGTATCCTGATCCTGGGCAGCATGCCAGGCATCGCCTCACTGGAAGCCAATCAGTATTACGGACACCCCAGGAACGCTTTCTGGCGCATAATGGGAGATGTCTATGGGGCCGGGTTGGAGCGGCCCTATGCCGAGCGCACGACGATCCTGAAAGAGCAGGGCGTGGCAGTCTGGGATGTGCTGAAGCTTTGCCATCGCGAAGGCAGTCTGGATTCAAACATAAAGGACGAGGTGCCAAACGACTTCGAGAGGTTCTTTGCGCATCATCCCCATATTCAGCGCGTGGTCCTTAATGGGGGAAAGGCGTCAAGCAGCTTTGAGAGATATGTTGCGCCAGTTTTCCAAGAACTAGTTGTCAGAAGCGCACCTTCTACCAGCCCGGCCTATGCGGCGATACGATACGAAGCGAAATGCGAACGCTGGAGAGATGCATTGACTGCGGTCTGAATGAAGGCCGCTCTGAAATGTACTATCGTGCTTGTAATTGAACCGGCGGTTTTCTGAGGAGTTCGCTGTTCCAACGCTCAACGTTTCCGCCGTTCGTGACAGGACAGGACGTTGCGAAATAAGTGAAGACATCATCCCTTGATGGTAGATTGATCATATAGGTTTTTGAACCCATGATCAGTGTCGCTTCAGCATCCTTCAAAACGGCATTGTATAATTTCGGTGCTGTGGAAGTGAGCGGACTAACATGAACCGTATTTGACCGACGGCGATAGATCAGCAACGTTGAAAACCGCTCACCATCGATTTCAATTTTCGCAAAGCGAGTGCGACCCTGCCCGAAACGTTTGACGTCCTTATGTATGGGTTCTCCCGGATTCAGCTGAATTGATGCGTATAACCGAGACCGGCCATCCAAGAAAACCGCACATGAAAATACAATCGGCGAGTTTTCCGAGCCGGATGAGCGGATCGCCCGCGTAGTCATCGTGAAGTCAGGTGACCGACCGGGATCTTTGCTATCATATTCAATACTAAGCGTAGATGCTG
The DNA here is from genome assembly GCF_002388685.1 of Hyphomonas sp. UBA4505. NCBI lineage: Bacteria > Pseudomonadati > Pseudomonadota > Alphaproteobacteria > Hyphomonadales > Hyphomonadaceae > Hyphomonas > Hyphomonas sp. UBA4505. The sequence continues at coordinate 157,009 of NZ_DGMZ01000003.1, read as the reverse complement.
GCACCCATGAGGGTGTTGCCGAGGGTTCCGCGGTTCTTGGCTCATCAGCCATCACGGATTGTACCAACAAAACGTTCAGAAAAAGCAAGGCAAAAAGCCTGGGCAAAGACAGGGTCATGGAATCTATCTCGTCAGAAAGGAGCGTAGTAATGTGAGGCGCAGGTTACAGTTACACGCTCAGAGATTTGGACTCAGATCCATGCCCTTCAGGATTTCAAAGACCGAGACATCAAACTTGCCACCATTGGTCACCGGGCAGAATTTGGCAAAGGCGACGAATACGTCGTTCTTTTCCGGCAAGGCAAGATCGCGCTTCTTGCCCTTTACCTTCAGCTGCACCTGGTCTCCGCGCACGACGGAATTGTAGATGCGCGAAGGCACCTCACGGCTAAGCGGGATCAGCTTGGTTGATTTGGCATGAAACGCGTATCGGTCCGGAAATTTCTCGTCGCGGATCTCCATTATGCCGGAGATATGATGGAAGCGCGGACTGCGATCAGCATCATCTTCATAGGTGTTTTCCGGATCGAGCTGGACGCTGAAATTCAGGGCTTTGTATCCACTCGTCGTAATCTGGCAGCTCAGCTGGATGGTCGGGTGGTCACCGCCTTCCGCCTTTATGATCCGAACCAGGCTTTTGAAGTTCGGGTCCTTGCCGGCATCTGAACTGTCGACCCTGATCAACTGATCTTTTTCCTGGGTCCAGACGCGTGGTGCTGAGTCGGCGAGTGCAGGTGTAGCTGCCATCACCATGGCAGCTACAGTAATCAGGTATTTGAACATTGGGCTTTCCTTGAGGCGTGCTTCCCCAAGATTGGGCATGAGCCATGCTGGCTCGTCAACCCTTAACCGAACCGATACGCACTCTTTGAGAGAAACCTAGTTCGCACTCGCCGCGCGGGCGGCATTGCAGGTTTTTGCGAATGCTTTGAACGCATCGTCCGGCTCTGGGTACTTCGTCTCAACTTTACCGGCATGTTCAACTGAGACACTGACAGTATCTCCCCGAATGACGGAGTTGTAGATCTTGGCAGCCGGGCTGTGCGATCCGATCTCGATTGTGCTGTTTGCCGGAGCGTATTGAACAACTGTTTCGACGCCGGGTGTGTCGCCCGCCATGATTGAAGCGGTCTCTCCTCGTCTGTATGTGGCATGCTTGTCGATTTGATCAGAAATATCGCCCGCCTCAAGCGATAGAATGGCGGACATCTGGCCGTTTGGCGCGCATACGAGCACTGCGCCAGCTTGATCGGCGGTGGTCGTCAGGATGGCGCGAGGCGCCTTTTCATTGTGTCCGTCCCAAACTTTCCATCCGGTCGCGGAGGCAGGCAGATAAGCGGTTGCAACAACGGCTACCAACAGGCCGATTGCTGTTTTCGATTTTGATTTCGTCATTTGTTCAATCCCGATATGGCCCCCGGGATCGCCTGAGCAATTATTGTTTATCAATAATTTTTGTGTGTGTAAAGCTTAAGGTGAGCGGTGAGTCTCACGGCTTTCCAAAAGCCGTCAGGTCGTCGGAGCTAGGGCTTGCTTCCATGCCCTTTGGAGGATCCGGAATGAGGATGCTCGGCTCTACCGGCGCACCAGTTGCCTCGGCCACGAGTCTTGCTGTGTGCAGCTCCACGGTCTCGGTTAGGGTCCGTAGGAATTCTGCTTTAGGCAGATTCGGATCCAGAGGGGGCAGGAATTCAATGATCGCGGTGCCGGCAGTTTTGTCGCGTTCCTGCTGGCGCCAGAACACGCCAATATTGGTGGCGACGGGAATGACCGGAACATTCATTGCCTGCGCCATATGCCAGACCCCCGCCTTGTAGCGAAAATGGTACCCGACCGGCGCGAGGTGGCCTTCAGGGTAAATCAGCACCCTTTGGTCTTCGTCACGCGCGCGTGCCATGCCTTCCTTCAACGAGGCCGCTTTGCGATCCCCGCCGCCGCAAGTATCGATGACGATGGCACCCAGCTTTCGCAGAATTCCGCCGACCAGTGGAAACTTTTCCAAATGATCGCCGGTCACGAACGCAAGATTCTTCACTTCCGGGTAGATGAGGTATCCGTCGCCCCAGCTTTGGTGCTTCGCCGCGAGGATGAAGGGACCGTCCGGAAGGTTGCTTCGTCCACGTACTTCCTTGCGAATTCCGGCGACGATGCGAAGGTTCAGATTCATCGCCCGTGTATAGCTGCGGATGATCATGCGGACAGGGCCGCGCCCCGGAAAAATCAGGAAAGGCAGCGATACCAGCACGTAAAGAACAGAGAGAATATAATAGACGACTGTGAAGACGAGGCCGCGCATTGCAGGGGCTCCTTCGTTATCTGATCACTAGGAATTCAAGACGCACAGAACCGCGCGAGACAACGCGTCAACGTGCTGGGAAAATGGTCCGGGCAGGCGGTTGTAAATCTTGTTCTGGCCAGCCTGCATGACCACGCCAAGCGCCATGGCGGCTTTCAGCGCCGGGTCGCCCTTTGGAATATGTCCGTCCGCAATCAGGCCGGCAATTATCTTTTCAGTGATTGAGACCGGATCATCTTCGCGGCGCTTGTCATAGGGAAGGAAACGATTGAGCGAGACGAGGTGAAACGAGAACAGCAGGAAATCTTCGTCCGCCAGGGCACAATAGGCTTCGACAGCTGCATGAACCTTTTCTTCGAGTGAGCCATCCGCCGAGAGGGCCTGCGCCATCATCGCGCCCAGGCGATTATGGGTTTCCATGAACAGGGACAGTGCAAGTTCGTCCTTGCCCTTGTAGTGGCGATAGAGTGCCCCTTCCGAAACGCCGGCCTTTTCGGCGATTTCGCGTGTCGTGGCAGCATCGATACCTTCATGAATGAACAGTTTCAGCGCTGCGCGTTCGATCTTCGGCCGCGCATTCCGGGCGCGAGGCTTTGTCTTGGATTGATCTGTACTTGATGGTCTCGCCATCTGGCCCTCCATGTCTCTGATACCAATCTAGGCGCAGATCCATCTAGATGCAAGTGATTATTCGCTCACATATGCGATCGGCATAACTGGATGTCGTAATGCTTACGACCGGATGTGGCTCAGTAGTTGAAAAGTCAGCCTAACTGACGAGATCGAAGCGGTAGCTTTCAATAACGGTGTTTGCCAGCAGCTTCTCGCACATTTCTCTGACGCGGGCTTCGGCCGCATCGGACGAAAGTCCATCCTCAAGGTCGAGTTCGATCACTTTGCCAATCCGGGCGGCCTCGACTTCCTTGTAGCCCATACGCGCGAGCGTATCCGCAACGGCCTTGCCCTGCGGGTCCAGAACACCATTCTTCAGCGCGACGTGGACGATGGCTTTCATGAGAGGTCTCCTGGGAAGTCTGAGTCGGGCCCCCATAGCCCGATTTCAGTCCTATTGAAACAAGCTTACCGCGTAAGCCATGCCGACAAGAACAAGTGCCGTGGCAAAGACCGGCTTTCGACCATTCATGTATGATAGTTTGGAGCGGATCTTGGTTTTTGTATCTTGGCTCATTGGGTAAGGTCTCTTGCTCTGCGGCGTGGTACAAAGGGCTTACTTGCCGTTGGTGAAGCTCACCACATTGTCACTCTCGCCGGACTCTTTCAGGATGCCGAGACGCCGGGCTACTTCCGCATAGGCTTCCGTCACGCCGCCGAGGTCACGGCGAAACCGGTCCTTGTCGAGCTTGTCACCGGTCTCGAAATCCCAAAGTCGACAACTGTCGGGGCTGATCTCGTCAGCCAACAAAATGCGCGGCACATCGCTATCGCCCTCATAGTGGCGGCCGAACTCCAGTTTGAAATCTACTAGCCGAATGCCGACCGCTGCGAACAGGCCCGACATAAAGTCGTTTACGCGGAGCGACATGGCGATCAGATCATCATATTCCTGAGCCGCGGCCCATCCGAAGGCGGCGATGTGCTCTTCTGTGACCAATGGATCACCTAGCGCGTCGTCCTTCAGATAGAACTCCACCATGGGCCGGGGCAGGACCTGGCCTTCCTCAATTCCGAGACGCTTGGAGAGCGTGCCAGCCGCCACATTCCGCACGACTACTTCCAGTGGAATGATGTCGACCTTCTTGACCAGCTGCTCGCGCATATTGAGGCGGCGGATGAAATGGGTGGGGATTCCAACGGCCGACAGGCGTGTCATCATGAATTCGCTGATGCGATTGTTCAGAACACCTTTACCATCCAGAACCGCGCGTTTTTGCGCGTTGAAGGCGGTTGCATCATCCTTGAAATACTGGATGAGGGTGCCTGGCTCCGGCCCTTCATAAAGGATTTTCGCCTTGCCCTCATAGATAATGCGCTTCTTGCTCATGCGGACGGATCTCCTGACGGTACCGGATCGCTGTAACAGGAATCGTTTTCAGCCACCCCAGAAAGCGCGACTGTTACGCCAATCTGGGCAAAGAAACAATTATTGCGCACACCTTAACTCAACGACTATATGCACTGGTGAATTACCACCGTTCAGAAAGGCCTTTCTCATGAGCACATTTGACGATCGCGAACGCGCCGAGGAGGCTCGATACGCCTTTGATCAGGAAACCCAATTCAAGGTCATGGCGCGCCGAAACAAGCTGCTCGGTCTCTGGGCCGCCGACCTCATGGGTCTGACAGGCTCAGATGCTGAGGCTTATGCCAAGACGGTCGTACTGTCCGATCTTGAAGAAGCGGGCGATGATGACGTGTTCCGCAAGGTACGCGGTGACTTCGATACGGCTGGCATAGATCGCACCGATGCTCGTATTCGCGAACAGATGGCAGAACTGCTGCCGGTTGCGCGCGAACAGATTCTCAAGGACTCAAAGTAGCGTAGATGTGGTTTTCGGCCGTACCTGCGAGGGTTGGCCGGAAACTGTCGCCGCATGTCTGGGTGCTTTCATTGACTGGCGTGAATGACGTGCAGCTCACGATGGTGGCTTCACCGGATTTAAATTTGGGCTTTCCGTGCCATCCCTGCATCTTTGGTACGCCGGTCCAATGACTGAAATAGAGGCGTCCGGACGTGCGCGGAATGAACGCGTCATCTGGTTCGGTGGAGTAATAGGCAACCCCGTCGACATACCAGGTGATCCGATCAGGCAACCACTCGAATGCGTAGAGGTGTGGCGCGGCTGACGCATCGAATGGCAAATCGAACTTGGCATTCTTTCCGTGCTTTCCAATCCGCCAGTAATTGAACTCCACTTTTGATGTGTCTTTGCCCAGAAACTCGATATCCACTTCGTCATGTGGGTCGCCTGCATAGGGTCCGGTATACGTGAAAAAGGCCGAGACCAGCCCTGACCCCTTACCGACCTGCATCACCGCCTCATAACGTCCATAACCGACGCGTTGCTTTGATCTTGCTTCGGCAATGGAAAACGGGATGTCCTGTTCTGGCTCGCGTTTGACTTGAAGTGCCAAACCTTGAGGTGTCGTGATGGCGTTTTCGGGAGCCCACCTGCCGCCATAAAAGGTGTCAATCGCATGCGTCTCAGACAACCAGAATTTGTCCTCAATGGATTCTGATCCAAATGTTGACCGGAATCCATGACCGGATTTGGCGAGCTGCTTGATTGTGGGATTGCTCTCGGTTGGCGCTGCGGGCTTGATGGCCACCGGTTCCTGGGTCGCCGCGGCAGCGGGTTTTTCAACGGGATAGTAAATCTGCGCTTGTTGATATGAAGATGCGAGCGCGTCTTGGCCACCGGCTACACTCACGGCGAAACCTGTAACAAGTGCAGCAGATACAACGGCAAACATCATAACGTCCAGAACTGACACAGTCCGTCTGGCGGTGGTTACCGAAATGAGGCCGAAATGGGACATCGCTTTACCTTCCGTTTACCTTTAACGGAAAATTAGCAATACCCAAGCCGATTTAGCCGCTTTCTTGGGGGGGTGTCAGACTTTTCATGTTGCGCATCATGAATAGCGGAATTGAGCCAATTGGTGTGACGGCCCAGTCGAGCGGCTGATCATGTGGTTCGCTGGGGACGGAGTCGATCTGCTGGGCCGGGTAGGCCAATGCACAGGCAAATGCGCGGCCATGTGCCCGTAGCTTTTCAAACGCCTTGTCATAATGCCCTTTGCCATAGCCAAGCCGATTGCCCATGCCATCAAAGGCGAGCAGAGGCGTCAGAATCAACGTCGGATGAGCCAGCGGTGCATCTTCTGACGGTTCGGACAATCCAAATGGCCGGCGCTCCAGTGGTTCGCCGAAATGCCATGTGCGCCAGGTCAGTTCGCCAGTGTCCTCTATCCGGGGCAGACATAATTCTGCGCCAGCCTTTGCCAAACGCATCATTAGGGGCGCGGGATCAAGCTCTTCATTGATCGCCACATATCCAGCGACAACCGGCCCGTAGCGTTCAAGCAGCTTCATCGGAAATTTTTCAGCCACAGAGTCTGCGCCATCAGGATCGCGCGCGGCCGCTTCGGCCCGCAGGGTTCGCATCCGATGTCGCAGGTCGGTCTTGTCCATCAGAGTATCCATCGGGTTGGCTGTTCGGCGCCTGACTATGGCACACAGAAAAATAGCGCATGAGAACCACGAACGCCGCGGGGCATATTCACTCCCGTCAACCTAGATACTAGGTGGGCGCCGGATGAGCCCGGACCACGGCCCAAGCCAGAATGCCAGCTCCCTGACGGAAATTAAGGTCGCCGGAGATCAGTCCGTCGCAAACGAAGCAGCCCTCATGCTGGTTGATGATGTAATTCGGTGACGCGCTGATTGTAAGGGGCCAGCATGCGGTCACGTGTTGAATTGTCTCAGTGTGCTTCCCCGACAAGATCGAAGGCAAAAAGTAGCGTGCGCTGGCGATCCGAGAAATTGTCGTCTGAGACAATCCAGAGGCGGTGGACGCCGTCTGGCAGGGTTTCAACCGTGATGCCTTCGAAATTGTCGACATTCATGGGTCGGGACAGCGTAAACAGACCGCGTCGGCTTGACCCGCCAGCATCCTGATATTCGGCCTCCACGGCCAAACGGTTACCGAATACGGGATTATAGTTGCGGCGTAGACTGTAAACCACGGATCCGGCCATCGACTGATCGCCGAGCGCAATCCGGTTTGTCATGCCCACGAGCGGACTGTCAAAATCGGTATTGATCGGTTCGACAAGCGTAACAGCATTGCCGATCGGGACAAGCTCGACGATCGGCGACTTGCCATCAATGAGCTGTTCATATCCTGCACGAAGTGATTTTCCGAAAGATAGCGCTTCTGCGCCGGAATTCTCGCGGATTTCCGTGCCTTCGATCTCGCTCGGCAGATCCGCGACCAGCGTGGCGCGTGCGGCGGCGCCACAAGTGCTCAGATCGAATGCCTCGATACGGTGCCGACGTTCGAAGCTGACATATGCAGCGCCATTCTTCTGGGCGAGCCCTTCGGAGTCGCCCTCGGTCTTGCCCTTGAGCAACTCGTTGTCCTGTCCCCGCATATACGCAATTCGGCCCGTTCCGGTCAGCTCACCACCGTCACGATCAATCCAGACAAATGCGCCCATGTCGGAAACCGCCAGGAAGCCTCCGTCGGCAAGTAGCTCAATACCCGACAATCCGCCAAAGTTCTTATTGGGGGAAGTGAGCGCCCAGCCCTGCGCGAAGCGGACGCCTGGGAACAGTGAAATGTTGGCGCGTTCAGAAAGCGGCACGGATTCCGCAACAATGGAGATCTCCGCCGGTGCCACATAAGATGTCCCGCTGGGGCAGGATAGCGCCTTCAGCGTACCCGGCGACAGTGCAGGATGGCCCCGGCCTTGGTTTGTGTGGGCCGTACCGATTGCCGGCGGACCGGCTGGAACCGCGCAGGCTACAAGCGCGGCTACGGCCAAGCCAAACAAGGGAGAGTAGATCGATTTCCGCATGATTTGTTTCGCCTTGTGGTGAGTCTCTGGGCATTTGCCTTAAAATATGAGGCAGGAATAGGGAAACTGGCTGGATTTCAAAAGCGAACTTATCCAGATATGAATTATGTCCCAAATTCCGCTCGTCCGCCGCTCGCCAGTCCCGCCAGACACCTGTAATTTGGCCAAAGCCATAGACCTCATTGGTGACAGGTGGACTTTGCTCATCCTTCGCGCAGCACTTTATGGTGTGCGGCGCTTCGATGACTTCCAGTCTGAGCTGGGATGCCCAAGAACCGTGTTGTCGGGGCGGTTAAAGAAACTGGTGGATGCCGGCCTGCTGGCCAAAAAGCCTTACAAGGCGCCTGGCAAGCGCGCCCGACCGGAATATGTTCTGTCCGCCACGGGCCTTTCGCTGCGGCCGATCCTGATCGGCCTGACGCAATGGGGCGACGCTTGTCTCGGACAGGGCGAGGCGCCTCCGATCAGCTTTACGAAGGCGGGATCCAAGAGTGCCATCCGAGCGGCATTTGTTGATGTTGAAGGCCGGGAAGTGCGCCCCGACCAGATACGTCCAGTGTTGCGGGGATAGGTTTGCTCAAGTCTCCGACCGACAGTTTGGAAATTGTGCAGTTTCGCAGAATTTCCGTCTTGCAAAGCCGGGGCTGATGCGCTTTATCACGCCTCTCGGCGGCAACGCCGTGAATACCCTAATAAGGATGCGGGCGTAGCTCAGGGGTAGAGCACAACCTTGCCAAGGTTGGGGTCGAGAGTTCGAATCTCTTCGCCCGCTCCAATTTTTCTCAAGACAGCCTGGTTTCAAGCGCGCCATTCTGGGCGCAGCTTGTTGTTGGCGTTGTTTGTGTACCAAGCAAGCCTCACCGCACGTGCGGGCCTCAATCGATTCTTTTTTCCAGCCGGGCTGATGACGAATATTTTGTGCGTCTCGTGTAAAGAGTTTGGCTGCGGCCTGGTCTTCAACCATATCTTGCCGGTCCCTTGCTGCGTCTGTGGTGTAATCAATGCGCTGCAACCTCTTGTCGGCGCCCGTCCACGCCATACTACTGATGTGACCGAAAGTGATGATCATGACAGATGACTTGCAGCCCCTCACAGACCGCGCGCTTCTCAAGCAGCGTTTCCTGGAAGGAATGAGCCTGGTTGCAGCGACCGTGAATGTCATCACGACAGACGGCGCTGCTGGTCGGGCGGGCACGACAGCAACCGCAATGTCCTCAGTCAGCGCCGATACGCCCAAACCGACCTTGCTTGTCTGCATCAATGAATCCTCGTCGCTAACGCCGGTTCTGCTGGGCAATGGCACGTTTTGTGTGAACGTCTTGAAGGACAATCAGGCGGATGTGGCAGATGTTTTTGCCAGCCGCATGACCCACAAATTCAAGGACAAATTTGATGGGGCAGACTGGACGCCGGGCAGGTCTGGTCAGCCTGTCATCTCAGGAGCGCTCGTGGCATTCGAGTGCAAACTGGTTTCGCACAATCAGGTCGGCACGCATCATGTCTGCATCGGTGAGGTTGTTGACGCTGTGCTCGGCGACAATGGCAACTCTCTGATCTATGCGAGCCGCGAATACCGCACCACCGTCAAGCCGGACTAGGCTTTTGGGGGCAGTTTCGCGGTTGCGTATCACTACTGGCCGCTAGCGCGCCGTCATGGCGCCATCGACCACGTGCTCCTGCCCGCTGATATAGCTGGAAGCATCTGAGGACAGGAACAGGACCAATTCTGCGACTTCCTCTGGCCGTCCGGCCCGACCCATTGGGCTTGACTGGGTCGCAATTGCCTCAACGTCCATCTGATTGGCACCCGATTGCGCCGTAAGCGCGGCGACGCGTTCTTCATCCATGGCCTCGGTCATGCGGGTGATCGATTTCTGCCAGATCGGCGTATCGATGATGCCCGGATGCACCGAATTGACCCGGATGCCCGTACCCATCTGGGCGCACTCGACCGCCGCTGCCTTTGAAAAGAGTCGAACGGCCCCTTTCGATGTGCAATAGGCGCTCGCCCCAGCTGCGCCACGCAGACCGGCCACCGATGAAATGTTGACTATCGAACCACCTTTGGAACCCATGTACCGCATCGCTGCGCGCGTTCCGAGAAATACGCTGTCGACATTCACACTCATCTGCTTGCGCCAATCATCCAGCGTAAAATCCGTGATCGCGCCTGCGATGGCGATGCCGGCATTGTTGACCAATACAGATGGTGTCCCGAATGCGTTCTCGGTTTGGCTGAAGATTGCTTCCCACATGCTCTCATCCGTCACGTCCTGATGCGCGGTGATGATGCGCCCTCCGGCATCTGTGACGAGTCGCTCGGTGACCCTCAGACCTTCGTCATCAATGTCGGTCGCCATTATGGCGGCACCTTCCCGAGCAAGCACGAGTGCGCATGCCCGACCGATACCGCTGCCAGCACCCGTTATAATTGCGATTTCGCCGTCGACCTGGCCCATGTTTTCCTCCCGCTTTTTGCATTGTATGTAGCAGTGGAATGGCTTGACCTGCCAATGGTTTTGAGGTTTACCCCGCGTCTCTAAACGGGATGGTGCAGGGCCGCCGTTGAAATCGTGGGTGCGAATGAGCGCCGCCCACCGACCTGCGTCGACAATGAGGTACTACCATGTCACGTCGCCACAGCGCGAAGTACAAGATCGACCGTCGCGTCGGTGAAAATATCTGGGGCCGTCCGAAGTCCCCCGTCAACAAGCGTAACTACAAGCCCGGTCAGCACGGCCAGAACCGCCGCAACAAGGTCTCTGACTTTGGTCTGCAGCTGATGGCGAAGCAGAAGCTGAAAGGCTACTACGGCGACATCACGGAGAAGCAGTTCCTTCGCATCTATGAAGAAGCGAACCGCATGAAGGGCAACACGTCCGAGAACCTTATCGGCCTGCTGGAATCGCGTCTCGATTCCATCGTCTACCGTGCGAAATTCGTGCCGACGATCTTCGCAGCCCGCCAGTTCGTCAACCACGGGCACGTCATGATCAATGGCCGCCGCTGTAACATCGGCTCCGCGCGCGTGAAGCCGGGCGACGTTGTTCAGATCCGCGAGAAGTCCCGCAACATGGCGCTCGTTCTGGAAGCTCTCGGCAGCGCTGAGCGCGATATCCCGGAATATGTGGACGTCGATCCGAAAGCCATGAGCGCGACTTATGTCCGCGTGCCTGAACTGTCTGACGTGCCGTATCCGGTCCAGATGGAACCAGCCCAGGTGGTCGAATTCTACTCCTCGTAAGTGGACTGAATTCCTTGAACAATCTAAAAGGCCGCGCCAGACTGGTGCGGCCTTTCTTTTTGGAGAATCTGATCGCATGAACATTCCCGATATCGCGCAAGTCCGCCAGCACCTCATTGCCAAGCCGGGCGAACCCTTCTCGCTGGCAGCGCGGCCGACCCGGGACCCTGATCTCTTTGCTGACAAGGAAGACGCCAAAACCAGCCTGAAAAAGGACGCGGCCGTCATCAACGAATTGAAGGACATGCTCTACGCCCACAAGAAGCAGTCCGTGCTTGTCGTGCTGCAGGGCATGGATACGGCAGGCAAGTCGGGCACCATTCGCAATGTCTTCGCCGACACCACGCCGCTTGGCATGGAGGTGAAAGCGTTCAAGGCGCCAAGCAAGAACGAACTGGCCCGCGACTATCTCTGGCGCGTTCACAATGCCGTGCCCAAAAAGGGCAATGTCGGCATCTTTGATCGTTCGCACTATGAAGACGTGCTGGTCGTGAAAGTGCGTGGCTTCGCTAGCCCGGAAGACGTGGAACGGCGGTATGAGCAGATCAATGCGTTCGAAAAACACATGACGGAGAACGGCGTCGTCATCGTCAAATGCATGCTGAATGTCGGGTATGAGGAACAAGGCGTCCGGCTCGCAGAACGCCTTGTCGAGCCTCACAAACTTTGGAAATTCAATCCGGCGGATCTGGATGATCGCAAGGATTGGGCAAAATTCATGTCGGCCTATGAGACCGCCGTTGAGCGATGCTCGACACCGCATGCGCCTTGGTATGTTGTGCCCGCAGACAGCCGGACTCGTCGAAATGCCATGATAGCCCGTCTCGTACGTGGCGCGCTGGAAGATTTGAACCTTGAATGGCCAAATCCTGGATTTAACCCGGAAGACTTCGACATCGGGTAGGACCGGAGGGACATGTTTCCCTCCGATACTCAACTCGATCAGCCGCCATGGAACGCGGTAGATCCGCCGCTCATGGACTTGTTGGCCGAGCGCGACTCGGGATTGCCGTAGATATCGACGCTGCCACCGCTGGACGTCTTGCTCGATGCGGCGTCGCTGGCATATGCCTTGACTGATCCGCCGCTGCTGGCCTTGGCCTGCACAGTTTCACAGGTGAGCCCTTTTGCGTTGGCACTGCCGCCGGACGAAGCTTTTACCTCAAGGCGTGTGCATACGCCGTGGACGGAAACCGCTGCGCCGCTGGAAACGTCTATCTCCATAGGGCCGGACTCCAATCCTTCCGCGAGCAGGGACGAGCCAGAGCTGGCTTCGATCTCGTTGAGCTCCGGGCCGGTCACCGTGAACTTGACGCGCACCTTGTTACCCCACCCCTTTGTGGATTTGCGGGACAGATACAGGCGATCTCCATCGAGGCGCACTTTGACATCTTCAGGGCCACCCCGTTCAAAGTCCGCGGTGATCGAATGCTGAGGTGCACGCACGAATTTGACGGAGACACCGGCGGAGATATCGAGTTCATCAAATCCGGAAAGATTGTACACTTGGGTTGTGTCGGCGGACGCGCTGTAGAGTGACGCGGATAGAGCAAACGCAGCAATGCTGGATGCGATGATAACTGATTTTCTCATGGTCTGATTCCTATAATGCTCGGTGTCAGGATTTTATGGAAATATCGCCGCCGCTCGACTCGGTGATATCGACCTGGGTCGGTGCGCCGTGAACGTTGATGTCGGCGCCACTGGACGCTTTGGCTTCCAGCGCCTCAGTCACGCTGACGGACACGTCCGCGCTACTGGATGCTTCGATCTCGGCGGACTTGCACAACAGATCCTTGGCTTCAACGTCGGCGGATGACGATGCATCCACCGTAATCTCGTCGCATGTTCCGGTGAGCACAATATCGGTGCTGGATGAGGCATCGACATCGATATCTGCTGTGCTTTCCAGAACCAGTTTAACGTCAGAGCTGGAGGAAGCGTCGATTCTGGCCCGACTATTGGTGACCGCATGAGCGATCACATCCGCGCTTGATGTTGCCTCGATCGATATTGCCCCGACAATGAAGTCGGATGCGTCGATACTGGAGGAAGACGATGCGTCCATGTCGGCTGAAGCGGCGCGACCGGAAACGATCAGTTTAGCGCTCGAAGAAGCGTCCAGTTCGATTTTCCCCGCATCGATCCCGGAGGCTTCAAGAATTGAGGATTGCGCCACGTCCAGTTCGGAAATGCTCGGCGACGTTACACGTACCGTGTAGGACGGCATGCGCTTTCCGTTCACCTTCACCCGCAAGTCGCCTTCGACGAGATCCACGTGAAGATTGGCCCGTAAGGATTTCAGGAAGCCGAGGCTTTCACGGCCGATTTGCAGCTCTCCATCATCAGTTTCGATGCTGATATCTGAAAAGTCGCCTTCGGCCTGTTCAACAATGACCGTGGTCTCAGCGCCGGTTTCGTACAGGACCTTGATACCACCATTCACATCAATGTTGGAGAAGGAGCCGACTGGGAAGTCCTTAGTCTCGGCCAGAGCCGGCAAGGCTGCGATGGACAGGGCGGACAGGGATATGAGCGCGCGTTTCATGGGGGTGCCTCCAATTTGATGAGGCAAGTATGATGTATCGAATAACGATAAGTCAACATATTGTTTTTCAATAATACGAAAAAACCCGTGCGTGTGCTCTGTTATCCGGTGTCGGCATTGCAGAAGACAAGTTGACGACGATTAAGGGGTTAGCCGTCCTTGCTGGCAAGCTGTCCGAGCAGGTCGTAATCATCTGCTCCAGTGATTGCCGCCGAGACGATGTCGCCCGCTTGCAGGTGACTTGCATTTTCCAGATAGACCACGGCATCGACTTCCGGCGCATCAGCCTTGGTGCGGCCTATCATTTCGCCGGTCGAGTCAGATGGGCCGTCAATTATGACGTCCTGAACGGTTCCGACCTGCGCAGCGGCGCGATCAGCAGACACTTTCGCCTGCACTTCCATGAAGCGGTGCCAGCGCGCTTCCTTGACCTCATCTGGCACATGACCGGGCAGGTCACGGCTGTCAGCATGGGCGACGTTTTCGTATTGGAAGCACCCTGCGCGATCGATCTTCGCTTCGCGGATGAAGTCCAGCAAGATCTCGAAATCCTCTTCGGTCTCGCCCGGAAACCCAACGATAAAGGTTGAGCGGATGGCGAGGTCAGGCACATCCCGGCGCCACTGAAGGATGCGTTCAAGTACGCGGTCCTGTTTGGCGGGCCGTTTCATGGCCTTCAGCACCGGCGCGGAGGCGTGCTGGAATGGAATGTCGAGATAGGGTGTGATCAGGCCTTCGGCCATCAGCGGAATAACCTGGTCCACATGCGGATAGGGATAGACATAATGCATCCGCGTCCACACGCCGAGGCTGCCCAGCCCCTTGGCCAGATCGAGGAAGCGCGTCTGGTATTCCGTGCCACGCCAAGTTTCCGGCTTGTAGCGCACGTCCAGTCCATAGGCGGACGTGTCCTGACTGATCACGAGCAATTCCTTCACACCGGCCCGGACCAGTTGTTCGGCTTCGGTCAGCACATGATGGATCGGGCGGGAGGCAAGATCGCCGCGAAGTTTCGGAATAATGCAGAAGCTGCACCGATTGTTGCAGCCCTCTGAGATCTTCAAATATGCGTAATGGCGCGGTGTCAGGCGCAGGCCACTTTCAGGCACCAGGTCGGTGTGAGGATTGTGCGGCGGGGTGAGGTGCGTGTGGACCGCGTCCATCACGGCCTCATACTGGTGAGGCCCGGTGATCGCGAGCACTTTGGGATGCGCTTTCTCGATCACGTCCGGTTCGGCGCCAAGACAGCCTGTAACGATAACCTTGCCATTCGCTTCAATCGCTTCACCGATAGCCTCAAGGCTCTCATCACGCGCGGAATCCAGAAATCCGCACGTATTCACCAGAACCAAGTCTGCGCCGGAATAGTCCGGGGCGATCTGGTAGCCTTCTGCGCGCAGGCGCGTGATGATCCGCTCGGAATCGACCAGGGCTTTCGGGCAGCCGAGGGAAACGATGCCGACCTTGGGGGCCTTGGCAGGCCGGATCGGAGCAGGGGCAAGGGATGTCGTGGTCATGATCGCCCTGCTATAACGAATGCTGCGAACTGGAAAGGTCGGGCGCACATCGGGCCGTTTTTTTCAGTTACCAAACCCTTTCGCTCACTAGAGCAAATTTCCAGCAAATGTTTGACACCCGGAAATGCAGGTCGCGTAATCTGGGAACCGGTAGTTAAGGGAGGGGAGACCCATGACGCACCTGATGATTCTTACCGCAGCCTGGGGGGCGGCCATGCTGGGCATCTATCTGGTCATCTATACGTTGATTAAGTGGCGTCGAGCCGCGCGGGCCTGCCATCCGATGCCGTTCAGGCGTCGTAAGAGCTATTTGAGCGGGCTGGCCTTCAGCGTCATGTTTGTCGCGTCACCAGCGTTGGTGCATGCCGACGGACACATGATCCAGGCCAGCATCACAGGATTCTTTCAGGCCTGAGCCTCAGGCGTCTTCCAGCTCGACACCCTTGTCCTTCATGAAGTCGCGCAGTTCGCCGCTTTCAAACATCTCTTTGACGATGTCACAGCCGCCAACGAATTCGCCCTTTACATAGAGCTGTGGAATGGTCGGCCATTCCGAGTAGGCCTTGATGCCTTCCCGCACGGCCTGATCTTCCAGAACGTTCGTCGAGACATAGTCCACGCCAAGATAGTCCAGAACCTGCACCACAACTGATGAGAACCCGCACTGCGGGAACGTCGGTGTACCTTTCATGAAAAGTACGACGTCATTGGCTTTGACGGCTTTGTCGATGGCGTCAAGGGTGGCTTGGTCGGTCATGGGGAAGTCTCCGGTGTTTCAGTAGATGTGAGTGGGGAGCTTGCTCAGGTCAAGGGACTGAATCCGGTTCGCGGTGCCAATAGGCGCGTTCCAGAGTGCAGGGTTCCCATGGTGCCTCTTGTGAAAAGGATCCGCCATTAAACCGGGTGTGTTCGCCCATGAATCCTCCTCCGAACGTCCAAATGTCCCGGCGTGCCTGACCGGCGTCCGGCGTGAGAAATTCAAGCCCCAAATTCGTTGTTCTGCCCGGGCAGTAGTCCTCGAACTTACGGCGCCAAATAGCTTCTCTGATGTCATCAAGTTCAGTGTCTGACAGGCTGGTCCTCAATTCCAATCGCGCCCGCCCGCTGGCGCAAGTGACGGTGTAGAGACAGGCATATTCTACACCTTCATGACGTTCATGAAGATGCGAGTCTATCATCCGATCCAGCTTGTCTACGCTTAGGTTTCGCCAGAGCAGGTATCTGTTCAACGGATTGCTGGCAGCAAGGCCACCGATGACAAAAAAGACAGCGGCCACCCACAGGACTATTCGTCTGGGTGACCGCGTCAATTGGGAACGGTGTTTACCAGCCACAGCTCTCGGTGGCGTTCTGGTCTTTCATATAGAGCATCAGCGGATCGAAATACTCGATGATCGCGCTGCCATCCATTTCGCGAGTGCCGGTGAATTCTTCCAGCGTGTCCGGCCAAGGCTGTGACGCGCCAGCTTCCAGCATGGCATTGAAGCGTTTGCCCACTTCCTTGTTGTCATAGATCGAGCAGCGATGCAGCGGTCCTTCCCAGCCAGCCTGCTCACAAGCGGCCTTGTGGAACTGGAACTGCAGGATGTAGCTCAGGAAGTAGCGCAAATAGGGCGTGTTGCCCGGAATGTGGTACTTCGCGCCGGGATCGAAGGCGTCTGCCGGGCGCGGGGCCGGTGGTACGAGGCCCTGATTTTTCAGGCGGAGATCCCACCATGACGTGTTGTAGGCCTCTGGCGCAGTTTCACCAGACAGGACATCCCAGCGCCAGCCATCAACGGTCAGCGCAAACGGCAGGAAGGCGATCTTGTCGAGCGCGGTCTGCATCAGAAGTGCCGTGTCGGCATCAGCGCCCGGCTTTTCCTCAGCGGTGATCAGATTGATCTGTTCGAGGTATTCCGGTGTGATCGACAAGCCGACAAAGTCGCCGATGGCCTCATGGAAGCCATCATGTGCGCCGGTTTTGTACAAGTAGTCCTGATCCTTGTAGGCGCGCTGGTAGAAATTGTGACCCAGTTCGTGATGGACCGTATAGAAGTCTTCCGAGTTCACTTCGGTACACATCTTGATGCGTACATCTTCCTCATCGTCCAGATCCCAGGCTGAGGCGTGGCAAACGACTTCGCGGCCCTCTGGGCGCACGATCATGGAACGCTCCCAGAAAGTTTCCGGCAGCGGCTCGAGGCCGAGGGAGGTGAAGAAGGTTTCGCCTGTCTCGACCATTTTGATGGCGTCATAGCCCTTTTCGTTGAGGCGTTCGGTCAGGTCGTAGCTTGGTCCCGGCACGTCAGGCTTCACGACGTCATAGATGGATGACCATTGCTGGGCCCACATATTACCCAACAGGTCAGCGCGGATCGGGCCGGTGCGCGGCTGCACATCGTCGCCGTATTCTTCATTCAGTTTGGCGCGGGTGAAGCAGTGCAGCTCTTCATAAAGCGGCTCCACCTGCGTCCACAGACGTTGCACTTCAGCTTCCATCTCTTCCGGTGCCATGTCGTAGCCGGACAGCCACATCTGATCGAGGCTTTCGAAGCCAAGCTCATTTGCGCCTTCATTGGCGATCTCGACCATGCGGGCATAATCGTCCTTCATCGGCACGGAGATCGTGCGCCAGCCTTCCCAGACAGCTTTGAGCTCTTCCGGGTCGCGGCTGGTTTCAATGATCGTCGACAATTGGTCGAGGTTCAGTGCCTCGCCCTTATAGGTGAATTTCCCGGTGCCGTAGGTCGCGTCGAGATTGGTGGTGATCTGCGAAAGCTCCTCGGCTGCGCCCGGCGTCGACGGGGCAGGGATCGTGATCCCGGTACGCAACATGGTCATCTTGCGCGCCAAATCAGCTGGCAGGACGCTGACATCGAACTGCTTGGACTCATTCGCGAGTGAAACGGCGAGGATGGTCGATGCCGCACCAGCTTCGGCTGCGAGCGCGTTGGTTTCGGGCGTGATGTTCGTGGCTTGGTTCCAGTAGGCTTGCGCGGCAATACGGCTCTGCGCGGCGAGTTCAGCTTCGGCGCGCTCCAGGAAGGCGCGGGCCTCAGCGATTTCCACGGAATGATCGACTTCAGCGACCACTTCAGGCGCGGTGTCGAGAGTTGTTTCATCTACAGCTTCAGGCGCGGCGCAGGCCGCAATCATGAAGCTCAGCGCGATGGCGCTGGTGGTTAAGGTCAGGCGTTTCATGGGGTCGTTTCCTCATCCTTGGTTGCGGATGAAACAATAACGAACCGACCGTATCGTCAATGCGTCAGATTCAGGAATCCGGTGCCCGCGTTTTCAGGGCCAGCGCATGAAGTTCGCCCCCCATGGTGCCTTTCAGGGCAGAATAGACCAATTGGTGCTGCTTCACGCGGGGAATGCCAGCGAACTGGCTGCTGACGATCTCGGCCTGCCAGTGATTGTCGTCGCCCGCCAGGTCGGTCAGCGTGATCTCGGCTTCCGGGAAAGCGTCGGTGAGATATCCGAGCAGCGTCTCGCGTGACATGGCCATGGGCAGTTCCTTCCAGTTGCGTGGCAGAACTGGCGTTTAGCACCTGCGACGTCAAGCATCCGGCTGAACCGATTGTGACATCAGGAGGGCAACTCTAAAGTGGTAATAACAGAAATCATGATTGGATTCGCCCCCATGACCAGAATGCGCGCCTTCATTCTCGCCGAAGTTCTTTTCATTGTGATGATTGTCGCGGGCGTCTTCTTCTACATGAACCGCGATGACGACGTGGCGGACCGTCTCACGGAGTATCGCGCGATGTATGTAGACGGCCCAGCCATGCTGAACCTGACGGAAACGCTTTCCTCGGACGCACTGGAAGGCCGTGCTGCGGGATCATCGGGCAATGCCGCAGCACGGGGATTCATCCTGAAGCGGTTCGAGACGATGGAGCTGCGCAGGTTCCACGGGACATACGAGTACGCCTTTCCAGTCCTGCCGGGGCCAATGGACGGGTTATCGGAACCGGCAGACGGTGTGAATATTGTTGGCTGGATCGCCGGGGAGACGCCGGGGCGGGGCCCCATGCTCGTGGTTACGGCCCATTACGACCATCTCGGCATCGTTGACGGAGAAATATATAATGGCGCTGACGACAATGCCTCTGGTGTGGCCGCGCTTGTCGGTGTCGCAGAATATTTCGAGCGAAATCCTCCCAAGCACGACATCGTCTTTGCCGCGCTGGACGCCGAAGAAATCGGCTATCAGGGCGCAAAGGCTCTGGTCGAATCTGGGCTGATTGATCTTGGGCGGGTCGCATTGAACATGAATTTCGACATGGTTGGGCGATCCGACGCGGGAGAACTCTATGTCGCTGGCACCACGCCTTACCCGCAGCTGAAGCCCATGATTGATGATTTGGCCACCCAAGTGCCGGTAACCCTGCTCACAGGACATGACTCGCCTGAACTCGGACAGGATGACTGGACCAACCAGTCCGATCATGCCGTCTTTCACGAGATCGGCATTCCATTTCTGTATTTTGGGGTCGAAGACCATCTCGGATATCACGCCCCTTCGGATGATTATGGCGATCTGACACATGATTTCTTTGTGCGGGCGGGCGACACGCTTGTTATGGCGGTGAAGGCGGCGGATGCTTGGCTCATCTCGTCCAAGCGGCAGGAAAACTAATCCTTTCAAGGAGGAAGGGCGTGAGAACGTCGGCACCGCGGGTTGGTTCCAAACCCACTGTGTGTCACCGATTTGCAATGCTGCACGAAAGTCTCTGAGCACCGTATTTCAATAAATAAAACAACGGTAAGGGTGGTTAATCCGCATTAAGAACATGTGACTTTCCGGCAACTGCTGAGGGTTGCGGATTTGTCATGGGAACAGACACAGTTCAGACACGGTTTTCTTGTGGTCTCGCCGATCTGGCGGGAGCTGAACACGTCTTTAAAGGAGACCACATGTTTAAGTATTTTCTGATCGCATCTGCAGCCACGGGTCTGGCTGTGTCCGCTCAGGCGCAGTCCTATGAGAGTGACACGGGCTTCTATCTTGATGGCGGGTACCAGTACCTGGAAATCGAACCCGATGGTGCAGAGCAGGGTGTTGACACGAACGGCATCGCCGCGCGTCTCGGCTACAAGTTCAACAATGTCTTTAGCCTTGAAGGTGAACTGGCCTCGGGCATCGATGATGGCGAATTCGACTACAATGTTGACGAAGACGAATTCAATCTCGACGACAACAATGATGGCGACTTCAACGACTTGATCGGCGCTTCCGGCGACATCGGCCTGAACTATCTGGTTGGCCTGTATGGCCGCGCAGATGTGCCGCTTACGGAGCGCCTGAGCGCCTTCGGTCGCGCCGGTTATGCATATATCGATCTTGATGCGTCGCTGGCCACGCCGGGCGGTACGCCGATTACGGTTGAGGATTCCGAGGAAGGCCCGGCCATCGGTGCAGGTCTTACATATGACCTGACCGAAAACTGGGAGCTTCGCGGCGACTACACCTACTATTCGTTCGAAGATACCGACACGAATGGTGTGATGCTGGGCGTTGGCTACAAGTTTTAGCCTGACATAAAGTCACCAGAGTGAGCACCCCTTTTGCAGAATGCAGAAGGGGTGTTTCTCGTTCAGTCGACGGAATTCATATAGGCCGGCAGCCACCCCTCATGGGCTTTTCTTAGCTCTCCGACGGAAACCACGCCGTATGTTCCTAGGACCAACAGGTCATCGTCTGGGGACTCGGTGAGCTGGCCAAGTACGTCTACGTGAACGTCAGCGACTGCCGCTCTTCCAATTAGATCTGATAAACAGTCCTCGGAGACGGAAACGAGGGTTCGCGCCTGATCTTCGCCAAACAACCAAGTGCAATTCGTAAGGTCTTTGTGAATAGTTGGATCAATGATGATTCCAATTCCGGTGGCCAGCGCCATATCGATGGCGGCACATATCAAACCACCCTCGCTCACGTCGTGAGCGGAGGTGACTTTCGCTTGTCGTATCATCTCGCGAACGAATGCTGCATTCTTTGTTTCAATCGCGAGGTTCACTTGCGGCGGAGTACCTAGATCGTCACCCTTGAGTCCGAGCCATTCCCGAGCGTAGAGCGAAGCGCCAAGATGACCCTTTGTTTCGCCGACTACAACCAGGGTGTCCCCGGGCTGCGCGCCGTTGAGCGTCGCCACCTTTGACAAATCCTCAATCAGGCCCACGCCGCCCACAACGGGTGTCGGCGGAATGGCAATGCCATCGGTCTCATTGTAGAGGGACACGTTGCCCGACACGACCGGGAAATCGAGTTCGCGGCAGGCTTCGGCCATGCCTTCGATGGCCTTCACGATATAGCCCATCGTGGCCGGCTTTTCCGGGTTGCCGAAATTGAGATTGTCCGTGATTGCAATCGGCGTCGCGCCGACGGCGGAGAGGTTTCGGTAAGCCTCGGCCACGGCGGCCTTGCCGCCTTCATAGGGATCGGCGGCTACATAGTGCGGGTTGCAGTCGGATGTGATGGCCAGCGCCTTGTTCGTGCCGTGGATGCGGACAATGGCTGCGTCGCCTTGCGACTGCGAGCTGTCCACCGTGTCGCCCATCACGTGGCGATCATACTGTTCCCAGATCCAGCGCTTTGACGCCATGTCAGGCGACGACATCAGCTTGAGCAGCACTTCGCCGTAATCTTCAGGCTCGGGATATTTTGAAATGTCCAAAGGCGCGCGCTTCGGCGGCTCTGTCCAGGGGCGGTCATAATTCGGCGCATCTTCAGCCAGTGGAGCGACGGGGATGTCGCAAACCGTCTCGCCAAACTGCGTCAGCACAAGGTGGCCGGTATCGGTCGTGTGACCGATGACTTCAGCCGACAGGTCATATTTGTCGAACACCGCTTTCGCGACATCGATCTTGTCGGGATAGAGCACCATGAGCATGCGCTCCTGGCTCTCGGACAGCATGATCTCGTAGGCTGTCATGCCTTCTTCGCGCTGGGGCACCTTGTCGAGGTCCATGACCACGCCGATGCCTTCGCCATTCTCGCCGCCGCTGGCGGCCATCTCGACCGAGGAGGAGGTCAGGCCAGCAGCGCCCATGTCCTGGATTGCCTGAATGGCGTCTGTCGCCATCAGTTCGAGGCAGGCCTCGATCAGCAGCTTCTCGGTGAACGGGTCGCCAACCTGCACGGTAGGGCGCTTCTCCTCGTCGCCCTCGGAGAATTCGGCAGACGCCATGGTCGCGCCATGGATGCCGTCGCGCCCGGTCTTCGATCCGACATAGAAGATCGGATTTCCGGGCGTCGCGCCGCGGGCATAGAAAATCTTGTCCTGATCGGCGAGGCCGACGGCCATCGCATTGACGAGGATGTTGCCATTATAGCCTTCGTCGAACTGGGTTTCCCCGGCCACGGTCGGCACGCCCACACAGTTTCCGTATCCGCCGATGCCCGCGACCACGCCCGCCACGAGGCTGCGGGTCTTGGGATGGTCCGGGGAGCCGAAGCGCAATGCATTGACCAGCGCGATCGGGCGCGCGCCCATGGTGAAGACATCGCGCAGGATGCCGCCCACGCCCGTCGCCGCGCCCTGATAAGGCTCGATATAGGACGGGTGGTTGTGGCTCTCCATCTTGAAGATGGCAGCTTGGCCGTCACCAATGTCGATGACGCCGGCATTCTCGCCGGGGCCCTGGATGACGCGGTCATTCTTGGTCGGGAATTTGGACAGATGACGGCGCGAGGATTTGTACGAGCAATGCTCTGACCACATTACCGAATAGATGCCGAGTTCGACGAGGTTCGGCTTGCGCCCGAGCCGCGTGACGAGGCGCTCCCATTCGTCGGCCTTGATGCCATGTTCCAGGCCGGCAGTGTCATCCTGCTCGGCGGTGAGGTGGGCGAGGATCGCAGTTTTGTCAGTCATGACCGGCGCTTTAGCGGCAATTGCCACGAGTCGCCAGCCTCATTGTGCTCACTCTGCGTTTTGGGCGTCCAACCAGGCCTGCCCTTGCGTTCTGGCAAGGTCCACGAGGTTGCCCATTGCGAGATTCATGTCGACAAGATGCAGGCCCCAATCGGGGACCACTTTGCCGTTGAAAACAAGATCGCCTGGAATGTCATCGGCGCGCGGATCCGCTGGATCAGCGTGAATCGTGACAGCCAGCCAGTCATGGGTGTCGTTGGCCAGGCATTGGGCTGAGAGCAGGCCGGGTAGCGAAACTAAAGGTGTGTCGACCGCGACGCCGTAGTCATTTGGAGCAAGTCTTCCAAGGCTTTGGCGGGGCATGTAGGCTTTCAAATCACCCTGGCCACCGCCGAGCGCCGCCGGATTCGTACAGACCGCGCGTTTGCCGTCCTGGGCCTTGCCGAAAAAGGAATCTTCGGGCGGTGGCGAGGATTCGCGGAAACTGGCGAAACTCACGATGCATCCGGTTTCGGATGGGGAGGAACAGACTGGCAGACCGGATGCGCGCCCGGTGCTGGGATCTATCACAGTTTCATAGCCGATTGCGTGGACTGCGATGAGCTTCTCCTGAGCGGGAGAGCCGACAATATCCTTTTCCAGCATCTGGTAGATCATGCTGGCACCTTGCGAGTGA
This sequence comes from Hyphomonas sp. UBA4505, assembly GCF_002388685.1. NCBI lineage: Bacteria > Pseudomonadati > Pseudomonadota > Alphaproteobacteria > Hyphomonadales > Hyphomonadaceae > Hyphomonas > Hyphomonas sp. UBA4505. The sequence goes on along the minus strand of NZ_DGMZ01000003.1, from coordinate 133,328 downwards.
CCGATCAGGACAACGCCGCGGCCATTGTTCTCGTTGGCAAGATAGGTGTTCCAGCTGCCGATCACATCGGCGTAGCGCATCGCGTCATCTGCAGCTGTCTGACCGGCGGTCATCTGCTTTTGCAGTTCCAGCAATGTGGTCTGTCGGTAGATTGGTGCAAAGAGGCGGCATGTTTCGCCGTATCGGGCAAACTGATTGGCTACAACGTTCAACTCTTCGGGCCCCGCAATCATGTCGCTGTTTGGCGTGACGTCGAAAGAGACTGTTGGGTAGATGTAGAAGCAGTCGAAAGCGGGCTCAGCTGCCGGGGTGTGGGGCAATCGGGTCGTGGTGCCGTCCGCCAATATTTCGGTGGCTGTCAGGTCGATGGAGCAGGCATCGTCACTCTTGTCCGGATGACAAAGCCAGTTCGTCGTATCGGAATAGTCATTCACCGCGAAGGCAGGCGGCTCAATAGGTGGATCCGCTGGGGCGTCAGTCACTGAGCCGGCGTCGTTTCCGCAAGCGGAAATCGCAAGCGCGGCCGAACCGAAAATGAATTTCTTGAGCATTGCGGATTTCCTTAGATTTTGGAATGGACGGATCGAACGTGGGTCAGCTGCCCCGCACCCGGTCGATTTCTGACAGGTGGCGGCTTTTGTCGGCGTCGCTTAGGAACGAGCCGGCGAAGCTATTGCGGGCCAGCTGGACGATCTGATCGGCCGACAGGTCCAGCGCCTCGGTGATGGCCTCGTAATTCTGGCCGATATAGCCGCCAAAATAGGCCGGATCGTCAGAGTTCACGCACACCAGCAAGCCTTCTTCCAGCTGACGTTTCACCGGGCTCTTGCGCAGGTCGTCGAGCACGCAGAGCGACAGGTTTGACAAGGGGCAGTTGGTGAGCGGCGTCTGGGTGTCGCGCAATACGGCGATGAGCGCGGGATCTTCCATCGCGCGGTTACCATGATCGATCCGGTCCGCGCCGATATCCAGAAGGGCCTCTCGCACATATTCCGGAGGGCCTTCCTCGCCGGCATGCAGGCAGAGTTTGAAGCCAAGCTCGCGACAGCGTGCAAACAGTTTCTGGAACTTCGACGGTGGATGCCCAACCTCGGAACTGTCGAGGCCCACGCCGACAAAATGGTCGTGCCAGGGTGCGGATTCTTCGAGCAGGGCAAACCCGTCCTCTTCGCTCAGATGGCGCAGGAAGCTCATGATGAGTTCGGATGTGATGCCCAGCTCTTCCTCGCCGCGCTTCAGCGCCGAGATTATACCATCAGCGACAGTTCCAAACGCCACGCCGCGCTCTGTATGCGCCTGCGGATCGAAGAACATCTCGACATGGACGACATTGTCTTCCTTGGCGCGCTTCAGATACGCGAAAGTCATGTCATGGAAGTCCTGCTCGGTGCGCAGCACATTCATGCCCTGATAATAAAGGTCCAGGAATTCCTGAAGATTGTTGAAATCATAGGCCGCCTTGGCCTCTTCCAGCGTCTTGAACGGAATCTCGATCTGATTGCGCTCGGCCAGCGCCATCATCATCTCCGGTTCGAAACTGCCTTCGATGTGCAGGTGCAGCTCAGCCTTGGGCAAGCGCGCGATGAGATCTTTGTGGGCGGTCATGGAAGCCTCCTGTCGGGTCAGTCCCATAGAACCGGATCGGACGCGAAGGGCAACCGGTCGAACGCGGCTAACGTGCGCCGAGATAGGTCCAGTTGCGCAGGATGGCCTCCATGGGGCCGCGCTGGAACTTCACCCGCCAGAGGCTGACAAAGGCGACGCTGAAGAGTGCGGTGAGGAAGGCAACGCCAATGGTCTGTGCCGCGGTCAGGCTCGCGAAGTAACCAAAGCCATACGCGGTGAACAGCAACGAGAAGATCAGGCCCTGCATCAGGTAGGCGGTGAGCGAGGACGTGCCGCCCCGTGCGAAGAAAACCGTGACGGGCCCCGGTGTACCTTCGGCCCATTTCGCGATCACGCCGAGATATCCAAAAGTGGAGAACGGACTCCCGATCGTGACCAGGACGAGGCCGAGCAGCATTCTCGGATCGGTCATGCCGTGGCTGTCGACCAGCAACCAGCCGCCTCCGCTGCTGAGCAGCAAACCGACAGGCAGTGCGAAACGGCGCGCAGGTTTCCAGATAGGGGCCGAGGCACGGGCGATGATGCCGCTGCGTACGGCCGCAAGGCCAAACAGGAAGAAGGCGAACGCACCAAATCCCTGGAACATGATCATGAAAGGGAAGCCTGAAAGATATTCAGACACGCGATAGGCCGCTGTTTCGGCAAAACCGGCAGACCCGAAGATTTCGAGCGCCTTGGCGTCTGCCACGGCGAACTCTTCCGTCACCGCCACCATTTCCTCTGGTGCAAATGTAACCCCTAGATACATCATCAGCGCGATCGCTGAGACGAGCAGGATCTGAATCGCGTAGATGATGCAGCCCCAGACGATCAGCGTCTTCTGCGACGCATTGCGGAACAGGAACAGGATTGAGCCGAGCACCGCATAGATCACGAGAATGTCGCCGATGAAGAAGCAGGCAATGTTCAGCGCGCCAAAGGCCAGCAGTCCTACGATGCGACGCCAGTACCGCCCCGCGAAGCCGACCCCGCGCCGTTCAGCGGACTGCATCTGATAGGCGAAGCCGACCCCGAACATGAAGGAGAACAATGAGTAGGATTTCATCAGGAACAGGGCGTTGACGCCAAACCATGCGGCTTCGTCGATGCTGCTCACCGTTGCACCAGCGGCATGATAGCTGCTCATCATGGGCCAGGACAGGACGCCGACATTGACCAGCGCGATGCCGAAAAGTGCCCATGCGCGCGCAAGGTCAGGAAAGATTTCGCGGCCAGCAGCCTGGCTTTCTTCAAGATATGTCATGGTGTTCCCCGCAGCCCCAGAATTATTGATTATCGATATATTCATGCGCTTATCGCGTCAAGAATAATCTGGGGCCAGCAGAGCTGTTCGTCTGAGGGTCGAGGTTGTGTTGCCTCAGATTTGAGAATGGCAGTTTTGAACACGGATAGTATTGATGTTTAAATGTCTCAGCCGTTGCGCGAGGGAGAGGCAGGCGATGATCGTACGGATGTTCTGGATGATGGTTGCTGTACTTCTGTCCGCAGCAACCGCTGATGCTCGAGAAGTTGCACTTAAATGCGATGAATACGCGAACCTAGGTTCCTTTGAAGATGATCCAGATCAGCTGTGGAGTTTTGTGACGGGCAGCTTCATTGATGGATGTTATGCTGAATCACTCGGCGGAGCTTTACGACTTAAGGTTCTAGAGCAGGATAGACCAATGGTGCGCACGTATTCGTATTTGCTGATGAACTATAAGCGCTTGGGACAAGTCAAAGAGGCCAAAGGCGTCATCGACGAGGGGCGGAAGGTGTTTGGACCGATCCGGCATAATACGAGGATGAGCAGTCTTAAGGTGAACATGGCCTCTGTCAGAGATACTCCTGCTCTGCCGCAGCCATCACCAATATACCCGCCGTCTGCACTTGCAAGTGGTACAGAGGGGGAGTGCGACGTAAGCTTCGATGTCGATATGGATGGGGGGCAGCCGATAGACATCAGTGCCAAATGTACTGATGTGGTTTTTGTAGACGCTGCTATCTCTGCAGTTAGAGCCATCAAATTTGCGCCGAAGATCATCAAAGGGAAAGCCGCACCTCGTAAAGGTGTGGTCTATCCGATTTTGTTCCGGCTAGACGAACAGGGCCAGCCCGATTTCGGAAACTAGGCCGCGCTGAGCAAGCTCTCGAAAACGCCCAGGCCATCGGTGCCGCCTTCATGCCCGCCAATGGCGCGCTCTGGGTGGGGCATCATGCCGAGGATGCGGCCATTCTCGCTGAGAATGCCGGCAATGTCGCGCGCCGAGCCGTTCGGGTTCTGGCCGCTGGCATAGCGGAAGCCCACGCGGCCTTCGCCTTCCAGCGTATTGAGTGTGGCGTCGTCGGCGAAATAGTTGCCGTCATGATGGGCGACGGGGATCACCACATCCGATGCGCCGGAATAGGCGCTCGTATAGGCCGTGTTCGTCGACTCGATCTTCAGGGCCTGCGGACGGCAGACGAAGTGGAGTGAGGCGTTGCGCATCAGAGCGCCAGGCAGCAGGCCCGTTTCGCAGAGGATCTGGAAGCCGTTGCAGACGCCGAGGACATAGCCGCCGCGTTCCGCATGGGCGTGCAGCTGCGAGATTACCGGCGAATTGCCGGCCATCGCGCCGCAGCGCAGGTAATCGCCATAGGAGAAGCCGCCGGGAACCATGACGAGGTCGGTGCCCTCGGGGATCGTGCCATCCTTGTGCCAGACCATGGCCGGCGCCTGGCCTGTTACCTTGGCGAGGGCGTCATGCGCGTCGCGGTCGCAGTTCGATCCGGGGAAGACAATCACAGCGGTTTTCATGCGCAGGCCTTTAGCAGGGAGTCGGGTGAAAAGGGAACAGGCATTTGCGGTATTACCTGTCCCGAAACCAAAAAAGCCCCGGACGCTGCCGGGGCTTTCTGAATCGTGGATGGCGGATTAACGCTGATCCATTGGTACATAATCGCGCTGGGCAGCGCCGGTATAGATCTGGCGCGGGCGGCCAATGCGCTGGGTCGGGTCGACCAGCATCTCGTTGAGCTGGGCAATCCAGCCAACCGTACGGGCCAGCGAGAACAGGACGGTGAACATCTGCTTCGGGAATCCGATCGCGTCGAGAATGATGCCGGAATAGAAGTCGACATTCGGGTAGAGTTTCTTCTCGGCGAAATACTCGTCTTCCAGAGCAATCCGTTCCAGCTCCATGGCGACTTTCAGGATCGGCTGATCCTTCAGGCCCAGCAGGTCGAGCACTTCGTGCGCGGACTCACGCATCACGGTCGCGCGGGGATCGTAGTTCTTGTAGACGCGGTGACCGAAGCCCATCAGGCGGAACGGGTCAGATTTGTCCTTGGCCTTTTCAATGAATTCCGGAATGCGGTCCACTGTGCCGATTTCGTGCAGCATGTTGAGGCAGGCTTCGTTTGCGCCGCCATGGCTCGGGCCCCAGAGACAGGCCACGCCAGCGGCCACAGCCGCGAATGGGTGCGCGCCCGACGAGCCTGCAAGACGCACGGTCGAGGTCGAGGCATTCTGCTCGTGATCGGCGTGCAGGATGAAGAAGCGGTCCATTGCTTTCGCTATCTTCGGATCGACCTTGTAGTCTTCAGCGGAGACCGAGAAGCACATGCTGAGGAAGTTCTCCGCATAAGACAGCTCGTTGCGCGGATCGACGAATTTCTGGCCCATATTGTACTTCAGGATGCGAGCGCAGAGCGTTGGCATCTTCGCGATCAGGCGGATCGAGGCGAGGCGACGCTCTTCCGGATCTTCGCTGTCCATGGCGCCAGGATAAAATGACGCCATCGCGCCAACCGTTCCGGTCAGCATGGCCATTGGGTGGCTGTCACGACGGAACCCTTCGAAGAAGCGGTCCATCTGGGTGTGCAGCAATGTGTGCTGCTTGATTTCGTCATTGAAGCTGTCGAGTTCGGCCTTGGAAGGCAGTTCGCCATTCAGGATCAGGTGGCAGACTTCGGGGAAAGTCGCTTGCGCAGCCAGCTGGCCAATCGGATAACCGCGGTGCAGCAGGACGCCTTCTTCCCCGTCAATGAACGTGATCTGGCTTTCACAGCTCGCTGTGGAGGTAAAGCCCGGGTCAAAGGTGAACTGGCCGGATTGCGCGTAGAATTTGCGCACATCCATGACGTTCGGCCCATGCGTACCGGACAGGACGGGCATGTCATATGATTTGCCGTCAATTTCGATCTTCGCTGTACCAGCGTCTTTGGTCTTGTTTTCCATCAGCTTTAGCCCTTCCAAATCATGTTTTTGTCCAGCGCGGCGTGGGAGTTTAATCCCTTGCCTTCGCCGTTTGATCTTCAATACGTCCCAGCGCCTCATCCTGTCCGAGCCATTCAAGGACCGGTGCAATGTCTGGCGCGGGCAAGCCGCCTGTCAGCGCAGCCCTTAGCGGTTGACCCACCTGTCCCATGGAGAGGTCGTGGTCAGCGCAATAGGAACTTATGACGTGCGATATAGTTTCTGCCGTCCATTGGCGCAATTGCTGCAGTTCGTCGCGCAGACCGGCGAGCCGGTCAAGTCCTTCTTCTGACAGCGACTTTCGCGCTTTCTTGTTCATCTGGATTGGCCGGATGTCGCGCAGGAACGCGAACGCCTCAGCCAGTTCGGGGAGCGTCGTGCCGCGATCCTTCAGGCCGGCCATCGCAGCGCGGATGCGAACAGTCTCGGCTTCGCTCATTGGGGCATTGGATTCAAGATAGGGCAATAGAAGATCGAAGAGGCGCGCGTCATCGGTCGCGCGCATGAAATGGGAGTTGATCTGGCCCAGCTTTTCAAGGTCCAGCCGGGCGGGCGCCTTGTTGATACCCTCGACATCGAAAAGTGCCGTCGCTTCGGCTTCGGTGAAGATTTCCTGGTCACCATGGCTCCAGCCAAGGCGGAGTAGGTAGGCTTTCATGGCTTCCGGCAGATAACCCATTTCGCGATAGGCCAGCGTCGAAAGGGCGCCGTGGCGCTTGGACAATTTCGCCCCGTCCGGTCCATGGATCAGGGAGACGTGAGCGAATTTGGGGATATCCCAGCCCATCGCCTCATAGATCGGGATCTGGCGGAAAGCATTCCTCAGATGGTCATCGCCCCGGATCACATGCGTCACGCCCATATCGTGGTCATCCACCACCACGGCCAGCATGTAGGTCGGGGTGCCGTCGGCGCGCAGCAGGATCATGTCGTCCAATTCACTCGCCTGAATGGTCACGCGGCCCTGAACGCCATCCTCAAGTATTCGGTCGCCGCCATCCGGCGCGCGCAGGCGCACAGTATAGGGGGCATCCTCGGAAGGCGCCGGCGCACCATCGCGCCACGGAGAGCGATAGGGGGCGAGCAATTCGTTGGCCTCGGCCAGCAGCGCAGCTTTCGCATCTTCCGAAACACCGTCGGCCTTGGCAGCCTGGCGCTTTTCTTCGCCTAGGTCGCGGCGCGCTTGCAGTTCTTCGGGCGTTGCATAGCAACGGAAGGCGGTGCCGCGCGCGATCATGTCGAGGGCAATTTCCGTGTGGCGAGCGGCTTGGTCAAACTGCATGACCGGAGGGGCGTCCGGTGTCAGGCCCAGCCACTCCATGCCTTCCAGAATGGCGGCTGTCGCCTCGTCAGATGAACGGGCGCGGTCGGTATCCTCGATCCGCAGAAGAAACTTCCCGTTGTGCCGTTTCGCGAAGAGGTAGTTGAAAAGTGCCGTCCTTGCCCCTCCAATGTGCAGCATGCCAGTGGGAGAGGGGGCAAAACGCGTGATGACGCTCATGGGACAGGCAGGCTCCGATTGATGGACGCGGGTGAGGCTCTTGCGCCGCAGAAACACAACTCCCCGGCCAAAGGCAAGGGGCGCGCCGCGCAGCATGCAGCGCAGCCACGTCAGATATGGTCAATTGCGACCGTCGATGCACTGCCCCTGTTGCTCGCCTTTGCTATGGCAAGCGGCGCTGGGGCGTATTTTCTGGCTCCCGCTGAACCAGACTTTGAACCGGTATTGCTGGCGCCGCTTGCCATGTCGATCCTGATCGCGCTGGGGCGACGATTCCTGTTGCCATCCCTGCTTCAACTTTGCGTGTGGCTTGCCTTCGGCGCGGCGCTTGGGATGAGTTCTGCAGCATTGCGGGCGCGGCTGGTCGCAGCGCCCGTGATCGTTGCAGAGACCGGGCCGGTCATGGTCGAGGGCTGGCTGTCGGAAATCGAGACTGGCGCCAAGGGACCCCGTTTGCGCATCGATGTGCACGCCATCGCAGGGCTGACGCCGGAAACGACACCCAAGACCGTGCGCCTGACGCATCGCTCCCGGCTGGAGGTTTCCTCCGGACGCTTTGTACGATGCTGGGGTGTGCTGAGGCCGCCGCCCGCCCCGAGCATGGAGGGGGAATATGATTTCCGGCGGCAGGCATGGTTCGAACAACTTGGAGGCGTCGGCTATGTGCAGGGCCGCTGCCGGGGTGGCACGCTTGGCGCGCCGGATGGAATACTGCCAGATATCCGGATGAAGGTCGCAGCCTTCCGCAGGCAATTGGCGGCGCATGTGAACATTGCCGCGGGTGATCGGGCGGGTGGCTTCGCGGCTGCGCTCGTTTCGGGCGACCGCAGCTATATGCGCGTGGAGGATCAGGTCGCCCTGCGTAATTCCGGCCTGGCGCACCTTCTGGCAATCTCCGGTCTCCATATGGCGATTGTGGGCGGGCTGGTTTTCTACCTCATGCGGCGACTGCTCGCCTGTATCGAGCCATTGGCGCTGCGCGTGGCGGTGCAGAAACCCGCAGCGATCATCGCACTCGCGGCGAGTTTGGCTTATCTCATCCTTTCCGGCGCGGGCGTTTCCACCCAGCGGGCTTTCATCATGCTGGCGGTCGTGTTCGGCGCGGTCCTGTTCGACCGGGCAGCGCTTAGCCTGCGCTCCTTTGCAATTGCGATGATCCTGGTGATCCTGTTGCAGCCGGAAAGCGTCATGACGCCCGGCTTCCAGATGTCGTTCGCAGCGTCAGGCGCCCTGATCGCCACCTACGAGGCGTGGACAGCGCGCCGATCCGCTTCCGACAAGGTGCTGGGCAGCTTCAGCTATAGCTGGGCCTCGCTCGCGGTCACGTCTCTCGTCGCCGGCACGGCAACGGCCCCGTATGCACTCTACCATTTTGACCGGCTCGCGGGGCTCGGCCTGCTGGCCAATCTCGCAGCCATGCCGGTGATCACGTTCGTGAGCGCGCCCGCCGCTGCGGCCGCGCTGATCCTCACACCATTTGGATACGGAGATCTGGGCTTGCGTGTCTTTGGCTATTCGCTGGAGGCCATTCTCTGGATCGCCCAGACGTGTACCGAACAGGCACCAGGCGGGCTGTCTCCCGGCAAGCAGATGCCGGGTGTCTCACTCGTCCTGTTCAGTGCGGCGTTGGGACTGGCTGTGATTGCAAGGGGCATATGGCGCTGGCTGTTTGTGGTGGCCCTCAGCGGGCCGGCAACCTGGCTCTGGATCGCGGCCCCGGCCATGGCGCTGCATTGGTCGGCTTCGGGCGACGTGTTCGTGCGGCTGGCTGGCGGCGAGGTGCACAAGATCCGCTACATCGATGGCGATGGTTTGTCGCCGATGCGGTTCAGCACGTTGGAGCCGTCAGGCCTGTGTGCAGACTGGCCGTGCATTCTGGATGCCGAGATCGGCCGGATAGCGCTGCCGCGCCCCGACGCCGATGCCACAGCCTGTCATCCTCGCGCCGATGCCGCGTATGAACTTGTCCCACACGCCCTGACGGATACGGGCGAACGATCCGTCAGTTGCGCTGAGCCTGTCTTGTGGTCTGACGTGGTCCGGACAGGTGCCATCACTCTCAACACGAAAGGTGCGCCATCAAAAAAGGCCGCGCCTTGTAAAGCGCGGCCTTGGAAACCTTGCGGTGTGGAAACCGATTAGTCGTAGCGACGGATCAGAGCGACGAGGCGGCCCTGCACCTGCACCCGGTCAGGCCCGAAAATGCGTGTTTCGAACGCCGGGTTGGCGGCTTCAAGCGCCACGGAGGCGCCTTTGCGGCGAAGCCGCTTCAGTGTGGCTTCTTCCCCATCGACCAGCGCGACGACGATGTCGCCGGTATTGGCTGTATCCGTGCGGCGGCAGACCACGATGTCACCTTCAAGGATACCCGCGTCGATCATCGAGTCGCCCTGAACTTCGAGGGCGAAGTGTTCTTCCCCATCGGTCAGGCCATCCGGCGCATTGACGTGACCATTGTCCTGCTGGATCGCAGAAATCGGCAGACCAGCGGCGATACGGCCGATCAGCGGCACGGTATGTGCGCTCTGAGTCGGGGCGGGCTGACCGGAGGATACGAGTGCCGGCTTGAACTCCTTGCGGCCGCGAGGGGCCCCGGGCGAAACCGATTCCGGTAGTTTCAGCACTTCAAGGGCGCGGGCCCGATGCGCAAGGCGCCGGATGAACCCGCGCTCTTCAAGCGCTGTGATAAGACGGTGGATGCCGGATTTGGACGCCAGGTTCAGCGCATCCTTCATCTCGTCAAAGGATGGCGAAACGCCGGTTTCCTGAATGCGCTCATTGATGAAGAGCAGCAATTCCTTTTGTTTACTAGTCAGCACGGGTGACTCCCTTCGGGCGAATCTATGTTCACTTATGTTCTACATGTGTTCATGCTTCGGGTCAATTCGTGCCAGCTACCCTCATTTGTGTAACGCTTTTGTGGCGGTTTATGCCCATTTTCATAAGGCTTTCCCCGATAAGAAAGCGCCGGGCGCCTGTTTCGCGCAATCTTTTGATATGTTCGGGCGATGAGACGCCACTTTCGGAAATCAGCACCTTCTCAGCCGGGACCAGCGGCGCGAGGCGCTCGGTTGTGGCCAGATCGGTGACCATGCGCTTCAAGTCCCGATTGTTGATGCCAATGAGCGGAGACGGCAGGTCGAGTGCGCGCTCCAACTCATCTTCGTTATGAGTTTCCAGCAGGACATCCATGCCAAGCTCCAGCGCCGCCGCAGTGAGTTCGAGGGCTTGGTCATTGCTGAGGCAGGCCATGATGACCAGGACGCAATCGGCGCCATGCACGCGGGATTCGATCACCTGATAGGGATCGATCATGAAATCCTTGCGCAGCATGGGCAGGCCCACAGCGGAGCGAATTTGAACGAAATCCTCCAGGCTGCCGCCAAAGCTCGGCCTATCCGTCAGGACAGAGAGGCAGGCCGCGCCACCGGATTCATATTCGCGGGCAATCTGGATAGGGTCCGCGCCCGGCAGGATGTCCCCGGCGGACGGGCTCTTGCGCTTCAGCTCGCAGATCAGTGCGTTCTCGTCGAGACCGGCAATCATGGACATGGATTGAGCGAAGCCGCGCGGCGGGCTGGCCTCGGGCAGGCGTGATTCCAGCGCTGCCAGCGGCGTCTCGCGCTTGGCGGCGGCGACTTCATCGACCTTGTAGGCGATGATCCGATCAAGGGCGGTGCTCATTCCGGATCCTGCCCGTTGGAGAGAGCAGCCAGAGCCCGCAAGGTTTGCCGGGCCTTGCCGCTGTCGATGGCCTCGGCGGCCATGGCGGCGCCCTGTTTGAGCGTGTCGGCCTTGCCATAAACATGCAGGCCGGCGGCTGCGTTGAGCATCACGACATCGCGGAACGGGCCTTCCTGGCCCTCCAGCAATTCGGTGATGGCGAGCGCATTGTCTTCCACGCCTCCGCCCTCCAGGGTCGAAAGCGGGCTCGTTTCCAGTCCGGCGTCGGCAGGGGTCAGCTCAAATTCGTGTAAATCGTCGCCCGCCACTTCACAGACTTTCGTTGTGCCGGCGATGGAGATCTCGTCGATGCCGTCCAGGCCGTGCACGACCCAGGCGCGCTTGGTGCCGAGACGCGACAGGGTCTCGGCCATCGGTCGCACCCATTCGGGCGCGAATACGCCCAGAACCTGGTATTCGGCACCGGCCGGATTGCTGAGCGGGCCGAGCAGATTGAAGATGGTGCGGATGCCGAGTTTTGCGCGCACCGGCGCGACATGGCGCATGGCACTGTGATGGCTGCGCGCGAACATGAACGCGACGCCGCAGCCATTCAGGCATTCGAGGAAGGTTTCTTCGTCCATGTCGAGATTCACGCCGAGCGCTTCGAGCACGTCGGCCGAGCCGGTCTTGGGCGGCACCGAGCGATTGCCATGCTTGGCGACCCGTCCGCCCGCCGCCGCGATCACGATCGCGCTGGCGGTGGAGGTGTTCAGGCTTTTCCAAGGCAGGCCGCCTGTCCCGCATGTATCGAGGACAGGCCCTTCCACATGCACCTTGCGGGCATGTTGGCGCATGATGCGCGCCCCGGCGGCGAGCTCGTCGGCTGTCTCTCCCCGCACGGTCAGGCCCATCAGGAACGCACCGACCTCTTCGGGGGCCGCCTCGCCGGACAAGAGCTTGTCGAAAGCCCCCTCAAGCGTAGCGATGTCCAGTGGCTGGCGGCGGGCAATGGCCAGCAGGGCGGTGGTGAGACTGTCTGATGGCATAGGAAGTTCATCCGGGTCTGGTTCGCGCCTGCATAGGGTGTGTGGGGGCGTCAGATCAAGTCTGACGACGCCGCAGGGCGAGGTTTCACTGCATCCGCCACAAAGGCTTCAAGCAGGATACACGAACACGTGATCGCATTTGCAGGAAGATTGGGTTAGGTTCGCCGAACAGGGGAACTTCAAGAGAAAACTGACCTGATTGAGGAGGACATTATGAAACCCAATTTGTTGCTCGCGAGCGTTGCTGGCATGGCCTTGCTGGCCGCCTGTCAGACCGCACCGGCTGACGATATGTCAGACAACCTGACCGCCGAAGAGACGATCGAGGTGGAAAGGGTGATGGAAGCTGAAGGGTCAGTGGAAATTGACCAGTCTGCCGAAGCCGAGATGGCGGAGATGGCCGAGACAGCTGATGAGGCGATGGATGTTTCCTCGTCTGTCGCGCTTGCTGCGGCGCTCGCATCGCAGCCCGAAGACGTTCAGGCCCGCTACGAGGCGCGCAATCCGGGTGCGACACTGGAATTCTTCGGCATTGAGCCGGGTATGACGGTCGTCGAAGCCCTGCCGGGCCGTGGCTGGTACTCCAAGATCCTGCTTCCTTATCTCGGTCCTGAGGGCAAGCTGATCGGCGCGCACTATCCGGACGAGATGTGGATCCGCATCCTTCCAGGCGCTGACGAGGAACGCGTCGCGGGTATCCTGGCCCAGCTTGAAGGCTGGACCGAGACCGCAGAAGGCTGGGCCGGCGAGAATGGCGCGAAAGTCTATGACTACAAGCTGACGACCCTGCCGGACGACAAGGCCGAGAAGGCCGACGCCGCATTGTTCATTCGCGCATTGCACAATCTCTACCGGACGGAAGCAGAGCTTGGCACGTTCTCAGCTACCATTGCCGAGACGTATCGCATTCTGAAGCCAGGCGGCGTCGTCGGCGTGGTCCAGCATCGCGCGTCGGAAGACACGCCGGATGAGTGGGCCGATGGAAATGCAGGATATCTGAAGACCAGCTTCGTGGTCGAAGCTTTCGAGGCTGCCGGGTTCGAACTGGAAGAGTCGAGTGAGGTCAATGCGAACCCCGCCGACGATGCCGGTCCAGGCGACATCGTGTGGCGCCTGCCACCGAGCTTTGGGACGTCGGAAGAAGGCTCTGCGGAGCGTGCAGCTTTTGCCGAGATTGGCGAATCCGACCGGATGACGCTGCGCTTCCGCAAGCCTGAATAGACGCGTCATCATCCGTATCGGGAAGGGGCCCTGACCGGGCCCCTTTTTCATTGGGGCGCGAACCGTCTTCCGGAACCGGCTGCCCGGAAAGGCGTTGAGAGGGAAACACTGAAAGGAACTTCCCCTCCCATGACCCAACTCGCCGACAAGGACCTCACCGAAACTTTCTGGGACCGTCTTGAAGACTGTCGTACAGGCATGCTCGTGATCGATGGCCGGGCTGTGCCCATGTCCCACTATGTTGATGAGAACAAGCGCGAGCTGTGGTTCATCACCGCCAAGGGTACGTTCATGGCCGAACATGCCAACGGAACGAACGCGCACTATGTTCTGTGCAATGACAAGGAAGGGCTTTATGCCAGCCTGTCCGGTCGCCTCACGCCAGAAATCAACAAGGAGAAGCTTGATGAATATTGGAGCTTCATCGCGGCCAGCTGGTACGAAGACGGCAAACAGGATCCTGACGTCCTACTGCTGAAACTGTCGCTTGATGCCGGTGAAGTCTGGACGTCAAAAGGGGGTGCGAAGTTCTTCTACGAAATTGCCAAAGCCAATCTCACCGACGACAAGCCGGACATTGGCGAGCATTTCGAAATCAGCTTCTAAAGCTTGTCGAGCCAGTTCTTGAGCAACGCGTGGCCGTGTTCGGTCAGGATGCTTTCCGGGTGGAATTGCACGCCGTAGAGCGGCCGTGTCTTGTGGTGCAGGGCCATGACTTCGCCGTCCTCGGTAAAGGCGTCAGCTACCAGCACTTCCGGCAGGTCTTCAGGCTTCACCGCGAGTGAATGGTATCGCACCACTTGATAGGTTTCGGGCAAACCTTCGAAAAGGTCGCCGCCGGTCTGGCGGATTTCTGACAGCTTGCCATGCCGGATTTCCCTGGCGGTGATGACCTCGCCGCCAAAGGCTTGCCCGATGGACTGATGGCCGAGGCAGACGCCGAGGATCGGCAGGTCTTCAGGTGCCTTCTGGATGAGCGCCACGCAGATCCCTGCTTCATTTGGAGAGCAGGGGCCGGGCGACAGCAACACGCCGTCCGCACCGGTGGCGAGGGCTTCCTCGACCGTCATTTCATCATTGCGGACCACGCGCGTTTCCGCGCCCAGCTCTTCCAGGTAGTGGACGAGATTCCAGGTGAAGCTGTCATAATTGTCGATGACGAGGATCTGCTTCTTTGGCGCGCTCATTGGTCATGCTCATATGCGGCGGCCAGTTCGGCAGCGCGGCGAAGTGCGCCTGCCTTGTGGACGGTTTCATCATATTCGTATTGCGGCACGGAATCGAGCACGACGCCGCCGCCAGCCTGGATGTGCAATTGGCCATCCTTCAGCGCCGCGGTGCGCAGCGCGATACAGGTGTCGAGATCGCCATTCCAGCCGAAATAGCCGACTGCGCCGCCATAGATGCCGCGGCGATGGCTTTCCATCTCGTTGATGATCTGCATGGCACGGATCTTCGGCGCGCCCGAGACGGTGCCCGCGGGGAAGCCTGCGAAGAGCGCATCCACGCTGTCGAGCCCCTCGCGCAGGTCGCCTTCGACATGGCTGACGATGTGCATGACGTGGCTGTAGCGCTCGACGATGAACTGCTCGGTGACCGTCACGCTGCCATAGGCGGCGACGCGGCCGACATCGTTGCGGCCAAGGTCCAGCAACATGAGGTGCTCGGCGATCTCTTTCGGATCGTTGAGCAAGCCCTCGGCGCGGCGGGCGTCTTCCTCATCATCCCCGCTGCGCGGCCGTGTGCCGGCGATCGGGCGGATGGCGACGCGGCCATCGCGGACGCGAACGAGAATTTCCGGGCTGGAGCCGACCAGGCTGACCGCGCCGAGATTCATGTGGAACATGAAGGCCGACGGGTTCAGGCGGCGAAGCGCGCGGTAATAGCTGATCGATTGGCGCGGGAAGGGTGTGGAGAAACGTTGGCTCGGTACGACCTGGAAGATGTCCCCGGCGCGGATATAGTCCTTGCACGCTTCGACAATCTCGAAATAGCGCGCCTTGGACGTATTGGACTGAAGCTCCACTGGTGCGGGCGCCTGATCCTTGGGTGGCATCTGGGGCAGGCGTTCCAGCCGTGCCTCGACATCATCCAGCAGGGCGTTGATCTCGGATTCGTTGTCGGCTTCGACGCGGCCGATCAGCAGGATTTCCTGATAGATGTGATCGAACACGATGACCACGCGCGGGATGACCAGCAGGGCTTCCGGCACGTTCAGCATGTCCGGCTTTGTAATCTCCACCGGCTCGACATATTGGATCATGTCATAGCCGACATAGCCAAAGGCCCCTGAGGCCATAGGTGGCAGGTCTTCGTCGGCGCTGGCGCGGGCATCGCGGGCAAAGGCTTTCAGGGCCGCAACAGGCTCGGCATCAAGCGTCTTGGCGTCCGAGAAGTCAGCATCGCTGGCCGTCTCGGCTTTGCCATTGAGAATGCGAAACCAGCGGTCAGGTTCAAGCCCGATGAAGGAATATCGCCCGAGGCGTTCGCCACCTGCAATCGACTCGAACAGGAAGCTGCCGGGCGTTTCCGCGCCCAGCTTCAGCATGGCGGCAACCGGGGTTTCTATGTCCCCGATTCGCCGACGGACAATCAGTCTGGCATTGCTCATTGGTCTGACGTGATAGTGGCCTTGTAGGCTCTGAGCGTGCCCTGATTGGTGCGTAGCTTCATGGTGGCCGCAATCTCGGCTTCCATCGCCTGATCAAGATCGGTCTGCAGAGAGGTCAGCAGGCTGGAATTGGCCAATGGGGCCAGTTCCGACATGTCCGCCTCGCTCGGTGGTGTGATGTCGGTGATCTGCATCACCATCACTGCATCACCCGTCCGGCTCGGGAAGGTGAAGACATCGCCTTCCTTGCCGCTGAAGACGGAAGTGACTGCCGCATTTGGCAGGCCGGAATCGGCAGCCGTGCGCCGCGTGATCGGTGCGAGGGGTGTCTCGACCACTTCGTTGGTAGCGCGCGCTTCAGCTTCCAGTGTGCTCTCGCCAGACTTGATCCGGTCGGTCAGATCATCCAGCGCGGCCTGTACGCCGTTGGCTTCACGCTGGCGAACAAGACCGGTGCGCACATCCTCACGCAATTCCTCAAATTCCGGCGTGTAGCTTTCAAGCACTTTGCGGGGGGATGTGAGATAGGTGGCTTCGCCAATATCGATGCGGTTGCTGTTTTCACCGACCGGGATTTCGAACGCCTGCTGGAAAGCTTCTCCGGCGCTGATCAAGCCCATGAGTGCCACGCCTTCACGGGTGCGGCCAGACTGGTCAACGGGCGCGAATGTGATGAGCGGCACGCCGACTTCCTCGGCGATCTGACTGATCGGGTAGCCAGCGCCAATTGCGCGATCCAGCGCTTCCATTTTCTCAAACAGGAGGACGGCTGCGCGTTCGCGGGAGAGTTGGTCGCGGATCTCGCCTTCAACCTGTTCCAGGGGAAAGACTGCGCCGGGCTGGACCGAGACGAGCCGCGCCACGAGCCATTGGTCGCCGCGCTCGGCCGGGCCGAACAGGGCGCCGCTTTGCTTGCCGGCCCCGAACATGGCTTCTGCGAGCAGAGGATCGGACACGCTTTCACGGCGGCCGGTCCGGGTTTCGCGCGAGGCGACGCCTTCTACGCTTGCCGGGTCTGCGCCTGCGGCGAGCAGGCCAAAGGCCGTGCGGGCCGCTTCGCGGCTGGAGAACATGAGCTCGACATAGGTGCGGGTGTCAGGCTCTGAGTACCGCTCCGACTTGCTGGCTTCATAGACGGTGGCCACTTCCTGATCAGTCACGGTGACCTCTGACAGGAAGTCTTCGGCAGACATGCGCAGCACATCAATCATCCGACGCTCAGGCTGTTTGAGCGCTTCGAGATTTTCATCATAATAGGCGCGAATGTCTTCTTCGGTGGGCGCGTCAGGCTCAGGCAGGCTGCTGGTGTCGAGAATGAACCAGCCGACATTGCGGGCCTCGCCAATATAGCGTGCTTGCAATCCGGAAAGCGTTTTCGGCGGAAAGATCGCGGCGCCGGCTGCGTCGCGCAGCGCTTTCATCGTCAGATCGTCAGACAATTGCTGTTCATAGTCAGCCTGGGTGATGCGGCTGCGATAGAGGACATCGCGATATGTATCGAGGTCGAGCGCGCCGGTCAGCGGGTTCTTGAAGGCGTCGATGTTCTTCAGTTCTTCCACAACGGCATCGGTGGAGGGATGGACGCCGATGGAGTCGGCATAGCCGAGCAAGGTGAGCTTGGCGGCTTCGAGCTGGAAGACCTGGTCGATGACACCCTGTTCCAGCAATTCCGGCTTGGTAACGGGCTCTTCGGAGTCCGCATTGATGTTCCGGATGACGCTCTCAACGCGGCGATCGAAGGTGACGGCATCAAAGCCCCGGCTTCCCGCGGCGGCCATGTTGGAGCCGATTCCGCCCCGCAGCTGAGCGAACATCTGGTCAACACCCCAGAACGCCATCCCCGCAATGATGATCATGACAATAATCTTCCCGACGAAGGAATTCATCAGGCTTTTCATCAAGGCTAGCATATCGGCAGCGTCTTTCTGGCAGGTTGAGCGGTGGTCCAGTGCTTGCTAGGCGACCCCGTTAGGTCTTTCAAGATAGGGATAGCTTATGACCAGAACACTTATCGCCGGGAATTGGAAGATGAACGGCCTCAAGTCCAGCCTTGGGGAAATCCGAGATGCGGCTGCAGGCGTGGGTCAAGGCAAGGCCGGGGTCGAGGCGCTGTTGTGCGTACCGGCAACCCTTCTGACCCTTGCGGCAGAGGCCGCGCACGGCTCAGCGCTGCGGGTCGGTGGCGAAACCTGCCATGCGGCCGAAAGCGGCGCGCATACTGGTGATGTGTCGGCAGAAATGCTGGCAGACGCGGGCGCAACCCATGTCATTGTTGGCCATTCAGAGCGCCGGACAGACCATGCGGAGAGCAATGAAATCGTGGCCGCACAAGCCGCAGCCGCCCTGCGCGCGAGTCTGACGCCGATCATTTGCATTGGCGAAAGCCTCGACCAGCGCAAGGCGGGTGAGACGCTGGAATTCGTGGCCAGCCAGATCGCAGGCTCGATTCCGGACGGGGCCACGGCTGAACAGATTGTGATTGCATATGAGCCAATCTGGGCCATCGGTACGGGCGAAGTTGCCACGCCAGATCAGATTGATGAAGTTCATACCGCGATCCGCACGCGCCTTACAGAACGATTCGGTGCTGAGGCCGCAGACCTCATTCCGCTGCTCTATGGCGGCAGCATGAAGCCGGGAAATGCGGCTGAAATCCTTGCGGTCAAGGATGTGAATGGCGGTCTAATTGGGGGGGCAAGCTTGAAGGCGGCGGATTTCCTCGCCATTTACGGTCAAGCAAAGTAATCAAAGACTGAACCCGAAGGCTTGGCGTCTGTCCCCAATGGGGATATGCGGGCCGCTTGAATTTTACTGGAAACGCACCAGCCATGCAGAACGTCATCCTTGTAGTCCACATCCTCGCCTGTCTTATCGTGACGGGACTGGTCCTGATCCAGAAATCCGAAGGCGGCGGCCTCGGTATTGGCGGCGGCGGCGGGGGCGGCGCGGGATCGCTCATGTCCGGACGTGGCGCTGCCGGCGCCCTGGTGCGTTCCACGATCATGTTTGCCGGTATCTTCTTCGTGACCAGCCTGGCGCTGACCACACTGGCCAACCGAAACACCGACACACGCACCAATGTCGAGCGCGCACTTGGCGCTGACGAAGATGGCGCAACCGGCCCGGTCGACCTGCTGGATCCAACCGCGCCGCTGCTGGAGGGCCAGGACGGCCTGTCCACGCCCGCGCCGGAAGCGGCTGAGCCGGGTGTCCTGATCGATCCTACGGCAGACATGCCACCCGCCGATATCGAGGCTGATCCTGTGCCGGAAACCGAGCCGGAAACAGGTAATCCCCAGTAATTGCGCCGCGCAGGTGTTTTCCCTGCGTCCCATTTGTCCGAATCACGGCATCAGGGTGATCCCATGATCCGCTATATTTTCATTACAGGCGGCGTGGTGTCCTCCCTTGGCAAGGGTATCGCTTCCGCCGCACTCGGTGCGTTGCTTCAGGCGCGTGGCTACAAGGTCCGTCTGCGCAAGCTCGATCCGTATCTCAATGTCGACCCCGGCACGATGAGCCCCCGCCAACATGGCGAGGTCTATGTCACCGATGACGGCGCAGAGACCGATCTGGACCTTGGCCATTATGAGCGCTTCACCGGCGTCTCGGCACGCCAGTCCGACAATATCACGACGGGGCGGATCTATAGCCGTATCATCGAGAAGGAACGGCGCGGGGATTATCTCGGCGCGACAATCCAGGTGATTCCGCACGTCACAAACGAGATCAAGGATTTCGTCCTGTCCGATCCGGGCGAGGATGTGGAATTCGTGCTCTGCGAAATCGGCGGCACGGTCGGCGATATTGAGGGCCTGCCATTTTTCGAGGCGATCCGTCAGCTCGGCCAGGAACTCGGGCCGGAGCGCGCCTGCTTCATCCATCTGACACTGCTGCCCTATATTCCGGCGGCGGGCGAGATGAAGACCAAGCCGACCCAGCACTCGGTGAAGGAGCTGCGCTCGATCGGTATTCAGCCTGACGTGCTGCTCTGCCGGTGTGACCGGCCGATTCCGGAGACCGAGAAGGGCAAGATTGCCAGCTTCTGTAATGTGCGCCTCTCCAGCGTGATCGAAGCGCGCGATGTGGGCCACATCTATGATGTGCCGGGCGCTTATCATGCCGAGGGACTCGACAAGGAAGTCCTGTCGCATTTCCGCATCGAAGACGCTCCGGAGCCGGACCTGTCCGGCTGGAGCGAGATTGCGCACACGACGCATCATCCGGACGGCAATGTCTGTATCGGCCTCGTCGGAAAATACACCGATGTGCCGGACGCCTACAAATCCGTTGCCGAGGCGCTGACGCATGGCGGCCTTGCCAACAAGGTGAAGGTCGATATCCGCCTGATCAATTCCGAAGAATTCGATGATGAGCATCGGCCGCTGGACATTCTGGAAGGCGTGCATGGAATCATCCTGCCGGGCGGCTTTGGCGAGCGCGGCGCACATGGCAAGATGCGCGCGGCAAGGTTTGCCCGCGAGCGCAACGTGCCGTGCTTCGGTATTTGCTATGGCATGCAGATGTCGGTGATCGAGGCGGCCCGCAACATGGCCGGTATCGAGGACGCGAACACGACCGAGAATGACCCGGACACGTCTGCGCCGCTGGTTGGCCTGATGGAAGAGTGGACCAAGGGCAACGAAAAGGTCCAGCGCGACGCCAATACCGACAAGGGCGGCACGATGCGCCTCGGCGCGTATCCGGCCCGCCTGACGCCGGGCAGCAAGGTCGCCGAAATCTATGGCACGCTCGATATCTCCGAACGCCACCGTCACCGCTATGAGGTGAATGCCGGTTACATCAAGGCGCTGGAAAAGGCCGGCGGGCTGTTCTCCGGCCTGTCGCCAGACGGCAAGCTGCCGGAGATTTTCGAGCTTCCGGAGCACCCCTGGTTCATCGGCGTGCAGTATCACCCAGAGCTGAAGTCCCGTCCGTTCGAGCCGCACCCGCTGTTTGCAAGCTTCATCGGCGCGGCGGTCAAGCAGAGCCGACTGGTTTAGGATCCTTCCGTCAAGATCCGTCACCTTCGACCGCGAAGCGGTCTGAGGGCCCATCTCTGGTTTTGCCGCATGCACTAGCGGCCCGGTTCCGAGATGGGCACCCAGATGAGCTGCGCTCATCGGGTGTGACGCGAAGGCGGCGACCAGCACTTTTATCCGGCGTGGAAGATTCCGGCCGGGTGCGTGTCTCCAAAAACAATCCGCCTCAGGATGAATTGAAGTGGGGTTGCACGGCGTGCGTTTCAGCCTCGATCAGTTGGGCTGTCTCGCATTGCAGGCGCGTCAGGGGCCCGTGCCGGAAGAGGCGCTTGCCGGTTTTGGCGATCAGTTGTCTGGCTTCGCCAAGGCAGCGGCGGATTTTTTCGATATAGAGATCGCGATGATCCATCGCATGGTCGAGGGCCATCAGCCGGCGGACGAGGCGTTTGGCGGGCAGGATGTCGCTCGGGAGTTTATCGTATTCATGGATATCTGGGACGTCGTCCGCATCAAGAAAGCGGATGCGTGGGCCTGTCTTGAATGTCGGCCTAGGCGGCTTTGCATCCGGGCGATGAGCGCGGGTCTCGAACAGACGGAAAGCTGGCTGGGATGCGCGGGCGATGTGTTGCGTGGTTTCTCGCGGGCGCGCTGGACCTGAACTGGCTGTCTCTCGAGGGAATACAGGCAACGCACCCAGTTCGGCCGCGCAGAGATAGAGACAGCGGCGCAGCGCCGGTTCGGCCTGGGCCAGGAAGCGCGACAGGCGCGAAATCGCGTGACGCGGCAGGAGCGGCGTATGCGGCGTCAGGCCGAGCCGCTCGCGCAACTGGATCACGCCGAGGCTGATGACATTCAGCATCAGCCAGACGGCGGAGCGGATTTCCTGTTGAGGTGAATAGCGCAGTTCGGACATGAGCTGAGCATCCGGGGTGGGGGTGCCGGTCGAATTGGTCTTTCAACGGTCTTTGATTTTATTGGAGAATTCCGCGGGGCTTGCGGGACTACCGAGCCCTTATCATCGGCATGCGCCGAAAGGCGGATGTGGTTCTAAGGCTTGGACACCTGGAACTGGCCGACATTGATGCGGCCATCGGTGAAGCCGGCATCGCAATAGGACAGGTAGAAATTCCACATCCGGCGGAAGGGCTCATCGAAGTCCAGCTTGGCGATCGTGTCCCAGTTGGCATTGAAATCGCGCGCCCATTCGCGGCAGGTGCGGGCATAGTCCTGACCGAAATAGGTGACGCCATCATGGCGCAGGCCCGCCGTGTGGAACTGTTCCTTCAGAGCGGTCTCGCTGGGCAGCATGCCGCCCGGAAATATGTGGCGCTGGATGAAGTCGACGCGCTTGCGGTAGCGCGGGAACAGTTCGTCATCGATGGTGATGATCTGGAGCGCGGCGCGGCCGCCCTGTTTCAGACTTTCGAAGATTTTCGCGAAATAGCTCGGCCAGTAGGATTCCCCGACCGCTTCGAACATCTCGATGGAGGCGACGCCATCATATTGGCCCTGATGGTCGCGATAGTCTTCGAGGCGGATCTCTACACGTTCACTGAGGCCCTGTTTCTGCATCCGCTGCATGGCGAAATCACGCTGGGATGGCGAGATGGTCAGGCAGGTGACTTTCGAGCCGCGTTGCTTGGCGGCATATTCGGCAAAGCCGCCCCAGCCGCAGCCGATTTCCAGGATTTCCGACGAGGGCCCGGCACTGATCCGGTCACAGATGTTCCGGTACTTGTTCTGTTGGCCCTGTTCGAGGCTCATGTTCGGGCTGTCGAAGATGGCTGAGGAATAGGTCATCGAAGGGTCCAGCCAGAGACTGTAGAAGTCATTGCCCAGATCATAATGGGCCATGATGTTCTTCTTCGCGCCCTCCCGGGAATTGCGGTTGAAGATGTGGCGGACCATGTTGACCCAGCGCACCACTGCGCCGCCCACGGCAAGCTTGCCGATATTGTCGAAATTGGCAGAGAAGAAGCGCAGCACTTCGGTCAGGTCAGGCGTTGACCATTCGCCATCCATGTAAGCCTCGGCAAAGCCGACATCGCCGCCAGCCATGGCGCGTTTCACGAAGTTATAATCGTGGACAATGATGGTGGCATGAGGGCCGGTATCGTCATGCCTATATTCGAGCACGCGTTCGCCGGGCAAGACAAAGGACACGCTGCCCTTCTGGGTATTGAGCAGCGCGAAGGCGGCCAGACGAAAGCTTGTCGGAACGTCTTTCAGGTTCCGAATGGTCTGGGTGCTGGCTTTGATGACCTCGGTCATGCGGCATCCTTCCGCTTATCAGCATTACGTATTTGTTGGGATAACGCAATTGTTGTGCCGGTTTCCGGAGGGGCGGGCTTTGGGCGATAGGCGGCGCCGCGTATCCACACTTTGAGGGCCTGCCAGTGGATTCCGAGGGTCACGCCGAGCGTGGAGAGCGGATTGGTGACTGCGAGTTTCAGCAAGTTTGCGCTGGTGGCAGGCATCCGCCGGGCGGTGATGTTTGCCATATGAAGGCGCTTTTCATGTCTCAGGCTTTCCACGACCACTCCCAATTTGTCTTCCGGCGAACGCAGGGTGAAGCGGTAGGTTCCGGTGACGTCGAAGAAGGGGGATACGTGGAAAGACTTTGGCGCACTGTGCGCGTTGCGGCCCGGATTGACGGCGGCGACGTAACGATGGGTCTCGCCGAATGTGTTGTTCACTTCATAGATGATCCCGCGCAGGTCGCCGTCCGGGCCGTAGCCATACCAGAGCGAGAGGGGTGCAAATTTGTAGAACAGGTGGCGCGGGAAGGTGACGAGGCGGATGGCGCCGCCGTCCAGTGTAATGCCTGCCTTGGCAAGTTCGGATTCGGCCCAGGGACGTAGCGGCGCGCCTTTCTGCTTGGCGCCGTGGTCTTCGGTGCGGAAGGCGAACAGGCCGGGCGCGTTGACGCTGAACAGGGCTGAGCTGGCCGCGGCCTCGTCCAACCGGTCGATGTCGAGATCAATCAGGACGAGGTCATACGCAAAGCGTCGCTCGAATGGCTGGTAGCGCACATGGATAGTCTGGCCTTTCCAGAGGCTCAGTGCGGGCTGGGGATGCGCATTGGTCAAACAGACACCTCGGCAGCGAATTCCACAGGGCGAAGTTTGCGTGCTGGCTGTACAATGTCCACACCTTCGGCCGTCCACGGCACGGATCCGCCAAGGGAAAGGGCGGCTGAGAGGCCGGATTTCAGGCCGTCCTCATGAAAGCCGCGGCCCATCCATGCGCCGGCGATCCAGAGACCGTTCTGACCCTGAATACGCTTCAGGCTGCGCACGGCTGCTTCGGCGGCGGCATCGAACTGCGGATGGTCGAAATCATATTCGAGAAAGGTCAGCTCGTCGCGAGGGGGCGTGTCGGGGTTCAGTGTGATGAAGAGTGGGCGCTCATCGGGCAGGCCCTGCAGCCGGTTCATCCAATAGGTGAGGCAGATGTCGCCGCTTTCCTGTTTCAGCACGTTCCAGCTGGCCCAGGCGGCCTTGCGCGATGGCATCAGCGCCGGGTCGCGGTGGAGATAGATACGGTTTGGCCGATAGCGAACCGAGCGGAGCAGGAAGGCCTGATCGTCGAAATGTTCCTCGGTCAGGCGCAGGGCCTGGTCGGAATGGGTGGCGAGAATGACATCATCGAATATTTCGCGACGGCCATCGGTCGTCACAACCGCGATATGGTCACCAAAGGGAAAAATGCGCTCGACGCCCGAGTTGAGGCGAACCCGGTCGCCGAGCGCGTCCGCAACAGTGCGGACATAGTTTTCACTGCCACCGGTGACGGTACGCCATTTCGGGCGTTCCTTGTGCATGAGGCGGTGATTGTCGAAGAACTGGAAGAAGCTCATGGCGGGGTAGTCGAGCATCTTGTCTTCGCAGGTGGACCAGATGGCGGCCCCCATGGGCAGAATATAGTTCGTGCGGAAATCTGTATCGAACTCATGGCGGTCGAGCCATGCGCCCAGAGTGGTATCCGTAATCGTGCCATCGGCGAGTTCGGCGCGCGCAATGTCGTTGAAGCGGAGGATGGTGCGCCAGAAGCGATGGAATTTCGGGCTCAGGAGATTGCGACGCTGGGCAAAGATGCCTTTCAGTGTGGACGCCCACTCCCAGCCTTTCGGATCAGAGACCGCAAAGCTCATGTCGGACGCTTGTGTTTCGACACCAAGTGCATCGAAGAAGCCGATCAGGTTCGGATAGTTGAGTGCATTATAAACGATGAAGCCGAGATCGACCTTCGTTTCGTGGCCATCATAGTCGAACGCATGCGTGCATGCGTGCCCCCCGGCCCGGCCTGATTGTTCGTAAAGTGTTACGTGTGCGGAATTGCGCAGCGCCCATGCAGCGCCGAGGCCGGATATTCCAGATCCAATAATGGCGATGCGTTTCATGCGGCGTCTCGCTTTTCTTTCAATGTATCATATGCGTCGAGTGCGCGCTGGCGAGCGCCGGAATGGTCGACTATGGGTTTCGGATAGGTCTTGCCGAGCTGGATGCCGGCCTTGTTCAGTATCTCTTCGTTGGCTTCCCACGGGGCGTACAGGTACTTGTCTGGCAGGTCCTTCAGTTCCGGGCAGAAGCGCCGCACATAGGCGCCGGTCTCGTCGAACTTGCTGCCCTGGCTGATCGGGTTGAAGACCCGGAAATAGGGCGCCGCATCGGCACCGGAGCCTGCAGTCCATTGCCAACTGGCGGCATTGTTGGCCGGGTCAGCATCGACCAGCGTGTCCCAGAACCATGCTTCGCCGTCCTGCCAGGGCAGGAGGAGATGCTTGGTCAGGAAGGAGGCGACAATCATCCGTACCCGGTTGTGCATCCAGCCTGTCTGCCAGAGCTGGCGCATTCCTGCGTCAACCATCGGATAGCCGGTCTGGCCCTTGGTCCAGGCGTCAAAGGCATTCTTGTCTTTTCGCCACGGCATGAACTCGAATGAGTCATTATAGTTTTCGGAGGCGAGCACCGGATTGTAAAACAGGAGTGTATGGGAAAATTCCCGCCAGCCAATTTCTGACAGGAAGGTGTGACCATCCTTTTCCGGGATCGTGCCGGCTTCCATACCAGCATGGACAGCGCGCCATATCTGCAGTGGTCCGATCTCGCCGAAACGGAGATGTGGGGAGAGACCGGACGTGGACATGTCGAGGTCCGGGCGGTTGCGATCTTCCTTGTAGCCATTGATTGGCCCATCAAGGAAGTCGGTCAGGCGGGCAATTGCGCCGTCCTCGCCGGGGGTCCAGTCGTCAAAGCCTGTGGACCAGTCGGGGCTTGACGGGTGGAGGCCCCAATCATCGAGGGATTCGCTTTCGGGCTTGGGGCCGCTCAGCTTCTTGTGGCGGCCATACGTGTCGCGCGCGACGAAGTTGTTGCGGGCCGCGCGCCAGTAAGGAGTGAACACCTTGTAGTAACCACCCGCATTGGTCTCGACCTGCCACGGCTCGTTCAGCAGCCGCGCATTGTAGCTGGAGACATCCAGGCCCCGCTGGGCCAGGTCTTCCTTGATTGCGGCATCCAGATCGCGTTCGGGCTGGTCATAGCGGCGATTCCAGAAAATGGTCTCTGCGCCGGTCTCTTCGATGACGGTGTCGAGCACATCGGCGGATTGCCCGGAGCGAAGGGTCAGCTGGGCGCCCGCCTGTTTGATATCAGCGGCAAGCGCGCGCAGGGATTTGTCCAGCCACCATTTCGAGGCGCCGCCGAGGGGCCGCAGGCCTTTGGTCTGCTCGTCCAGTATGTAGAGCAAGACGAGGGGCCTGCCGGACGAGACGGCGGCATGCAGGGCCGGATTGTCGGAAAGGCGCAGGTCTTCGCGGAACCAGACGATGGCAGGCGCAGATTGTGACACAAGACCTCCGGGCAGGGTTGAACAGTTTACAAAGCCTCTACGCGCGAGTTCGCGGAATGGATCATGCGGGGCTGAGCCTTGGTCTTCCGCGCCTGCAATTGGGGCGGTATACCCTTTCGATGTTCAAAAGAATCATACGCCCCAGCGGAGTGTAACCGAAATGTCAGGCACACATCTTCCGGGTCTCATCCACGCCGCTGCGGGCAAGCGTGTTGTCTGTGTTGGCGATGTCATGCTGGACCGGTTTATCTATGGCGGTGTCACCCGCATATCCCCCGAAGCGCCTGTGCCGATCATGCGGCGCACCCGCGAAGCGGCGATGCCGGGCGGTGCGGGCAATGTGGCACGAAACCTTGCTTCGCTCGGCTTGTCGGTCTCGCTTATCGGGGTTGTCGGGGATGATGGCGAAGGCCGGGAACTGGCCGCGCTGCTGGGAGACATTGAGGGCGTCGATGCCGATTTGATCGCCATGCGCGACCGGTCAACCACGCTGAAGACGCGCTTTGTCGCCGGGGGACAGCAATTGCTGCGCGTGGACGCGGAAGATACCAGCCCCATCGGGCCGAGCCCGGAAGCCGAGCTGATTGCCTCCATTGCCGACGAGGCGAATGAAGCAAGCGTGATCATCCTGTCCGATTATGCCAAGGGCGCGGTGACGGATGGAGTCATTGCAGCCGCGCTGGCGGCTGGAGACCAATATGGCATTCCGGTGATTGCCGATCCGAAAGGCCGCGATTTCACGCGCTATGGCGCGGTGGACTTGCTCAAGCCGAATGCCAGCGAGTTGGCCGCAGCCATGGGGCTGAGGGTGGAAACGGATCAGGATGTCGGTGAGGCCCTGACGGCTGCGCAGACCTTGCTGATGGCGAAATCCATTGTCGTGACGCGGGCCGCAAAGGGCATGTCCTATGCCATCGAGGGCGAGCCGGCCGTGCATCTGAGCGGGCAGGCGCGCGAAGTGTATGACGTGTCTGGCGCGGGCGATACAAGCATTGCGGCGCTGGCGCTGGGCCTGGCAGGCGGCGGCTCGGTGGCGGATGCGGTCAGCCTGGCGATCACGGCGTCCGGGATTGCCGTCGGCAAGGCGGGCACGGCTACGGTCTCTGCGGATGAGATGATCACGGCGTTGCAGATGGGGCTGCGCAATGGTGGCGTCAGCTATCTGACCCTCGACGCAGCCAGGGCACAGGTCGCTTCCTGGCGGGATTCCGGGCTGACCGTCGGCTTCACGAATGGCTGTTTCGACATCCTTCATCCGGGGCATTTGCGGGTTTTGGAAGAGGCCAAGTCGCGCTGTGGCCGTCTGGTGGTTGGCCTGAACTCGGATGCGTCCGTATCGCGCCTGAAAGGACCGACGCGACCGGTCAATGACGCTGACTCCCGCGCGCGGGTCCTGTCGGGCCTGATGGCCGTGGATGCGGTGGTTGTTTTCGAGGAAGACACACCCGGCGCGCTGATCGAGGCGTTGCAGCCGGACTTGCTGGTCAAGGGCGGGGATTATTCCATCGATACGATCGTTGGCGCTGACACAGTGCAGGCACGAGGCGGAACGGTTCATATCGTGCCGTTGGTGGATGGACAGTCGACCACGGCGGCGATTGCTCGGGCGCAGTCCAAGACAGAATGAGCCCGGCTGCGCAAACAGCCGCCCAATTGCTCAAACAATATGGCGAAGACGCAGAAGTGATTGACACGCTGCGTGCAGCGGAAGTGGCCGCGCAGGGTGACGTCGAGGCATTGGCGCACTGGGACGCGGTGATCGCCTGCCTGACGGGTGAAGCTCCTGAAGGGCTGCCGAACTAGCGCGTCAGTTGGCGACGCCCTTTTTGAGCTCATAGCGCCCGCGTCCGGTTTCGTTGAACCATTCCTGGATGTCCGGATGGCTGAGCGGTGTGTCGGAATCGTCAATCACCAGGTTCTGTTCCGAGACATAGGCGACGTAATGTGTGCGCTCGTTCTCGGCGAACAAATGATAGAAGGGCTGGTCTTTTGAGGGACGCACTTCTTCAGGAATGGATTCATACCATTCATCGGTGTTGGCGAAGACGGGGTCGACATCGAAAATGATGCCGCGAAACGGGAAGTGGCGGTGGCGCACAACCTGGCCGATCTGGAACTTTGCGAGCAGGGGGGTGATGTCGTTATAGCGCTGGTCACGGTCGAGGGGTTTGTCGAGCAGCAGCGCGTCGTCGGCAACCTTACGGCGACCGATTCCCACGCTGCCTAGCAGCTTTCCCAAGAGCGATGCGCGTCTGGTCATTTCCCACTCCTGTGATACACCATGCATCAACTGAAAAACTTGGGCCACACTATGGCTGAAAAAAAATCAGCGGTACGGCGCGGAAAACGCGGCCGACCGCGCCCAGCCAGGGCCTCGGACCTCTATGCGGCCGTGGACCTTGGAACCAATAATTGCCGCCTTCTGGTGGCCACTCCACACGGAAAAACTTTCCGTGTGGTTGATTCGCACTCCCAAATTGCCCGTTTGGGTGAGGGATTGCACGAAACCGGTCGGCTGTCCGAAGCTTCGATAGAGCGCGCGATGGATGCGCTGAATGCGATCCGCGGGAAGCTCAAGACGCATGGAGTCGGCAAGGTTCGTTGCATCGCGACCGAGGCTTGCCGAAAGGCAGAGAATGGTCCGGATTTCATCCAGAGGGTGCACGACGAGACCGGCCTGACCTTCAAGATCATTGGCGCGAAGGAAGAAGCGCGCCTTGCCAGTATCGGGTGTCATGACCTGATTGGCGATGATGCGCCGTCGGTACTGGTGGTGGATATTGGCGGCGGGTCGACGGAATTGTCGTGGCTGAATGCCGAACTGGCGCGGGCCAATGGCCTGAACGGCCTGATCCAGCGTGCCCCTATCCAGAACTGGACCAGCCTGCCGCTGGGCGTCGTGACCCTCACCGAAGCCTTTGCTCATCTGCCGGACGCAGAAGCCTATCAGGCAATGCTGGATCATGCCGGAGAAGTTATTGAAGCCTGGCAAGGCACACAGGCGATCCGTTCTGCAATGGGTTTGAGAGGGGCGCACCTGATCGGTACGTCCGGCACAGTGACCTGCCTGGCGGGCGTACATCTGAAACTCGACCGCTATCGCCGTGACAAGGTGGACGGGACGTGGATGAGCCGGACCTCGGGCGAAAAAGTGCTGAACATGCTGCGCGAAGCCGGACCGGACGGGCGGGCGGCCCTGCCGACGATTGGTGAAGAGCGCGCAGGACTGATGCTGGCTGGCTGTGCTATTCTGGATGCGCTTTGGCGGGCCTATCCGGCGGGGCGTTTGCGGGTTGGCGACCGTGGCCTGAGGGAAGGCCTGCTGCTCAGCATGATGTATGGCCAGAAGCCCGCGCGGCGTCGTCGCAGAGGCGGGCGTAAACGGCGCGAAGGCGGCAACACGCCTCAAACCCATTCGGCAACGGAGGCCGGCAATGACGGATGATGGAAAGCGCCGCTGGAAAGGCCCCGGCAAGGAAAGCAAGAACACGTCCGGTCGCCAGATGACCGAGCGCAAGGTCACGGCGCATCGTGCGAAAAATGAAAGTTCCAAACGCTGGATCGAACGCCAGCTGCAGGATCCCTATGTGCGCAAGGCCAAGGAAGAGGGCTATCGGGCCCGCGCGGCCTACAAACTGCTTGAGATAAATGAAAAGCTGGACCTGCTGCGCAAGGGTCAGCGCGTTGTTGACCTGGGCTGTGCGCCCGGCGGGTGGATGCAGGTCGCGCTGAAGAAGGGCGCGCTGGAAGTGGCGGGCATTGACCTCTTGCCGGTGGAGCCGATTGAAGGCGCGCATATCATTGAAGGCGATGTGAATGAGCCGGAAGATGTTGCGGCCTTGCTGGAAGGGCTGAGTGGACCGGTTGACCTTGTCCTGTCCGACATGGCGGCGAACACGACCGGGCACAAGCAGACGGACCATTTGCGCACCGTCGCTTTGGTCGAGATGGCGGTCGCGTTCGCCATTGAACATCTCGCGCCGGGCGGCACATTCTGTTCGAAAGTGTTTCAGGGTGGCGCGACGAAGGATGTGCTGGACACGTTGAAGGCGCATTTCAAGACGGTGCGCCACATCAAACCGCCATCAAGCCGGGCCGGAAGTCCCGAAATTTTCGTGGTGGCAAAGGGATTCAAGGGTTAATTCAAGGGCGCTATCAGAGCCGCCAATCGATTGTATTCCGTACGCGGCGGTTGGAGCGTCTGGAGAGAACGGAATTCAGATAGGCGTCGTTTTCGGATTTTTTGGGCTTGGATTCATAGCCCAATTCGACCGACACTTCGTAATGGGTGACTTGTCCCTTGCTGATGAAGCCACGGGCGGTCGAGACTTCGAACCAGTCTGGTTCCCCAAAGAGATCGCGCGCTTGAACCAGGGCCCGATCAATCGCGTCGTCAACCGAAATCGGTGACAGGCCGACGATGCGGCGAAGAGGAGGGTGGGCGCTTGCCATAAGTTAATAGGTTGCTTCTGCGTTTTGTGGGTTCTCTTGCAAGTACTATGCAAGACCAGAGTAATTGTTCCGAAAAAACCTTGTATTGCTTTAGATTTGTGTCCGCTCCACTATCCGTCTGCGAGTCAGGGAGAAAGTTAATGGCCATCAAAGGTGGATGTTATTGCGGCGCGATCCGGTATGAGGCGGGAGGCGATGCGATCATGAAGGCAAGTTGCCATTGCCGGGAATGCCAATACTTCACGGGTGGGCAGGCCAATACGATCATGGCGATGCCAACTGCGGAGTTCCGTTACACGCTCGGCACGCCAAAAGGATATCGCCGGGCAGATCTGGAACGTGGAGCGCTACGCGAATTTTGCTCCGATTGCGGAACGCATATCGCAACGCGATCCCCCTCACTGCCGCAGGCGGTGATCCTGAAAGTCGGCACACTTGATGATCCATCCGTGTTCGGTGCGGCCCAAATGGCCATGCAGATTGCGGATGCGCAAAGCTTCCATCATGTTCCAGACGATATCGCCAGATTTGAAAGGTTTCCGGGCCAATGATCAGGATAATTTCCATCATACTCGCAGGTGCAGTAGTGTCGGGCTGTGCCTATCTGCAGGATGTCTATTCCAGCGACGGCGTGTATGGGTCGGGGGCGGACCCTTATGAAAAGATCCAGTTCGCGGGAGAAAAGGCCACAGGGGCCGAACGTGCCGCATGTGAATCCGCAGGCGGTCGCGTCGCGCGTGACGGCATGCGGGGGTGGGAACAGTGCATTCAGCCCTTCGAAGACGCCGGAAAGGCGTGTGCGGATAATGCCGATTGCATTGGCCAGTGCCGTCTCAGCCTCGGCGACGACATGCCAGAAGCCGGCAAGCCTGTTACGGGCAAGTGCCAAGCGACTGACAGCCCCTTCGGATGCTATGCCACCGTCGAAAATGGACGCGCGACACCGGCGCTCTGCGTAGACTAGATTACACCGGAAGAAGGTGCGCCTGCGCTTCGTCGCGGCCGCCGTCGAAATGCTGGATTGAATATACATTGGAAAGATCAATCGGGCCCGTAGGGTCGAACCGGCCCCAATTTTCCAGCGTGTAGCTGGAATGGGGCAACAGGGGCGGCTGGCCGGTGGCTTTTC
>NZ_DGMZ01000003.1:0-100968 GCF_002388685.1 Hyphomonas sp. UBA4505 | reverse complement strand
TCCGATCTGCCAGATCGGCACGGCAAGACAGGCGGGCAGGGATTGGAGATGGGCGCGGACGCGACCTGTTGGCAGAATGCGCGGCAAGGCCAGCGCGACATCGCGGACCGGATGAAGAAATTCCGGCAGGGTCACATTGGCTGGATCGAAAGATGACAGGAAACCTCGGTCGAAGCTGAGGCCATATTCTGCGAAAAGCTCGCACATTGCAGGGATTTTCAGGAGGGGACTTCACAAAGGCTCGCGACTCCCTTATTGGGCCAAAAAGGGAGCTCCCCACATGAAAATCCGGCAAGCCATTACCTTCGACGACGTGCTGCTCCAGCCCGGGGCCAGCGAGGTCATGCCCGCTGACGTCAACGTCTCCACCTTCCTGACCAAAGCCATTCCGCTGAACATTCCGCTGATCTCGGCGGCGATGGACACGGTGACCGAGGCACGCCTGGCGATTGCCATGGCGCAGTCCGGCGGTATCGGCGTGATCCACCGCAATCTCTCAATCGAACAGCAGGCCGGTGAAGTGGCCATGGTGAAGAAATATGAGAGCGGCGTGGTGATGAATCCCGTCACGATCTCGCCGAGTGCGAGCCTTGGTGATCTGGTCGAGTTGAAACAGCGCACGGGCTTTTCCGGCGTGCCGGTCGTGGACAAGAGCGGCAAGGTCGTCGGCATTATCACCAATCGTGATACGCGCTTTGCCGATGACGTCTCGGAATCGGTGGCAAACCTGATGACGAAAGAGGTCGTGACCGTGAAAATGGACACGCCGAACGACGAAGCCCGGCGCCTGTTGCACAAGCATCGGATCGAGCGTCTGGTCATCGTGGATGACGATAATCGCTGCGTCGGCCTGCTGACCGTGAAAGACATGGACAAGGCGGCCGTGAACCCGAACGCCGCCAAGGACGCCGCCGGTCGCTTGCGCGTCGCGGCGGCCTCGACCGTGGGCGATGCCGGGTTCGAGCGCACCGAAGCTCTGATCGCGGCGGGCGTGGATTGTGTCATCATTGACACCGCGCATGGCCATTCGATCTCTGTCGCGCAGGCGGTTGAGCGGGCGAAGAAGATATCCAATTCCGTTCAGATCATTGCCGGGAACGTGGCGACCGCCGAAGCGACCAAGGCGCTGATCGATGCGGGCGCGGATGCGGTGAAGGTCGGCATCGGGCCGGGCTCGATCTGTACGACGCGGATTGTGGCCGGGGTTGGCGTGCCGCAATTGACGGCCATCGAGGCGTGCGCGAATGCGGCGCAGGCGAGCGGCGTGCCGGTGATTGCCGATGGCGGCATCAAATTCTCGGGCGACTTTGCCAAGGCGCTCGCCGCCGGGGCCTCGACCGCGATGATGGGCTCGATGTTCGCTGGCACCGAGGAAGCGCCCGGCGAAGTGTTCCTCTACCAGGGTCGTTCGTACAAGGCCTATCGCGGCATGGGCAGCCTCGGCGCAATGGCGCGCGGCTCGGCCGACCGTTATTTCCAAAAGGACGCGGCGCAGGAGAAGCTGGTGCCGGAAGGCATTGAGGGCCAGGTGCCGTTCAAGGGTCCGCTCGGTCCGATCATCCACCAGATGGTGGGCGGCCTGCGCGCGGCGATGGGCTATGTCGGCGCCAAGACGATCGACGAGCTGCACGAGAAGGCCGAATTCGTCCAGATTACCGGCGCGGGGCTGCAGGAGAGCCATGTGCATGACGTGCAGATGACGCGGGAAAGCCCGAATTATTCGCTAAGCAGGGGGTAGGCCGATTGGGTGAGCTTGATGCGAGTCGGGCCTCGTCCTTCGACTTCGCTCAGGATGAGACCCTCATTGAACCAATGGGTCCCGCCACATAGCTTCCATCTGCGGTGAGCCTTCTCCGACCTCGAACAGTTTCATGCGTTCGAAGCCGTGGCTCATATAGAAGCCGGAATTGGCGGGGTTCGAGTTTTCCAGATAGCAGGGCAGGCCCGCGCGGTCGGCAGCGTCCAGCATGGGGCGCAATATCGTCTTGCCGAGGCCTTTGCCACGCGCAGCCTTCCGTGTGCCGATGGTGAAGAGGTAGAGGTGGCGTTCGGTCGGATGATATTGCTGCATGATCTCGCCGGCCTTCAGCGCCCGTTTCACAGTCCCTTTTGATCCTTTGCTGAGAAGTGAAAGGACCAGCCGGAAGGTCTGGAGTGATGTCAGGCCATGCCGCGTTTCGGAGAGGGCCCACATCGTGGCGGCATCATCGCCAATCTGGTGGCAGATACCCTCAGGAAGATACATGTCTCGCGCCAGCTGTCGGAAGGTCGCCCGGATGGCGGCGTCGGTGCCGAATATCCAGCGATTGATGGGATCTTCGGAAAATGCTTCAGCCGTGATGTCGCCGATCTGTCGCCAGTCAGCCGGGCTTGCAGTCGTCACCTGCGGTGGCAGGTCCAGTTTGAGCATCAATTTACCTCTCCAGCCACGCTATCCAGCCACTATTTACGGGACTTGGCCAGACCGCGCCCTAGCTTGAACTGTAATTGATACAGGGAATCGGCATGACGGACAGGATCGCAATCATCGGAGCAGGATTGGCCGGGCTC
This sequence comes from Hyphomonas sp. UBA4505, assembly GCF_002388685.1. Lineage (NCBI taxonomy): Bacteria > Pseudomonadati > Pseudomonadota > Alphaproteobacteria > Hyphomonadales > Hyphomonadaceae > Hyphomonas > Hyphomonas sp. UBA4505. The sequence continues at coordinate 98,418 of NZ_DGMZ01000003.1, read as the reverse complement.
GCCGCCGGACGGGCACTGACGGAGACGGGTATGACACCGGTCATATTCGAGAAGAGCCGCGGACTGGGCGGTCGTCTGGCGACGCGTCGCACGGATATCGGGCCGATTGACCATGGTGCACCTGGGGTTCCAGCCAGCGTGCCGGGCGGCGGTGAGGTTTGGCACAGCGCACCGGTCGAGATGCGCCAGACGGGGCTGCCCGGCATGAGCGCGCTCGCCCGAGCGATGTCTGGCGGACTGGATATTCGCAAATCAGTGGAAGTTCAGCCGCTGATCCGCGCGGAAAACACCTGGAGGCTGAGCGACCAGCAGGGCGTAGGTCTGGGTGTCTTTGACCGGGTGATCGTGACGGCTCCGCCCATACAGGCTGCAACGCTCACTGCGGCGGATGCCACGCTGTCAGCGCAGATCACCAAAGCAGACATGTCGCCGCTCTGGACGCTGTTGATGGCCTTTGTAGACCCGACCGGGCTGGAGCAGGAGGTTCTCACGCTCGGCGGCGGGCTTGCAAAAGCGATCCCCATGCTGGCGAAGCCGGGCCAGACGGGCCTCGAGCGCTGGACAGTGCATGCGAGCCCGGATTGGAGCGCAGAGAATCTGGAACTGGAAAAGGATGACGCGGCGGCGCGGTTGCTGGAAGCCGTCCGGGAGCAGGTGGATTTGCCTGGCGAACCTGACTACCTGGCCGCCCATCGCTGGCGGTATGCACGCGTGCGCACGCCGCTCGGGATGCCTTTTGCCGCGAGTGCCGATGGACGGCTGATCGCCGGCGGAGATTGGGCGCTCGGACGGCTCGCGAGTGATGCGGTCGAGAGTGGCCGCGCCATGGCGGCGCATGTGATTCAGACCGCCGGTTAAGCTATTGCCGGTTTCCCTTGCCCATTTTGCGGGGTAACAGGGCGGTTTGCAGAGACTTGAGGGGCAAATCCCATGCGCAATGGCGGACGCATCGCAGCGGCAATAGACGTGCTGAACGACGTGCTGACCCGGCACCAGCCGGTGAAATCGGCTGCGCGGGACTGGGGCAAGCGCGCGCGTTATGCCGGATCGAAAGACCGGGCATGGGTCAGCGGCCTCGTGCTGGACGCGCTGCGCAAGCGCAATTCGATTGCGCATGCGATGGGCGATGACAGTCCGCGCGGCCTGATCCTCGGCGCGTTGGCACATGCCTGGGGCTGGAATATCAAGGAAATCGACTCGGCCATGGATGAAGACCATGCGCCCGCCAAGCTGACCCTGCAGGAGCGCGAGCGCCTCGTCATGGCCCCGGACCCGGTCGCGCCGCCGCATGTACAAGGCGACTATCCCGAATGGATGGCGCCCATGATGGCGCGTGTGTTCGGCGAGGAAGCCGCTGTCGAGGCACAGGCAATGGCCGTGCGCGCCGATGTGGACCTCCGCGTCAACACGCTGAAAGTGGATGCCGAGAAAGCGTCCCAGCCGCTGCGCAGCGCGAAAGCCGAAGCATCGCCGCTATTGCTCAACGCGTTCAACATTCCCGCCCGCGACCCGAGCGAGCGCGAAGCCTCTCTGGAGAGCATTCCGGCCTATTCCAAGGGCTGGGTCGAAGTGCAGGATGCGGGCAGCCAGATCGCGTCTGCAGCGGCGAATGCCCAGCCGGGCGAGCAAGTCATGGATTATTGCGCAGGGGGTGGCGGCAAGACGCTGGCCATGGCCGCGCAGATGCAGGGCAAAGGCCAGATATTTGCCTATGACATTGACGGGCGGCGTCTGTCGGCGCTGATCCCGCGCCTCAAACGTTCCGGCGCGCACAATGTGCAACTGGTGCATCCGAGCGAGCCGACTCAGCTGGAAGACCTATCCGATCAGATGGACCTCGTTTTCGTGGATGCGCCCTGCACGGGGACCGGCACATGGCGTCGGCGTCCGGACGCCAAGTGGCGGCTGAAAGAACGCCAGCTGGAAAAGCGTATGGGCGAGCAGGACGAAATCCTCGCCGCCGCGAGTGCCTATGTGAAGCCGGGCGGACGTCTGCTCTATGCGACCTGTTCCTTTCTGATGGAAGAAGACGAAGACCGTGTGGCGAAGTTCCTGGCGGCGCATTCCGAGTTTTCCGAGGAAGACGCGGCAGAGTCTGCCATTGCTTCCGGTCTGCTGACTGAAGAGGGCGCAGCGCTCGTGCGCAAATATCGCGGCCCCACCGGCAGCGTGCGCCTGACGCCGCGCCGGGCCGGCACGGATGGCTTCTTCTTTGCGGTCTTGCGGCGGGCCTAGGTCAGCTCTCGCTGAAACTGTCGATGGCCCCCAGCAGGGTGGCAACTTCGCGCCGTTCCTGTTCGCTCAGTTCGGGCCGCCAGACATCGAACAGGAGCACGATGCGGGTCTCGTCCGCTTCGTTCTTTGCTTCATGCTCGATCGTGTCGTCGAAGATGACCATGCGCCCTTCTTGCCAGTGATGCGTCTCACTGCCGACGCGTAGCCAGGCCGGGCCGGGCACGATCAGCGGCAGGTGGCAGATCAGGCGCGTGTTCACCATGCCATTGTGCGGCGGGATGTGCGCGCCGGGCTTCAGGACCGAAAACAGGACGGATGGGCACTTGCCGTCTGCGAAATCAAGCGGGACGCGTTCCAGCGCGGCCGTGGTGATCGGGCAACGGGCGCAGTTGGCTTCGATCTTCTGCCCGTCTTTCCAGAGATAGAAGGCGCTCCAGTCTGTATTGTCGAGCAGGTGATGGTCCTGTCCGCCAAGATGGCCTGCGCCGCGCTCGATATAGGGACGGAAGCTCGCCTGGTCCTCGGCGAGGACGGTGCGGAGTTCGGCCTGTATGTCAGGGGTTCTGTCTTCCATATCCTGCACCCAGTCGAACTGAGCCGTGTCGTAGAACTGGATCTGGGGCAGGCCGGGGAAATAATAGCGGCGTGGTTCCTGGAGATAGACGGGCTGGCGTCCAAGCAGGATGTCGAGGGACTGGTTGAACCGGGCCGAGCGCTCGGTAGGCGGGATCAGACCGTCCAGCCGGGCGGCATAGTCCGAGGCATAATCGGCGAGCCGGGTCTGGGCGCGCCGCAGGCCGGCCTGAACCGTAGCGGGAAGGTTCGGCATCTGGCCGGCGAGGGCGAGTGCGGCGCGATACCCGTCACTGGCGGCCTGGATATTGCCGCCCGAATGGCTGACATCGCCGAGCAAGAGCAGGCTGCCAAGATCGTTCGGGGATTGTGCCAGCACGGTGTGCAGCGTGTCGGCGGCTCCGTTCCAGTCTCCGGCGCGGGCCCGGTCGAGGGCAGCCTGTTTCAACTGGCTGAGTGAAGTCGTGTCAGTCATGACCTGATCGTCGTCCAGTTTCGGTCGCAGCGTCAATAGTGACGCGGGAACCGCCCGTAGCCTGTGGACGAATCCCTCAAGCTCGGCTATCGGGCGCCATGACTGAGCAGAGACACGAACGCGCCCTCATCGTCGATTTCGGCAGCCAGGTGACGCAACTGATCGCACGACGCCTGCGCGAGAGCGGCGTCTATTGTGAAATCCATCCTTTCAACAAGGTCGATGCGGCGTTTCTCGGTGAGTATGATCCGCAGGCCGTGATCCTGTCGGGCGGACCTTCCAGCGTGACATGGGACGACAGCCCGCGCGCCGATGATGCGATTTTTGAACTCGGCGTGCCGGTGCTTGGCATCTGTTACGGCCAGCAGGTCATGATGCAGCAACTGGGCGGCAAGGTAGAAAGCGGCACGAGCCGTGAATTCGGCCGGGCTTTCATCGAGAAGGTCGTGGACGACCCGATCCTGTCAGACCTGTTCCATTCGGGTGACAGCGAACAAGTCTGGATGAGCCATGGCGACCATGTTGCCGAGATGGCGCCGGGCTTTGGCGTAATCGCGAAATCGCCGGGCGCGCCCTATGCGATCATTTCAGACCCCGAACGCAAATTCTACGGCACGCAATTCCATCCGGAAGTCGTGCACACGGTGCATGGGCGTGAATTGCTGCGCAATTTCACGCATGGCGTCGCGGGCCTGAAGGGCGACTGGACAATGGCAGCCTACCGGGCCGAAGCCATCGAGAAGATCCGTGAGCAGGTCGGCAAGGGCCGGGTGATCTGTGGCCTGTCGGGCGGGGTGGATTCCTCGGTTGCGGCCGTGCTGATCCATGAAGCCATCGGTGACCAGCTGACCTGTGTGTATGTTGACCACGGATTGATGCGGCAGGGCGAGAGCGAGCAGGTGGTGACCTTGTTCCGCGAGCATTACAATATCCCGCTTGTCCATGTGGACGCATCGGACCTGTTCCTCGGCAAGCTGGAAGGCGTCTCGGACCCCGAACGCAAGCGCAAGATCATTGGCGGCCTGTTCATCGACGTGTTCGACGAGGAAGCCAAGAAGATCGGTGGCGCGGATTTCCTCGCGCAGGGCACGCTCTATCCGGACGTGATCGAAAGCGTTTCGGCCATTGGCGGGCCGAGCGTGACGATCAAGAGCCACCACAATGTTGGCGGCCTTCCGGAACGCATGAACATGAAACTGGTCGAGCCGCTGCGTGAGTTGTTCAAGGATGAAGTGCGCGCGCTGGGCCGTGAGTTGGGCTTGCCGGAGAGCTTTATCGGGCGGCACCCATTCCCCGGACCGGGTCTCGCGATCCGCATTCCCGGCGAGATCACGCGCGAGAAGGCCGACACGCTGCGCAAGGCGGACGCGATCTATATCGACGAGATCCGCAAGGCGGGACTGTACGACGAAATCTGGCAGGCCTTCAGCGTTTTGCTGCCGGTCAACACGGTCGGCGTGATGGGGGACGAACGCACCTATGAGGCCGTGCTGGCCCTGCGCGCGGTAACCTCCACTGATGGTATGACGGCGGACTATTATCCGTACGAGCACGACTTCCTCGGCCGTGTCGCGACCCGCATCATCAATGAGGTAAAAGGCGTCAACCGCGTCGTCTATGACGTGACCAGCAAGCCGCCCGGCACGATCGAGTGGGAATAGTGACTTTGCCCTGAGTGACGGTTATTCTCGGCCTGTTGTCCTGAGAGTCCATTTCACGCCGCTCTGTACACGCGGCCCAAACTCGGTAGAATCGCCCGTATGACTGATCTGACCGACACGCTGAAACAGCTCTCCGCGCTTGGGCAGGAGACCCGGCTGCTGACGTTCCGGGCCCTGATGGAGGCGGGGCCGGAAGGTTTGCAGGCAGGCGCCATTGCCGAACATCTGGACGTCGCGCCTAACAAGCTGTCGGGACATCTCAACATATTGGTTAATTCCGGGCTGGTCAGCGTCGTGCGTGACGGGCGCCGGATGATCTATACGGCCAGGATTGACGGCGTGAACCAGTTGCTCTCGGTGCTGGTCGACAATTGCTGTCACGGTCATCCAGAAGTGTGTGATCCGCTCGCCAGGAAATCGAAAATAAATTGTTAAATCAATATTCGGCAGAATATTGAAATAAAGTCTGTATCACGCTAAGGTCTTTCCAGAGTCGCACGGGAGGATGATATGCGAACTGGACTGAGGACGTACGCTATAATCGCTTTGACCGGTATAGGACTGGCGGCCTGCGCGGGCGCGCCGGACCCGGTCCAGGCACCGGCCGAAACTTCTGCCACAACCGGTGACCTGGAGCTGCGCGCAAGCGGCTCTGGAAACTGGGATATCGACTGTGTCGCGGTCACCGGACGGGGTGAGGCGAATGCTAGCGTGAAGGGGCGAGGGTCAACCAGTACGGACATGTTGTTTGTGCGCGATGTCTCAACCGCCGCCTGCACCTATCAGACCGGGGCCTCGCCGGTCACCTTGAAACTGATGGAGGAAGGCCTGACATGCCCGTTCGGCGCGTTTGAAAGCGGGATTTGCCAGACAATTCTTCCAGCTGAGACCAGTGGAACACTTCAATTCTCGGTCAAATAATGTTTTAGAACCGCAACGTGACTCGGGCGCGAAGCGGGAGAGAATATGCGACGAATTTTGTGGGCCTTCGCGCTGATGGCGCACATATGCTCTGTCGCCGAGGCGGAGGAGGCTTTTCGGCTCAGGGATGCCGTAGACACTCCGGCCTGGCTGACGCTCAAGGGTGAGACCCGCGTCCGCTACGAGACGCTGCAGGGGCAGTTTCGGGCCGGCGGTGAGGGCGGCGACCAATTGCTCCTGTTCCGCAGCCTATTGCTGGCTGAAGCAGACACCGGGCCGATCTCTTTCGGGGTCGAGATACAGGACAGCCGGACCTATCTGGCCGATGCCGGCACGCCGCTCTCCAGCAGCATCGCCAATCCGCTGGACCTTCTCCAGCTCTATACCCGCATCGACGAGTTGCCGGGCGTCTTCGGAGAGGGGTCGTCCAGCAAGCTGACCCTTGGGCGGCAAACGGTCTCCATCGGCTCGAAACGCCAGATCGAGCGCGTTGATTTTGCCAATGTCATCAAGAGCTATACCGGCGCGCATTTCGTCTCCACGGCTGAGCGCGGGGACGAACTCCATCTGGTCTATGTCGTGCCGACCGCGCGCTATCCGGATGCGCGGCCTGCGCTGGATGACAATGAACTGTCAGGGGATGAGGAACAGTGGGAGCGGCGCATCTGGGGCGTGCATTATCGCCGCGCGGATATCTTGCCGGCTTTGGCGCCAGGCCTCTGGGGCGAAGTGTTCGCCTACGGACTGGAAGAGCGGGATTCCGGCGACTTCCCGACGCCTGACAGGTCCTATTTCGCGCCGGGCTTTCGTCTGTACCGGAAGCCTGTTTCCGGACAGTGGGACATTGACCTAGAAGGCGCCCTGAGACGCGGCAGCCGCTACGCCTCAAACGATCCAATGGACACGCAAAGCCTTGAGGTGGAGGCCTCCATGCTGTTTGCCGCGGTCGGGTACACATTCGATACGCCATGGCAGCCGCGCTTTGCGTTGGAATATTATCATGCCAGCGGCGACGAAGACCCGTTTGACCTCAATTACGACCAGCATGAGCGCCTGTTCGGGTCCCGGCGGACCGATCTCAACAATACCAGCATTCACGGGCCTCTGACTCCCGCCAATCTGAATGCGCCGGGCTTTCGGGTGGAAGTGAAACCGGGTGCCCGATGGGACGCCCGTTTCTACTATCATGCGGCGCATCTGGCGTCGAAGACTGACAGCTGGGTCATTGCCAAGCTGCGGGATCCGTCCGGCCAATCCGGCGATTTCATCGGACACACGCTGGACGGGCGGGCACGCTACTGGGTGCTGCCGGACAGTCTCCGCCTGGAACTCGGTGCCTCCGCCCTGATGTATGGCGAGTTTGCCAAAGACGTACCGGGTGGTCCAGATGGGGACGAGACACTGTTCGGATACGCACAACTTACCTTTACCTTCTAGGGAGCCATCCTGGACAGATTTGAATGCTATCTCGTCGTCCGGGAAGCGCTCCCATCGGGTCAGCATGCATGTAAATGTCTTCGGTATGTTTTTATTCTAGGACTTCAAGCTCGCGGGATGTTTGCGTCTGGCGGGTACCGAGTGTGCAGAAGTTGGTCGCAATACATTCCTCGGTGTGGATTTGCGTCAATTTCGACGGCGGATCGACCCGGTTACGATTCAGACGATGGCGAATTCAAGCGATTGCGGGTCTCGAAATAGGAAATCGTCAGGATGCCATCCAATGGAAGGGGGCAGGCGCCTCCTTCCATTGGATTCCAGCAAGAGGGTTGGTTGTTTTTGTTCAGCACTGTCTGGACTAGTAATTATCTTTGTTGTCCAGATCGTCGACCGATCCGTCCTTGTTCGTGTCGAGGGTCGAGAACATGCGCTTGCCGGAGGCGTGGAATTCGTCGAGCGAGAGATTTCCATCTTCGTCTGTGTCAAGCACGGTAAACCGGAAATCTGCCTGGTCGATTTGGCGTTTGCGCTGTGCCTCAAGTTGCTCGAGCAAGCGGGTTTCATACTCGGAAACATATTCTTCAGACTGGACATTTCCGTCTCCGTTGGCATCGCGTCTGAGATAGCCGTTCGCGCGCTCTGACATGAATTCGGCTTCGGTGACTTGCCCATCTCCATCGAGGTCATACTTTTGGAAGAATGCATCCTTGCTATGTCCGTCAGCTGAGCGACGTGGAGTTTCGGACTCAGGCGTGACTGCGGCCGCGCTTGCAGTCTCGGCTTCAGCCGACGCTTTGGTGTCATGGGTGGCACACGCGGTGAGAGGCGCGAGCGCCAGGGTCAACAAGACCGGGTAAATGGATTTCATGTTTGGGTTTCCGTTCTGGTGGAAGGTTTTTTACCGAGCAACTTCGAAAGTCAGGGAGGTTGTGTAGCTGCGTTCATCAGTCTCTGCGCCTTCTGGCGCGTCAACTGCGTGACGGGTCATGAGGAGGTATTTGCCTGGCTTGTCGAAAGACAGGCTCACGATTCCGGAGTCATCTGCCTCTACATGGCGTTCGTATTTCGGCGTTTCATAAGTTCCGCCCTGCCGTTTGATTTCCACAGATTGGCCGGCAAGCGGCTGGCCATCGAAGAGGAGCTTGAATTCAAATCCCTCTCCTAGATAAATCTCGTTTGGGTGGGTGACGGGCGTGATGAGCAAGCGGCCGATTGGCAAGTTGACCGCCTCCCACGTGGAAGCTCCTTTCGTCACATAGACGTCAGCAACCGTTTCGGTCTGACTGGTGATGACCTCGGTTGCATTTTGAGGAACTTCCGCATCGGGTCCGAAAACCGCCTGCCATTCACCATCAACAAGGGCCTTCTTGCTTTTTCGACCCAAGCGGACACCGGTGGTAAATCGATAGGTTCCCTCGGTGTCCAGATCACTTTCAAGAACAACCACCTGGCGCAACTGGGTTAGGGTCTTGAAGTCTTCCCGCGAGCCATCCGGAAGAATGACATGATAGTCCTCCGAAAGAACGGCGATCTCTGGCACGAAGGGGTCCTCACTAAAGGATGCCTGCACAGTGACGTGATCGCCTTCCGTCGTGACGAATGCATTGGGATACATAAAAGATGTATGAGCGTAAGCGGCTGCGCAAAGCGTGGTAGCCGATAAGATTCCGGCTGCACCAAATTTCAAAATTGTCATAAAGACCCCTCAGTCACGTTATTGAGAATAATTATCACTTGCATGTACTGAGAATGCGATTTAGTTGCAAGTAGAGATTTTTGGTTTTTGCTGCGGGCGTCGTGCTCAGCGCCTTTTAAGTGCAGTCAGCGCGTCTGCACGCTCAACCCACGGAGATTTCGATGCGAAAGACCTTGTCAGGCATGGCTTTGACATCCGTTCTGGTGACCATGTTACCCGGTGTCGCGACGGCGGATATGTTCAAACGACATCATGATCATGTTCTCGGAACCTCCCTGGATATTGTTGTGAATGCCCCCTCAGAGATAGATGCCAACAAGGCAGAGGAGGCGATTCTCAAGGAGATCGAACGTTTGCGCGGCGTATTCAGCACATATGACAACTCCAGCGAGATATCGCGTCTAAATCGCTCCAGCGACACGACAGTGACTGACGACATGGTTCGTGTACTGGAGCGCTGTGAAGCCTATCGGATGCAAACGTCGAATGCGCTGAGCTGTCGTATTGGCAGCTTGATCGATACATGGGCCGTCGCCGAACGTGAGAACAAGTTGCCAAACCGTCCCGCCATGCGAATAACTGCTGGAGAGATACGGCGCGCCAGTGTTGAAATTGATGCAGGGAAGGGAACCGTCAACCGACCGGATGAGGTGATTTTCGCTACCGATTCTTTGGCAAAGGGGTATATTCTGGACACGGCCGTCGAGGCGGCCATTGCCGCGTCCCCAAAGGTCTCAGGACTGTTGATGAACATTGGGGGTGACATACGGACCTGGGGCGCAGGCCCTCAAGACGGACAATGGGCCGTCGCGATCACCCGCGGCTCTGAGCTTGGAGAAGGCGGATCAGCGTTAGAAGGCCGTGTGCAGATAAATGAAGGGGCAGTCGCAACAAGCGGTTCGGGACCTCGTGATCGTATGGTTGGGGGGCAGCCCTATAGCCATGTCATATCCCCCGCAGATGGCTGGCCAGTCTTTCACGCTCTCACGGCGACGGTCTATGCGTCAGATGCCATCACCGCAGACGCACTTGCAACGGCACTCCTGGTGATGGACCTCAAGAGAGGATTGAATCTCGTGGAGAGTCTGCCGGGCGTAGAAGCGGAGATCGTGACGGAGGATGAAAGACATCATCAGACTTCAGGTTGGGGTGGCTTGAAGCCTGAGGGGAAGGCGACCAGCGAGATAGAGGCAAGCTGGCCGACGGGCTATGAATTTTCCATTGAGTTCGAGATTCCCGATCAAGATATTGCAGACTATGAGCGCCCCTATGTGGCGGTATGGATTGCAGACAAAGACAGAAATTTGGTGCGGATTCTCATGCTTGCCGGTCAACAAGCGCGCTGGATGGAGGAGAACTATTACTGGCACCGACGATTTGGCCGAAAGGCCGGGAGCCTTGTCGATGCGATCTCAGGTCCAACCCGGCGCCCCGGACAATACAAACTTGTATGGGATGGCCGGACAGATGATGGCCACACAGTTGGTCCAGGCGAGTACATCTTGCATCTTGAAGCTGCTCGCGAACATGGCGAGCATCAGCATGAGAGCGTTACTTTCACCCTTTCTGCTGATGCGTTCAATCACGAGATTGAGCCTGGGAATGAGCTTGGACACGTTTCGGTTCGGTTTGGCTCGACGTACTGATTTTCAAGTTGTTCCCTCGGAATATCCTCAAGACCCCTCAATCTCGACAGTAAAGCTGTGGCTGATGCCAGTTGGCGGAGCGGGAAATGGCGATGCTTTCTTCACAAAGATCAAGGCCTGACGATCAAACCTGGATGAGCCAGAGCTTTGGGAGACTTCAATGTGTTTGATCGTACCACGAGGGGAAACCGTGAATCGAATATGAGCGGATCCGGGACCGGAAGCGCGCGGTCTACGCAGTTGGGACAAGTGTCTCATCACCTCTCCCGAATAGTTCGAATGCTCCGAATTTCCTGCTGCTGGGGACTTTGCGCTTGCAGCAGAGTCGCCGCCAGATTCCTTGGTAGCTGGACTATTCGCATTGACAGACGTTTTGGCTTTTCGGTGTGAGTTGTTGCCAGCTGGCTTGTACTCGGCGGGTTCTGTCTGGGGTGCCGCTGAGGTCGCAGAGGAAACTGCCGTGGTTGGCGCTGTCTGAGCTGCCGGCTTGACTTGACGGTCTACAACGGCCGGCTCGTTAGTGTTTTCTTCAGGCAAAAGCGGGTCAGCGTCTGCAACGAGAGTTTCGGATTTGGGCTCGTCCGGAGCTGTCTTCTCGACTTTGGGGGCTGCCTCCGGTGATTGAGGTGACGGTGAGGAGCGGGTGGCGGGCGGCTGTTCTGATTGTGCTGGGCTTGGTTCAGGTTCGTCCGATGGCGGGGCTTCGTGCTGGAAGGCATTTGTCGACGAGGCCATTGTTCCAAACTGCACGCCGAAGCTGTTTCCTGCCACCAATGTCGGCGGAGCGTGAGGGACTGTATACGCCAACACACTCAAGTGGGCCGCTGCCGCTGCTGACAGCGCAATCGAGAATTTGACCACATTCGCTTTCGTCATCCTGTGGTGTCCTCCGTCACGACAATGATGTTGGTCCTACCGCTCGCTCGAAGCTCTTTCACCAGCTTGAGGAGTTGCACCGCTGGCAGTTCGCGATCGGGAAGAAGGCGTAGGGAAGACGTATCTGCCGCCGGGCTGTCGAGAACACTCTCCAGGCTGACCGGAGTGCCTCCCCGGCGTAGTTGACCGGTCTTGTCGATCGACACCGCGTCTGGAGGGACGCAGCATTCGAGATCTTGGGTCTGAACAAATCTTACAGATGGATCAGGTGGGGAGGCGAGCGTTCCTGCAATCATGAAGAAGATCAGGATCAGGAATACGATGTTGATCAGTGAGATCACGGGATCGCGGCGGGTTTGCAGTTTGCTACGCTTCATGTCGGCTCCACCACGAGCACCTCAATCCAGGGCGTACGTTTCAGTTCAGCGAGGACATCAATCAGTGTTTGCGTGGTAACATCGTCTGTTAACTTCACCGCCACTGTCGGTACGCTTTCATCATTTTCATGTATTTCGAGCCTGTAAGCGAGATGACTCAGCGGGACCGCCTTTCCGTCCAGCAGAAGGGTATCAGTCCCAACGGTTAGTATAAGGATGGGGTTGTCGGAGGTCTTACCGGCGGCTGCAGTGGTTGAGGCTATCTCGACCTCGGAAAACTTTGAGAAACTAGAAGCCAGCATAAAGAAAAGCAGCAGCAGAAAGATCACGTCGATAAGGGACGTGATCGACGCGCGACGGCGTGGGCGGGTGCGCTTAAGTGCCATATCCAGCAGCAACTATTTCTCTGGCTGACGTCGCGCGCGTTTCCGGTGTAACGAGGACTGTGAATGCATGCTCGGCGAAAGCGCGTTCGCGGTCAGTCTGAGCTTCAAACCAGGACAGCGCAATGGATGTAGGCATGGCGACGGAGAGGCCTGCGGCGGTGGTCAGCAGGGCGACCCAGATACCGCCAGCAAGGGCTGCCGGATCTACCTGTGATCCCGCAGATTGCAGGGCCTGGAACGCCTCAATCATCCCCAGCACCGTTCCGAGAAGCCCTAGCAGGGGGGCCAATTGAGCAATCGTATCAAGGACGCGAAAGCCACCTTCATAGGGTTGCAACGCGAGGTCGGCTTCGGCTTCAAGTCGGGCAACAAGGCCTTCTCGCCCGCGTAGCGGCAAAGCGGACAGAAGAATGTTCGCCAGCCAATGTTTCGATGCGCGGAGCTGATCCGATGCACCTTGCTCATCGCCAGCGTCCAGAGAGCGGATGGCCGATTTGAGCGGCTTCAGGCGTCCGATCTGATCCGACCGAAATTGCCAGTATTTGAAGCCTGTCAGGGCGAGCGTGAAAATGGATGCAAGCAGAAGGATGGTAAGGATGGGACCGCCGACATCATATAAGTTTTGAAACATCGTGAGCATGCGCGTTTCCAATCAGATTTCGCTTTGAAACTCAGTTCGCTGCGGGAATGTTTGGAGAATTGTTACGAGCACCATGCAGCTGTTGGCAGCCGCGCATGGTGCTCGCATCGGTGGGGTACTGTCTAAAAGGCTTTCGACACCGTGAACTTGATGTTCCGCCCAGCCGCCGGACGCGTAGAAAGGAGCGGCGTGTAATTATGATCGAACAGGTTTTCAAACCCGAAGCGGAAGGATGTGTCCTTCAGGACACCTTCCTGCGGAGTGATCGTTGCGCGCAAATTGACAGTGGCAAAGCCCGGGGTCGTCGTGCCATTGCGGTCTGCTTCATCTGCCAGCACGAACTCGCTGGACAGATCGGCCAATCTCGATAAGCGCTTGCCGAGCGTGAGGCGCAGCGTGTTGGCTGGAGCATTCGTCCAATCCGCGACGGTGCTGTCTGTGCGGGTCTGTTCTGCATCAACGATATTGGCGTTGAGGTCAGCATAGTAGCCGTCGCGGCGGGCGTACGATCCTTCAAGCTCCAGCCCCTGGATTTCGATCGAGTCCACACCTGAGTAAGACGTGTTATCTTCCTGATCCGTGTGATAATAATTGGCCTTCATGGAAAGCGTATCATCCTGTCCAAGGACACCGATAAGGTCGTAGGATGCGCCGAACTCATAAGTCTTCCCGATCTCTGGCTGGCTCATATAGACCTCGTTCTCGAGGTCATCGAGAATGGGGAGGCTTTCCGTGTAAGCATAGCTTCCGAAGAGGGCAACGCCATTGTCAAACTGATAACGGAGCGATGCCCCGCCCATGAGCGCGTCATTGTCATAGCTCGCAGCGCTGCCATCATCGAGGGTCCCCTCGACTTCTGAGCTTTCAAACCGAAGGGCTGGTGCGAATGTCCATCCATCCAGAAAGTCGATCTGGTCGACTACGAACAGGGCGATGCGATTGTCTTCACCGCCTGGGGCCGAATTTGCATCAAGACGTTCTTTCTGGATGAACTCGATGCCCGTGCGCAAATCATGCACCAGAGCGCCTGTTTCAATATAGGCTGTGTTCTTCACGGTGAACTTCGTTGTCTCGTAGCGATGGTCGGCATCGACCGTGGCGAAGCATCCGAACGGGCCACTGCCGACAATACATTCCTGATCAATTTCCTGATTGGCGTAGGAATACACCGCATCAAGGTTCACCAAATCATTCGTGATAGGATTGAAATTGTAGGCAAGCGATATCGTTTCGGACTTGGTGTCACGATCCACATTTCCAAATGCGCCGCCGGTCGTACCGAAGGAGTCGTATGGTTTGTCCCGTTCGGTTGTCTCAGAATTGGTATAGCTGGCGCGCATGCTGTGGTCCCCGACCGTATAGCGGGCCTTCAGCAGATAGGAGGGCAGTTCAAATTCGCTGTTCTCAATGACATTGTCATTACCATCTTCCTGATTGTGTTGCTCGCGCCAGGAATAGTTCGCAAGGAGCTCAAGGTTTTCCGTGGGTTGGACTGCGAGCGTGCTGGAGGAGTTGAATCCGTCCATATTGGTTGCGCCGCCGAGGGTTTGACGGAAGGCGAGCCCCGTTTCGCCGCCCGTGAGGTCTGACGCATCGATCGTCTCAAGGCGCACAACCCCACCGATAATACCAGATCCGTACTCAAAGCTTCCGACAGTCCCGCGGATCACTTCGACGCTCTTGTAGAGATACGGATCGGTATAAAGCTGGGTGCCAATACGATAGAGTTCTTCCGAGCCCACGCTCGCGCCATCGACCTGAATTGCTACTTTCTGGTCAGTTCCGTAAGTGCCGTTGGCGCCAAAGCCACGAATATTGATCCCGGATCCGATCGGGGTGGAGCCGTTTACGAGGGAGACGCCAGGAACGGAGTCAATCAATTCCGCAACAGTGCCAGCTTGGCGGTCTTCTATTTCTTCCTGATCGACGACCGTGACTGGTGTGGCGGTGTCGGTCTGGACTTCCCTTTTACTCTCGCCGAGCGTCAGCGTGCCGAGGAACTCCTCACTGTCAGTGTTCGCGTCTTCCTGAGCGGAGGCTGGTGCCTGAAGCATAATGATCGATACGATCGCTGTGGCCCCGAACAGGGCGGTTTTACGGTTTACGATGTGGTTCATGGACCCCTCCAGATAATGCGTTAATGCAACTCAGTCGCAATGTGGGGTCGGGATAGCGCGTGGTGATCTGCTTTGCAAATGAAAATTATTCGCAAAATGAGTCTTTTAGATCGTCACCTGCCAATTCGGGGTGTCGGCCTATCTGCCTGGAGGCAGATGTTCACTCATATGCCGGCCATCTGGCGGCAACCCTGCCAGTCAATGAGGGATTGGGGCTGACATGTTGCGAATTGGAGTGGAGGGGTAACTTTCGAATACGTTATGCAAGTGGGCTAGCGCTTGAGAGATTTCAGCACGTCGAATGGGCTGCTCGTGGTCTCTTTAGCTGCCGGCTCGGGAGTTTTCCGAGGTGGCGCCTTGGGCGCCGGTTTGGGACGCGTGCCCGCTTGCGAGTCGGCGGACGACTTCATGCTCAGGCTGATCCGCTTTTGGTCTATATCCACTTCCAGCACGCGAACGCGCACAATGTCGCCAGCTTTGACCACGTCGCGCGGTGACTCCACGAAGCGGTCTGCCAGTTGAGATATGTGAACGAGGCCGTCCTGATGAACGCCAATATCTACAAAGGCGCCAAAGGCGGTGACGTTTGTCACGACGCCTTCCAGATTCATGCCGGGATTGAGGTCGCCGATTTCGTTGACGCCTTCCTGGAAGCTCGCGGTCTGGAAGTCAGGTCTTGGATCGCGGCCTGGCTTTTCCAGTTCGGCGATAATGTCCCGGATTGTAGGAACGCCAAATGTCGCATCAGCGAAGTCAGCTGGGTTGAGTTGTGACAGGACTGCCTTGTTGCCGATCAGGGACTTCACTGATTGTTTCGTTGCCTTGGCGATGCGTTCGACAATTGGGTAGGACTCCGGGTGTACGGCGGATCCATCCAGCGGGTCTTTGCCTCCAACGATGCGCAGGAATCCAGCCGATTGCTCGAAACTCTTTGCGCCCATGCGCGGGACTTTCTTCAACTGTTTGCGTGTCAAGAACGGTCCATTCTCGTCGCGGAAAGCGACGATGTTGCTGGCCAGCGTCGTGTTAAGTCCGGAGACATGCGTGAGGAGGGGAGCGGAGGCTGTGTTGACGTCGACGCCAACCGCATTCACGCAGTCTTCCACAACCGCGTCGAGCGAGCGGGCGAGTGCAGCCTGATCGACATCATGCTGGTACTGGCCGACGCCAATCGCTTTCGGTTCGATTTTGACCAGTTCGGCCAGCGGGTCCTGAAGGCGCCGTGCAATGGAAATTGCCCCACGCAAGCTGACATCCAGATTCGGAAACTCGTCAGCAGCTAGCTGTGAGGCCGAATAGACGGAGGCGCCGGCTTCCGACACCATGATGCTGGCCGGTTTCAGCTCCGGTGCTGCCTTACCCAACTCAGCAACCAGAGCGTCCGTTTCCCGGCCGGCTGTGCCATTGCCAACGCCGACAAGATCCACGCCGTGCTTGGCGGCAAGTCGCGTTATGATGGTCAGTGCGCCCGCGCGATCATTGCGCGGCGCATGAGGATAAATGGTGGCGGTATCGAGCAATTTGCCAGTCGCATCGACTACGGCAATCTTGCACCCGGTTCGGATGCCGGGATCAATGCCCATGACCGTTTTCTTTCCGGCCGGCGCGGCGAGAAGCAAATCCTTGAGATTGTTGGAGAATACTTGGATCGCTTCTGCCTCGGCACGCTCCTTCAAACGGGCCAGCGAGTCAGAGGCACCGGATTTGGCAAGCTTGGTCGACCAAGCCTTTTCGGCGGTTTCCCGCATCCAGCGATCACCGATGCTACCCGATGCGTTAATGCCAAATTCCTGACAGATTCGAGCGATTGCCTGACGCGGCGTATCAGCCTTGCGTGTCTGGATTCCGACCCCGACTTTCAGTACGCCTTCTTTCTCTCCGCGCAACATTGCGAGAGCGCGGTGGGACGGCATTTTCTCGAGCGGTTCAGCGAAGTCCGCATAATCCCGAAATTTGTCAGCCTGTTTGCCTTTGACCAGCCGTGAACTCAATTCACCCGCCTCCCAGACCTTTTCCCGGACGTGGCGGACGATGGATGGAGTTTCGACCATTCGTTCGATCAGAATGTCTCGGGCACCTTCGAGAGCTGCCGATACCGTTTCCACATCCTTGGTACTATCAACATAGGCAACAGCCAGTTTTTCAGGATCGCCTGCACATTTCAGGAGTGTTTCGGCCAAAGGCTCGAGCCCCTGTTCACGTGCAATTGTCGCCCGCGTTCGACGTCTCGGCTTGTATGGTCGGTACAGGTCTTCCAACTCAACCTTGGTTTCAGCATTCCAGATCGCACGCTCAAGCGGGCGCGTGAGTTTTTGCTGCTCACCAATGGACGACAGGATTGTTTCACGCCTTGCTTGTAGCTCTGTCAGATAGGTGTAGCGCTCTGCCAATTGCCGCAATTGAGTGTCGTCCAGGCCGCCCGTACGTTCCTTCCGATAGCGTGCGATGAAAGGTATGGTCGCGCCCTCTTCAATGAGCGCAATCGTCGCCGCAACCTGCGCTTCGCGGACGCTGAGATCGCGGGCAATTATTTGAGCGATGGAAAAGGAAGCGGCGGATTCAGACAGCTTGACTGCAGGCATGAACACTTGGGCCTTCGTAATTAAGACAGTTCCAGAAAAAGAGGTGGTAAGCCGAAGCGATACCGCTGCCTTGCATCTTGGAGATCAAGGTTAACCAAATGTTGCGAAGAGCGGAATGGGATGTCATTCGCGCCATCTTTCGCAGCGCTCAAGTCTTGCTCTACAATTTGCCAAACCCGGCCTTGTTCAGGCCGGGTTCGTATGGGGGGCAAGTTCCGCGACGATGGTCGCCATAAGTGCCGTAAATCTCAGGATATCCGGCTTGACGTCATATGAGGCCAGCCATCGCCGCGACAATTTCGGGATGGACAATGTCACCATGGGCTACATTGATGCCGGCATGCAGATGTGGATCGGTCTTCACGGCTTGTTCGGTGCCCAAATCGGCCAACGCCATCGCATAGGGCAGGGTGGCGTTTGACAGGGCGATTGTGGATGTTCGGGCAACTGCTGCTGGCATATTGGTAACGCAATAGTGGCAGACACCATCAACATTGTAGACGGGTTCGTCATGTGTGGTCGGACGGCTGGTTTCGAAACAGCCGCCTTGATCAATGGCGATATCCACAACCACTGATCCGGGCTTCATCATCGAGATTTGTTCGGCTGAAACGACCTTTGGCGCAGCCGACCCGGGAAGCAGGACAGCCCCGACCACCAAATCAGCGGTCAGAAGTGAAGCTTCGATCGCAGCCGACGTGGAGTAAAGACAGCGGGCGCGACCCGCGAAGAATGCGTCCAGTTCCCGAAGACGATCAAGTGAGCGATCGAGGATGGTGACATTTGCTCCCAGCCCGACGGCCATTTCCGCCGCATTCCGTCCTGCGACGCCACCTCCGATGACGAGTACCTTGCCTGGAGCGACGCCGGTAACGCCACCCAATAGTGTTCCCGAGCCACCTTGAGCTATTTCAAGATACTTGGCGCCAGCCTGAACTGACAAGCGTCCGGCCACTTCACTCATTGGGGTAAGCAAAGGCAAGCGTCCAAACCGGTCGGTTACTGTTTCATAGGCAATGCAGGTAGCGCCCGACTTCAAAAGTCCGCGGGTCTGTTCAGGGTCTGGTGCCAGATGAAGATAGGTGAACAGCGTGTGTCGTGGTTGCAGGCGCGCGATCTCAACTGGTTGAGGTTCTTTCACCTTGATGATCATATCGGAAGAGTCGAACAATTCGTCCGCGTTCGTGGAAATTGTGCAGCCTGCCGATTCATACAGTTCGTCAGAAAATCCAACCATTTCGCCCGCGCCGGTTTCGACGAATACAGAGTGACCCGACCGTACGAGTTCCTGGGCGCCTTGTGGCGTCAGGCCCACGCGATATTCACGGTTCTTGAGTTCTTTTGGGGTGCCAATACGCAAGTCAACAATCCTTTGAGGTGTGGGTCCGATATATGAAGGAGGGTCTAGAAGTTCGCGATCAGATTTACGCGAAGTCGCTGTTGCCAGTCGTCGGTGGCGAACGGGATGAGGATTTCATCCTTGAGCCGATACGCATACAGGCTCGTATTCATCTGGAGGTGCTCGCTGAGTGCGTAGGAGAACGAGTATGTGTGCTGAAGATAGTTGCTGGCATATGGTATGTTATCTTGCGCAAAGGCCGCGAATACCGAGTCGGCTTCTGCGACATGATAGCCATATCCGAAACTATAGGTTCCTGGCGCGCCCGCCTGTCCAAGCGATGCGGAGACTGAATAGCCTGTATCATAATCGTCCGCACCGAGATTGCGAACATATTCAGCCTTGATTTCCAGTGGCCAGCGATCTCCAAAGCCGGAAAAGGACGCTTCCGTCATGATATTGAGAAGATCAAAATCGGACAGATAAGCGCCTGAACCATCAAGCAAGTTGGTGCGTGTATCACCGGAGTCTGCTGTGCCAACCGCCTCGATTTCATAGTCGTAGTATCCGGCAGCAAATCCGAACTCCCACGCTTCGCTGGCTTTTTGATCGAGGGTGAGCTGAAATCCGGATGCTGTGCTGTCTTGGGCGGCGGTCGAACGCTCAATCGGGAAAAACAGCGCGCTACCCCCGATGCGAGTCGAACCATTGTCGAGAGCCGCGTAGCGGGCTGCCAAGCCTTGCGGGTTCACATCGCCATCCCAGACGAGATCCGTGCGCCGGAATGGGTTCGCAAATTTTCCGCCCAGCACGGACAATTTGCCGAACGTCTTGATGCCGTAAATTTGGTCCAGGCTTACCTGAAGATCGTCATTGAAGTTGGAGAGCGAAACGTCGGCTGAATTTGGATCGTCAGGATCTCCAGTGACGAGCCTGGCACCAAGTTCGAGAGTAGGTGACGCGGCATATGTGGCCGCGATACGCCCACGCACGACGCCGCGCGCATCATCGCGTTCGTCGCCATCAGACGAGTTATGCTCATATCTGAGGCGCATATCGCCACTTATGTTGAGATTCCCAGTCGGGGCGGCAGGACGCGTATCTGCGACCGTGGCTTCTGCCACGACGACGCGGGTGTCCCGGTCGCTTGTTGCAAGCTTGGCTGGCACATTTGTCGCGTCTTTCAGCATCCGCTCAAGGCGCGCCAGTCGTTCGTCCTGTAAGCGTAGTTTTTCCTGCAGCTCGGCGATGAGAGCTGCTGGATTATCCGTTGCGGCGTCCTGGGCCAGTGCGGCCATTGGCACCGTCGCAGAAGCGATAGCTATGATAGCGCTGGCTTTCAGGAGGTGAAATTTTGTCGAAACCGTATTCGGGTAGAACATCAGATTCCCCCCATCGCGATATACTTCACATTCAGATAGTCATCGAGGCCGTAGCGAGACCCCTCGCGCCCGATGCCGGATTCCTTGACGCCTCCGAAAGGTGTTGCCTCTCCTGAGATCGCAATATCGTTCAATCCAACCATGCCGACTTCCAATTGCTCAGCGACACGCCAGGCGCGCGAAAGCTTTCGGGTCCAGAAATATGCGGCGAGCCCATAAGGCGTATCATTGGCCAATGCGATGGCGTCTTCGTCGTTTTCGAAAACGAGAACCGGCGCAACTGGGCCAAAAATCTCAGTGTGTGCGATGTCCATATCCGTTGTGACATCGCACAGGATGGTAGGCGGCATGAAATTTCCGACGTCTGAGGAGTGACGAGACGCGGACACTGTCGCGCCCTTTTCGACAGCGTCTGCTATCAGAGCCTGAACCTTGTTCTTAGCGGCGGTGTTGATCATTGGCCCCATGTCAGAAGATGGATCGAGTCCGTCCCCAACATTCATGGCCTCTGCCGCTGCCACGAATTTATCAAGGAATGCGTCCTTGATGGACGTGTGTAACAAAATGCGATTGGCGCAGATGCATGTTTGTCCAGCATTGCGAAACTTTGCGACCAGCGCGCCTGCAACGGCTGCATCGATGTCTGCATCATCGAACACGAGGAGGGGCGCGTTCCCACCCAGTTCGAGTGACATGCGTTTTACGCTGTCCGCGCTCTGTTGCATGAGCAGTTTCCCCACGCGCGTAGATCCGGTGAAGGAGATCTTGCGAACGAGTGGATGGCTGGTCAGTGTCTGGGCAACGGGCGCTGGATCTTTCGAAGTGATGACCTGGAAAACGCCGGCTGGGAAACCGGCATCCTCTGCCAGGCATTCCAGTGCCAGCGCTGACAAGGGCGTTTCATCGGATGGCTTCAGGATGATCACGCACCCGGCGGCCAGTGCAGGCGCAGCCTTGCGGGTTATCATGCCGCTCGGAAAGTTCCAGGGCGTAATGGCGCCGACAATTCCCACGGGCTGCTTGATGACGAGCTGTCGCCGGGAGGACGCGCTGGTCGGTATCACATCACCGTAAGCGCGTTTGGCCTCTTCAGCGAACCATTCAATATAGCTGGCATTAAACGTCACTTCCCGGCGGGCTTCTGCCAAAGGCTTGCCCTGTTCGAGTGTCAGTATTTCGCCAAGTTCTTTTTCTGATGCGAGAATAAGGTCATGCCACCGCCGCAGTATCGCTCCGCGTTCTCCCGCCGTCAGCCCGGCCCATGCAACCTGTGCATCATTTGCCAGCGCAATCGCTTTTTCCGTTTTCGGCGCGCCCAGATCCGGCACTTTTGCCACAATGGATCCGTCTGCGGGATTGGTCACGGTAAATGATTTCTCCACAGACGATGCGGCTATGCGCTCCTTCAACCGGTGCAGCAGAGCATTCGACGTCGCTACGGAGTCCGCAGTCGAGACTTGCATGACGGACATGTCATGCGACTCCCAAGCGGGCAGCCGTTTCCGAAAGGCCGGCAGACGCGATGTCGATCAGTTCGTCTATTTCCGCATGCGTGATAGTAAGCGGAGGGCAGATCACCATTGCCTGTCCGACGGCACGCATGATCAGGCCTTTATCGAGGCATATGTCACGACAGATATTCGCCGCATTGTCTTCAGCCGTGAAGTGTTCGCATGCTTCCCGTGACTTGATGAGCTGAAGACCGGCAATCAGGCCAGCTCCGCGTACTTCACCAATGATTGCATGTTCATTAAATAGCTGCTGGAGCCGTGCGTGCAGATAGGGGCCTAAATCATTCTTTACGCGATCCACCAAGCCTTCGCGTTCGATAATGTTGATATTGGCATGCGCAACCGCGCAAGCGACGGGGTGTCCGGAATAAGTGTAGCCATGAGAGATGGGACCACCTTCATTGATGGTCTCAAATATCTCATCGCTGAAAGCCACCGCAGAAATCGGCAGATAGCCGGATGACATGCCTTTGGCCATCGGCATGATGTCAGGCTGGACACCATAGTGCTGGCATCCAAACCATTCCCCCAGACGTCCAAAACCACAGATGACCTCGTCTGATACCAGAAGGATATCATGCTTGCGGCAGATCTTCTGAATCTCGGGCCAGTAATTGGGAGGTGGGTCGATGACGCCACCAGCGCCCTGAATTGGTTCGCCGATGAATGCGGCGATATTGTCTGCTCCAACTTCGAGAATTTTTTCTTCCAGTGCATGTGCTGCCCGGAGACCGAACTCCTCGGGGCTCATATTCCCTCCGTGAGCGTACCAGTGGGGTTCCATGATGTGCTCGAAGCCAGGAAGCATGGATGATCCCATATCATGCATGTGCTTCATGCCGCCGAGGCTGGTCGCGGCAAGCGTGCTGCCATGATATCCGAGATGACGGCCAATGAACTTGTGTTTCTTTGGCTTGCCGCGGACGTGCCAATAATGGCGTGCCATGCGGATTACGGTGTCATTCGCCTCGGATCCGGAATTGGCGAAAAAGAAATGGTTGAGGTTCCCCGGTGCGATCTCTGACAGTTTTTGCGCAAGTTCGATCTGGCTAGGCGTCGAGCTTTGAAAGAACGAATTGTAGAATGGCAATTGCTCCATCTGCGCGGTCGCAACATCAACCAGTTCCTGGCGACCATACCCGACATTCACACACCAAAGGCCAGCCATCCCATCTAGGATCTTGTTGTTGTCGCTGTCATAAACATAACAGCCGTCTGCGCTCGTTATGACGCGCACGCCACGTTCTGCGAGTGTTTTTGGATCGCAGAACGGGTGTATGTGGTGAGAGGCGTCCATGGCCTGCCACTGGGCTGTATTCCGATGCGCGATCGCCATTGTGCGTCCCTTTCAATTGTTTGAACCCATGTTGGGCTCAGGCGGCGGAAGGGAGAAGATGACTAAACCGATTGGAGTGGTGCGGTTTCAGCACCGATGGTGCATGACCAATGCGATGTGACTATTTTGGCCAAAGATTGCGCATGTGCCGCGCGATTTCCTGATCCTGAACGTTGCTGTGAGTTTCGAGGGCGTCGACAACCCGCTTCTGATCCGCGAGCGGATGGGTCTGACTCAACTTTGTCACCGCATCGATATTTGAAATGGTGATCCGGAAGGAGCGGATACGGGGAACCAGGCTGTCGACTTTGCCATTGGGTGCGTGCTCCATACGCCACGCGGATTGGGACGCCGCTTCGCTCTGGGCAATCGTGGTCCGCATGATCTCCAGTTGAGCCTCGGCATCATCAATCGGATGAAGCGTCCCTCGTACTTGCGCAGCAATGTAGTTCCAGGTCGGAACGGTTGGCTGGTCCTTGTACCAGCTTGCCGAGATATACGCGTTCGGGCCATGAAAGGTCGCAAGCGCTTTTTGGCCGGCGGCCAGGGTGGTGGCGTGTGGATTGTTCCGTGCCATGTGCCCGACCAGCTCAGTGTGACCAGTTGATGTTGTCACCACGTACATGGGGACCGAGGTCGCATAGGGCAGGTCGCCGCAGCTGGTGATTATCTGGCCAAAGGGGTAGGCGGCTATGATCGAGAGCGGGTCAGACGCCCGATAAGGTTTCGGCACATACATGTGCCACGTCTCATTTGCATCGGTCATACTATATCCCTTGTATTTTCTGGGGTCAGTCTTCGCGTCGACAGACAGAAATGTGAGGCGCGAAATGTATAACAGCTGGTGCGGCAGGGGCACCAGAATACCTTTGCTTGGCACCTGAGTCTGCCGGTATCGAAATGTATTGTCACCACAAAGCGCGCGCCACCTCCTGATTGTCGCTGCGCTAACCTAGGAGACTATTCGTGACAGCATTCTCTCAGCGCGAACCGCAGTTCGGTGACATCGTGACGGCTTATGCTGGCAAATTGATGCCAGATATTCAGATGCATACGTTCAGCCATACACACGAGATTTTCCCCACTCGCACCATCAAGGCTGGTGACACGGTGTCTGCCTTGCCATATGCGGCGACGCCGCTGAGCGATATGCCTATTCAGGCGAATGGTAAATCCTACGATCTGTTCGACTACGTATCCCAGAACCGCCTCGTCGGACTGTTGGCGATCAAAGATGGGCATATCGTTCACGAATACTATGATCAGGGCATCGGGCCGGATACGCGATGGATGTCGATGTCCATGGCCAAGTCAGTATCAACCACGCTGGTTGGTGCGGCGATCAAGGATGGCTTCATCGACAGCGTTGATGACCAACTCGTGAAGTACCTGCCTGAACTGTCCGGTAGTGGCTACGATGGGGTCTCCATCAAGCATTTGCTGCAGATGACGTCAGGTGTGAAGTGGGACGATACTCACACGGTGGCGGAGTCTGAGCGCCGCACCATGCTGGATCTCCAGGTTGGACAAAAACCGGGTGAAATCATGAAATTCATGGCCTCTTTGCCCCGCATTGCCGAGCCGGGAACGGTCTGGAACTATAGCACGGGCGAGACCCATGTTGTGGGTGCACTGGTCAAAGCCGCAACCGGGAAGTGGCTGTCTGACTATTGTTCCGAAACCATGTGGTCGCGTCTTGGCATGCAGGCGGACGCCGCATGGTGGCTGGAGTCGCCGGATGGGCTTGAGGTTGCCGGCAGTGGCATTTGCGCGAATTTGCATGATTATGCCCGATTGGGACTCTTCGCGTTGAATGGCGGGGTGATCGACGGGGAATCGGTCGTACCGGAAGGTTGGTTCACGGAAGCTACTGAGCCACGTATGGCGGGATCCGACCCATTGAACTACGGGTATATGTGGTGGCCCGTGCCTGACCGCGACGGTGATTTTAAGGAAGGCGCATTCAGCGCACGGGGAATCTTCGGGCAATATATCTATGTCAATCCCAGTCGTGGAATTGTGCTGACCGTTCTGAGTTGCCGGTCGAAGCCAAAATTCTCGGAAGCGATCCTGGATAATGATTTCTTCAATGCCGCTGTGGATGCGCTGAGCTAGCTGCCTGGCTTGAACTGAGGCGTGTCCTTGGCGATCGTATTGGTCAGCCATTGACGGAATTTTCGCAAGCTTGGTTCGTTCCAACGATCGTGACGGGCGATCAAAACATAGTCGCCCCGCCTTGCTGGAAAAGCCGGATTATCCTTGCCGATCCAGACCAGGTCGCCTCTTGTAAGGTGCTTTTCGGCGAGCAAGGGGTTGGTCAGGGCAATGCCCCGTCCGTGGCGGGACGCATCGCTCGTCAAGTTGCCCTGCCACAGGCGAGGACCTTTGAGCCCATCGGCACAATCGACGCCAAGAGAGTTCAGCCAGATTTCCCAAGTTTCGGTTGTATTCTCATGAAGCAACTGATGATTGAGCAGGTCTTCAGGTTTGTGGATTTCAGGGGCGCTCTCGAGATAGTCCGGGCTTGCTACCGGAATGATAGGAGATTGTGCGATCACCTGGCTTCTCAGGTGGGACGGAAGCTCATCAAGATCTTCGTAGGATGCCCAGTAGCGAATATCAGCAGTGGCCTCATGGGAGAGAAAGTCCGGAGCACTGACGGACGGCTTGAGCTCGATTTCCACACCTTGGTTTGCGCGCTCAAGCGATGCCAAACGGCGCGACAGCCATTGCTGTGCAAATCCGGGCGTACTCCATATCAGAAGCTGGTGATGGATGCCCTGATTGAGCAGGTCCAGTGTGGCGTGCGCCACCATATCAAGGGCTTGAGCAATTGAGCGATGATAGTCCTTGCCAGCTTCGGTCAGGATCAGGCCCGTCGGAACGCGTTCCACGAGGGTTATTCCGACCCATTCCTCAAGAGCCCGCAAATGTCGGCTTAGAACTGCATGGTCCCGGTCCAGCCATTTTGCCGCTTTTCGAACGCCGCCGAGCCGGGCGATGGCGTCGAACGCCCGCAATCCTTCAAATGGTGGAAGCGCTTTTCTGAGTGGGGGCTGTTGCCCGGTCTTGATCAGGTCGTCCTTACGGTCGGCCATTCTGGTTTCCCTATCATGGTGTGTTTGTCGCGGGATTGACCTTCCGGCGGGTTCGTAAGTCAAGCTTTGCGCTGATTCCAGTGGGACCATGTGTTCGTCGCGCCTGATTTCATAGCGTGTCACTTATTCACCACCGGGTGGCGATTTCGTTGCGCCTTGCCCGCGACGACGGGCTAACCAAAGTTGTACGCCCAAAGCGATCATGAACAACAACCAGATGCCGGCGGCGGCATTTATGAGTCGCCCGAACAGTCCACCGATCTGTCCGGTGTGGAGTGGGTAAAGAGATTCAATTACACGCTCTTCCGGAGCACTGTTGGCAGCATCATGGTCCAGCAGAACCGTGCCGTCCAATCCGACGAATACGCGGGTTGCACCATAGAGGCGCGGCATTTCTCCGGGTGCCTTCAGGCGAAACTTGTACCATTGCCGGTTTTCGGAGGGCAAATTGATCGCGACGAGAGAGGATCCGGGATACTCGCCGAGTGCAACATCCATCGCGGTGCCTAAGTCCACGATGTGCGTTGGAGCGGGCTTCTGACTTTCAGGGGTTTTCTGTTCCACGCTCAGCCCATTTGCCAGCAGATCAGACTGGGTGAGGGCAGTGCCCGCCAAGATGATGCAGAGCGCAGGAATTGCCCCCCAAAATCCCACGCGCCAATGCCAGCCTGACAATGCCGCAGCTGCCGGGACGGAGGAGGCTTTTGTAAACGCTTTGAGGCGTTTGCGTTGAGACCGTCCAGCCACCAGCCCAAGGCTGATATTTGATATCAGAAGGAGACCGGAGATCGTGAGGAAGAGGTAACCCGTTGAGTCCAACATCAGCGATTTGTGAAATTGCGTCAGGGTTTCGAAGATAGCGCCGTCTGAAAACCGATTGGCGTCGGACCGATCACGGATTCGTGCGCCGCTACCGTCAATTCGCACTGTGCGGCTTTCACCATCGCGGTCCAAATAGACATCATATTGACCGTCCCGACCACCGGATATCCAGATTGACGAGATTTCGTCGCCTTCCGATTGAAGCGTCTCGATCGTTTTGGCCAGGGCGGCAGTTTCGGTTTGAACGCTCTTCTGCCCGAGGAAGAAATCATCGATATCGGCTCGAAAGCTAATCGCCAGGCCGGATGCGGCCTGGAGTGCCCACAAAGCGAGGAAGCTGAGGCTGACATATTTGTGGATGGACCGGACTCTCGGAAAACGCATGAAACCTCCAGTACCAAAGAGCGAAAAATTGCCAGTCTCATGTATCGCAAAGAATTCGGAGCGCGTGACAGATGCGAAGTGCGTGACCAGTGGTGCGCTTGGCGCACCTCTTCATGCGTCGTAGGCCCCTTCGCCGATGCGGTCGCGACATGGTCAAGTCGAAGCTGCAGGAAAGCCTACCCGCCGGACCGGCGAACGCGCATTCTACGGGCTTGAGCGCTGCAACACAGAGGGGAGAAGGCATTCATGAGAGTGACGACTATAGCTGCCGGACTGTTGGGCCTGGCTTTGTCAACTGGATGTACATCCAACGCGCAGGAATGGGATATTACCCAAACTGGGCAGCCTTATCAGGAGGTCGAACTCTCCCTGACAGAAGGAACCTGGATAAGTGTTGCTGTCAGTCCGGTTGGCGACACGATCGTGTTCGACGTGTTGGGAGACATTTACTCAATGCCAGCAACGGGCGGTGCCGCTGAATTGGTGCATGGAGGGCCTGCCATTCAGCATTCGCCGGTATTCAGTCCGGATGGCGCACGCATTGCGTACATCAGTGATGTCGACGGGTCCGATAATATCTGGACGTCGGACCCAGACGGCAGCAACCCCGTTCAGGTCTCGTCCGAGAGCACGCTTGCATTGGTCGATCCATCCTGGAGTGCGGATGGCCGAACCATTGTTGCGGCCCGCATGTTCGATACGGCGAACCGGCTCCATTCCTCTGAATTGGTAACCTATCCTGCTAGTGGGGGTGATGCAGAACAGATCGTCCCGATGCCAGAGAATGGCGAAAACGTGCATGACGCCGTCTATTCACCTGATGGTCAGTTCCTGTACTTCGTCGAGAAAATGACCCCGCCGCATGCGTCCACTGTATATGTGGATGCCAACCACAAGAATTTTGCCATTCGTCGGAAAAGTCTTGAAACCGGCGAGATCAAAACTGTGGTGGGCGGTTTTGGTGGCGCCATGACTCCGTCCATGTCGCCTGACGGCAGTAAAATGGCCTTTGTCCGCCGGGTCAAAGATCAAACAATGCTGTTCACGTACGATTTTGCGACACGCGCCCAGATACCGGTGTTTGATGGATTGGACCGGGATGGGCAGGCTGATTTTCTGGGGCAGGGCACATATTACCCCCGATTTTCCTGGTTTCCCGACGGCAAGGCAATCGCGATATGGGCAGGCGGAAAAATCATGCGCGTCGATATGGACAGTGGGCGCGCGAATGAGATTCCATTCTCCCTGACGGCTAGGCATCGTTTGATCGAGCCGGCGCGATTCACACAAGACCTCGATCCGGATACGTTACGTGTAAAGGCGATTTCGCGACTGGCCCTTTCGCCGGACGAGCAGATGCTTGCGTTCAGCGCGCTCGGACGCATATGGCGACAGGATATTTCCAACAACACGCCGGAACACTTATCGACGACGGAAGCTTCGCAATCGGAGCCAGCCTTTTCACCCGATGGTCGAACCATCGCGTTCATCGAGTGGGATGACGTATTGGGCGGGACCCTGAAGGTGAAATCCGACAATGGAAAAGTGTCCACACTGTTCAAGTCTACCGGCATTGTGCGTGAACCTTCATTTTCGCCGGACGGATCGGTGATCATGTTCCAGATTGCATCGGGCGACGATTGTCTCGGCGGTCACTTGGCGGACCCTGGGATTTACTGGATTCCTGCCGAGGGAGGCGAAGCAACCCCATTGGGCGTCGTCGGTAGCAATCCGAGATTCTCTCCCGATGGAGAGCGTGTGTACTTCACGACAGAGGCTTATATCGACGAGACGCTCGTTACGACACTCGAAAGCGTGTCGATCAATGGGGATGGCCATGAAGTGCACCTGCGAACAAAGGATTCAGACACGAGTGAGTTGAAGCTTAGCCCGGATCTGAACTGGATCGCTTATCGGCACTATCAAACGTATTACGTGGCATCCTTTGACCCGGCCGTAGAGGGCGGTGTGTTCGATGCTGATAGCGGCACGCGACTGACAGATGCGGGAGGGTATGAGCTGATCTGGGCTCGGGACTCAGAAAGCGTATTTTGGGCGTTTGGTCCTGATGTGTACCGAGCCTCGGTGAACGCGGATGGCGCCGATCCCACTCTGTTTGCCAGGGTGGATTTGCGCGTTCCTGTGGACCGCCCCATCGGCAAGACCGCTTTCGTGGGTGGTCGGATTATTACCCTGGATCAGGGCGGTATCATCGAGCATGGCACACTTGTGGTGGATGGAAATCGGATCGTTGCGGTCGGACCTACCGCCGACGTCGGTGTTCCCAACGATGCACATGTGATTGATGCGACCGGAAAAACCTTGATGCCCGGCCTTGTGGACATGCATGGACATCTGGATGGATGTTACTATGCGTCGGCAGGGCTGTTGCCGCAGCAGCAAGCATCTCGCTACGCAGCACTCTCTTTCGGGATTACCACGAACTACGATCCCTACACATCGGAGCTTCCGACCTACGGAGTTACCGAGATGACCCAGACTGGTGCGATGGTGGGCCCCCGCACCATTGCGGTCGGGAGTGTTATTTTCGGCCGCAAGCGTAAATATGACCCGGTCTATGTTCCGATCGAGACCTATGCAGATGCCGTAGCGGTGATGGACCGTAAGAACGCATTGGGGGGGACAATAATCAAAAGCTACCGACAGATCCAGCGCAAGCAACGACAAATGCTGGTAAAGGCAGGACGCGAAAAAGGCATCATGGTGGACGTTGAGGGAGAGAGCCACTTTTTCAATGGCGTTACGGCCATTCTGGACGGCAATCTGAACCTTCAACACAATGTCCCGGTCGAGACGCTCTATGATGATTTCATCCAGTTGATGGCGAAATCTGATGTGGCGCACACACCCACTCTGATCGTGCTCTTCGGGGAGTTGATGGGAGAAAACTATCTCTACAATTCGTCTCGGCTTTGGGAAGACCCGCGGGTGGATGCCTATGTTCAGACGACGACGAGTTCTTACAGCCCATTGGCAGTCCCGGTCGGGGCGCCACCTTATGTTCGCGGCATGACAAATATACAGGCAGCGGACGAGATTTGGGACTTGGGGTTCCGCGCGGCTGCGCGTTCCATGAAGGCGTTGAACGATGCCGGTGGCCGGGTGAATGCCGGATCGCATGGCCAAGTCTACGGGCTCGCCATGCATTGGGAACTTCAATTGCTTTCAGAGGGCGGGATGAGCAATCTTGATGTTCTCAAGGCTGCTACGATCAACGGCGCCACGACGTTGGGACTTGAGGAGCAAATCGGTTCAATCAAGGCCGGAAAGCTCGCCGACATTATCGTTCTTGATGAAAATCCGCTGACGGATATCCGGAATACCGAAACGGTCTCGCGAACAATGGTGAATGGTCGTCTCTATGATTCTGTGACCATGAACGAAATTGGAAATCATGATCGTCCACGGCGACCGTTCTACTGGGAAGTCAATGATGTGCCCAAACATATCAACTGGAAGCCCGCCTGGGGCGAGCACTGAGCGCTTTGTCACAGTTATCCAATGAAAGACCATTTTGATGAGTGATCTACCAAAAACCTCCGGAGCTTCGGATGTGGCGGACGTGAATGCCAAAGGCGCAGACGATGCGGTGTTCTTCGGTCACCCCAGGGGGCTGGCCTATATCGTGTTCACTGAGGCGTGGGAGCGGTTTTCCTTCTATGGCATGCAGGCATTGTTGATCCTGTATATGGCGACATACCTTTTCCTGCCGGAGAATTCCGGGAATGTTGCGGCATTCGAGCCCTTTCGGAGCTTGTTTGAGGCGGTCTTCGGGCCACTGAGCATACAAGCATTGGCATCCCAGGTATTTGGGGCTTATGTGGGCCTCGTCTATTTTGCACCTGTTCTTGGCGGGCTGATTGGAGACCGGCTTCTGGGCCGGACAAAGGCCGTTCTTGCCGGGGCCTTGTTCATGGCGGTTGGCCATTTCCTCATGGCGTTTGAGGCAAGTTTTCTCTTGGCATTGGCCGCCCTGATACTCGGATCGGGGCTCCTGAAGGGAAATCTCGCGGCTCAGGTTGGCGGTCTCTACAAGAAGTCTGACCAGAGAAGGGATTCCGGCTATTCCATCTATGTTTTCAGCATAAATGTCGGTGCCTTTATCGCACCCTTGATATGCGGCACGCTGGGCGAGGTGTATGGATGGCATTATGGTTTCGGCGCCGCCGGAATAGGCATGTTGATTGGCCTCGCTGTTTACCTGTCCGGCCGAAACTATCTGCCGTTGGATACGGTTGTGGAGAGTAAGGATCGTCCGAAGCTGGAAAAGGGCGACGGCGTTGTTATTCTGGCAATCCTTGTGATGCTGGGCCTCACTTCCTTGTATTGGACGGCGCAATCGCAAGTTTGGAACGCCTATCCATTATGGTTGAGATCAGATGTGGATCGTACCGTCTTCGGAATGGAGGTTCCGGTGACATGGTTCCAGTCTCTCGACTCGTTGGCGGTTCTCCTGCTTGCGCCTCTGGTGCTGTGGTATTGGCGCCACCAGTCTCGTCGGAATGCAGAGCCAGGAGATCTGATCAAGCTTGCCGTTGGCTGCGCTGTGTTCGCAATTGCGTTTGCACTGCTCGGGTTGGGAGGCGTGTTATCTGCCGGGGGTTCCGTCGCTTTGATCTGGCCCATTATCTTCCATTTTGTCTGCGCCGTCGGGTTTTTGTATGTTGGACCAATTGCGCTGGCGCTGACGTCTCGCGCTGCTCCGGATTCGGTGAACTCCATGATGGTGGGATCCTACTATCTGGCCATATTTGTCGGTGGACTGTTCAGCGGTTGGCTCGCCCGCTTTTATGAAGTGATGTCGGCCTCCGAATTTTGGCTGATGCATGCCGCGATCGTAGGGTCGGCGGCAGTACTCCTGGTTGTGTTGAGACCCGTCCTCAGTCGATTGATGCGTCTTGACAGGGATTTGTCCGCCAGTCCCAAGGCACCTTTCCAGCAGGAGGCACTCTAATGCTCGCTCGACTTCTTAAGACCGTTTCGTTTCCGGCTGTGCTTGCGGTGGTCGCCTGCGCGACGACTGGCCAGTTCAAGGATGACGAAACCACTGTCGTACAAATCTGTTCACAGAGGGATCCTGTCGATAGTTGCGATTATTTCGGATTGGTTGGGCTGCAGGAGGCCATTGATCAATCCACCTCAGATCGTCGAATTCTGATTAAGACCGGGACATACACGCCGACATCCTACCGGGATGTTCCGTTTCAGGATCTCCATGTACGCGGAGCGGTGGTCGTTCGGGATCGAAAGCTGAGCATTGAGGCGGAGCAAGGGGCAAGGCTCGTTGGCAGCGCAGGTTTTCCCTTGAGCGCGATCGTAATTGAGGAATCAACTGTTCAGATCTCAGGCCTGACCATTTCTGGATTCCACTATGCAGTCGCTGAAGATGATGTATATGATGGGCATGGTATTTTCACCATCAACAGTGATGTGAGCTTGGACGGGGTTGTAATCGAAGGCGTTGCCAAGATGGCGCTGACGGGTCGCGAAGCAGGTCGGATTGTTGCGCGCAATTTGACTATCAACAACTCCCATCTCGGCGTCTGGCTTGAGGAGACTGCAGCGATAGACCTGATAGACAGCGAAATTATCGCCAGCGAATCTGCAGCGGTTGCTGCTTATGGCGCGTCGTCTGCAAGAGTAGAAAACAGCTTGATCAAGGGTAATCAGGATGATGGCCTCTACACTGAGGACACGGCCAGGATCATAAGCCGCGAGACCACCTTGCAGGACAATTCACCCTTTGGTGCCCGTGCATCTGGCGAAAGCGTTATCCTGATCTGTGGCGGCGAAGTGTCCGGCAATGCTGAAGATTACGGAGAAGAAGACGCGGGTCGCGTATATCGCAATGAGGTTGATATGTGTTTGCCGGGCTGAGGCCTGCGAAAGACTCCTCTACACCCCTATTCGCCAGAATTGTGTGCCGGCAATCCGTCGGCACACATTTTTTTGTAACTTGGTCGCATTCCTTCATGCGCAATCAAAAAGGCCCGACCTCCATAGAAGATCGGGCCAGTTACGGGGTGGAGGTGAGATGATCGGGAGTCTACCAGAGTTTCCAGATCATCTCATTCCCATTGCCTCTAGAAATTATAAGCAGCGCTGACGCCGACAACACGGGGACGCGTGCGGTTTGCGTTGGCCCAGCCCTGGTAGGGGTCAATGGATTTGTTTTCGTCGGTGAGATTTGTGGCAAAAATCTCGAGATCGAAGTTGCCGACGACGACCCCTGCGCGTGCGTTTAGCAGGTTCAGGGCGTCTGAACTTTGCGGAAGCGCGGAGTCCACGAAGCTTGACCGGTCGATATAGGTGACTTTGTCCCTATGGTTGAAATCGACCCTGACGAATGCCGGATTGTCAGGCGTCAGGTCGAAGTCATAATTGACGCCCAGTGTATAGCTCAATTCCGGAGTGTAGTCGGTTGGATCACCAACCTGGTTCACCTGGTCGGTATCCGCTGTTTCCACGATCTCGCTGTCGAGATATGAGGCGTTGGCCGAAAGGGTGAGACCGGACATGGGTTGATATGCAAGGCCGGCCTCGATGCCTTTAACTTCCACCTTGCCGATATTGCTGGATTCTCCGAGGAACGCTCCATTCACCTCGGTCAATCGACGGCGAACCATATCCTTGTACTCGGTGAAGAAGGCCGCAACATCATACTGGAAGTTGCGAGTATTTCCTTTCGTGCCGATTTCATATGTAAGAATGTTTTCTGGCTCATACGGATCGAATGGCGCGGAGTTGAAGCCGCCGCTTCTGAATCCCGATCCTGCACTCGCATAGATCGTCGCGTCTTCATCATACTGGTAGGTCATGTAGGCACGTGGGTCCAACGACTGGAATGTATCTGCCAGTTCCGTGCCCGTGCCGGGCGCATATTCAATCAGGCTGGTCTGCTCATCGTGGAAATAGCGCATGCCGGCGCCGAGGGTCAGCTTTTCCGTTACATCGAATGAGCCGTCCGCAAACAGAGAGTATGATTCGGACGACGAAGCGGAATAGTAGAACAGATCGTCATACAGAACGCCGCCACCTTGATACAGGTCGCCGCCAGGTGCGTATGCGTATTCATAGTCCGCAGTCAGGGAGCGTTCGCCGTCGCTATAGTATGCGCCGACCGTCCAGGCGTAGTGGTCTGATGCATCCGAAAGCCGAACTTCCTGAGAAAACTGTTCAGCTTCTACAAAGCGATCATCATTCCCTTCAACAAATCCGTACGAGTAATTTCCTTCGCGCGCGATATAGGAGAACGGGTACTGGTGGTCATGGTCGATCTGCGTAGTTGAGGAGGTCAGTTCCGCAAAGCCGAAATCATAGGACAGTTCCAGATTGTAAATGTTGAAGTCGAATTTCTTCGGAATCATCACCTTGCTGCGGTCAGGGCCCACATCGACCGTACGATCAGCTTCTTCATACCCCATGCCGAGTTCAGTTTCTGCGCGCTGGATCTGGACCATCGCCTTGGCCGAAAAGTTTTCCGTAGGCACCCAGAGGATTTTACCGCGAGCGTTCAGGAGTTCGGTGCCATTGCCATCCTCAATGCCTGCCTCTGGTTGGTCGATCCAGCCACCGCCATTTTCGACCCCTACTGCCAGACGGACAGCGAGTTTGTCTTCGATGATCGGTGTGTTGATGATGAATTCGCCCTTTTGGCCGATCTCACCTTCAGAGACGGTGTAGAGTTCACCTTTGACCTTGCCTTCGACCTGATCGAGCACAGGATCGGCCGTGATGTAGCGAATGACACCCCCAGCGGCCCCTTGGCCGTAGAGTGTGCCTTGAGGCCCCTTGAGGACTTCCACACGTTCAAGATCGAGGGCCACAGGGCTGAGTTGGTCATAGCCGCTGAGTGAAAGAGGTGCCTCGTCCATGTACATGCCGACGAGGGCGCCAGATCCTGACTGGTTCGCCAGTCCACGGATGAATATTGTGTAGCTGCCCGGACCATCTTCCCGCATGGTCAGTCCAGGTACGCTAAAGGACAAGTCCTGCACGCTTGCTACGCCCAATTTTGCCAGTTCATCCCCAGAGATGGACTCGATGGCCATTGGAACGTCGATCAGACGTTGTTCACGTTTCTGGGCTGTTACCATAATGGCAGACTGCACCAGTTCTGCATCATCGGCCGGAGCGTCAGCTGTTTGAGCATGCGCGCTCGCCGCATGCATCAGCGCAATAATAGCGCTCCCCGATGTCCAAAGATATTTACGTTTCATGTGTTCTCCCGCTCGCTTTTGCTACATTGCCTTCGAGTAAGACGGACAAACAAAAATTTGTGCAGATGCTAAAAGTGAATTGCATGGTGCGGAATACGCACCTCTGGTGGCTTGGCTGGGACAGAGACCAGTTTTGAATGCTCGGAGGCGTTGCAAAACTGAGATCGCCTCAAACGGGTATTGCTTCGCCTGTCAGCGGGGTGTGACAACCGCCGTTCGAGCACCAACCTGGCCTTCCGAACGCAGTCGTTCAACTGTATCCGGAGAATAACCAAGCACAGTGGTCAACACGTTGAGCGTGTCTTGTCCAAGGGTCGGTGCAGCAGATCTATATGTTACGGGTGTGTGGCTGAGCCGGATTGGGCAAGCGATTCCGGGCACGGTTCCGAGGGTAGGGTGTGGCAAAGTGATGCTTGAGCCCCGCGCCCGAACTTGAGCGTTTTCAAACACATCAGACATCCTGTTGACAGGTCCTGCTGGAACTTTGCTGTTCTGTAGCAGGTTCATCCAGTGTTCGGTTGACCGCGTTCGCAACTTTTCAGTCAATAGGGAGGTCAGGGATATCCGGTTGGCCACGCGTGCACCATTGGTTGCGAATCGATGGTCGCGGAGCAATTCGGCACATCCAATTCGTTCGCAAAGGTCGATAAACTGAAGATCGTTTCCGACCGCCAGGACAATGTGTCCGTCGAGGGTACTGAACACGTCATAGGGTACAATACTTGGATGAGCATTACCCATCCGTTCCGGATTTTCTCCTGTTGAGAGAAACCCCTGTGACTGATTGGCCATTGCGGCGACGAGGCAATCAAGCAGCGAGATGTCGATAATCTGCCCCTGGCCAGTCCGCTCCCGATGCAGAAGTGCCGCCTGAATGGCATTGGCTGCATAAAGACCAGTCACGATATCGACCAATGCGACACCGACCTTCAGCGGTCCGCCTCCCGGCTCATCATCTGGAACGCCCGTGACGCTCATCAGACCGCCCATTGCCTGAATCAACAGGTCGTATCCTGGCTGGTCGGCATAGGGGCCCGTGTGGCCAAAGCCTGTTATGGAGCAATAGATAAGACGGGGGTTGATAAGTCTGAGAGAGGCGGCATCCAATCCGTACTTTTCCAACGTACCCGTCTTGAAGTTTTCGACGAGGACGTCGCTTGAAGCCGACAGCTCACGAATTACACTCTGGCCGGCCTCCGTCGAAATGTCGACACAGACCGATTTCTTGTTGCGATTGGCACTTAAAAAGTATGAGGCTTCACGGGTATCGCCATCCTCACCGAATTGAAAAGGCGGCCCCCAGCTTCGTGTGTCATCCCCACGGA
The DNA here is from genome assembly GCF_002388685.1 of Hyphomonas sp. UBA4505. Taxonomy (NCBI): domain Bacteria; kingdom Pseudomonadati; phylum Pseudomonadota; class Alphaproteobacteria; order Hyphomonadales; family Hyphomonadaceae; genus Hyphomonas; species Hyphomonas sp. UBA4505. Next base: position 61,359 of record NZ_DGMZ01000003.1, on the reverse strand, counting down.
CTGGATGCTCGATCTTGATGATTTCAGCTCCCAGGTCTCCCAGGAGCTGGGTCGCCCATGGCCCGGCAAGAACTCTGCTCAGGTCCAGAACTCGCAAACCGTCAAGTGCGTACGCCATATCAATTGAACGCCGCAATTCCGGTTTGTGCCCGGCCAAGGATCAATGCATGAACGTCGTGGGTGCCCTCGTACGTGTTGACCGCTTCGAGGTTGCACATGTGGCGCATCACATGGAATTCGTCCGATACACCGTTGCCACCATGCATGTCGCGTGCTGCCCGCGCGATATCAAGGGCTTTTCCGGTACTGTTTCGTTTGATCAAGGAAATCATTTCGGGCGTGGCAGAGTTGGTTTCGAACAGTCGCCCGACCTTTAGGCATGCTTGGAGTCCTATCGAGATTTCCGTTTGCATCTCGGCCAGTTTCTTTTGAATGAGCTGGTTCGCCGCAAGTGGTCGCCCGAACTGGTTCCGATCCATTGTGTATGAGCGCGAAGACATCCAGCAGCTACGCGCGGCGCCAAGTGCTCCCCAAGCAATTCCGAACCGGGCCTTGTTGAGACATCCGAATGGACCAGACAAACCTTGTGCATTGGGGAGCAAATGGTCATGCGGCACGAACACGTCGTCCATGACGATTTCGCCCGTGATTGATGCGCGCAGGGCGAGCTTTCCCTGGATCTCCGGAGTGGAAAGGCCCTCCATACCACGCTCGAGCACAAAACCGCGGATCGTGCCATCCAGCTTCGCCCATACGACGAGCACGTCAGCAATAGGGCTGTTCGTGATCCACATCTTCGCACCGTTCAGGCGATACCCACCCTCTACAGCAACGGCGCGAGATGACATATTGCCAGGGTCGGAACCGTGGTCGGGTTCTGTGAGCCCAAAACACCCGACCAATTCGCCCGACACAAGCCCCGGCAACCAGCGCTGGCGTTGTTCTTCGGTCCCATAAGCGTGAATGGGATGTATCACCAAAGACGACTGTACGCTGAGAGCGGACCGATAGCCGGAGTCTACGGCCTCTACTTCGTGAGAAACCAATCCGTAGGCGACGTGACTTACTCCGGCTCCACCATACTCTTCAGGCAATGTCGGACCGAGCAGGCCCAGAGACCCCATGTCCCTCAGGATTTCTCGGTCGAATTGTGCGTTGCGATTGGCCTCGACAATACCCGGCAGGAGGCGCTTCTCAGCGAAGTCGTGCGCGGTTCGTTGCACCGAGCGTTCATCCTCGGTCAGATCGGAGGCGAGCGAAAGGGCGTCGGCCCAGTCAAAGGCAGAATACTTGGTCATCTGAATTCCTGATAGATAGAATGAAGTTGGGCCTACTCGTGTCTGACACGGTGTCCGATCTGTTGCCATCGCCCGGGGTTCACGATCACGGTGTCGCCGGTGAATTTGACGCTGAATGGGTAGCGGCCGCGGTCTACAGTGAAAACATCCTGCATTGCAGCTAGCAGTCTTCGTGGTCCGGCTTTGGTAATCTGAAACACGTCGCGCTCTCCGCTAGCCTCCGCCACCAGGTTTCCGTCTTCCAAACGTACTGTGAGCGATGCGAAATCGCTGAATTTGTATGTACCGACATATTCCCGGAGTGTCGAAGATGGAATGACCAGGTAGGGGTCAGCCTTGGGCTGAGTGACCTGTTGGGGTGGAACAGCAGCCAGAATGGCATCCCACATAAGTTCAGATGCGGCCACGCCGATTTCCATGCTGGGCAGGTTCACGCCCGGCCCAGCTTCAACTTCATTGGTTGAAACAGCGTACAGGACATCGCCATCGAATTCACTTGCAAAGGGTTGAATGCCACGCGCCATGGATGTGTGAACTTGAACAGCGAGGCGTTGAAGCTCTGCAGGGGACATCGTGCGATTGGTGACCACGACACTGATCGTCGTGTTCTTCCGCTCAAATTCCTGAGTGTCCTTATCGCCATTCCAATCCGGCTGCAGACTGGCAGGTGCGGCCCCCATGAGGTCGGAAGCTTTCAGGGTTTCGGGCCAGTTTGTCCCTTTATGGCAGGCGACGACATTGCCATCCCGGTCGGTAACTGCACCCAATGCGTTGACGACGGTGAAGACGGCAATCTTTACGTCGTCGATCTGCCGAAAAGCGCTGCCTTGTCCGGATCGTGCGTTGCACCCGAATATCCCGCCATTCATTGCCGAACGCCCTGCGCCAAACGCGCCGTTCGGAAACACCCCCGGCTTTGCAGCGCGCAAGGCAAGTTGCGCGAGGCGTTTGTCCGGATAGATTTCGTTTAAGCGGCGCCCTCCAAAATCATAAATGATTGATCCAACAACAAGGCCGACATTGTTCCAATGGCCGCCCCGATAGCCATCATCCAATAGTGCGGTGTTTACTGCCGTGGCGGCCTCCAAGCCGTACCAAGAACCACCGGACAGAACGATCGCATCCAGTTCAGGCTGCGTATAGCCAAGTTTGAGATACTCTGCATTCACAGTGCCCGGACCACCTCCGCGAGCATCCACGGCGGCGTTTACCTTCTTGCCAAATTTCAGAACGGTCAGGCCCGTCGGCCCATCTTCATACTGCCCAGTACCGATCTCCAGCATAGGCCAATCAAACTTCAGAGCACTTTCTCCCTCGAAGCCATCATTGATCAAGGCTGGAAGGGTACTTTGGCCGTCAGGTTCTGCGGAAGCGTTTAGCGCACTCGTGGCGCAGGCCGCCAAGGTGAGAACGGAGATTGCAGCACCAATCGCGCGCAGGCCACGGAAATTGTCTCTCTTGATGCGCATGGTGATCCTCGATTGCTGGCTTTGAAAATAGATTACTTATGCAACTGAATGGCGGACAGATGCGATTTGGGAAGAGTGTGGTGCGAAAACCGCACCTGCTAGTTCGCTTGGTCAACATCCTGTGCAACGCGAAATCCGACTGTGAAATAGCCTTGCGATTTTGGACCTGGTAGTCGGTAGCGCGGGGACAAGTAGTCGCCAGCATCACCATAAGAGCCGCCGCGTACTACGTGTTTTCCAGGCGTTGTGCATGTCGTGCGCGCAGAGCCATCCAGCGGCGCACCGTCATAGGTTTCCTGATGGCAGTCTGCTTGCCACTCCCACACATTGCCACGCATGTCGTGGATGCCGAACCGGTCTGCCGGGAAGCTGGCGACGGGCGCGGTTTCCATCCACTGATCGCGTCCTTCCACGACGCCGCCACAGCAATCGACAAGGCCAATATTGGCTTCGTCATGACCGACATGTCCATCATCACCTTCGATGCCGCCGGTTGAAGCCACGTATTCCCATTCGGCCTCCGAAGGCAGCCGAAAGGCCTCACCCGTCTTTTCGCTCAGCCAAGCTGTGTAAGCTTGCGTGTCGTCCCAACTGACGCAGACCACGGGGTGGTCGTCGTCTTGCGCAAATCCGGGGTGTTCCCAATTCGTATCAGGCGCAATGTGCCAGGACTGGTTGTCTGTATAGATATTGCAGATGCCTTCCGACACGTAGCCGGAATCCTCAACGAATGATCGAAAGTCGCCAACGGTCACTTCGGTGACAGAGAAAGCAAACGGACTCTCAATGCTGACTTCATGACGTGGGCCGTCGATCTCTCCATACCCATAATCAACCGTTTCGCCCATGAAGAAGCTGGCTGCTTGAACTGTTGCCATGTCCGGTCTGACGCTTGTTTCGGTATTATTGGAGCATGCCATAAGTGCGAGACTTGCTACGATCAGCGCTGAATATTTCATGTCTAGTCTCCTGACCATGTCCATTTCCAGTCGATTCCGTTTGTGGGTTGAGTCTCCCAGTAGAATTCCTTCCGGGGACGGTCATAGTTGCCGATCTCATTCATTGTGTGCGCATCATAAAGGCGCCCATTGACCATCGTGTAGCGGACGCTGTTCGCATTGCGGATGTCGACGGTAGGATCCTTGTCCAGGATGATGATGTCGGCCAGTTTACCAGCTTTGATGGAGCCGAGCTGGTGATCAAGTCCATAGGTCTTCGCGCCGTTTAATGTTGCAGCACGCAATATATCCAGCGGGGCCATGCCGCTTTCAGCAAACAGCAACATTTCCCAATGCATGGCGATGCCCGAGGCTTGCCCGTGCGAACCGACATTTACAGTAGCGCCAGCTTCGGCAAGTTTGGTGAGTGATCTTCCGACGGACCGGAAGCCGATATCATAGATTTCATCGGAAACGTGAATCGAATGCATGCAGCGTACGTGCAACGGGGCGCCACCTGGGCCTGCAATCGGATTATAGGCATTGTTCACATCCGGAATGAAAGTCCTGACCTTGTCCTCCTTCCAGGGGTCTTCATTCTCATAGATGAAATTCTCGCCAAACAACTCCCCGAAAGTCACGATCAAGGTTGGTGTCATCGACACATCAGAAGCGGCAATGAGCTTTTGAAGATCCTCGTAATAAGTGGCCACGGGGAGGTTGTGTTCGAGATTTGTGTGCCCGTCGATAATCATACCAATATTGGTATAGAACTGACCGGCACCCTCCCCATCAACCATGTATCCGTATTCACGAGCGGCTTGAAGCAACCGCTGACGTTGCGCCCGAGTTGAAAGTTTGTAGCTTTTGAGGATCGATGGCCCAAGCGCGGTACGTCGTTGGAGGACATTGCGTGCATCCTCGATCGAAGCAAGCGGATGATAAACTCCGTCCGTACGACCTTCGAGGCCATGCACTACCTGGCCCGACTTCAACCAGCGCGGCCCTACCAGGTCACCCGTAAGCGTCATCTCACCACTCTCATATGACATGAGATCATTGGAGTAGGGGTCAAAATTCGTAGTAATGCCATAAGCAAGCGCTGCGAGCCGAGTAGGGTGCTGTTGCGGCATGGTGCCAGAGCGGAAACAGCATTCAATATGGCCGTGGGCATCAAACAGGCCCGGCATCAGTGTCTTGCCCTTGATGTCTATCCGGGTCGCGTTCCGGGGTATCTTGACCTTGCTACGCGGGCCAACGGCCGTAATGCGATTGCCTTCAACAATGACGGTGCCGTTCTCGATGACTTCGCCCTCAATCGGAATGATCTTGCCACCTACAAAGGCAATAATGCCTTCAGGTATGTCGGTCTGCATCTCCATTTGTATGGGTGTAGACTGGATCGCAGCTGACTGGGTGGCAGGCTTAACCGACAGGATTTCCGCTCCCATGGTCCAATAAAGTCTGGATGCGTCCGCAGACCAGCTCATCTCATATCCACCAGTCTCGCTGAGGAGACGGGCTGAGGAGTTGTCTTCCATCGACAGAACAATGGGCTCGTCGCGGATGTCGAACGGCATGACGTAGGGGCGATTGTGATACTTGAAGCCCAGCCAGGCCTGATCGGGGCTGAGGCTGAGATTGCGTATGTCCGCGGTCTCAGCGATGGCGTGCTCTTGGGGATCGCCGCCGTCCAGGTTGACGCTCATCAGAACGGAGGATCGTCGGTCGTAGAAGGCGGGTTCGGCGAACAGGAACAAGCGGCTGTCATCGGCGGAGAAGCCGATCAAGCCGGAAGACGGTGAAAGGAATCTGGAAGTTCCTCCGGACGCATCTACGATATAGATGCCTGTTTCCGGACCGGCCGCATTGAACGACGGATCCGGCTCCATGATGCGATACGCGATCAAGTCTCCAGAGTTGGAAAACCGTGGTTCTCGGATCACGCCTCGACTTTCAACGATAGTCCTTTCCTCTCCCGTAGCCGCATTGCGGATGACCAACCGACTGCCGGTCTGATCCGTCCAATTCGTATAGACAATCTTCTGTCCGTCCGGAGACCAGGCAGGGTCGGATTCGGCTGCATCGGAGGTGGTGAGGCGCGCCGGTCTGGCTGGCGCGTCCATCTTGATTTTCCATAGCTTGCCGACCGCGCGGAACAGCATGGTCTGTCCGTTCGGCTGAGGTGCCAGCTGCCGCAGCGTGCGGATGGTGACTTGTTCAGGTGCAAGGTCCTGTTTCACGCGAATGGCTGGCTGAAGCTCGTGCCGCGAGGTCAGGCTGAAAGGAATTTCTTCCGCAGAGGCAGAGTGCGTATCAATGCGAACAATCTTTCCCTTTGCCCAGATCGCAATTGTTCGGTTGTCCGGAAACCAGTCGAAAGATGGATAGTAGTGTTCCTGTGGCAGGTAATCTCCGTGCAGGTCTCGCCCGAGTTCATCATAGATTGGCTGTTCGTACCCGGTTTCCAGGTCTTTGACGAACAGCACGGTCTTTGCGCCCAGACGGCGAATGAAAGCCACTGAATTGCCATCGGGAGAGACTTGCGGAGTCGATGCACCACCGAAGCCGGAAATGGCACGACGCTTTTTCCCCGTCTCCAGATCCAGCTTGTTGATGGCGAAGTTCTTCAGGCCGGTATTCATGTAGACATAGTGATCACCGCCAATACGTTCCGTATAATAAAGATACCGGCCATCGGGCGAAAAACGTGGCTCCTGAACATCCTTGCCACTCTGCGGGGGAGAAACGATGATCTCATCGGACGTGCCATCGAGGTTGTAGAGGTGTATTTCAGAGTTTCGGACACGAAAGATGTCCGAATAGGTTTTCACTGCTGCAATGGATTTCCCGTCAGCGGCCCAAGCCGGACCAGCTATCATGGCGTGCGATTCCTGCGTGATCTGGCGGGCTTCACTGCCATCGACACGCGATACCCAGACATTGTCGGCACCACTTTCGTCGCTCAGATAAGTCAGAAACTGTCCATCTGCACTGAACTGCGGACTACGTTGCGCCACGGAACCCTGATGGATCGCGACGGCCTTACCTCCCGATGCTGGCATAACGTAAATATCGTTCAGGAGGTCGAACGAAATGAACTTCCCGTCTGGACTGACGTCCAGGCTCATCCATGTTCCTTCCGACAAGTCCAGATTGACGGTTTTAACGCCAGTATGACTGCTGAGGCTGTCTCCGGAGGCGGGGGCCGGGTGCGCCGCAGCGTAAGCAAGAACGAATAAAATCAGTAAGCGGATGTGCATTTTTGTCTCTCCTACTGACGTCAGGTTAGCATCTCCGTCAGTTCAGGGGTGATGCAATCTGTCGGTGACCTGGTGCTCATGATGCACCGATCCTAGCGCAATACGCAGTGCCTGTGCGCTTTGGTTGCAGATACATTCCGTGCTTCACCTCAGGAGATTTTCATGAACCAAACAGTCAATACGGTGTGCGGCGTTGCCATGTTCGGCCTTGCCATCGGCACAACAGGGTGCACCAGCCTGCCGACGTCGGACGTGCACGCAACAGCCCCGCAAATCGAGGCAGAATTGATGGCAGTTGATCGCGCTTATGAAGCCTACAATCTCGCGCATGGCTATGAAGCAGCGTCTCTGAAGTTTGTGGATTTTGAAAAAGGTTTCATGATCGAAGCAGGTGAGGGGTTTCTGACAGGCCAGGCGGCTATCATGGCCGAGCGACAGTTGGACATGGTTCCGTCGCCCGTTCATTGGCAGCCTGAAGGCGCTATGGGTGCGGCGAGTGGTGATTTGGGAATCACTTGGGGAAGTTTCGTCGTCGATGGCGATCCCGATACGACGGGTGATTATGTAACCGTCTGGCGGAAAGTGAACGGCGAGTGGAAGATCGTAACTGATACGGCAGTCGACGATCCTGACCCAGCTGATTAACCGGGAAAGTCGGGCGCAACGCCAATTCATCCTGCTTTTCGTGAATGAACTTCATGACATGAGGCGTGGGGTGAGTTGATGTTGTGCCAATCAGCTTATAACTCATCATGTTGCGGCTAGCCTTGATTTGCTGGCCAGTCTTGCAGCATCGCTTCCATGGTTGGTTCGCCAATTTGGCGATTGTAAACGCCTGAATAAATACGCGTTATCCAAGTCCGCATCACGTCCTTGCTGATTGATGTGTCCATTCCGTTCGGATGGTACATCAGATCAAGTGCGGGCGGTGACTCGGAGTTTAGTTGAGGCATCTTGTAGGAAACCGATTCGAACGTAAGGCACCCGAGTCTCTCATAGTAGCGTTTCCGCCTGCGTTGCAGTCTGCGTTCCGCCTCTGGGCCACATTCGGCCTCGACTTCGATCAACAAGGTGCGACCATGCGATAATTCCAGAGCATGTTCGAACAGCGCTTGTCCGATGCCCTGTCCTCGGCACCCTTGTCGTGTCGCGAGATATTCGAGAAGCGAGAAGGTGTTCTGATCAGGGAGAAAGATTACCGAAAAGCCGACCACCTGCTTGCCTCGCCTAGCCGCGATCACTGCGTAGTCATTTCGCTCCAACAGTGTGGCAAGCTCGGCCCTGGTTTTGCGCTCAGCTGCGGGAAGGGCGCTTTCATAGATCCCGAAGACTGCATCGAAATCGTCCGGGGCTGCCAGGGCCCCAGATATACGTGAAAGCTGCATGTATCGCTCCTGACAGGTGCAAAATGGACGTTTTCGATGATGCGCACACGATAGTCTGGTACCATGGCACGGCAGTAATTTGTAATCGGCGTGCAAGCATGAAATCGCGTTCCCGCCCTGGTTCATTCAAATGGCACGTCATGCGAGCGAAGCACTGAAGCACTCCGGTTCGTTAATCGGGGCCGATCTGTGTCGAGGCGACGCCCGTCGCATGATCTACACTGCGGAGATTGAAAGTGTAAATCAGCTGCTCTCTGTACTCGTGGACGATTGTTGCCATGGTCACCTGACTGTTTGCTTGGCTTTGGCAAGCAAACAGTCAGCGCGTGACTGTCTTAATGTTCGATAAGGGGTGATAATTAGTGACGCCAATTTTTTGAATGCTGAGGTTGATGGCAGGTGTTGCAGGCCTTTGGCGATGCTGTCGGTTCCCGCCTGTGCAACCAATATGATTGGTATGGGTTGATTGTCTTTGAGGAGACAATTGATGACACGCAAGACTTTAGATCATCTGGGCTATCCGCGATCCACCGCCAAAGAAGCTGGCGAGATCCAGAAAGCTGCCGAGAGACGGCGCGAGCAGATGCTGCCCGGGAACGGCCCGTTCGAGCCAATACAGGAAGCGCCGGTGAGTCACTTCAAGGGTGAGGACGATTCAGTTGAATTGGGACCCGAACCGGAAATCGGTCCCGTCGTTACTGAAAATACATTGGTTGATGAAGAGTCCCGGGACTCGTGATGACGCATTAACCGCGCAACATTGTCTCCAGGTCCGCAATGGACCTGCTCCTTTTCCTGCGGGAACTTGCATTTTTGTCTAGCCGATTCAGGAAGGTTTCAGTCCACCAATAGACGTCGTGCAGAGAAATTTCATCCCACATGGCCTGATGGCGTTCAATTCGTTCGGTTAGGGGCATGGCGACGGCTTTGCGTATCGCGCCAGCAATAGAGGACGGATCGAAGGGGTTGACCGTCAGGGCGCCAATGCCCAGCTGCTCTGCCGCCCCCGCAGATTCCGAGAGTATCAGTACACCGGGATCACTGGAATCCTGCGCAGTCACGTATTCTTTCGCCACCAGATTCATTCCATCGATCAGTGGTGTGACGAGACCAATCGCAGCCCGTCGATAGAGGCCTGCCAGATAGTCGCGGGGCACAGCGCGATGGATGTACTGGATAGGCATGTATCCAAGCTCGGCAAACTCTCCATTGACCTCACCGGATAACTGCTCAAGCTGGCGCCGGATATCCTGGTAGGCTTCCACATTTTCGCGCGTCGGCGATGCGATTTGCAACAGTGTAAGGCGCTCACTTTCGGAATCCTGATCTTCCAGAAAGCGCTGAAATCCGCGGAACTTGTGAGGCAGTCCTTTTGAATAATCCAATCGGTCCACGCCGATCAGAAGTTTCTGGCCAGGGTCGATCCGGGGTGACGTCATTTCCTGCGTCTCGGCTGTCTGCCGGAACGTCTCTGCATCTATCCCAATTGGAAAGCTGGCCGCCCAGATATCCTGACCTTTGCAGCGGATTCTCCCGTCTGACAGCAACTGTCCGCCGAATGTGGCGCGGCAAACCTCGATCAGTGCAGAGACATCGCGTTGGGTTTGCAATCCCACAAGATCGTACGCAGCCAACCAATCCAGCAAGAATTCTTTGTGAGACATCGCGCGTACATTGTTCGAGGATGGGAATGGCGTGTGCAGAAAGAAACCGATCGGATTGTTGACGCCCAATTTGCGCAGTTCCGCAGCGAGAGGAATGAAGTGATAATCATGGATCCAGATCACATCGCCCTCCTGGATCAGGTTGACAGATGCTTCCGCCATCTTCCTGTTGACGCTGCTATAAGCTGCGAGTTGTCCTTCTTCGACATCCAGAAGGTCTGTGCGACCATGGAAAAGCGGCCACAGGACGGAGTTCGAATATCCCAGGTAATAGTCGTTGTATTCGCCTTCCGGCAGATGAAGCGCGTGCCGGTCAAAGCTGGCTCCTTCATATGACTGGAGCGTATGCTGGCCTGTTCCGCTTTTCCCGGGCGTGGCGCCAATCCACACTCCCCCTCGCTGCTCCATCGTTCTTCCCAAGGCAACGACCAGTCCCCCAGACGGCGATGATCCCAATGGCAATCGGTTCGAAAAAACTACGAGTCTGGACACAGCATCCTCATCTTCTGGTTGATCAACGGCATTCCGGCCACAATGATCAACCAACTCGCTAGAGCTGAAAAAGTTGCGCCAAAATGAAGCAAACTGGCAGCTGGTTATTGGCGCGAGGAATTGGAGGAAATCTGTATAGTGAGCGTTTTGGCGAGCGCTGTACTTGCTGAACTATGAGTGCGCAAACTCTAGTGTTCTGCGTCACCTCCCAACAGGATCGCGCCGATCAGACCGGCATCATCTCCCAAGGCCGGAGTGCAAATGAGGTCTTCGGCAATCGGGTAATCCATTCCGAGATAGCCGTTCATCTGACGAACGAATTCGACGTGTATGCGGCTCAGCAGGTGCGGCGCCAACATAAGCCCCCCGCCCAGAATGATTCGGTTCAGGCGGGCTGTCAGGAACAAGCTGCGGCACGCCTGAGCCAGGTAATCAGCCGTGACGTCCCAAACAGGATGATCTTGTGGAAGTTCACTAGGGTCCCCGGCCCGGGCGTGCACGGCCGTGGCGGAGGCAAGACCTTCCAGACAATCTTCATGATATGAGCAAACGCTATTGAAGCTTGAGTCCAAGGGATGACGGTTCACAGGTATGTGGCCAAACTCCGGATGGTGGGGGTGTGCCAAGAGCTGATTATTGGCAAAAACACCTGCGCCAATACCGGTGCCAATAGTGACATAGGCAGCGGAGTCCACATGCTTCGCTGCTCCGTATGCCATCTCTGCCCTTAGAGCGCCGTTCACATCCGTGTCCAAGCGAACAGGTACTCCCATAGCAGAGCCGAACGCGGTCTTGAGGTCGGTTAGGGACCAACCGGGCTTTGGTGTTTGTAAAATGGTGCCATAAGTTGAAGACCGCGGATCGATATCGATCGGCCCGAAGCTGGCGATTCCGAACGAAGACAGGCGGTCGGTTTCGAAAACGGGCCGAAAAAAATTGATGCAGCTGGAAATAGTTTCGTCTGGTGTCGAGACTTTGACGCGAAACTTCTGAACGATGTTACCTTTATCGTCCATGATGCCACATTTGAACGTGGTGCCGCCAGCATCGATTCCGCCGCGAAAGTTTCTGGTCGACATAACCCGTTCCCCGATCATTTCAGAACTTCGAATATTCATTTGCAATCGATTGTATTTTTGTTATCACAATCGCGGAGGAGACAACAAGATGACAAGAACACAAGTAGGGTCTGGCAAAAAGGGCGTCTCTGTAGCGCTCGTTTCCGCACTCACTTACGCGATGTTCTTTATGTTCGCCATGACGACCGATGCGGTCGGCGAGATCATCAAGATCGCGCGTGTGGACATGAATCTTTCCAATACTGAGGCGAGCGCGTTTCATTGGGCAACAATGATTGCGATTGCCATGAGCGGGATCGGTCTGGGCTTTCTCGCGGATCGCTTCGGACGCAAGAAGACGATCATAGGTGGTTTGGCAATGTATGGCGTCGCCAGCGCACTTTTCATGACAGGCCAGTCCTTTCAGCTCTACTTTACACTGCTCTTCATTTCTGGCCTCGCCATCGGAGTGTTCAAGACCTCCGCATTGGCGTTGGTTGGAGACCTCGCGAATTCCACGGATGATCACACGTCACGCATGAACGCCGTCGAGGGCTTCTTCGGCGTCGGGGCCATCATCGGCCCATTGCTGGTAGTGTGGCTGACGGGACAGGGCTTGTCCTGGACCTGGCTGTACATGATTGCCGCATGTTTGTGCGCGCTGATGATCATCGCTGCGCTGGTGACAGAGTATCCACCTATTACCGGTGAGAAGGAGACGCCAGCGTCGGTACGACACACGCTGTCACTTTTGGGTAATGCGCACGCGCTTGGTTTTTCCATGGCCATCGCCCTCTATGTCGCCTGCGAAGTCGCTATCTTTGTTTGGCTGCCAACCTTTCTCGAAGGGTTCACCGGAACCAACACCGCCATGATGTTTGCGGCATATGCGGTGATGATTTTCTTTGTATTGCGTGCTGTCGGACGGTTTCTTGGGGCTTGGATTCTCCGCATCGTTGACTGGAAGTTGGTAATGATGGCGTTCACCGCGATCATTTTTGGCTGTTTCCTCGCAAGTGCGCTGATCGGTAAATCTGCGGCGGTTTTCCTGCTGCCGCTATCGGGCCTGTTCATGTCGATGATCTATCCGACTCTGAACTCCAAGGGCATCAGCTGTTTTCCAAAGAGTGATCATGGCGCAGTCGCAGGACTGATCCTGTTTTTTACCGCCGCGTCGGCGGCTTTTGCGCCTCTGCTGATGGCGGTGGCCAGTGATATGTTTGGCGGAGGCGACATGCGGATTGGCTTCGTCCTCGCGACAGGCTTTGCAGGCTTATTGTTCGTGATGGGGCTTGTGAACTGGATTGCAAACCCTGCAGCGGCCGCTCTCAAGGCTGCAGACCAGTCGGAATATTCCTGAGGATAGTTTATGAGTCGCCGTACAGCGCCGATCCCTGATCCATGCGAGCTATCCTTTTCGGGAGACATTCGTCATCCAGATCTTTGGTTGTGGGACTCTTGGACGATTCAGTCGGGGGAAGGGCACTTGCATCTATACTGTCTGGCGCTCAGTCGGACGGACTTCGATGGATCAGCAATCCTGCCGCCGCAGCGCAACGACCATTCCTTTCATATTCGGCATTTCCGTTCAGCCGACAATGGTCTCTCGTGGCGCGATCAAGGTGTGGCGATCCAGCCCGGCGGCGCGTCCGATGGCGCAGATGCGTTCAACGTGTGGAGTGGTTCTGTCATCATGGGAAAAACGGGCCAAACCCTCTTCGGATATACCGGGGTCCGTAACATCTCCCCGGCGCGAACTTTCCTCCAGACTATTTGTGTAGGGGCAGGCCCAACACCGGATGCCATGACCACTGTGCCTGCTGCCTCGATCAGTTGTCCCCTGCGCGACTATGACCAGATCACCCGCCTGGGGTTTTATCTGGGGCCACTGGATAGACTGGGTGACCGGGCTGGAGAAGAGGGCGGTCCCATAATGGCTTGGCGCGATCCGTTCCTGGTGCGGGATCACAATGACGAACTCAATGCCTTCTGGTCTGCCAAGATCGGACCAACGAGGCCTGCCATAGCGCGCGCGCGACTCACGGAAGGGCCGGCTGGCGTCTCGATGACGGAGTTGCTGCCTCCGATCGAACTGCCCGACGCAGCCGAGTATACTCAGTCTGAAGTCCCGAAACTCTATCACGACAAAGCATCGGATCTCTGGCTACTCCTCGTATCAGCCTGTAATCGCCAATATGAAGGCCAGCCTGATAGCGAAGTTGAGTTTCAGCAAAGACTGTACACATCAGCATCATTGGATGGGCAATGGGAGTCAGCGTTGGTGTCTGGTAGCGTGCTGACAGGCCTTGATGGCATGTTCGGATGTAGTCTTGTGGACCATGATCTTGTGGCGGGTACGTTGAGCGTACTCGGTCCGTTCACTGAGCAAGCGGGCCCGGAGAAGCAGCTGAGTTTTCCGCCAGTGCGAAATGTTTCTCTGACTTCGGTGTCTGGTCCAGCAGCGTAGCCTAGCGCGATCCACCGCTTGATTCACGAACGATCAGCTGCGTGGGCGTTAACTCCGACTTGGCAGTCTCACCGGCCAGTTGAGCGAGTAGTTTTTCCACCATCAGTTCGCCGCCACGGGCTATGTTCTGGTCAATTGTCGTGAGTGACGGGGTTGCCATACCAGCTTGTGCAATATTGTCGTAACCGACTACAGCTACATCATCTGGCACAGAAATGCCGCGTGCGTTGAGCGCCAGCAAAGCGGACATTGCCAAAACATCAGAGGCGGCAAAGATGGCATCAAATTTCTTGCCCGAATCCAAAAATTGAAGAACTTCCTCGAACGCATTTTTCGCGCCGAATTCAATGTCCAGAGTCAACGTATCGTCCCAGCGTACGCCACGTTCGTCATGTGCCTTGAGAAATCCATTGTATCGCAGCTGGACCTCAGGAAGGCGACCCGGCCCCAGGAACAATATACGTTTTCGAGCAATCGAAAGAAGATGGTCACCCGCAAGTCGACCGCCTTCGACATTGTCACTTCCGACAAGTGTGTAGTTTAGGTGACCAGCGTTGCCACCCCAGACGACGACTTTGCGACCCAGGGGTCCTAGCTCTTCAAGCCGTTGCGACATGCCTGCCTGGCCGATCACGATCAGGCCATCGGCTTTACCCGTCTGCAGAAGGCGGCGTTCCGCGATCGTTTCGTCTTCACGTGGAATACTCACGATCAGGTCATAGCCATTTCTTGAGGCGGCCTGACTGACCGCTCCAACCATTTCCAGATAGAAGGGGTCTGAGATAGTCTGGCCAGATTCCGGTCGTAGCGGGATGACTATTCCGATTGCCTCGGACGATTGGCGCCTAAGATTTCGCGCGGAGGCATTGACTGCATAGCCGGTCTCGGCCGCGATATCGAGGATCAGACGCTTGGTCTTTTCCTTCACCAACGGACTATCGTTCAGAGCGCGCGAAACCGTCGAGACATCAACCTCGGCCAACTTGGCAAGCTCTGCCATAGTCATCTTTCGGTGCGACTTGCTTGCGTGCTCGCTCATGTCGCCTGAATTCCTCTCGTCATGACGTCTTGTTGTCTGCGGCCTGAATTGCCGATTAAACGGGCATATAAGGACCGATGTGTCCCGCACACAGGGCGAATTATCCATTATAAATCAAGCTGAGTCACAAAGGGAATAGCGAGACCTCGAAATTATGTGATCTTGCAGAAGTAACTGTGGGCGTGGCTAGCACTTCCTCCTGAAAAGATGGGAGCCTGCCAGTGTGAATGGCAGGCTCCGAAAAGGACTGGCTTTCTCAGCTACAATGCAGGAGGCAATCAGAAGCGGTATCTGAGAGTTGCAGTCGCGGAGGTGCCGTTGATCGAGCGGGCAACGATGACATCTGCAGCACCATCGCCATCGGTGTCGAACACTCGGCCGTTCTCGGCTTCTGTGAACAGGACTTCGTCGAACACGTTGTTCACGCCAACTGACAAGGTAGCCTGTTCGGAGATGTCCCAATCAGCGAAGAAATTTGTAATCGTTGCGCCGGGCATCACATAGACGTTGTCATCATCAACATAAGTGTCCGTGGTGCCGGTAAAGTTCACTCCGATGCGCCCCAGACCGTCGATCGTGTAACTTGGTGTAAGGGACCAGATCCAATCTGCCTGACGGCGCGGCGTGTTTCCGATATTGGCAGGCGCGGTATCGCTATCGTCTATTTCGGCATCAGTGAAGGTCACCGATCCTGACAAGTCCAGGCCGCCATAACCATATTTGAATTCAGTTTCGATACCCTGCGAGACATAGGTATTGCCCAGCGCCGTCATGGTCGTGATTTCGTAATTATCCTCTTTTGTCTCTGCATTGAAATAGGTGACATAGAGGTCAAGCTGTCCCGGAATGGCGTCACTGGATTCTTGCCATTTCACACCTGCTTCGAATTGTTCCGTCTCATCGACATATGTCTCTTCACCACCAGGGACGAGTCCGCCACCTGCATTTAGCGAATTGAACAATTGCCGCTCGCCATTGAAGGCTGCACCGTCGCTGTAGCGTCCGAATACGGAGAGTGTATCTGAAACCAGATAGTTCGCGCCGAGAGTGAAGGAGGTGTGGTCTACCTCGAAGTTGGCGATGCCACCTTGGCCAGTATTGAGCGATACCATCATTTCCGGGGCGTCAATAATGCCGTCGCCATCTACATCAAATGCGCCGCCAGCGCCTTCGGTGCGTGTCCCGGTTTGCTCTATCGTGTCGAAGCGTACTGAACCGTCAATCGTCAGACCGTTATCAAGTGCCCAACTTCCTGCCACAAAAGGTGCGCGGGCCTGATATTCGAGGTCATAATTGCGGTTGGTGCCCGTCCAACCGAAAGCTTGGTTGTAGCCAAGAATTCCATTGTCGGTGAAGCCATTCACGTCGATCAAAGCCGCATTGGTGTCAGTTGATGTCAGGAACCGATTCCAGTGCCAATCCTGAACGAATTTCTGATTCATGAAGAAGTACCCGGCCGTCAGGTCCAATGAAGAGCCTTCAAAGGCCAGAGATTTGGAGGCGCGCAACTCGCTCGCAAAATTGCTCATATCGTCGAGGTCGGTGTTGAAGTAGGCAACTTCCGAAACGTAGGGGTTGCCCGTTGCGGCCGCCAGCGATGCGGAGGTCACCGGATTGCCCGCGCCGGGACCGTTGAAGAAGCTCCCTGACGCGCCGCCATAAGTGGATGCCAGAACAGTATCGGCATCGCCCACAAAGTGCGTGAAAGGAGCGTTGAAATAGCCTGAGATGTCTTGGTAACGGGCCTTGGCGTCCAGATTTATTCCTGCACCAATATCGAAGTTTGCCTCAACACCTAGAGACTTGATTTGTGTGCGGATGCCATCTGCAAGGTCGTAATTGTTGACGGTATTGTTGCCATCAACATCGCGTCCATTCCGAATGTAGGGGCTGTGCAGGCTGTCATTCGTCGCTGAGAAGCCAGCGATGCTGTCGGTGACTTCATCACCAGACAGACCAGCAGCTTGTGGCATGTATGTCGCGTCGGCTTTGTCCAACCACTTCGAGTTCACGCGTATGAAGCCGTTCTCGAATTCCTTGGTGAGGCTGGCGCGAATTTGACCGCCACTGACCGCATCAAAGCCAAGATCACGATAGTCTCCACCTTGTTGCCAATGGCCTCCAACATGGAAGTAGACAGTGTCAGTCAGCGCGCCCCCATACTCGAATTCTGCCCGGTAATCATCATGATCGAGTCCCGTGCTGAGTGCGATCGAACCACCTTCTGTGCTTCCAGTTTTGGAAATGAAGTTGATGATGCCGCCAGGGCCGTTTGTGGTCAGCGTGGAGGCCGTACCGCCCCGAACCGACTCAACGCGGTCAAGTGTACCGTCCACTTTGTAGAAGCCATCGGCAGGCGCGAAGTCGAAATCTCCGAACAACAGTATCGGCAGCCCGTCTTCCTGAAGGCTCACATACTTTGCCCCACCTGTGGATAGCGGCATTCCTCGGACCGCTATATTGGAGTTACCGCCGCCGGCGGAACTTTCGGCACGAATGCCGGGCAGGGCGCGAAAGATTTCTGCGGTGCTGCGCGGGGCAGTCTTCATCAGCTCGTCTTGATTTAGACTGCTGACAGATATGGAACTGTCGAGTCGGTTTTGACCGCCTGCCTTTATGATGCCGGTCACGATGATGGTTTGTTGTCGAGCCTCTGCCTCAGTTGCACTCAAAGTTTCTTGAGTGAACGCGGTGCCATTCGCCAGGGCAAATGCGCCAGCACTAAGCAAAAGTGTATTGCGAACAATCGACATGACTTTTTCCTCCCTATCACTGCTGGTGTGTGCACCAGTCGATTTCTAGACCGGCACGTCCCGGTTGGCTCTTCATAATATCAAAATACAATCGATTGCAATACATAAATACAATCGATTGTAATGGGTTCACCAAGGGAAGAGTGCGAATGAGACGATAGTTGAAGAGAAACGGCGCACTTCTTGCTCTTTTCAGTTTACAGCAGAATTTCGCATCGGTGCAATTGCCCATCCTTGGAAGTTAGTCATGACAACACGCAAACTCCTGGAGTCCAAACCAAAGATCATGGCACGACTTCCATGGTCCGCGAAACATCGCGAACGCCTTGAAGATATCTTTGCGCCTGCTGAACTGGTTTTCGTCGAGCGAGAGGATCAAGTCGCCATCGACACAGCTCTCCAGACTTGCGAAGTCGCCCTGATTGATGGCGTGATGGATGATCGCTATCTTGCTGCGCCCAAGCTGAAATGGGTGCATTGCGACCAGTCTGGCCTCGATGGTTATGCACCACAGAGGCTGAGTGACAGCGATCTTGTTGTGACTTCTTCGAAGGGCCGGTCTGGTCCGGTGCTCGCCGAACACGCTGTCTTCTTCATGCTCTCGCTGGTGTACAGGGCATCGACCCTTGCGCGCGCCCAGCGGCGCCGCGTCTGGGGCATCCGGGATCAGGATACCTTACGCGGGCTAAATGGCCGGAACATATCCATCATAGGCTATGGGGCGACAGGAGAGTGCCTTGCCCGTCAGTGCCAGAGCTTTGAAATGAATATCAGGGCATATCGGCGGAAAGATATTCCGGCCAAAGTCCCCGGTGTGCAAATGTATAGCGCTACGCGCGGGGATAGCTTGTTGGATGCTGTGCGGGATTCGGATTTCGTGGTGATGTGTGCGTCGCTCAATGACCACAGTTATCGAATGCTGGGGGCGCGTGAAATTGCTGCGATGGCGCCGGGAAGCTATTTGATCAATGTTGCGCGTGCACAGCTTGTCGATGAGGGGGCAATGATCTCGGCATTGGAGTCCGGACACTTGGCAGGCGCGGGACTGGACGTAACAGACCCCTATGAGCCGCTTCCTCCGTGGCATCGGCTTTGGTCAGCGCCAAACATAATGATCACGCCGCATTTCACACCGCAAATGCCTGACCGAACTTCCCGCACGCTGGATATGGTCGAGGAAAACTACGCCCGGTACTTGAAGGGAGAAGACCTGCTTCACAGCTTCTCGAAAGAAGACGTGTTCTCGCTAACCCCTGAGTTAAAGCGGTTTCGCGGTCGCCACCGTCTGTTGTCAGCCTGGAACAGAATCGGGCGTTGGATTGGCTAATTGGGGTAGAGGCACAGATGGTGACTGATCCGGTTTGATAAGGCGCCGAGACGCCCAGGCAGAAACAGCCTCACAGACCAAAGCGGTTGCCGTTACGGTTATTCGCCATCCGGCCAGTCTTTGAAGTTTTTTGAACGGGAAAGCGTGACGCTTGTGATCGCGCAAAAAATTCTCTTGCCGCTCGAAGTCATGCGACAGCCCCCATTTATCGTAGAAATATCTCTCGGCGCGCATAACGCGCGCACGACTCCAGCGAACGCAAAAATAGGGTCGATCTCGCCAAGTCAGCTTTTTGCCGACTGCGTAGGCCACGACCGACTCCGGTTCGTAAAAGATCTTCCAGCCTTTTTTGCGCGCCATCAGCGCCATGTCTATTTCATCGGTGAACCCAACAAGGTTCGGATCAAAAGGCCCTATTTCCCGGATCATTTCCGTGCGGGCCAGGACAACATGAAATTCGGTGCAACCTGTTTCCTGCCGAACGAGGTCGTTCTTGGTGGACAGATAAGGTTGGTGTTCGAAACCATGACGACGGTGGATGGTTTTGCCATTCTCACCCTCGTCAATATCGAGAATGCCGCCCGCATGATGAATGCTGAGGTCCGGCATTCTGGCCGCTGGTCCAACCAGAATAGTGGGGGTTACCAGTCCTGCGCCGGTTTCATCTGCACATTGGATCAGAGTGTCCAGCCACCCGGGCTGAAAAACAACATCATTGTCGATGAATGCTATGTACTCGGTGTTAATTAATGGCAGCGCGGTGTTGCGAGCGTCATTGGGCGTCAGGAACCCGTCCCGCCGGATGTAAGTGTGTCCCCGCGTTTCCACTTCAGTCTTCAGAACATGTGCGATGTCTCGCGGCGAACCACCGTCAATATAGACCATTTGGAATGGCGTATCGGTCATGTCAAAGCAGGAACTCAATGACATCTCAGCCTGTTCGAAACGCTCTCTCGGTGAAACGACAATCGTTACACGGGCAATTTGTGGGGGCGTGATTTCGTTGTTCATTTGTACGAATTTGCTTTCTTTTCGAGAAAAACGAAGTTCAAATACGTTGAGTCATGGGGAAGTGACTGGAAAAACAATAGCATCCCATGCGATTTTCATACCGAAATCTGGAAGAACATCAATTTCTTTGGCTCGAATATTGCGCTGTCCCTATTATCTTCCTCTTGCATGCCATTGAGTTCCAAGCATCCACATGACGTCTGTTGCCCCGCCATCCGTAACCGTAATCCTTCCGACCTTTAATCGGGCTCATCTGATTGCGGAAAGTATCAATAGTTTGTTGGCGCAGACTTGGCCCATTGAAGAAATCATTGTCGTTGACGACGGTTCTACCGACCACACGGATCGTGTGGTGGCAGCGTATGAGCGGCAAGTCAGGTATTTGGAGAAGGCGAATGGCGGGAAACTTTCAGCTCTGAACGTCGGACTCACCTGCGCAAGCGGCGACCTCATCTGGATCATGGATGATGACGATATCGCACCAGCGGATGCGCTAGAGAACCTGATCACACCATTTCTGGAGTGTTCGGACACAAACATCTCGTATGGTGCGTTGCAGAAATTCTCCCTGGACGCGAGCACCGGTCGGACCGAGTATGTAAAGACGTTCCCCTATCCGCCAGAAGATGGACGATCATTCTTTCTACATGTGCTCGAGGATTGTTTCATCACCGGCCAGCCATGCTTGCTCGTAAGGAAATCTTGCTACGACGCTATCGGTCCGTTGCCTGAGCATATAACGGTGTCGGAGGATTATGCGGTGCTGATAGAACTCGCGCGCCGTTATGAAGCCCGTCGTGTCGACGCGGTGACTCTGTTCCAGCGGCAACATGAGGGCCCACGCGGCCCGAGCGATATCCGCTATGCCGCCGATACACGATATGCCCGTTGGTGTGCCGCGGACACTGGCTTAATGGAGCGAATATTGCCCACACTTTCGCTAGATGAACTGAGTGGTGGCCAGGGTGATCCATTCAGTGCCCGCCGGGCGCTGTTTCAGAAGGCGGTAATCGCGGCGCGCAAGAAGCTTTGGCCCAGTGCGATAGAGGCACTCCACGGCGCCGTGAAGGCTGACCGAGTTACTCCTCTCAATCCATTGGAAGGCCATATCCTGAGCGGCATGCTTGGATGCCGTTATGGTCTTGATGAACTGGTAGAGCATCCGGAATGGATGGACCGGGTCAGGGATGTCTTGGCTCCATTGGAAGACCGAAATGAAGCCTTGTCACGGATTGCGGGGTTGCTCACCTATCGAATTCGCATCCAACTTTCGGAACGTGATTTCAAGCGCGCCCGAGCGTACTGGGGGCTTTTTTGGCGCCTGACAGGTGTGCGATTGGGGGTCCGAACCGGAGTCTCTCGACTAGCCAGCGCAATCTGAAAAACGGCAGATCCTCGTACCGGTTATTTATGCGTGGAAACAACGCTGATCCGGCTTGTCTGTCCTAACGACACCCCGTCTAATTGCCTTGGAAGCATCTGCGGCTCGCCAATCGCAGCAAGACTAAATTTGGAGGATGCGCAACATGCCAGGCACTAACCTTCTGTCGGACATCAAGATTGCGGACATGACCACAGTCATTTTCGGTCCTTATTGCACGCAGACCTTGGCCGACATGGGCGCGGATGTCGTAAAGGTAGAGCCAAAGGGAGGGGATGATTTTCGCAATGTTGGCAAGCCTGCGAACAATCGTAGCATGGGACCATGCCATTTGACGATTAATCGAGGTAAGCGCTCCGTCGTCTGGGACTTGAAATCTGAACCCGGTAAGGCGGCCATAAGGAAGCTGATCCAGCAGAGCGATGTCTTCATCCACAATATTCGCCCAGATGCGGTTACGCGCCTCGGCCTGACTTTCGAAGAAGTCCGTGCAATCAAGCCCGACATTGTCTATGTCCATTGCCTGGGCTTCGGATCGGATGGTCCCTATGCAGGTCGCCCTGCCTATGATGACCTGATTCAGGGCCTGTCCGGCGCAACCATGCTCTTGCCAAAGGTCGACGGAAACGAGCGACCGCGCTTTATTCCCACCGCCTTCGCCGACAAGGTTTCCGGAATGCATGCAATGTATGCAACGCTTGCGGCACTTCACCATCGCGACCGCACGGGCGAGGCAGTTCATGTCGAAGTTCCCATGTTCGAATGCGTGACCCACTTCCTCTTGGAGGAGCATTTCTACGAGGCTGAGTTCGATCCACCGGTCGGACCATTCCTGTATCAGCGTCAGGTCGACCCTTCACGCCAGCCGCTCAAGACGTCGAATGGCTGGATCGTGATTGCACCTTATGTTGACGCGCGCTGGATCAAACTGTTCGATGTCATGGGTGCCCCGGAAGAATTGCAAGACGAACGCATCGCCGATCGCAAGGGGCGGTTTTTCAACCAGGACTACATGATGTCGCGCGTGCAGGAATATTTCGGCAAGCAGACGACGGAGTATTGGATTGACGCGTTGGGAAAAGCAGATATTCCGGCGGCCCGAGTGAACGATTTCCCGGATCTGCAATCAGACCCGCATCTTGTGGCGACAGGCTTCTTTCAACGACGCGAGCACCCGACGGAAGGTCATTATTGGGAAACGCAGCCACCCGTCATTTTTCGAGGCACGCAGCAGCGAGAAATCGCTCCGGCGCCAAGAATTGGCGAACATACGGAGCTCGTATTGTCCGAGTTGGGATTGGGGATCGACTAGGTCCCGCCATCTACCGAGATCACGGATCCGGTGGAGAAACTGGCCGCGTCGCTCAATAGGTAAAGGGCAGCCGATACGATTTCTTCGGGGCGTCCGGGGCGACGGAGGGCGTTATCCGCTGTTTGGCGGGCTTCGTCGGTCCATGCGTCCGCAATATCGGTCAGGAAAGGGCCTGCGCAGATACAGTTTACACGAACGTGCGGCGCATACTCCTTGGCCATGCCAATCGTCATCGCGTTGAGACCAGCCTTGGCCGCGCTGTAAGGAACGACTTGGGCCAGTGGCTGGAGGGAGGCAATCGAAGAGATGTTGAGAATGCTGCCAGAGCCCTGCGTTTTCATCTTCTGGCCGATGATGCTGGCCAGACGATAGGGTCCTTTCAGGTTCAAGTTCAGCACACTGTCATACAGACTTTCGGGCATCTCATGGCTCGGCATACGCGGCCCCATGCCGGCATTGTTTATCAAAATGTCGACGCGCCCGAATTCGGCGTATGCCGCTTCGATCAGCTTATCGATCTCGTCCCATTTCCCGCAATGCGCACCTACGGCGAGAGCACGCTGTCCCATTGCCCGAACCTCTTCAGCCACCGCTTCACAGGCATCCACTTTGCGGCTGGCTATGATGATATCTGCGCCGCGTGCAGCAAGCGCTTTTGCCATCTGGTATCCCAGTCCGCGACTGCCGCCGGTAATCAGGGCCACCTTGCCTTCGAAATTCAGTAGTGGATCGTTCATGGCTATCCCTCCAGTATTTTTGGAGAGCTTAGTGCAGTTGCGCCTGCGCGCCAGCACTGTCCTCGGGGCAGTCGATCAGAGAAACGCCTTCAAGTCGCCCATGAATTGTTCGAACTTGTCATGGTGCAACCAATGACCGGCATCCTTGTAGAGTTTGACGGTCGCCGTGTTGAACTTCTCGATCCGGCCATCCTCTGCGGGGTTCGAAGCCCAGCTTTTTTCTCCATAGAGCAGCAAGGTCGGACAAGTGATCTCTCCCCACAACTGCTCCACATCTTCCTGCGCCATGTCGTAGGGCGGGAACGTGCGAAAATAGTTGTCGAATTTCCACGACCATGTGCCATCTTCATTCTGGCTGATCCCGTGCAGGGTCAGGTGTCGCGCCTGCTCGTCATTGAGATAGCTGTTTTCATCCTTCATGCGCGTGTATGCTTCTTCGAGGCTGCCATACTTTTTCGGCGTCCGCCCGGCCATGCCGCGCTTGGAATCGATCCACTCGCGCATGCGCTCGCCGATCGGGCGTCCAAACCGCTCTTTCAGCATTTTGGGGGAGGGGCCCAGACCCTCAATGGCCACCAATTTGCGTACATTGTCTGGATAGATCCCGGAATACCGCAACGCGATGTTGCCGCCGTAGGAGTGGGCAACAATCGTAACCGGTGCGAGTTTTTTTTGATGGATGAGTTGAGCAAAATCGTACAGGCAGGCCCGCGCAGAATATTCGCCATCGGCCGACCAAGCGCTATCACCATGCCCTCGCAAGTCGGGGGCGATAACATGCCAATCCTTGCGAAGTTCCTGGGCAACCCAGTCCCAGCTACGGCAGTGGTCTCGTCCGCCATGCAAGAGAATCAAAGGCGGAGCGGTTTCATTGCCCCAATCCACATAGTGAAGACGAAGGCGTTGCGAAATATAGGTTTGGGAGGTTGGTCCATGTATCATCTGGCTATAGTTTCGGGCCTCGCCAAGCTTGTCCAGTCTCTCCGTAGCGGCATGCGCCTCTGGCGACGGCTAAACGAGTGAAACAGCTTTTTCGCCAAGCAAGGACAGATGTGGTGACAGCAATGCATGGGTGATACACAGGCAAGGCTCGAGAATATTTTTCGCCTAAAGGGAGAATGGTAAGAGCATATTAAAGCTTCCACCATATATTTTTTTGGCGTGATTATGGTCAGAATGGATGATCGGAATCTGGGGAGCGCACTGGGAGGGGCAGCGTGAAAGCGGTCGCTAAGCATCTAAGTGAACACGATGTCGCACGCATCAAGCGTGCCGCCAAACTTGGAGCGGCATTGCGCGAAGCCTATGCGGAAGTTCTCGCGGAGCCGTGCCCACAATCCATGTTGGATCTTTTGGATGAGCTGCGTGCTCAGGAATCAAAACAGACTAAGCGCAAGGACTGAAGACGCTTGGCCTCAGCCAAATTGTTGAGGGATATCTTCCTCGAAAATCAGCCTGTCTGCACGATCCAAACGCTGCTTGGCCAAGCACTTGACCGCTTCATAGCGCTTTTGGATATCGTCCGTCGCCAACATTTGTGTTGATGACTGCTCACTCGATTTTTGCAGCGACTTCAAGGTCCTGTTTAAGAGAGGTAGTCTCCAGACCATCACCATCCTCCTGCTTCAAGGTTGTTCGTTCGGAACCGAAATTCCACACAACTACACACCTTTTCCGTCTGAGGCTGGAACGTCTATCGCGGCGCCTTTCGCCAAATCGTGACGGAATAAGCCAAGACTACCCCGAAATCCGCCAAGAAGCGAGTTACTTTTCTATAATTCACTCCACGCGAGATAGAGCGGTCCCTATATGGGCTGCATCTTTTGCTATGGAGCCAAGAGGCCAGTACCCTAACGACGACCGGTCGGATTGTCCGGCGTGGCTTCATTGGTGCGTGGCAGCTGAACTGCGCCGATCGTACCGAAGATCTGCTCCCAGAAGCCAAGCTCTCGGCCGCGAGTTGGCGTTTCACGCGACGCATAATTCACGATCTGGCCAGCATCCTGATCATATTCGACGACTTCTTCTACTTTGTCGTCTTCACCAAAGCGTATGGCGACAACGCTGCGAGTTTTCACCTTCGGGTTCAGATACGCAATGCGCTCCTGAAGTTCGGACATGTAGATCCAGGTGTTCTCGTCAAAGATGCTGGTGGTGGAGGGCGACCCAAGTTGGGCCAACACGCTGGAGCGAGTATCTTCGCCTGGCTTCATTTCGCGCGGCTGAGCTTCGTCCGCCACATAGCCGTGATAATCGCGCGATGGCGTCAAGCAAGCTGTAAGGGGCAGAGCCAGTAGTGACAGTGCCAGTATCGCACATCGCGACATAGGACTACTCCTGTTAAATCGTTCTGAAAGACCTAGCTGTTGGTGGCAGGTCTTGGCAAGCGAAGGAGTGCAGGTGTGGTCGGGTTTCGCAATCTCTGGAGTGGGTGGGGGGGCACGGTCCAGGCCTCAGCCCACATGCTGTACACAGACCTCGCCGCCGCCGCGCTGCAGCCGGTATTGTACGAGCAAGGGGCGGCGCGGGACACATTCGAGGGCCGTGCTGCGATGATTACGGCAAACGCCACATTGGTCATACGGCGTTTGAAGCACATCGACTCGGCCCGCGCACGAAAGATCGCCGAACATGTGAATCGTCTGGCGCTGGATGGATTTGACGCAGCGTTCCGCGAATTGGGGGTCGGTGATTCGTCTATTTCTCGCAAAGTGCGAAAACTGGCGGAGCTGCACTATGGTCTCGGCAAGGCCTTGATGGAGGCCTTGAGCGTTCCTCATTCAGAGATCCATCAAACCGTGTCTGAATGTGCCAAACGAAACGGGATAAGCGAACCGGGCCGGGAACCCCTGCTTGCGGCCTTTTTGTTACACAACGCGACGTGCTTTGCCGCTGCAGCGGACGACGATGTGCTCGCCGGCAAATTGTCCTGGCAGCTGCCGGGTCAAGATTAGCCATCGTTCACATCCGCGGCGTTGCCAATGACAGAGGCGCGCCGTAAACACCGAAAAGTATCCCGAACGAACTGGTGGAGCACGGAAGCCCAATGGCCCAAGGCCTAATACTGGCAATTGACGCAATGGGGGGCGACCAGGCCCCCGATGTGACGGTCGCGGGCGCAGAGCTCTTTCTTGCGGCGCGTCCGGATGCCTCCGTGCGTCTGCATGGTGACGAAGCTCAGCTGAAGCCGCTCCTGTCCAAACCGTCGGAGCGTATCGAAATCGTTCACACCGATCTTCATGTGACCAGCGACATGAAACCCAGCCAGGCCCTTCGGCGCGGCAAGGGATCCTCGATGTGGAATGCTATTCATGACGTTAAAGATGGCCACGCGAGCGCTGCAGTTTCGGCGGGCAATACGGGTGCCTTGATGGCGATCTCCATGCTGGTCCTGCGCAAGATGGATGGCGTGCACCGTCCGGCAATGACCGCGGCGTGGCCGACTCTTCGGGGGCGGAGCGTCGTGTTGGATGTCGGCGCGAACCTTGAAGCAGACGCGGCACAACTCGTTACCTTCGCGATTATGGGCGAAGCTTATGCACGCGCCATTCTTGGCATCGAGAAGCCGACCATAGGTATCCTCAATATCGGCTCCGAGGAGATGAAGGGGCATGACGAGATCCGTGAGGCGCACGAATGGTTGCGCAATTCCGGGCTCGACCTTGCCTACCATGGCTTTATCGAAGGCGATGACATTTCATCGGGTACCGTCGACGTCATCGTGACTGATGGTTTTACCGGAAATGTCGCGCTCAAGGCTGGTGAAGGCGTTGCCCGAATGTTGGGAACACGCGTGCGTGAAGCGCTGACAAGCAGCGTCCTGTCCAAGGTCGGCGCATTGCTCGCCATGGGTGGTTTGAAAGGTCTGCGAGAGCAGATGAACCCAAGCAATGTAAATGGCGGTGTGCTATTGGGCTTGGGCGGCGTATCAGTCAAAAGTCATGGCGGCACAGACAGTCGAGGCTTTGCCAGGGCTTGCGAGTTGGCAGCAGATCTCGCGGCAAGTCACTTCAGGGATGAGGTTGCGGCCAATCTCGAGAAAATCAGAACGAAAGGTATGGCGGCCGAATAGGCCGTCCTATTGATAGGCAAGACATGGCGCGGCGCAGTTTTATCCGTGGAACCGGCAGCTATCTGCCAGAGAAGGTCCTGACAAATGAGGACCTGTCGAAAATGGTCGAGACGACCGACGACTGGATCGTGGAGCGCACCGGAATTCGACGTCGACATATTGCGGCTGACGGCGAAGTCACGTCCGACATCGCGGCCGCAGCGGCGAAACGTGCGCTAGAGGCTGCAGGCCTTCAAGCGAGCGATATAGACCTGATCGTGTTGGCCACCACCACGCCCGATCAGACATTCCCCGCGACTGCCACCGCTGTTCAGGCCAAGCTCGGCATGGATCATGGCGCAGCTTTTGACGTTCAGGCGGTCTGCTCAGGTTTCCTGTTCGCGCTCGCGACCGCCGATTCCATGCTTAAGCAGGGCCTGTTCAATTCCGCGCTCGTGATTGGAGCCGAAACCTTCACGCGGATTCTGGATTGGTCAGATCGGGGAACTTGCGTTCTTTTCGGCGACGGCGGCGGTGCGGTCGTGCTGCAAGCTGAGGAGTGGACTGGCGCTGATGATGCCGGGATAATCACACATCATATACGGACCGATGGTACGAAATCCGATCTGCTCTATGTAGATGGTGGTGTAAGCTCGACGGGAACGATCGGTCACGTGCGTATGGAAGGAAACAGGGTATTCCGCCATGCTGTCGCCAACATCTCCTCGGCGATCCAGGCCGTGCTGGATGAAACTGGTCTGAGCTCTGAGCAGATTGACTGGTTTGTTCCTCATCAAGCCAATAAGCGCATTCTCGACGCCGTGGCGAAACGGATGAAGATTGATGACGAAAAGGTCATCATCACGGTCGACCAGCACGCCAACACATCTGCAGCGTCCATTCCGCTCGCGCTGGATCATGCCGTTCGCACGGGCCGCGCTAAACCGGGCGACTTGATTCTTTCGGAAGCAATGGGCGGTGGATTTTCCTGGGGTGCGAGCCTTTTCCGCCTCTAGCCTGATCCTCAAAAATCAGCATTATCAAAGAACTGACGCAACGGTTTCGCTAGGGATCCGTTAACGAAACGCGTTTAACCATTAACCAGAGCGGGAGAATCCCATGAGCAATCAGACCGTCACCAGGGCAGAAGTCACGGATGCCATCGTCCGCGAAGTCGGTGTGACTCGCCAAGAGTCTTCGGACTTGTTGGACAGAACGCTGGAATTGATCGGGTCGGCTCTGGAAACTCAGGATGAGGTCAAGCTCTCTCGCTTCGGTAATTTTGTGGTGCGATCAAAAGCGCCACGGGAAGGCCGCAACCCGAAAACCGGGCAGGAAGCTGTCATCGCCGCGCGCCGCGTCGTCACCTTCCGCCCTTCACCAATGTTGAAATCATTGGTGGACCACAAATAGTCAGGAAGGATCCCTCATGTCGGCAAACCGAGCCCGCGTCACCAAATCAGCTCAGGCATTCCGTTCGATTGGCGAGGCTGCAGGCGAACTTGGGCTCGAGACACATGTGATCCGATATTGGGAAACCAAATTCACCAAGGATGTCCGTCCGATCAAGCGCGCCGATGGTCGCCGCATGTTCCGTCCGCAGGACCTGGATGCGCTTCGGGCCATCCAGACTCTCGTGCACGAAAAAGGAATGACGCTCAAAGGTGCCAAGGCATTGCTTGCCGAGCAGGGTGTCCCAGCGGTCCTCTCCGGAGCAGCAACGCTCGGCACGAGCCCGGCGCGCGAGCTTCAGAAAAGCGTGGCAGACGCGTTCCGGGCTGATGTGGCAGCTGAAGTATCAGGCGATCCCAGAGAACGCCTTCAGGATACATTGGTCGAACTGAAAGATCTGAAAGCCCGGCTCGACGCGGTTCGCCAGACTCGCGCAGCCTGAACCCACATAAGACATTGCGGAATATTGGCGGCTTGGGTACAAGCCGCCGGTGTCGGAGCGTGGCGCAGCCCGGTAGCGCACTCGCCTGGGGGGCGAGGGGTCGTAGGTTCGAATCCTATCGCTCCGACCATTCACCGCCCAATCCAATCCGGAGATTGAATTGGGCGTGAAGTGGCGGCATCCGGGCCGGACTATTCTTCTTTAAAATCCACACCATCAACTTTGCCCATGGCCGCAAGAGCGAAGGCATAATCGAGCGCGATATCCTTCAGGCCTTCGAAGCGACCGGATGCACCGCCATGGCCGCCTTCCATCTCGATGCGCAGAAAGTAAGGGCCAGCATCGGGCGCATCGTGGCGCAGGCGTGCAGCCCATTTTGTGGGCTCCCAATAGGTGACACGCGGGTCCGACAGGCCGCCAGTGATGAGCATGGGCGGATATGGCTTGTCGGCTACATTGTCATATGGGCTATAGGCCATGATCGTGTCGTAATCTTCGGCGGACGTAAGTGGGTTGCCCCATTCCGGCCATTCCGGCGGCGTCAGCGGCAGGCTTTCGTCAGACATGGTATTCACAACATCGACAAATGGTACGGCTGCGATAATGCCGCCAAACAGTTCCGGGTCCATGTTTGCGACCGCGCCCATGAGAAGTCCTCCGGCAGATCCGCCATAGGCAACGATGTTGCCTTCAGACGTGTAGTTTTGATCGACGAGATAATGTCCGGCCGCGATGAAATCCTTGAACGTGTTTGATTTCTTTTCGAGCTTGCCGTCGAGATACCATTGATACCCCTTGGACATGCTGCCGCGAGGATGCACAATCGCATAGATCACGCCGCGGTCGACAAGGCTGAGTCGGCTGGTGCGGAAATCAGCTGGGTAGGTGATTCCGTATGATCCATATCCATACAGCAACATGGGCGCCGAGCCATCAACGGGAGTTGATTTGTGGCGCAGTAGCGTGATCGGCACCTCCACTCCGTCCCATGACGGCGCCATCAATCGCTCGGCAATATAATCTTCTGGTTTGTGGCCCGATGGCACTTCCTGCGTCTTGCGAAGCGTGCGTTCGTGTGTGTTCAGATCATAGTCGAATACCTGGTCCGGAGTCGTTGGAGACGAATATTCAAATCGCAGGATTGGCGTCGCAAAATCATATCCGCTATCGAGGCCCAGCGAATATGCCGCTTCCTCGAAATTGATCCTGTGGCTGGAGCCGTCCTCACGCGCCCGAATAACGATCTGTGGCAGGCTGTTCTCGCGCTCCATGATGGCGAGAAAGTCCTTTTGGGGTTGTATTCCCAAGATCAAGGTGCCCGGACGGTGCGGAACTACTTCTTCCCATGCATCGCGACTGGTCGACTCCATCGGGGCACGCATCAATTTGAAGTCCACGGCGCCGTCGAGATTGGTATAGATGTAGAACTGACCGTCCCAGTGGACGACATTATACTCATTGTCGGTTTGGCGCGGCGCGATAATTCGGGGCGCCGGGTCTGCCTCGTCGGCGGGAAACCAGTAAACCTCCGATGTCGTGTGACTGGACGCTCCAATGAAAATAACTTCTTCGCTCGCACTCTTGTTGATGCTGAGAAAGACTCCCGGATCGCTTTCCTTGTAGATCAGAGTGTCTTCGCCAGTTTCGAGATCTCTCTGCCAAACTGAATCCGGTCTCGCGTTTTCGTCGCGATGGATCCAGTAAATCCGCTTGCCATCGGCGCTCCATTCAAACGGTCCATAGGCGTTTTCAATGCCAACGCCTTGATCTTCGCCAGTTTCGATACTCTTTAGACGAATTGTATAAAACTCACTGCCTTGCGTATCCGTCGCATAAGCGATCAGACTGTGGTCCGGTGAGGTATCAATACCGCCGAATGAGAAATAGTCTTCTTCCTTTCCAAGTGCGTCCCCGTCCAATAGGATGGTTTCTTCAGCATCGGGGTCAAAGGCCTTTTCGGCAGGTTTTCTGGCTATAATCGGATACTCGCCACCCTCACGGTAGCGGGTGTAGTATGCGTAAGGACCGTCAATCTCGGGAACCGAGCTGTCGTCTTCCTTGATGCGTCCTCGCATTTCCTTGAAAAGTTCATCGCGCAGAGCAGTGGTTGGAGTCTCAAGTGCTGCCTTTGTGAAAGCGTTTTCCGCTTCGAGATAGTCGCGGATATCCTGGCGCAAGACGCTTGGGTCGCGCATGACCTCTTGCCAGTTCTCATCCTTCATCCAGTGATAGGGATCGTTGCGGGTCCGCCCAACCTGCGTGATTTCATGATCAATACGCGGGGCAACTGGCGATGTGAGGGGCGCCGCCGCTTGCGCATTCGGCGATGAGGTGTCGGCCTGGGTCAGATCTGGGGAAGGTGTTTCAGTCATGGTGCATCCGGTCGTAAGCGCCATCGCGGCAGCGCTGATCATGAAAAGGGGAAGGAGGCGCATATCAAAGACTCCGAAGCTGTGAGCAAGCCTCGATAGGACCAGCTGCTTCTGATCGTGTCTAGGCCTGTTTGGTCGGTTTGAACTCAAGAACGACGCCGTTGATGCACCAACGTTCTCCGGTGGGCGGCGGCCCATCCTTGAAAACGTGTCCCTGATGCATGCCGCAGATTGCACAATGGCATTCAGTGCGCGGCAAGATCATCTTGAAGTCGGTCTTGGTCGCAACCACGCCTTCGCTTGCTGGCTGCCAGAAACTCGGCCATCCCGTTCCAGACTCGAATTTGTGCTCAGACGACCAGAGCGGCGTATCGCACCCCTTGCAGTAAAAGAGTCCCTCGCGGTGTTCGTCATTGTGATTGCCGGGCGTGAAGGCACGCTCGGTACCCTCTTTGATACCGACGCGATATTCCTCTTCAGTCAGTATTTCGCGCCATTCGCGGTCGGACCGCTGAATCCTGGTTTTTGTCATCATGAGCTCCATGAGAGTGTTCGCGTATCATATAGGCGGTTCGGAGCATCACACCATGATAGGTGATGTAATCTGGAGGGAAAGCGGCAAAGAAAAAGGGATCGCCGGAGAGCGATCCCTTGAATGGTTTGGGAATGGGCGTTGAAACTAGCCGTACAGAACCGTAATGGATTCTGCGACCAGCGCGGGGCGCTCCTGGCCTTCGATTTCCACCGTGGCCTCCATCTTCATCTGCTTGCCGCCAGCCTTCGGCTCAACCGACAGGCATTTCTGGCGCAGGCGCACCTTGGAGCCGACCGGTACCATATTCGTGAACCGGACCTTGTCGGAGCCGTAATTGATGCCGCGTGTCGTGCCGGAGACGCGCAGGACTTCAGAGCCCAGCATTGGCAGCAGCGACAGGGTCAGGAAGCCGTGCGCTATGGGGCTGCCGAGTTCCTTCGTGGCGCGTTCGACATCCACATGGATCCACTGATGATCGCCCGTGGCTTCGGCAAACATATTGACGCGATCCTGATCAATTGTGTGCCAATCGGACACGCCGACTTCCTGGCCAGCCAGGGATTCGAGATCGTCATATGCAACTGTGCGTGGGTCCGCCATGTTTTCCTCCAATTAGAAATTTTCCCTGTTTTGGCGTGCGATTGACGTCTCGGCAAGCTTGACCGAGCGGCAAGTGCAGATTGTAGCAGAGCAGGTACCGGCTGAGCTGCTCAGGATCGGAGGAAATAGGCGAGGCGTTCCACGAGCCGGTTGGTGTCTTTGTCATTCGTGAAGAGGTGCTGAGTGATGCGCAATCGGTCGCCTCGGCGAGACACAAAAATTCCTTCGGCCTTCAGGCGTGCCGTCAGGTCTTCGGGCGCAGAGTCCGGCAGTAAGGGGCAGAGATAGTGGGGGCCGCGCTCGGCCTCTGGAGGGCACAACACTCCAACTGAATTGAGCCTTTGCGACAGGTCGGCATTGCGGGTGCGAAGCGTGCGCTCCACGTTTTCGACGCCCCAATCCAGAATTGTGCGAACGGCGCTTTCGAAGGCTGGAAGTAGCGCGAAATTCGAACGCTCCCCCATGTCAAACCGTTCGGCCCCGGCTCCGAATTCGTCAGAATAGTCAATCAACCTCGCGAAATTGGAGGCGCCTTTCCGGGTGATCCAATTCTGCTCCAATGGACGGCCCGATCTATGCTTTGGGGCCGCATATAGGAAGCCGGTCGCATAGGGACCGAGCAGCCATTTGTAACCGGCGACTGCCACGAAGTCGGGTTGAACATTTTGCGTATTGAAATCCAGTGCACCGCAGCTTTGGGTCAGGTCCAGCACGAAGGCGGCCCCATAATCCCGGCATTTTTTGCCGACCGTCGCGACATCGACCAATGCACCGTCGGTCCAGCGAATATGAGCGCAAGCCACAAGTCCGGTATTGGGCCCGATTTCGTTGAGAAGACAGTCGGACAGAGTCGAACTGCCCGTGCGGGTGATGGTTTTCAGTTGGGCGCCGGTAGACTCCGCCAAGGCGCGCCACACGTAAACATTCGAGGGAAACTGGTCCTCCAGGACAAGAATTTCCTGACCTTCTGCCAAGCTTATGTTGGCGGCAGCCGTGGCTAGCGCGTAACTCACAGATGGGACAAAGGCGATGCCGTCGGTGTCAGCATGGATTAATTGGGCCAGTAGGGGACGGAGGCGCGCAGTATCCGCAAAGAAGTCTGTGTCCTGAATAGACCAAGGCCGCAGCTTACGGGCCAGTCCGGCTTTACCGGCTTCGACCGAGGCTGTCGTCATCGGTCCCATCGTTGCTGTGTTGAAATAGGCAACATCGTCCGGGATATCGAACAAATGGCGCTGGTTTGGAATGACGCTCATATTTCTTCCCTAGCGTGAAAGAAAAATGAGGGGAAGCGCCTCCATATTCTGCTCAGCCTAAACGATGCGACTTTCTTTCTTGCCCCAATAACGGTCACGGATCAGTCGCTTATACAGTTTTCCGGTCGGATGCCGGGGCAGCTCGAGGTCGAAATCCAGACTTTTCGGGCATTTGATCTTTGATAGCTCGCCTCGGCAGAATTCAAGCAGTTCCGCGGCAAGCTCATCAGATGGGACTATCCCCGGCATTGGCTGGACGATGGCCTTTACAGATTCTCCGAATTCTTCGTCGGGCACCCCTATGACTGCCACGTCGGCGACCTTGGGGTGAGTGATCAGGACATTCTCCGCTTCTTGCGGATAGATGTTCACGCCGCCCGATATGATCATGAAGGCCTTGCGGTCGGTCAGGTACAGGAAACCATCTTCGTCGACTTTGCCAACATCGCCG
The DNA here is from genome assembly GCF_002388685.1 of Hyphomonas sp. UBA4505. Classification (NCBI taxonomy): domain Bacteria; kingdom Pseudomonadati; phylum Pseudomonadota; class Alphaproteobacteria; order Hyphomonadales; family Hyphomonadaceae; genus Hyphomonas; species Hyphomonas sp. UBA4505. The sequence goes on along the minus strand of NZ_DGMZ01000003.1, from coordinate 26,606 downwards.
AGAGACGACCAGTCAGGGTGTTTGGGATTAAGTGCCGAGGCATTTTTCTCAGGATCATTATGATAATTTGGTGGGGTGGTGCCGCCGAAGTAAATCTGGCCTTCACTGCCAACCGGCACTTCATCCCCGTTTTCATCGCACACATGAAGTTCGCCGAAAATTGCGCGCCCGACTGTACCTTTGTGCTCGAGCCATTCGGCGCTTTTGGCCCATGTCATGCCGTTGCCTTCCGAACCTGCATAGTACTCGTCGATGATCGGTCCCCACCATTCGATCATCTGCTCTTTTACAGGGATTGGACACGGCGCGGCTGCGTGAATCACGAATTGCAGGCTTGCGACGTCATAGGATTTTCGGACGTCCTCCGGAAGTTTCAGAAGCTTCACGAACATGGTTGGGACCATCTGAACATGGGTCGTCTTGTGAGCCTGCACGCAATCGAGAAAGGCTTCTGGATCGAACTTTTCCATCACCACCAGCGTGGCGCCAAGGCGTGTGAACGTCATGCACCAGCGGAGCGGGGCAGCATGATAGAGTGGAGCTGGCGAAAGATAGACGCTGTCTGGTCCTGCAGCTGCCATTCCTCGTGTAATCTGAAGCAGGACATTGTCAGCATCGATAGGCATATCCCGCTCGAGTGGCGGACGAATGCCTTTCGGTCTTCCCGTTGTCCCGGAGGAATACAGCATGTCCGTACCGGCCATCTCGTCCGCGATGGGCGTCACTGGAAAGGCCGATTGATGCGTCTCCAACCGCTGGAAGCCTTCGATGTCACCATCAATGGACCAGAACTGATCAATGGCGACCAGTTGTTTCGCTTGTTTTGCAACGTCGCCTTTTCCGGCGCTGGCGATCAGGAGGGAGCTGCCGGAATCCTCGATAATGTATTTAACTTCGGGCGCCGTCAGGCGTGAAGACACGCACACAAAATACAGGCCTGAGCGTTGAGCGGCCCAGCAAATCTCGAAATAGCGTGCCGAATTCTCTGCGAAAAGCGCAATCGTATCACCGGGTTTCAGGCCGGCGTCGCGAAATGCGTGCGCTATCTGGTTCGACCGCTCATCCAGTTGTTTGAAGGTTACGGTTTCTCCGGAGGCAGCCATGATATAGGCGGCCTTGTCAGGATGGGTCTTCGCGTGGTGGCAGGGATGCATGTTTTCCTCCTGATATCGGCGGCGCTTCTGGTGAGCGCGCTCGACGGTCTGGAGGCGTTTCTAGCGGGACATTCGCATTCGTCCACGGGCAACGTCGCGTCAGCCGGGTTTATTCGGGAAAGCCTGGTGTTCCGCGTTTCTCGGGATTTTCCTGCAGATAGGCCTGTTTGAGTTCAGTCGAGCGATTGTGATTGCCTTCCGGGCACCAGCCGGGCTCGCTGACCAGGCGTCCGACCCAGCGATGAGGGCGAAATCCGTCGGATGCGCAATCCTTCAGGATCGCGAAGAATTCGTGAAATGCTATGACGAAAGGGTTATAATTGTTCAGAGGCTTCACAACACCGTAAATCGGCTTTTCGTTTTCCAACTCCGGTACGAAGGTTCCGAACATCTTGTCCCAGATGATGAACACTCCGGCAAAATTTGTGTCGAGATACCTGGCATTGGTCGCGTGGTGAACCCGGTGGTGACTGGGCGTATTGAACACTGCTTCAAACCAGCGTGGCATGCGGTTGATCGCTTCAGTATGAATCCAGAACTGGTAAAGCAGGTTCAGGCCACCCACGAAGAATATGACATAGGGATGAAAGCCGATGACGACCATGGGGAGGCCGATCCAGATAAGTCCGGTCAGTGGGCCAAACCAGGGCTGGCGTAGTGCGGTGGTCAAATTGTAGTGCGTCGAGGAATGGTGCGTCACATGCTCCATCCACCACCATCGGGCACGATGTGCGAAGCGGTGCTTCCAGTAATAGATGAAGTCATAAAGGACGAAGCCGATAACGGCTGACACGACCGTGAACGGGAGCGTGAAAATACGGAATGGCCAGGCGATCAGCATCATCCAGACGGCGAGTGTCCCAGTGAGTGTATTGATGACGACATTGCCCAGCCCCATTGTGAGGGAAGCGAGTGCATCCTTGGTGTCATATCTCCCTGCAGCACGTCCGGACTTTACCGCCCACCATTCCAGCGCGACCGATAAAATGAATATTGGCGCGGCGAAGGTCGTTACGGCGGGCAGGGGATTGAATTCCATCTTGTGGGGGTACCGTCCTACAAAGTATCAGTTGGGCTGCGCCTTGGATGGCGCTCTCGTGACGAGTTTGTGACCTCGCATGCTTCTAGACGAGTCAGTCGCTTTCACAAACGGGGTTGGATCAGTAGATGCTAACCTGCGGTTTGCCATCGCGTTTGTAGACCGTGCCGTCCTTCATGACGAAATCCACGTCCTCTAATGCGGAGATATCCGCAAGCGGATCGGAGTCCACGGCGATAAAGTCAGCACGACAACCGACGTCGCCGCATCCGAGTTCTCCTGTTTTTCCCAGTGCTTCAGCCGACAGGCTGGTCGCAGCCTGGATGGCCTGCATCGGCGTCATGCCGAGATTGACCATGCGGGAGAACTGATTGCCGTTGTCCCCGTGCGGATAGACGCCCGAATCTGAGCCGAACACGACCTTGACCCCGGCCTTGACCGCCGCAGTGAAGCTGTCTCTCTGAATTTTAGAGATCGCCCGTTCTTTCGCGAGAGATTCTTCCAGTACGCCGTTCTTCTCGCCTTCAGCCAGCGTGTATTCAGTGTTGTAGATGTCCATCGACAGATAGGTGCCGTTTTCCTTGGCGAGGCGGATTGTGTCTTCGTCAAGGATGCTGGCATGTTCGATAGTGTCGATGCCCGCGAGGATCGCGTTCTTGATACCGATCGTGCCATGTGCATGGGAGGCGACCTTCATGCCGCGCGCATGAGCCTCTTCGGCGATGGCCGTCAGCTCTTCCAGCGTGCCCTGTGCCGCGCCAAGACTGGTGCCTTTCGAAAACACGCCGCCCGTGGAGCAGGTCTTGATCAGGTCGACGCCGTATTTGATGTTCCGGCGAACTTTTTCCCGCATTTCCCAAGGGCCTGTGGCAACATTCTCGCCTGTGAGATCATACTCGGATGGCAAGAGATTGGTGTCCGAGCAATGTCCGCCCAAAATGCCAACCGGAGGCCCGGAGACGTACATGCGTGGGCCGGGGACATCGCCTTCATTGATTGCGTCCCGAAGCGCAACGTCGCTGTAGCTGGAAGCGCCGACATTCCGCACGGTGGTGAACCCTGCGAGCAAGGTCTTGCGAGCATTCTTGACGCCCGTAATAGCTTGGCGCTCATCTGAAAAGCTCAGCGAGAAATAGGCCGGATCTTCGGGATCCGAGGTTAGGTGGGTGTGCATGTCGATGAAGCCGGGCACCAATGTCGCATTCTTCAGATCAATAGATGTGGAACCTGACGGTTTGCGTAGCTTGTTCGCCGTCCCTCGCGCCGTGATGACCCCATCTTCAATCACGAAGACTGGCCGGTTCACAGTTTCCGCGGTCACTGGATCTACAAACTTGCCAGCCGTGAGATAAAGGGTCTCAGCTTCGGCAGGCAGCGAAAGCAGCGCGATGGATGCACCGGTTAGCAGGGCTGTCAGTTTCATCGTGAAGATCCTTTGAATGTGAGGACTGGGTTTATCGAGCCGCGCCTGCGGCAAGGTCAAGCGTTGGGCTGAATGCCGCTGGGTAAGTCTTGACGAATGCTGAGGCACAGGCAGCTTGGGCCCGGAAAATCATCACAAGGGAGGCCAGCCGTGGCGCAGCCAAAAGAATTTGAACAGATCACCCTCGATATCGAAGACGGTATCGCGACCCTTACGCTGAATCGCCCAGCCAAGATGAATGCCTTCACCGGCAAGATGATGTACGAAATGATTGAGGCGTTTGATATTACGGATGCCGACGACAATGTGCGTGTCGTCATCGTGACCGGCTCAGGTGATCGGGCGTTCTGCGCCGGGGCAGATCTGTCCGAAGGTGCCAAAACGTTCGACTATGACAAGCGTGCCGAAGGTGGCGAAGTTGGCCGGACCGACGATGTGGACATCCAGCGCGATGGTGGTGGCCGTGTGACACTGCGTATCTTCGACAGCTTGAAGCCTGTGATCGGCGCGATCAATGGCGCAGCCGTGGGTATTGGCGTGACGATGCAGCTGCCAATGGATATACGCATCGCATCAGACAATGCGCGATTTGGATTTGTGTTTAATCGGCGGGGTATCAATCCGGAAGCGGCCTCCAGCTGGTTCCTGCCGCGTCTGGTCGGCATCTCGCAGGCATTGGAATGGTGCTATTCCGGCCGCGTTTTCCCGGCACAAGAAGCAAAGGATGGCGGGCTCGTGCGGTCAGTCCATCCGCAATCTGAACTGATGGATGTGGCGCGCGCCATGGCGAGAGAGATCGCTGACAATACGGCCGCAGTATCAACCAGCCTGACTCGCCAGATGATGTGGCGCATGCTGGGCGCAAGCCATCCGATGGAGGCGCACATCGTGGATTCTGCGGCGATCTACTCCCGCGGCAAAACGCAAGACGCCAAGGAAGGCGTGATGAGCTTCCTGGAGAAGCGCAAGCCGGTCTATCCGGTTAAGGTCTCGGATGGCATGCCAAACTTTTATCCGTGGTGGGACGAGCCCGAGTTCAAATGGATTGGCGGCAAGGACTGATCCGGCAATGACCCCTGAATTGAGGATGATCGAAACGAACGGACTCCGCTTGCGCGTGGCGCTGGCGGGGGAAGGGCCGTTGGTCGTCCTCGTGCATGGGTTTCCTGAGAGCTGGTATTCTTGGCGACACCAGATCAAGGCATTGTCCGAGGCAGGTTACAGCGTGGCCGCGCCGGATGTGCGCGGTTATGGTGGGTCCGATCGGCCTCACGCGGTCGAAGCTTACGATATGGAAAGCCTGACCGCAGATATTGCCGGGCTTGCCGAGGCCTTGTCTCCGGCTGCGCCGGCGGTTGTGGTCGGGCACGATTGGGGCGCACCGATCGCTTGGAATACGGCGCGGCTCCATGCCGACCGGTTCCGGGCAGTCGCCGGGCTGTCGGTGCCCTATGTGCCGCCGGGCGATGTGGTTTTCATCGATGCGGCCCGCACCTTCTTCACAGAGCGTGGCCTGTTTTTCTATCAGGTCTATTTTCAGGATGAAGGTCCACCTGAGGCAGAGCTAGAAGCCGATCCCGCAGAAACGATCCGAAAGTTCTATTACGCGATTTCAGGTGACGCGCCCGAGGGGACCTGGCCGGTCGACAAGAAGCATGGTGACACGCTGCTTCACCGACTGCCGGAGCCGGACATGCCGCTGCCCTGGCTCAGTGATGAAGACGTTGCCTATTATGATGCCCAGTTCCGTCAATCCGGGTTTCGTGGCCCGCTGAACCGGTACCGCAACTGGCATCGCGATCATGCTTCCCTGAAGAGGCACCCTTCTTCCGCTGTGATCGCTCAACCTTCTCTCTACATCGGGGGCACCAAGGACCTGGTTCTGAAGATGTACCCCGGTGACATGGTCGCAGCGATGAAAAAGAGCCTTGGCGATCTGCGCGGCGCTGAACTGCTTGAGGGGTGCGGGCACTGGACTCAGCAGGAACGGCCTGAAGAGGTGAATCGCCTGCTGTTGGACTGGCTGGGCCAGCTTTAGTCGCTATTCGTCGAAATCGCTTCCATAGCCTTGCTGGTCGCGGGAGAGATCACCGAAGCGGGTGATGTTCGAGTCAAACGCCAGTTCTACGCGGCCAATCGGACCGTGACGTTGCTTGCCGATGATGACCTCGGCCTTGCCATAGACCTGGTCCATGCGCTCGCGCCATTGGCTCCATTTTTCGTTCGAGGAGGGATCGCTCGGATCGGCGCCGGGCTCGGTTCGCGACAGGTAGTATTCTTCGCGATAGACGAACATGACGACGTCAGCATCCTGCTCAATCGATCCGGATTCCCGCAAGTCAGACAATTGGGGGCGCTTGTCGTCGCGTTGTTCAACGGCACGTGAAAGCTGCGACAGCGCGATGATCGGTACGTTGAGGTCTTTCGCAAGCGCCTTCAGGGAAGTCGTGATTTGCGTAATCTCCTGGACCCGGTTCGCATTTGCGTTGCCGCTGGTGACTGTAATCAGCTGCAGATAGTCGATCACGATCATGTCGAGCCCGACAGAGCGCTGCAGACGTCGGGCGCGAGCGGCCAGTTGGCTGATCGAGATACCGCCTGTATCGTCGATATAGAGCGGCAGGTTTTGAAGCTCTTCGGTCGCTTCACGCAGTCGTTCAAAGTCGCTCTTGTCGAGATCGCCCTGACGAATCCGATGGGTAGTGATGCCAGTCCGCTCGGCGATGATCCTTGTTGCGAGCTGTTCGTTCGACATTTCCAGCGAGAAGAAGCCGACAATTGCGCCGTCTACAGTTTTCTTCGAGCCGTCATCTTGCACTTCTGCGCGATAGGCCGCTGCGGCATTGTAGGCAATGTTGGTTGCAAGAGAGGTTTTCCCCATTGAGGGGCGCCCGGCAAGGATGATCAAATCAGATCGGTGCAGTCCGCCCAGCTTCTCATCGAGATCGCGCAGCACGGTCGGGATGCCGGCAATCTTGCCTTCGCGCTTGAACGCAGCTTCAGCGTTCTTGAGAGATTCTGTCAGGGCTTCGGAGAAGGTCGTGAAACCGCGACCCGACGAGCCGCGCTCTGCGAGGTCGAAGAGCTGCCGTTCAGCCAGTTCGATCTGGCGTTCGCCATTTTCTTCCGGAGTCGGGTTCAAGGCGCGACCCGTCAGTTCGCTGCCGATGCCGACCAGCGACCGTCGCATGGCAAGGTCGCGGATCATCCGTGCATAGTCGCCGACTTCCGGGCCAAAGGCTGCTGAGTCGAGCAATTGCTCCAAATACCGGGCGCCACCAATTTCAGTGAGTTTTTCAGCCTTTTCGAAATGCTCGCGCAGCGTGACGCCGTCTGCAATGCGGCCCTGCTGAATCATCGTTGCCGACACGTCGAACAACTCCTGATGCGCTGGCGCATAGAAATCTGAGGGCCGCAGGATATCTGCCACGCGCTGGTAGGCGTTGTTGTCGAACAGGATGGCACCCAGCACTGCGGCTTCCGCCGACAGATTGTGGGGCGGCGCGATTGTGGCAGCGGGGGCATCATCTAGAGGCATGCGATTCTTTTACCTTACCTGCGACGCGAATTCATCGCCTTGATGCGGATTGAGCTGCGCAATTCACCGTCACTTCACAAAAAAAGGGCCGCGGCTGTGGATAGCCGCGGCCCTCAATTCGAATTTGCAGAAGACTATTCTTCGTCTTCGCCGCCGGCTTCGGCGCGCTCAGCAGCAGCTTCGGCGAGTTCGCCAGCCTGCTCTTCAGCGAGTTCCTGGTTTGCAGCCTGGAGCGAAGCAACGATGTCCTCGCCTTTCTCCTGGCGTTCAGCCTCTTCAGCGGAGCGGGCGATGTTCGCCTGAACCGTGACGGTGACTTCTGCGTGCAGGCGAATTGCAACGTCGTACAGGCCGATGGCCTTGATCGGACGGTTCAGGCGTACACCCGAGCGTGGTACGGCGTGACCTGCTGCTTCAGCCGCATCAGCAACGTCGCGAGCAGTAACCGACCCATAAAGTTGCCCCGTATCCCCAGCCTGGCGAATGAGCGTGAAGACGGTGCCGTTCAGCTTTTCAGCTTCGGACTCGGCATTTGCGCGAGCTTCTGCGTTACGAGCTTCAATGGCTTCGCGCTCAGACTCGAAGCGAGCCCGGTTACGATCATTGGCGAGCAGGGCTTTGCCCTGAGGGATCAGGAAGTTCCGGGCGAACCCGTTCTTCACATTCACTTCTTCGCCGATTTTGCCGAGGCGTTCGATGCGTTCAAGAAGGATGACTTGCATGTTCGTGTCTCCTTACTTCACTTCGAACGGAAGCAGGGCCAGCATGCGGGCGCGTTTGATCGCCTGAGCAAGCTTGCGCTGGTTCTTGAGGTTTACGGCCGTGATGCGGCTGGGCACGATTTTCCCTTTTTCAGAGATATAGCGCTGCAGCAGTTTCACGTCCTTGTAATCGATTTCCTGTGCGTTCTGACCGGTGAACGGGTCGACCTTGCGGCGACGTCCGAACGGACGGCGAGCAGGAATGTTCGTGATGTTCAGTTTCTGAGCCATTTCGAGTGTCCTTCCCTAGTCGCGACGACGGTCTTTGCGAGAGAGAACCGGCGACGGCTCATCACTCAGGGCTTCAACGCGGATCGTCATGTAGCGCATGACGTCGTCGGAGATGCGAAGGCGGCGTTCAAGTTCCTGAACTGCGTCGGCGGGGCCGTCGATGTTCAGAAGCGAGTAGTGCCCCTTGCGTTGTTTCTTGATTGGATAGGCCAGGTTGCGAAGACCCCAGTATTCGGTCTTGCCAACAGATGCGCCTTTTTCCTTGAGAAAGCCGCTCAGTTCTTCGACAAAAGTCTCGACTTGAGCAGGCGAAATGTCAGGTCGTGTGATCACGACATGCTCATATAGTGCCATGTTTTCAGTCCCATAGTAGAGCCATGCGGCGCCAGACAGCGGGAAACTGCCGGGCGATGGCCCCTCTTCATCTGGCTCATTCCAAACTAACGAGGGCCGCATGCCTGCGAGTGAATGCGGGTGTAAAGCGCATTTGGGCCTGTTTTTCAAGCGCTTGCTTACATTCGCGGTCACCTTTAACCACGGGCGCAATTTGGAGAAACCAGACATGAAAAAATTCGCGCTGATCTTTCCTGGTCAAGGGAGCCAGGAAATCGGAATGGGCAAGTCGCTTGCGGAGGCCTTTCAGTCCGCACGCGATGTCTTTTTCGAGATTGATGAAGCCCTTGGACAGAATCTGTCTGGCCTCATGTGGGCCGGCGATATTGCCGAGTTGACCCTGACGGCAAATACTCAGCCTGCGCTCATGGCGCACAGTGTTGCCGCCGCCCGCGCTCTGGAAGCTGAGTTTGGCTTGTCGGCCAAGGACGCGGCCTATGTGGCGGGTCACTCCCTGGGCGAGTATTCTGCGCTTGCTGCTGCAGGCGCGCTTGGTGTGGCGGATACGGCGCGCCTCCTGCGCATTCGCGGCAATGCCATGCAGGCCGCCGTGCAGCCGGGAGAGGGTGCAATGGCAGCCTTGTTGGGAGCCGACATAAATCAAGCGGAAGCCGCCTGTGCAGCTGGACGCGAAACCGGCGGCGCCTGTGATATCGCGAACGACAATGCGCCGGGTCAGCTTGTCATATCTGGCCGCAAGGATGCGGTTGAAGCCGCCTGCGCGCAGGCGAAGGATAGCGGCGTCAAGAAAGCCATGCTTCTCAATGTTTCCGCACCGTTCCATTGTTCCCTGATGCAGCCAGCCGCTGATGCGATGGCCGAGGCGCTGGCCGAGGTGTCGATTGCGCAGCCGGTGAGTGAACTGGTCGCGAACGTGTCTGCAAGTGCTGTCACCGACCCGGAAACGATCCGGAAGAACCTCGTCGCACAGGTCACAGGCCGTGTGCGCTGGACCGAGAGTGTGCAATTCATGGTCGCTCAGGGAGTTGAAGCGACGGGCGAAGCAGGCAATGGCAAGGTGCTGACGGTGATGCAACGCCGAATCGACAAGTCACTCAACGGTTTTACGCTCGGGACTCCCGAGGATCTCGAAGCCTTTGCAGAAGCAATGAAGGGATAGACAAGATGTTTGATCTTACCGGCCGTACGGCCCTCGTGACGGGTGCTTCCGGCGGAATTGGCCGCGCCATCGCACAAGCCTTGTCCGAAGCGGGCGCCAAAGTGGCTCTCTCCGGGACACGTGAGAACGTGCTGGAAGAAGTTGCCGGCACACTGAAAGGCGAGAGCGCCATCGTGCCCTGCAACCTGTCTGACGCGGAATCAGTCGATGGCCTTGTGGGCCGGGCTGAGGAAGCAATCGGCCCGCTCGACATTCTCGTCGCCAATGCCGGTATCACGCGCGACAAGCTGCTGATGCAGATGAAGGATGAAGACTGGAACGATGTTCTGTCGGTCAATCTGGGCAGTTATTTCCGCCTCACCAAGAGCTGTGTGCGAGGCATGATGAAGCGCCGTCACGGCCGGATTATCGGAATTACATCCATTGTCGGTGTTACCGGAAATCCGGGCCAAGCCAATTATTGCGCCTCCAAGGCTGGCATGATCGGATTTACCAAATCATTGGCCCAGGAAGTCGCCAGCCGCGGTATTACCGCCAATACGATTGCGCCCGGATTCATCGAATCACCCATGACGGAAGTGTTGCCGGAAAAGCAGAAAGACGCTCTTTTGGGACAGATTCCTGCAGGTCGTCTCGGCCAGGGTGCAGACATTGCCGCTGCAGCCATTTATCTTGCTTCAGACCAGGCTGCATATGTCACGGGACAGACAATCCACGTGAATGGCGGCATGGCAATGATCTGATTTCACTACAGCAAGCCCCACTCATAGGACTTGGCGCTCGTCCCCAGTGTATGCTAGGCGCAACACAATGGTTCGAATCTGGGCCAGTCCTCAGGCATTTTCAGAGAGGTACTCATGTCTGACGTTCTAGAACGCGTTAAAAAAATTGTTGTCGATAATCTCGACGTGGATGGTGACAAAGTTGTTGAGAGCGCAAGCTTCATCGACGACCTCGGCGCTGACTCTCTTGACCTCGTCGAGCTGGTCATGGCTTTCGAGGAAGAGTTCAACATTGAGATCCCGGATGATGTGCAGGAATCTATCCGCACAGTTGGTGATGCGGTAACGCACATCAAAGCCCACATCTAAGATTTCTAGGATTTCTATGTCAGATCGCCGCGTTGTTATTACCGGAATAGGGATTGTTTCACCCTTGGCCGCTGGCCGTGAGGCAACCTGGGAGCGCCTGCTTGAAGGCAAATCTGGGGCTGGACGTATTGATACGTTCGATCCCGAAGATATGCCGTGCAAGATTGCGTTTCAGGTTCCGTGGGTAACAGGCCGCGGCGGCGGCGAAGGAGATCCCCATGCGTTTGATCCGGCCAAATTCGTCTCCCCAAAAGAGATGCGTCGGATCGACGAATTCATTCTTTATGCGATCGCTGCAGCAGACGAAGCTGTAGAGGATGCCGGATGGAAGCCCGAGGATGACGAAGGTCAGGAGCGCACTGGCGTTCTCATCGGGTCCGGTATTGGTGGTCTTGAATCGATCTACAAGACTGCGATCACGCTTCATGAGAGCGGGCCGCGCAAGGTGAGCCCGTTCTTCATCCCTGCTGCTTTGATCAATCTGGCCTCTGGCCAGGTATCGATCCGGCACAAATTCAAAGGGCCTAACCATTCGGTGGTGACGGCCTGTGCTACCGGCGCTCACGCGATCGGTGACTCTGCCCGCCTCATCAAATATGGCGATGCGGATGTCATGGTTGCAGGCGGCGCCGAGGCTGTCATTGGCCGCATCGGTATCGCAGGGTTCTGCGCTGCCAAGGCTATGTCCACGAATTTCAATGATACGCCTGAAAAGGCCTCGCGCCCCTATGACAAGGACCGGGATGGCTTCGTCATGGGTGAAGGCGCCGCCATCGTCGTGCTCGAAGAGTACGAGCATGCAAAGGCACGCGGTGCGAAGATCTATGCGGAAGTCGCAGGCTACGGCCTGACGGGTGACGCCTATCACATCACGGCCCCTGCTGAAGGCGCGGAGGGTGGATACCGTGCCATGAAGATGGCGCTCAAGCATTCGGGCATGGACCTGACAGAGATCGACTACGTCAACGCCCACGGCACATCGACCCCGAAGGGGGATGAAGGTGAAGCCGGTGCCGTAGAGCGGGCCTTCGGCGAGCATGCCAAGAACATGTCCATGTCGTCGACCAAGTCGGCCGTAGGACACTTGCTCGGCGCTGCCGGAGCCATCGAGAGTGCGTTTTGCGCACTCGCGATCCGCGACCAGGTGATGCCGCCGACCTTGAACCTCGACAATCCGAGCTTCGAGACTGTTCTGGACCTGATCCCGCACAAGGCCAAGAAGGGCCGGGTGCGTGCGGCCATGTCCAACAGCTTCGGCTTTGGCGGCACGAACGCATCGCTGGTTCTCAAGGAAGTTCAGTAAGCCTGTTTCTCCGGGCTGGGGTTGGCATGTAGGCTGGCACAGTCAGGATTCGCGAGGCGTTCATGAAATTCATCAAAGTCCTGCTTTCGGTGCTGGTGCTCCTGCTGTTTGTGGGTGGCGCAGCCCTTGGCGGCGGATGGCTCTGGTTCCAGAACGAAGTCTCGAAACCGGGCCCCTCCACAGAGCAGCACGTCTTCACGGTTGAGCCGGGCGAAACGTTGACCCGCGTAGCCTTGCGGCTGGAGCAGGACGGTATCGTGCAGGACGACCGTCTGGTACGCCTAAAGGCACGGCTCGACGGCACTGAACTTGCCATCAAGACCGGCGAATTCATTCTCGAGCCGCGCGCGAGTGTGACAGACGTGATGGATGTCCTGATTGAGGGCAAATCGGTCCTCCACAAGATAACGCTGCCGGAAGGCCGGACCACGTCACAATTACTAAAAATCGTTGAAGCTGACCCGATCCTTACTGGCGAGATGCCGGAGACGGAAATCGGTGAAGGCACGCTGCTCCCGGACACATACCTCTTTCAGCGCGGCACCACCCGCGCAGAACTGGTCGAGCGAATGCGCAAGGCACAAGCCGACATGTTGGCAGACCTGTGGCCCAGACGCGTTGAAGGTCTGCCCATTTCAACGCCGGAAGAGGCGGTAATCCTTGCCTCCGTTGTCGAGAAGGAAACCGGTATCGCCGGAGAGCGCCCACAGATTGCTGGCCTGTTCGTTACCCGTCTGAAGCGAGGTATGCGTTTGGAGAGCGATCCGACGATCATCTACGGGATCTCCAGGGGTGAGCCCCTGTACAATCGTCGTGGAGAGCGCCGAACGCTCTATCGATCCGAGATCGACCGGAAGACGGACTGGAATACGTATCAGATTGATGGTCTGCCAAAGACGCCGATCTGCAATCCGGGCCGGGAGGCAATTGCGGCCGTCCTGAACCCCGATGAGACAGGCCACATCTTTTTCGTGGCAGACGGCAAGGGCGGCCATTTGTTCGCGAAGACGCTGGCCGAACACAATCGCAATGTCGCGGCCTATCGCAAATATGAACGCGAAGAAATCCAGAGGGAGCGGGCAGGGAAATGAAAAACCTATCCGGCATGACCGGCTTTGCCCGCGTCACAGGGGAAGCGGAATGGGGCGCTTGGGCTTGGGAGGCCAAGAGCGTGAATGGGCGAGGACTGGATGTAAGGGTGAACACCCCTCCCGGGTTTGATGCGTTGGAACGTGTGATCAAAGCCGCGGCTTCGAAACGGTTCAATCGCGGATCCCTTCAGGTCTCGCTCAGGATTGAACTTAGCGAACAGGCGGGGGGCGCCACGATCGATCAGGCCTTGCTGGACACATTGCTGGCGGCGGCGGAACAAGCGCACGGCGTTGGCATTTCCAGCGAAGCCATCGCCACCCTGATGACCGTAAAAGGCGTTGTGGAAATCGGATCCACAAACATACGGGACGTTGCGGCGAATTCGGACGTGATGGCTGAACTTGAATCTGCTGCGGGCGCGGCGCTTGCGGAGTTGGACGAGGCACGTCAGGCTGAGGGGCGCGCGCTGAAAGCGATGCTGTCAGACCTGGTCGACGAACTGGTATCGGCGACGGACACCGCTATCTCGCTCGCAGGGGACCAGCCTGCATTGCTCAAGGCACGGCTTACGAAGCAATTGGAAGAATTGGGGGCAGACCAGCAGGTGGAACCGGAACGGCTGGCAGCCGAACTCGCGCTGACCGCTGCGAAGGCCGATGTCCGCGAGGAGCTGGACCGTTTGCTCGCACACTTCGACTCTGCGCGAAAACTGCTTTCCGGTGGCTCACCGGTGGGCCGGAAGCTTGATTTTCTCGCCCAGGAGCTCAACCGTGAAGCCAATACGCTCTGCTCGAAATCTGTTAGCCTTGATTTGACGAATGCCGGACTCAGTCTCAAAGGAACCATAGACCAGTTCAAGGAGCAGGCAGCCAATGTCGAATAGTGGACATCCAAAGGATCATGGGCACCGCAGGGGGCTCATGCTGGTGCTGTCGAGCCCCTCAGGTGCAGGCAAGACAACGCTCGCGAAAAAATTGATCGAAGAGTTCGACGATGTGAATCTGTCCGTGTCGGCGACCACGCGTCCACCACGTCCCGGCGAAAACGACGGAAAAGACTATCACTTCCGGTCTGTCGACGAGTTTCATCACATGATCGAACGGCGGGAATTCCTGGAATGGGCGCACGTTTTCGACAAGTATTATGGGACGCCAAAGGCCGACACGGTCGCCAAGCTGGATGCGGGCGAGGATGTCTTGTTCGATGTGGACTGGCAGGGCGCAGATGCGCTGCACGACCAGATGCCAAACGATGTGGTTTCGGTATTCATTCTCCCGCCCAGCATCAACGCGCTGGAACAACGTCTCGCGGCCCGACCCGGCTCGACCCCGGAGATTGTTGCCCGCCGCATGGACGACGCCAAACGGGAGATCATGCATTGGCGCCGCTATGACTATGTGATTGTGAACGATGATCTGGAAGTGGCCTATCAAAGGCTACGACGCATATTGTTGACCGAGCGATTGAAACGGTTGCGTCAACTTGATCTTGAAGACCATGTGCGCACGCTTCTGGGAGAGGCGTGATGGAGCCGGAGGAGAAGCTTGGGAACGTAAAGGCTCGCCCAATTTGGTTGGTGGCGCTGATCCCGTTGCTCGGGATCGTCTGGGGCGCATGGTTTGTCGCCAAATACATCGCTTGAACAAATAAGCCCCGCAGCCAAGCTGCGGGGCTTTGTTCTGTAAGGCCTGAGATTATCAGGATTTCGACATGGCTTCCTGGAAGTTCTTGTCGACCGCTTCGATGAAGCCTTCAGTCGTCAGCCATTCCTGATCCGGACCGACGAGCAAGGCGAGGTCTTTTGTCATCTGGCCATTCTCGACCGTCTTGATGATGGTCTCTTCCAGCTTCTGGGCGAAGGCACGCACGTCTGGTGTGTCATCCATACGGCCGCGATGGTCGAGTCCGCGGGTCCAGGCAAAGATCGACGCAATCGAGTTGGTCGACGTGGCTTCGCCCTTCTGGTGGTTGCGGTAGTGACGCGTCACCGTGCCGTGTGCGGCTTCGGCTTCGACCGTGTTGCCATCCGGTGTCATCAGAACGGACGTCATGAGACCCAGCGAGCCGTAACCCTGGGCGACCGTGTCGGACTGGACATCGCCGTCATAGTTCTTACAGGCCCAGACATAGCCGCCGGACCATTTCATGGCCGCTGCGACCATGTCGTCGATCAGGCGATGTTCGTAGGTGCCGCCAAACTCGGCGAACTTGTCTGCGAATTCAGCGTCGAACACTTCCTGGAAAATGTCCTTGAAGCGGCCATCATAGGCTTTCAGGATCGTGTTCTTGGTCGACAGGTAGACCGGCCATTTGCGCTGCAGGCCGTAGTTCAGGCTGGCGCGCGCGAAGTCACGGATGGACTCGTCGAGATTGTACATGCCCATGGCGATACCGGAGGAAGGGAAGTCGAAGACTTCGAATTCCTTGGAATCGGATCCGTCGGATGCTTCCCATTTCATGGTCAGCTTGCCCTTGCCGGGAACGAGGAAGTCCGTGGCTTTGTATTGGTCACCAAAGGCGTGACGACCAACCACAACCGGCTTCGTCCAGCCTGGCACCAAACGTGGGACGTTGGAGATCACGATTGGCTCGCGGAAGACTACGCCGCCGAGAATGTTGCGGATCGTGCCATTTGGCGAACGCCACATCTTCTTCAGGCCAAACTCTTCAACGCGGGCTTCATCCGGTGTGATCGTGGCGCATTTGACAGCGACGCCGTATTGTTTGGTTGCATTGGCTGCGTCGATGGTGATCTGGTCGTCTGTCTCATCACGCTTCTGGACCGACAAGTCGTAATATTTGAGGTCGATGTCGAGATAAGGATGGATCAGCCGGTCCTTGATCATCTGCCAGATGATGCGGGTCATTTCGTCCCCGTCCATCTCGACGATTGGATTTTTGACCTTGATTTTCGCCATGTTTGTATTCCCTGCGGTTGCACTATTCTCGCAGGGCTATAGCAGAGCCCACAGCCGCGTCAAAACAGGGAAAACCATGTCAGATCAGCGCAACCCTGCAATTATCCTTCATAGCCCCCAATTGGGTGAGAATATTGGCGCTGCGGCGCGTGTGATGCGCAATTTCGGCCTGACCGACCTTCGTCTGGTTACGCCGCGGGATGGCTGGCCGAATCCTGCAGCAGATACAATGTCTGCCGGGGCGTTCGAGTCGGGTGTAGTAGCGCGCGTCTTCGAGACTTTGCCAGAGGCGCTGGAGGGCATCACCTGGCTCGCAGCAGCTACGGCGCGCCTACGCGGCATCGAAAAGCGCGTCGGGGATGCGGGCGCAGCTGCGGATACGGCGTTCGAGCGATTGGGGGGCGGTCAGTCGGCCATCATGTTCGGCGCTGAGAAATCGGGCCTGCCGAACGATGCCGTGGCTGTTGCAGACTTCCTGATGACCTATTCGGTCGATCCGGAGTTCAAGAGCCTCAACCTTGCTCAAGCCGTCTGTGTGTTCTGCGCAGAGTGGGGAAAGCGCCGCGAGCAATCGGATCTCGTGATCTCTCAGGACAAGGCGAAACTGGGCGAGCCAGCCCCGCGAGATGAGCTCTTCCGCATGTTCGAGCATTTCGAAGAGGAGTTGGAACGCGCCGGCTATTTCTTCCCTCCGGAAAAGACACCGCTCATGAAAGACAATTTGCGTGCAGCTCTGATCCGGGCTGACTGGACGCGGCAGGAAGTGCAGACTTTCCGAGGCGCGATCAAGGCGCTCGCGCTTGGCCGGGGCAAGGCGCGCGTCAATCGCGATGACTGAGCACTCGCCGAATGTTGCCATTATCGGCGCAGGACCCGCTGGCCTGATGGCAGCAGAAATCCTGTCAGACGCCGGGTATGCCGTTTCACTCTATGAAGCCATGCCCAGCCCGGCACGGAAATTCCTGATGGCTGGCAAGAGCGGCCTTAACATTACCAATATGCGCGAGGGGGAAGCATTTACCTCGCGGTTTCCAAGTGTGGCACCCATGCTGAAAACTGCCCTTGGCGAATTTGGGCCAGCAGCCATTGCGGAATGGATGCGGGCTCTCGGGGTCGAGGCGACAATTGGGCCAACGGGCCGGGTGTTCCCGGTACAAATGAAAGCATCGCCGCTCCTGAGGGCGTGGCTCGCACGACTGCAGTCGCACGGCGTCCAGCTACATACACGGTATCGATGGGCGGGATGGAGCGACGATTTTAACATGATCTTTGACACTCCAGAGGGGCCAATATCTGTACAATCAGACGCACAGATATTTGCTCTGGGTGGAGGAAGCTGGAAGCGGCTCGGCTCGGATGGGAGTTGGCCATCTGTGTTCGCCGAGAGGGGCATACACACAGAGCCTTTCCGCCCGTCCAATTGCGGCTTCATCTTCGACTGGTCAGACCGTGTCAGGACGGAATTTGTCGGAACGCCCGTGAAGAATGTTGCTGTTCGTTTCGGGGACCAGACCAGCCGGGAAGAATTCGTTGTGACCGACCGGGGCGTGGAAAGTGGTGCGATCTTCACGCTGTCACTCGCCGTACGCGACGGGCTGGAGAATAACGGGAAGGCGACTTTGGAGATTGATCTTGCGCCCGACCTCTCGGAGGAAGCTCTGGTCAGCCGTCTGAAACAAGACCGGGGAAAACAGTCGCTTTCAAACCATCTCCGCAAAGCAGCAAACCTGAAAGGCGTGAAGCGCGCATTGTTGCTCGAGTTTGGTGGGTCGGATGTCTCCAATGAGCCGGAACGTCTGGCCCGACTGATCAAATGTCTGCCGATCCCGCTTGCAAAGCCTTTCCCGCTGGATGAAGCGATCTCCACGGCGGGCGGCGTCTCTTTCGATGTGCTGGACGATCAATTCATGGTGAAGGAACAGCCTGGCATGTTCTGCGCGGGCGAGATGCTGGACTGGGACGCGCCCACAGGCGGTTATCTGCTGACGGCCTGCATGGCCACCGGACGCGCGGCCGGAATGGGCGCGGTCCGGTGGCTCAGATCACAGGTATAGTCGTTAGCGGCCCTTCCAGACGGGCGCACGTTTTTCGATGAACGCTTTCGGGCCTTCTTTGAAGTCTTCCGTCCCGACGATGCCGGCAAATGCCTTGCCGCTGTCTTTCCAGAGCTCGTCATCCGTCTTGCTGGTCGCATCCATCGCCACGGCGCGGCTGGCGGCGACAGCGAGCGGTGCATTGGCGGTGATCCTTGCGGCAAGCGCTTCGGCTTCGCCCATCACTTCGGATTCTGGCACAACCTTGTTGACCATACCGAGTTCATAGGCCCGCTGTGACGGAAGTGGGTCACCTGTCAGGATGGCTTCAAGCGCGACTGCGCGCCCGACAGCGCGGGGCAAGCGGAACAGGCCGCCAGCTCCGGCGACGAGAGAGCGTTTTACTTCCGGAAGACCGAAATTCGTGTTGTCCGCGCAAATGATCATGTCACACGAAAGGGCGATCTCGGTGCCGCCTGCGAGGGCAGATCCTGTAATGGCCGCGATCAGTGGCTTGGTCCGTTCGCGACGTGCGATTCCTGCAAACCCGCCTTTCTTCGTGGACAGGCCAGCACCATTCCCTGCGGAGATCTCCTTGAGGTCTGCGCCGGCACAAAATGCCTTGCCGACGGCAGTGAGAATGCCGACCCAGACTTCCGGATCAGATTCCATTTGGTCGATCGCGGCTTCCATAGTGCTTGCCATTTCGGCGTTGATGGCGTTGCGTGCCTCGGGTCGGTTCATGGTGATGATCGCGACATTGCCTTGTTTCTTGTACTCGACGGGCATGAGTGTCCTCCTTTGACGAAAGCCAGCGCTAACAGGCTTTCCCCAACGTTCTGCAAGACAGACTTCGATTTCATATTGCCAGCCCTTGGGGAAGCCGTTCGAGAGTTGGCTTATGGATTTGACATTGAGCCCCGAATACGCCGCGTTTCGTGACCAGGTCGCAGAAACGCTGAAAGCCAACGCCCATCTTGCGCCGGGCCCTGACGACAAGGGCCTGAAGCATCCGAAACGTCTCGCCTGGCAGGAGTTCCTGATCCGGGAAGGCCTGACGGCGCGTACCATTCCCACCGAATACGGCGGGTATGGCGCTGAGCCCGATATCCTGAAATCCCGGATCATTGCCGAAGAGTTCGCGCGTTCCGGGGTGCCACGGCCGCTCGCCGGTCAGGGCATTTCGATGCTGGTGCCGACATTGCTTGAACTCGGAACACCGGAACAGAAAGAGGCGTACATTGAGCGGACGCTCAAGGGAGAGCTGATCTGGTGCCAAGGGTATTCGGAGCCGGGCGCGGGATCTGATCTTGCGGCGCTGCGCACGCGCGCAGTCGAGAATGGCGATGACTTCGTCATCAATGGTCAGAAGATCTGGACCTCCACGGCGCGCCAGGCCGACATGATGTTCTGTCTCGTCCGAACTGATCCGGATGCCAAGAAGCATCATGGCATCACCTATATCCTGTTCCCGATGGATACGCCCGGCATCGAAGTACGCCCACTTGTCGATATGACCGGTTCGGCAAACTTCAACGAGGTCTTCTTCACCGATGTACGAGTGCCGAAAAGCGGCGTCGTGTTCGAGGTGAATAAGGGCTGGCAAGTCGCCAACGCAACGCTCACTCACGAGCGGGGCATGCTGGGGGACCCGAATGCCACCAAGGCCCGGTTCATCGAACTGGTCGAGCTGATGAAGGTTGAAACCGTAAACGGGCAACGCCTGATCGACAATCCGGTGCTGCGTGATCGGCTCATGACGCTGCAGGCCGAAGTCTACGCCATGCAGGCCAATGGGCTGAGGATCACGACAAACAGGCTCAAGGGCGAGGCGGCGGGGCTGGCAGGCCTGGTCGTGAAGCTTCAGGGCTGCGAACTCAATCACCAGATTGCGGCCTTGGCCATCGATGCGCTGGGCGAACTTGGCATCCTCTATGAGGAGGGCGAGCATTTGAGGTCCGGCGGGGCCTGGCAGTGGCGCTACATGTATGATCTCGGACTGATCATCGGTGGCGGTACGGCTCAGATTCAGAAGAACATTATTGCGGAACGTGGGCTTGGCATGCCGCGCGAACCCCGGCTGGCGAGGAGTTAAATCAATGGAATTCGGACTCTCAGAAGACCAGGTGATGTTGCAGGAAACCGTTCGCCGCTTCGTCGCCGAAGAAGTGTCGCTCGATCTTGTTCGCCAGATTGCAGAGGGCGAAATCCAAGTCGCTGAAACGCTTGCCGAGAAACTGACCGCGCTCGGTCTTGATGGGCTACTTGTGCCGGAGAAAGATGGAGGGTCGGGGCTCGGTGTGCTCGACGCGGCCCTTGTCCAGGAGTGCTTCGGATACGGTATTGTTCCCGCACGTTTCTTATCGAACTCTGTCGCAGCCTATGCGTTGCGTGACTCTGGTTCCAGCATTCTGAACGACATTGCGAACAACGATGCGCGCTTCGGCATAGCCCTTAACGATTTTCTTTCGAGACGGGATGGTTCTGGCCTGTCGATTCGTGACGAGGCCGTCTCCGGGGCATCACTCATGGCCACGGACGTCGCGCGTTCGACTCACTTGCTTTTTCTGGCGAATGACACGGTCCGGATCGGTCAGGCCGGTTCTGCAGAACAGGTCAAGACGATCGACCGTACGCGTGAATTTTCAAAGGTCACAATTACCTCGTTCGAGAAGCAAATTACGGGAGCCGAAATCGAAAAGACGTTCGCCGTAGCTTGCATTCTTCTTGCCGCTGACACGCTCGGTGCCGCCCAATGCATGTTGGACAAGGCCGTTGCCTATGCGGGGGATCGCCAGCAGTTCGGTCGCGTGATTGGCTCTTTTCAGGCGGTGAAGCATCTTTGCGCTGAAATGGCGGCGAAACTTGAACCTGCACGCGCGTTGATATGGCACGCCGCTCATGCGTTGGACGTTGAGGATGATGAAGCGCTAGCGATGGCGTTTCTCGCCAAGGCGCATATGGCAGAAGTCGGAACCTTCATTGCCAAAACGTCTACGGAAGTACATGGCGGAATGGGCTTCACGGATCTCGTTGGCCTGCATTACTGGTACAAGCGAATTGGTGTAAACCGCCAGATCATGGGGTCGCCAATGGCGCTCAGGGAACTGGCTGCCCAGCAGCAGGGGCTGGTCGCATAGGTCAGCACATACGCGTGACATCAACTTGGCGGAACCATTCGCTTTGGTCGGCTGAGAAAATGTGGTGGAGCCACTCCAGAAAGCAACCTCCATTTTTTAACTTTCTGACGCGTGGCGTATGGTAGAGCCAGATGTCTATCGCGGGAGATCGAGGCGCCGGACATACAACGAGATCGGGAAAACGATCAGCTATGTGGGTAGGTAACAAGGCTGGCGCTATTGCGGACTCGCAGAATGATACCATTGTTTCCAATGTGTTCATGCGGCGCATCATGTCGAGACCGGGGAAGCTGTTTCCAGATCTCTGAAGAAGTTCAACGTAGGGGCTATGGACAAGAGCTTTTCTCCTTGCCAGGTCGGTTAGTGACGATGGCATTGCGTGATCCATTTCCCATTCGGTCGATACGAAGCCGGCATAGTGCGATCTGCCAATACGACTGACCATCAGGTCAGACTCGGTTGGTCGCAGCCCCTGAATGGCGATGTCTCCCGCCAGGTCGTGAAAATCAGATGGTGAATCGCTGATTGTGAGATCGACGATCGTATCGGGATTGCTCAGTTGGAACTGCGCAAGACGAGGTGCAATCCAGTAAAGAGCTATCGCCTCACTGCAGACAAGCTGGATGTGCGTTCCTGAATCATTTGCTGCACTACAGACTTCGTTCTGAGCGGCTTCGATCGTGTCCGCGACAAGGTCGGCGTGTCGCAGTAGCGCGTCTCCCGCCTTCGTCAGGATTACCCCCGTGTGGTTCCGCCTGAATAGCTCTGTATGCAGCGTGGATTCGAGCTCGGTTATCCTGCGGCTGATCGTTGGCAATGAGACGCCAAGCAGGGATGCGGCAGCGCTCATACTGCAAGTCCGTGCCACCGCGCGGAAGATTCTCAACCGGTCCCAGTCAAACTGATCGAAAGAGCCTTGACTGCCTTGCGCGTGTGAAAGCCCCCGTTTCATTTTGTGCTGAAGTCACCCGCCCAAATTCATGTCATGAAAATTAACCATATAATGGAGAATATTCATGAATGCAACTCAGGCTAGAAATAGGGCAAGGGCGGATATTGAACCTGAGGTACTTGCTGCGCGGGCAAGAGATTTTGGGTTTCGGCTCGCAGACCGCGACGAACTCCAAGCCGCCATTTCCATGGCGGAATCGCTGATTGACGGAAAGCTAGCGTCAGTCGATGCGATTTCGGCGATGAACGTTCAAACCGGTATGACGGCATGGGTGACGGGAGATCCGGTTGACGGCATTTTCCTGACCATACCGCTATCTGCGGAAGGCGAAGCTGCCGTCAGGAATGGTTCTTATGTGCCTGCGGCGCCGTCGTCTGAGCATTTGGCAACGCAGGGCAAGGATATCGCGGCATTCTATGTCGGCGTCTATGCGGGCAGTTCGCGGGAAGCGCGAAAAAAAATCATGACGGCGTCCGCTGTTCTTCGTGTGGAAATGTTCGGTGTGTTTCCCGCCTATGCGCGAGGCGCCACGGAGGACGGACGGCGCTCCATGTTGAGCTTGGGGTTTCAAGAATTTGAAGGGGGGCTCCCAGATTTGTTTATCCAGCCGCCATTCCAGACGGTTTTGGACCAGACATCATGAGCCAGATCCAAAACAAGATCGGAGAGTCTGTGCTTCTCCGCCGCGTGCCGCCTGAAGCTTATCTCGAATACTCAACAGAAATTGTAAGAACTCTCGATGGTTTCCATCAGATCAGCGCCATTCGATCTGCCGTCTTTCTCAGCGAACAGGATTGTCCATATGAGGAAGAATTTGACGGCAACGACTTCTGCGCAACACATCTCCTTCTGAAGGCGAAAGGGCGTCCGGTCGGGACATTACGCATTCGCTGGTTCGCGGAGTTTGCGAAGCTGGAACGGATCGCCTTGCTGCCGTGTGAGCGCGGGCGCGTCGGATTGCGCGTACTCTTGGCAACCGGTTTCGAGATAGTTTCGCGTAAAGGGTATGAGAGGATGATTGGCCAAATTCAGTCGCGCCTCTGGCCGGTCTGGTCCCGAACCTTCAAATGTCGTTTGATTGAGGGTCGGCCGGCTTTCTGGTTCTCGGATTACGAGTATCGCGAGATCGAAATCCCAATTCCCAGCCATCCGTTAGCGCTGCGAATGCAAGAAGACCCTTACCGCATCATCCGTCCCGAGGGTGCATGGGACGAACCCGGCATTCTGGAAACCTCGGTCGCCAGATCGCAATCCGATGAACAAGCGGCATAAATGTGCGGAAAGTCTGGAATGGTGCCCGGGGGCGGAATCGAACCACCGACACGCGGATTTTCAATCCGCTGCTCTACCCCTGAGCTACCCGGGCGGGCCACTGGGGAAGCGCGGTATCTAACGAAGGGTTTTGAACTTGTCCATGCTGTTTTCAGTCATCCTCTGACATCTCTTGACCCGGCACCTCATCTGCCACATCCGCCGGTGCGCCTGGAATGGCATATCCTTCAGACAACCATTTGTTCAGGTCGACATCGGCGCAGCGTTTTGAACAGAAGGGCCGGTACTGCGCAGAGACAGGATTCTTGCGGCATTGGGAACATTTCGGTTGGACGGATTTGGGGGACACAGGTTTACTCATGCGGTCTGATATACTGAGGGCATCGGCTTCGTCGAGGCAAGATATGTGAAGCGTTGACCATACTTGTCTGACAGCTTGTCCAGAAGGGGCGCACCCGTCTTGTCCAGCCAGACCTTGGCCTGGCCTGGCAATTCAAGGGTCAGCTTGTGCATCGGATTTTGCTTGGCTGTGCGCTCCAATAGTCTCAACCCCGTCAGCGCAAGTGTCTCGTCGGTAGGGTTACCGCGAGAATCGAGCGTGCGTTCATGAAGCGGCGTTTCGCGCCAAGGCAGCGCGACTTCCATCAAGCCAAGTTTGGACGGTGCCAGGACGGTGGCGGTATGAAGACCAAACTCTGCCAGGCAGGACTTCATCGTATCCTGAACCTTCTTACGAGATCCGGTATTGAGGGGCGCGACACAATCAAGGATGACAAGACCGCCGAGGCTACGGAGGCCTACCTGTCGGGCCAGCTCTCGGGCAGCATCAAGATTGAGCTGAAGCGCGCGGCTCGCCGCGCTACCCTTGCTTTGCCGCCCGGCGCTATCAATATCGACCACTGTCAGAGCCCTGGTGCGCTCGATGCACAGACGCCCTCCCTTCGGGATGGTCACAACTGTCGACGAGGCTTCGTCAAACGCCGCTTGAATGCGGTCATCACCGATCTCCACATCGTGAATTGGTGCTTCGCGCCATGAGTTGTTGTCTGCTGCTGGGATGCGCGTGTCGGTCATCGACACGCGAGGCAGCTTGTCTTTTCGTGCCTCTGCCATGACCGTCACTTCTACAGACTGACCTTCTGTAAGTCCGTGGTCTGCTGGCAGGCGCAGGAACGCCTCAGCCTTACCGGCCGTCTCGACAAATGCGCCGCCTTGTTCGGGTTGTAGCGATCGGATCCGGGCAGGGGCCTGCGCGCCCAGGGTCAACCGTGCCTCGCTGTCGGACCAACGTGTGATCTTGAGTGCGACAGGACGGCCCGTATCGTCCAGCAAGACTTGGCGCGTTTCGCCAACACAGACTTCGCGCAGGATTCGGATCGGTTAATCCCCCGCAATCATGGCGATTAGGGCTGACGTAACCGCGTCGTCCGCCGCTGCGGTACCTTCGACTGCTGGCTTGAGACGTGATGCCATCGTCTTGCCTCGTTCCACACCCCATTGGTCAAACGGGTTGAGCTGCCACAAATGCCCGGCGAGATAGGTCCGATGCTCATACAGGGCCACCAGTGCGCCGAATGCCGCTGGCCCGAACGTATTGTGCACGAGGAAGGTGGATGCGCGACCACCCGCATGGACCTTCTGGCGTGCGACTTCGTCTGACAAATCAGGCTCTTCCTGTTTGACTTCATCGAAGCTCCGTCCATTCGCGAGCACTTCGGCCTGCGCCAAGGCATGAGCTGTCAGAGCGTTAATGCCTTCCGGATCCCGGCTGCGATCTGGAGCGAGGATGAATTCGCAAGGCACGTCTTGTGAGCCCTGGTGTAGCCATTGATGGTAGGAGTGCTGGCCAACCGATCCTTCGCCGCCCCAGAGCGCCGGAGCGGTTGCACCAGATACCATTGTGCCCGTCGGGCCAACGGTCTTGCCATTCGATTCCATTTCAAGCTGTTGCAGATAGGTCGGCAACATTCGCAACCGGTTCGCATATGCGAGCAGGACGCGCATCTTTTCGTTCCGAATTGTCGCGTTCCAATAGTCGAGCAGGGCCAGGCGCATGGCGGCATTCTCTTCGAGTGGAGCCGACCGGACATGCGCATCCATCTCGGCGGCGCCTTTCAGTATGCCCTCGAACGTGTCTGCGCCGAGATAGATCATGCAAGCCAGTGATGCTGCCGACCAGAGCGAGAAACGCCCACCCACTGACAGGGGCATATCAAACACATGTGCTTCTCGGCCATTCAGCCAAGCCTTGGCGCGATCCGGATTTGCTGTAACCAACGCGAGATGCTGTTGCGATTGATCGCCAACAGATTCTTCAAGCCATGTCCGCGCGCGGGCGAGATTGTAGAGTGTCTCCTCAGTACCAAAGGATTTGGAGACACCGATGACCAGCGTGCGCGTCGGGTCAAGCCCATGCATGGCGCGGTCCAGGTCAAAGGGGTCGACATTCGCGCAGAAGCGGAGATCGATATTGCCAGAGGCTTTGTCCTCAAACGCGTCGGCGATCAGGCGAGGACCGAAATCAGACCCGCCGATGCCGATGTGGAGAACGGCATTGAACGGTAGGCCAGTCGAACTCGTCACGCTGCCTGACACAACATCCCGCGCAAAGGAGAGGGCGGGCAGAACGCTTTGCCTGACTGTCTCGGCCTCGCCTGACAATTCGGACTGCGCGCGCAATGCCCAATGCAGGGCGGGACGACTCTCCGAAGGGTTCACGATATCACCAGCGAACAAGCTGTCTGCAGCCGATTGAAGGTCGGAGACACGCCCAAACTGAAGCAATCCTGCTTCTGCTTCGGCGTCCAGATAGTGTCGGGAAAGGTCAATGGACCAACCTGCGGCGCGCAGCGGAGCAGAAGATGCACGCGCATCTGCGAGCGCCTTCAGAGAAGTCTGGCTTACCCGGTCGGCATGAGGCTTGAGGTCGGTGGTCATGTCATTGTCCTAGCGTAAGTTCTGGCTGTTTCCGCTTATCCGGGGTTTCCGACCGGGGCAAGACTGGAAACTAGACCGCAGTGAACTGGCATTTGCGTGCTTGAAACCCACGCCGCACATGGCTATGAGGCGCGTTTAACAGGCTATTCGGCCTGGTGTTCATGCGTCCGGCGGGCCGGACACCTAATTTGAATAAAGGAGAGGCCCGA
>NZ_DGMZ01000006.1:0-39724 GCF_002388685.1 Hyphomonas sp. UBA4505 | reverse complement strand
TGCGGGCCTTAATTACCATAATTCAAAATCCGAAATCCAAAGCGCTACTCGGTGTGCGCCGCCAATTTCTGGCAGGCAGCCGATCTTGCTCGTGCGACTGTTTAAAGTTACTTCGTCGACTTTGCCGTCGCCTTGTTGGTTCAGCGAATGATCTCCAGTGTGATCATGACCGTTTTCTCGAAAGGCACTCATGTCCAACTTCAAAGAAAGTTGCACCCCAGAGGACGGAACCTCTGGGGCGCTGAAAGTCACTCTACCGGAGCCGTGCCGGCCTGGTGCTGCGTTTCCAAGAGTGAGTGATGGCTGTCTGGCTTAGGCGCGAACCAACGGTGCAGGGCTGGCAACACGAGCAAGGTCAGGACTGTCGAAGAGACAAGCCCGCCCATAACCACAGTCGCAAGCGGGCGCTGAACTTCCGCGCCCACGCCCGTGGCGAATAGAAGTGGCGCAAGCCCCAATGCAGTCGTCAGCGCGGTCATCAGAACCGGCCGGGCTCGAAGGCCCGCCGCTTCGATGGCGAGAGCGTCGCAGTCGCGGCCCTGGCGCGCAAAGTCGTCCATGAAGCTGACCAGCACCATACCGTTGCCAAGCGCAATTCCGAACAATGCGATAAAGCCCACTGTGGCAGGAACCGACACAGGCAGGCCTGTCAACCAGAGGGCTAAGGCTCCCCCGGTCAAGGCAAGCGGAATGTTCAACAGGATCAGGATCGCAGATTTGAGACGTCCGAAGGCCAGAAGCAGGATCAGTAAAACTATCCCAAGCGTAATCGGAATAACCACAGCGAAGCGGGCATTAGCCTGCTGTTGTAACTCGAATTGGCCACCCCACTCCACGCGGTATCCAGGCGGCAGTTCGAGAGCGGACTCCGTGGCAATCTGAGCGTCGGCGACGAAGGATCCGATATCGCGTCCACGTACGTTTAGCTGCACGGTAATGAAGCGCTCGCCATTCTCGCGCGTAATCTGACGTGGGCCGATCACGTCGCCGATTGAGGCGACGCTGGAAAGCGGAATCTGCGCACCGCTTTCACTCTTCAGGATTAGACGGCCGATGGCGTCCGCATCGTCACGTCGATCTTCCTGAAACCGCACCACGACAGGGAATTGCCGCACGCCTTCGAAAAGCGCTCCGGCCTCGGCGCCGCCAACCGCGGCACGCAACGTATCGAGCGCGTCTTCAACGGTGAGGCCGTAGCGGCCCAACGCTGTTCGATCGACAGATACAACAAGCTGCGGCGCACCGGTGATCTGGTCGGCCTGTACATCGCTGGCGCCAGGCACGTCTTGAAGGATTGATTGCAGGTCCTGCGAACCCTTCAGTAATAAATCCGTATCCGGGCCGAAGATTTTTACGGCCAGCTGCGCCTTTGTGCCCGTCAGAAGCTCATCGACGGACATGGCAATGGGCTGGCCAATGTTCACGCGGATGCCGGGAAAGGACTCCAGATTCTCTGAAATTTCAGCACGCAATTCGTGTGGGCCCACGCCAGACCTCCACTGCGAGCGCGACTTCAATGCGACAAAGGCCTCGATGCTGTTAACTGGATCGGCATGAGCGCCAACTTCACCGCGACCAATTCGGCTCACGACAGACTCAATTTCAGGAAACGTCTCCAAAAGGCGACGCTCAACACGCGTTGACGTTTCACGCCCCTCAGAAAGCGATATTGAGGGGGCCATTGAGACGCGAAGCAGAATATCCCCTTCTTCCAGAGCCGGGGTGAATTCCGATCCAAGCCGCGAGCCCGCCAAACCTCCAATGAGCAGAAGGCCGAGCGCCAGCGCCACCGCAGCGAGCCGCATTCTGACAAAGATCGCAGCTAAGGGTTTTACGAAACCTGCAATCATGCCGTCACCCGAAGAGCTACGCTTGGGTGGAGTGATCAGACCAAAGGCCATTGCCGGTGCGACAAGCGCCGCGTAGATCAGCGACCCTGTCATAGCGAGTGCAGCAGAGGCCGCGAGCGGCCGGAAAGTTTTGCCCTCAACACCTTGCAGAGAAAAAAGCGGCAAGAACACAATGATAACAACCGCAACCGCCGCAATCAGAGGTGCAATCACTTCTGCCGTCGATCGGGCGACGACATCGCGGTCGGCTTCACCGTTGCGCCTTTCTCGGAATCCGCGGTCGACATTCTCAGCAATCACAATCGCGCCATCGACCATCATGCCGATGGCGATTGCAACGCCGCCGAGCGACATCAGATTCGCACTAATCCCGAGTACGCTCATCGCGATAAAAGCGAAGCCGACGGAAAACGGGATCGACATCACGACGACCAGACTTGGCCGCCAGCCACCCAGGAATATGAACACGACGACAGCAACGAGAAGCGCGCCTTGCCAAAGTGCGGTTGTCACTGTCGCAGCGGCGCGTTCAACCAAAGTGCCCTGGTCATAATATGGCACCGCGCGAACACCGTCCGGCAAGGACGCGTTGATCTCCTCAAAGCGGCTATGGGCACGTTCGATGACGTCGGATGTATTTGTACCGTAAAGTTTAAGCACAAGCCCAGCGACGGTTTCGCCTTCGCCATTGGCGGTCGCCAGCCCTTGTCGGGCGCCGCCGCCAAGCTCAACAGTTCCGAGGTCACTCACACGAACAGTACGCCCATCGACAGTCTTAACCGGCGTCTCGGAGAGGTCGGAAATCGAACGGGCAAGCCCGACGCCGCGAACTGTGTACTGCTCCGCGCCGACTTCGATGAATTGGGCGCCCGTGGTGCGGTTGGCGCTTTGTAGCGCACCGATCACATCAGCGACCTGCAGGTCATAGGCGATCAGGAGATCGGGATTGAGACGAACCTGATACTGCTTTTCAAAGCCGCCCAGCGCGAGCACTTCTGTAACGCCCTCAACCGACTGGAGCGGATACTTGATCATCCAGTCGGCGATTTCACGAAGTTCAGTCAGGTTATAATCGCCGGTCTCATCCACCAGACGAAAATACATAATGATGCCGAGACCTGATGAGATCGGTCCCATCTTCGGCGTGCCGAAGCCTTCCGGTATTCCGTCGCTCGCCTCGGACAGGCGTTCACCAACGACCTGGCGTGCGAAATACACATCCGTGCCATCTTCGAAGTAGATGTTCACAATGGACAGGCCGAAATTGGAAACGGACCTGATTTCTTCGATATTCGGCAGGCCGGACATCGCGGTCTCGACCGGAAAGGTGACATAGCGCTCAACTTCTTCCGGCGAGAGGCCTTCAGTCTCGGTAAAGACCTGAACAAGCGATGGCGATGGATCTGGAAACGCATCAACGGGTAGAGCGCGGAACGCGAATAGGCCTCCAATGGTCAGCACGAGGGCAGCGATTGCCGCAAGTAGTCTGCCTCCAGCGAGGCGGTGCATAAGGTTTTGCATGTGTCCGTCCTCCTAGTGGTCGTGATCGTCGCCAAAGGCGTCTTTTTCGAGCTGAGCCTTCAGAGTGAACGCGCCGTCAGACACGTATTGTTCGCCTTCACTAAGGCCCGACAGGATTTCAACTTGCCCTTCAACTTCGGCTCCGGTGGAGACGGCGCGCGGCTCGAACCCATCGTCGGTCGGGACAAACACGCTGGCGCGGCCTTCTATGGTTATCACGGCAGCCGATGGAACCAGCAGGCGAAGGTCTCCAGTACCAGTCACGATTTCTGCGATCACGAATTGACCAGGTCGCATGCGATCGTCAGAATTGTCGACAATCATCCGGGCCGTTGCCGTGCGAGACGTTTCATCAATCGAAGGCAGCACAGTGGCAATCTCACCTTCCGCCAAGGCCACACCGGTCTCGGATTTGAGAATGACCCCCGCTCCTTGCCGGACCGATCCGGTGCTCTGTTTATACACAGCGATATCAGCCCATAAGACACTGGCATCGACGATTGTGAACAAAGCCGGCGCGCTGGGATCGTCGGCAGAGACTGTTGCGCCAAGAGTGGCTGTGCGCCTTGCAATCACGCCGCCTATTGGCGCGTTCACGCGTGCATTGGCTAAAGTGCCGTCTGGTGCATCGGAGATTGCTTCAAGTTCTTTGTGCGACACG
The DNA here is from genome assembly GCF_002388685.1 of Hyphomonas sp. UBA4505. Classification (NCBI taxonomy): domain Bacteria; kingdom Pseudomonadati; phylum Pseudomonadota; class Alphaproteobacteria; order Hyphomonadales; family Hyphomonadaceae; genus Hyphomonas; species Hyphomonas sp. UBA4505. The sequence continues at coordinate 35,692 of NZ_DGMZ01000006.1, read as the reverse complement.
CCCACGGCATGGAGCTTGTTCTCAATGCCGCTTAGGTTTGCTCTGGCCGCTGCAAGTTCAGCGCGCGCCGCCTGCAAATCTGCTTCAGAGGTAATGCGGTCAGCAAACAGCGTTTCTTCGCGGGTCAAAGCCTGTCGGGCGAGGTCCTTAGCCGAGGTGGCCGTCAAATACTCCGCCTTCAAATCAGCGAGTTCGCGGCTGGACAGGACAGCCAGCGTCGCGCCTCGCGTGACTATGTCACCTTCAGTGGCCGAAACGCGGATAATACGTCCGCTCACTTTCGGTGAGGCGGTCGCGACTCGATCAGCATCGAAGCGAAGCTCAGCTGGCAGCATAACCGACTGTTGCATTGGAGCGCGCTGCGCACGCAACACGAGGATCCCAGCATCTGCTGCTTCGGCAGGAGAGAGTTCGACATGGTCTGAACTTTCCGCATCGCCATGATCATCGTGGTCTTGATCTCCGCCCGTTCTTTCCTGATCGACGCTGGCAGCATTTGCCCGTGCCGGGTTCTGGTCATTGTCGTTTCCACAAGCACCAAGCGCGAAGGCGGATAGAAAGACCGCTAATATGTATGGTCTGGGTGTCATCGAATATCTCCATTAAACGGGGCAGCGCCGATTAAGGCGCGCAAACGCAGATCTTCACTTTGTAGAGCGAGATCCGCATCGATTACGGCGAACCCGGCTTCTAGAAGGACCGCACGCGCGTTAAGTGTCGTGGTGAGATCAAAACGGCCGACCTGATAGCCGCGTAAGGCCGCCTCATAAGCTTCCTCGGCTGCTGGCAATGCGTCACTCGTCAAAATGTCGAGCCGTGTTTGCGCTGCACGGCGCGATGCAACCGCCGAACGTTGTTGGGCCAGAAGACGTTGCTCCGTCGCTGCTCTGTTCAGCGAAGCAATCTCGCCACGGATCGAGACAGCGCGCGCCGCATCTCGACCGCGATCAAAAAGCGGCAAAGGTACGCTTACGCCCGCCACAAATGCCTCATCGCCCGTTTCTTCAAAGCGCCGAAATCCAGCAGAGAGTGTGACATCCGGTATGGCGACGCTTCTCGCCAGATCCCGCTCCGCATCCCGCGCACGAACAGCAGCGTCTGCAGAATCGAGCGCTGGGTGCGACAGACTAGCGGTATCAGCGGCGGGCATAGCCTGTGAGGCGGCCCTTTTTGGAGAAGCAAAAATCGGATCAGCGCTGCCCCATAGCAGAGCAAGTGAGTATCGCAGCCGGTCTACATTCGCTTCAGCGGTTGCCACACTCGCGCGCAGCGCCGCCGCATCTGCCCGCGCTCGCGCCAGTTCCGGCGGCGCGGCCGACCCTGCATCCACCCGTCGCTCAACCGTTGCCGCAAGATCATCGGCAAGGTCAGCGCTATCCTCCGAAAGCGCTCGCAATTGGGTGGCCGCGACGAGTTCAGCAAAAAGGAGTGCCGCTTCAAGTTCTGCCTCCCGCAGGATGACAGCGCACTCAGCACTGGCAAGAGCTTGTCGCGCCCTTGCAGCGCGCTCGCTCAGAGTGCGTTTCCCACCAAGGCGGAACGTCTGCTCGATCGCGAAAGTTGATTCTGTCTGGTCAAAGCCAGACAGCGGTCCGCTTCCGGAAAAATTTTCCAGTTCAAGCGACAGGCTCGGATTAAGCCACCGTCCCGCCTGATCGGCTTCTGCACTTAGCGCGCGGGCTTCCAGGCCGGCGGCGCGAATGGCGGGTGAGACCCGGCGAAGTTCCGCCAAAGCGACTGGAAGCGACAACGGCTCTCCAGGTATTATCTGTGATGATGCGACCGGCCCGCTATTACAGGGCGCGGCATCAGCGCCCGCAGCAATCGCGGAGAGCGCCAGGGCGGCAAATCCGCCCCTCAAATACAATGACATCGAAAAAAGTCCTCAAGCTGATCCAGAAATCGCGCGCCGCCCAATGCAGCACGCCGGTTTGGAGCGGTTCAGGCTCGGGGAGGTCGGTAGAGGCTTCCGGGCGACAGGGACGCAAAATCTTCGCTCAAAGGTGGCCGGATCGACAGCATGTTAGTTTGGGCGAAATAGCTCGAAACCGTGTCTCTGCGAAGAAGGTGGGTAAGACATGGACCGCAATTGTGGGCGTGATGGTCGTGTTCGCTATGATCGGCGCCGCCTTCGTCACTTTCCTCAGCGACATGTTCGATATCGCAGGTCTTAACAGTCTGAGTTTGGACGTGCTCGGCCTCCGCCATCGGCGCAATCAAGAACGCGCAAGCGACAAGCGTCGCGGATACGAGCCGAACGGCAGAAAGGAAGGGCGAAAGCGTCATGATCGATGAGTGTACTAGGACTTCTTCTCGGATTGGTTAAGGCGCGGAGGCCCGGCTTATCTTGATGGCATGTCTCATGAGAGTGTTTGTAGCGTCTATAGCGACTGTAGAGTCAAGCACGGTTTTTTAGATTGGCTGAACCCGTTCGTGAGCTTTGCTGAGACAGGCGTCGTGATTGTTAAGGGCCGCCATAATCTGACAGGTTTCAACCTTACCGCCACCACAGCCCGTGACCATGCGTTTGAGTTCGCGCTCCAATGCTCTGAGTTGTTTAAGCCGCCTGCGAACATTTTGGAGTTGATCTTCGGCAATCGCTTCGACGACTGAGCAATCTTCGCCCGGGTCCGCTTGTAGTGCGATTAGTTCCCGGATTGCGTTCATTGGAAATCCCAATTCGCGCCCATGACGAATGAAAGACAGGCGTTGAACGGCATCATCACCATAAAGTCTTTGGCCGCTGTCGCTGCGGTCCGGCTCTCCCATCAAGCCAATGGACTCATAATAGCGAATGGTCGTGACTTTTACGCCAGCAGCTTTGGATAAACGGCCAATCGTCATCGGTTTCATTGGGGCGTCACTTTCTTTCTTGCCTCTACAGTCACTGTAGACTGTAGAGGATAAACAAGACTGACGGATTTGGAAAGGGCGATGCCGATGCTCGAGACATTGGGTTTAATAAATGCGCTGGTGACAATCATGATCGCCAATGCGGTCCTGACCTTGCCAATGGCGCTTTTGGTGAAACGGGATTTTGCAAGACTGGGTCGTGTGTCCTGGCCCGTGGCGATCTGGACCGGTCTTGCTATGCATGGTCATGCTCTAGCGACGTTCGCAATCGCATGGCTGGACCGCGGTTCGGGCTACGGTCCGACGCTCTGGTCGCTTTTCCCGGGTGGTACGATCACAGCCCTTGGCGCCCATGTGATCTATCTTGGTCGCAAAGCCTATGGGGATCAGGCGCGGGTTTATGGCCTGAAGGAAAACGAACTAATTGAGCATGGCATCTACAGGCGCTCGCGGAACCCTCAGTATCTTGGCTATTGGCTCATGTTTGTCGGTGCGGCGATAGCAAGCGGATCGCTGCTGGCATTCGGTTTTGCTTTTATATTCGCGCTTCTGGTCCACGGCTATATCACGATCGTCGAAGAACCTCATTTGAAACGTCACTTTGGCGCAGACTACACGATCTATTGCCAGCGCGTTGCGCGCTATTTTCACGTCGATGCGTCTGAAGACCTTAAGAGGGAGCTTACGGATGGCTGATGATTGCGGTTGCAGCGCGGATGAAGAACTGATCGAGAAGTCACCCGGTTACCGCCGCGCGCTCTGGATCGTGGTTGCGCTCAACGTGGGTTATGGCGTCGTTGAACTCTTCGGCGGTTATCTCTCAAACTCACAGGCGCTCAAAGCGGACGCGCTCGATTTTCTGGGTGACGGATCAATCACCTTCATTGCGATCCTAGCGATCGGCTGGTCGCTAGCGTGGCGCGCCCGGGCCGCGGCCATACAGGGATTGTTTCTCAGCGCGATGGCGATTTGGATTCTATATGAGACAATTTCCAGAATACTTGATCAGAGCGCCGTCGAACCTTTTGCGATGGGCGTCTTTGCGCTCGGCGCACTCATCGTCAACATTATCGCGATCTTGCCGCTCCTTCCTTATCGGGATGGCGACGCCAATGTGAGAGCGGTCTGGCTGTTCTCGCGCAACGATGCGATCGGAAATGTCGCCGTCTTGATCGCAGCAGGTTTGGTGGCGTTTACCGGCGCGCCCTGGCCAGATTTGATCGTGGCCTTGATCGTCGCCGGTATTTTTCTTCATTCGGCATGGGGTATTCTAATCCAGGCTCGACGCGATCTGAACCCCATAAAAACCAAAGAAGACGCAGAACCGTCCTAACTCGTCCGGTAAGCAACGTTGGCGATGACATGAGGTCTTAATCGAGCGTCAGTTCGCGCGGGCTTAGCGCTGACTTGGTTGGCGTACCAGTATCCACCTCAAGGCATTTTAAACGGCTTCCCAGTTTAACCGGAAAAACAACCGGCAATGCCAGACCATCAAAACTGATACACCGGCGCGAATCCGCCGCCGCTCGTTCGAAAGTTGGTCGTCTGCCCCTGATAAACGCGCGCAGCCAACAACAGTGTTTTCCCGGCATAAGTGTAAAGCCGAACGTCATACTTCAGTGCAACCGGCTCTTGGTCGACAGTTACGGCGCGCACCGTCGGCGGGACCAGGGCTTGAGCAATATAGTCTCCCTCCAGGATTGCCGACCAGACGCGTTTCGTCAGTTTGTCACCACGATAAGCAGCTCGGCTGCCAAAACCCGCAGCGGGTTTAAAGAAGTATCCTCGCCGCGCAGCCCAAAGCTCATCAGCGACGTCTTCGGTGACGTGCCGCGTATCGGGGATCGCCGCAAGCACCTGTCGGTCTGCGTCATCCGCACCGAACGACTTAAGCCAATCTGGATCGCTGAGCCAAATGAGATTTCGTTTGTTGGCATAGAGCGCGTGGTGGCGCGGTGCCGGACTGATAACCACCGCCTCGTCGAGGAGCGCGGCGCGCAGCTGTGCATGACCTGGCTCGGACAGATCAAAATCCGTTAGCCGGTTATAGACCATGTCGATAGCTCTTCCACCGTGCGCAACGACGCCGTTCTCATAGGTGAGCGCCTCGGGGTTAAGGATCAGGGTTTCGATGCCGTTGCGGGCCAACAAGTCTTTCGCGAGCAGCATGTCCGGATAAAGATACTGCTCAGATGCGTCCTGGTCGAGAATAGCCAACCTGCCCGGACGGCCCTCCCGTCCCGTTGCCTGCCACTCAGAGATAAAGCTTTCAACAATGCCTGCATCGATTGCGTCCGAATCCGCGAGACGCGCATCTCCGCAAGCCTCAGCTTGTTTTGCCGTGGCGCGCTGGAGCTCGCTGACCAGGAAGGCTCCACCAGCATTTGTATTTATCTCAATGAGTTTAGGTCCGTCTTCAGAGATATGAAAATCGTATCCCATGAATAGACCGCGCGCGCCGGTCTGAGCGCTAAAAATAATATCATTTGAGCGTGCCAGGGCGACGTCATGATAAGACGCGAGGGATGCAACCGCTTCAATCGCAGACACTTGCGCCTGCATCGCCCGCAGGTCCGATGGTGATACAAAAACGGCCGTGGCTGCAAATAGATTTGGCCGCGCAGCCAGAAGCACCGAAAGCTCATCATTGCCAGCATGAGCCAAGATCGCTTCATCTAGATCGGCCCGACCAAGCGTCATGCAAAAGCAGGACCTATTAAGAGCAATCAAATCACTTGCGCCAGGCAGTTCGCAGGTTTTATCGCACCGCATCAATACCCCTTTCTGGGCGAGATTGAACCATCACACTCATCGCCTTTCTCCTGCTTATAGGCAGCGTTTCTGGACCGCGAAAGCCGGCCTGAATCCACGCAAATCTGATCGTGAGGGTTTGCCCGCCACGCGCCGTATCAAGACTGCTCACCTGATTTTTGATGCGCGAACTGGCAGGGGGATATCGACGATCATGACAGAACAATGGACCAGCGGATATGGTGTGATCGTCCATAATACCGAGACGAAGCAGCGACTTCAGAGTATCTTGCAGAACGCCGACCGCGGGCTTTTGGCGCTCACACAAACCGAGGCTGCAGACGTGTTCTCGGCGACGGACAGACTGGCGAATGCGGCAATGTGGCTCATCGCGCACATGTCATATGCACGCCGCGTCGACCTGTCTGGCGCACCCCTGAAGGCGGAGGATTTCAAACCCTCGCCAGAAGGCCATATGGGCGGGTCGCTCAACATGGCGATCGCATTTGCAGGCTATCTCGCCGCCAATGCGTTGAGCGGCCATACCCGTGCCTGGACCCTTGGGCAGGGTCATTGCGTCGCTGCAATTGAAGCCATCAACGCGCTCACAGGCGATGTCTCAGCCGCGCAGCAAGGACGCTATGATCGCAGTGAAGTAGGCCTTTCCCGGCTCGTCAACGACTTTTACGGCTATGCGATCACCCCCGATGGCCGCCCCGGCGTGCCGCTCGGTAGCCACGTCAATCCGAATACAGCTGGCGGGTTGTCGGAAGGCGGGTATCTTGGATTCACCAGCCTTCAATATATCCACATGCCATTGCCGGGCGAGCGCCTTGTCGCCTTTCTGAGCGACGGCGCATTCGAAGAGCAGCGCGGATCCGATTGGGCGCCGCGCTGGTGGCGCGCCAGCGATAGTGGTTTCGCCGTGCCTGTGATGGTGCTGAATGGCCGGCGGATCGAACAGCGTACCGAAATCAGTCAGGAAGGCGGACTTGATTGGTTGGTCAAGCATTTGACCTTAAGCGGGTTCGACCCGATCATTGTCGATGGCCATGATCCCCTCTCTTATGCATGGGGCATATTGGAGGCGGAAGCCCGGCTTTCAAAACTGAGCGATGCAGACGGCCCCTACCCCGCGCGGCTGCCTTATCTGATCGCGCCCTGCATCAAGGGTTTTGGGTTTCCAGGAGCTGGCGGAAATAGCGCCCACAATCTCCCACTAGACGGAAGTCCGCATACCAATAAGGGCGCACGCGCGCTCTTTAACGACGGCGTACAAGCGCTCCACACACCGCCTGACATGCTTGAGGATGCGGTCCGGACGCTAAGCGTCCATAAAATGCAAAACCGCGTGCTGGAAAGCCAGAACGCCCTCGCCGTTCGCAAGGTATCTGATCCCGTATTGCCTAGGTCGGACGCGCGTTCGCTCGGCACCCCCGGCCTAAATTGCGCAATGGACGCGATCGATCAGTGTTTCACCGAAATTGTGCGCGCAAATCCGCACTTGCGAGTCCGTGTTGCAAACCCTGACGAGCTTCGCAGCAACCACATGCCGCTGACACTCGAGATGCTCAAGCATCGGGTCAATGCGCCTGAGCCCGGCACGCCTGAATCCATAAATGGCCGCGTCATCACGGCGCTGAATGAAGAGGCTGTGATTGCAGCAGCCCTTGGCAATAAGGGCGGGCTGAATCTCGCAGTGAGCTACGAGGCCTTCGCCATGAAGATGCTCGGCGCGTTGCGCCAGGAGATTATCTTCGCACGTCGCCAGAAAGAACTCGGTCAGATTCCGGGCTGGATCAGTGTTCCGCTTATTGCAACATCGCATACTTGGGAAAATGCCAAGAATGAACAATCCCACCAGGACCCGACACTGCCCGAAGCGCTGCTCGGAGAAATGTCGGAGACCGCTCGGGTGATCTTCCCGGTGGACGCGGCCAGCGCTGCTGAAGCGCTGCGCAACATCTATCGTGGGCGCGGCGAAATCGCCTGCCTGGTGACACCGAAGCGAGATGTCCCAAACCTTCTATCCGAAGAGGAAGCCGAACACGCGCTGGAAAATGGAGCGCTTCATATCGCCGGTGATATCATGACAGCCGACATTCAATTGGTCGCGATCGGCGCTTATCAGGCGCACGAAGCCCTCGCCGCATTCCAGCGTCTCACTGAACGCGGCGTGCCATGCTGTGTCACCTTGATCCTTGAACCGGGCAGGTTCCGCATGGGACGCGACGCAATGGAGCAGGCTTTCACAGCGAGCGAAGACAGGCTTGAAGCCCTTTTCCCGCGCGGGCTGGCAAGAGTGCTACTAACGCATACGCGGCCCGAACCGATGACGGGTGTGCTGAGACGCCTGGATGGCGGGCCGGAACAATTGCGCGCGCTCGGCTACATTTCTCGCGGCGGAACATTTGATGTCGCAGGCATGCTGTTCGCCAATCGCTGCACCTGGGCTCATACTGTCGATGCCGCCATGGCGCTGCTTCCGAATAAACCTCTCGATCTTCTATCGGAGGAGGAACGGTGCGCCATTGACGGGCAAGGCGACCCATCCGCTCTCGAGCGCTCAAAACCTGTTCTGCGCCGGGAGCACGCATCATGACCCTCACCCTGACCAGTCTTGGCGGCGCTGGAACCGTAACCGGCTCACGCCATCTTCTTGAATATGAAGGTCGGCGTATACTGATCGATTGTGGTCTGTTCCAGGGATATAAGGCGTTGCGCCAGCGCAACTGGGCGCCCTTCCCGATTGATCCAAAATCCATCGATGCCATTGTCCTCACGCACGCCCACATTGATCATAGTGGTTATCTACCAAAACTGGTCAGAGAAGGTTATCGCGGTCCCGTTTATTGCTCGAGCGCGACCAAGGATCTTTGCGAAATCCTGCTGCGCGACAGCGCGTATATTTCAGAGCGAGACGCCGAGCGGGCCAACCGCCTTCGCTACACGCGCCACAAACCTGCTCAACCACTTTATACGATCGCCGATGCCGAAGCGGCGATTGAGCAGCTCACCCCAATCGACTTTCACCAGGACGTTCATCTCGCGATTGGGGCCGATATCTATTTACGCCGCGCTGGGCATATTCTTGGGGCATCGACCGTTGAAGTCCGTTGGGGCGGCAAAACCATTATCTTTTCTGGTGACCTTGGCCGCTATGACGACCCTTTCATGTTTGACCCTGAGCCGGTGCAAAATGCCGATTACGTCGTCATAGAGTCGACCTATGGAGATCGCACTCATCCGAAGCTCGATCCCATGGAACAGCTGGGTGACGTGATTGCACGCACCGCCAGACGCGGCGGGACAGTGGTCATTCCAGCCTTTGCGGTCGGGCGCGCTCAACTCATTGTCTACCATATCTGGATGCTCAAGAAAGCGGGCCGGCTCGAGAATGTCGCGATCTATCTCGACAGCCCAATGGCGATAAACGCAACTGAACTTCTCTGCGCACACCTCGATGATCACAGATTTGCGCGGCAGGTTTGTGAAGAGACTTGCGCGATTGCGACTTATGCGCGTGACGTCGACGCTTCAAAAGCCATTACCAATGATCTGATGCCAAAGGTTGTGATCGCAGCGAGCGGTATGATCACAGGCGGCCGCGTTTTGCACCATATTCAGGCATTTGGTGGAGACCGGAAAAACACGATCCTGTTTGCTGGATATCAGGCCGGTGGCACGCGCGGAGACAAGATTCTCAAGGGCGCAAGCAAGGTCAAAATGTTCGGCCACGACGTTCATATCGGCGCCGAGATCGCCAGCCTGCCAGCTTTGTCAGCCCATGCGGATGCCGACGAGCTGATCTCCTGGCTTGGCGGCTTTGAAAAGCGTCCGGCAAAAGCATTTATTGTTCACGGCGAACCCGATGCATCAGAGGCGCTAAGCACGCGAATGCAGGATGAGCTCGGCTGGCGCACTGATGTTGTTGCCATCGAGAAGGCCTATGAGCTTGGAGGCGGCGACGAATGACGCATGATAATCAACCCCACGCCGCCACGACCCTGTCCGCGCGACGCCTGAAATGGCATGCTCAGGACGAAGCGATCGTTCTGATGCGGACCGACTGCCCGGTGTGCCGTTCAGAAGGACTGACGTCGCGCGCGCGTGTGCTGATCAGTTGCGACGGGCGGGACGTGGTCGCGACCCTGCACCAGATCGACGATGACTGGCTGGCCCTTAGCGAGGCTGGTCTTTCTGAAGCGGCTTGGAGCCGGCTTGGCGCCGAGCCCGGCGCAGATCTTAAAGTCAGCCATGCTCCGACACTTCCGTCTCTCTCTGATGTGCGTCAACGGATGACCGGCAAACGGCTGGCAAGCGATGGATTTGACCGGATCGTGACTGATATCGCCGCCGGATTGTATTCTGATATTCATCTGGCCGCCTTTATCTCAGCCTGTTCCACGCTGAGCCTCGACATAGACGAAATCACCTCGCTGACCGGCGCCATGGTGAACGTTGGAGAGCAACTCGACTGGAATACCGACATGGTCATCGACAAACACTGCGTGGGCGGCCTACCCGGAAATCGCACGACGCCGATTGTTGTTGCGATCTTGGCCAGCCTGGGTTTGACGATCCCAAAGACCTCCTCGCGCGCCATCACATCGCCCGCTGGAACCGCAGATACGATGGAGACGCTCACTCAGGTCGATCTGTCACTGCCAGACATCAGGCGGGTTGTTGAAACGGAAGGTGGATGCCTTGCCTGGGGCGGCGCGGTCCAGCTCAGCCCGGCCGATGATATTCTCATCCGCATTGAACGGGCCCTCGACATCGACGCCGAAGGTCAGCTGATCGCGTCAGTCTTGTCAAAGAAGATCGCCGCCGGCGCGAGCCATGTGGTGCTCGACTTGCCCGTCGGACCAACCGCTAAACTGCGTAGTGCTGCCGGTGCCCGCGCCCTTGCCCAGCACATGACGATCGTTGCACGTGGGTTTGGCCTCAAGACCCATTGCGTGGTCAGCGACGGGCTCCAACCCGTCGGGCGCGGCATCGGACCGGCGCTCGAAGCCTGGGACGTGCTCAGGGTCTTGCAAAGAAGCAAAAGCGCGCCGCCAGATCTTCGCGAACGGGCGCTGACGCTTGCTGGCGCCGCCCTTGAACTTGCTGGCCGTGCCAAACCGGATACCGGAGTGGCCATGGCTCAGGACGCGCTCGACAATGGATCTGCCTGGTCGAAGTTTCAGGCCATATGCGCCGCTCAAGGCGGTTTGCGCGAACCACCGCGCGCAGCGCAAACTGCGCCCGTCGCGGCAATTCGGTCAGGGGTCTTGAAAGCAATCGATAATCGAAAGCTCTCCAGGCTCGCAAAACTTGCTGGTGCTCCCGAACGCCCGGCCGCTGGTCTGACCGTTCACAAGCGCCTGGGCGAACAAATCACGATCGGGGAGCCGCTTCTCACCATCCACGCAGAGGCATCTGGCGAGATCGACTACGCCATGAGCTACGCTCACGCCAATGCCGGCCTCTTCACCATTGAGGGTTGACCCATGACGATTTACATTCCGCTTCCCGGTAATGAAGCTATGGCTTCCGAGCTTGCCAAAATCACAAGTTCTGAACTTGGCACCCTTGAACACCGCAGATTCCCGGACGAAGAGACCTATGTGCGCCTAACCTCAGATGTCTCTGGAAAAGCAGTCGAACTGGTTTGCACGCTCGCCCGGCCTGACCCGCAATTGCCAGGACTTCTTTTTGCCGCTTATACAGCGCGCGAGCTTGGCGCCACGTCGGTTGGGCTGATTGCGCCCTACCTTGCCTATATGCGTCAGGATAAGAGATTTTCAGACGGCGAGTCTGTGTCATCAGGACACTTTGCCAGATTGCTCTCAGGTGCGTTTGACAGAGTTGTCACTGTCGATCCGCATTTGCACCGCATCCACGATCTCAATGACGTTTTTTCAATCAATACAAAGGTTGTGCACGCCGCCCCGGCACTGTCCGATTGGATCAAGGCCCATGTCGACAAGCCGCTCATCATTGGCCCGGACGCGGAGAGCGAGCAATGGGTGTCCGACGTGGCCGACCGGGCGAGCGCCCCGCATCTTGTGCTCTCCAAAGTCCGCCATGGCGACCGCAATGTAGAAGTGACAGCGCCTGGCCTTAAAAACTGGACCGGCCATCAACCCGTTCTTGTCGACGACATTGCCTCTTCCGGGCGAACCATGATGGAAGCAGCCCGCCACTTTAAGACCGCTGGTTTTGCAAAACCGGTCTGCGTGATCGTCCATCCGCTCTTTGCCGGCAATGCCTATGAGGACCTTAAGTCTGTCTCGACACGTGTCGTATCGACCAATGCGGTCCAACATGCCTCAAATGAGATTTCGATCACGCCCTTGCTGGTCGGCTAGGCGCTGCAATGAGGGCGCGCAGTTTGACCGGTCCCAACGGTCTTTTTGATAGAAATCAAACCGGCAGGGTCGCCATGCTTTATCAAACAAACTGGCTTTGGAACAAAACGCCTGACCGTGTCACGGTCAGGCCTTCATGGAGTGTGTCATGAAACACAAAGCTACACGTCTTATCTCAACCTTGCTCACCACCTCGTTACTCCTGACGAGCATGGCCGCAGCTGAAACCCCAAACCCTCAGCAGGAAAAAGAACCAGCGGCACACATGACAGAGCGCGACGGCGTTCGACTACACCTTGGCCTACGCAGCAGGATGCAAGAATACGATCTTGACGGTAACAGTTTACTCAGCCGCGCAGAGTTTGATGCCTGGCACAGCGCGAATTTCGCGCTGATGGATGCCGATGGCGACAGTCTGACGCTTGAGGATTTTCAAGGCGCGCAGCTCGGACCAGGCCCCTATGGCGCCGGCCATCATGCGCGCCGGGCAAAAATGCGTGAGCAGGCCGACCTGCGCAAGAAATCACGTTTCCAACTCATGGACAGCGACGGCGACGGTGTTGTGACCCCTAGCGAGCATGACGCATTCACCGAGCACGTCTTTCTGGAAGCAGACGCCGATGATGATGGGTATCTCACTTTTCAGGAACTGCAGCAGCACAATCGCGGCATGTAGTATGGGCGTGCTTCTGGGCAGGAAGACAAGGCTCCATATTGTCTAAGTCGCGTTGTCCGAGCCAAACCAAACGGGAAACGGGCACGCCGACCCGACCTTTAATTGGTCCCAAGGAGAATAAACGGCGCTGGCTCTTTCAGCGCCCAAGGATCCTTGCCGTCACCGGCGATATCGTCCCAGTTTAATTCGCCGGTTTCGCAGCCTTGATGAACTGGGAAATCGAGACGCTCGCCTGGAGTGTCGGGCAGCATCATTCGGATCTCAAACTGTTCATAGGCATAATCTGGGAATGTTCCGCCCGACCAGGTCACGGAACCAACGACGTCTGTCACTTCAAACCCATGTAACAGGATCGGTTTATCCAAAGTGACCATCGATACTTCGACAGTCCACCCTGATATGGCCCTTGGGGTCACCCGCGTGACCCCTTCCGGAATGATAACAGTAACGCGATTGGTCGGCTCGCCGTCACAGCCGTGCATCACGCGCAATTGAGCCGTGTGAAACGCACCCGCCGCAGCTTCGGTCTCGTTGAAAACCACATGGGCGTGCGCCGAACTGGCGATGGATAATGCGGCGATCCCCAATTTGAAAAAGTGCTTCACAAAAAGCTCCTTAAGCTGATTATACCGCGCCGGGTCCAGTCAGAGTTGTCGCCGCACTTATGACCAAGAGAATACCCGCAAAAACAAGAATGTCAGCGCCAAGCGAGCGCTTAAGACTCGCTACGCCGCTTGGCGCATCGTTCTTCAATAGCTGCGTGATCCGCAATTTATTCCAGGCGCCAATCGCAAGCGCCAGAGTGGCGAGCAGAAGTTTTGCAAGCAGCAACTGCCCATACGAACTGGACAGTATCGCTTCAAGAGATCCAGCCAGTCGGAGGGCCAACCATATACCAGAAACGAATAATAGCGGGACACACCAGAGCGCAATTTTGCTGAAACGCTCCATTCGCGCATGGACGAGATCGGCATCTAAACTGGCATGGGGCCAAAGCGTAAACGGCGCGACGATCCAGAAACCAGCTATCAGCGCATGTACACCAACAAACCATGGTGCCAGGCCCGGCGTATCAAGCCCTTGGGTATGTCCGCCGAGCCCAAAACCGGCGGCGATAAGGAGGGCGGCAGGCAGCTTAAGATATTTCAGAGGCGCTAAGCTTGAGGCCGCGATCAGGCCCCCGCCAGCCAAGAACGCCATCGCCTGGGAGCGATTGGCGGGCCAGATCCAGCTAAAGGTGTCCGGCGAGAAGGCTGCACTCAAACCGCCCGCCAGTTGTGCATTCAAAAGAGCGAGCCGGAGAGAGACGGCGATGATCAGGCCAAGGCCAAGGATGACCAACCATCGCCGAGGCGTGACGATTGCCGCAGCGCTATGTAGCGCCGCGCCAAGACCCATAAGCGCGGTGACGTAAAGTCCGACCTTCGACAGGAAGACGAGAAGCGTCAGCATTCAAAGCGCTTAGTCAATGATGGTGAACGACACTTCACCTTTCATGACGTGCCCATCTTTTGCGACCGCGCGCCACTTCAAAACGTAAGCGTCGGTATCCAGCGGTGGGAGAGCCACTGAAAAATCCTTCTGCATGCCACGCGGAGGATCGAAGCTGATCGTCAACGCTTCACCGGCCACGGTTTCAAGTTCAAGGCCTGCGAGACCAACGGCGCTGCCAAAGCTGAACTCAAATGCAGGAGGCGCATCCGTTAACGTCGCACCATCTTCGATATTCGCGGTCTCAATGGTTGTGTGAGCCAGAGCGGGCGCAACGGCCAGAACGACTCCCAAGCCCGCAAATGCCAGACCTCTAATTAAAACACTCATATGTCTCTTCTCCTCACTGTTCATTTCTTGTACGCGGGAGCATCAAATTCCCCTCGTCCCACGATGAGATTTTTACGACCCAATCTACTGTTTTGGATCTGTCGTGAATGGCGGCCGAACACGAACTACAGCATCCACTTCAACGGCAGCGTTGAGCGGAAGGACCGGCGTAGCTATGGCCGCTCGCGCGTGCGTCCCACGATCACCAAAGACCGCCACCATTAAGTCGGATGCCGCATTCATAACGACAGACTGCGCAGTAAATGTTTCGATGGAAGCTACAAAGCCGCCAAGTCGAACGATACGATCAATCCTGTTCAAGTCTCCTTTGCACGCTTGTTTTAGCTGGGCGAGAACATTGATCGCGCAAAGTCTAGCGGCCAGTTGCCCTTGTTCAATGTCAAGGTCCGCACCGAGTCGCCCCGTGATCGCAACTTCCCCGCTCCTAAACGGGAGTTGTCCCGAAACAAAGACGAGACCACTATCCTCAACATACGGCAGATACGACGCCACACCGGTGGCCGGCACCGGCAAGTCTATTTGGAGTTCACGAAGTCGCTGCTCGATGTCGATCATAGTTATTGGTAATCCACCAATTTATAGAGAAAGAGATCGCCTGCGCAGACGATAAGTCTAAGGGCTGCGCAGGCTTATCAAATATCAACCAATTTAGAATGAAGCTGTCGCTTTAACGTACCAAAAACCGCCGTTAAAACCTGTCGGTGCAAATCTTGGGTAGATTATACCACTGTTGATATTGCCTTGCCGCACGTCGCGGTCCGGAAACTCGTCAAAGACATTTTCTGCACCAATGCTGAGGGTCAAATTCTCGCGCGCATCATATGAAACCTCGAGGTCCACGAGCACTTCCTCACCAAATGTCTGATCTCCAGAACCGTCCGCATTGCTACCGTAGTCTGTCCACTCTCCGTAGTAGTTGGCGCGAACAAGCGCCGACAAGGGCCCCCGTTGATAGTTTGCCTGCAACAAACCGCGTGTATTCGGCACAAAATCTTCAATCTCCAGAGTGCGTTCCCGGTTAATTGCAGTCGGATTCCGGACCTCAGTGACTTCAGTTTGCGTCCAATTCAATGATGCCATCAAATCAAGGCGCGATCCGTTAGCGAACGCAATTGGATAAGTCGCGACCACATCGACGCCTTCTGTTTCGGTATCAAATGCATTTGTGAAGAACCGAATCTCTTCAAAAGAACCTCCGGCATTAATTCCAGCATCGATTAATGCCTGACGCTCCGTATCGGAAATTGGAATATCTCCAGACACGCTAATTCGGTCTTCAAGCTCGATATTAAAATAGTCAATGGTGATCGACAAATCCCCTAGTCCATCAAAGACCACTCCTGCGGCATAGTTGAAAGACTCCTCCACATCCAATGGCTGGGCACCGAAGAACTGAGCAACAGGATTGGTTGGCGGAATGATTCCGCTGGATATCACCGCTCCTGTGTCAAGATTGATGTTAGTCGACGTTTGAGAGACATTTGCCTGACCAGGCGTTGGGGCACGAAATCCCGTATTCGCCGACCCTCGAACGGCTAAACCATCGACAATTTCATAACGTCCGGCCACCTTCCAGTTGAAAGTTGTTCCGAAATCGCTGAAGTCTTCAAATCGAATGGCTACACCCCCACTTAATCGATCAGTCAGATCAGCCTCAACATCTGCGTAGAGAGCATAATTCCAGCGATCGAACTCTCCGGACTCTTGCGGGCTGAACCCAGGAAAACCATTGGAACCGACCTGTAAGGCCTGCCCTGGAAGTCCGGTATCGGGGTCAATATATGCGGCAAACGGACCGATCTCGTACGAGGCAGGATCACCGGTCGTGACCTGATACGCTTCGTCATGGTATTCCGCGCCCCAAGCAACATTAAGGGGGGCTACAAGACCCACCTCTACAGGAACCACAAAATCGAGATTAACCGTGGTTTCTCGCTGTTCCAAGGTACCGGGATCAAAGGCCGTGGGCGATGCTGGCCCTAGTGAGGGGTTAACAGTGTTAGAAATATTGTAATCGACCTCATTCTCACCGTGATAAACGCTTAAATCGTATCCGACATCGCCCCAAATGCTTCCTCTCACGCCGGCTGCAAGGCTCCAATCCCAACTCTCAGCGCCAAAGGCCGGCGAAAACCCGCCTGGGAAAACTTCTGTAAAGCTAAACCGATCGCCGCCAGGGGAGTCGGTCAAAGGGACACTTGCAAAAACGTTGGTCCGTGTTTCCGGGTTCCGATAAAAGAAGCCTGTCACGCTGTCCGACCAAGCCAGATTGCCAAATAGATAAACCTCCGTGGATTCATCAAGCTCAATACCGGCATTAAAAAATGACCTAAAAGCTTCAGCGTCTGGATTACCCCAACGCTGCGCGGGGTTTGCGACATCGGAATTACCAGCATCGATCAACGCTTGCGCATCCAGGCGTTGCGCCCCTCGAGAAGTTGTATCAGAAGTCTGATATTCGCCTGCAACATGAAAGAAGCCATCCGGCCCGAGGGGCAGGCCTAGATTAGCCTGAACCTGAAGGTCATTGCCATCGCCAGCAAAAAACTGCCCATATCGTGTCGATAGAGTGAACCCGTCACTGTCTTCAGCGAGCTCCAAATTGACAACACCCGCAATAGCGTCAGATCCATATTGAGCCGAGGCCCCATCTCGAAGGACTTCTAATTGCCGTATCGCGTTAGACGGGATGGTTCCAAGATCTGGGCCCTGGGCACCAAGGGTAAGAGGTAGTCGGCTAAACTGAATGGTCGCTGCACGATGTCTGCGTTTTCCATTGACCAGTAGCAAAGTCTGATCAGGTGCTAAGCCTCGAAGCGTGAACGGTCGCTGGAATACGGCACCATCATTGGTCACGAACCTTTGAACGTTTAGCGAGACCACTTGAGTCCGCAATATATCCGTAAAATCGGACGCGCCATTTTTTGCAAGCTCTTCACCGCTAATCACGTCAATCGGAATGAGCGAGTCCGCCGCAGACCTGTCTGCACGTCGAGTTCCAGTAACGACGACAGTCTCCATGGAGCGCGCCGAACTTTCCTCGATGTCCGCTTCCTGCGCCATAGCAGATCCAGAATACGGTGCCATTAGACAGATTGTTGTTGTCAGAGCCGTCGATTGAAGTGCGTTTTTGACAAGCCATTTTCGCTTTTGCATTATACCCCTCCATAAAGGTAACGCCGAATGTTGATCCAAGCACGTGGCCTCAGAAATTCGCCAATAACGAAACTCCGGCCCTCGAATTCACGGCGCTGATATTACACCACTCGAAAACGATGGCGGGGAACGACCCATGTCGTCAAATCGAATTATGTGCGAAAGTTATACGCCACTGTTATGACCCAAGACATGGCGACATAACTCCCAATGACGGCATCAAGAATTGGTGTCATAAACCCATTATTGTGGGACACGATGGCGTTAAGTCAGAGCAGCGCTCCCCCTGGAGGCAGCTCGTGATCAACATAGGTGGTTTTGACTAATTGAGAATTTGTCCCAGAAACGCCCGCGTTCGCGGATTTGTCGATTTGGTGAAAAAAACCTCTGGCGAAGCGTCTTCAACGATCCGTCCCTCATCCATAAAGATGATGCGATGAGCTACCTGCCGAGCAAATCCCATTTCATGCGTCACACATAACATTGTCATACCATCTTCTGCCAAGCTCACCATAACCTCAAGAACTTCCTTGATCATCTCAGGATCAAGTGCTGACGTGGGCTCATCAAACAACATAATTTTTGGCTGCATGCATAGCGCTCTCGCAATAGCTGCGCGCTGTTGCTGACCTCCAGACAATTCACCTGGATACTTGTTGGCCTGATCTACAATTTTGACACGAGAAAGATAATCGAGCGCATGACGTTCTGCATCCGCTCGCGCTTCTCCGTTTACGCGCATCGGTCCCAGTGTGCAGTTTTGTAGCACTGTCATATGGGGAAACAGGTTAAAGTTCTGAAACACCATGCCAACTTCGGCCCTGATCTCTCGAATCGCCTTCTCGTTTTCGGCTAGCTCGACGCCGTTCACGATAATCCGCCCACGATCGAACGTCTCTAAGCGATTCACACAACGAATGAGCGTCGATTTCCCAGACCCAGATGGACCACAGATAACAATCCGTTCTCCGGCACTTACCGTGAGCGAAAGGTCCTTAAGCACTTGAAACTCACCATACCATTTGTCGATTTTTTCAATCTTGATAGCCTCATCTTTAGGTTTTTCGGTCGTCTTGTGGTTTTCGGATTCTAATCTCGCCATCGTCATACCGCTCGCCTCATGCGTACAAATGCTGCGTTCAAGTCATCTATTAGGTCAGCAGGATCTTCTAGCCCCGCATGCACACGTAGCAGGCTTTCATTTTTATCAAGAGATCGCCGGCTCCTCTGAGGTAGGGGCCATGCGGGGACAATAAGGCTTTCATACCCCCCCCAACTCGATCCCATCTTGAACAAATTCAAATGGTTGAAGAATGCATCTTCAGCGGCTCGCGACATTCCGCGCATACGAACACCGAATAAGCCTGACGCGCCCTTAAAATCCCGCTTCCACAAAGCGTACCCAGGATCGACTTCTAATGCGGGATAAAGCACTTTAGAAACCTCGGGCTGCGCTAACAACCAATCTACCAATATCGCTGCATTTCTTACATGACGATCCATCCTGACGTCCAAGGTCCTGAGACCGCGATGAACAAGATAACACTCATCCGGCCCAGCGCAGTTTCCCATACGTCCGGCCATGTCCTTGAGTAACTCATAGTGCTCGCGCTTAGAGGCACTAATCGTTCCGAGCATTACATCGGAATGGCCTGAAAGATATTTGGTTCCGGCTTGAATCGACACGTCTATGCCAACATCGAGTGGACGGAAATGCAGAGGAGACGCCCATGTATTGTCCATGAGCGTAATCACACCGGCCTTCCGGGCCACCTCCACTATAGCAGGAACGTCGATCATTTCGAACAGTTGGGATCCGGGCGCCTCGATAAAAATTGCGCGCGTGTTGGGTCGAATTTCGTCTCTTATATCCGCTCCAACGCCCGGATCGAAGTAGCTAACCTCGACACCGAACCGCGTCAAAACAGTATCGGCGAACTTTCGCGTCGTGCCATAAACGCAATCCGCGACCAAAAGATGATCACCAGATTCGACGAATGTAGACATCGAAATCGCGTTCGCTGCAGTTCCCGAAGAAACAATCAAGGTTGAGTTGGCTCCCTCAAGCGCCTGCACCGCACGCGCCAAGGCATAAGTCGTTTTTGTTCCATAAAGCCCATAAACAACGTCGTCATAGAATCCATCATGGCGATCCTTGTAGGATTGCACCGTAGGGTAAACGATGGTCGACGCACGATAGACGGCAGTATTTAGCATGCCATCTTGTTCAGATGGCCCCAGTCCTGCGCGCGCCACTAATGTAGCGGGTTGTAGGACTTTACTTTCGACGCCGCTTTGCGGTCGCGACTCTTCGGTTGATGTATTCAACCTATTTCTTTCCGGTTCATCCATTCGACGCACCTCCCTCAGTTAACGCTAGACGGTTGTGTGGCATCTTCGACCTTCTTGCTTAAGCGCGTAATGAAGAAGCAAAGCACAAAAAAGATCGCGCCAGTGAACACGTAAGCTTCAATAAAAAATGGTCGCCATTCTACGTCCGTCAACGACGCCTTAGTTGCGTTAAGGATATCAAAAACGCCCACTATCACGACTAGCGTTGTATTCTTAATCTCGCTGATAAATGTATTTACCATGCCAGGAAAACTCACTCGGAGCGCTTGCGGCAAAACAACTAGAGACATCCGATTCCAGTACCCAAGGCCAAGCGCGGCCGCTGCGTCGTACTGCCCTTTCGCCACCGCTTGTAAACCACCCCGAATGACCTCAGCCATATATGCAGCGGTAAATAGCGTAAGTCCGATTTGCACCCGCAAAAGATTATCGATGGTTATTGATGGCGGCAAAAAAAGTGGGAAAAGAATTGCCGCCATAAACAGAATACTAATCAGAGGGACGCCTCGAATTAGCTCAATATATCCTACACACAGCATTCGGATGATTGGTAAAGATGATGTCCTCCCAAGCGCCAAGAGCACTGCGAGCGGAAACCCGGCAATGATTGCAACGCTAGCGAGGATCAGAGTCACAGGAAGGCCACCCCAACTCCCTGTCGGGATGAATGTCATCCCTGGAACGAGCCCCCCAAACATTAAAAAAACCATCCCAAAAATGACCGCGATCCAAGCGAAGAGCAATGACGGCCCCCAAAGTCGGCGATAAAAGGAAGCAACGGCAATGACCGCAAACAACACAATAGACGTCACGGGGCGCCAAAGTGCCGACTCCGGATAGGTGCCGAACAAGATGAACCGGTGTTTTTCAACCACAAACGCCCAGCAGGCCCCAGATGCCGCACGACAGTCCTCAGGACCGCCGCTAACCACACTACCCAAAATCGCCCACTGAATGATCAGACTGAGAAGCCACGCACTCAAAAGACCAACCCCTAGGGTTGCAAACGTAGTCGCTCTGTCTCGAAAGAGGTTTCTCTTGAACCACGCCCGCACGTCAATCCAAGACGACCAGTTCACTTGGTCCGGCAACTGCGCAAAGCCTCCACCGGTAGTAATAAGTGCTTGCTTCGAAACCCGTCTATTATACCAATTCAGAATTGCAGAAAGGCTAAGGCTAATCGTCAGATAAACCGACATTATTATGGCCACTCCCTCTATCGCCTGACCTGTTTGATTTATTGTGGTGTCAGTTATAGAAACGAGATCTGGATACCCTATAGCAATCGCCAGAGAACTGTTTTTGATTGTATTGATATGCCAACTTGTGGTTGGGGGTATTACAACTCTCAACGCCTGAGGAAGAACGATCTTACGGGAAATACTCCATCGCGAGAGCCCTAGAGCACTGGCTGCCTCTTTTTGACCTTTCGGAACTGATAATATTCCGGCTCGAACAATCTCCCCGATATAAGCTGCGGTGTAGAGTGTGAGCGCTAATAGTAGCGCGAGATATTCCGCCGATAACTCCAATCCTCCAGTGAGGTTAAATCGTTCGGGATACGGGACATCCACACTTAGACCGCCACCAATCCAAAAAATGACAGCTGCGGCTGCGGCGCTTGACGCTAGCCAACCAATAATGCGCTCGCGCAAGCGTCCATTTGAGATTTCCCACTTGCGAAAAATCCTTTTAACCAACCAATTGACGACCACCATGGATAAAAGCGCAGCCGGAAGCACAAGCCACCCGGACAACGCTGGCAAGAACAACCCTCGATTGCTAATGTACACCCCTGGAAGGGGATTCCATGCCTCTTGATGAATGGGAAGCGCATGAGTTAATATGGCGTACCAAAATACTAACTGCAGCAGGAGTGGAATATTGCGGAAGATTTCAACATAAAATGCTGCGGAGCGCGCAATAACCCATGTCGGCGATAAGCGTGAGACACCAATAATCACACCGAGAATAGAAGATAGGAAGATGGCAATTACCGCGACTTTGAGCGTGTTCAAAACCCCAGCTAGAATCACCCGCCAATAGGGATCTGTAGAGAAAACTCTAATTGCACTTTCGCCGATACTGAATCCAGCGGGGTCGGACAAAAACGCAAAGCCTGTGTTTATGTTTCTGTCTTCCAAGTTGACTTGAACGTTGGATATCAGCAATCCAAACAGAGCCAAGAAACAACCCAAGAGAACAATTTGATATATTGTGTTTTGGGCCGCCCTTGCGGACACTTGGCCTAGCCCCACCCGGTCGCTAGAACGCTTAAGAACCGATGACAGTCTCATCGGCGCAACTAGCGTATCGGGAGCGGATACATGAGCCCGCCCTCGGTATATAGATGATTTTGACCGCGCTCGATGCCCAGTGGTGCAATGTGACGCTCATATAGCTCTTCGTAATTCCCAACTGCTTCGATGGCTCGATATCCCCAATTATCGTCGAGACCCAGAGCCCGTCCCATGCCAGGTTTTACCCCCAGTATTCGCTGAACTTCAGCGTTGGCTGAGGTATCCTTCAGCGTAGCAACGTTTGACTGAGTGATGCCGTGCTCTTCGGCAGCGATCAGCACAGTCAAGAGCCATTTGTTTATATCAAACCACTGGTCATCGTCACTTCTCACCGTTGGCGATAGCGGCTCCTTCGATAACCGCTCTGGCAGAACAACATAGTCCTCCGGTCTTTCTGCATCGGCAATGCGCACGCTTGTTAGTACCGACGCATCCGTTGTGAGCGCATCACAGCGACCTGAAAAAAAGGCCAGCTTGGCCTCCTCCGAACCTTGAAACACGACAGGTCGAAATTTCAGTCCGGCTGCGGCGAAATATTCAGCGGTATTAAGCTCCGCGGTCGTGCCGGACTTTATGCAGATTGTAGCTCCATCGAGATCATTTACTGATTGGACGCCAAGGGAGGCAGGGACCAAGAATCCCTGACCATCGAAGAAAAGCACACCCGTAAAATTCAGGCCAAGGCTCGAATCTCTCGAGAGTGTCCAACTTGTTGTTCGCGACAGCACGTCAACTTCACCCGTTTGCAAAACGGTAAAACGCTGCTGAGAAGAAACTGGTATGAAGCGAACTTTATCCGGGTCTTCGAGAATCACCGCCGCCAACGCTCGGCAATAGTCGACAAACAAGCCCTTCCACTGACCGTTGCTATCAGGTGCCGACATACCTGCGAACCCTGTGTGGACTGCGCACCGAAGCACCCCGCGTTCACGCACCAAATCGACCGTTGTTTTGCCGCTCTGCGCTAAGGCCGACGCAGCAACGGAAAGAGCAATCACTAAACCGAGGAGTAAACGATCGCTTCTAAAGCAACCCAAAAGCATAAGAAACACTCCTCATCGACAAACAGCCTTTCAGCCAAAGACCAAGCATTCCAGATCTCTTCTCGACGAATTGGGGCATATTGTAAAATAGAGAAATGTGACTAGGGTATGCGAAAATATGATACCCCCGCGGATGATAGAGACAACATGAATCTTCGCCAACTCGACGCCTTTAGGGCAGTTATGATGACCGGATCAGTCACAAATGCTGCAGATTATCTTCATCTATCTCAACCCGCCGTGAGCCGCCTAATTGGAGACCTAGAGCGCTCGGTGGGCTTCTCCCTGTTCATCCGCGCGAAAGGAAGCCCGCTGGTTCCTACGCCGGAAGCTGAGTCGCTTTACAGCGAAGTCGAACGAACCTTCGCCGGCATGGACGCTCTGCGTCGAGCGGCAGATGACATCAAAAGCTTCCGATCTGGCAACTTGAGGATTGCCTGTCTCCCTGCCCTAGCAATGGGCTTCATGCCCGCTGTTATCGAAGCATTCAGAGCCGAACACCCAACCGTAACGATCCAGTTGCAGACGCGAAGCTCGTCCACGGTTCGCCAATGGGTGGCGGCTCAACAATTCGATCTTGGGTTGGCGAGACCTGGCGATTATCCCGGCGTGATCAAACGTTCATTCTTGAGCATTCCAGGTGTATGTGTCTTACCCGAAGATCACCGACTATGCTCGAAATTGGTGATTTCACCAGAAGACCTATCAGGAGAAGACTTCATCTCTCTTGGAATGGAAGATGTAACCCGCGCCAGAACGGATCGACTCTTTGAAGACTTCGGCGTCGTTAGAAATGTCGTAGCCGAAACCCAGTACGCGGCTACGATCTGCGGTCTAGTGCTTAGAGGAATTGGGATTTCTATCATTAACCCAATTACAGCTATTGATTTTTTGGAACGCAACATCGTTGTCCGAAGGTTTGAACCCGAAATTTTATTTGACTACGATCTTTTTCTTCCTCAGCATCGGCCAGTGTCGCGATTAACGCGAACTTTCCTTGATATTCTTGAAAGCAAAAGAGACGAAGCTGTCCGATATGCTGGCTCGCAAACCAATGTGTAGAACCTTCAACACTATCAGCCTTTGATGTGCTAGAAAACTGTGTCATAATACCCCCAAGAGGTATTTTCAATGAAACCAGATACGCGCACAAATGTCACACGCCGCCTTTCCCGGATCGAAGGACAGGTTCGCGGCGTTGCTAAAATGGTCAATGAAGATCGCTATTGCGTCGACATTGTCCGTCAGGTCCAGGCGATCAAGGCCGCGCTGACCAGTCTTGAGACGGTGATGCTGGACGATCATCTGGAAAACTGCGTCGAGAGCGCATTGAAAGGCAACAGCCTCAAGGCAAGGCGAGAAAAGGTCGAAGAACTGGTCGCCGTATTGGGTGGACGTCGAAAATAGCAGCACCTTCAGATCACATGCCCGTGTGGGGTATTTGTTTCTTTAGACAATTCGGGTATAGGCAACGCGATGATACCATTTGCCCGCCTTCTCTCTGTCTTTGCGATAATCGCAATGATCAGTGCGCCGGCAATGGCCTGCTGTCTGACAGGCCATGATGACGCCGCGCATGTAGAAATCGGCGCTCATCACGACAGCGCGGCGATGTCCGACACTGATACCTGCCATGATCATATGGCTGGAATGCAGGTCGATCAGACGCCTGCCGCTCCTTCGGACCCTGATTGTACGGGATGTTTTGATTGCGAAACCACGCTTGCAAGCGCTGATGAAGTCGTTCAGCCCGCGCCTTTTAGCGGGGCCCAGACCACCGATCTGGTGACCATGCTCACGGCTCGGTTTTCGGGATTTGACACACCGCGCCTCGTTCTGACAACTGGTCCGCCCCTATTGGACCTTGTCGCCAAACCAACACTTGTTGAACTCAAGCAAATTCTCCTGATCTGATTGACGTGAACACGCCTTGCCGCACGGTCGCTGACCGAGTGCGGCTTTTTCGTTGTTCACTCGCCTCCTTTGATTGGAGATCAGGATGTATAAACCCCCTATCTATTCCCTTCGGCCTGCGCTGACTGCGCTTCTACTGGCCACACTCGGTCCCGCAGCCATCGCCCAAAGCATGGACGAACTTGAAGCGCGGCTATTTGATCACCCTGCTCTGGACGCCATGCGCTATGGTTCAGATGCCGCGCGCGAACGCGCCCAAGCCGCGACAGGCCTGCCTGACCCAGTGGTCTCGCTTGGGATCAATAATTTCCCAATCTTTGATCCCTCTTTCGATACATTTTTGCCGACAAATAAGGCGATCGGCATTCGCCAACAGATTCCAAACTGGGCGGGCCGAGAGGCCCGATCCGCAGAGGCTCTGCGCCGGGCCGTCCAGAATGATGCCGCGACAGATATGCGATTCGCTGAGTTGCGCGCTGCATTGCAGATTGCGCTGATCGAGAAACGGCGGATTGAAGCTCAACGTATCCTGGCGGAAGAACGTGATGCCAAATATGCGGAACTCGAAGAGATCGTCCAAACAGAGATCGATTCTGGGCGACCGGTTGTTTTTCGGCTGGCTGAGATTGATGTCGAAAGGGCTGAGGTTGCCCGAACTTTGGCCGAGCTGGAGGGGCAGCTAAGCCAGGTCGACGCTCAGCTGATCGACCTCGTGGGTTTGGTCCCGGCAACGCCTGCTCCGGCGCTCACGGTCCTGGACTGGAACGGAGACGCTCAAGCCTTCCACCTTGTCCGCGTCGCCGACAAGGCGATCGATGTCGCCGACGCGGGCGTTGACCAGGCGGAAGCTGACTACAAGCCCAATTGGGGTGCGCAGCTGACTTATCAGCAACGCGATCAAGGCAGCGGCGCACCGGGGTCGACCTTTGCAGGTGACGATTGGGTGTCCGGGGCGGTAACATTCACGATCCCGCTCTGGGCCGAAAGCCGGCAGGCTCCTGCGCTACGCGCGGCAAAGGCCGACCGAGAGGCGGCTCGCGCGCGCTACATGGCCGCCGCAAGAACGGCCTCTGCGCAATATGCCGCTTTCGATGCAACGCGTCGCGCGGCTGATGAGAGTATTGCAGTTTTCCAACAGAAAATTGACGCCATCGCCGACCAGGTCGCCGCGCAACTGACCACATATGAGTCCGGCATTGGCGACTATTCTCCAATCATTGATGGCGAAATCGCCGCCATCGCCCTTCGCGCGCAGATCGCGCTTGAACAATCCCGCCGCGACAATGCGATCGCGCGGATGAACGCTCTATTGGTGACCCGATGAAACACACACTTCTCCTTGGCGCATCCGCGCTCGGTCTTCTGCTCTCCGCCTGCAGCGGCGAGCAGGCGCTTCCCATTAGCCAAACCGCAATGGCGCAAGCCGACAGCCAGCCCGGACAGGCGCAGCAATATACTTGCCCGATGCATCCCCATTACATCTCAACAGACCCCGACGGCTCATGTCCAATTTGCGGCATGGATCTCGTTCCCACTTCTGGACTTTCGAGCTCCGGAGAACGAGAGATCCTCTATTACAAGCATCCGATGGGACAGCCGGATACGTCACCAGTCCCGAAAAAAGATTCGATGGGTATGGACTACATTCCCGTCTACGCCGAAGCTCCAGCCTCATCGGCAGTGATCGTCGCCCCGGAAATGATCCAAACAATGGGCGTTCGGGTGGCGGTGGCGGAAACAGCTTCCTTCGGACAAACCGTGCGCGCGTTTGGGACCGTGGAAGCAGATGAGCGGCTGGAAGCTGTATCTGCGTCCCGTCTTGAAGGGTGGATTGAAAATCTCACCGTTCGCGCTGAAGGCGATACGGTTCGCCCTGGCGCCTTGCTCTACCGCGTTTACAGCCCAGAACTGATCGCGGCCCAAAAAGACTATGTCGCCTCGCTAGCCATCGGAAATGAAAACCGAATCGCTGCCGTCCGTCAGCGTCTGCGATCGATCGGCATGCAGAATGCCGCGATTAGCCGTCTTTCCGAAACCCGCGAAGTGCTTGAGCGTGTCCCTGTCTATGCAGAAGCTGGCGGCACAGTCGATAAGCTTCAGGTGCGCGAAGGCGATTACGTTAAGCCCGGTACGCCAATTCTGCAGCTTCAGTCCTATGCTGATGTCTGGGTCATTGCGTCCATTCCCGAGCAGGATTTGGCATTCATCGATACCGGAATGCCTGTCTCGCTCAACTTTCCGAGCGCGCCTGATGCGGCGGCAACGGGCCGGGTGGATTACATTTATCCAACCATTAACTCACAAACGCGAACCGGCGATGTCCGTATCGAGATCGATAATTCACAAGGCTATCTGCGCCCAGGCGCTTATGCTGACATCCGGTTCGACCTTGGCGGCGAGACGCGCCTGGCGGTCCCGACCGAAGCGATCCTGCGGGATAGCCGCGGAGCCCATGTCATTATGGCCCTCGGCGATGGCAGGTTTGCCGGGCGCGCCGTACGCACCGGCGTCTCAGCAAATGGCCTCACCGAAATTCTGTCGGGATTGGTTCCAGGGGAACAAGTCGTCGCCAGCGGACAGTTCATGCTCGATAGCGAAGTCAATTTGCGTGAAGGATTTTCCAAACTTCAAGCGCCGCCCGCTTTTGCCGCCGGACCGGACACGCCGCTCTCGCAGCTTCCGGTGGATGCCACCACGCTTGCAGAGATCGACCACTTTACTGACATGGCGCTCTATTTTCACGAAGCGCTGACCGATCGCTACAAGATCGATCCCTACTTCGTGGATCCGGCCCTCGGGCTGGGCGAAACGTTGCGTACACGATTTGCCGACACCAAGCTGGTCGGCATTCTGGAGCCGGCAGAAACAGCTCTGCGGGGCGCGAAAGCCGCCCGTGAAGGCGATGCGCTGGCCGCAACGCTGGCAGACTTGATGACGGCGCTTGAACCCTGGTTGCTGGAGGGCGCGCCCGTCCACTATCAAACAGCTGGCCTGGTGCTTTACCGCGAGACCGACACAGGTCGCCTCTGGGTGCAGGAAGGCGGCCCGGCCCGCAATCCGTACGGAAGCGGCGCTGCCGAGACCGTTGATTGGCCCGACCCCATGGCGGGGATTGAGGCGTCCGACACCGAGCGCGGCGCTATCGATCCGCATTCTGGTCATCAGTAGGAGCACGCCATGTCAGACCCCCACAGTGACAACCTCGCCGGACGTGATCCCTCCAAATCTGGGATCGCGAAGCTCATTTCTTGGTCGATTTCAAATCAGCTGATCGTGCTGACACTGGCCGCTGCGCTGGCCATATCTGGCTGGCTGGCGCTTGATCGCACGCCGCTCGACGCGGTCCCTGATTTAACCGATACCCAAATTATTATCCGAACAGACTTTCCAGGCCAAAGCCCGCAAATCGTTGAAGACCTGGTCACCTACCCACTCTCGACCAACATGCTCGGTCTTCCAAAAACAAAGGATGTGCGCGGCGCATCCATGTTTGGCACCAGCTTTGTCTATGTCATTTTCGAAGATGATGTGGATCTGTATTGGGCCCGCTCACGGGTCGTCGAAGCGCTTTCGCGGCTTGGCTCAGAGCTTCCGCCAGGCGCCGTGCCGCAAATTGGTCCGGACGCCACGGGCGTTGGCTGGGTCTATCAATACGCACTGGTCGACAAGACCGGTGGCACCGATCTGGCGCAGCTGAGATCCTTGCAGGACTGGTTCCTGAAACTGGAGCTGGCAGGGGTTGAGGGTGTATCCGAGGTTGCCTCGGTTGGCGGATTTGTACGGGAATATCAGGTCCTGATCGACCCCAACCGGCTGCGCGCCTACGATGTGCCGCTCCGCCGTATCAGCGAGGCGGTCAAAGCCGCTTCCAGCGAAGTCGGCGGACGCGTTCTGGAACAAGGCGAAAGCGAGTTTGTTATTCGCTCATCGGGCTATATCGATGACAAGGCCGATCTCGGAAATGTCGTTGTTTACGCGCTCGATGGAACGCCTGTTCTTTTGTCTGACGTGGCGCGCATCATAGAAGGCCCGGCGCTCCGGCGCGGCATTGTCGAGCTAAACGGCGAAGGCGAAACAGTTGCCGGTATCGTCATCATGCGAGACGGCGAGAATGCGTTGCAGGTTATCGAACGCGTAAAAGCAAAACTTGCAGACCTTCAGCGCGGCCTCCCGGACGGGGTAGAGATCGTCACGGTTTATGACCGCGCGCCCCTGATTGAAGGGGCGGTGGAATATCTTCAGCACAAATTGATTGAAGAAGGGATCGCGGTTGCGCTCGTCATCCTCATTTTTCTCCTGCATGTGCGCTCGTCTTTTGTGGCGATCATCACTTTGCCACTCGGTGTTCTGGGCGCATTCCTGATCATGTCCTTTCAGGGCGTGACCGCAAACATCATGTCCCTTGGCGGCATTGCGATTGCGATTGGTGCGATGGTGGATGCGTCTATTGTCCTGGTTGAGAATGCGAGCCGTAAACTCTCAGAACTCGATGAAAAGCCAGATGCCAAATTGCATCGCCAAACAGTGATCGCAGCGGCCCAGGAAGTCGGCCCTGGGATCTTCTTCTCGCTCTTGATTATCACAGTGTCTTTCTTGCCCGTCTTCGCGCTAACCGGTGAGAGCTTCCGGCTGTTTTCCCCCCTGGCCTTCACCAAGACCTATGCGATGGCGTTCGCCGCGATCCTGTCCGTTACGCTGGTGCCCGTTTTGATGCTTTATCTGATGCGCGGGCGAATGCGCCGCGAACAGGAGAATCCGGTCAACGCCTTTTTTGTTTGGATTTACAAACCGATTATTCACGCCGCGCTTCGCTTCAAATGGATCACGATTGCATTAGCGCTCGCCCTCACCGCAAGTGTCATTGTTCCGATCCAACGTCTCGGCTCGGAATTCATGCCAGCGCTTTATGAAGGCGAACTGCTATACATGCCAACGACGCTGCCTGGGGTATCGTCCACCAAGATGCGCGAAATCCTCGGACAGACGAACCGGGTAATGATGACCGTGCCAGAAGTGGAGCGTGTGTTCGGGAAAGCGGGCCGCGCCGACACAGCCACCGACCCGGCCCCGCTGACAATGATTGAGACCTGGATCAAGCTTAAACCCAAGGATCAATGGCGTTCCGGCATGACCGCTGATCGGATCATTGAAGAGCTAAATTCAAAACTGCAAATGCCGGGTTTGGTGAATTCCTGGGGGTATCCGATCAAGATCCGAATGGACATGGTCTCGACCGGCGTGCGGACCCCCATTGGCGTAAAAGTGACCGGTGACAATCTTGTCGAAATCGAGCGGATCGCGCGCGATATCGAAACGGCCATTGCCGACGTTCCGGGCACGCGATCTGCGTTCGCCGACCGGGTTCTTGGCGGCAAGTATCTTGAAATCATGCCCGATCGCGGCGAACTCGCACGGCGCAATATCGATATGGGCGTTTTCCAATCTGTTGTGCAAACGGCGCTTGGCGGCATGCGCCTCGCCGAAAGCGTCGAGGGCCGGGAGCGGTATGACATCATGCTCCGATATGATCGCCCGTTCCGCGAATCCAGCGAAGACCTGGAAGATATCCTCGTTCCAACCCCTACCGGCGCACACATTCCACTCGGCGAGCTTGCGAGCATTACCTTTACGGAGGGACCTCCCATGATCCGTTCTGAGAATGCGCGTCTAACGGGCTGGGTTTTTGTCGATATTGCAGGCCGCGATATCGGGGGGTATGTCTCTGAGGCGCAAAGAACCGTCGCAGACAGTGTCGATCTCCCGCCCGGTTATGCGGTATCGTTTTCTGGGCAATATGAACAAATGCAGGAGGCAGGAGCGCGCCTTCGCGTCGCCATTCCGGCCGCGATTGCACTCATCTTCCTTCTGCTCATGCTGCACTTTGGACGGCTTGATCGCACCGCCATCATCATGCTGTCACTCCCGTTCGGCCTGATTGGAGGGCTCTGGGCTGTGTGGCTCGCAGGTTACAATCTGTCAGTGGCCGTTGCTGTTGGCTTCATCGCACTTGGCGGCATCGCCGTCGAAACAGCTGTGGTCATGCTCCTCTACATTGATGCTCAGGTGCGTGAAACGCAGCCGAAGACAAGGGCAGAGCTATTCGATGCGGTCAGCGCAGGCGCTGCCATGCGCGTGCGGCCAAAACTGATGACGGTGACCACTATTTTTGCCGGTCTTGCGCCGATCTTCATTACCGAGGGACTGGGGTCCGACGTGATGCGGCGGATCGCTTTGCCCATGCTGGGCGGCATGACCTCTACCCTTTTGCTGACTCTGATCGTGATCCCTGCGGTCTACTATATCTGGGTCGGACGCAGCCTTTCCGCGCGCGCCGGAAACGCTTCCAAAGAATCGCGCGCCATTCCCGTCTTACCTGAAGGAGACCAAGCCTAATGAAACTCTATACCTTACTTACAGTTAGCGCCGCAGCGCTGACCCTCGCCGCATGCGGTCAAACCGACAATGACGCACCCGCATCCGATACAGCTTCCCAAACAGAGCCCCCAATGGAGATGGAGATGGCCGACGGCGAGATGATGGATCATTCCGACCACGACATGGGATCGAGCGATACTGGTCACGCCACCGGCGTCATCAAATCCGTTGGTGCCCAGGGCGACTTTTTGACGATCGATCATGGCCCGATTGATGGCATCGGCATGGGCGCCATGACGATGGGGTTCGACATCGCGGGTGATGTCGACCTTTCCGGATTCGAAGACGGCGACACCGTCAGCTTTATGGTCAAGAAAGGCCGTGACGGCTCTTACAGGATCACCGCAATCTGTGACACCGGCGCGGCGGGCGATGAATGTCTCGCAGGCATGATGGACCATTCCGGTCACGAGTAACACGACTGGGCGGCGCCCGTGAAAGCGCCGCCCTTACGGGAGGGTTGGACATGGCGGTTCTGAGATGGGCAGTGCGTATTCACAAATGGGTGGCGCTGATTGTCGGCCTGCAGATCGTGCTCTGGGTCGCCGGAGGCGTCGTCATGAGCGTCATCCCAATCGAGCAGGTCCGGGGTGAACATAAAATTGCGACGCAAACAGCGACGAGCGTTTCACCTGCTGATATTATAACTCTGCAGAAGGCAGCGCAGGCCGCTCAGATTAATCAAGTCGCCGAAGCTTCAACAGGAACTGTGCTGGGTGAGCCGGTTTGGCATCTGAAAAGCCCGGACGGTATTTCCTTCACAGTTGACGCCAGGACCGGCGCTGTTCTTTCACCGGCGAGCGAGTTGTTGGCAACTCAAATCGCTCAGGCGGATTATTCTGGAAATGCAACACTTAGCGACGTAACCCTTCTGACCGACCCGCCATCGGAATACGGTAGACCGGGCCCAGTTTGGCAAGTCGTATTTGCCGACCGTGACAGTACCACTCTATATGTTGATCCGGCACGTGCAGAGGTTCGCGCGCGCCGCTCTTCTACCTGGCGCTTCTACGACTTCTTTTGGAAGCTTCATATCATGGACTATGACGACGGAGATGATTTCAATCATCCTCTTCTGATCACAGCTGCGGGCGCCGCGATGTTTGTAGCTCTCTCGGGGCTCATTCTGCTGATTATCAAAATGCGACGTTCATTACTCGCCTGGAGCCGGCAGCGTAAGTCTTCGCCATGATCGGACGCGCTTAGACGGCCTCCTCTGACAGGGCGGTTCCATTGGTTGCATCAAGTTCGCACCAAATTCCCAACAGGCTGGTATGGAACTAACCCCCTGACATCGTGCTGAACTCTATAGCAAACACCTGAGGTGACATCCGGTTCCTGCCTGATCCAGGCGAAGACTCCATTGACGTGTCATGGAGCAAGACTATATACCCATACAGGGTATAGGTTACCGGAGATATGATATGAACAGCCTAGCAAAGCCAGGCAACGATACCGGGCAAAAGTCTGCACAACTCTTTCGTATGGTGACTGAAGATCATGTCTGTCCCTACGGATTGAAGGCTAAAGCCTTGCTGGAGCGCAAGGGTTATGCGGTACAGGACCATCACCTGAAAAACCGGGATGAAACAGACGCATTCAAAGCGAAGCATGATGTTCAAACAACACCGCAAACGTTCATCGGCGGGGAGCGGATCGGTGGCTACGACGATTTGAAAGCTCATTTCGGAAAGCCAGTTAAAAAGGCTGGTCAGTTAACTTACACGCCAATTATCGCGATCTTCGCCGTTGCGGCATTGATGGCGCTTGCAATTAGCTGGGCCTCATCTGGAACACTGCTCAGCATACGCGCCATTGAGCTCTTTATTGCTGTCAGCATGTGTATTCTGGGTGTTCAGAAACTGCGCGACCTATCAAGCTTCTCAAGCCAATTTCTCGGTTACGACCTCTTGGCCCAACGTTACGTGCGATATGCATACGTCTATCCGTTCGCTGAAACGGGCGCGGGCATCTTAATGATCGCAGGTGCGTTGACCTGGATCGCAGCACCAACCGCTCTGTTCATCGGTCTTATCGGTGCCGTTTCAGTCTATAAAGCGGTCTATATAGACAAACGCGACTTGAAATGCGCCTGCGTCGGCGGCGACAGCAACGTACCGCTTGGCTTTGTGTCCTTGACCGAAAATTTGATGATGGTGGCCATGGCCGTCTGGATGGGTGCAAAGGCATTCGCGCTCTAACCACGGCGATTGCCAGAGACTTAAGAGCGGTCTGTTCGCACAGATCACGGCGTAGGATTATAGGAGATAAGCCAGTTTTCCCAGCAGTCGGCCTTCCTACGCTTTGACACGGGTGCAGGATGAGAGTCGACTGATGGCCTTAGGGCACCAATGAAAGCGTCAAAACAGATAGGCTGCAACCTAATTAAGTCGAAAATTAATTAGACTGCAGCCTATTGATTGAATGATAACTATTAGGCTATAGTCTATCTTTTCCATTGACCTTGATAGACTGCAGCCTATGAAAAAACACCTTACACGCGCGCGCGACGCACTTGATGGACGCCTGTCACCGATGCGTCCAACGGATCGTTTTACTGTTCCGCCGAAAGGTTGGATACGCGCGATCCGAGACGCACTCGGCATGTCTGGTGCACAGCTTGCTGCAAAGCTAGGGATGAAGCCACCAAGCGTTGTTGCGCTTGAACAATCTGAAGCGGCGGCCACGATCCGCCTGGAGACGTTGCAAAAGGCGGCAGCAGCGCTCGATTGCGAACTGGTTTATGCCTTGGTACCCCGAAAACCATTGGAAGAAATCGTCCAAGATCGCGCGAGGATGATCGCGCTTCGAGAACTCGGCGGGATTGCCCATTCGATGGGACTTGAAGACCAGGCGGTCCCAGATGAGCTTGAAGAGCGCATCAATCGCTTTATCGAGCAGTCGTTGCGCGATCGAGACCTTTGGGACGAGTGATGAGTGACTTGTTCCAGGAACCCCATGATGCAACACCCTTAGCGCCCGCCGAGCGGGATGGGCTAAAGCTGACATGGATTACCACCCGAGCTGATCTAAACGCTGCGGAACAAGACAATATCGATGCCGGAGCGGCATGGGCTTTTCGCAGTCGAAGGGCCAACATATTGACCGTTGCCTTTTCGATCGCGCTTCACCGACAGATGTTTGGACAAGTTTGGGATTGGGCAGGTCACTATCGCACGACGGAGCGAAACATCGGTATTGCGCCATACAGAATTGGCACTGAGACCGCGCAACTCTTTGATGATGCAGCATTCTGGGTCGCAAACGAGACTTATGAGCCTGACGAACTTGCGGTGCGCCTGCACCACCGCTTAGTCTTTGTACATCCTTTTCCGAATGGAAACGGACGCCATGCGCGCATGATGGCGGACCTCCTCATCCGTCGTCTTGGCGCACCGCCCTTCTCTTGGGGCAGTAATAGAGATGACGGCGTCATCCACGACATTGGCGACCTTCGCAAGCGATATGTCTCAGCGCTGCGAGCGGCAGACGGCAATGATTATGAACCATTGATTGCCTTTGCACGATCGTAAGTCGTAGTCGCGTTGAAACCCTGCTGCGGTCGACGATACGGTTAAAATGAGGTACCTTAGAACAATGTCAGATTATGATCCCTCAGAACTCCAAAATCCGTTCACTAGTTCCGCGCGTCCTGGAGACTTTGAGCGGGCTTCGGAAGGCGAGAATTACGGTGAGGTACAAGCTTCTCTGAAGCACTTACTTATTGCTTTTGTTCTAGGTCTCGTCGGAGTATTTATCGTATTCGGGCCACTCACTTAACTGAATCATCTCGCAGACCTAAGCCTCCGATCTTCTTCAGCTTTTTCTGCTTCGACGCGAACCAATTCTTCAAAACGCTCATCTCCCATGACGGCGCGTGCATTCTCTTCACCGCCAGCCCACTCAACGTACGACTCGAGCCCATACCGTTGAACATGCGCTTCCCCATTGGTGATGGCCGTTTGGTGAGCAACATCATCTCCTGATTCTCTTGGTCTGCTTCCTGAAAAGTGG
>NZ_DGMZ01000007.1:0-170877 GCF_002388685.1 Hyphomonas sp. UBA4505 | reverse complement strand
GTAAGCCCTGTTCCCATCAGGCAATAACGAGAAGGCCGTCCCATAAGGGGCGGCCTTTTTTATCGGGCGTCAGTCGAGTTTGATGTCAGCGCCTTTTGGACCGCCCTCTTCGACTTCCACGCCGAATGTCTCAAGAAAGCGGCAGACCATCATGTAGTAGCCGATCAGCAGAACCAGCTCTTCCAGCAGGGACGGTCCGAAATGTTTCAGAACCGGTTTGAGCGCGCCGTCTGACGGATGGGGATGCGTTACCAGATGGTCTGTAAAGGTCAGTGCCAGTTTCTGCTCGTGGCTCAAGCCGTCGGCATTTGGACCAGATTTCACCGCTTCGATCAGTTCGCCATCCATGCCGATCGCCAATCCGATAGCCTCGTGCTGGCTCGTTTCGTATTTGGCATTGGACAAGTACCCGACACGCAGGATCACGCATTCGCGGGTGATCGGATCCAGTTTTCCGTTTTGAAGGAAGGCCGTGCCCATGCCGACAAAGGGTTTCAGCAGATGAGGAGCATGGCCAAGCATTTGAAAGATATTGAGCGGGGCGAGCTTATCCAGAAAGGCTTTTTGGTCTTCAGGAAGGGCGTCAACTTCGGGATAGGGGATGCGGGACACAATTTTTCTCCATGGGCTGAAGCTCTAGTCTTGCGGCATGACGGCATTTGAGGCAAACCGCTCATTCGCCTGTAGGGGTATAGCTCAGTTGGTAGAGCATCGGTCTCCAAAACCGAGGGTCGAGGGTTCAAGTCCTTCTGCCCCTGCCAGGCGGATTTCCGAATTTTCAGTCAATACAGTCCGTTTCCGGGCCGCTTGTCCTGGCGGCGCTTAGATGATTGAAAAATCGCGGGGCGGTGCGATGCTGGTCAGAATTGACGGGAGTTTCAGACCATGCCGAACGCAATGTCATTGGAAAGCGCGCAGCCTTGGTGGAAGGGTGCGGTCATCTATCAGATTTATCCGCGGTCGTATCAGGATACGAATGGGGATGGCGTTGGCGATCTGAACGGCATAACGCAGAGGCTGGACCATGTGGCCTCCCTCGGCGTGGACGGTGTCTGGATATCGCCCTTCTTTACATCCCCCATGAGGGACTTCGGATATGATGTGGCCGATTATTGCGATGTCGATCCGGCATTTGGCACGCTCGAAGACTTCGACGCACTCTTGAGTCGAGCGCACGCACTCGGCCTGAAAATCATCATCGATCAGGTCTATGCACACTCATCCGACGCGCACGCCTGGTTCGCCGAGAGCAGAGAGGACCGAACCAATGCTCGTGCGGATTGGTACGTTTGGAGCGATCCAAAACCGGATGGAACACCGCCTAATAACTGGCAGGCTGTGTTTGGCGGACCGTCCTGGACATGGGATGCGCGTCGGCAGCAATATTACATGCACAATTTCCTGCCGAGCCAGCCGCAATTGAATTTGCACAATCCGGATGTCCAGGATGCGCTCGTCGATGTGATGCGGTTCTGGCTGGATCGCGGCGTGGACGGCTTCCGGCTCGATGCGCTCAATTTTTCCCTGTTCGATCCGGACTTGCGGGACAATCCGCCGAAAATTCCTGCACCCCGAAATGTTTCGCGTCCCTTTGACCTTCAGGAACATGTTCACAATCAATCACATCCCGATTTGCCCAAATTTCTGAAACGCTTGCGAATGCTCATGGACGAATATGGAGAGATATTCTCGGTCGCGGAAGTTCCAGGTCCAAGCCCGCTTGAAGAGATGCGTGCCTATACGGAGGGGGAACAGAATCTCAATTCCGCCTACAACTTCGATTTCCTCTATGCGAAGCGATTGGGAGCCGAAGCGATAGCCACATCCCAAAGCAACTGGCTTGGCGCGCCAGGAGAGGGCTGGCCATCATGGGCCTTTTCAAATCATGATGCGCCGCGGTGTGTCAGCCGCTGGTTGGAGGGTGCCGATCCTGTTGTTCGGGCCAAATTGACCACAGCTTTGCTGTTTTGCCTGCGCGGAAATCCCATCCTTTATCAAGGCGAGGAGCTTGGCCTACCGCAGGCGGAGATTGCGTTTGAGGATTTGCAGGACCCTGAAGCAATCGCGAACTGGCCCCGCACGCTCGGCCGCGATGGCGCTCGCACGCCAATGCCCTGGGCCAGCGCCGATACATATTGTGGTTTCAGCGATGCCAAGCCGTGGCTGCCTCTGGGCCAGGGCCATGCGGATTTGGCGGTAGATCTTCAGGAAGCCGATCCCCAGTCTATGCTTCAATTCACACGCACGCTCGCGCGTGTGCGCGCCAGTTCGCCCGCGTTACAATATGGCGAAATCGAATTTATCGACTTGTCCGGGGACTTGCTCGTGTTTCGTCGGCTATGGGAAGGCGAAACGATTGAGTGCGTCTTCAATATTGGCGGGACCGAAGTGGTGGCTGCGATGACAGACGTTTCATCTGATCAGGTTCTAATGTGCGTCGGAATCGATAGTCCAAACAAGACACGCGTCCCGCCATACTCGTGTCGGATTTCCCGCCACTAGGACAAGCCGCAGGATTCGCGGACGATAAGTTCGGTTGGCAGACGCTCAGATCGCATGCTGCCTGTGTCCACCGACGCAATCAGCTTGGCGACAAGGATCCGCCCAGCCCGCGCAGGATCCTGTGAGATCGTACTCAGTGCAGGATAGCCATAGGCGGAGAGTTGAAGATCGTCATAACCAATCACCGAGACGTCATCGGGCACACGCACTCCCTCTCTGAGCAAGCTGCGAATGGTGGCCAGGGCAATCAGGTCATTTGCTCCGAAAACAGCATCAAACGTGACGCCGCGCTCCATCAGGCTGGAAATTGCAGCTTCGGCGGATTCTACGTCAAAACTTGACTGGAGCGTGAGGTCCGCATCGAGCGGAATGTCAGCCCGACGATGCGCAGAGATATAGCCTTCATAGCGCTGCAAAATCTCTGGATTGGACGTATCACCCACAAAAGCGATTCGCCGGCGGCCGAGATTGAGCAGGTGAGACGTCGCCCGTTTGCCGCCGCGCAAGTTATCCGAGCCGATAGAGCAGTATTTTTGGCCGGGGATTTCCGCGCCCCAAACTATGAAACGGCTTTCAGTTTCGGCCAGTTGGTTGAATCTTTCGTGCAAGAAGCTCTGGCCAAGAAATATGACGCCCTCAGCGCGGTTCGCGGTCATGATGGAGGCGAGGTCGTTCTGGTTTTTCGGGGCCAGATAAGAGATCAGCACATCGCAGCCAGCCAATCGCCCAGCCTCACTGAGGCCGCTGATCAGTTCCTGAAAGAACGGGTCAGAGACTTCCGTCTGGCGCCCAGCCAGTGTGGGCACGACGACTGCAATCGTCGCAGCAGCGCCAGACAAGAGCGCCGGCATGGATGGGCGGAAATTATAGTTGTGCTCGCGGGCGATCTTCCAGACCCGACGCTTGGTTTCATCATTCACTGCGGAGCTGTTGTTAAGGGCGCGCGAAACAGTTGCGATCGAGACACCCGCGATTGAGGCAAGATCCTCCAAACGCGTTCTAGTGCTGGACATCTCGTGCTTCCTCCGCTTAAGAACACCAAAAACAACGTTGTCACATGTTTGGTCTGTTCGTCCAGACCGTTGATCAAAGAGTCTGCAAAATTTGCAGAGAAGCACTACCAGCCGGGGAGGCGAAGCTAAAGTGAAGAATGATGATACCAAAATTTGCGTTTCACGGCCTTTGCGAGTCTGACGAATAAGCTGACAAACTAGAAAATACTCGGGATCGATCCGAATTCGGCCTGATTCCGCCAATGTTCACCTCGAGCGCTCTGGAGACTGCCTGATGGCAAAATTCATTCCTGTCGATCCGTTCGACATCGTTATCTTCGGCGGGACAGGTGACCTCTCCCGGCGCAAGCTCTTGCCTGCCTTGTTTCACAGATGGCTGGATGGCCAGATTCCGGAATCCAGCCGTATTGTTGGCACTGCGCGCAGTGAGATGGACACCAAAGAATATCGCAAGA
Source organism: Hyphomonas sp. UBA4505 (assembly GCF_002388685.1). Classification (NCBI taxonomy): domain Bacteria; kingdom Pseudomonadati; phylum Pseudomonadota; class Alphaproteobacteria; order Hyphomonadales; family Hyphomonadaceae; genus Hyphomonas; species Hyphomonas sp. UBA4505. The sequence continues at coordinate 166,907 of NZ_DGMZ01000007.1, read as the reverse complement.
TGGCAAGAGAAGCCTGTGAGTCAGCGTCTGGCGACAACTGGGATACGAAGGAATGGTCCAAGTTCGAGAAGTTGATTGAGTATGTGTCCATTGATGCAACACAGGAAGATGCAGATTGGGCCACCCTCAAATCTTTCCTGACACTGGATGACAACCGTCCGTGCGTATTTTACCTCGCTACGTCGCCGCGCCTGTATGTTCAAATATGTGAAGCACTGGGCAAGGCGGGCCTGTCAGAGGGCAACACTCGGGTTGTGCTGGAAAAGCCGATCGGGACCGATCTGGAATCTGCCAAGGCGATCAATGACGGTGTTGCTCAAGTCTACGCCGAACGCCAAGTTTTTCGGATTGACCATTATCTTGGCAAAGAGACGGTACAAAACCTCATGGTCCTGCGATTTGCCAATATGCTGTTCGAGCCAATTTGGTCTCGCAATTATGTGGACCATGTTCAGATCACGGTTGCTGAAGACCTGGGTCTTGAGGGACGTGCAGATTATTATGATAAATCCGGTGCCCTGAGAGACATGGTGCAAAACCATATGCTCCAGCTGCTGTGCCTGACGGCTATGGAGCCGCCGAACCAACTCGACGATGATGATGTTCGTACCGAGAAAATCAAGGTACTCAACGCGCTGACACCGATCACGGGCGAAGCCGCCAAGAAGCAAACCGTTCGGGGGCAATACAAGGCCGGTGTGAAAGACAACACGCCCGTGAAAGGCTATCTGGAAGAGTTGAGTTCTGAAACCGTCAGCTCGACTGAGACCTTTGTGGCGATCAAGGCCAATATCGACAACTGGCGATGGGCGGGCGTCCCCTTCTATCTGCGGACTGGCAAGCGGATGTCGCAGCGTCACTCGGATATCATCATTCAGTTCAAACCAACACCCCATTCCTTGTTTGGGGAGGGGTATGAGAGTGCGAACAAGCTGGTTATTCGTCTGCAACCGGATGAAGGTGTGCGCCTGTTCGTTCAAATCAAGGAGCCGGGCCCGGGCGGCCTCCGCGTTAAGTCTCTCCCCTTGAATCTTTCCTACGCCGAAAGCTTCACGGTTCGGTATCCGGACGCGTATGAGCGTCTGTTGATGGATGTAGTACGCGGAAATCTGTCCCTCTTCATGCGCAAGGATGAAGTTGAAGCGGCATGGACTTGGGTTGATGGGCTTATCGAAGCCTGGGAAAAATCTGGTGATCGCCCCGAAGCCTACACAGCCGGTTCGGATGGCCCACTCGCTGCTGCCATGATGATGGACCGCGACAATCGGGCATGGTGGGAGGGATCATGAGCGGATTGGCGCATGAATTCATGATGTTTGACAGCCGCGACGAGGCAACGCGCTTTGTAACGCAATTTATAGCAGGCGGGCTGACGAAGGCGTTGGAGCTGAAAGGCACCGCGTCGCTGATGGTGTCAGGTGGCTCAACGCCGGGGCCGATATTTGATGCCCTTGCCACGACCGAGCTGGATTGGGCGCGGGTCATGGTTGGTCTCGTCGATGAACGTTGGGTCAACCCTGAAGACGACGCATCCAACGAGCGCCTCGTACGCAGCCGACTGCTAAAGGCAAACGCCGGAGCTGCAGGCTTTCTGCCGATGAAAACAATGGACGCCATGCCGCAGGAAGCTGTGGCAGACAGAGACAAGGCGTATGCCCCGCACTGTGAGCCCGCAGACATGGTTTTTCTTGGTATGGGTGAGGATGGTCATACCGCCAGCTGGTTTCCGGGTTCGACGGATCTGTCAGCCGCTCTGGAAAGTGAAAATGTGGTTGCAGCCGTTGATGCGACCGGGTGTCCGGTCGCCGGTGAAAATCCGCAGCGTATTACCCTTACCGGCAAGGGCGTAACGAGTGCGTCGTCGGTAATTCTGCTAATCTTCGGAGAAGCGAAAAAGGCAGTGTTCGACACGGCGATAAAGTCGTCCGTGCAGGAAAAGCCTATTAAATATGCAATCGATAAATTAGGGCCGCGTTTGACGGTCGTATGGGCAGCATAATGGTTGAGATGAATTCGACAATCGCAGAAGTGACCGCGCGTATTCGAGAGCGGTCACGTGACTCGCGCCAAGCATATCTCGAAATGATCCGTAGTCGCCGCCCCAAGGATTTCGCCCGACGGAGAATGTCTGAAAGCAGTTTGGCGCACGCCTCGGCGGGATGCGCGGTGATTGAGAAGACACAATTACTCGGCGCGGGTTGGCCGAACATTGGTGTCATCACAGCCTACAACGACATGCTTTCAGCACATGCGCCGTATCAGGACTACCCCGCTATTATTCGGGATGCCGCACGGGAGGTGAATGCCATTGCACAAGTCGCCGGAGGCGTCCCTGCAATGTGTGACGGCGTCACACAGGGCTTTACCGGTATGGAGCTGTCACTGTTTTCTCGCGACGTGATTGCGATGGCATCGGCCATCGGCCTGAGTCACGACGTGTTTGATGGCGCAATGCATCTGGGTGTTTGTGACAAAATTGTCCCCGGCCTGGTGATCGCTGCGCTGCGGTTTGGCTGGATCCCGTCTGTTTTCGTGCCAGCTGGGCCCATGCCGTCCGGTCTGCCCAATCCTGAAAAGCAACGCGTTCGCCAGTTATTTGCGGAAGGCAAGGTTGGTCGTGACGCGCTATTGAAAGCGGAGTCGGAAAGCTATCACACGCAGGGTACTTGCACATTCTATGGCACAGCGAACTCGAACCAGATGCTGATGGAAGTCATGGGGTTCCACTTGCCAGGCGCTGCCTTCGCCAATCCAGGCACACCTATTCGCGAAGCGCTGACACGTGCAGCCACACATCGCGTCGCGGAGATCCATGCGCAGGGCGATCACTATATGCCAGCGGGCGAAATGATCGATGAGCGGTCTATTGTGAATGGCGTGGTAGGTCTGATGGCGACGGGGGGGTCTACCAATCATGCGCTTCACTTGCCAGCCATGGCAGCTGCTGCGGGCATCATTCTAACTCTGGAAGACTTCGCGGATATCAGCGCGGTGACGCCGCTGCTGGCGCGTGTTTATCCAAACGGACCGGCTGATGTGAATCATTTTCACGCAGCAGGCGGTATGGGTTTCCTCGTACGTGAGTTGCTCGATGCCGGTTTAATGGATGGCGACGCCATGGGCGTGGCTGGTCCGATATCAGGCTACGCGGCGGAGCCTTATCTGGAAGATGGCAAAGCCGCCTGGCGTCCTGCCCCGGACACCAGTGCCGATGCGGACATATTGCGCCCTGTATCTGATCCATTCTCCAAGGATGGCGGACTGCGGATGATGGACGGTCCGATTGGCTTGGGCGTCAGCAAGGTGTCCGCTGTAAAACCTGAGCATCGCATTGTGGAAGCACCTGCGATCGTATTCGATTCCCAGGAAGCGCTGAAAGCTGCATTTGATGCAGGAGAATTGGATAAGGACTTTGTCGCGATTGTTCGGTTCCAGGGACCAGCGGCGAATGGCATGCCTGAATTGCATACACTCACGCCGCCGCTCGCAGTTTTGCAAGATAGGGGCTTCAAGGTGGCGTTGGTAACGGATGGCCGTATGTCAGGCGCGAGCGGTAAAGTGCCGTCAGCGATCCATGTGAGTCCGGAAGGTTCACGCGGCGGCCCGATCGCAAAAGTGCAAAATGGCGACATGATTGTGTTTGATGCCGAGCGCGGTGTGCTCGATATCAAGGTTGATCCGGAAGAGTTTGCAAAGCGCATCCCGGACGAATACAGGCCAAACGAGAACGGGATGGGACTCGGCCGCGAAATGTTCACCTATTTCCGGGAATTGGCAGGCCCTGCCGCCAATGGGGCGAGCCAGTTCAATTTCTCGAACCGGGGGGACTGATCGGATGGGTGAGCCCGTTTTGGTTGGGGATGTAGGGGGAACCAATGTCAGGTTCGCTTTGGCTGAGAGGCGCGGCGGCAAAGTTGAGATCAGTGATTTTTCAAAACTGTCCGGGGATAGTTTCGAAACATTTGCTGCTGCGTTGCGCCGATACCTGCAAGACACCGGATTAGAGCCGAAGCATGCCTGTTTTGCCATGGCCGGCCCTGTGCGGGACGGAGAAGTCATGCTGACCAATCGGGATTGGCACGTCTCAGCCCGGCACCTCTGCGAGGTGTTTGGCTTTGATGACATTAAAATCATCAATGATTTCACCGCCATGGCCCGATCGGTGCCTGAGCATTCCGGAGACTATTTTGAGGAAATCTTGCCTGGAAAAGAAATACCGGAACTGCCTGTAATAGTAGCCGGGCCTGGCACCGGATTCGGTGTGGCATCCTTGTTTCCCCTGGGCGACGATGCCTGGCAGGTTCTCACGGGTGAGGGCGGACACATCGCCTATGCGCCAAGGGATGCATTGGAATTCGACATAGCGAGTGTTCTCATGCGGACTCAGGGCTATGTATCGAACGAATTGGTTGCGTCGGGCATGGGACTCGAATTCGTCCATCGCGCATTTTGCGAAGTCTTCGGGCGCAATTTGGAAGACATCTCTCCCGAAGAAATGCGTCACCGGGCTGACGAAGGTGACGAGATGTTTGATCAACTGATCGCCATGCGCGCGAAAGCCGTCATGGGGGCAGTCGGCGACCTGGCGCTCGCAAATGGGGCGCTTGGCGGTGTCGTTCTGGCTGGTGGGGTAACTGAGCGAATCGTTGATTATCTGCGACGACCTGAGTCGGTTGCCCGGTTCCGTGAACGTGGACCGATGTCTGGCTACCTTGCGAATTGTCCGGTACGCCTTATGCACGATCCCGAGGCGCCTCTGATTGGCGCTGCTGCCTACTATGCCCAGGAGACGCTTAAATGAATTCCTCGCTTGATGCCTTGAAAGCGGCCGCCCAACGGGCACCGATCGTCCCTGTGCTTGTGGTGCCTGATGTGGACGCAGCGGCTCCATTGGCGCGCGCGCTTGTTGAGGGCGGTCTCACGATCGCTGAAGTGACGCTGCGCACACCAAGTGGCTTGAAGGTCATTGAGGAAATGAAGAAGGCACAGCCGGATTTGATCGTGGGGGCGGGGACGGTCTTGACGAAGGAGGACGTTGTGAACGCAATGAATGCCGGTTCCGACTTCCTTGTGTCTCCCGGCATGTCCCCCGGCCTGCTGGACGCACTCGGTGATTATATGGGCATCACAATTCCGGGCGTGGCGACCGCCAGCGAAGCGATGACGCGCTATGAGGAAGGGTTCAAGATGCTGAAGCTGTTTCCGGCCGCGATTGCTGGCGGCGTAGGCGCGCTCAAGGCGCTGTCCGGACCGCTGCCGCATCTCCAATTCATGCCGACGGGCGGTGTCAGCGCCGATAATGCGGGTGAGTATCTGTCCCTGCCAAATGTGGTGGCAGTAGGCGGCTCGTGGATCGCGACGGAGAAGGATGTAACCACTGGCGCGTGGTCGTCCGTTGCCGAGAAGGCAAGGACGGCGCTTAGCAGGATCTAGTCGCCGTCCTCAAATGACCTTGTATCAGGAGCGTCCGAAAACGCGCTCGAAGGTCGTGTCCACGTGTTTGAAATGGTAACCAAGGTCGAACAAGGCCTCGAGTTCGGAATCTGTCAGTCGGGATGATACTTCCTCATCCTGTTTGAGCAGGTCGAGAAGGTCACCTTCCTTCTTCCAGGTCCGCATCGCATTGCGTTGGACCAGACGATAGCTGTCTTCACGGCTGACGCCTTTTTCGACGAGGGCCAACAAGATGCGTTGCGAGTTGTGGAGGCCACCCATGCTGTCGATCGTGCTCATCATGTTTTCGGGATAGACCAAGAGGTTCTCGATCACGCCGCCAAGACGGTGCAGCGCAAAATCAAGATGCACAGTCGCGTCCGGTCCGATGCCACGTTCGACCGAGGAGTGCGAGATATCGCGCTCGTGCCAGAGCGCAACATTTTCCATGGCAGGCGTCACAGCGGATCGGACAAGCCGGGCAAGACCCGTAAGATTCTCCGTCAGAATGGGATTGCGCTTGTGTGGCATGGCGGATGAGCCCTTCTGGCCCGCCGAGAAAAACTCTTCGGCTTCGAGCACTTCAGTGCGCTGGAGGTGACGTACTTCTGTTGAAAGCCGTTCAATAGAAGACGCGATCACACCCAAGACTGCGAAGAACATGGCATGGCGGTCGCGCGGGATGACCTGGGTAGAAACGGGCTCGACGCTGAGACCAAGCTTTTCGGCAACATGAGTCTCAATCGACGGGTCGATATTTGCAAATGTACCAACTGCGCCGGAGATTGCACATGTCGCCACTTCTTCGCGAGCCAGCACCAGGCGGGTCCGTGCGCGCTGGAATTCGGCATGATAGCCGGCAAGTTTCACACCGAATGTAGTGGGTTCTGCATGAATCCCGTGACTGCGGCCAATTGTGGGTGTCAGCTTGTGTTCAAAGGCCCGTTTTTCCAGTGCAGCCAAGACGCGGTCTACACCAACCAGCAGGAGATCGGTTGCACGTACAAGCTGAACATTGAAACATGTGTCCAAGACATCTGAAGAGGTCATGCCCTTGTGCAAAAAGCGCGCTTCGTCACCAACATGTTCTGCAACATTTGTCAGAAAGGCGATGACGTCATGCTTCACTTCCCGCTCGATTTCATCGATTCGATCGACGTCAAACGCCGCACGTTCGCGCACCGCTGCGGAGACTCCCTCCGGGATCAGACCCTTCTGCTCCATGGCTTCGGCTGCGAGGGTCTCTATCTCCAGCCAGATGCCGAATTTGGATTCGGGAGACCAAATGGCTGCCATTTCGGGACGGGTGTATCTGGGGATCATGGAGTACCTCGGGGCTGGGATTCGGCTTTCTATTACTGGCTGGAGCACAGAACACCAGTGTCTCGGTAAATTGAGCGCAGATGAAACTGCGTGGCGGGTGTGTATCCCTTGGTGCGGGGAGGGTTGCGGAATATGAGTGCATGGTTGAAATGCGTGGCAATTGGTAGACTGGAACGCTTGTATGTTTCGGTGGCGGCTGGAGCAGGTTCATGCAACTCAAACCGATGATCGCGACAGCTGCTGGCCTTCTGATGATGGGACCAGCGCTGGCCGAAAACACAACTGGAACCTGCCATGCGCCTGTTTTGATTCCGGAAACGTTCGAGACCGTGACCGAGCAGGTGCTGCACGAGCCCGAACGCACCGAAATTCGTATTTATCCCGCCGAATACAAAACAGTGTCGCGGTTGGTCGAGGTCAAACAGGCCGCGACCGAGTATAGAATCGTGCCTGCAGTCTATGAGGCGGTTACAGAGCAAGTGCTGGTCCGGCCGGAACGAACAGAGACGGTTGTGATCCCAGCAGAATACGAAACCTACACCGAACAAGTGCTGGTCCGGCAGGCTTATTCGACGTTGGATTTGAAGGACGAGGTGGCTGGTCGCGAGATTGCCGGCGAGGACGAGGCCAGCATAGCTTTTCAGAATGACGTGCTTGTGTCGGTCGAGGTCCCGGCCGAGTACAAGACAATTACACGCACGCGTATTGTGAAGCCTGAACAGTCCGAGACACGCATAGTTCCAGCAGAGTATCATACGCTCGTGAAGCAGGTCCTGGTCGAACCGGCACGTGTCGAGCCGGTTACGATACCAGCGGAGTATGAAACTCTCATGATCGAACAATTGGTCAAGCCCGCCCGTGAAGAAATCGTCTCGATCCCGGCGAGGTACCGCACGGTCGAGAAACGGATCGTGACAGGCGAGGGGAGGGCAGAATGGAAGACTGTGTTGTGCGACGAAGATATATCTCCCGAGACGATTACTGCCCTTCAGAAAGCGCTTTCACAAGTCGGTCATGCGGTCGAAATTGATGGCAAATTCGGGACCGCAACGATGAGCGCGCTGAAAGAGTACCAGCGGGAGCAGGGCTTGGGTGTGGGTCAGCTGTCGTTTGAAACGCTAGAGGCACTCGGCGTACCTGCTCACTGATCCTTTGGGTGCGAATGGATCGCAAAAAGCCGATTGAATTCATGGCTATGGCGCCGAGCCTGCTGCGCCCGTTCTGCTTTGCGCCGTGACGCACCGCCGCAGTATAGTGCACGTGAGTTGGACAATAATTCAGGCTAGACTGAGTTGCTGCGATATATTGCGTCTGTCTGTTGCGCCATAGGCGAAACCGTCCTAATCCGGCGCCAGATCAAGCCACCCCTGCGGCAGGAGACAAGGTACCATGTCAGAGATCGAACGCTTGGCACTCGACTATTTGCCCGTGATCATTTTTCTGGTCATCGGTGCCGTGATTTCCGGCCTATTCATACTAGGTTCGGTGCTTCTGGCGCCCAGCAATCCCGATCCGGAAAAGAACTCAGCATATGAGTGCGGCTTCCCCGCTTTTGACGACGCGCGGATGAAGTTCGATGTGCGATTCTATCTCGTCGCGATTCTGTTCATCATCTTTGACCTGGAAGTGGCATTTCTGTTCCCGTGGGCGGTCAGCCTTGGAACGATTGGCTTGGTCGGATTCTGGTCCATGGTTGGTTTCCTCGGTGTTTTGACCATCGGATTTGTTTATGAGTGGCGCCGCGGTGCGCTGGAGTGGGAATAATGGCTGACGATTACAAGACATATGCTCTTGGCGGCGCGCGGACGGGAGTCGAAGGCGGCTTTCAGCCCGGCAATGACGACCCGTTCTACACCGGCCTGTCAGACCAATTGGCTGATAAAGGCTATTTCACCGCCGCAGCCGACGATCTGATCACTTGGGCGCGTACCGGTTCCCTGATGTGGATGACGTTCGGCCTTGCCTGCTGCGCCGTGGAAATGATGCATGCTGGCAACCCGCGCTACGATCTTGAGCGCTTCGGTATGGCGCCGCGCGGTTCACCCCGCCAGTCGGACGTGATGATCGTTGCCGGCACCCTGACCAACAAGATGGCGCCAGCCCTGCGCAAGGTTTACGATCAGATGCCGGAGCCACGCTATGTGATTTCCATGGGTAGCTGTGCCAATGGCGGCGGCTATTACCATTACAGCTACAGCGTTGTCCGTGGCTGCGATCGAATCGTGCCGGTCGATATCTATATTCCGGGGTGCCCGCCGACTGCTGAAGCGCTGGTTTACGGCTTCTTGCAGCTACAAAAAAAGATTCGCCGCGAAGGCTCGCTGGAACGGTAGGAGCTGACATGATGACCACAGAAGCTATCGAAGCCCTGGGTGAGCTGGGCGCTCACATCGCCGCGCGCCAGCCGGATGCCGTCAAGTCTGCGGACGTGACGCTTGGCGAGCTGACTGTGTTTGCCGAGCGCGATCACATTGTGAGCCTGATGCGCTTCCTGCGCGACGACCAGCAGTGCAATTTCGAGACGTTTGTCGATGTTTGTGGGGTCGACTATCCGGAGCGGACCGAGCGGTTCGAAGTCGTTTATCATCTTCTTTCGATGCGGATGAATCATCGTGTGCGGGTACGTATCAGGACCGATGAAGACACGCCCGTTCCGAGTATTGTCGGGCTTTGGCCTGCCGCAAACTGGTTCGAACGGGAAGCCTTCGACATGTATGGCATCCAGTTCTCCGATCATCCTGACCTTCGCCGCATCCTCACCGATTACGGCTTTGAGGGGTACCCGCTGCGCAAGGACTTCCCCCTGACAGGCCATTATGAAGTGCGCTACGACGACCTTGAAAAGCGCGTCGTCTATGAGCCGGTCGAGCTGCCGCAGGAATATCGCAATTTCGATTTCCTCTCACCGTGGGAGGGTATGACCAGTCATATTCCCGGGGACGAGAAAGCCGAGGAGCCTTCTGAATAATGGCTGACACCGCGCACATCTCCGAAATGGAAGACCGAAAGTTCACACTGAATTTCGGTCCTCAACATCCGGCCGCCCACGGCGTCCTTCGTATGATTCTCGATCTCGACGGCGAGATCGTGACCCGTGTGGACAGCCATATCGGCTTGCTGCATCGCGGCACCGAGAAGCTGCTGGAGTACAAGACATTCCTGCAGGGAATGCCATATTTCGACCGGCTGGACTATTGCTCCCCCATGAACCAGGAGCACGCTTGGTGCCTGGCAGTCGAGAAGCTGCTGGGCGTCGAAGTCCCCCGGCGGGCAAGCCTGATTCGCGTGCTCTATTCAGAGCTCGGCCGGATCATGTCGCACTTGCTGAATGTAACAACGCAGATCCTCGACGTAGGCGCGTTGACGCCGATTACCTGGGGTTTTGAAGAACGTGAAAAACTGTGCGTGTTCTATGAGCGCGCCTCCGGCAGCCGCATGCATGCCGCGTATTTCCGCCCTGGCGGCGTCCATCAGGACCTGCCGCAGAACCTCATCGACGATATTGCGGAATGGTGTGAGCAGTTCCCCGGAAAGCTCGATCACATCGAGAGCCTGGTCACCGAAAACCGTATCTTCAAACAGCGCAATGTCGATATCGGCCTGGTTGATGAGAAGACCATCATGGAGTGGGGATTCTCGGGCGTAATGGTGCGTGGGTCCGGGTTTGCCTGGGACCTTCGCCGCGCGCAGCCCTATGAATGCTATTCCGAGCTCGACTTCAAAATTCCGGTTGGTCGGAATGGCGACAATTATGACCGCTATGTCTGCCGCATGGAAGAGATGCGCGAGTCGGTGAAGATCATGCAGCAATGCATTGACCTGATGTCAAAGGAGGGGCCCGGGCCCGTCCTCGTGCCAGGCTCAAAGCTTGCGCCGCCGCGTCGCGCCGAAATGAAGAATTCGATGGAAGCGCTGATCCATCACTTCAAGCTGTACACTGAAGGTTTCCATGTTCCGGAAGGCGAGACCTATGTCGCTATCGAGGCGCCGAAGGGCGAGTTTGGCGTTTATCTCGTCTCAGACGGGACGAACCGCCCGTATCGCGCCAAGATTCGCGCGCCGGGCTATCCGCACCTGCAGGCGATGGACCATCTCAGTAAAGGACACATGCTGGCGGACGTGTCCGCCATCTTGGGCTCACTCGATATCGTGTTCGGGGAAATCGACCGATGAGTACTGCGCAGACACGCTTTTTTGACGAACATCCTCGCAAGGATGAAGCCCGTCGCTGTTTTTCGAAAAGGGGCGAGTAGTGGCACTACGCCGTTTTGACATGGAGGCTGGAGGCGACACATTCGCGTTCAAGCCCGAGACCGAAGAGAAGATTGCGTTCTGGCGCGGCAAGTACCCGGCTGACAAGCAGCGGTCTGCGGTGATCCCGATGCTGTGGCTGGCGCAAAAGGACAATAGTGGCTGGCTATCCGAGCCTGCAATGCGTGAAGTCGCCGACCGTCTGGAGATGCCGTATATCCGCGTCTATGAAGTCGCGACCTTCTACACGATGTTCCGTCTGCAGCCGGTCGGAAAGTACCACATCCAACTCTGCGGCACGACGCCTTGCCAGTTGCGCGGCGCCGAAAAGCTGAAGGAGGTCTGCCAGACCGAGATCGGCAAGCAAATGTTCGTGACCGATGACGGCCGTCTATCCTGGGAAGAAGTTGAGTGTCTTGGCGCGTGCGTGAATGCACCGATGGTTCAGGTGAATGACGATTATTTCGAAGATTTGACGCCAGATTCGCTGGGGATGATTCTCAACAAGCTGAAGAATGGCGTCGAGGCGCATCCCGGTCCACAAGTTGACCGCATCAATAGCGCGCCGGAAGGTGGCACGGCCATTCTGACCGATCCGCAATTGTTCGACGGAACACGTAACCAGTCGGTTGCGTTGCCCAATTTACCGACCGCGGAGCCAGAACCAGAGCCGACGGCTGCAGGCAAGCCAGCGGAATCCGCGCCGACGAACACACAACGTGAAGTCCCCCAAAAGGATAACACCGGCAAGACGACGCTGATCTCGAAGACAGAAACCGCCGAGAGATCTGCGCCTGCTGCTGTTTCCGGAGAAAAGCCGGAATCGGTCACGATCGCTGCTGAAGGCCATGATGATCTGAAGCGCATCAAAGGTATCGGCCCTAAGAACGAAGATGCGCTCAATGAGCTCGGCATCTTCACCTTCCAGCAGATCGCGGACTGGACGCCAGCCAATGTTGATTGGGTTGAAGACTATATGAGCTTCCCGGGTCGCATTGAGCGGGAAGACTGGATCGCGCAAGCAAAAGAGTTGGCCACGGGTGGCGAGACCGAGTTCTCGAAGCGGGTCGATGCGGGGCAAGTTGCCTCCAGCAAGGATGATGAGGACTAGGCCATGCTGCAGGACAAGGATCGCATCTTCACAAACCTCTATGGTTTGCACTCACCCGACCTCGAAGCGGCGAAGAAACGCGGCGCCTGGCACCTCACCAAGGAGATGCTGGATCAGGGGCCAGACTGGATATGCGACCAGATCAAGGCCTCCGGCCTGCGTGGTCGCGGCGGCGCTGGCTTCCCGACCGGTCTGAAATGGACGTTCATGCCGAAGGAAGTGCGTGATCGACCGCACTATCTCGTCGTCAATGCTGACGAGTCCGAGCCCGGTACCTGCAAAGACCGCGAGATCATGCGGCATGATCCCCATCTGCTCATTGAGGGCTGCATGGTGGCAAGCCGCGCGATGCGCGCCCATAAATGTTATGTCTACCTACGTGGTGAATATATCAATGAACGGCATGCGCTCGAGAAAGCCGTCAAGGAGGCTTATGAGGCTAAGCTGATCGGCAAGGACAATGTGAATGGCTGGGATTTCGATCTCTATGTCCATCACGGGGCCGGCGCCTATATTTGCGGCGAGGAGACAGCCTTGCTGGAAAGCCTTGAAGGCAAGAAGGGACAGCCCCGGCTGAAACCACCGTTTCCGGCCAATGCTGGCCTGTATGGCTGCCCAACAACAGTAAACAATGTCGAGTCGATTGCAGTGGCTCCGACCATTCTTCGCCGCGGTGCTGAGTGGTTTGCCGGATTTGGCCGTCCAAACAATGCGGGCACGAAACTGTTCTGTATTTCCGGGCACGTGAACAAGCCATGTAATGTCGAAGAAGAAATGTCGGTCACTTTCCGTGAGCTGATTGATAATCACTGCGGCGGTATCCGGGGTGGTTGGGACAATCTCAAGGCGGTGATCCCCGGTGGATCGTCCGTGCCGATGGTGCCGGCTGAGCAGATTATGGACGCTTACATGGATTTCGACACACTGCGGGACCTTAAATCAGGCCTGGGCACGGCGGCGGTGATCGTGATGGACAAGGACACCGACCTGATCAAGGCAATTGCCCGTCTCGCATACTTCTACAAACATGAAAGCTGCGGCCAGTGCACGCCGTGCCGTGAAGGCACAGGCTGGATGTGGCGCGTCATGGAGCGAATGGTCAAAGGCGAAGCCGAGCATGATGAGATCGAGACGCTCCTGGATGTAACCAAGCAGGTTGAAGGCCACACGATTTGCGCACTCGGTGACGCAGCGGCCTGGCCGATTCAGGGCCTGATCCGCCACTTCCGCCATGAGATTGAGGATCGCATCAACCAGTACAGACTGCCGCGCGCCATGGTGCAGGGTGCAGTCGTGGCAGCGGAGTAGAGATATGTCCGACGACCTTTTCAAGTTGAATGTCGATGGCCAGGACATCGAAGTGCCGCGCCAGTACACGCTGATGCAGGCGTGCGAGGAAGCGGGCGCTGAGATTCCGCGCTTCTGTTATCATGAGCGCCTGTCGGTGGCCGGAAACTGCCGCATGTGCCTGGTCGAATGGGAAGGCGCGCCGAAACCGATTGCCTCGTGCGCGCAAACCGTGGGTGACATGCGTCCGAACCGGGATGGATCGGCACCGAACATCCGCACCAAGGGCGCCTATGTGGAAAAAGCCCGCAATGGCGTCATGGAATTCCTGCTGATCAACCATCCGCTGGATTGCCCGATCTGCGACCAGGGCGGCGAGTGCGACCTGCAGGATCAGGCCATGGCCTATGGCCGCGCCGGCAGTCGCTATGACGAGAACAAGCGCGCCGTCGAAGACAAGAATATGGGCCCGCTGGTCAAGACGATCATGACCCGCTGCATCCAGTGCACGCGCTGCGTACGCTTTGCTGCCGAAGTGGCGGGGGTCGAGGAACTCGGCATGATTTCGCGTGGCGAGAATGCTGAGATCACAACCTATCTGGAAAAGAGTCTGACATCCGAACTGTCTGGCAACGTCATCGATCTGTGCCCGGTTGGTGCGCTGACGTCCAAGCCATACGCGTTCAATGCGCGCCCATGGGAGCTGCGTAAAACATCCTCTATTGATGTGATGGACGCCATGGGCGCAGCGATCCGCGTGGACGCCAAGGGCGATGGTGTGATGCGTATCCTTCCTGAAGTGAGCGAAGGCATCAACGAGGAGTGGCTGTCGGACAAATCCCGTTTCATTTGGGATGGCCTAGCCCGCCAACGCCTCGACAAGCCTTACATTCGCGAGAACGGCAAACTGCGCCCGGCTAATTGGGGCGAGGCTTTTGCGGCCGTGAAAGAGGCGCTGTCGGCATCCCCTGAAAAAATCGGCGTTGTCGCCGGAGACTTGATCGAGGTTGAGCAGGCCAAGGCAGCGCTTGATTTTTTCCGAGGGCTCGGTGTGGAGAATACAGATTGTCGTCCCGCCGGGGCGCAATATGGCACAGATGGGGTGCGCGAACGTTATATCCTGAATGGCACACTGGCTGGCGTAGAGGATGCTGACGCCTTGCTGTTGATTGGTACGAATCCGCGCGTTGAAGCCGCTGTCTGGAATGCGCGCATCCGCAAGGCATGGCTTTGGGCTGACCTGAAAGTGGGTCGTATCGGCGAAGCAGCGGATCTGACATATGAGCATGCTTGGCTCGGTGATGGTGCATCAGCCCTCACAGATATTCGCAATTCGGACTTCGGCAAAGTGCTCTCCGATGCCGAGCGACCGATGATCGTCGTCGGTGAGGGCGCACTCTGCGGCGAAGATGGCGCGGCAGTTCTCGCAAAAGCGCTGGAACTGACAAACGAAATTGGTGCGATAAAGGACGGTTGGGCCGGATTTGGCGTTCTTCACAACGCGGCAGGCCGTGTTGGTGCGCTAGACATCGGGTTTGTGCCGGGCGAGGGCGGAGCTGCGACAGCAGAAATACTGTCCGGTGGTATGGATACCGTTGTGCTACTCGGAGCTGACGAGCTCGATCTGTCGGGTCTTGGCGATGCGAAGGTCATATACATCGGCTCGCATGGAGATGCGGGGGCCGCACGCGCGGACATCATTCTGCCGAGTGCCGCTTATACCGAAATGTCGGCAACCTTTGTGAACACAGAAGGCCGCGTCCAGATGACCAGCCGCGCTGTGCAGCCAAAAGGCGAAGCGCGCGAAGGCTGGGCTATTTTCCGAGCCTTGTCGGAGGTCGTTGGCAAGAAACTACCTTATGACACCGCCGATGCGCTGCGCGCTGAGTTGCGCGGTCCTGAGGGTGAAAGTACCACTTTCTCCGGGCTGGGATTCGCGCCCGGCGCGATGGGTGCGGAGGCCCTCAAAACGCCAATCACGACCGCTCCGACAATCCTTACGACCGCGACATTCCGTCCGGTGTTTGACGATTTCTATATGACGAACCCGATCGCACGGGCGTCCAAGACGATGGCCGAATGTTCTGCGCTGGCCTCAGCGCTGGACACTCCGGTGGCAGCGGAGTAGGGCGGGCGCCATGAGCAACTACGTCGAGTCTCTCGGGCAACTTTGGGGGCCATTGCTGGTCCTCGGACAGATCGCACTGTTCACGCTCGTCCTGTTGTTATCGATCGCATTTCTCCTGCTTTTGGACCGTAAGGTCTGGGCTGGTGTGATGATGCGCAAAGGTCCGAACGTCGTCGGGCCTTTCGGCTTGATGCAGTCATTCGCCGATTTCGGAAAATTCCTGCTCAAGGAAATCGTGATTCCGGCTGGTGCGAACAAGACCGTCTTTCTCATCGCGCCAATCCTGACCTGTACGCTGGCCTTCGCAGCCTGGGCGGCGATTCCGGTTGCGCCCGGTACGGCAAGCGGCACCAGTTGGGTTATCTCGAACCTTAATGTTGGTGTGCTTTACCTGTTCGCAATCAGTTCGCTGGGCGTCTATGGCATCATCATGGGCGGCTGGGCGTCGAACTCCAAGTATCCATTCCTCGGCGCGCTGCGCTCGGCGGCGCAGATGGTTTCCTATGAAGTTTCGATCGGCTTCGTAATCGTGACCGTCATCCTGCTGGTCGGTTCGATGAACCTGACGGATATTGTGAACGCTCAGGAAGGCGGTATCTGGACCTGGCATGCCTTCAGTTTCCAGCACTTCCCGCTGATTGTCGTCATGTTCCCGATGTTCATTATCTTCTTCGTCTCAGCGCTCGCTGAGACGAACCGGCCACCCTTCGATTTGCCGGAAGCCGAATCCGAGCTCGTCGCTGGTTACCAAGTGGAGTACGGCTCAACGCCCTACCTGCTGTTCATGCTGGGCGAGTATCTTAACATCGTCCTGATGTGCGCTCTGATGACGATTCTGTTCTTGGGCGGCTGGCATGGTCCATTCGCACTGGGCGAGGAGTTCGTCCGCGACCATCCCTTCGTGAATGCGTTCGCCGGCTTGTTCTGGTTCATGTTCAAGATCCTGTTCCTGTTCATCATGTTCGCGATGGTGAAGGCGATTGTCCCTCGTTACCGCTATGACCAGCTGATGCGCCTGGGGTGGAAGATCTTCCTGCCAACCTCGCTCGTGGCGGTTCTGATTGTGTCCGGCTATGTCGTTTATCTGGGAGTTCAGTCATGAGTCTGGCTCAAACCATCCGCGGCGCGCTCCTGACCGATTTCCTCGGCGCGCTCGTCGTGGCGACAAGGGAAGTGTTCACGCGCAAGGCAACGGTGAACTATCCGTTTGAGAAAAATCCTCTTTCTCCGCGCTTCCGTGGGGAACATGCTTTGCGGCGTTATCCCAGCGGTGAAGAGCGCTGCATCGCCTGTAAATTGTGTGAGGCAATCTGCCCGGCGCAGGCCATCACGATTGAGGCTGAGCCGCGCGCAGACGGTGCCCGTCGTACCACACGCTATGATATCGACATGGTGAAATGCATCTATTGCGGCTTCTGTCAGGAGGCCTGTCCGGTCGATGCCATCGTGGAGGGGCCGAACTTCGAATTCGCCACTGAAACGCGCGAAGAGCTGTTCTATGACAAGGACCGCCTGCTCGCGAACGGAGATCGTTGGGAACGACTGATCGCCAAGAATCTGGAACTCGACGCGCCTTATCGCTAGGCCGCCGAAACTATTAACTCATGGGGCATTCTGCCCTGCAAAGAAGGGGGCCTAGTAGGGCTGTGGCAGTCATCGCTTTCTATCTGATCGCGGCCGTCGTGCTCGTATCGGCGCTGTCGGTGATCATGGCGCGCAACCCCGTTCATTCGGTGTTGTGGCTCATTCTCGCATTCTTCTCATCGGCCGGTTTGCTTGTGCTGATTGGCGCTGAGTTCCTGGCCATGCTTTTGGTCGTTGTCTATGTCGGCGCGGTTGCTGTGTTGTTCCTGTTCGTCGTTATGATGCTGGACGTCGACTTCGTCGAGCTCAAGCGCGGCACACTGAGATACTGGCCGTTCGCTGTGCTTGTCGGGATCATATTTGCCGCCGAAATCGTGCTGGCATCGGTGATCGGCACGGCAGACATGGAGACCAATTTCGATGCATCTCCGGGCGCTGAGACTAATGCCGAGGCCATAGGACAGGTAATGTATACGCAATACCTGCTGCTGTTCCAGATGGCGGGCATCATCCTGCTCGTTGCCATGATTGGTGCCATCGTGCTGACGCTGCGTCACCGTCCAGAGACCAAGCGTCAGAACATTGCCAAACAGACCTCGCGCCGTCGCAGCGATGCCTATGAATTGAAAGACCCCACTCCGGGGCAGGGGATCTAAGACATGGACCTTGGGCTTTCCCATTTTCTCGCCGTTTCGGCGGCCCTGTTTACAATCGGGGTCGTAGGCATCTTTGTGAACCGCAAGAACATCATCGTCATCCTGATGGCGATTGAGCTGATCCTGTTGTCGGTGAACCTCAACCTCATCGCCTTTGCGGTATTCAGTGGCACGATTGCCGGGCAGGTCTTCGCAATGCTGGTGTTGACAGTTGCAGCAGCCGAGGCAGCTGTTGGTCTTGCCATTCTCGTCGTCTACTTCCGCAACCGCGGTGATATCTCGGTCGAAAATGTCGACCTGATGAAGGGGTAAGGCGATGCTTCCAGATATCCTGATCCTGTACATCGTCCTTGCGCCGGGGCTCGTGGCGCTGACCGGCCTGGTGCACAAGCAGATTGGCGACAAGGTCGTCATGGGGCTGACCACTGCTGTCGTACTATCAGCAGGCGCGCTGTCGCTGATCCAACTGTTTGCCTATGTGGCAGGTCTTGGCGGTCACACGGGCACCGAGGAGCATCATGCAAGTCTTGTCGCCGCAACGACGGGCATGGAAATCAAACAGCATGTGATTACCCTCATGCCTTGGATAAGCGTCGGCGAATTCCAGGCGAATTGGGCAATCCGCGTCGATACGTTGTCCATTGTGATGATGGCGGTGATCACCGGCGTATCCGGCCTCGTGCATCTCTATTCCTGGGGATACATGAGCGAGGATCCGCACAAGGCGCGTTTCTTCAGCTATTTGTCGCTCTTCACCTTCATGATGCTCATGCTGGTCACCGCTGACAATTTCATCCAGCTGTTCTTCGGCTGGGAAGGCGTGGGTCTCGCCTCCTACCTGTTGATCGGCTTCTGGTACCAGAACAAGGCGCCGAACGACGCCTCCATCAAGGCTTTCGTTACCAATCGTGTAGGCGATTTCGGCCTTGCGCTGGGTATCATGGCCGTCTTCTTTGTATTCCGTTCAGTCGAGTTCGGTCCTGTACTGGACGCCGTGCGCAACAATGCGGCCGTTGTGCCCGTTGGCTTCACGGATGCGGCCCCGGTCCGGGACCTGGTGATTCCGTTCCTGTATTGGAATCTGAATGCGCTGGAAGTTATCGGCGTGCTGCTCTTCATTGGCGCTATGGGCAAGTCGGCCCAGTTCTTCCTGCATGTCTGGTTGCCGGATGCGATGGAAGGTCCGACCCCTGTATCGGCCCTGATCCACGCCGCAACCATGGTGACCGCAGGCGTCTATCTCGTCTGCCTCTTGTCGCCGATCTATGAGTACACATTCTACGCCGCAGGCATGATCACCATCGTGGGTGCGGTGACCGCGCTCTATGCGGCCACGGTTGGTATGGCGCAAAACGATATCAAGCGCGTGATCGCCTATTCGACCTGTTCCCAGCTTGGCTACATGTTCTTCGTGGCAGGTGTCGGCGCCTATGAAGCGGCCATGTTCCACCTCTTCACGCACGCCTTCTTCAAGGCGCTTCTGTTCCTTGGCGCTGGCTCGGTTATCCATGGCATGCACCATGAGCAGGATATGCGTCGCATGGGCGGGCTCGCCAAATTCATGCCGCTCACCTATGCGGCCATGATGATCGGGACGATTGCCATTATCGGCCTCGGTATTCCGCACACCCAGATCGGTTTCGCTGGCTTCTTCTCCAAGGACGCCATCCTGGAAAGCACTTTCGCCGCTGGCCAGTCCAAGGTCATGTTCGGTCAGGTAGCTTTCTGGTTCGGCCTGATTGCAGCCTTCCTGACGAGCTTCTATTCTTGGCGCCTGATCTACATGACGTTCCACGGTCCGAAGACGTGGGAAGCGCATGATCATCATGATGACCACGCTCATGAAGATGCGCATGCGGCTGATGGCGCACATGATCACACGCCGCATGAGAGCCCGCTCGTCATGCTGGTGCCGCTGGGGCTGCTCAGCCTGGGGGCGATTTTCGCGGGCGTTTATTTCTACGACGCGTTCGTGGACGGCAATAATGAGACGTTCTGGGCTGGCGCGATCTATCGCGCCGCAGAGAACCATGTCCTTCATGATCGTCATAATGTGCCTGAATGGGTGTTGTACGCACCGCTGGTCGTCACGATTGCCGGCTTCCTGATTGCGACGTTCACCTATTACTTCAACCGGGGTGTTGGTAAGCGTGTCGCCGACAGTGGCGGTCCGTTGCACTCGCTGTTCTACAACAAATGGTATTTTGACGAGATCTATCAGGCCACGCTCATCAAGGGCTCGGCCATGCTCGGCAATCTCTTCTGGAAGGCTGACAAAAAGATCATCGACGGCATCGGGCCTGATGGTGTTGTGGCTGTGACCAAGGCTTCGGCTGGGCGCTTGTCGAAGATGCATACCGGATATCTCTACCACTACGCATTTGTGATTATCGGTGCTGCACTTGTATTCGGCGGAATACTGTGGCTGCGCGCTGGAGGAGCCAACTAATGGGCGGTTTTCCCGTTCTTTCAGCGATGACGTTCCTGCCGCTGGCAGGTGCACTCATCATCATGCTCGTGCGCGCAGCGACAGCTGGCAGCCGAGATGCATCGTCCAGTGATGCCGAGGGGCGCACAGCGCTTCTGGCTGGCCTGATCATATCTGGCGCCACGTTCATTGCATCGCTCGCAGCATTTGGTGCGTTTGATGCGTCCCAGTCGGGCTACCAGCTGGTGGAGCAATACAGCTGGTATCGTAACATCAGCTACAAGATGGGCATTGATGGCCTGTCCATTTCGCTCATTTTGCTGACCACTTTCCTGATCCCTATCTGCCTCCTCGCCAGCTGGAACTCGATCCACAAGCGTGTGACAGAGTATGTGGTCGCCTTTCTCGTTCTTGAAACCTTTATCATCGGTGTCTTCACCGCGATGGATCTCGTCCTGTTCTATATCTTCTTCGAGGCTGGACTGATCCCAATGTTCCTGATCATCGGAATCTGGGGCGGCAAGGACAAGATCTATGCGGCGTTCAAATTCTTCCTTTATACGCTGATCGGTTCACTGCTGATGCTCGTGGCCGTCGTGTACATGTACCAGGTTGCTGGTGGTTCTGACTTCGAAATTCTGGAGAAGTATTCCTTCGATCCGAACGTTCAGACCTGGCTCTGGCTGGCCTTCATGGCGTCGTTCGCCGTGAAGTTGCCGATGTGGCCGGTCCATACATGGTTGCCGGATGCGCACGTGCAGGCACCGACTGCGGGATCCGTTTTGCTGGCAGGCATCCTTCTGAAGATGGGCGGCTATGGCTTCCTGCGCTTTTCACTGCCCATGTTCCCGGACGCGAGCCAATTGTTTCAGCCGATGATGTTCGCACTAGCGGTGATCGCGATCGTATACACATCGCTGGTCGCGTGGCGTCAGACGGACATGAAGAAACTGATCGCATATTCGTCGGTTGCGCATATGGGCTTTGTTACGCTCGGCGTGTTCGCCTTCAACGAAGCCGGCGTACAGGGCGCCATCTTTCAGATGCTGAGCCACGGCCTGATCTCCGCCGCGCTCTTTCTGATCGTTGGCGTCGTTTATGACCGGATGCACACTCGTGAAATTTCCGCCTATGGCGGATTGGTTCACCGGATGCCGGTTTATGCCACGTTCTTCATGCTGTTCACCATGGCCAATGTCGGTCTTCCGGGCACGTCTGGTTTCATCGGCGAGATCCTGACCATGGTCGGTGGCTTCCACGCTTCAACCTGGGCAGCGTTTGGCGCCGCGCTTGGTGTGATCTTTTCGGCCGTTTATATGCTCACCCTGTATCGCCGGACAGTGTTTGGAAAAATCACCAATCCTGATCTGAACACGATCAAGGACATGAACAGGATTGAATGGATCTGCATTGCTCCACTCGCAATCCTCACAATCCTGTTTGGTGTTGCACCCAATTTGATTTTCAACATTACCGAAGGTTCTGCCTTGCGCATTCTGAACCTGATGGCGGGAGGCTGATCTCGTGATTGATTTCACTGCCATGATACTGACTGTTGGGCCTGAACTCTGGCTCGTTGCGACTGCCTTGATTGGCGTGCTTGTGGGCGCCACGCTGAAGGATCGTTTCAACAGCGTATCTATCAAGTTCGGCGCTCTTGCCCTATTTGCGGCCGCCGCGTTTTCTCTGATGAACTATGAAGGAGGCGAAGCCTTCAATGGCCTCGTTCGTACGAACACGTTCGTGAACTTCGCGAAATTTGTCAGCTATGTCCTGGCAGGATTTGCGCTGCTCACATCTGAGGGTTTCCTGAAGCGGCATGGTACCATCCGGTATGAATATTCCCTGCTGATACTGCTCGCCTCCTTCGGCATGGGCATGATCCTGTCGGCGGCTGACTTGATGACGCTCTATATGGGCGTCGAAACGCTTAGTCTGTCTTCCTATGTGCTGGCTGCGTTTCATCGGGATTCTGCCAAGGCGTCCGAAGCTGGCTTGAAGTACTTCGTTTTGGGGGCGCTTGCATCTGGCATGCTGCTGTATGGCGCATCACTCGTCTACGGGTTCAGCGGTTCGACAGAATATGCCGTGATCGCTGCAGCGGACCCATCGATCGGCATGATGTTCGGCATGGTCCTGATGATTGTCGGTCTCGCCTTCAAAGTCTCTGCTGCGCCAATGCATATCTGGACGCCGGACGTCTATGAAGGCGCGCCGACACCTGTCGTTGCGTTCTTCGCCTCCGCGCCCAAAATGGCGAGCATGGTGGTCTTCGCGAATGTCATGTTCACCATGTTTGGCGACGTGATCGACCAGTGGCAGCTGATCCTCTGCATCATTGCCGGCCTGTCGATGATTATCGGCTCGCTGGGCGCGCTGACACAGACCAACATCAAGCGTCTGCTCGGCTACTCATCGATTGCGAATATGGGCTACGCGCTCGTCGCTGTAGCCGCGGGTCCGGAATTGGGTGCGGGGCCTTTGCTGGTCTTCATGACGCTGTACGTAATTGCGTCGCTTGGCCTGTTCATGGGCGTGCTTGCCATGCGTCGTAAAGGCGGAATGGTGGAAGGAATTAACGAGCTTGGTGGTTTGATGCGCAAGCGCCCCGTGCTGGCGATAGCTCTTTCCATTCTGATCTTCTCAATGGCGGGTCTTCCACCGTTCGGTGGATTCTTTGGAAAATGGGAAGTGTTGTCCGCCGGGGTTGAGGCCGGTTTGATGCCAGTCGTCATAATTCTCGTGCTCGCGTCTGTCGTATCGCTTGGCTATTATCTCCGTCTGATCAAGATCATGTGGTTTGATGAGCCAACAGAGCGTTTCGAGGCGGTCGATGGCCCCGTGACTATCACAGTTCTGCTCGCAGCGCTGATTGCCGGTATTCTGTTCCTGTTCTTCATAAGCGCACTATCAGGGTGGGCGGGCACAGCGGCTCTGGGACTTGCAGGTTGAGCTTAACCTGGCCCGTCTACCACCTTGGCGTCATAGACAGCACAAATTCCGAAGCGAGGCGACGGGCGAAGGCTGGCGATTTCGACGATTGCTGGCTTGTCGCAGAAGCTCAGACAGCTGGGCGCGGTCGTTTGCAGCGTCCATGGATCTCGCCGTCTGGAAACTTGTTTTCCACTGCGCTGTTTCATGAGCCCGGCGGCATTCCAGTAGCCTCTCGTATTCCCTTCGCCGGGGCATTGGCTGTATCTGATGTGGCTGCGCAGCTCGCTCCAGACGCCCCCGTCCGTTTGAAATGGCCCAACGATGCGCGCGTGAATGGCGCCAAGATTTCCGGCATTTTGATCGAAACCGGCGGGCAAGGCGCTGAGTTCTGGGTCGCCGCAGGCATTGGGATCAATGTGGCTTCCGCACCTGACGGCGCTGGCCAAATGGCAACATCATTGCATTCTTTAAGATGCGACGCAGTCCTGACCCCGGAAGATGTTCTGACGGCGCTTCGTGATGCGTTTGGGCGTCGTCTTGAACAAGCGCGGCAAGGATTTGAGACGTTGCGGCAAGATTGGCTGAAGGTCGCTGAGGGGCTCGGTCAGACGATCTCGGTTTCGCGAAACGGCGATCCCCTGATAGGCGTGTTGGAAGATATGGCGGAAGACGGGTCGCTGGTGCTCAGATTGCCCGATGGACGTCAGGAGATAGTCCGGGCTGGTGATGTCAGCCTGATAGGGAGTAGGTAAGCGATGCTGCTGGCAATTGATGTAGGCAACACGAACACGGTGTTCGGCATTCATGACGGCGAGACCTGGGTCAACCAGTGGCGCAGCGCGACCGATGCCACCAAGACCGCCGACGACCACGCAGCATGGTTGTGGCGGCTGGCGGACATGTATGGGATGGACTTGAAGCACATCAAAGGATGCGTGATTTCAACCGTCGTACCTCAAGCCCAGTTCAATTTTCGTAATCTTGCGCGTCGATATCTCAATCTCGAGCCCTTGTTCATTGGGGATCCCAATCTGAAAACGGGTGTTGAAGTGCGCATTCACCGGCCCGAACAGGTGGGGGCCGACCGGATTGTGAGCGCGCTCGGGGCGCACATGACCTATTCCGGCAATCTCATTGTGATTGATAGTGGAACGGCGACAACGTTTGACGTTGTGGCGGAAGATGGCGGCTTTGAGGGCGGCATCATCTCTCCCGGTATCAACCTGTCCATGCGGGCACTACATGATGCGGCGGCGCAGCTGCCACGCATCGCGATCCAGAAACCAGCCCAAGTGATCGGCCAAGACACGATCAGCGCCATGCAGTCAGGTGTCTTCTGGGGATACATCGATCTCATTGATGGGCTCGTAACCCGCATCAAGGCTGAATATGGAAAGCCCATGAAAGTGGTTGCCACCGGCGGTGTGGCCTCCCTCTTTGAAGGTGCCAGCGAAACAATAGATTATTACGATCAGGATATTACCATTCGTGGCCTGCTCGAAATCTACAAACGGAACAGTTGAGACCTATGGCAGACACGAACGGTATAGAGGACGAGCTGGTTTTCCTCCCCCTGGGGGGCTGCGATGAGATCGGCATGAACCTCAATGCCTATGGCTACGGCCCGGCGCACGACCGCCGTTGGATCATTGCCGACCTTGGTGTGACGTTCGGATCACTTGAGACGCCGGGGATCGACCTGATCTGCGCGGATCCCGAATATCTGATCGGGGAGAAGATCGACGCGGTATTCCTGACACATGCGCATGAGGACCATATCGGCGCAGTCGGCCTGTTATATCCGCGCCTGCAAACAAAGGCCCCGATCTATGCGACGCCATTCACGGCAGAGCTCGTGCGCTCGAAAATGGTTGAGCGGGGCGTGGACCCGTCCTGGCTCAAGCCGGTTGCGCTGGGCGGAACAGTTCAGGCCGGGCCGTTCGAGGTTACCTATGTCACGCTGACTCACTCAATTCCCGAGCCGAACGCCTTGGCGATCAAGACGCCGCTGGGCACGATCCTGCACACCGGCGACTGGAAGATCGATCCGGATCCCCAGATCGGATCTGCGACGGATGTCAAAGGCCTGACTGCCCTGGGGGATGAAGGCGTTCTCGCCATGGTCTGTGATTCAACTAATGTCTTCGAAGAAGGGGAGTCCGGGTCCGAAGAGTCGGTGAAGCAAGGGCTGATAGATCTGATCGCCGAGCAGAAACAAGCCGTGGCCGTGACCACATTTGCATCAAATGTGGCACGAGTGAAATCGATCGTTGAAGCTGCCGAGTCGGCGGGCCGGGCTGTATGTCTGGTCGGGCGCAGCATGCATCGCATTACGGACGCGGCAAAATCCGTCGGCATATTGCCGCCGCATATGGAATTCATTGACGAATCCGAAGCGAGCCAGATTCCCGCCGAACACATCCTGTATCTCTGTACGGGAAGTCAGGGTGAAGCGCGGGCCGCATTGACGAGAATCTCACGGCGGGATCATCGTAATGTGTCGCTCCATGAAGGCGACACAGTGATCTTCTCGTCCCGACAGATCCCAGGCAATGAAAAGGGGATTTTTGCGCTTCAGAATGCTCTGGCAGAGCAGGGCGTCAGGGTGATCACGCCGCGCATGGTGCCATATCCGATACATGTCTCCGGTCACCCTTGCCGGGACGAGCTGCGCCGCATGTACGGATGGGTGCGCCCGCAAGTATCTATTCCCGTGCACGGCGAGCGTCGGCACATCATGGAACATGCCAATTTCGCGAAATCACTGCAGGTTCCCCATGCTGTAACGCCGCAAAATGGCAGCCTGATCCGGATCGCACCGGGAAAGGCCCAGATTGTTGACGTCGTTCCAGCCGGTCGGTTGTTTCTGGATGGGGATCGGCTGGTGCCGGAAGGTGCGCAGGGAATTGAGGAACGCCGGAAGCTTTCCTGGGCTGGAATTATCTTCGCGTCCATGACGCTGGACGATGATGGAGACATACTCGACGGCCCCATCGTGTTGGCGAAAGGCTTGTCGGAAACCGATGGTCGCCTTGCTGATGAGAGCATCGAGCCGCTTGAGATCGCGGCCGAGGATGCAATTGGTCGCATGAAGAAACGCGACCGAATGGACGATGATGCAGTCGAGCGTACCGTCGGCCGCGCCCTGCGGAAGGCTTGTCTTGAAACATTTGGTCACCGTCCCGTAATAGAAGTGATCGTCCTGAGGAGTTGAAACCCGTGTCAGAGTTTAAAATTGGTCCCTTGAACCATGTCGGTGTCGCAGTGCCGGATCTTGAAGCCGCCTGCGAAACCTATCGGACACTCTATGGCGCCAAAGATATCACCACGCCGTTCGACATGCCGGAGCAGGGCGTAAAGGTCTGTTTCGTCAATCTACCGAATAGCCAAGTTGAGCTGATCGAGCCGTTGAACGCCGAATCCCCTATCGCCAACTTCATCACGAAGAACCCGAAAGGCGGCCAGCATCATGTCTGCTTTGAAGTGGATGACATCAACGAAGCAGTCGAAGAGATGGGCAAGCGTGGTGCCACAGTCCTCGGAAAACCCCGGATTGGCGCCCATGGCACTCCCATCATTTTCGTCCACCCGAAGAATTCGAACGGTGTCCTGATCGAACTGATGGAAACCCCGAAGGAAGCCCACTGATGACCATTTTCGGCGCTGGTGTTGTCTTCACCATTGCCTGGTGGCTGTCCTTTTTTGTCGTTCTTCCGATCGGCGTGAAGGGGCAGTGGGAAGACGATTCCACGATTGACGGTACGGAAGAAGCGGCGCCGAAAAACCCCATGCTTGCCAAAAAAGCGCTTTGGGCCACGGCGGGCGCAGTTGTTCTGACAGGTCTTACAGCCATCATCGTGCCACGTTTGCTTGCGCAATAGGGGGCGCTGCGGCTAGGTGGCCTTCGTTTACCGCGCGATCACGGAGATTCCATGCGTCTGTCGAAGTATTTCCTGCCCGTATCCAAAGAAGCCCCGTCAGATGCGGCCATCGCCTCGCATCAGCTGATGCTGCGCACCGGCATGGTTCGCCAGAACGGAGCAGGCATCTACACTTGGCTGCCGCTTGGCCTACGCGTCCTCAAGAAGATTGAACAGATCGTGCGCGAAGAGATGAACCGCGCTGGCGCTGTGGAAATGCTGATGCCAACACTGCAGCAAGCTGACCTCTGGCGCGAGTCCGGTCGGTATGAAGCCTATGGCAAGGAGATGCTGCGCATCACCGACCGCCATGACCGCGATATGCTGTACGGCCCCACGAATGAAGAGCTCGTTACCGATGTGTTCCGCTCATATGTGAAGAGCTACAAGCAGCTTCCGCTGAACCTCTATCACCAACAATGGAAATTCCGGGACGAGATCCGCCCGCGCTTCGGCGTGATGCGCGGGCGTGAGTTCATGATGAAGGATGCCTATTCCTTCGACCTGACGGCAGACGATGCGCGACACTCCTATAACCGTATGTTCTGTGCCTATCTCAACACGTTCTCGCGCCTCGGCCTGACCGGTGTGCCCATGCGCGCAGATACTGGCCCGATTGGGGGCGAACTGAGCCACGAATTCATCATCCTCGCTGAGACGGGCGAAAGCGCCGTCTTCTGCGACAAGACCCTGCTGGATATGCCTGCTCCGGGTCTGGACCTGGACTTCACGTCTGACCTGACAGCAGAAGTCGAAAAGCGGACGCAATACTATGCCGCGACCGAAGAGATGCATGACGAAGCCGCCTTCGCTGAACTGCCGGAAGACCGGAAGGTCTCTGCGCGCGGTATTGAAGTCGGCCATATCTTCTATTTCGGCACCAAGTATTCCGAACCCATGAACGCAGTTGTCCAGGGACCGGACGGCCAAATGGTGCCGGTCGAGATGGGCAGCTATGGCATTGGCGTTTCGCGTCTGGTCGGCGGCATTATCGAAGCCTGTCATGACGAGAATGGGATTGTCTGGCCGGAAAGCGTTGCGCCGTTTCAGGTCGGAATCATCAATATGCGGGTCGGCGATGAGGAATGTGACACGGTTTGCGAGCAAGCCTACCAGGCACTCGAACTTGCCGGAATAGACACGCTATATGACGAGACTGATGACAGGGCTGGCGGCAAGTTCGCGCGGATGGATCTGATTGGTCTACCATGGCAGATTGTCATCGGACCACGTGGTATCAAGAACGGTGTCGTTGAAGTCAAGAATCGCAAAACGGGTGAGAAATCAGAAATGCCGCTCGCGGATGCCCTCAGCAAGGTGCGGCCCGAATGAGTGATATTCCGTCAGCCGCCGCGCCGTTTGGGAAGCTGGAGCGCACACTCGCCTGGCGGTACTTGCGCGCCAAGCGGGAGCATGGCGGTGCAAGCCTGATATCGATCATTTCCTTTGTCGGCATCTTCTTTGCGGTTGCTGCGCTGATCATCACCATGTCCATCATGAGCGGTTTCAGGGCGACCTTGCTGGATGCTTTGCTGGGCGGTCAGCCACATGTCTACGGCGTTGTTGCGTCGTATACAGAGGAAGAAGCCGAACAGATTGCGGAGACGATCTCTCTGATTGATGGTGTGTCCAGTGTCGCACCGTATATTGAAGAATATGTGCTCGTGACGGCGAATGGTCGCAAGACGGGGGCGGCCGTGCGGGCCATCCGCAAGGAAGACCTCGCCACTATGCCTTTCCTGAAGGATGGCGGGGCGGCGGCCATTGAATCCGGGTTTGGCGAAGGCAAGAATGGCGGCAATGTCGTCATGATGGGGGCATTTCTGGCTGCTGGCCGGGAAGGCCTCGGTGTCCGGCCGGGCGACAAGGTAGAGATCATTACATCGCAGACTAATGCCGGACCTCTCGGATCAACGCCGCGCAGCAAGGCCTACACTGTCGGGGACGTTTTCAAGACGGGAAGCGTTGAGCTCGACCGGCTTTATATCTTTATGCCGATGGAGCAGGCGCAGATCCTGTTTCAGTCCAAGGATCGCTACCAAATGCTGGATATCCGACTGGATGATCCGAACAAAACAGCCGCGGCCATGGAGGCCATAGCGGCAGCTACCGGCAATGCGCTTTACGTATTTGACTGGAAAAGCCAGCGCGCGGGCTATCTCAACGCATTGCAGGTTGAGCGGACCATGGTGCGTATGCTCGTCATGGTGATCATGGGTATTGCCACACTGAACATCATCGTCGGCGTTGTTATGCTGGTGAAGAACAAGACACGCGATATCGCCATCCTGCGAACGATTGGTCTTGGACGCGGCGGTGTGCTCCGTGTCTTCCTGCTCGTTGGAACCATACTTGGCACCTTGGGTGCGTTGCTTGGTATGGCGATCGGCATTCTTGTTGTCACCAACATCGATGCTGTGGAGGCTTTCATCAATCTGTTTGTGCCGGGTGAAGTTTTCGACGCGGAAGTTTACGGTCTCGAGGGCCTGCCTGCGATCCTCGATTGGGGTGAAGTCCTGCAGACCGGTCTATATGCGCTCGGCATGTCTATGCTCGTTTCGATCATTCCGGCTTGGTGGGCTTCCCGTCAGGACCCGGTCAGCGCGTTGAGGTTTGAATAATGGCCCAACCCGTTCTCGAACTTCGCGATATTGACCGGTACTACAAGACGGCCGCTGGAGAATTGCACGTTCTCAGTGGAACCAATCTACAGCTGAATGCAGGTGAGTTGGTCGGACTAGTCGGTCCATCTGGTTCCGGAAAATCCACTCTGTTGCACACTGCTGGCCTGCTGGAGCGGCCAGAATCTGGCAAGGTCATGCTGGATGGCATTGATTGCCTCGCCCTGGACGACAAGGGCCGCACGGCGATACGTCGGGCCAAGATCGGCTTCGTCTACCAGTTCCATCACTTGCTGCCGGAATTCAATGCAGCGGATAATGTGGCGATGCCTCTGATGATCGCAGGCACGAAACAATCTGCTGCGCGCGAAAAGGCCGAACACTTGTTGGGTGAAATGGGGCTTGATGAGCGCGGCCATCACCAACCCGCGCAAATGTCGGGTGGGGAGCAGCAACGCGTCGCAATTGCCCGCGCCCTGGCAAACGATCCGCGTCTTGTCATCGCCGACGAGCCTACCGGAAACCTAGACCCCGGTACGACGGAGCGCGTGTTCGCGACCCTGATAAAAATGGTTCGCGATGAGGGCGCTGCTGTGCTGGTGGCAACGCACAATCTGTCACTGATCCGCCACATGGATCGCGTCCTGACCTTGGCTGATGGCAAGCTGGTCGATTACCAGCCGGACTAAGTTGTGGAAGGCCGCGCCCGGCCTCTGGTCTGGTGGTGATGCGCGCGGCACAGTATCCTGTGAAAAGGAGATTTCCCGTGACTGAGTCGCCCTTCATTCATCTTGCCGTCCGGTCGAGCTATTCCTTGCTCGAAAGCATGATCACGCCCAAGGGCCTGAAGGCTTGGTGTGTCGAGCAGGGAATGCCTGCTGTGGCGATTACTGATCGTAACAATCTGTATGGCGCACTGGAAATCTCGCTGACGCTGACGGATGCAGGTATCCAGCCCATCATGGCATGCTGTTTCGATGTGACAGACGGTATGCCAAAGAGCGAACCGACACGGGTGTCGCTCTATGCGCAGAACGAGATAGGCTACAAGCGCTTGATGCTGTTGTCGTCGCGGGCCTATTTGGACGCAGCCGACGGTGTGCCAAAGCTTTCACGGGAGTTGTTGCTGGACAAAACAGACGGGTTGATCCTGCTGACCGGCGGCGCGGAAGGTGAAGTCGCGCGCCATCTTTTGAAGGCTCGTATCGCGGACGCTCGGACCGAACTCTCCACGCTTGCTTCGGCTTATCCGGGGCGCTGCTATGTAGAGATCACGCGTCATGGTACCGAAGATGAGTATGCTTGCGAAGAGGGGTTGATTGACCTCGCCTATGAACTGGGCTTGCCGCTGGTAGCGACGCATGATGCCCGGTTCATGAAGCCGTCGGACGCCAAGGCACACGACGCAATGATGTGTATTTCGAATGGCCAGTATTTGGGCCAGGAAGATCGCAAGCGTGTCGATGCATCCCAATATCTCAAAACAGCTGAAGAAATGCGGGAATTGTTCGCTGACATTCCCGAAGCCATTGCGAACACGTTTGAAATCGCCCAGCGCTGCGCGGTAAAGGCAGAGACGCACCAGCCCATCCTGCCGAACTTTTCGAATGAAGGACGTTCGGAATCAGAAGAACTCCGCAAGCAAGCCCTGGAGGGGTTGGAATACCGTCTTGGCGCGGCGGACAAGCTGTATGCCGAGCGGGATACCTATTTTGAGCGGCTTGACTACGAACTGACGATCATCGAGCGCATGGGGTTTCCCGGCTACTTCCTGATTGTTTCCGACTTTATCAAGTGGGCCAAGGACAATGGCATCCCGGTGGGGCCGGGGCGGGGTTCCGGTGCGGGCTCGCTCGTCGCTTGGGTGCTCCTGATCACAGACCTTGATCCGCTCCGCTTTGATCTACTCTTCGAACGCTTCCTGAATCCCGAACGTGTGTCGATGCCGGATTTCGATATCGATTTCTGTCAGGAACGTCGAGGAGAAGTCATCCGCTATGTGCGCGACAAGTACGGTGCCGACTCCGTCGCCATGATCATCACATTCGGTACATTGCAGGCCAAGGCTGTCGTCCGCGACGTCGGCCGCGTTATGCAGATGCCATATGGTCAGGTCGATCGGCTTGCCAAGCTGATCCCATTCAATCCCGCCAATCCGCCCAAGCTGCAGGATGCAATCGACGACGAGCCAAAATTTCAGGATGAAATTGACGCTGACGAGCGTGTTGGGGAATTGCTCGAAGTCGCATTGTCGCTGGAAGGCAAGTACCGAAATGCGGGCACGCACGCAGCGGGTGTTGTGATCGGCGACCGGCCGCTGGTCGAGCTCGTGCCGCTCTACAATGATCCGAGGGCGGATCTTCCGGCAACCCAGTTCAACATGAAGTACGCTGAAATGGCGGGGCTGGTGAAGTTTGACTTCCTCGGACTGAAAACCCTGACCGTGATCGACCGGGCGCTCAAGCTGATCCGACGGGACGGCCGGGATGTCGGGCCGGAATGGCAAAGCCTGGATGATCAGGCCACATACGACCTCATGGCAAGCGGCGAGACGCTGGGCGTGTTTCAGCTCGAAGGCGCCGGGATGCGGGATACGCTCAAGAAGGTGCGTCCGCACAATCTTGAGGACGTCATCGCCATCATCTCACTCTACCGCCCCGGTCCGATGGAAAACATTCCGGTTTATGTCCAGGGCAAGGAAGACCCGTCCTCCGTTGTCTATCAGCATCCGGACCTGAAACCTGTCCTTGAGGCCACCTATGGCGTGCCTGTTTATCAGGAGCAGGTCATGCGGATGGCGCAAGAGATCGCTGGCTACTCCCTCGGCGAAGCCGACCTTCTGCGTCGCGCCATGGGTAAGAAGAAAGTCGAGGAGATGATCGCCCAGCGGAAGCGTTTTGTCGAAGGTGCGGCTGAGCAAAAGGGCATGGAAGAGAAGCTCGCCAACGACATCTTCGATACGATGGAGAAGTTCGCCGGCTACGGTTTCAACAAATCTCACGCGGCGGCCTATGCGTTGATCGGTTACCATACGGGCTACCTGAAGCGGCATTTCCCTGTCGAATTTCTCGCCGCTTCGATGAGTCTTGATATCGGCA
Source organism: Hyphomonas sp. UBA4505 (assembly GCF_002388685.1). Taxonomy (NCBI): domain Bacteria; kingdom Pseudomonadati; phylum Pseudomonadota; class Alphaproteobacteria; order Hyphomonadales; family Hyphomonadaceae; genus Hyphomonas; species Hyphomonas sp. UBA4505. The sequence goes on along the minus strand of NZ_DGMZ01000007.1, from coordinate 134,133 downwards.
ACACTGACAAGCTCGCGGCCTTCTTCCAGGAAGCCAAGCGACTGAAAATTCCGGTTCTGGCTCCTGATGTAAACACTTCTTCGGCAGACTTCGATGTGCGTGATGGCGCGGTCGTATATGCGCTCGGCGCACTGAAGGGCGTCGGGCTTGAGGCCATGAAACATGTCGTCGAGATACGGGACAAGGATGGTCGCTTTGCGGATCTCTACGACTTCGCTGAACGCGTCGATCCGAAACATGTGAACAAGAAAGCGTTTGAATCGCTTTCCAAGGCCGGCGCATTCGATGGCATGGAGCCGAACCGCGCCAGAATGCTGGAGTCAGCGCCGCTGCTGGCAAATTTGGCGGTTAGTGCAGCCCAGGACCGACAAGGCGGGCAGGGCGGTCTGTTTGCCGAGGCCGAACCTGCACTAAGGCCGGTGCTGCCGAAAACCAGGGCCTGGAATGGTCAACAGAAACTGGATCAGGAGTTCAAGTCGATCGGGTTCTACTTCTCTGGCCATCCCCTGGATGACGTGCTTGAGGGATTGGACCGCGAACGCGTGACCCTGGCCATGGAGGTGCAGGATCGTGCCTCGGACGGCAAGCCGCTCGAGATGATCGGCGTCGTCCGCGCGCGTAGCGATAAACCTGCGCGCAATGGCGGCAAGTTTGCGTTCCTGACGCTTTCCGACCCATCTGGCGAAGTCGAGATGATGGTTTTCCCGGAAACCTTGTCCCAAAATTACGATCTGCTTCAGGTCGGCAATGCGGTGGCGATCACCGTTGGGGTGAAACGAAACGCCGAAGAAATCAAACTGAACGCTGAACGGGTACTGAAGCTTGAAGCAGCCAGATTGTCGAAGGCGATGGGGGCGCTCAAGATTCGACTCGCTGTTGGCGCATATGTTGGCGATCTGGCGGGAGTGGTTGGCCATCTTGCAAAGCTTCAGGACCTTGAACAGGGCGAACTCCTGATCGAAATGCCACTGGAAGACGGCCGGGTTGTCACCATGAAGCTGCCGGCAACTTACACGATTGGCCTGAGTGCACAGCGGGCCCTGAAAGAAGCGCCCGGCGTGGAGCGCGTCGAGCCCCTCAAGGCTGCCTGACAAAAGCCGCGCCAGAACTCTTGCAGGCATCGGCATTTTCTGTATAAGCCGCCACATCAGAAACCAGTTCACGGGTGCATCCGGTGCGACGGGCCATAGGGGTCCAACGTTCCACTCGTGACGGCCAACCGGATGGAGAAAATCTATGGCCCTACCTGACTTCAACATGCGTCAGCTGCTCGAAGCTGGCGTTCACTTCGGTCACCAAACCCACCGCTGGAATCCTCGCATGAAGCCGTATATCTACGGTGATCGTTCGGGAATCCACATCATGGACCTGTCTCAGACCGTCCCTTCGCTGCACCAGGCCCTGGTCTTTGTGCGCGACACGGTCGCAAAAGGTGGTCGGGTCCTGTTCGTGGGCACCAAGCGTCAGGCCCAGGAGCCGATTGCCGAAGCTGCTGGCCGTTGCGCTCAGTATTACATGAACCATCGCTGGCTCGGCGGCACGCTGACCAACTGGTCCACTGTTTCCAATTCCATCAAGCAGCTCAAAGAGCTGAACGCGATGTTTGAAAGCGGTGACAGCGGCCAAGGGCTCACCAAGAAGGAATTGCTCGACCTTGAGCGTCGCCGTGACAAGCTTCAGCTCTCTCTTGGCGGTATCGCAGACATGGGCGGCCTGCCGGCTGCTATGATCGTGATCGATACGAACAAGGAAGCGATTGCTGTCCAGGAAGCTCGCAAGCTGGGAATTCCGGTCGTCGCCGTGCTTGATACAAATTGTGACCCGGCTGACGCCGATTATGGCTTTCCTGGTAATGACGATGCTGCGCGCGCCATTTCCCTTTACTGCAACCTGTTCGCGGATGCCGTACTGGACGGCCTGGCAGAGTCGACGGCTGGCCTTGGTGTTGACCTTGGTGAGCTGGAAGATATCGACGCCATGGCTGAAGCTGACGTGGCTGTGGCCGCAGAGGGCGAAACCGCCGAAGATACAACAGGCGCCTAGGAACAGGCGTCTGACCTGAAGACCAAACTGAAGGAATACAGCAATGGCTGAGATTACCGCTGCGCTTGTTAAAGCACTGCGCGAGAAGACTGGCGCAGGCATGATGGATGCCAAAAAGGCGCTCGTCGAAAACAATGGCGATGAAGCCGCGGCCACCGATTGGCTGCGCGCGAAAGGCCTCTCGAAAGCAGCCAAGAAATCTGGACGCACCGCCGCTGATGGTCTCGTTTCAGTCCAAGTCTCGGGCGACGGCAAGACCGGCGCAATTGTGGAATTGAACGCTGAAACCGACTTTGTCGCCCGGAACGAGAAATTCCAGGCGGCGCTGGCTGGAATCACCAAAGCTGCACTCGAAACGGACGGGTCCGTCGAGGGGCTATCTTCTGCTCCAGCGCCGGATGGCGAAGGTTCTGTGGATGACCTGATCAAACGCCTGATTGCGACCGTTGGCGAGAACATGACCCTGCGTCGCAGTGCGAAGCTGACGGCTGACGGCAAGGTGGCTTCCTATATCCACAACGCTGAAACGGCCGGTATGGGCAAAGTCGGTGTGCTTGTCGCCCTCGACGGTTCTGGCGATCTGGAAGAAATCGGCCGCAAGGTTGCGATGCATATCGCGGCTACGTCGCCTGCTTCCGCCACCACTGATGAGCTGGATCCGGCGATTGTTGAGGCTGAAAAGCGCGTACTTACGGAGCAGGCTCGCGAAAGCGGCAAGCCTGACAATGTCATCGAGAAGATGATCGTTGGCCGGATGCAGAAGTTCTACAAGGAAGTTGTTCTTGTAGAGCAGCCATTCGTGATGAACCCTGACCAGACGGTTGGTAAATTCCTCGAGGAGCAGGGCGCAACGCTGAAGGGCTTCGTGCACTTCAAGCTGGGTGAGGGCATCGAGAAAGAAGAAGACAACTTCGCCGACGAAGTTGCATCCATGACAAAAGGCAGCTGATCCCGCTTGCCTTTCGGCCCGCAAAGGGCTTTGAACATCCCGGTCGCCCATGACAGGCGGCCGGGAATCTTTTAGGAGCCTATAAGGCCGATAATACCGGAGACACCGCCCATGCAGACCGAAGAGTCCGACTCCAGCCCCTTGAAATACAAACGGGTGTTGTTGAAGCTCTCCGGAGAGGCGCTGATGGGCCCCGGACAATTCGGAATTGATATTCCGACGTGCGAGAAATTCGCACATGCAATCAAGCAAGCTCAGGACACTGGCGCGGAAGTCTGCCTCGTCATTGGCGGCGGAAACATTTTTCGCGGCGTCGCGGGCGCTGCCAAGGGCATGGAGCGTGCACAGGCCGATTCCATGGGCATGCTGGCCACGATCATGAATGCTCTTGCCATGCAAAGCGTGCTTGAGAGCATTGGCGTCCCGACGCGCGTGCAATCGGCAATCCGCATGGAGTCGATTTGCGAGCCCTATATTCGCCGCCGGGCCCAACGACACATGGAAAAAGGCCGCGTTGTGATATTTGCGGCCGGCATTGGAAACCCATTCTTCACGACAGATACCGGGGCTGCGCTGCGGGCGATCGAAATGAACTGCGATGCCCTGCTCAAGGGGACGCAAGTCGACGGCGTATACACAGCGGATCCCAAAATCGACGCAAATGCGACGCGCTACGACGAGGTTGGCTATCAGGAATTGCTGGCCAAGGATTTGCGCGTGATGGACCCCTCTGCGGTGAGTCTTATGCGCGACAACAACATCCCGATCGTGGTCTTCTCGCTTAAGGAAGAGGGGTCTCTCCTCAAAGTCCTTCATGGGAAGGGCACATCGACAACAATCAACAATCATGGAGCGTAAGTGTCATGAGCTATGACAAGAAGGATCTTGAGCGCCGGATGGAAGGCGCCCTGGCGTCTCTCTCCACTGAATTCAGCGGTCTGCGGACGGGCCGGGCCTCAGTGAACCTGCTAGATGCGGTTATGGTCCCAGCCTATGGTTCAACGGTGCCGTTGAACCAGGTCGCGTCGGTCACCGTGTCTGACAACCGCATGTTGTCGGTCAATGTTTGGGACAAGACTGTCGTTGGTGCGACTGAGCGGGCGATCCGGGATTCCGGCTTGGGCCTGAACCCTGTTACGGACGGCCAGAATTTGCGCATTCCGATACCGCCGCTGAATGAAGAACGCCGTGTTGAACTCCAGAAAGTTGCTGGCAAATATGCTGAAGCTGCACGGGTATCCGTCCGCAATATTCGCCGGGATGGCATGGACACGCTCAAGAAGATGGAAAAGGATGGTGATATCAGCGAAGATCGCCACCGTACGCTGTCTGAAGAAGTCCAGAAGTTGACGGACCTCTATGTCAGCAAGGTTGACGACGCACTGAAAGCCAAAGAAGCGGAGATAATGCAGGTCTGATGTCGACCGACGACGCCTCTGCGCCGTCCGACTCGCATGCGGGCGCTTCTCGCGTACCCGCTCACATTGCCATCATCATGGATGGGAATGGTCGGTGGGCGAACGCTCGTGGATTGCCACGAGCTGCAGGGCATGAGCGAGGAGTCGAAGCACTTCGACGCACTGTTGAGGCGGCTGGCCAGATTGGTGTTCGATACCTGACAGTTTATTCCTTTTCGACTGAGAATTGGCGTCGGCCCGCATCCGAGGTCAACGCCCTGTTTGGGCTCCTGAAAACTTTCATTAAGAAAGATCTCGGAAGGCTCAAAAAGGAAGGCGTGAAGATAAGAGTTATCGGCAGGCGCCAGGGTCTGCCGGATGACATAGCTGGATTGGTCGAGAGGGCGGAACGTGAAACTGCGGACAATGCTGATTTCTATTTGAACATCGCGTTCAACTATGGGGGGCGCGAGGAGATTGCGCGCGCTTCGCGCAGACTGGCGGCGGATGTCGAGAGCGGCAAGTTGGCGTCTGAGAATGTGACTGAAGACATCTTCGCTTCCTATCTCGATACGGTCGATATGCCGGATCCAGATCTTCTCATCCGAACGAGTGGGGAATACCGCTTGAGCAACTTCCTGTTGTGGCAAGCCGCTTATAGCGAACTCGTGTTCTTCGACGTGTTATGGCCAGACTTCGATCGTTCCTTTCTGGAGAAGGCGGTTGCGATCTATAGCGAAAGGGAGCGCCGCTTTGGCGCTGTTTCGAAGGGGAGCGCATAATGGGCGACTGGACCCCGCCCGAGAGCCGCTTTTCCCAGCTTGGACTCCGCTTGCTGACGGCAGCACTCCTTATTCCTGCCGGCTTGTTCGTCGTATGGTCAGGCGGATGGTGGTTGGCGGCTGCTTGTGCGCTTTTCGGCGGTATCATGGCTTGGGAATGGGCTGGAATGAGCGGGCATCCTCGCGGCTGGCTTCTGAGCTTTGCCGCCGCACTATTCTGCCTCAGCCTTCCTATGGATTTGACCTGGCTTCACGTCTTCCTGGGTTGTTTCGGGTTGGCGCTTTCGTTTGCATCCAATGCGGGCGGTTTGCGGATACGATCCGCTGCTATGCTTGGTTGGTTCTATGTTACTGCCATGGCGGCTGGTCTCTGGTTCTTGCGCGAAGGACCCTGGGATGGCCGCACTGTTGCATTGTATTTCATGTCCTTCGTCTGGGCATCCGACGCTGCGGCGTATTTTGTCGGGCGGGGTTTGGGTGGGCCGCGCCTGTTGCCTCAGGAAAGTCCGAACAAAACTTGGAGCGGAGCAACGGGCGCGCTCCTATTCACGGCTGTGTGCGGTATTGCTGCGGCGGATTTGCAGAACTCCAGTCTGATCTTGTGGGTGCTTTTGGGCGCCAGCCTGTCATTTACCGCACAGCTCGGAGATCTTCTTGAAAGTGGCCTCAAGCGCCGGTTCAAGGTGAAGGACTCGAGCAACCTGCTCCCCGGGCATGGGGGTGTTCTTGACAGGGTCGATGGCCTCGGCGCCGTCGGAATCGTTGGTTCACTTCTGTTGTGGAGCTTTCCGTCACTCTCGACCGCACTGGGTCTGTACTGATGGCCACCCGCCGTATCAGCATCATGGGATCAACGGGATCAATCGGAAAGTCTGCGTTGGATGTCGTCCGTCACGCCAACGCCAATGCAGAGCAGACATTTCAGATCGTAGCGCTTGCGGCCGGCTCGGATGCAGAAGGTCTCGCTGCGCAAGCTATCGCGTTCAATGCTGAAATCGCGGTGATTTCTGATGAGTCCCAGCTGCCGACCCTGAAAACTCTGCTGGCTGGAACTGATATCGAAGCGGCGGCAGGCGAAACAGCGATCGCAGAAGCAGCAGCGCGCCCGGTGGAGCGCATGTTGGCGGCGATTGTTGGGGCAGCTGGCCTCAAATCCACGATATCTGCCATACGTGCGGGAAATGACGTCGCGATCGCAAACAAGGAAAGCATTGTGTGCGGTGGCAAGCTCATTCTGAGCGAGGCGCGACGCAGGGGCGTCTCGATACTGCCAGTCGATTCTGAGCATTCAGCCATTTTTCAATGTCTTGGCGATGGTCGCTCTCTGGAAAAGTTGACAATCACGGCATCCGGCGGGCCGTTCCTCACGTCGTCTCTGGATCAGATGCGCATGGCGAGCCCCAAGCAAGCGGCCGCCCACCCGAACTGGAGCATGGGCGTCAAGAACTCCATCGACAGTGCGACCCTCATGAATAAAGCGCTTGAGTTCATCGAGGCGGGATTTCTTTTCGATGTCGAAGGGGAGCGCTTGGATGTGATCGTCCATCCTCAATCGATCATTCACGGCATGGCGCACTTTACCGATGGCTCAGTCATCGCGCAGCTTGGTGCGCCAGACATGAAAACGCCGATCTCCTACGCGCTGGGCTGGCCGGACAGGGTTCCAACCGTCGTGGACCGCCTGGACCTCGCCACCTTGGGCCGGCTGGACTTTGAAAATGTTGATGAAACGCGCTTCCCGGCCATTCGGCTGGCGCGTCAGGCATATGCACACGGTGTTCAGGCAACGACCGTATTAAATTGCGCTAATGAATCGGCTGTTTCTGCATTTATTGCGGGCCATTGCGGGTTTCTGGACATAAGCTGGATCGTGGAAGAGACGTTGAATCGCTATTTTTCGGGAAATATGCACGGAATCGCCTGCGATACTCTGGAGGAGATTGCCTTGCTGGACCGTTTCAGTCGAGAAATGGCGCGCGATGTACTAGAGAAGACCCAGCGTCGTACGGGAGGATAACGTTTTGGGTGATTTTCTCAGCCAGGGACCCTTGTTTCTATTTTGCCTGATTTTCATGATGGGCATCGTGGTTATCGTTCACGAGTACGGCCACTACATCGTGGGGCGCTGGTTTGGCGCCGCCGTGGAGTCTTTCTCGGTGGGATTTGGAAAGCCGATCTTTGAACGCACTGACAAGCACGGCACGCGCTGGCGCGTGAACTGGATTCCGCTCGGTGGCTTTGTGAAATTTGTGGGTGAGAGCCAGATGGCGGGCGATGTCGGCAAGATTGAGCAGGGGCCGATTGGCAGGGCATATCCAGAGCTTGGGGTCGGTCAACGCTCGCTCGTCAGCCTCGCAGGACCATTTGCCAACTTCATCCTTTCAACCCTTATATTCGCTCTGATATTGGGCGTTCACGGTCGACCGGTCATGAAGGTCGGCATTGCCGCAGTAGTACCAGATGGAGCGGCTGCTGAAGCTGGAATGGAATCCGGCGACGTGATCATGTCAGTAAATGGCAATTCGGTTAGCGATACGTCCGAAGTCTTGATGGCGATCATCCTGAACCCGAATGAACCAATTGATTTCGTTGTTCAGCGCGGCGATTCCGAGAAAGCCCTCGTCGTGACCCCTGATGAAATTGTCCGTGAAAACGATTTCGGGCAGCAAGTCCCCCAGGCCACGATTGGCGTGAGTATCGCCCCGATCTCGTATGGGGAACACATCTACTACAATCCGGTAGAGGCCTTGGGGCAGGGCGTTCTCGAAACCGGCGCGACGATCGATCGGACGGTGACGATGCTTACGCGAATCGTTACCGGAAAGATGTCGATGCACGCCATGACGGGACCTGTGGGAATCGGAGATATTTCCCGCCGCGTGGTTAACAAGGTTTGGGAACAGGAGCAGGCGACGACCGGTCAGAAGCTCGAACGTCTGTTCTGGATGCTAGCAAGCATTTGCGCCGCGATCTCAGTAGGAGTCGGCTTTTTCAACCTTCTTCCGCTGCCGGTATTGGATGGTGGACACCTTGTATTTAATGCATATGAAGCCATTGCGGGCAGGGAAATGCCGCAAAAAGTGCAGGAGGTGGCCCTGACATTCGGGTTGATCCTGTTATTGGGAATGGTCGTGGTGATCACTTGGGGTGATATCATCGAGACCGGCTTGTTCGGAGCAAGAGGCGGCTGATCCGCCTGCCGAAATTAACCAGAGAGTGTGTCGACGATGCGTAAGTTTCTTGCAGCAACCATGATGGCGAGCAGCGTTCTGGCTGTGAACACAGCGCTTGTTCCCATGGGCACTGCCGATGCACAGGAAGATAGTCGCTATGGCGGCACCATCCGCTCCGTCATTGTCGAGGGCAATCAGCGTATCGAGGCGCGTACGGTTCAATCCTACCTGCTTGTAGAGCCTGGGGATTCCTTTGATCCTGACCGCATTGACCTATCCTTGAAGACACTGTTTGCCACCAACCTGTTTGCGGACGTGTCGATTGACCGTGTGGATGACAATCTGGTCGTTCGTGTGGTTGAGAACCCGATCATCAACCGCGTGGTTTTTGAAGGAAACAGCGCGCTAGATGACGACAAGCTCAAAGAAGACATCCAGGCGGCACCTCGCGGCATCTTCACTGCTGCTCGTGTGCAATCCGATGTTCAACGTATCCTCGAACTATACCGCCAGTCCGGGCGATTTGCCGCCAAAGTCGAACCGCAATACAAACCGCTGGAACAAAATCGTGTTGATCTGATTTTCGAGATCACCGAAGGGCCTGTCACCGGTGTCCGGTCGATCAACTTCCTTGGCAATCAGGCTTACTCGGACTCGCGCCTTCGCAGCGAGATTGTCACGCGTCAATCACGTCTGTGGCGCTTCTTCAGCTCGAATGACAATTACGATCCGGGCCGTCTGGAATATGACCGCGACCTCTTGCGACAGTTCTATCAAAACAATGGCTATTACGATTTCCGCGTGACATCCGCTGTGGCGGAACTGACGCCGGACCAGAAGGACTTCTACATCACCATGACGGTGGATGAGGGACGCCAGTATTATTTCGGCGAGGTCAAAGTCGAGACGGCGCTCGAGAAGCTTAATGCTGAGGCACTGAAACGTGCTGTGCCTATTCAATCCGACACGCTCTTCCGGGGCGACTCAATTGAAGACACAATCGACTCGCTGACTTACGCAGCGGGTATTGCTGGTTACGCCTTTGTTGATGTTCGTCCACAGTTGGACGTGAATCCCGAGACGGGTCTGATTGATGTCACCTTCGCTGTGGATGAAGGTCCTCGGGTTTACATCGATCGGATCAATATTGTCGGTAACACGCAGACACTTGATCGGGTCATTCGTCGGGAACTCCGAATTTCAGAAGGCGATGCGTTCAACCGCATCCTTCTTGATCGTTCCAAGAACCGCGTCCGAGCTCTGGGTTACTTCAAGAATGTCGAAGTGGTTGAGACCCCGTCGGAAGATCCGGACCGGACCATCGTGGATATCAAGGTCGAGGAACAACCAACCGGCGAACTGTCCTTCGCGGCCGGCTTTTCATCCGTGGATGCCTATCTGCTCGACGTCAGCGCGTCACAGCGCAATCTGAGGGGGCGCGGTCAGTCGGTTGTTGCTCGCGTGTCCGCTTCGAGCCGTCAGCAAATTCTGGATTTCCGGTTCACTGAGCCAAGACTGTTTGATCGCAATCTTTCCGGCGGTATTGACGCCTACGCTACTCGCCAGGACTATGAAGATTATTCCGGCTTCACCAGCGATACGATTGGTGCGGGGGTACGCCTCGGTTTCCCACTTACGGAACGCATGCAGCTTGGCCTTAGCTACAGATTGCAAACCGATGAAGTGAACGTTCTCGATCGTAATTACATCATCGACGAAGACGGATTCTTCGTTACCGACCGCGTCCAGATCACAGGGGCCGACACCCCAGAAGATCTCACAGACGACACCTATCGGCTCGTCGAACCAGGCGATGCTGGTGCGGGCCAACGCGTTGTTGACCAATGTTCGCGCGATTACGTCTTGAGAGATCCGATCTGTCGGGCAGAACGCAGCGATCTGTCCTCGATCCTCGGATATAATTTCTACTGGGACCGCACTAACGATCCGATAAGGCCGTCGCGCGGCTTTGATTTCCGATTCAGCCAGGACCTTGCCGGTATTGGCGGTGATGTGAAGTATTTGCGGACTGAGTCTACCGCGACCATGTATCGTGGCATCTGGCGCGATATAATTGCGAGCCTTCGTGTTTCCGGAGGGTATGTTTTCCCACTGGAAGACGGTCAGGGCGTGAGGATCAACAACCGTTTCTTCCGGGGTGGCAGCACGTTCCGCGGGTTTGACGTCGCAGGCATCGGCCCGCGAGAGATTGTCCGCGTAGTCGATCCTGAAACTGGGGAAGTTGTTCAGACTCGCCGCCTCAATTCGCAAGGCGGTAATGTCTATTATCAAAGCACATTCGAACTCAGCCTGCCGAGTTTCCTGCCTGAAGAATACGGTATCAAGAGCGCGCTGTTCGCAGAGGCGGGTGCCTTGGGCTCTCTTCGTGGGCCTGACGTCGGTCCCACAATCTACTTCACCGATCAATCGACCGGCCTGCCAGCAGTCCGGCTCACCAAGACGGCTGCATCCATGCGGGCGTCCGCCGGTCTAAGTGTTTTCTGGGACTCTCCGTTTGGTCCCATTCGGTTCGATTTCTCTCAAATTCTCAAACGGGAAGACTATGACCGGACGGAAACGTTCCGGTTCTCGACCTCAACAAGATTCTAATTTCAAGCTGAAAGACAGGAGACTAGAATGTCCCGACTCAAGAACTTCATTTTCGCCATGGTGGCGTCACTCGCCGCAATTGCCTTGGTTGCGCCGGCATCTTTCGCTCAGGGCACCACGGTCATTACGATCGATGAGGCAAAAATCCTGCGCGACAGCAAAGCTGGCAAAGACATTCAGGCCAAGCTGCAAAGCATCGAATCTCAGATCAATACCGAGTTGACGCCAACCAAGACGTCGCTTGAGGCTGAAGGCAAGGCGCTGAATACTGAACTGCAAGGTAAGACACGCGAGCAGATTGCCGGCGACGCAGCAATGGTTGCCCGCCTGAATGCATACGACAAGAAGGCCGGTGATTTCGGCAAGGCCCGCCAAAAAGCTGCCAGTGAGTTTCAGCTGACCGAGCGTCAGGCTCTTATCGATTTCAACAAGGCGCTTGAGCCCGTTCTCCTGCAGGTCGTGAGTGAAAAAAATGCCCAGATCGTGCTGTCCAAGAGCGCTCTGATCTATGGCGTGGATTCTGTTGATGTCTCCGCACTGGTCATCAGCAAGTTGGACGCTACGACGCCTACACTTTCGGTCGTCCGAAAGCGCATCCCTGACCAGCCAGCGCAGTAAATTGAGACATCCGTGCCAGTAGACGTTCGATTTTTCGCGCCATTGGGATCTCTTTCTCTTGGCGAACTGGCCAAACAGACCGGGTCTGGTCTCTTCGGAGATGAAGATCTGGAACTGACAGGTATCTCCTCGGCTGCGAACGGCCGCCGGGGAGACCTTGGATTTCTCGATGGAGACGGAAAGTCTGCTATCGAGATCAATCCCGACATCTCAGCCCTTGTCGTTAATGATGCCAATGTGGCCCGCATTCCCGACGGCATTCCCTATATCATTTCAAAGTTTCCCCGCTATGTTCACGGAACAGCTGCGGTAAAACTGTTTCGTCCACGTCATTTGGATTGGCATGGTGAGTCTGCCATTTCGCCCGATGCCACGGTAGACGAGAGCGTTAAGATCGCACCGGGTGCTGCCATCGCACCTGGCGCCGTGATCGGTGCCGGCACATTCATCGGGGCGAATGCTGTTATTGGTCCAGGCGTCCAGATTGGCCGCAATTGCGTTATCGGCCCTGCCGCGACCGTATTCTGTGCACTTATAGGGGATCATGTGAGACTGCTGTCCGGTGCTCGGATAGGCGAGGCGGGGTTCGGAGTCATGCCTGGTCCCAGCGGGGCGGAGGATGCTCCACATTATGGCCGCGTCGTCCTGCAGGATCACGTTACCATAGGTGCCAATTCCTGTGTCGATCGGGGGGCCTTTGACGACACAATTCTCGGGGAACGAACACGGATCGATAATCTGTGCCAGATCGCTCACAATGTGGTGCTTGGTCGCTCGGTTCTCATGGCGGCATTCGGTGGTATTTCAGGATCGGTTCAGATCGGTGATGGCACGATGCTTGGTGGACGCGTTGGAATCGCGGATCATGTGAAAGTCGGCGAGGGTGTATCTCTGGCGGCCTCTTCGGGTTTGTTCAGAAATATCGAAGACGGCGAAACATGGGGCGGAACACCTGCCAAACCTCTCCGCCAATGGATGCGCGAGATCGCGTGGTTGCAGAAGAACGCAAACCCGAAGAAAAAGGGTTAGTCAGCGCGTCCCAGCAGCTTTTGGAAACTCATGTCCACACAAATTCATCCCACTGCCTACATTGAGGACGGAGCCGCTCTCGGTGATGGTGTCGTTGTCGGGCCATTCTGTCATATTGGTCCACACGCACGCATTGGGGCTAATTCCGTCCTGATGACGCATTCTGTCGTGACCGGTCACACAGAACTGGGGGAGGGGTGTGTCCTGCACCCGCATGCGGTATTGGGTGGTGTGCCTCAAGTTATAGGGTTTGAATCGACACCGGACTCTCGACTGGTTGTCGGTGAGAACTGCGTCTTTCGTGAGTATGCAACCGCCCATTCGGGCATGCCCAAATTTGGCGGCCTTACAGTGATCGGGAACAATTGCTTTGTCATGATCGGGGCGCACATCGCCCATGACAACCACATTGGTAATAACGTCGTCATGGCAAATAATGTTTCTCTGGCTGGCCACATCACAGTCGGGGACAATGTGTGGTTCGGCGGTCTAGCCGCCGTTCACCAATTCTCTCGCATCGGAAGGAATGCTTTCATCGGCGGGGGAGCGATTGTTGTGGAGGACGTAATTCCGTTTGGATCGGTCGTGGGCAATCACGCCAAACTGTCAGGCCTGAACATGGTCGGTCTCAAGCGCCGAGGCTTCTCGAAAGCAGATATCCGGGACATTCGCGCCGCTTACAAAGCCATCTTTCTTGGAGATGGCCTGTTCAAGGATCGGCTGGAACAGGCGTCGCAGGATTATGCAGAGAATCCGCTGGCCATGGAGATCATCACATTTATCCGTGAGGGCGACCGCCCCATCTGCAAGCCAGGTTGATGATGTAATGGCTCCACTCGGTATCATCGCAGGACTGGGCGACCTACCAGTTGCCATCGCAGAGAATGCCATTGAGGAAGGGCAGGGTGCGTATGTGCTCCGCCTGAAGGGCTTTGATGATCCGGCACTGGCCAGGTTTCCGGGGGAAGCCATAGGTCTGGGTGAAGTCGGTGGAATACTGAAAAAGCTGAAATCTGCAGGGTGTGAGGAAGTTGTATTCGCTGGCATCGTCAAACGCCCGGATTTCAGCAATCTAAAACTCGATGTGAAGGGCGTGACCCTTCTCCCTAAAGTGTTGTCTGCCGCCAAGAAGGGCGACGATGCGTTGCTGCGTGTCTTGGTGAATGAGTTCGAGAAGCAGGGCTTCAAGGTTCTCGGCAGCCACGAAGCGCACAAGCAGTTGCTGGCGCCGGAGGGGATTATCGCGGGTCATCAGCCGACTGACGAAGAATTTCTTGACATAGAACATGCTGCGCGTGTCGCGTCTGCGACGGGTGCGCTCGATATCGGACAGGGATCGGTCGTCTGCAACGGGCTGGTTCTGGCTGTTGAAGCCCAGGAAGGGACTGATGCGATGCTGGATCGCTGCGCGGCTCTGCCAGAGGAAATCCGAGGGTCAGCCTTGCGCCGGAAAGGCGTTCTCGTCAAACGGCCAAAGCCTGCGCAGGAGCTCCGGATCGATCTACCTACCACGGGCGTTTCGACGGTAGAGAAGGTTGCCGCCGCGGGGCTCGCTGGCCTCGCAATAGAAGCGGGGGGCGCTCTGCTGCTAAACCGCCGCAAAATGATCGAGCGCGCTGAGGAACTAGGCGTATTTATCTATGGTTTTACTCCAGAGACAGGGCGGTGAGCGCGCCGCGCATCTACATGGTCGCCGCCGAAACATCTGGCGACCTGTTGGCCAGGGAAGTTGTTGAAGACATTCGCAGGCGAAATCCGGACGCGCATATTTCCGGCATTGGTGGCGGAGAACTTGCGTCGGTCGGAATAGAATCTGCAATTGATATCAGTCCACTGTCGATCCTTGGGTTTGTCGAAGGTCTTAGAGCGTATGGCGATGTTGTTCGTCTCGCCGATGCAGCCGCCGACGCCATCATCGCGGATGACCCTGATGTTATCGTTCTGGTCGACTCTTGGGGGTTCATGCTGAGGGTTGCTCAGCGTGTCCGATTGCGCGCACCGAATATTCGGCTGGTAAAGCTGGTGGGACCGCAAGTCTGGGCGACCCGGCCCGGTCGCGCGAAGACTTTGGCTTCTGTCGTCGATCATCTATTATGCATTCATGACCTCGAGGTTCCGTTCTACGAACCCTTTGGACTCAAGACGACAGTGATTGGCAACCCTGCCATTTCCCGCCATGTTCAAGGAAATGGGTCCAGCTTTCGCGCGGGCCAGAGTATACCCGAGGACGCAAAGCTTGTTCTCGTATTGCCAGGTAGTCGACCCAGCGAAATCAAGCGCGTTGCTCCCGAATTGGTGAGCGCAGCCAAAGCGCTGAAATCGAACGATCCAAATCTCAAAATCGTCTTCATGCCGGCTTCCAACGTTGCAACTCAATTCCGGGAGGATTTTCCAGGCGTTGCGTCATGGTCGATTGTCTCAAGCGATCCCGGCGCACGATATGACGCAATGGCGGCGGCAAATCTGGCGCTCGCTTGCTCTGGTACGGTGACCACGGAACTTGCTATGCAGGACACGCCTATGATCGTTGCGTACAAGACAGGATGGATCACATGGGCCTTGGCGCGAGGCCTGCTTTACAGCAAAACGCATATTACATTGCTCAATATTGTGAGCGATGATCAGGAAGTCGTGCCGGAATTTGTTCAGACCCGGCTTAAGTCTGACCTCATCGCTGCCGCGGCGCAGGATTGGTTGACTGATCCAGATAAACTGTCAGCACAGTTAGATCGGCAACGAATTGCGCTTGATCGGATGAAAGAAGGCGATAGGGATGCCAGCGAAATTGCGGCAGGCGTCATTCTGGATGAGGCGGCAGCACGGTCTGCGGGATCCATCTCGCTTCAGTCCTGAACAAATGATCGGTCGATCAGAGTCTTGAGCCCCCACAGACCTGGAAGTTGAATTGTGTGACCCCATTTTTCAGCTATTGCAGAACGCGCCCCAAGGCTGACAAGTTTGAGGTAATCCTTCTGCGGATCATAATCCTGTAAAGGTGCGCCGTTCAGCTTCGCGATCAGATTCTGCATGAGGACGGGCCCTTGCCGCACGGCATACACACCCGCTTTGGGTATGCGACCCTTTTGGAGAGAAGCCACATCGCCTGAAATGAAACTGTCTGGATGTGAGATCGACTGCTGGCATGAATTTATGACTGGAAATCCGCCACTCGTCTCAAGTCCTGATTCTTCCAGCCAGCCAGGCGCACGGGCACCGGTAGTCCATAGAACCAGTTGTGCAGTCAGGGACTGTCCAGAATCCAACATCAGGCAGCTATTCTCATGCGCGCGCACTTGTGCGTTTTCAATAATTGTTACGCTTGCCGCGTTCAGGCGCTCGCATAGCGCATGCCTCAATGATGGCGAACTTGATGAAAGTATTTCCGACCGATCCACGATTGCCAAAGGGGTAGATGTAGGGAGGCGGCAGGCGTTCATCTTGTGCCGAACAGCTAGCGCAAGCTCAACACCGCCGAGGCCACCCCCAATGATTGCAACCCCTTCGGAGAGATTACCTGAATCCTGTTGCCACGCTTCAACGAAATGCGACATCGGCTTTACGGCCAGGTTGCCTTTCTTTTCTGAGAGGCTTACGGGCGCAGACACGATCCCGACATCGATAGACGCCTGGGTGAAGGAGTAGGATGCACCCGTTTCCCCGGTCGCAGTTTTCCCGACCGGATCAAAATCAACGATTGAATCATAGACAATATCAACCCCGGCTTCGACACATAAGCGGTTCAGATCGACCTCCACTTCGTTTCGGTCAAAATGTCCCGCAACAAAGCCAGGCACCATGCCACTATAGACGGCGTAGGCCCGTGGGTTCACCAGCTTGAATTTCATGTGCGGGCAGGGGTGTTTCTTGAGCCAGCGAAGCGCTGTGATGTGTGCGTGTCCGCCGCCTATCAGAAGCACATCGCATCGCATGACCGGTCAGGCTCCCAACGGCTTGTCAGACCACCATGACTGGAGCGCCGTTGCGATAGCGGCACATTCAGCATCCGCCGTCGTCGGTCCATTGAAAACAACCATGGCGGAGCCTTCGAGGGCCGTTTCCTGCAATGCATCGACCGGCCAGCGCGCCCCGTAAACCTTGCAGTCGCCGAGCGTCGTCAGATACTCGCCAAACTCGCTCTCACGACCATCACGAAACAATGGTAGCCATAGCATCAGCACCGCCTTTGGCCATCGCTTCAGGGCTTTGGGAGTCCACAGCGCCAACGCATCAATATCGCGACTTGTTTCGTAACTCGGATCGACCAGACAGACCATGGTTTCACCGCTTCTGGGAGACAGTTTCAGCGCGCTGGCGTATCCATCCGCTTTTTTGATCTGAATACGGTCGTCATCGCCGATGGCATGATTCAAGGCTTCGTATTCAGCTGGATGCTTTTCGAATAACACGTAGCGAGTATCCGTAGGCAGTAGGGTCTGCGCATGAGCGGGAGAGCCGGGGTAGCTATTGATGCCAGCCGTCTCAACGAACTCGACCCATGATCGAAGCGGTTTAGGAGTCTGCCCCTCCAATATGGAGAGAATGCCGTCCCCGGCCTCATCTCCTTTTCGCGCCTGCGGGCCTTCAAGATCGTATCGTCCTCGACCTGAATGTGTTTCCACATAGAGAATGCGATCATTACGCTGTGTCAGGTGACGGCACACCGAATGCAAGACCGCGTGCTTGACTACGTCCGCGCGGTTTCCCGCGTGAAATCCGTGTTGATACGAAAGCATGCGTCAGGTCATTCCATTCAGGAAAAAGTCCCCGCCGAACAGGGCGGGGACGATCGTTTAGTCTTGTTCCAGGCTCTTCTTGCGAACAGATTCGAACTCGTTGCCCGCATACCATGTGGGCCATTCATCAGATTGGGCAATCTGTAGCCCAACCTGGTAAAGCGCCTGGATGTCTTCGGTGAAGCCGGACAGATCCCAATCATCGGAATACTCATCCATTGGCTTGTGATAGCGCTCAGCCGTGTAGACCGCCGCGGCTGCCTTGCCTGCAGCCACACCACCATCGACCTTGTCCTGACCGCCATCGGCGTACAACATGGGCACGCCCTTCTTGGCCAGGGAGATATGGTCCGAGCGATAGAAATAGCCGGCTTCGGGTTTGGCATCCGGCTTGATCACGCGGCCTTGCTCGTCGAGCACATCTTTCAACATGTCCTCGAGCTCGGACGCGCCGTATCCGACAACTA
This sequence comes from Hyphomonas sp. UBA4505, assembly GCF_002388685.1. Lineage (NCBI taxonomy): Bacteria > Pseudomonadati > Pseudomonadota > Alphaproteobacteria > Hyphomonadales > Hyphomonadaceae > Hyphomonas > Hyphomonas sp. UBA4505. The sequence continues at coordinate 116,332 of NZ_DGMZ01000007.1, read as the reverse complement.
CCATGTCCTTGGTCCGGCCGATCGGCAGCGCACCATCCATGTTGATACCCGCAACGACTTGGCGATGGGGCACCAACGGATTTTCGGCATAATAGGCAGAACCAAGCAAACCGGATTCTTCGAGCGTCACAGACAGGAAAAGGGCCGACCGCTCGAGTTCTTCGCTTGCCATGGCTTCTGCAATCTCGAGAAGCGCGGCAGAACCGGTCGCATTGTCGACGGCGCCGTTGAATATCTGGTCCTGATAGAAATCCTCGCCCGGCGCGCCGGTCTTTTCTTCAGACTTCTTTCCGAGGTGGTCCCAGTGTGCTGTGTACAGCATGTATTCATCCGGCGCGGTTGCCCCTGGGAGTTTTCCGACAACGTTCCGGCTTTCAAGCTGTTCGATCACTTGCGAAATCTTCCCGCTCGCCTTTATTCCGTCCAGCGCGACAGGTTCGAAGTCTTTTGATTTTGCCTGTTGTTTCAGCGTTTCCAGATCGAGGCCTGCACTGGCAAACAGGGACTCGGCTGTGTCTCGTGTAATCCAGCCTTCGAGCATTGTACGCTCAGCGCCGCCATCGGCACGCACGAGATCTGACTGCGCACCGCTCCACGAGTTGGAAACAACATCCCAGCCGTATGAGGCTGGTTCGGTCTCGTGAATGACAATAGCGGCAGTTGCGCCCTGTCGTGCCGCTTCTTCAAACTTGTATGTCCAGCGCCCGTAATAGGTCATGGACTTGCCCTTGAAGAGGTCTGGGTCACCGGTTGCAAATCCGGGATCGTTGACAAGCATAACGACAGTTTTACCGGTGAAATCCTGATCCGCGTAGTCGTTCCAGTCATATTCCGGAGCGACAGATCCGTAGCCTACGAAAACAACGTCGGTGGGATCAAAGCTCAGCTCATTGGCATTTTGGCGCTTCGTCCAGAAAACAACGTCTTCCTTTGGCGTCATCGGCAGCTCGGTACCATCGGGTGTGGTAAGCTTGAAGTATGAGGCGCCCGTGTCGACCGTTTGGTTCACCATTTTGACCGTCTGGAAAAAACTTCCATCGTCTCCCGCAGGCGTCAGACCGATGCGCTGCATCTCAGCCGCAATCCAGTCGGCCGACGCTTCGCCAGCCTCGGTCCCCGGACCGCGGCCTTCGAATGTGTCGTCGGCAAGGGTTTTGATGCGAACCGCGAGGTCATCCGCTGTAATATCCGCACTGGTCTGATCTGGCAGCGGCATCAACAATTCAGATGATGCTTCAGGCTCCGTTGTGATCGGTGTGTCCGTCGCGGTTTCTTGTGCGCCGCAGGCCGCGAGCGTTAGCACGGACGCCGAAATGAGTAGTCGCTTCATTTTTGTATTTCCCCGTCAAAGACTCTTGTTGGTCATGATCTGGCACGAGCGATATCAATCGGCAAGGAAGGGGTTCACCAGAAATCTGGCCCCAGAATCACGAGGGAAGGGGAATCCACTCATCCTCATCTCCCGGAACCGCAGGAAATCTTGCCGTGCCCCCAGCTTGTATTGCAGCTGTCCAGTCCGCTCTGGCCGCGGCTATCTTTTCGGCGTCGCTCGAGACGAAATTCCAGTTGATCTTTCGCGGAGATTCCATTGGTGCGCCGCCGCAGATAACTGCTTTTGTGCCAGGAGCCATAACAACCGGCACATCCACATTCGGTTCAAGCACAGCCATACGGCCAACGCCTATCATCGTATCACCGACTTTGGCTTCGCCCGTCACCACATAGAGGGCGCGCTCCAGAGCGAGATCGCCAGGCAGGACTATTTCGGATTCGAACGTCGCTTCGAGAGCGACGTAAATGATCGGCCATGGAAACGAAACGGGTGATGTTTTGTCCCACGCAGTCCCGGCAAGTACTTTGACAGTCACATTGTCCACCAGGAACTCCGGTAGAGTATCGGCACTATGGTGGACAAAGGTGGGCGCGCCGTCCTCCTCATCCCTGGGCAGGGCAACCCAGGTCTGAAGGCCGTGCAAGTTTTGCCCGTTTACGCGCTGAGTATCTGGAGTGCGCTCCGAATGAACAATGCCTCGCCCCGCCGTCATCCAGTTGACGGCTCCGGGCTCGATCACCAGATCGGTTCCGAGTGAATCCCGATGCCGGATTGCACCATCAAACAGGAAAGTGACGGTCGCCAGACCGATATGAGGGTGGGGGCGAACGTCAAATGTCGAGCCCGGCGGATATTCAGTCGGACCGAAGTGATCGAAGAACACGAAAGGCCCCACAGATTTGTGGGCGTGAAATGGAAGAATTCTTCGGACCAGAAAACCGGCCCCGAGATCATGCATACGGGGGTCAATAATGTGGGATATGGGCATCGGCTCGGGCCTTCTGCAATCAGGACACAGTTAGAAACTGTATGAAACGCCATGTCTCGCCATTTGAAAACACAACTCGAAAAAATTCGGGCATGCCGACTGTGCGAAGGCCAGATGGATCGCCCCCCAAACCCAATCCTTCAAGCGCATTCCGGTGCGCGTATTCTGATTGCGAGCCAGGCACCGGGCAACAAGGCTGATCGCTCTGGCGTGCCCTTCAATGATCCGTCGGGATCGCGGCTTCGTGACTGGATGCAGATATCTGAGCAAGATTTTTATGATCCCAGAAGGGTCGCCATCCTGCCAATGGGCTTCTGCTTTCCCGGATATGACCGAAATGGCGGCGACCGCGCGCCCATGCGGATCTGCGCCCAGACCTGGCGAACGCAAACACTGGACCTGTTGACGAATACTAAAGTGACTTTGCTCATCGGTGCCCAAGCGAAGGCTTGGCACTTGGGTGTTCGACGCAAGTCGAGCTTGACTGAAACCGTTCGATGTTGGAAGGAGTACACAAGTGAGCGAATATTCACACTACCGCATCCGAGTTGGAGAAACACGTCTTGGCTAAAACGCAATCCCTGGTTCGAACAAGAGGTCTTACCCTCCTTGCGCGCCGAAGTGCGTGGGGCTTTGGCGCCCTGATCCTTTTTTACGCGACCTTCCTGCTCTCGGGGTGCGTTCATCCCGTCACGGCTGGCTCACTCGCCAATGTTACCAACTCCGTTCCACAATTTCTGCCTGAGCGTGATGTTTTCATTTCTCATGACGGCGCAGAACTTGGTCTGACGGTCTGGGCCGCGCAGACTGACCACGAGCCAGAGCATGTGGTTGTCGGCGTGCATGGCATGAACGATTTCGCCAATGCCTTCCATATGGCGGCACCTTACTGGGCTGAGCATGGCGTAGTGACATATGCTTATGACCAAAGGGGTTTTGGACGCTCGCCGGGCAGGGGGCTATGGCCGGATGAAGAATTGATGCGGGAAGATCTCCGCACGGCTGTTGCGGTCGCACGTCGTGCACATCCCGATGCAACCATCACGGTTGTCGGCATATCTATGGGCGCCGCCGTCGCCATTTCGGCTTTCGGCTCAGACACACCCCCTGACGCAGACCGATTGATCGCATCGGGTCCAGGCTTGCGCGGTTGGGGCGCGATGAACCCACTCTACCGAGCCAGCCTGTGGATGTCGGCTCACACCAATCCCGGCTGGATCGTTCGACCACCAGCCCGCTTTGTACGTATCGAGCCCAGCGATAATATCGATATGCTCCGGGAGACTTGGGCCAACCCCCTGATGTTGCGGGAAAACCGAATTGATCAGGTTTATGGAGTCGTCTCACTGATGGAGACAGCTCATGACAGAATCGCTGACCTTCCGGTCGATTTGCCCGTGTTGATTTCCTATGGTGCGAACGATTATGTCATCCCCCCACATGGCGTTGAGCGATCAGCGAATTTCCTGCCCGCGCATGTTCGGACGGTCTATTATGAAAAGGGGTATCATATGCTGTTGCGTGATCTGCAGGCTGAAACCGTGCACGCCGATTATCTCGCTTTCATGCAACATCCGGACGCCGATCTACCAAGTCGTTCATCAGAGTGGCCGTTCCGCTAACTGTTTCCACAGCGGAATACCTCTTGCAGTGATGCACGCGTAGACAAATATACGTCTCTCTGCCACTTCTGTGCAGTAAAGATTCCTTTGAGAAACCATCAAGGCCCAATTCATGACGACTTCTTTCCAGACAGCGCTCAACCTTGTTCCCATGGTTGTGGAGCAGACGAGCCGCGGCGAGCGGGCTTTCGACATCTTCTCGCGCCTGCTGAAAGAGCGGATCATCTTCGTTACGGGCGGCATCGATGACAGCATGGCTGCCCTCATCACCTCGCAATTGCTCTTCCTTGAGTCGGAAAATCCGAAAAAAGATATCGCAATGTATATCAACAGCCCCGGCGGATATGTTTCCTCTGGTCTCGCGATCTACGACACGATGCAGTATATTCGATGCCCCATTTCCACGGTGTGTATTGGTCAGGCCGCCTCCATGGGGTCGCTTCTGCTTGCTGCTGGCGAAAAGGGTATGCGTATCGCGCTGCCGAATGCGCGCGTGATGCTTCACCAGCCTTCGGGTGGATACCAGGGTGTCGCAACCGATATTGAGCGCCATGCAGAGGAAATCATCGAATTGAAACGCCGTCTCAACAATATCTATGTCCGCCACACGGGCCAGGAATATGATGTGATTGAGCGGAAGCTGGATCGGGATACGTTTCTGACCGCAGAAGAGGCCAAGGAATTTGGCATTGTGGACAAGGTCTTCGAGCGCCGGACGGCCGAGGATGATAAATAGGGGACCTCTCTCACGTCATTGCGGCCTGCCTCTTGCAGGGCAGGCTGATAACCCTATTGTTTCAATAGTACACAACGCGCGACGTCTTAAAGACGAAATTAAGCCTTACCCGGCATTGAGGATGGCATGACTAAACAAAATGGCTCAGGCGATTCCAAGAACACACTCTATTGTTCGTTTTGTGGAAAAAGCCAGCATGAAGTGAAGAAGCTGATTGCCGGCCCGACCGTGTTCATCTGTGATGAATGCGTTGAACTCTGCATGGACATCATTCGCGAAGAGAACAAGACCTCAATGGTCCGGTCTCGCGAAGGCGTCCCGACACCGCAGGAAATCTGCGATGTGCTGGATGACTATGTCATCGGCCAGGTGCATGCGAAGCGGATTCTTTCGGTTGCCGTGCACAATCACTACAAACGCCTCTCACATGCTGGAAAAACAGACGGCGTCGAGCTGTCCAAATCCAATATCCTGCTGGTCGGGCCAACCGGCTGCGGCAAGACACTGTTGGCTCAGACATTGGCGCGCATCCTGGATGTGCCGTTTACGATGGCTGACGCAACAACGCTGACGGAAGCTGGTTATGTTGGTGAGGACGTTGAGAACATTGTCCTGAAGCTGCTGCAGTCGGCTGATTACAATGTCGAACGTGCCCAGCGCGGCATTGTCTATATTGATGAAATCGACAAGATTTCCCGCAAGTCTGACAATCCATCGATCACGCGCGACGTGTCCGGTGAGGGAGTTCAGCAGGCACTCCTCAAGATCATGGAAGGTACGGTTGCGGCTGTACCACCTCAGGGCGGTCGCAAGCATCCACAGCAGGAATTCCTGCAAGTGGACACGACCAATATCCTGTTCATCTGCGGCGGTGCCTTTGCCGGACTCGACAAGATCATTGCGTCACGCGGAGATGGGGCCTCCATCGGTTTCGGCGCCTCATTGAAGGAATCGGAAGAGCGAGGTGTTGGCGAAATCCTTCGTAACACTGAGCCCGAAGATCTGCAGCGCTTCGGCTTGATCCCGGAATTCATCGGGCGTTTGCCAGTCATCGCGACACTGGAAGACCTGGACGAGTCTGCGCTGATCAAGATCCTCACAGAGCCCAAGAATGCCTTGCTGAAACAATATCAGAAGCTGTTCGACATGGAGAGCGTTGAGCTCAACTTCACGCCAGAGGCTCTGACAGCCGTTGCTCGTCGCGCTATCGCCCGGAAGACGGGTGCACGCGGACTGCGTTCGATCATGGAAGGTATCCTGCTCGACACGATGTTCGAGCTGCCAAACCTGCGCGGTGTGGAAGAGGTCGTGATCAATGGCGAAGTGGTCGAGGGCAATGCCGAGCCACTCTACGTCCACGCCAAGAAGAGTCAGCCGGAAGCTGGCTGATTCAAATACAGATCCAATATTCAAGCGCCCCGTCCAAATGGTCGGGGCGTTTTTGGTTTCAGGCCGGAATATTGGCACAACAGAAAAAGCAGTTAGAGGCCCAGTCCTCGACGCTCGGGAGCCGCTCGAGGCTTTTCTGCCGAGTGTAGTTCGGTTTTCTGTGAGGTTTTAAAGCTGGATAAAGAAGAGGCCGGTACCTTGCGATACCGGCCTCTACAAGGGTTAGAGGAGAGAGAGAACAGGCCCCTAGACCTTGTAGTACATGTCGAATTCCACCGGATGTGGGTGGAGTTCATAGCGCATGTTCTCTTCCATCTTCAGCTCAATATAAGCATCGATCTGGTCGTCATCGAACACGCCGCCCTTGGTAAGGAATGTACGGTCTGCGTCGAGCGCTGCAAGCGCTTCTCGCAGTGAGCCGCACACTTGCGGGATCGATTTCGCCTCTTCAGGCGGCAGATCGTAAAGGTCTTTATCCATGGCGTCGCCCGGATGGATCTTGTTTTCGATACCATCAAGACCAGCCATGAGCAGGGCGGCGAAGGCCAGGTACGGGTTTGCCGTAGGGTCCGGGAAGCGTGTTTCGATACGCTTTGCTTTCGGATTGGAACCGAACGGAATACGGATTGAGGCAGACCGGTTGCGCGCAGAATAGGCGAGCATCACGGGTGCTTCGTAACCGGGGACGAGGCGCTTGTAGCTGTTCGTCGAAGGGTTGGTGAGGGCATTCAGAGCGCGCGCATGCTTGATGATGCCGCCGATGTAATACAGGCACTGCTCAGACAGGCCAGCATACTGGTCACCGGCAAAGAGCGGCTTGCCACCGGACCAGATAGACTGGTGAACGTGCATACCGGACCCGTTGTCGGCAAACATCGGCTTCGGCATGAAGGTTGCCGTCTTGCCGTAAGACGCTGCCACATTGTGGATTACGTATTTATAAAGCTGAAGACGATCTGCCATCGTGGTGAGCGTCGAGAATTTCAGCCCCAGTTCGTGCTGTGCTGGCGCCACTTCGTGGTGATGCTTCTCAGGATCAAGGCCGATGTCGGCCATCACGGAAAGCATTTCAGAGCGCATGTCCTGTTCGGAGTCGACCGGCGGAACAGGGAAATAGCCGCCTTTAGGTCCTGGGCGATGGCCCATATTGCCCATCGGGTACTCTTTGTCGGTGTTCACCGGCAGTTCGGTCGAGTCGAAGCTGTATCCGGTCTTGTGGGGCTCAGTGGACCAGCGAACATCATCGAACACAAAGAACTCAGCTTCGGGGCCAAAGAATACCGTGTCGCCCACGCCGCTCGACTTCACATATGCTTCGGCCTTCTTGGCCGTTGTGCGTGGGTCGCGATTGTAGGCCTGCCCCGTGATCGGGTCGAGGATATCACACATTACAGCCAGCGTGGTCTGCTGGAAGAATGGGTCAATCATGGCCGTGCTGGTGTCAGGCATCAGCACCATATCGGACTCGTTGATGGCTTTCCAGCCAGCGACGGATGAGCCGTCGAACATCTGACCTTCGGTGAAGAAATCATCTTCGACCATGTTCTTGTGAAAAGAAACGTGCTGCATCTTCCCGCGAGGGTCGGTGAAGCGAAGGTCGACGTATTGGACGTCCTCATCCTTCATAAGTTTCAACAGGTTATCGGCCATTGGAATTTGCCCTCCAGTAAACAGCTTCTGTAGTTTTTGGTATTAGACGACCTAGCCCTTAAAGGGCTGCGTCGCCTGTTTCGCCCGTGCGGATTCTTACCGCATCAGTGATGTCAGAAATGAAGATTTTGCCGTCACCGATCTTGTCAGTATGAGCAGCTTTCTTGATCGCGTCGACTGCGCCTTCTACCGCACTGTCGGCAAGCACAATTTCAATCTTAAGCTTGGGCAGGAAGTCGACCACGTACTCCGCACCGCGGTAGAGTTCCGTGTGTCCGCGCTGGCGCCCGAAGCCTTTGGCTTCAACAACGGTCATTCCTTGCAGACCAATCTCTTGCAGCGCCTCCTTAACATCATCCAGTTTGAAAGGTTTGATGATCGCCTCAATTTTCTTCATGGCCCGTATCTCCCAGCCGTTTGGTTCGTGTAGTCAACGGGTATGCGCCTTCTGCGATGGAAGCGAGACCCAGTATGAGAGTTAGCATCAGGTTGATAGGGCGTGATCGAATTTTGGACTTTGCTGCCCTTATTTTGTGCGAAACACCTTCTGACCTCTAATGCATGTTGCAGGTCCGGCAAAGGAATTGCCTGTTCGTACATCGCTGCAGTTCAAGGCGCGACCTTAGAGTATCGTCGCGTGAATGATTGAATCTGTTGGATATTTGCGCGAAGCAGGTTTGAAACCATCTCGCACCGGTTCCCTTCCTCAAGGGTGATCGACCTTACAATTATTGAAAGTCGGAACAGCCGCTGGCTTTGGAGGATTCATGCTCTATCTCGTCCGTCATGGGGAAGCTGCCGCGAGTTGGGGCAACCATCCCAACCCGGGTTTGAGCGATCTTGGGCACCGTCAGGCCGAATCTGCTGCAACAGAACTTCACGCTCTGGGCGTGAGCCACATTGTCAGCAGCCCGATGCAGAGATGCCGCGAGACGGCGCGCCCGTTGGAGGCACGTCTTGGTCTAACCGCAAGCATCATTGAGGAAGTGTCGGAAATTTCGACCCCGGAAGACATACACGATCGCGTTGAATGGCTGCGCGTTTTCATGGGCGGCACATGGGAAAATGAAGCCAGCACACATCGTGCCTGGCGAGATGCCCTGATCGCTCGCCTGGAAGGCCTTCCCGACAATACAGTCGTCTTCACACATTTCGTGGCAATCAATGCAGTCGTCAGCAAGCTTCAGCAACGTGCCGAGACGCTTGTTTTCCGCCCAACCTATTGCTCAGTTACCACTCTGGAACGCAGCGCCGAAGGTCTGAAAATTCAGCAGCTGGGCAGCGAATCCGATACGCGCGTGCTATGAGCCTGCACTATGGGCAGACCTATTCTTACTCCGCAGGAAATGCGGGCCGCAGAAGAAGCACTTTTTTCCAGCGGCACTGACAGCTTCGACCTCATGCAACGCGCTGGAAACGCCGTAGCCGAGTTCGTCCATGCACAATGGCCGGAAGGCCGCATCCAGGTTCTGTGTGGCCCAGGTGGCAATGGCGGAGATGGGTTCATCGCCGCGGCGAAACTGGCAAAGCTTTGGCGAGACGTCGAAGTATTCTGCCTTGTGGACAAGCAATCTCTCAATGGAGATGCTGCTAAGGCAGCGGCCGAGTGGGAGGGCGAGATCAATCCACTCAATGCCGCGTTGGAGGCCCCACACGATATAGTTCTGGATGCTCTGTTTGGTGGCGGCCTTTCCCGACCGCTTGAGGGCGTTCCAGCAAAGCTGGCGGAGCGCGGCGGTCCCGTTGTCTCGATTGATGTACCTTCCGGCATTCATGGCGAGTCTGCCAAACCACTTGGCCCGTGTTTCCGGGCAGAAGGAACCATCACATTCGCTGCGTTGCGGCCGGCACACGTCCTGTTTCCGGGTGCCGCATATTGCGGAGGCATATTCGTCGCAGATATTGGTGTGCCGGTTCAGAGCAAACTGCTCGAAAACAGCCCCATATTGTGGGGACGCAATCTACCTCAGCCGGGGCAGGGCAGCCACAAGCATGCCCGAGGTCATTTGGCCGTAGTCAGTGGAAATGTCGCATCGACGGGCGCGGCGCGTCTGGCCAGCCGCGCGGGGCTGAGGGCCGGTGCCGGGCTCGTGACTCTGTTGTCTCCGCCGGATGCTGTTGCGGTAAATGCCAGTCATCTGACTGCTGTCATGCTCAAGGAAGTGTCGGATGCTGAGCAGCTGCGCGAGAGTATTGAATCCGCCAGCACGGTGATCCTCGGGCCTGCCGCGGGCATCACGACCGGCACAAAAAAGAATGTTGAGTGTTTGCTTTCATCGAAATCGAAGGCTGTTCTCGACGCAGATGCCTTGACCGTCTTCGCCGATGATAAAGATGGCTTCTACAGACAGCTGCGGTCAGATGACCTGATTACACCTCATATCGGTGAGTTCAATCGACTCTTTGGTGACCTGCTGGACTCAGAAGTAAACAAGGTCGAAGCGACGCGCAAAGCGTCCCGAATGACTGGCTGCGTCGTCCTGCTGAAAGGCCCAGACACCGTTATTGCCAAACCAGACGGTATGGCCATTGTGAACACACACGCAACGCACTGGCTTGCAACGGCTGGATCTGGCGATGTTTTGGCGGGCATTGCAGGCGGTCTCATGGCGCAGGGTGTTGATACGTTCACCGCGGCGGCCATGGCCAGTTGGCTGCATGGCGAAGCCGGACGCCGCGTTGGGGCAGGGCTGATCGCCGAAGACCTGGAATCTGAACTTCCCGATATCCTGAGCGCCTTGCACGGCGAACAGCAATAAATTCGCAGCCCCTGCGTGGGTTTGGTGTTGAAGCGTGGTCATGGCTCGCGTAGGAAAACCCGTCATGCGGATGTGGCGGAATTGGTAGACGCACTGGATTTAGGTCCGTACTTCGACCATTCTCGACCATGAGTCCAACTCATGTGGCACGCCGTGTAATCCTCAGCAGTGACAGTGGATTACAGCCCCCTGATACATGCTCTACTTCGTACAGATTCCTATCTGGAATCATAAAATGGCATGATCTGTGGCGCGGACGGCAGTATTCTGTCACCCAGAGTCAGAAAAGCCCCTTGGTGCTTCCTTGTAACTATGGCAATCACCGGGTTCGCAATCGCGTCGCGGGTATGACGGAATTGGTAGACGTGCGAGATTTAGGTTCTCGTGTCGCAAGGCGTGGGGGTTCGAGTCCCTCTACCCGCACCACTCACGCGGGAAAGCGCGTGCTTCGCCTTCAACTCGAATTGACGTAAACTCTTTGAACCGGGAGGGGTTCAAATGAACTACAATTCGAGGTGGCAGGTCTGGTTTCGTCGAGTTGTCGTCGTATGCTTGATTTTGGGTGTGATCATTTTCTATTCAATAGATAGCGATCATGAATTGAGACGGCTGCTACCAATCGGAGCTGCAGTCGTTAGCGGTCTCTATGTAGCTTTGATATTCGTGGATGGAATTGCCGCCCTATCCGACTATCGCCGTACTGGGTTTTTCTCAATTCGATATGGGTTGCTGCTCGGCGTGTGTTTGTTCGCTGCTGGCACATTATTACTCAATACTGCGGACTATTTTGCGGATTTCCGTCTTCGCGAAGAAAGCTGGAGCGATGTCAGAATTATGCTGGATTGGGCAACGAAGGGCGCACTTTTTGATCTAGTAGAGTCATTTGACCTAGAGGCCTCCAATTACGAGGCAGCCCACAACAAGTTGCTCTTCGATTGTATCGAGTTTTTGTTTCGCTTAGTTTGGGGAGCTTGGACCGCTTACATGCTATCCTCAGTATTCCTTCATATACGTAGCCGCATTTGGCGTAGACTGCTCAACCGACAGAGAAGTAGTCGAGATCAAGTTTAACCCTCGCGGCAAGTGGCTTATTGTTCACGTCATATTCTGTGGCACGCACCACATCTGCGCCCGAGCGCAATACAACATAGCCCACACGGTGGAGAGGGAAGCCACTAGATGCTGATGGTTGTAGTTATCGCACTGGATTTAGGTTCCAGCGCTGCAAGGCGTGGAGGTTCGAGTCCTCTCATCCGCACCACTCACTCAAAAATCAAACTCTGACCGCGCGGCAAGCGGCCGTTTGCCGGATGGACAATCCTGTGCTCGCCTGCCAGCAAGGCATTCAGAAAACACGGAGGATTTCCAGACATGTCGATCGTGACAACAGAGAAGCGCGGATCCATCATGATCTTGACGCTGAACCGCCCCGATAGCCTCAATGCGCTGGGGGCGGAGGGTGATGGTTTGGCCATCGCAGCTGCATGTAGTGAGATTGTTGCGGACGCTGAAATCCGCTGCGTGATTTTGACGGGCGCTGGCCGGGCATTCTCCGCCGGCGGCGACGTGAAAGCGATGAAAGAGGGCACCGGCGCGTTCGGCGGCGCGCCGCATGACATCCGTGAAGGTTATCGCCGAAACATCCACTTGATTGTGAAATCGCTCTACAATCTTGAAGTACCGATGATCGCGGCCGTAAACGGGGCCGCGATTGGTCTTGGTTGCGACGTCGCCTGCATGGCCGATATTCGCATAGCCTCCGACAAGGCCAAGATGGGCGTCACCTTCCTGAAGCTTGGCCTGATCCCCGGTGATGGCGGCGCATGGCTGCTGCCCCGACTGATCGGATCATCCCGCGCAGCTGAGCTTCTGTTCACGGGCAAAGTCATTGATGCCGCCACAGCAGAAGACTGGGGTCTCGTCTCGAAAGTCGTCCCGGGCGATACGCTGATGGACGAAGCCATGGCGCTGGCCGAGCAGATTGCTGCGCAGCCACCTCAAGCCTTGCGCCTAGCAAAAACTCTCATGCGTCATGGCACCAATGCTTCCTACGAAACGATCATGGAAATGTCCGCCGCCTCTCAGGCCCTCATGCACAAGACTGAGGACCATATGGAGGGAGTGGACGCGATCCTTGAAAAAAGGACGCCCGAGTTCAAGGGCCGCTAAGACACAATTCCGTCTGTATAGAGACTCGCGATGGCGTCGTCCGTCAGACCCAGTTGATCGAGTACATCCCGAGTGTGCTGACCCAATGCGGGCGAGGGGCCTTTAGGCCCGTCGTCTGCGCCGGGAAAACGAACTGGCGAGGCTGGCGAAGCATAAGTTGAGCCATCGCCCTTCGCGCTCGGTGTCTGAACAATCGCGCCTGCAGCGATGGCTTGCGGATCTTTGGCCACTTCGGCCAAAGTCTGGACAGGCGCCCAGGCGAGGGATTCCGCATCCAGCCGTTTGGCCATCTCGGCCTTGTCGTATTTTGCGAACCCCTCATCTAGAATGTTTACGACTTCGGCCCTGTTCTTCCGGCGCGCCTTGGCGGAAGTGAACCGCTCATCTTCAATCAATTCCTCCCGGTCGATCGCTCGACAGATCGGGGCCCAATCGACTTCACCTTGCCGGGATACGAGACACATCCAGCTGCCATCTCTGGTTTCGAAAAAATTGGTGATGGGGACATTTTGCTCATGGCGGGATTTTGTTGACGCAACCCGGTCAAAAAAGAGCTGGATCGCAAAATCGGAACCGAGTGCGTACAGACCGGCGCGAAAGAGGGAGGCTTCAACCAAACGCCCCTTGCCTGTCCGCCCAGCCTCAACCAGCGCCGCGCAAATTCCGGCTGCAGCCGACATCGAGGTCGTATGGTCTCCGAATGCCGTGCGATTGGCGAACAGATCTTCGCCTTTCGGAACGGTCAGTCTGGCAACACCCGTGCGGCTCCAGAAGCTCGCGATATCAAAGCCGGGGCGATTCGCATCAGGCCCTTGCAGGCCGTATCCGGTAAGGGAACAGTAGACCAGTTTCGGGTTTAACTCCTTCAGGCTGTCATAATCCAGGCCGGACCGTTCGAGGCCACCGGGGCGGACATTGGTCAGAAACACGTCGGCATCGGCCACGAGCTTGCGTACGAGCTCCTGCCCCTCTGGCTTGGACGTGTCGACCACGATGGATTTCTTGCCGCGATTATCGAAATCGAACACAGGATTGTCGGTTATGTCCGTCCCGATCGTCTTGAAGAAAAGTCGGATCGGGTCACCACCCGGCGGCTCTATCTTGACCACATCGGCGCCCCAATCGCTCAAGATCGATCCTGCGCCTGGCGCTGCCATATAAGTCGCATATTCTACGACCTTGATACCTTCGAGCATGTATCCTCCTGATGTTCTGGTTTTGCCAAAGTTTTGCAGGAAGCGCTTGCCAATGGCCAGCCTGACCAAAGGTCAGCTCTCGAAACCCACGCATACTGTAAGGCCACATGGCGGAGGAAGAGGGATTCGAACCCCCGGAGCCCGCGAAGGCTCAACGGTTTTCAAGACCGCCGCATTCAACCACTCTGCCATTCCTCCGGCGCCCGGTATGTCCAACAGAGGAAGTGGTTTTGCAAGCCCTCATCTGCGAATGCTGACCGCTCGCAAATCGTGAATCGATCACTAAGAGACATTTGCGGTTTCGTGAGAGAAGGTTCATCCTGCATCCACCTTGGCGTGGTAAACAAGCCAGGTACGGCAGAAAAGCCGGACGTTCAGGCGCAAAGCGCCGAATAGAAACTCAGAATGAGGTTACATCGCGAATGCGCGCGCCATCGACCAAAATCACCGATCGCCTTCCCGCCTTTATTGTTGCCACTTTTGCCGCTGCTTTCGTATCAGCGCCCGCATGGGCCGATCCCGCACCAATCGTCTTCAAGTCGCAAGAGCCAAGCGCCCGAATTTCAACAGAACGTCAAAACGTCTTCATTGCACCAAGCCAGGCCCAGCCCAGCCCAGAGAAAGCCAAAGCACGGGTCCAGTTCAGTTATCCGGGAACGTCGCCGAAGCCTGCGCCTGTACAGTCTGCCTCAAACTCCTCAAATTCGGTGCCGAGATTTTCGAACCCGGCAAGCGGGACAAGAGAATATGCCAGCATAAGCGCACCAATAAGTGGCACACCTGCGCCTGTCGCAACACAGCCAACATCCGCAAAACCATTTGATCCGCAAGCCGCCGCTCAACGTATCGCTGCAGAACGAGCACAGTCCGAAGTCCTGACAGAATCTCTGCCAAATCTCGCTGGCGCTCCCGAACCTGTCGCAGAGCAGGGGGCCGGTGCCCCAACGGCAACAGATGCGCGTCGTGTTGCCACCAGCCTGACACCCGCTGCAACGCATTCGGTTCAGCCTGAAACCGTACCCGTCTTCGATGAAACCGGCGCGGCCATCATCTATGGTGACGAATTCCAGGGCCTGCCGACCGCAAATGGCGAAACCTTCGACCAATCTGCGCTTATGGCCGCGCATCCGAACCTGCCTTTGCCGAGCCTGGTTCAGGTCGTGAATCTTGAAACAAACACAGAAATTGTTATGCGCGTGAATGATCGCGGACCTTTTGAAGATGGCGCCATGTTGCAAGTCTCCGAGCGCGCCGCTGTGGAACTCGGCATGACCGGGGCAGGGCGCGCCAATGTGCGAATTCGTTATCTGGGCCCTGCTCCTGTCATGGCTCCAAAACCGCAACCGATTCTGGTTTCTGACAATAATGAAACGCGCGCGCCCTCAGTCACCACAGCTTCTGCGCCAAGTCCTGTTTACGCCGCGAGCCGGAGCAGCACGCCAAATTATGAGCCTGTTTCGGTCGGGAATTACTTTGTTCAAGTTGGCGCATTCTCGCAAATTTCGAACGCTGAGAGCCTCATTCAGTCCATGCCGACCAATATGAGCGCCCAAATTGATCCGGCACGCGTAAATGGCGCAGACTTTTTCCGGGTGCGCGTTGGCCCCTTCATGAACCGGGATGCTGCTGATCGGATAAACAATGATCTTCACCGCTACGGCATATCCAACGGTCGGGTGGTTTCCCAGAACTGACCTGACGACCGCATAGCCACCATTGACGCTGACCACAAACCGGCCCTTTTTCCTGTATAAACGGGAAAAAGGGCCGTATTGGTTTCGGCCAACCGTTCAGCACATTTCGGAGGCTTACAATGCTGCCAAAAACCCAGATCCTCACCGCCATTCTGATGGCAGTCGCAGCGACGGGTTCGGCCCAGGCACAGATCATGGATACGCCCGCCAGTCATGCTGTGATCATGGATCACGAGACGGGCACAATACTCTTCTCCAAGGATGGCGCGGAACCCATGATCCCCGCCTCCATGACAAAGATGATGACGGCCTACCTCGTGTTCGAACTGATTGATCGGGGGGAGATTTCCCTGACCGACAAATTCACCGTCAGCGAAGACGCGTGGCGCCGAGGTGGTTTCCCGTCTGGTACATCGACAATGGGACTTGCGCCCGGCGATACGCCAACCGTTGAAGAACTTCTGCACGGCGTAATCATCATGTCTGGCAATGACGCCTGTATCGTGTTGGCTCAGGGTATATCGGGATCAGAGGAAGCCTTTGCACGGCGTATGACCTCCCTCGCCCATGAACTCGGCATGAGTTCTGCGAACTTCCAGAACACGACCGGCCTTGAGGCCGTTGGCCACGTTATATCTGCAGAAGACCTCGCCAAGATGGCGAAGCTCACTATCGACAAGTATCCGCAATACTACGACTGGTACGACATGCCGTCATATACGTGGCGCGAATATACGCAGGCAAATCGCAATCCATTGCTCAGTATTGAAGGCACTGATGGCCTCAAGACGGGTCACCTCGAGGTTTCGGGATATGGACTCACCGCCTCCGCCGTTCGTGACGGCGTACGGCGTACAATCGTCATCAACGGTCTTGAGAGCATGGCGGCGCGAGCCCAGGAAGGCGAACGCATGATGCGGATGGCATTCCAGAGCTATGATCTGAAAGTGATCACGCCGGAGAGCGTCGAGCTACCGGAAGTCAAAGTCTGGCTCGGTCAGCAACAAATGGTGCCGGTTTCGCTCGCCAGCAAGATGACGATAGCCGGCCACAAGGCTGCGCTTGAGAAAGCGACATCGGAGATAGTTCTTGATGGTGCGCTCGAGGCGCCTATCCGTGCTGGCGACACGGTCGGAAAACTGGTCGTGACTGTAGAAGGTCAGGTTGCAACCGAAGCGCCTATCGTTGCGGAGGCAACGGTCAAGAAGCTCGGCTTCTTCGGCCGAGCAGTCGAAGGTCTCAGCCAGATGATCGGCGGCAATGATGGCTGAGGTCTCGCCCCTCAGATTCATTACGCTCGAAGGCGGTGAAGGTACAGGCAAGTCCACGCTTCAACACGCTTTGGCAGAGCGCTTGCGGGCTGAGGGCTTTGACGTCGTCACAACGCGCGAGCCCGGCGGCACTCCACTGGCAGAAGCTGTTCGCGAACTTGCATTGCATCCGCCCGCTGGCGCGGACTGGTCGCCAATGAGCGAAGCCTTGCTGATGAATGCCGCCCGCAGTGACCATTTGGAAAAATTGATACGGCCTGCACTGGCTGAGGGAAAATGGGTGATCTGTGATCGCTTTGCGGATTCCACGCGCGTGTATCAAAGTGTCAAAGGCGGCGTCTCGTCCAATGTCCTCAAATCGATGGAAAGCACCGTCTTGGGAGACACGGTACCAACACTGACGCTCGTTCTTGATGCCCCCCTCGAAACCACCGCAGGCCGCAGATCTGCGCGCAATGGTCCGGACGATGCCTTTGAAAAGCGCGCTACTGACTTTCATCACGCAGTCCGTCAGGGATTTATTTCGCTGTCGCAAGAAGAGCCTCTGCGTTGCAAACTGATAGATGCTTCTCGGGATATCGCCAGCGTGTACGCAGCAGCCTGGCGCATCGTGTCTCAAACTTATGCATTGAATGAGATGGCAGGATGAGCATCGCCTGGCCTCTGTATGGGCACGATACGGCTGAGGCTTCGTTTCTGGCATCGGCAACAACCGGCAAGCTACACCATGGCTGGCTGATCGAAGGGCCATCAGGAATCGGTAAGGCCACAATGGCAAACCGGCTCGCCGCTTACATGCTCGGCGCTCGCGGCCCGGAAGCAGCGCCGCTTGATGCAGATTCTTCTGACCCGGTTGCGCGAACCTGTCTTACCGGCGCTCATCCCGATTTGCGCGTGGTACATCGCGAGTTGAACGACAAAGGCAAGCTACGCCAGGATATCTCGGTCGATCAGGTGCGTGAGCTGATCCAGTTCTTTTCCCTCAAGCCCGCACAAGGTGGGTGGCGCGTCGGCATTATCGACTCGCTGGACGAATTGAATCGAAATGGTGCGAATGCCTTGCTCAAGACACTTGAAGAACCACCGGAGCATAGCATCCTGTTTCTGGTGAATCATGGAACGACACCTATCCTGCCAACCATTCGGTCGCGCTGCAGAGTCCTGCGAGTCTCGGCACTGGGTGATGAAGATACAAAACGCGCATTGGAAACCGCCACCGCGCCGGCTGAAGCCGCGTCTTTGTCCAAGGGGCGACCAGGCTTGGGAATACAGTTATCTACGCCGGCAGGTCTCGCGGCATCTCACGCGGCCAAGGTCCTTTTGCGCAGCCTGCCGAGACCGAATGACGGGCTAGTGACGGACGCGCTCCAGACTGCAAGTGCTGACGATACCGCCATGCAGGCGTTTCAGGAGGAAATTCTGACATGGCTGGCGCAGCGCGCAGAACGGGAGCCCGCCGCAGCCAAGGCTTGGCTGGAAGTATCCCGGCTCGCTGGCGAAGCGCGCGCCCTGAAGATGGATCCTGCTCAAACGGCATCCAAGCTGATTGCAGGGCTTTATAGCGCTGCAAAGGCGCATTAAGTCGTCAGCTATGTTTGATACGCATGTGAATTTGCACGGCGAGACGTTTGCCGACGATCTGGGCGACGTGCTCACACGGGCTGACGAGGCCGGTGTGAAGCGTATGCTCGCAATCTGTGATCGTCTCGACAATTTCGAGGCGGTCAGGTCGATTGCGCAGGCACATCCGGGCATCTGGTGCTCGATCGGCGTCCACCCTCATCACAGCAAGGATTTCACCGATCTGTCGGTCAATGATCTGGTCAACGGGGCGGCGGATCCCAATGTGGTTGCCATAGGCGAAACCGGCCTCGATTTCCATTATGGCTACAGCGCAGAGGATGCACAGATAAACAGTCTGAGAACGCATGTCGAAGCGGCCAGACAGACGGGCCTGCCGCTCATCCTGCACACACGTGAAGCTGATGAAATGATGGGCGATATCCTTGAAGAGGAGTTCGAAAAGGGAAGTTTCGTCCCGCTGTTGCATTGCTATACGGGTGGCGCGCGGCTGGCCCAGCGCGGCCTCGACCTTGGAGGATTCGTGTCCGTATCAGGCATACTGTCTTTCAAGAGCGCGCGGGAAGTCAGGGAAGTGATTGCAGATGTCCCGATGGACCGCCTGATCCTTGAAACTGACTGTCCTTATCTCGCGCCGGTGCCGATGCGCGGGCGACGCAATGAACCCTCCTATCTCATTCACGTTGCTGAAGCGCTCGCAAGCCTAAAGAGTATTCCACTCGACGACGTCCTGAAAACAACGACCGACAACGCCATGCGCCTTTTCTCGAGAATACCGAACTGATGGCGACAGGTATCTTCACACTGCTGGGCACGGGCTCATCCGGCGGCGTTCCACGCGTCGGTGGCGATTGGGGCGCGTGCGATCCATCGGAACCAAAAAATCGCCGCCTGCGATGCTCGGCGCTCGTTCAGTCGTTCGACGCTCATGGCGCATCCACAAATGTCCTGATCGATACGTCGCCAGATCTGCGAGAACAGTTGCTTGCCGAACAGATCGGCCACCTGGACGCGATCCTGTATACGCATGACCATGCCGACCAGAGCCACGGAATTGATGACGTGCGACCGATCTGCATTCGCCAACGCAAGCCAATACCCACTTATCTGAGCGCTGAAACTCGCGGCACTCTGACAGAACGGTTTTCATATTGTTTCGAGGGGAAGGGTGGTTACCCGTCGATCCTGGACCTGCAAGATGAACTTGTGCCGCTCGAGTTGGTTAAGATTTCCGGTGCCGGCGGCGGTATTGAATTCTTGCCACTCGATATGGAGCATGGCCGCATTCGCTGCCTCGGTTTTCGTATAGGTAATCTCGCCTACTGTAATGACGTTAACGGACTACCAGAAGAAACGCTGGAAGCACTGAAGGGGAGTGATACACTAATCATCGACGCATTGCGGTACGCGCCGCACCCATCGCATGCAAATCTTGATCAGGCATTGGAGTGGATCGCGGATATATCGCCGCGCCTGGCAGTACTGACGAACATGCATGTCGACATGGATTACCAAACGCTCTGCAAAGAACTTCCGACCGGCGTGATACCTGGGCATGATGGCTTGCGCCTTGATTTCATTATATAATACATCAACACCATTTCCCATAATGATGATTATGCGATTCATGGATTAGCATTCCACGACAACTTGGCGGACCGGCATCAACGTTCATTGGCGCGATGCTCAGAGACGGCGCACATCATGTACTGATCGCCTTCCATGAACGGCTCCCGGAAATTGCACAACACCCTCTATCAAGGTTTTGTTTACACTTCGAACGTGCGGCCAGCTCGGCTACACTCGGAACCCACCGATCCAGGATGCAATCAATTTCTGCTTCTTTATCAGATCGTCGGCCGCTTGCTCCCGCGTCCTGTGCAGGAACAAGATAGAATCGCCGGGCCGGATCTGACCGAGTAGGTGTCGGTCAGACCGGTTAACCTGCAGAATGTGCGGATAACCTCCTGTGGTCTGACAGTCTGGTAATAGTAGGAACCCCCTTCCCTGCGGCGGCAACTGCAATGCGCCAGGGAAAATTCCGGCGCTCGGCAGGTTTTCGATGGAATCTATTTTGGGAAACGCGCCATCCAGCTCGATACCAATTCTGCTAGCTCGGCGTGTTGCCTTGTATTGCTCCGTCCAAAGATGAGTGCAGTCGTCTGTATAGTCAGGCCCTTCGCTCGCCCGCAGAGCAAAACTGTTGCCGAGTGGAAACAGCAGCGTTTCAGGTGTCGTTTCCCGGCGGGGTTTTGTGCGGGGGCTCGTTTCAACCACATCCCCAGACCGGAGCGCCCGGCCATCAAAACCACCCAAGCCTGCAGGAATATAGGTGGACTCGCTCTCCAGGAACTCATCACCCACAACTCCACCAGAGATCGCCAGATAGGTTCGCAGCCCATGGTCCGGACGGCCGACTTCCAGAAAATCGCCCTGCTTGACGAAGTGTGTCTCGTGAAATGAAACCACACGACCATTCAAGCTGGTCGGAGCCACCGCTCCGGTAAGCGCGATTGCTGCGGATGCCTGAAACTCTACCGAGAAGGGTCCATAGGTGATCTCGATTCCGGTCGTGCTCGCGTGATTCCCAACCAGATGGTTTGCGATCGCATGGGAAACGGGGTCAGCAGGCCCGGATGACGGAATACCAGAATAGCGATATCCCGCTCTCTGGTTGCCCTGCAGGGTCGCCTGTGGCCCGGCATTCATGATGCGAAGCGTCACGTCAGACCCACTCTATTTGAACTTCGGCACCCGGCGAGAGGACAAAAGGATCTCGCGCCGTTTTGTCGAAGAGCATCGCATCGGTCCGGCCAATAATTGGCCAGCCCCCTGGCCCGTCCAGAGCATAAATGCCGAGATAGCCTTTGATAAAGCCAATAGAACCGGCTTTGACCCGCTGACGGGGGTGATCCAGCCTACCCCCCAACAGATTTGGATCGACACCCGACAGATACGCAAAACCGGGCGCGAATCCGAGCATGTCGACACTTAAATTCGAGCGAACCAAGATATTTAGAAACTCATTGCTAGAGCAGTTGTTCGCCGCCGCACAGTCCGCAAGGTCGGGCGCATTGGCCTCATCAGACCGTACCAGCAACTTTAAATTCGGCGCGTCGACAACTGCCGCGTTAATGTCAGCCATTACCGCTTGTTTCAACATGGCCAGCGCCTTGGCTGGGCCTAGGGCGGAAGGGTCAAATTGAACCGTTACACTTTCCCGACCGATCACAACCTCATCCCAAATGCGGCTGCCACGCAGGGCGCGTGCAATAGCCTGACGGTCTTCCGTCGCCCGCATGACAAGCCTCAGCGCATCGTCACCGCATGGCACGATAACCGGTGCCTTCACGGCGCGGCCTGTGCCTTGATTTCGATACCCCGTGAGTGAAGCGCTTCTCTGAGTGCGAGTGCGGATTGGACTGCTCCTGCCGTATCTCCGTGAAGACAGATTGTGTCCACTTGGAGAGAAATCACTTGGTTGTCCGCGGCTATGACCGTGCTGTCCTCGATTATGCTTATTACCTGCGCTGCTTGAGCATCCGCCTCGTGGATCACTGCACCTGACTCACCTCGCGCGAGTAGCGAGCCATCGCGGGCGTATGTGCGGTCCGCAAAGCCTTCGGCCAGAAAATCAGTGCCCGTAGCGTGGGCAATCTTGGCCAGCATGGAATCAGGCGGCCCAATTACGGCCCGTATGCGTGCGTCACGTGTGAGTCGCACGATGAATTCTGCAAGCGTGGGATCCCGCGAAGCGTCATAGTACAATGCGCCATGGGGTTTGAGATGGTCGATCGCTATGCCTTGACCTCTCGCAAAACTGCCAAGCGCTCTCACCTGCTGACGGAGCGATGATTCCAGTTCATCTTGCGGCATCTTCATGCTTTTGCGCCCGAAGTTTTGCCTGTCCGGATAAGATGGATGCGCACCGACGACCACGTGGCGCGCCTTGGCAGCTTTCAGCGTCGCTCGCATACTATCATCGTCACCAGCGTGGCCGCCGCAGGCGATACTGCACCGGCTGACCACATCAAGGATTGCACGATCCATTGCGCGACCAGTTTCGCCCGGCAATTCCCCGATATCAGAGTTCAGACAAATTGTGCGGCTCATGACCACACATTTAGGGCTCTCAGGATAAGGCGCAAGCCAAGGCCAAAGGTAATTACGACGACTGCCATACCCAGTAAGTTGGTCAGCCATGAATTGACGTGGTCACCCAACAATCCGCGTCGGTTCATTGCGATAAGCAGGAACACTGCGATAATTGGCAATATCAGCCCATTCGCAATTTGCGCGAAAAGTATGATGCTTATGGGGCGGACGCCTAGCAAAGCGACAGCGGTCCCAACGATTAGAACGGTGAGCGCAATGCCGCGAAACACGCGACCATTACGTGGGAAGCCGCCGAACTCGGACATGGCATAGGATGTCGCC
The DNA here is from genome assembly GCF_002388685.1 of Hyphomonas sp. UBA4505. Taxonomy (NCBI): domain Bacteria; kingdom Pseudomonadati; phylum Pseudomonadota; class Alphaproteobacteria; order Hyphomonadales; family Hyphomonadaceae; genus Hyphomonas; species Hyphomonas sp. UBA4505. Next base: position 93,507 of record NZ_DGMZ01000007.1, on the reverse strand, counting down.
AACGGCGCGGTAATTGATGACGAAAGTCCGGCGCCGAATAGGCCGACGCCAACCAGATATTTTGCGAACGGCCCGTAGGCTGGCTCGATTGAAGATGCCATATCAGCGGCAGAACTGACAGCTATGCCTGATCCGAACAGGCTAGCCGCTGCGGTCGACAAAACCAGAATGGAGACGATCCCGCCCAAACCGATTGATATAGCCGTGTCCGTTCGCGCCGCTCGCAACGCCGTCGCAGACCTGTCTGGCCACTTATCACGAACCGTCGAGGCGTGGAGAAACAGATTGTACGGAACGATGGTCGTGCCAATCAAAGCGATGGCTGTCAGCAATCCAGAATCGGGTACGGTCGGCCACAGACCTCCAAACCATGCGGACATATCAGGTCGCGTGATGAGGACACTGCCTGCAAAGGCGACGCTCATGAGCAGAACCAGGCTAATCAGCAGTTTTTCGATATGCCGGTAGTGTCCAAACAGAAGAAATCCGCCAGAAACTGTGCTTAGAACCAATACAATCAGTTTGTGTGAAATGCCGAAGGATCCCACCAGAGCCTCAAGCCCCAACGCTCCACCAGCAAGATTTCCTGCCTCGTAAGCTGAATTACCGACAGCGAGTGCCGAAACGCCAAGAACTATTATGGACCATCTGATGATCGGCCCATTTTCGGGGGCGGTCATGGCGGCTGCCAATCCCTTGCCGGAAACGATGCCAAGTCGGGCCGCCATCTCTTGCAGGATGATTGTGGCAAAGGTGGCGAAGACCAACGCCCAGATGAGGGCATAGCCGAAATTTGCGCCGGCGAGCGTGCAAGCAGTGACCGTGCCAGGTCCAATGAAGCCCGCGGCGACAAGAGCACCCGGACCGATTTTGAGTTTCATGGAACGCCCCCGCGACCGTCGCACGGTGCGACTGGTCCCTAGATATGTATCACACGGCCTTCGGCATCCAGAACGGATTCATGCATGCTCTCCGAAATGGTCGGATGCGGGAAGATTGTGTGAGCGAGATCCTGCTCGGTCAACTCACCCTGGCGCGCGATAACATAGCCCTGGATCAGTTCGGTGACTTCTGCGCCGATCATGTGCGCGCCGAGCAATTCCCCGGTCTTCTTGTCGAAGATGGTTTTTACGAGGCCTTCAGAGGCGCCCATTGCTATGGCCTTGCCATTGCCGATGAAGGGGAAGCGGCCAACCTTGATATCGTAGCCTTTTTCCTTTGCGGCTTTTTCAGTCAGACCGACGCTGGCGACCTGCGGGTGCGCGTAAGTGCAGCCTGGAACGTTCCAGGGATCAAAAGGTTCGGCATGATCGGCCCCGGCGATACCTTCCACACAAACCACACCTTCATGAGAGGCCTTGTGGGCCAACCATGGCGGGCCCGTCAGATCGCCGATTGCGTATAGACCTTTGACCCCGGTACGGCCAAAATTGTCCACGGTCACATGGGTCTTCTCGACCTTTACGCCCAGATCTTCGAGGCCAAGATCTTCAACATTGCCGACAATCCCAACTGCGAGAATCGCCCGGTCGAATTCCTTGTTTTCCTTCTTGCCGGACTTGTCTGTAATTTCTGCTGTAACGGTGGACTTGCCCGCTTTCAGATTTTCGACTTTCGCGCCTGTAACAATGTTCAGGCCTTGCTTCTTGAAGTCCTTTTCCGCGAGTTTCGAAATTTCCTCGTCTTCCACCGGCAGAATGCGATCCATCACTTCAGCGACTGTCACCTCAGCGCCCAGTTCATGATAGAAACTTGCGAATTCAATGCCAATCGCACCTGATCCTATGACCAACAGCCGCTTTGGCATGACATCCGGCGTCATGGCTTCACGATAAGTCCAGATCAGTTTCTTGTCTGCAACCAGACCGGCTTGCGGGATGTCCCGCGCCCGCGCGCCCGTCGCCAACATGACGTGCTTGGCTTGGAAGGACGTTTCCTTGCCATCTTTGCCTTTGACGATGACCTTTGGTGCCTGCGTACCTTTTTCGAGACGGGCGGTGCCTTCGATAACGTCGATCTTGTTTTTCTTCATCAGGAATTTGACTCCGGTCGATAGCTGGTTCGCCACGCCGCGTGAACGCTTCACGACAGCATCGAGGTCAAAATCGGCCTTGTCGATTTTCAGACCGAATTCCTTTGCGTTCTTGGCCAGGTGCAGGACTTCCGCCGACCGCAGCAGCGCTTTGGTCGGGATACAGCCCCAGTTCAGACAAATCCCACCGAGGCTTTCACGTTCGACGATGGCCGTCTTCATGCCCAGCTGCGACGCGCGAATGGCCGAAACATACCCGCCAGGCCCGGATCCGATCACGATGAGGTCGTACTGCGTACTCATTGGGTAATTCCTCTCATTTCATCCCATGCCAGAAGCGCCTGGGAGACGCGCAAATCCGCGCTCTCGAACATTTCAGGCGTGCAAATGTATTCCGGTTCTTCCGCAGAAATCTTGTTCATCAGAACAACGCTGTCAGCGGCAACATCTTCGCGAAGCTCCCGAGCTAGTCCTTCGTAGCGCAGGTCTTCCATGAACTCCGAAAGCTGGTCTGTAGCCTCCCTGTCGCACAAAAGGCTGATGCCTTTCTGGATCGCAAGCTCGCCAGCGATCATGCGAATATCCGCCTCATTCATGCCCGACGACTTGTCCGTGGAAACGCTTTCCTCGGAGCATCCGGCGAGGAGGGTCAGGCTGACAAGCATCATCCCGAGCCGCGTCATCAGAGCAGCATGGCTTCGGGGGTTTCAACATACCGTTTGAAAGCCTGAAGCCATTTGGCTCCCTCCGCCCCACCAACCACGCGGTGGTCACAGGTGAGCGTTACCGTCATGACGGTACGGGCGACAATATTTCCCTTGGCGTCGACGATAGCGCGCTTTTCACCCGCGCCGACTGACAGGATCATGCCTTCAGGTGGATTGATAATTGAGGCAAAGCTCTTGATTCCGAACATGCCGAGATTGGAAATACTGAATGTGCCGCCGCTATATTCCTGCGGCTTCAGCTTCCGCTCCCGCGCCCGGGTCGCAAGATCCTTCATCTCTTCCGATATCTCTGCCAGGCCTTTGGTCTCCGCGCTGAACACAACTGGCGTGATCAGGCCTCCTTCAATCGCGACAGCAACCGAAACATTGGCATGCTTGTGATAGGCGATACCTTTGTCGGTATAGGATGCATTGCAATCCGGCTCGTCCATCAGAGCCATGGCGGCAGCCTTGATGAGCATATCATTGACCGAAACCTTCACGCCTTCGCGTGCCGCAGCATTGATCGCAGCACGGCTCGCAAGCAGATGATCGAGCTCAAGATCGATATTCAGCGGGAAATGCGGAACCTGCATGAAGCTGGTCGTCAGACGCTTGGCGACAGTCTTGCGCATGCCGTCCAGTGGCACGAGTTCATAACTGTCAGGCGCATAGACCCGATCGTCCAGGACCTGCGGCAGGATTAGGCCATCCGGTTGGGTTGCAGCCCCCGCGCTCGCGCCAGACGGTGCGGCTTTGGCGTTCTCGACGTCGCGCTTGATGATCCGGCCGCGCGGACCAGTCCCCGTCAGCCCCGAAAGGTCTAGACCTTTCATCTCCGCAATCCGGCGTGCCAAGGGGCTGGCCTTGATGCGGCCATCTGATGAGGTTGCAGATGGCAGGGGTGACTTGGAAGGCGTAGCTGCGCTGTCTGCTTTCTTTGCCGGGGCAGTAGTTTCTGCCATGGCAGCCGGTTTCGGTTCTTCCGGTTTAAGCGCGGCTTCTGCCTTGTCTTTCGGTGCATTTGACTTGGCGGGTGCTTTGACTGAGGAGGCGTCTTCACCTTCCTCGGCAAGGATGGCGATCACTTCATTGACCTTTACGCCTTCCGCGCCGGCCTCAATGAGGATCTTGGCGACAACACCTTCATCCACTGCCTCGACTTCCATCGTGGCTTTGTCGGTCTCAATCTCGGCAATGATGTCACCGGAGGAAACGGTGTCACCTTCCTTTACCAACCATTTTGCAAGCGTGCCCTCTTCCATTGTCGGAGACAGGGCGGGCATGGTGATATTGATAGCCATATCAGTCCCCCATCTTCTGGACATCGCCCGGTGATTTCGGGCCGAACTGGATGCGATTCAGGAAGCCGGTCACGATCTCCTTGATGATCTCTTCCTTTTCAGGGCCGTCTGGATGATGATCCTTGAAAGCGTCTGTGACATGCTTGGCGATGTCGCCCAGGATGAAGCCCCACATGGTTGGCTCCGTCGCCGGATCAGCTGCTTCGCCGACACGCAGGCTTACATGGTCTGTATTGTCTGCGATCCAGAACCGGATCATTTCCTGAGCGATGTCAGCGCCCTCAACAGATGGCGGCGATTTGAGTTCTCGTTTCTCAGTCGACATAGCAAACTCTCCGCGCAGCTTCGACAATATCATCGGCATTCGGAAGGCTCATCGCCTCCAGATTGGCCGCATAAGGCAGGGGCACATCCTTTTGATGGACACGGGCAGGTGGTGCGTCGAGATAATCAAACGCTTCGGCCGTCACTGTGGCCGCAATCTCCGCCCCGACGCCGAAGAAACGCCAGCCTTCTTCACAACAGACAATGCGATTGGTTTTCTTCACGCTTTCGATCACTGTTTTTGTGTCGAGCGGACGGATTGTACGCAGGTCTATGACTTCTGCGTCAATGCCTTGCTCTGCGAGCGTCTCGGCGGCCTGTAGCGCGAATCCAACCATTCGGGAATGCGCGACGAGCGTTACGTCTGAGCCGGATCGTTTAATGGCAGCCTTGCCGATAGGCAGTACATGATCGTCGAGATCAGGAACCGGGAAACTGTTTCCGTACAGTAGCTCATGTTCAAGGAATACGACCGGGTTCGGATCGCGGATAGCCGCCTTGAGCAGGCCTTTCGCGTCGGCGGCGTCATATGGCGCAACCACTTTCAGCCCAGGGATCTGGCCATACCATGCCGAATAGTCCTGACTGTGCTGTGCGCCCACGCGCGATGCGGCGCCATTGGGGCCACGGAATACGATGGGACAGCCCATCTGGCCACCTGACATGTATAGGGTCTTGGCCGCCGAGTTAATGATCTGGTCGATGGCCTGCATGGCGAAATTGAAGGTCATGAATTCGACGATGGGTTTGAGTCCTGCAAAGGCGGCCCCTACCCCAAGCCCGGCAAACCCATGTTCCGTGATCGGTGTATCCACCACACGGCGTGCGCCGAATTCCTGAAGCAGTTCCCGTGTGACCTTATAGGCACCTTGATACTCGGCCACCTCTTCACCCATTACGAAAACGGATTCGTCACGGCGCATCTCTTCGGCCATGGCGTCGCGCAATGCGTCCCGCACCGTCGTGTCGGTAAAGGAAGTGCCTTCGGGGATGCTCGGGTCTGACAAAACGGCAGCCTTCGGGGCCTCGACTTCGTCGCCCGTCTCCTCTGTTTTCATACCCTCACCAGACTCGGCCGGCTCTTCGGTGGCCTGGCCGCCAGCATCGCCTTTGGCTTCCACCTTGGCGGCATCTTCGCCTTCCTCAGCGAGCACCGCAATGACGGCATTGACCTTTACGCCTTCGGTGCCTTCGGGAATGAGGATCTTGGCCAAAACGCCCTCGTCCACCGCTTCGACTTCCATTGTGGCTTTGTCAGTTTCGATTTCGGCAATGATGTCGCCGGAGGAGACAGTGTCCCCCTCCTGTTTCAACCATTTCGACAATGTGCCCTCTTCCATGGTCGGAGACAGGGCGGGCATGAGAATATCTACGGACATTAATGTGCTCCGGAAAACAGGATGGCGGACAGTCGAGGTGCTTTCTTTCCTGGCATCAGGCGACCTCGATGTCTTTCAGGACGTCAGTCCAGAGTTCGGATGGATCGGGCTCCGGGCTCTCAAGAGAATAGTCGGCGGCTTCCTTGACGATGCCCTTGATCTCTTTGTCGATATTCTTGAGTTCGTCTTCGCTTGCATGACCCAGTTCAAGAAGCTGACCTTTCAGGCCCTCGATTGGATCGTGGTGCGATCGGATGTCGTCGACTTCTTCCCGTTTCCGGTATTTGGCTGGGTCCGACATGGAGTGGCCGCGATACCGATAAGTCTTCATTTCCAGTATGTACGGACCTTTTCCGGAACGAGCATATTTGACGGCTTTTTCGCCTGCTTCGCGCACAGCCATGACATCCATGCCATCGACTTCCTCGCCTTCGATTTCGAATGAAATGCCGCGCTTGTAGAGTTCGGTTTCCGAGGCGTGCCGCGCCACACTTGTGCCCATCGCGTACATGTTATTCTCGATGACATAGACGACTGGCAGATCCCAGAGCGACGCCATGTTGAATGCTTCGTAGACCTGCCCCTGATTGGCGGCGCCGTCCCCGAAATATGCAAGGGCAACGTTGTCCGTTCCGCGATATTTGTTGGCGAATCCAAGGCCGGTGCCAATCGGAACCTGAGCTCCAACGATCCCATGGCCTCCATAGAAATTCTTTTCCTTGGAAAACATGTGCATCGATCCGCCCTTCCCTTTGGAAAGCCCGCCGATGCGACCTGTGAGTTCCGCCATCACGCCACGTGGGTCCATGTCGCATGCCAACATGTGACCATGATCGCGATACCCTGTGATGATCTGGTCGCCATCCTTCAAACAGGCTTGCATGCCCGTCACGACCGCTTCCTGGCCAATGTAAAGGTGACAGAAGCCAGCAATCTTGCCCATGCCGTAGAGCTGTCCGGCTTTTTCCTCAAACCGGCGTATCAGGAGCATGGCCCGATAATATTTCAGCATCTCCGCCTTGCTGGTCTTTGAAGGTGCCTTTTTGGTACTTCTTGCTTTAGTCGCCATAAGTTCGCTCCAACCCTTTTCCAGACTTATGTATGCGCGATTACGCAACGACAAGTCAGAACAACTATGTCAATTTGCAGAGCTTGGTTCCGAAGAGACGAGAACAATTTCATTCGGATAGACAAAAGCCAGCTTGTCCCGCGCCATGGCTTCCACGAAATCAGGATCCACCGATCCCGGAGTCAGGCGTCTGATATCGACCTGGAGACGATTCAAGTCGCTCTCAAGGCTGGCGAGTTCAGCCTTGCGATCCTCCAACTCCATCTGGGCATCAGACCAACGCCCAAGCCCCTTCTCCCCCGCAAACGCGTGGTAGGCGAAATAGAGCACAAGAAGAGACAGGCCGGCGGCCTCGAGTCGCGATTTCATAACCTCACCTAATCCGGTTATGGTTAAGAGAGCGTGATCGCCGCCGGCCCGATGGACGGGCCCAGACCGCTAGGCAGCGTTGATGCGCGAGCGGCCGGCAAAGATGCCAACAGGTCCCAGCTCTTCTTCTATGCGAATCAGCTGGTTGTATTTGGCAATACGGTCGGAACGAGAAAGAGACCCCGTCTTGATCTGTCCGCAATTGGTCGCAACGGCGAGGTCTGCAATCGTTGCGTCCTCTGTCTCGCCAGAACGGTGGGACATGACCGCCGTATAGCCATGAAGATGCGCCAATTCGACCGCGTCGAGCGTTTCGGACAATGTGCCGATCTGATTGACCTTCACCAGAATGGAGTTCGCCGCGCCTTTTTGAAGGCCGATAGACAAACGATCCGGATTGGTTACGAACAGATCGTCGCCCACCAGCTGAACCCTGTCACCGATTGATTCGGTCAAGGCGACCCAGCCATCCCAATCATCTTCGGCCATACCATCTTCAATGGAGATGATGGGATAGCGGGCGCAAAGATCGGCCAGGTAGGCTGCGAATTCGTCGGAGCCGAGGGATTTCCCTTCCCCGGCAAGCTCATATTTGCCGTTCTTGTAGAACTCTGTAGAGGCCGCATCGAGCGCCAATGCCATGTCCTCTCCAGGTTTGTATCCAGCCTTCTCAATAGCCTTCATCACAAAACCGATGGCTTCGTCAGTAGATGCCAGATTTGGCGCAAACCCGCCTTCGTCGCCGACATTCGTATTGTGGCCTGCATCACTCAGGGTTTTCTTCAGCGCATGGAAGACTTCGGCACCCATGCGCACGGATTCAGAGAGGCTCTCTGCGCTGACTGGCATGACCATGAATTCCTGGATGTCGATCGGATTGTCAGCATGCGCGCCGCCATTGATGATGTTCATCATCGGCGTCGGCAGAACGCGGGCATTGGGTCCACCCACATATCGGTAGAGGGGCATAGCCGAGCTCTCGGCAGCAGCTTTTGCAAGTGCCATGGAGACGCCCAGAATCGCATTCGCGCCGAGGCGGGACTTGTTTTCCGTTCCATCCAGATCGATCATCAACATGTCGATCATGCGCTGTTCGGTTGCGTCCAGACCAGCCAGTTCGTTGAAGATTTCACCATTCACGGCGTCAACGGCCTTCAGCACGCCCTTGCCGAGATAACGCGCCTTGTCCCCATCACGCTGTTCATGGGCCTCATACGCACCCGTAGAAGCGCCAGAAGGGACTGCCGCGCGGCCGAGAGAGCCATCTTCCAGCGTCACATCAACTTCGACGGTTGGGTTGCCTCGGCTATCCAGGATTTCCCGGGCATGGATGTCGATGATCTCGCTCATGAGTGGCTGTACCTTTGCGCCTAGAAATAAAAAAAAAGCGCCCCCTGCTCTGGCAGGAAGCGCTCGCACCCTTAAGGCTGCGCGCTCAAAAGCGCAACAGCGGGTCGTTTAGATATCGTCACGTGGCTCAAGAACCTGACGCCCGCGATACATGCCGGTTTTCAGGTCGATGTGGTGCGGACGGCGCAGTTCACCGGATTCCGCATCTTCAATATATGTGTTCATATCCAGCCGGTCGTGCGAGCGGCGCATGCCGCGGCGCGACTTCGAGATCTTGCTCTTTGGAACTGCCATAACAGGTATCCAGTGGTTTGGCGCGAAATGCGCGTGAATTGGAAAGAGGCCTCATACATAGAGGTCTGTCTCTTTGCAAGACTCCAACGTCACCGCTGGTCGAATTTCTTCAGTCCGGCCTGATGAGCCTATTGGGCCTTTGCTGCCTCGGCCTGGCGCATGATTCGAAGCAGGTTTCCGCCCCAGATATTCTCCAGGTCAGCTTCTGTATAGCCCTCTTCCAGCAGGCGTTCCGTCACCTTTGGCAAGAGAGAGACGTCCTCCATGCCGGCAACGCCGCCGCCGCCATCCCAATCTGCGCCCATACCGACATGTTCCGGTCCAACGATCTCAAGCGCATACAGCATTTGCTCCATGAACACTTCAAACGAGGAAAGCGGCATTGGATAGGCCGAATCGATTTCGCCACGGCGTGCCATGTACTGCTTGCGCTCTTCGTCGGTAAGGTCGAAAGGCGAACGTCCCTCATACGAGGCAGCCAGTTCTTCCAGCGCGGTCGTGCGTTCTGCAGGGGACTCGAGATTCTCGATATATGATCCAAGGGCATTCATCTGGATAACGCCGCCGTTTTCCGCGACACGCCGCAACAGATCATCCGGAATGTTCCGGGGATGGTCGTACAGGGCTTTCACGCCGGAATGTGACAGCACGATCGGAGTCGTGGAGATTTCCATGATGTCCTCAACGGCCGAGTCGGCAGCATGCGAGCCATCAACCATCATGCCGAGCCGATTGGCCTCCCGAACCAATTCTTCTCCAAGCGGAGTTAGCCCACCGAGGTCCGTCGCTGACAAATCTGTGGCGCTGTCCGCAAATTGGTTGTCCCGGAAATGCACCGGCCCAACGAGTCGCACACCGCGTTCATAAAAATCCTCAAGCACGGTCAGGTCAGTGCCAAACGGGTAGCTGTTCTCGATCGACTGGAAGACGATCCGCTTGCCCTCCGCAACGATGCGCTCAGCATCATCAGCCGTGTAGGCCAGTTCGAATGCGTCCGGATGAGCCTCGACCATTGCGAGGATATCGTCTGATCGTGTGAACGCTGCCTGTTTCGCCGCCTCATACGACGCTTCATCCAAAGGCCCCTGCGGAGTGAAGATCACCCAGAACCCGCCATCAAGCCCCCCTCGCTCCATTTTGGGCAGGTCGACTTGAACTTGTCCAATTCGCGAAGGGTTGTCAGCGAGAATATCGAAATCCGGTTTTGAGAAATTCGCAGGCGTGTCCAGATGCGAATCCATCACAAGAACGCGTTCATGAATTTCGCGCGGTGTGGCCGGTTCTTCCGGTTGGATGTCCGCGCCACAGGCCCCCAGCAGCAGAGCGGGCAGAATATAGGGAAGATGTTTCATGACGCCTCGTTCTTCTTGATGCTTTTTTCGCAAGCGTAAGGACAATGCCACCTGGCGCAAGAAAAATGGTCGTCCCGCGGGACGACCAAGTTCAGCAAGAAGGACGTTGAGCAGACGTCCAGACAAATTGCCCAAGACCTGTGCCCAACAAGACATTCACTAGCAGGGTCAACCTGAACGGTTTGCAGTTCGTCCGGTTGTCTCCCATTCATCTGTGAGGCGAACTCGGTCTATTGAATTCCCCAATCTTTGAGGATCTCACCAGAATGTTCCCCCAATCCAGCTGGCCGCCCCTGGATGGCCCCGGGCGTCGCGGAGAATCGCGGTGCGGGCGCAGGCTGAACCACTCCCTCGATCTCCACAAACGTCTGACGGTCCACATTGTGCTTATGGGATGGCGCTTCTGACATGGAGAGGACTGGCGCAAAACAGATGTCAGTGCCTTCCATTATCTCACACCACTCATCGCGCGTTTTGGTCTTGAACACCGCCATGATCTTTTGCTTCAGATCAGGCCACTTCGAGCGGTCCATTTGAGCTTGAAAGCCGGGATCGGTCAGACCCGCTTTTTCCAGTAGCAGAGCGTAAAATTGTGGCTCGATCGATCCGATCGATACCCATTTGCCATCGCTGCACTCATACGTGTCATAGAAATGCGCTCCGCCATCGAGAAGGTTTGCCTCTCTGTCATCAGTCCAGAGACCCATCGCTTTCATTCCGTAGAACATGGTCGCCAGTGAAGCCGCACCATCAGACATCGCCACATCAATAACTTGGCCTTCGCCGCCATTTTTCACATTCACGAGGCCAGCCAGCAGGCCCATCGCCAAATAGAGCGCGCCGCCTCCATAGTCGCCAACCAGATTGAGCGGCGGACGCGGGCGACCGTCGCCATCGCCCATCGCATGAAGTGCACCTGTAATGGCGATATAGTTGAGGTCATGTCCCGCAGCATGCGACAGCGCGCCGGTCTGTCCCCATCCCGTCATGCGCCCGTAAACCAGCTTCGGATTGCGGGCGAGCGCGACATCAGGCCCGAGACCGTTGCGCTCCATGACGCCGGGTCGGAAACCCTCGATCAGCCCATCAGCTTTCTCGATCAGCTTCAACGCAGTTTCGACATCAGCAGTATCTTTCAGGTTGAGTCCGATGGACCGGCGCCCCCGGCTCATCACATCAGCTGCGCGGCCAGGGCGACCATCACCCTTCCGATCAATCCGAATCACATCTGCGCCAAGATCAGACAACAGCATGCCGCAAAAGGGTCCAGGTCCAATACCTGCGAACTCTACAATCCGAACGCCATTCAACGGTCCTTGAGCCATGACATATCCTACCTTTTATTTTTGTCTCACCGGGTCAATTTAGCGGATCATTAAGCCGGCGCGGCTCAAAAGGAAGGGGTACCGCAACGTCGCCCGACACAATCCTTACGAGCCATATGAACCACCTCGCATACCTTGACCCACCGATAGAAGTATTGGCTGCAGGTGCGCGTCTGGAGATGATCCTGTCACGCCTCCGGTCGGGTCGCATGCGCCCGTTCGGGGCAGACTTACCGATTTCACACTCATCATCTGAGGCACTGCTCGTAGATACCCAAAGCCTCGACAAGGACACGTTGGGCCAGTTTATCGACGACTTTGGCCAATCACTTCGACCGACCCTAATTTTGGGTGACCCCGTCTTTGCGGGTCATTTTGCCAATGCTGTCTTCATCCCGCGTGACCGCGATTTATCCGTCCTGAGAGGGAGGCTCGACGCCATCACACGGCGCAGCGCCCGCATGTCGGAATTGCGCTTGCGCCGGGAAACGGCTGCTACTTTCGGAGTGACATTGCCCGAGCCCTCCGCTGAGACGGTGCCGGACCTCCTCTATCTCGGAGATGGGTCTACACGCTTTCTTGCATTGCAGGCTGCGCTCGGCGAACGCGGAATTACCGTCACGGCTGTCTTCAGTGCCCATACTGCGGCAGACTATGTCAGGCAAAGAGCCTTTGCAGCCATCTTGCTCGATATCCCGTCGGAACCTCGAAGCCTGCATAAGCTCGCCAACTGGGTGACGGCTTCCATTGAGCATTTTGAACATACGCCTCTGCTCGGATTACTCAGTGAAGGCACAGAACCCTCGCATAGTTTGGAAACTATCATTCGATACATGTCTCACGTGTTCGAACCCTGCACGCCCGCCCATGATCTGGCGGCTCATGTCGACGCCTACGGTCGACGTGCCGCAGTGCAATCGCTTAAAGTCAAAGACAACATGTCCATGTCAGCAATTTGCCATTCAGAAACCGGTCTCTTTTCCCAGACCTTTTTTGAGGCGCATCTTCAGAACCAGATCGAGCTTTCAGCAGACCGAGGGGATCCGCTGTCTCTTCTGGTCATTTGCGATCCGCAACATGATCGCCTTGCACATCGCCAGAAAAAACTCGTCGCCAATGTAGTCCTGTCAAACATGCGAGAAACAGACCTACCTGTGACCATCGACCCGGACACGTTTGCCATCAGCTTGTCCGCGACAGGCTACAAAGGTGCTGTCCAAATCTGCGAACGCTTGTTTCGAGAGTTGGAAGCGGTGGCACCAGACCTTGCAGCACGTCTTGGCTGGCGCATTACCGAAAAGCGCGCTTATCATGACGCTCGCAGACTGTTGTCTGAAGCTCGGTCAGGTGTCTACCAAAAAGCCAGAACCGCCTAGGCCGGAACCAGGCCAGCCGCAGCCTCGAGCTCTTTCAGAAAGCCACGAATTCCCGACAAACGCTGTTCGGGTGTGCCGCCAAGTCCTGAGTGAACCAATTTGGAGTCCGGTCTGATCCGCAACTGGGACGGCCGACTGCGTACAACGTCCAGCAAACGCGCAGGATCGAGTACCGTATCTTCGCGGAAGGCAAAGACCGCGCCCTTCTGCCCGGCATCCAGTTTGGAGATACCCAAAACTTTGCACTGTACCTTGATTGCGGTGACTTCGAGCAACTGCCTCGTCTCATCCGGCAACGGACCAAACCGGTCAATCAGTTCAGCGGCGAAGGACTCGCGCTCCGCAGCTGTCGAAATCTCAGACAGGCGTCGATACAGGGAAAGCCGGATGTTCAGATCTTCTACATAGCTTTCCGGAATCAGCACGGCCGCTCCGGTATTGATCTGCGGCGACCAGTCATCCGCAAAGTCTTCGTCATCTCTCGCTCCGGCCTTAAGCGCATTGACGGCATCTTCCAGCATGGACTGGTAGAGTTCCACGCCAACTTCCTTCACATGACCAGATTGCTGGTCGCCAAGAAGGTTTCCAGATCCGCGCATGTCCAGGTCATGGCTGGCTAGCTGGAAGCCCGCGCCCAGAGAGTCCAGCGACTGCAGGATTTTCAAACGGCGGTCAGCCGTCTCGGTAATCACCTTGTCGCGCGGCGTCGTGAAATAGGCATAGGCGCGCAGCTTCGATCGGCCGACCCGACCGCGCAACTGATACAGTTGAGCAAGGCCGAACATGTCGGCCCGGTGTATGATCAATGTGTTGGCACGCGGTATGTCCAGTCCGCTTTCAACAATCGTCGTCGAAAGCAGCACGTCATACTTGCCCTCATAGAAGGCTGTCATGATGTCTTCGAGTTCGCCTGCTGCCATCTGGCCGTGGGCAACGATATAGGAAACCTCAGGCACATTGTCGTGAAGGAAGCGTTCCAGCTTGTCCAGGTCCTGAATGCGCGGCGCCACGAAGAAGGCCTGTCCGCCACGATACTTCTCGCGAAGCAAGGCCTCCCTCAGAGTAACCGTGTCTTCTTCAGTGATGTAAGTCCGCACTGACAGGCGGTCGACCGGCGGCGTAGCGATGATCGACAGATCGCGAATTCCTGTAAGTGCCATTTGCAACGTACGCGGAATAGGTGTGGCCGACAGCGTTAGGACGTGAACGTCGGCTTTCAACTCTTTGAGTCGTTCTTTGTGCTTTACACCGAAGCGCTGCTCTTCATCCACTACCAACAGACCGAGGCGCTTGAACTCAATAGTCTTTGTGAGCACTGCGTGTGTGCCCACCACCACATCTACACTGCCATCCGCAATCCCCTCGCGCGTTTCCGCAGCCTCTTTCGCACCGACAAGTCGTGACAATTGGCGAACCTTCAAAGGCCAACCTGCAAAGCGCTCAGCAAATGTCTTGTAGTGCTGACGCGCGAGCAGCGTAGTCGGCGCAATCACCGCGACCTGCTTGCCGCTCATCGCTGCAACAAACGCACCGCGCAATGCGACTTCCGTCTTGCCGAAACCGACATCGCCACAAACCAGTCGATCCATTGGCTTGCCTGACGCGAGATCGCCAATGACATCTTCAATCGCATTCAACTGATCATCAGTTTCTTCATAGGGGAAGCGTGCTGCGAATTCTTCATACAGGCCCTGCCCGGCATTGACGGCATCTGCACGTTTCAACTCACGGGCGGCGGCGATATGCATTAGCTCGGCCGCCATTTCGAGAATGCGCTTCTTGGCTTTGGCTTTCCGCGTTTGCCAGCCTGCCCCACCGAGACGGTCGAGTTGGTTTTCCGAATCCTCTGCTCCGTACCGGCTGATCAGGTCAATATTCTCTACCGGGAGGAATATTGTGTCACCGCCCGCATATTCCAGATGAAGGCAGTCATGCGGCGCGCCGGTAAGGTCCAGCGTCTTGAGGCCTACATAGCGCCCCACCCCATGATCAATATGCACGATCAGGTCGCCAGGATTGAGTGCGGCGGCATCTGATATGAAATTCGCTGTCTTCCGCTTACGCCTAGGCCCGGCCAGCCTGTCGCCCAGAATGTCGGCTTCCGAGATCAAAGCCACGTCCGGCGTCTCGAACCCTGACTCCAGAGGGATTTCCACAACCGTGAAGTCAGTCTTCTTTGCCGCGTCGAGAGAATGCACCAATGCCAAGTCTGTCAGGCCGTGATCCGCCATGACATTGATCAGGCGATCTGCTGAACCAACCGACCATGCCGCAAACACAACCGGGCGACCGTCAGATTGGAGACGCTTGGCATGAGCAATCGCCGCTTCGAATACATTGATGTCTGCGTGCAGGCGTTCCGGGGCGAAATCACGGCCAGCACGGCCTCCCAGGTCAAATGCTTCGGCGCTGGGTTCGGATGGATAGAAACGTGCGGTGGCTCGCGAAGCGAGCCCGGCCTCCAATTCCCTTGGAGTCAGGTAAAGCGAATCCGGCGGCAACACTTTCGCCTGTCGTACATCTCCTTCACCCGCCTCCAAACGGGCGGCATGATAGTCTTCAGCTTGCGACAGGCGTTCTGCGGACGCTTCACCGGCGAGATGGCCCATGCCTATAAGCGGGTCTGAGCCCACATAGTCGAATACTGTTTCCAGGTGGTCATGAAACAATGGCAGCCAGCCTTCCACGCCCTGCCGCCGGATGGATGCGCGCGCGGCTTCATAAGCCGGGTCGCCCGAAGGCGGTCCGAACGCGGCCAGGTACTTCTCGCGAAACCGCGCCAGCACATCATCGTCAAACAGGATTTCGCTGACCGGTGCAAAGGCGACGCTTTTCGCATCCCCTGTAGACCGCTGCGTTTCGGTGTCGAAGGTGCGGAGGGTTTCCAATGTGTCGCCGAAAAAGTCGAGACGATACGGTTCAGGAGAGGTCGGCGGGAAAATATCGATGATCCCGCCCCGAATCGCGAACTCCCCATGCTCGCGCACGGTGCTTGATCGCAAATAGCCATTTACGGCAAGATACTCGGTAAGTTCTTTCTGGTTCACGGACTGGCCGAGCGTGACCGCGAATGAAGACCGGCGTAGCACGCTAACAGGAGGCACCCGCTGAACCAGCGACGATGCGGTGGTGACCACCAGGATTGGACCCTGCTCCGGGTCATAGCGAGATAACCGCGCAAGTGCGGCGCATCGGCGAGCGGAAACTCCCGCTGTCGGGCTGACCCGATCATAGGGCAGCGTGTCCCAACTTGGCAGGTCGACCTGCTCCAGACGGGGCTCGGCAAACTGCGCCACCCGCCGCGCTGTGGCCGCTGTCTTGTCATCACGGGCGACATAAACTCCCGCCCCGCCGCGCTTCTGTAATGCGGCACAAAAGGCAATCAGGTCTGCACCAAACGGCGCACCAGAGAGGGCGGCCGGACCGCTGAGGGATTTCAATAGCTCTACAGGAGTCATGGGCACGATGTATTCGACAGAAATGGGAAGAAAGGCTGACTTAACCGCCTTGGGCGGCGTATCGGAATGCGATGAGTTGGTCCAGCACGGGACCGCGATGAGTCTCAGGCACAGGCTTTTGGCCAATCAGCCACGCATAGACCTCCCAATCCGGAACTCCGAGCAGACCCTCGAATTCATCAAGTTCTGATTCACCGAACGAACCAATATGCGCATCTGCGAACGAACCCATGAGAAGGTCCATTTCCCGGAATCCGCGTCGCCAGGCCCTGAATTTGAGTTTTCGGCGACGTGCTTCCATTCTTCGGCTCCTTTGATTTGCCAAACCATATAGAACGCGCAGCTGGAATAAACAGCGGCGATTGTGCAGCGCACCGCGCGCGCATAGTCTGGTTGGGATGCGGGACGAACGACTCTTTCCTTTGTTTGAGGGCCTGGACAGTTTGTCTGGTGTCGGCCCGAAGCTGAAGCCTGTGCTGGAGCGCCTGACAGGTGGCGACAGTATTTGGGAATTGTTGCTTCATTTGCCGGAGCGCTGGGTGGATCGTCGGGTAAAAGAATACATTGATGATGCGGTGATCGGCGAGGTCTCGACCCTTCGCGGCGAAGTACATGCTTATAACGCACCCTATTCTGATCGATCTCCGCACAAGATCGTTCTGTACGATGGCACCGGATTTCTCACACTTGCCTTTTTCCGGGCTGACGGCAGATGGCTGCAAGGCCAATTTCCGATCGGCAAGGAGCGTGTCGTATCTGGAATGGTCGAAGAGTTCAATGGCGAGCGCCAGATGACCCATCCCGATCACATTGTTGATCCCGCCAAAGGCCCAATGCCTCCTGCTGTCGAACCCATCTATGGTCTTACAGCGGGTTTGACGAACAAACGTGTTCACAGCTTCGCCGTTCAAGCGCTGGATCATATCGCCGATGATTTACCGGAATGGGCGGATCCCGACTTGGTCAAGGCGCGAGGTTGGTTGAGCTTCAAAGCGGCCCTGAGCTGCCTTCATGCACCGATAGAGTATGATCCCGAACTGTTTGAAAGGGCGCGCGAGCGATTGGCATATGACGAAGCGCTTGCGCGTGAATCAGCATTTGCGCTGGCTCGCGCAAGCCGCGCCAAAAGAGCGGCGCCCTCTGTCCCGGTGAGTGCTGAATCTCACCAAGCACTCTTGCGCGCGCTCCCCTACAAGCCGACCGGCGCCCAGACGCGTGCATTCGAACAGATCGCCGCCGACATGTCGTCCACCTCCCCCATGCGCAGGATGCTTCAGGGTGATGTTGGCGCGGGCAAAACGCTGGTCAGTGCGATGGCCGCGGTTCAAGCTGCGAGCGCTGGTTTCCAGACGGCATTCATGTCTCCCACGGAAGTCTTGGCCCGTCAGCAATATGAAACCATGGATCGACTTCTATCACCGCTAGGTTACACCGTCGCCGCGTTGACGGGGCGAGACAAGGCATCGACGCGCGAAAGCATATTGATGGGACTGGCCGACGGGAGCATCCACGTCGTTTCTGGCACCCACGCCCTCTTCCAGCAGTCCGTCGCATTCCGCAATCTGGGTCTGGTCATCGTCGACGAACAGCACCGCTTTGGCGTGGCTGACCGCATGCGCCTCGCTGGAAAGGCCCTCAGTCCGCACATGCTTGTCATGAGCGCGACACCGATCCCTCGAACCTTGGCACAGGCGGTTCACGGAGATCTTGACGTGTCGATACTGGATGAAAAGCCACCCGGCCGCGTCCCCGTCGAAACCCGTGCGATCCCAGACACACGTCTGGATGAGGTAGTAGATGCCGTGAGTCGGGCGTTGCGTCGGGGCGAGCGCGCTTTCTGGGTATGCCCCAAGGTTGATGTCGACGACGATGACTCCACTGCCGTTGGCCGTCATGCGGCTCTGACCGACCAATTGAATGTGGCTGTGGGGCTTGTCCATGGTCGCCTCAAGCCTGCAGAGAAAGACGCCGCACTGGAAGATTTCCGCGCAGGGCGTACCAGGTTATTGGTCGCAACAACGGTGATCGAAGTAGGCGTCGATGTGCCAGAAGCCACGATCATGGTGATCGAGCGCGCAGAGGGGTTTGGCCTCGCCCAACTCCATCAGTTGCGAGGTCGCGTCGGTCGGGGTGATCGTCCATCCTATTGCCTGTTGCTCTACAGGCCGCCTTTGGGCGAAACAGCGCATGAGCGGCTCGACACGCTCCGGCGCACAGAGGACGGGTTTGAAATTGCTGAAGCGGATTTCAAACTTCGTGGCCCCGGCGATATGCTGGGCTTGAAACAGGCTGGGGCCACAGATTATCGGGTACTCGATCTAGCGCGACACGCCCCGCTGCTCGAAATCGCAAAAAAGGACGCCGAAGCCATCGTAAGTCGCGATCCCCAGCTTTCTGGTGAACGGGGCCAGGCACTTCGGCTCGTTCGGGAACTCCTTACGCCCCGGATTCAGGCTCCGGCGACGGAGTAGATTGAGTCGATGGTGCATCGCCCTCTTTGATCGGCAGATGCTCGGGAACCACCAGACCGGCCGAAAGGATCATTTTAGCGCCCTCCTCAACCGTCATGTCGAGGCGTACGACTTCGCTCGATTCCACATACATCAAGAAGCCCGACGTGGGATTCGGAGTCGTCGGCACGAATACTCCAATGAATGCGGGCCCAAGAACCGTTTTCAGCTCGCCCTTCGCAGGGCTCGACACGAACCCAAGACACCAGGTGCCCTTCTTCGGGTACTCGATCAGAACACACTCGCTGAACTGTTCGGTATTGTTACTCGCAAAGACTTCAACCAGTTGCTTGAACGCCGAATAGACCGAACGGACGAAGGGAACACGGGTCAGAATGCGATCAGCCAGACTGATGACGGAACGACCGATGAGATTCGTCGCAATGCCGCCCAGCACGGTAAGAAACACGATGAGCACGATCAGTCCGAAACCGGGAACTGCGTAATTCAGATAAGTTTCAGGTTTCAGTGCCGCCGGCAGTAAGGGCACAACGCGCTTGTCGATTTCACTGATCAAGAATTGCAGAATCAGGAATGTCACGACGACTGGCAAGGCGATGAACATGCCTGCAAAGAAGCGCCCCCTGAGCCAGCCGAACAGGCTGACTCGTGGGGGCGGCTCCGTAGGAAGAAGTCCGTAATCTCTCTTTTTCGACTTCGGCATCAATAGTTTCCTTCGGCGTCCGGTCAGGGGTGACTTGGCGTTACGCCTTGGCGGGATGGGTGTTCCGCGCAATTGTGACAAGATGGGTAGCCAAGATCAGATTCTAAAGGGTTTACAGGCATGGGCCGGGCAATTTTACGGCGCTGACGCGACCGTTGAACGGCTGGTTCGCCTGTCAGGAGGTGCCAGTCAAGAGACCTGGAGCCTGGATGTTGAACAGGGCGGCAAAGTTGTCGACCTGATTTTGCGCCGCGTACCGGGCGGTGTCAGCGTTGCCCGCAACTCCGAAGCCATCGGCTTGGGCACTGAGGCGAAGTTGCTCTCCTGTGCTGAGGGAGAGGTTCCTGCTCCGAAAGTGGTTCAGGTATTCGAGCCTGACAGCGATATTGGCGAAGCGTTCCTGATGAACCGTATTCCGGGACAGACCATCGCCCGCAAGATTCTGCGAGATGACATCTACTCGGCCGCTCGCGGAAGACTGACAGAGCAGTGTGGCCAAGCGCTCGCCGCCATTCACCAAATTCCTCCGGAAGCTTTGCCGGATTTGCCCAAGAGTGGCGGCCTGGACCAACTTGCGAAATACGAAACCATCTATCGCGACTTCAACCTTCCTCGCCCGGCATTCGAGCTTGCCATTGCCTGGCTGAAATCGAATCGACCGGACGCGGTCCCCCCGGTTCTCGTACATGGCGATTTCCGACTTGGAAATCTGATCGTCGATGAGACGGGGCTTGCCGCCGTACTGGATTGGGAACTCGCTCATCTTGGTGATCCCCGCGAAGACATTGCCTGGCTCTGCGTCAATTCATGGCGCTTTGGTTATTCAAAGAACCGCGTTGGCGGTTTTGGAGACCTGGATGAGCTGTTGAAGACTTATCAGACTGCGGGCGGTCGTACTTTTTCCACCGAGGAGATCGACTGGTGGGAAATCCTCGGAAGTCTGAAATGGGGCATCATGTGCATGATCATGTACGAAGCCTTCCGGTCTGGCGCCGATCCAAGCGTGGAACGTGCGGCCATTGGGCGACGCGTGTCCGAAACCGAGATTGATTTGATCAATCTGCTCGAGAAAAGGGCCTGATTAATGCACGACGCGCCTTCCCAGAAAGAGATGATCACGGCGGTGAAAGCCTTTATTGACGAAACCGCCATGCCCTCATTGACGGGGCACGCAGCTTTTCATGCGCGGGTCGCCTCGAATGTTCTCGCGACTGTTCTCAGAGAATTGGATATCCGGCCAAGCGCTGAAGCAGCCGAGCGGCAACGACTTGCGGCTCTACTCAATGCAGACTCCACCGCATCCGCTCGCGACCTGAATGAACAGCTTTGCACCCTGCTGCAACGCGGCGACATGGATCTGACCACACCTGGTTTGTTGGAACACCTCAAAACCACCACAATTGACCAGTTGTCTGTCGATCAACCGGGCTATTCTGGCCTGCAGACCGACTGACCTGTTTCACACAGAACAAACTTCATATCAGGAATAGCAGATGAAACGTTTCACTGTATTGATCGCAATTGCGGCAGTGCTAGCCATTGGCGCTGGTCCTTGGGTTTGGAACACCTTCATCTCGCCGCGCCCTCAACTTGAACTGGATCCTCTGAAATATGCAGAAGATTCAAGCTGGTCTGCCCTCCCCGTGGAAGAAACTGCTCCTGTCTGGGTGGATGGTTGGGGCGTCGACGTGTTCCTCGTCAGTGAAGATTCGGCCCTCAAGGGCACCACGCAATCGGAGTTGCAGAAACGTGAACTCAGAGGGCGTCGTCAGGCCCAGTCACTGAAAGACCACCTCGGATTGGTTGGTGAGGTCTATGCCCCCCTCTATCGAGACAATGCGACCCATGACGACCTGACCCGCGCTTTCGAGTCCTATCTCCGACGCGACAATCGTGGTCGTGCCTTGGTCATTGCTCATGACCGCCCATTGCCGGAATCTATCCTTGCCCGCCTGGAACAAGACTCGTCCCTGCGGGAACGCTTCGGCGGCTTTCTGTCCATTTCAGACACCAAGGATGGCATTCCCCCGTTGGCTGTTTCAGGCGAACCTGCATCTGTCGATGAACCGCTTCCCTATTGCAGCGATCGCCTGAACGATGCGGCGAGCTGCCAAATTGTCGTGCCGGCGCACAAGAAAAAAGGTCTCTGGATTTTGACAAGCGAAGGCACACCCGGCGGTGACCTCATTGCATCATTTCCAACCTGGCTCGACGAGAATGTCGGCAAGATGGCAGAGCCTCTCGGTGACTTCGAGGAGGTCGAGATCGTCGACATTCGCCGTCCCGGTGAGACCGATGATGAACGCGATGGTGAAGAGAACTAGGCTTCAGGCTTTACAGGAACAGCCTTCTTGAAGGCTGGCAATGCCAGGCACTTCTCCGCCATTGCCATCAAGGCCGGATATGCTGACAAATTCATGTCGTATCGCTGGGCATTGTAAATCTGCGGAATGAGCGTGATTTCCGCGAGCCCGGGCGTTTCGCCAAAGAGAAAGGCTTTCGGCGTCCGCTTTGCGGCCTGCAATTCCAGGGCATCGAAGCCCCGCCGGATCCAGTCATGATACCATGCGCGTACACCCGCATCATCAGCGCCATAATTGACCCTCAACTCTTTTAACACCGACAAGTTGTTCAATGGGTGGATGTCGCAGGCAATCGTGTCGGCAAATGCGCGGACCTCGAGACGCTCGATCGGATCTGTCGGCAGAAGGGATGGTCCCGGCAATGCTTCTTCGATCCACTCCAGTATTGCCATGGACTGGCCGATGATTTGCCCATTGACCTCAATGGCCGGCACGCGCATTTGCGGATTCACTCCACGATAAGCGTCACCAAGCTGCTCATCTGCACCCGGAGCGATGTTGACCTGAATGGTATCGTATGAGGCGCCCTTCAGATTCAGCGCAATTCGCAGCCGATAGGACGCCGAAGACCGCCAATACTCATAAACTCGGATCACTAGCAGAGCCCTTCCAGATCAAGCACACCCAACAAGGCCTCCCGGGCTTCTCGACACTCATTTGCGAACAAGGGATCGGCCAGATCCGCAGGGGCCAAACGGTCCCGATAAGTTCGTCGGACAACCTCCTGCAACTCGTCGATGGTTTCCTCATCCATCAACACGCCCTGGTGACAGGCATCGATCTCATCATCGGTCATGACAACCCGAAGTCTGAGACAGGCTGGACCGCCGCCATTCCGCATGGATTGTCGGACGTCGGCGTAGATAACCTTCCCGATTGGTCCATTGCTTTCGACAAGGCGTTCGCAATAGGCGCGCGTCGATTCAGTATTTTCCGTTTCTGTAGGCGCGACCAGCACGAGGCGATCTTCTTCGGGCATCTTCAAGAGCTGAGAATTAAAAAGATAGGCGCGAATGGCGTCCTCAATGGGTACTTCTGCAAGTGGAACCATCACGGGCTTGAAGTCAAACAGGCCGGAAGACGCGCGTCGAATAGCATCCAGCGCGCCATTTCTGTCCTCGAATGCAAGTTCATGGAAGAACAGTGTATCCAACGCACCGACCGATACGACATCATTGTGGAACGCTCCGGCGTCGATTGCCGCACGGGACTGCCGAATGAAGACACAACGATTGGATTTGAGCCCGTGCCCACGGGCGACCGATTCACTCGCCAACTTTGACTGACGCGATGGGAACCCGATCGTACTTTCACCTGCTTCGCGGCCATAGACGAATAGTTCTACCCCCTCTTCCCCATGAGACGAACATAGGCGGACATGGTTGGCTGCGCCTTCATCCGAAAAATCTGGATGCATGGGAAGCGCACCATGGACCGCAAACTTCTCATCATTTGAAAAGATCGAGATCAGACTCGCGGTCGTGTCCGGATGTTCCTGCGCGCGGTGCAGCATGGTCGACAAGTTCGCCGTCGTCAGATGCAATCGGCCGTCTCTCGTATCTGCCGAAGGCGAGACAGTTGCGGCATTGGCGGACCACATGCTCGAGGCTGAATACGCTGCCTTCAGCAGTCCGGGCGCCGTTCTCGAAGCCGCTTCAATGATCTGAGCATCCGTTCCTCCGAAGCCCGCCGAGACGAGAAGATCAAAGTTCGGTCGTGGCAGAGGCGGAAGCACACCCTGAACAAGACCGTGTGCGATCAGCATCCGCATCTTTTCCAGACCCTGCAAGGCGGCCTCTCGCGGATTGGCTATATCACCCGCATTCGCCGCGCTCGCAAGATTTCCGTCAGACAGACCTCCGTAATTATGACTGGGTCCGATCAGTCCGTCGAAGTTTACTTCGTGCGCCACGCTCACAATCCTTCGTTCTGTTCTACTTTGGGAAACCTTGCGCGGTCATCCGCGTGGCAGTCTGAGATACCTGGCTGGCTTGTGGCCAGGCACTGTAATCTGCAGCATAGTAGGCACCCGGACGGAAATTTCCTGAGAGACCGGGCCCACCAAAAGGCATCGCGCCGCTGGCACCGGCAGTCGGGCGATTCCGATTGAGTATACCTGCCCGCATTTCCGAATGCGCCTGGATCCACAGCGCATCATCGTCGCTGATTAATCCGCCTGACAGGCCGTAGCGTGTTGCATTTGCACGTTCCAGAGCACTATTGAAGTCGGGTACACGAATAATCTGCATCAATGGACCAAACAATTCTTCATCCGGGATGTCCGTGGCATTCGTGACGTCAATCACACCTGCAGTCACAAAACCGCCGCCCCGATCCATCCGTTTCAGGCGGCGCAGGCTTTGCCCACCTTTCTTGGACAGCATCATCTGGAATTCGACTGCATTTGTGGCGGCTTGCTCGGAAACGAGTGGCCCCATGAAGATATCGTCTTCATCCCACGCTCCGATTTTTAACCCCTTGGCACGGGCTACAATGGCCTCAATCACAGCGTCTCCGAACGCCCCTTCCGGCAAGATCACCCGGCGCGCACAGGAACACCGCTGTCCGGTCGTAAGAAAAGCAGACTGAGCCGCGATGTCAGCGGCGGCGTCCACGTCTGCGGGGTCCCATATGATCAAGGGATTATTCCCACCCATCTCAAGCGCAAGAATGACTTCAGGGCGACCCGCAAAATGTTTGTGAAAGAAAACGCCCGTATTGGCAGAACCCGTAAATAACAATCCGTTGATATCAGCGTTCAACAACGCTCCGCCCGTCTCACGACCACCCTGAACTATGTTTAGCACGCCAGCGGGCAGTCCTGCCGCAGCAAATGCATCCGCCATGATCGCAGCGACGCTGGGCCCAAGTTCGGAAGGTTTGAATACGCACGTGTTGCCGGCCAAAAGCGCGGGCACAATATGTCCATTCGGTAAATGTCCGGGAAAATTGAATGGACCGTATACTGCCATTACCCCGTGCGCCCGGTGAGTCAGGTGCATGGAGCCAAATGCTGCTTCCTGGACTTTCCCGCCTGCGCGCTCCACCTGAGCTGCTATCGAAACAGCCACCTTGGCTTTCATAGTCGCAGCTTCACCGCGCGACTCCCAGAGGGCCTTACCCATATCCTTGCTGATGGCCTCGGCAATCGCATCGGTGCGCTTGCCAATCTCGTCCGCATAAGCCTCAAGGATTGCTGTGCGCTCGCTTTGCGGCATTCTAGACCATCCGTGAAATGCACGGCGTGCGCTTTCTACAGCATCATGTACGTCACCGGCCGTCGCGGAAGCACCTTCCCAAGCCACATCACCAGTTGCTGGACAGTAATTCTGGAATACGTCTCCGCTTCCACGCCTCCAGCTCCCGTCAATCCAGACGGCGTCGTTCATCACTAACTCCTCACCCAGATTCGGGTTCTTGCTCCAGGCTTGATCTGAAGCTTTTCAAAAGTGTCTGCAGTCGTGACCGCAGTCTGATCGTCGCGCATTGCAATGGCAGCCTGGCACACGCGAAAGTCGGGCAACTCGTCGGTCGAAACCAGTCCTTGCTTGAATTCCGGTGCCCCTGCATCAATTGACACCTCCAGACGCACCTCCTGGCTCTCACGTATCGTCCGCAAGTGTCGCTTCTGCGTGGCGACCAATGGTCCACCATCAAATATGTCTACGGTACGGTCGAATTCGAAGCCTTCCCACTGCAAGAGCTTGTACGCACCTACGCCTTCAGAATGGCACCGCCCAATTACCTCACGTGCCTCTGGCGGCAACAGGTCCACGTAAATTGGGTATTTCGGCATCAAGTCACAGATAAACTGATTGTCCGTGGTCGCAGACAAGCGGTCAGCCTCGTCAAAGTCCATACGAAAGAAATGACGACCAAGGCACTCCCAGAAAGGCGAAACACCATTCTGATCAATCACGCCGCGGAGTTCCGCGAGCACATTGGTCCCGAAACGCGTGGGGTCGGTTGCCATCAACAAATAGCGTGATTGCGCAGCAAGACGACCTGCCCCACCCCCGCGATGATTTGCTTTCAGAAATAGCGTACCAACTTCCGTATACCCAACATATTCATTTGTCAGCACCAGTGCATCCATGTCGAACCGCATATTGCCAGCAGCTTGGCTGGCTTGGGACAGTGTGATGATCCGATAGTTGAAGAAAGGCTGGTCAATTCCTGTCCCAGCTTTTACCGCTGAACATCCGACCACCTCGCCCGTGTCGGCATCCTCCATCATCAGGAGGTACTTTCCATACTCGATCCGGTCCAGACGCCCTGCAAACGCCTTCTCGGACTTTGAGAGTCTCTTTTCCAGAATACTCTCGTCGACTGGTAGGCTGGTAAACCCTGGGCCTGACAGTTCAGCAAGTTCCATCAGAGCTGGTAGATCCTCCAGCTTCGACGGGCGCATGACATAGGGTGTAGACATTTTACTGACCCATGAGTGATTTGATCCGGCGTGCATCCAGACGGCCATCTGCGAGTCGATTCAACAAAAGCGCTGACAGCGTCGCCCGCTCAGCAAAACTATCCGTTACCACATATTCTTCATTGGAATGAATGCGACCACCGCGAACTCCGAGAGTATCGACATTTGGGACGCCAGCAGCAAAGATATTGTTGCCCTCGCACACGCCCCCCGTATCGACAAATTCCAGTTCGAGGCCGATTGCCTGCCCAGTCGCATGTACCGCATCGAACAGAGCCTGCTGCGCGGCATTTCTGGGTTTTGGAGGACGGTAAAAGCCCCCGTGAAGATGACCGCTGATGCCATCGCGCGCGATCGCACGTTCAAACAGCCTGCGAACTTCAGACGTCGCCCACTCAGCACTCTCTGCATCCGGCGCGCGCGCGCCAAACCGAACGACTGCGAGATCTGGCACGATATTGACGGCGGACCCACCGTCAATTGAGCCGACATTCAGGGTAACACCGTCGCGTGTGCCATTCATCGCCTCCAGCCCGAGCACCAATTCGGCTGCTGCCTCTATCGCGCTGCGCCCCTCTTCTTTCGCGCGGCCAGCATGCGCCGCTTTACCGTGCAGCACGATGTCAAAAACAGCCGACCCCTTGCGGCCGCCCGACATGGCGCCGGTCTCCATAGCGGGTTCATACGTCATACCGATCATCGCACCGGACTTGGCGGCCCGGGTCAGATATTCAGCACTCGCAAAATTTCCGATTTCTTCATCCGGCGTCAGAACGATCTTGTATCCTAGTCGGTCTCGCAAAGATCCGGCTTCAAACGCTTTCAGCGCTTCCAACATCACGCACAGGCCACCCTTCATGTCCGCCATGCCGGGACCATTGAGACGCCCATCCCCCAAGTCGGTCACCCCCTCGAAAGTGTCTTCCGGAAACACCGTGTCATAGTGCCCGGACATGATGACCTGTACGTCAGCTTCTGGCCGCGCGGTGACTTCAATGACAGGTCCTGTCATTTGAACTTCCGTCTTGCCGCTATCGGCCACGGCTTCGAAACCCTCAGTTTCGATGACATCAATATGGGCCTGCAGTTCTGAAAATGCTCCGGCCAGAACAGGCGCGAAGCTTTTAAGACCTGCTGTGTTCCAGCTACCCGTATTGATGTCAGACCAACTACAGGTGCGCTGCACCATGTCTTCGCTCGCGCTATTGAGACGCTCACGCGCGGCTTCATCTTCGCGGCTGAGTGATTGCAATGTATCCATGGTCTCTTGGTTTCACAGGAAACTAGGCCCGGCAAGTGGGATCAACACGGCCCCATACAAAAACGGCCCGGCAGATAACTGCCGGGCCGTTTGATGAAAGTGTCAGTGACTACTGAACAGTGATCACAACTTCCGAACGACGGTTCAGAGGCTCACGAACACCATCGCGGGTCGCTTTTGCAAGATCCGTTTCGCCCTTGGCTTCTTCGGTGATGATCGACGAATCGATACCACGGGAAGCGAGCGCACTTGCCACGATGTCAGCACGACGCTGGGACAGGCGCTGGTTGTATGCGCTTGCACCGGACGTATCCGTGTGGCCTGCGATCGAAACAGTGTTCGGTGCACAACCGGCTTCGCCATTAATGTTAGCGACCGCTTGGTCGATAACGGCAGCCGCCTGGCTCGTCAGATCCGCACGATCCCACTCGAAATACACCACGAATTCCTGGTTGAGGCTGGAGCACACAACTTCAGGGGCATCCGTCGTCGTCGTCGGTGGTGGCGGCGGTGGCGGAGGCGGTGGTGGAGGTGGAGGTGGAGGTGGTGGTGGCGGTGGTGGCGGCGGTGGCGGAGGCGGTGGTGGCGGTGCACCAAATGCGAAACGCATGCCTACAGTTGCCAGGTGAGCCTCGTAATCGGCATCATAGTTCGGGCCGCCATGAACGCCACCGAAGTCAAGACCTTCAGCAACTTTGTAGCGATAGCCCAGATCCAGCGTCAGCTGATCAGATACTTTGTAACCGAGGCCAAGCAGACCCTGGTAAGCAAAGCCCGTGTCGCTGTCGGAGAAACCGTTAGCAGCGGAAACGTCGGTACCGTTGGTGAAAACAAGGTTATTCGCTTTGGCATTCGCGCGCAGGACACCAAGACCCAAGCCGACATAGGGCTGGATCTCGCCTTCGCGGTTGAAGTCGTAAATGCCGTTCAGCATGAGTTCCATGGTCTGCAGGTTACCAGCTGTGGCTGGAACCGCACCGGATGGAGCGCCATTGTAGGAAGCAGCCGGAACGCTCAGGTCGTCATCGCCATAGCCGCCGACACCTTCAAGGCGGAAGCCGTTGTCAAAGCCGTAACCAAGACCGAGATCGAAACCGATGGTTTCATCAGCGTCGGACGTACCGCCCATCGTACCGACGACATCGCGGTCGGCAGGATCATGGTCGAATTGGCCCGAAAATCCGTAAGTTGCGTCGGCGCGGGCGTACCACCCGTCCTCAGCATGTGCGACAAAGCCGGCAGACGCAAATGCGGCCGCGGCTGTCGCGCACATAAGAGTTTTCTTCATACTCAATCCCCTTTTGTGTGCCGAATGACGGGATTGTCCTCGGCCGCAGGTTCATACGGGTCAAACCACGTATGGTTCCTGAATAAACTCATTTATCAGATACTTCGAGCCCTATTAGAGTCGCGTATCAGTTGAACAGCGGCATTTTTTATAACCGCGACCCAATTGCAACAGATTGTTGCCGACTCGTCAAACTTTTGGAACTTGCAAATTGCCAATGTTTTCAATGGTCGGGAACAATTGACAAGAAAAAAATGGTACCGCCTCCCCGGCTCGAACGGGGGACCCCTAGATCCACAATCTAGTGCTCTAACCAACTGAGCTAAGGCGGCACGATGAGCGGGAAATACCGCTCAATTCGTTTTGTTTCAAGCAAAACCCGGTAGCGAACTGCGCTCTACCTGATTCGTCTGGCAAATCAGACTTTAGCGACTTGCTCGAACTCGAGATCGACCGGTGTTCCGCGGCCGAAAATGGAAACCGTGACCTTGAGGCGACCGTTTTCCTCATCGATTTCTTCAACAGAACCTTCAAAGCCCTGAAACGGGCCATCGTTGACCTGAACCTGTTCGCCGATTTCGAAGGAAATCTGCGGACGCGGACGCTCGGCAGCTGAATCGGTAGAGGAGCCAAGAATGCGATCAACTTCACGCTGGCGAACTGGAAGGGGTTTCTTGCCACCTTCTGCGCCGAGGAAGCCTGACACTTTCGGCGTGTCTTTTACGAGGTGATAGACATCATCCGTCATGACGGCCTTCATAAGGACATAGCCCGGGAAGTACCGGCGCTCTACGGTCTTCTTCTTACCGCGCGCGACTTCGACGACTTCTTCGGTCGGCACCTGCATGTCTTCAATCAGGTCTGCCAGTCCTTTGCGTTCCGCTTGTTCGAGAATGGTCGAAGCGACCTTCTTCTCGAAGTTGGAATAAGCATGGACAATGTACCATTTGGCTTCAGCCATGAGGCCTACGCGCTCCCTAATGAAATGTTGACGGGCCGTTCTGGTCTCAGAGGCCCGTTATCGCCTTAACGGCCAAATTGATGACGAAATCGGCTAAGAACAGAAAAAGGGCGATCAGGATAGACATGATAACGACAAAAATCGTCGCCTGGATCGTTTCCTGACGGGACGTCCACGTCACCTTGTTCCCTTCGGCACGAACCTGCCGAAAGAAGGTAATAGGACCTACGCGTTTCTTTTTCACCTTATCGGCCATTCCGACTCTCTCTTGAAAAGCGGGGAGTTAGCGGTTTTGAGCCGCCACGTCCACGGTTAAGTACACTGCTGGCATTGTCTAGGCTAGGTGGTGTCTTGTGCAGGTCCTGCAAGGGAACGCTTGAGCTCAAAGCGGTTTGCCAAATTCGCGAGGCGGCAAACCCGGAACATCCACCCGAATCGCAAACAGGCTGCCTGATAAGGGTCGGGCATCCAGCTGCGGAAAGGACAAGCCGGATCGCGCGGTCGTTATGAACAGCGTCTTCAAGTCGTCATCTCCAAACGCCACGCTGGTTGGGCGTGTTGCTGCAAGAACGATAATCCGGTCAATCTCTCCATCCGGGGTCAGTCGAATGACTCGAGATGCATCCCACAGGCAGGTCCAAAGACAGCCTTCCGAATCAATGGCCGAACCATCTGGATAGCCCGCTAGCTCGAAAGTATCAGATAAAACCTTTCGCCCGGACAGCTTGCCGGTCTCTAGATCATGATCAAAAGACAGAATTTCCTGTTCTGCAGAATCGCATGTGTAGAACTTCCGTCCGTCTGGAGAAAATTGGAACGTATTGGTAATTAGGACCGATGGCAGGCGTAGCGCGTCAACTGACCCATCCAGGCTGAATTTGTAGTAGCCACCCTTCGGTTCCTTTTCGGATTCGTCCATTGTACCGAACCATAGGGACCCGTCCGGCGCGATGCCGCCGTCATTCGTGCGATTTGTTTTCGGCTCCTCAGCCAGCACGGCAAGTCGATCATAGGCTTCGGTCGACGGGTCGTAGACTCCGATTTCCCGGTCACCGGCCATAAGTATGCTACCATCATACAGAGCAAGCGTACTGGCTTTTATGGGCAAGTCATAGCGTCGTGTATTGCCGGTTCTTGGATTGAATCTGTGAAGTTTCGCCCGCTTGATATCCACCCACCACAGGAAGCCTTCCGATGGGCTCCAGAGCGGCCCCTCACCTAGCGTGCATCCTGTCGGCGCAACACATTCGGGCGTCATGAACATCAGGCATCCTCGTTTTGGCAGATTACGCAAGTCCGAGTCATCGTAGCGACTCGTTCGTCGACAAACCAGAAAGCTTTGCAATCGGCGGCGCACCTTGGTCTAAGGCATCCTTGGCAGACCGAACCGGAGCCCAAGCGCCAGGCGCATGCGATGCCACACTGATGTACCCGCCCATTCAGGTCACGCGACATCGACAAATTGTCAATCAATCAGTCGCTTCCGCAGGAGAGTCAGGCTAGTCGGTTTCAATGACCGACGACATCAATTCCTATTCGCCTGCTAGCGAAGCCATGGCTCGCTTGATCGACATCATGGCGAAACTTCGAGACAAGAACACGGGCTGTGCGTGGGATGTTGCGCAGAACTTCTCGACGATTGCACCTTATACAATTGAGGAAGCCTACGAGGTGGCCGATGCAATTCAGCGCGCCGATATGGATGAACTGAAGGAAGAACTGGGTGACCTGCTCTTTCAGGTCGTTTTCCACAGTCAGATGGCCAGAGAAGCTGGTGCCTTCGAGATTGCTGATGTGGTCGAGGCGATCAATGCAAAAATGATTCGCCGCCATCCGCACGTGTTTGGCGATGAAAGCTCAAGAACGGAGGATCAACAGGTCGCCGCGTGGGAAGTGATCAAGGCGCAGGAACGCGCTGCCAAAGGACAACCCGAAGACTCCGCCAGCGCGTTGGATGGCGTTGCGCTCGCACTGCCAGCTCTGCTACGCGCCGAGAAACTCCAGAAGCGGGCAGCGCGAGTAGGTTTTGACTGGACCGAGGCTGATGACATCTTCGATAAGCTGGCTGAGGAAACCGGCGAGGTACGTGAAGCCATCGAAACCGGCGACCCGGACAAGATAGAAGACGAACTGGGCGATCTACTGTTCGTTGCGGCCAATCTCAGCCGTCGCCTCAATGTGGATCCGGAACAGGCCTTGCGACGCGCCAATGCCAAATTTGAACGCCGCTTCCGCGCCATGGAAGGACTCGCTGAACAGGATGGTCAGGACTTTGCAGCGCTCGATATCGACGCGCAGGAATCTCTATGGCAGCGCGTGAAACAGCAGGAGCGCGTCAGGCAGGATTAAAGTCTGGAAATTCGGAATAGAATTGACCCAGCCTGTCATTGGGCAGGCGCGCTGTCATCACAACGTTCCCGCTGTCCAATGTCGTCTCCGAAAGGACTTCCCCGTTGCGGTGCAACCAGGCCCGGGCCCGCCCGTCCTTCGTCCCCAGCTCCAACTCGATCTCGGTCGCGCCCTTCAACAGAACGGCCTCAATGAGATCGAGCAATTCGTCGATCCCTGTTCCCGTCAACGCCGAAACAAGCACAGCCGGTGTATCGAGTGGCCCACGCGCAGAGAAGGCGAGCGCCTCGGCACGATCATCCGGAAGCAGGTCGGCCTTGTTCCAGACCTCAATCATGGGCGGCAATGGCAGGCCGGTCTCGGCCTCCAATTGCTCCAGCACGATCATCACATCTTCGGCCTGTTCCAGATCTGCCCGGCTCGACCGGTCGCGCACATGGACCAGGAGGTCTGCCTGCATGGCCTCTTCCAGCGTCGCCTGGAAACTGTCGATCAGATGGGTCGGCAAATCTGTGATGAACCCGACCGTGTCGATCAAGGCCGCTTCGCCGAGGGTCGGCAGGTCAAACCTGCGGATCGTGGGGTCGAGCGTCGCGAACGGCATGTCCCGCGCGAATACGTCAGCGCCGGACATCTGGTTGAACAGGGTCGACTTGCCGGCATTGGTGTAGCCCACCAGCGCAATCACAGGCTTTCCGCTCCGCTTGCGCCCTGCCCTTTGCACGGCGCGCGTGCGCTTCACATCGTCCAGATCACGGCGCAGCCGCAGGATCTTGTCGTCCAGCATCCGCCGG
This sequence comes from Hyphomonas sp. UBA4505, assembly GCF_002388685.1. Taxonomy (NCBI): domain Bacteria; kingdom Pseudomonadati; phylum Pseudomonadota; class Alphaproteobacteria; order Hyphomonadales; family Hyphomonadaceae; genus Hyphomonas; species Hyphomonas sp. UBA4505. The sequence goes on along the minus strand of NZ_DGMZ01000007.1, from coordinate 60,549 downwards.
TCTGCTTCGAGCTGGCTTTCACCGGGGCCAGACAGGAAGCCGCCACCGCCCCTCTGGCGCTCAAGGTGGGTCCAGGTCCGCACCAGTCGCGACCGCTCGTAAAGGAGGCGGGCCAATTCGACCTGAAGACGGCCCTCCTTGGTCCGGGCGCGCAAGCCAAATATTTCGAGGATCAAGCCTGTTCGGTCGATGACCTTCACTTCAAGCTTTCGCTCGAGGTTGCGTTGCTGAACCGGTGTCAGGTCACCGTCTACGACGGCTACGGTGCAATCATTCTGGCGGAGGTCTTCGGCCAATCGATCAAGAATACCTCCCGACAGCAAGACCGACGAATTCACTTTGCGAACATGTTCAGCGCGCAGGAAGGCCAAATTACAGCCAAGCGCTTCCACGAGGCCTGCCGTTTCTTGCAGACGGTCTTCGGTGGGTCTGTTTGCAGGTGTAAACCAAGGGATAATCACGCCAGCCACCTCGGGCACTGGCGTGCGATCAATCATCCTGTCAGTCAAAATGGCCTAGTCCGCATCCATTTCCTCATCAAACAACTGCACCGGGGCGCTTGGAGCAATTGTAGAGATGGCGTGCTTGTAGACAAGCTGTGGTGGGCGTCCGTCACCGCGAAGCAGAACACAGAAATTGTCAAACCAAGTCACCACACCCTGAAGTTTAACGCCATTGACCAAGAAGACTGTCAGGGGGGTCCGGGACTTCCGGACGGCATTCAGGAAGGTGTCTTGCAAATTCTGTTTTTTGTCGGCGGACATGACGGGAATCCAATCTGGCCTGTTCTTGTTATGTGTCGCGCTAACGGGATTACAGCTTCAGTGCAAGTGCGAACAGCCGTTACCCCCTCCAAAAGCTGAGGGAAAGGGCTGGAATTAGGGCTAAAACCTCCAATCGCCCGAGAATCATTGAAAAAATGATCAATGCTTGCGCAGGCCCAGTTAAGTCCACCGGATAGCTCCCCAGTACGGCTGCTGAATTGGTCAGACCGCCAATAGAGAGACGTATAGCCAGGATGAAATCCAGCCCCAGAAAGGCAAATCCGGACATGAGCAGGAATATCGAGAGTACGTAACCGATCAGATAAACCCAGACCCCTATCACGCTTCGTTCGTTCAATTCCCGATCCCGGAAACGAAATCCCAAGACCGACTGCCGATATCCGAGTTGACGGAATTCCTGACCAGCCCTTCGGGCCAGCACAATGAAACGCGCAATTTTGACTCCGCCCGCTGCAGACAGCGCCGACCCGCCGATCAAGGCCGGCAAAACCAGCACAGGAAGAGGAATGCGGTTGTAATCTGCAGGGTCAGACAGAGAGAGGCCGGACGTCGACAAGGCTGACAAAGCCCAAGACAATCCCTCGGTCACATTGAGATCGGACGCCACCGCAAAACCGACAAATACGAATAGCAATCCTACGAAAAGTGTAACTTCAGGGTCCGTAACAGCTTTGAGCGGCTTCCGGTCCTTCAGCGGCAACCAGATCGCCAGGCCCATGGCTCCAACTAGTAGACCAATGCCCAAAACGATAGATGGTCCTGTGTCCAGTGGTGCGCGCATGATGCCTTGTGGGTGCACCAGGCCAGTTGTCAGCGCACTCACCGAGTCGCCCAAGGCGCGTTCGGCCGGAACCCCCATGAAGACCAAAGCGGAGAACAGGGCGAGTATTGAAATTACCATCAATATGCTGACCACGCGGGCGACGCGCGGGACAGCATTGAAGAAGCTTGTTTCCGGCACGGTAAACAAGACGGTTCGATGAATGCCCGGACCGCCGAGATTGAGCGCAGCCAACACGCTGGCAGCTACCGTTATGGTGGCGAGTCCTCCCAATAGGTGCAGCATGCCGCGCCAGACAACCAGGCTGATTGGCCACTCATTGTTCTGGACAGAAATGACCGATTGTCCGGTGGTTGTAAGACACGCCGTCGCCTCATGTATCGCGCTGAGAACGCTATCGTTTTCGACCCCCAGCACAAACGGCAAGCTAGTCGCCACCGGCGTGATAAACCACCACAGGATAACCGTTCCCAACGCATCGGAGGGTCGGGCCTTCCTATCCGGTTTGGGTGTGAGCAGCAGAACGCTGCTTGATACAACGACAATACACAGGACCATCGTGCCGAAGGCAAAGGTCTGGCTATCTTCACCCGCTGCAATCGCCATGAAGATTGACGGAATGCTGGCGGCAGCGACGATCAGCAGTAAGAAAGCAAGAACGCGGACGACAGAAGCGTAGTACATGATTTAGAAAAAGTCCGGACTGACCCGGAAGTACTTTTCAACCTTTCGAACCATCTCTTCCTGATAGAATATGATCAGATGATCTTCGGCTTGGACTGTAACATCAGGTCCGGCAATGAATACTTCCTTGCCGCGTATGACAGCAGCAGCGGTCATGCCTTCCGGCAAATCATCATAGCCAAGCGGCTTGCCGATCAGCGACGACGACTCGAGCGTTATTCCCTCTGCAACTTCCGCTTTGCCATCTTCAATGGACTGAAGCCCAAGAATACGTCCCCGACGCATGCGCAGCAGGATCTGTGAGACCGTGAGGGCCCGCGGATCGAGAACAGCATCCACTCGCAGATCACGTGCCAGCCCAGCCAGCTCAGTCGCATTCACGAGTGCCAGAGTACGTTTTGCGCCCGCACGTTTGGCCAAATTGGAAATCAGCAAATTGGCCTTGTCGTCATTGGTAATCGCAACCACGAAGTCGGCTTTCGGCGCACCAGCTTCCGCAAGGATATCAGGGTTCAGCCCATCGCCCTGAATGACGATCGTTCGCTTGACCTCGGACACGACTTCATTGGCCCGTTCCACATTGTGCTCAATGAGGCGGATACGGTTCTTGCCTTCGCGCTCCAACGTGGTGGCAACATAGAGACCAACATTGCCCCCGCCAACAATCACGACATGCCCGGACTGTTCCGATTCCCGGTTGAAGATAGACGTCAGTCGGTCGGCATGTTCATCCAGAACGGCAACATAGGCACGATCTCCCACTTTCAGCACATCAGTTGCGCGAGGCGCGCGAACCGAGTCGCCCCGCCCTATCCCGACAATTCTGGCTGACAGGTCGGGAAAAAGGCCCCGCAGCTGATCTACAGGTGTGTCCAATAGAGGGTTGCTGTCATCGATCTCCAGACCAAGCAGGCGTACCTTACCCTTGCCAAATGTCGCACTCATCACTGCGCCAGGCGTGCGGAAACGCTGAAGGATTGCTTCACCGACTTCAACTTCGGGCGAAATGACCATATCGATCGGGAGGCCTTCCCGCGAAAAGACATTCTTCCACGCCGGATCGATATAGGATTGCTCTCGCACGCGCGCGATCTTGTATGGAACGGAAAAAAGCGTGTGGGCGATTTGGCAAATCACCATGTTGATTTCGTCGAAATGCGTCACCGCGATAATCATTTCGCAGTCAGCAGCGCCCGCCTTTTTCAACACATCGGGATGCGCGGCATGGCCCGTGAAGCCACGCACGTCCAAATCCGTAGACACCTGGTCCACCAAGTCCGGATTTTCGTCGATGATCGTGATATCATGCTTTTCGCGAGCCAAGCGCCGAGCAATTCCGTGCCCAACGCGGCCCGCACCGCAAATCAGAACATGCATGGTCTACAGCCCCTCAACGGCCTCAGCCGTCCTGACGAGTAAGATTCGAGTTTACGCCTAAAGCCTTTAATTTTCTGTGCAAGGCCGAACGCTCCATACCGATGAACTCGGCAGTACGAGAAATATTGCCATTGAATCGGGTGATCTGAAGCGCAAGATACTCTCGCTCAAACTGTTCTCGCGCATCACGCAGAGACAATCCGACAAGCTCTGCCGATCCGCTTTTGCCAACATCCCCCGGAATACCGGACGATTCGCGCGGCAGCTCATCAACACTTACCGGACGGCTGGAGTCAGATGGCGACAGGATCAGGATTCTTTCCACCACATTACGCAACTGCCGGATATTGCCAGGCCAATCCATCGATTGAAGAACGGCCATGGCCTCCGCTGAAAACGTACGAGGCGTCAGGCCAGAAGAATCAGCGATCCGGTTGGTAAAGTATGTGACGAGGTCCCCAATATCGTCTCGCCGCTCTGCAAGCGACGGGACCCGCAACGGCACGACACTCAACCGATAGAACAGATCTTCACGAAAGCGGCCTTCCGAAATTTCATGACGAATATCCTTGGTGGTGGCCGACATGACCCGAACATCTACGGTCACGTCCGACTTCCCGCCTACCCGTTGAAAGCGCTGCTCTGTCAGGACCCGCAAAATCTTGTTCTGGGTCCCCAGTGGCATGTCAGCCACCTCATCAAGCAACAGTGTGCCGGTATGAGCTTTTTCAAAGAGGCCAATTCGGGTTGTCCGACCCTGGGAGTCCTCTTCGCCAAACAGGGCGCTCTCCATCTGGTCCGGCGCTATGGTGGCCGCGTTCACAACAATGAAGGGGCCATTTTCGCGCAGGGAATTACGATGGATGAGCCGCGCGGCAAGTTCCTTGCCGGACCCGGCTGGCCCGGAGATCATCACTCTGGAATTCGTTGGCGCTACCTTCTCAATCGAAGCTCGTAATGCCGAAGCCGCCTGACTGTCTCCGATCCATTCTTCATTGTCACCGGCTCTGTTCTTCAGCGCAGCATTCTCGTATTTCAGCGCCGCGGACTCGATTGCGCGCTCCACCATGTGCAATAGACGATCAGTCTTGAACGGCTTCTCGATGAAGTCATAGGCTCCACGCCGGATCGCCGCGACGGCTGTTTCGATGTTGCCGTGACCGCTTATCACGATGACTGGAAGAATTGGATCAATCGACTTCAGGTATTTGAGGAGCGACAGCCCATCCATTCCACTGCCCTGAAGCCAGACATCCAACACCACGAGCCGTGGCGTTCGTGCACGGACTTCCTCAAGAGCGCGTTCGGCGGTGTCGGCCGTACGGGCTGAATAGCCTTCATCTCCCAGCACACCCGCAATCAGTTCACGGATATCTGGTTCGTCATCAACCACAAGAATGTCCAAGGCCATAACGCAGGCTCCTCTACACTAGTCCGGCACGTGCCGGTGATTCATCTGTTTCTTCTTCGGGCGTCACTTCAAAAGCGTCGTGCACCCGCATCGCATTGTGCGGCAGCCAAACGCGCACTCGCGCCCCGCGCATCCCATCAAGCCTGTTCTGAAGCGAGATAGAGCCACCATGATCAACTATAATCCGATTGACGATGGCCAGACCAAGTCCGGTCCCCTTTTCGCGCGTCGTGACGTATGGCTCCAGCAAGCGGTCGCGTGCGTCCTCTGGAAATCCGGGACCATTGTCTTCGATGGTGATATCAACGCCCTTGTCGGTATCCGAGAGCACAACTCGAATTTGGCCACGCACCTCAGCCTCTTCCGGCATGCCCTCGATCGCCTCTGCAGCGTTCTTGAGCAGATTGCCCAGCGCCTGACCGATCAGGCGTTCGTCGCCAAGATAGGGGACCTTTTCAAGCTCTGATTCAAACTCCACGACAATATCCGGCGTAACCATGCCTTGAGAAAAGCTGGTCGCTTTCAACAGGGACGTCATATCGAACTGGCTGGCATTCGGCTTCGGCATGCGAGCGAATGAAGAAAACTCCTCAACCATTCGGCCTATGTCGCCCACCTGACGCAGAATTGTTTCGATGCACCGGTCAAATACGCCGTCAGTGTCATCAATCTTGTCGGCATAACGCCTCCGCAGGCGTTCCGTGGACAGCATAATAGGCGTCAGTGGATTACGAATCTCATGCGCGATGCGACGGGCGACATCTCGCCAGGCCAACTGTCGCTGCGCATTCACAAGCCGCGTTGTATCATCGAAGGTCAAAACGCAGCCGCCTGCCGGATCTGGCGCTGTCTTGAGCCTGAAGTGTCGTATGGCACCGTTGCGATTGATGTCGATAGACGCATCGACCGGAGAGTTCTGCTGTAATGTATCGTGAGCATATCGAACGAAGTCAGGTGCCACCGCGCCCAGGCTCTCACCGTCTTCAATCGCATCAATTCCGAGCAGGTCTCCGGCGGACCTGTTGGCAAGCGTGACAACCATATTGCCATCCATACGGATAACGCCCGCGCTGACTTCCGCCAGCAATGTTTCGACAAAGCGCCGACGGTCTTCTTCCACTTCGCGCGCCTGGATGAGCGCATTTCGCTGTTCTGACAATTGCTCTGTCATCGCATTGAACGACTGGCTCAGAGCATAGACCTCGTCCTTCGCACCCGTCACAGGAACACGAACTGTGAGATCTCCGTCGCGCACGGTATGAGCTGCAATTGCAAGGCGACCAATGGGGCCGGTCACCCGACCAGCTGCTTCGAGGCCCAGTCGACCAGCGAGCAGCAGAACCAGCGCGGCGATTTGCGCATAGCCAATGGCGAAAATCGTCTGCAACCGACCACCCTGCCGCTTGGCATTATTGTATTGAATGATTTCGGCTTCGGCTTCGCGGAGACGCACGGCAGCGTTCCGATCAAAATTCTTCACCGCATAGATGTATCCATCCAGCGGTTCCGTAATATGGATCAGGGCTGTTGCGATGCCTCGATTTTCATAAAGCGTGGTCGCAATCTCGCCCCGGTCCGCCTCTTCAAAGGCAGGCGCCGGGGGCGGAATCAGGATCGCATCCTGCACGCTCTCCTGAGCAATCAGTTCGACACCATCGGCCCCCAAAATGGCGATGGTAAGGAAATCGCGAAAGGCGAGTTCCGAACGCAAGCCTTCCGAGAATGCGAGGGACGCTTCAGATGACAGGTTTCTGGCGGCTTCTGCGTCTGTGAGATTGGCCTCAACTTCACGCGCGAAGTTTTCAACATCAAGCGCGGCGAGGCGCACATCCACGTCAAACGTAGTCTCGAAATTATCGACATAGGTACGAAAGATTTCGGCGTTCTTTTCCATGACGGAATCGACGCGCTCTCCAAGCCAGTTATCCAGGCCTTGGGTAAAAATGGCTCCCAGAAAAACCGCGACGATGGCCGATGGAACAAGCGCGGAGAAACCGAACAGCATGACGAAACGGCGGGCCAGCCTGCCGCGTCCTTCACTCTCGCTGTTTGACTGGATCGTCAGGTACTCACGAACAATGATGGTCGCGAGCACAATAATGACGACAAAGTTCAGTCCGAGCAGCCAAGGTGTGGCACCGGCGGTCGGATTGTCAGGATCGACTCCAGAGATGGCAATGAAGGTCGCAAACACGGCGACGAGAGCCGCAATGATAAAGAGACCTTCAAAGAGTGCCCAACTGGCCTTGGTGGCTTGCTGGCTCAGTACATTCGACAACGATACACCGCTCTACACATGGCCGCCCCGGCCCAGTTGCGCTTAAGTCACACTTTCGTGCCTCAAAAGCAACAGTGGTGCAGTAAAGCCACAGTCGTCGATGCAGTCAATCACTCTTCTGCAATACCCAATGCATTGATCTTGGCTCGCAATGTGTTGCGGTTCATGCCCAGCAATTGTGCCGCCTTGACCTTGTTGCCCGCAGTCACTGAGAGAGCCAACCGGATCAGAGGCCGCTCAACCTGATCTATGACGTTGGAATACACGCTTGAATCCTCATGGTCACCGCTCGCTATGAGGTCGCCCATCACATAGCGGTGCAACAGGGTTTCGATGTCTTTTTCAAAGCCGGCACTCGATCCCTTCTGCTCGCTTGCGCCGGCGCGCAGCTCCCGCTCCACATCGCGCAATGTGATCGTCTCGTCGGGACAAAGCACCGCCAGCCGCAAGACGAGGTTTTCAAGTTCACGCACATTGCCCGGCCAATCATAGGCGGTGAGCAGATCAAGCGCTGATTTGTCGAGCGTCTTCGCGGCCAGACCCTGTCGCTGCGCCCGGATGAGAAAAGCACGAGCGAGTTCAGGAATGTCCTCCTTGCGAAGCCGCAGGGGCGGCATGGTCAGCCGCACCACGTTCAATCGATAATAGAGGTCCTCGCGGAACTTGCCGTCATCAACCAGCCTACCGAGGTTTCTGCGGGTGGATGCAATGATCCGCGCGCCACTTGAATCTCGCATCAACTTCACAAGCTGCGTCTGCGCTTCAGCGGGAAGATCACCAATCTCGTCCAGATAAAGTGTGCCGCCTTTCTGGTGGACAGCGCCTTGTTCGCCATTGTGGCCAAATAGCTGACGATTGATTTCCGAAGCAGGTAGTGCCGCAAGATCCAAAGCGACGAAGTTTCCATTTTTCGCGTCACCAAGTTGATGGATTGCACGCGCCGCCAGCTCTTTGCCGGTCCCGCTCTCTCCCTCAATCAGCACAGTCAGATCGGTGTTCATCACTTTCGCGATGATCCGATAGACTTCCTGCATCGCGTCAGACCGTCCAATCAACGGTAGACCGGCGTCGCTGATGGCCTTTTGAGATTCAGGATTGATCGCGCGGGCCGATACTTTCGGTTGTGATTTCAAGGCGCGCTGGACTAGCCCGGACAGCGTGTCGATGTCGAATGGCTTGGGCAGATAGTCAAACGCACCATGTTGCGCAGCTGAGGCTGCCGTCAGGATTGTATTCTGGCCACTCATGACGATGAAGGGCAGATCAGGCCTGGCGAGCTTCAGCGAAGGGAGCAGGTCAAAAATGGAGGCGTCCCCAAGGAACACATCCGAGACGACCACGTCGCCCTCCCCGTTACGCACCCAGCGCTCCAAGGCCTCAGGGGAACTCGTCGCGCGGACCTCATAGCCCGCAGCCACGAGGGTCTGGTTCACAATCAATCGAATGCTTGCATCATCTTCTGCAAGCAGAACGGTTTTCTCAGCCATCGGTCTTTTCCCCAGTACCAAGCGGTAACAACACTGAAAAGCGCGTCGAGCCCGGCACGCTGTCTACACGAATCTGGCCGCCATGAGCGGTCACGACTTCCTTTACAATCGACAGTCCAAGCCCACGGGCCCCAGACTTGCTGCTTTGGAAAACTTCAAAAATGGTATTCTGGCGATTGCGGGCTATGCCCTTGCCGGTGTCTTCTACCGAAACCAGCATTGCGCGGCGAAGACCTGCACCCAGTCGCGCCTGGCGGAAGGAAAGACCGGCGGCATAGGAGGTTCTTACCGTCACCTTGCCCGGCGTGTCGCCGTCCATCGCGGCTTCCGCAGCATTGCGGATGAGATTTTGGAAAGCCTGCTGCAGATGATCAGAATCCCCGATCACTGGTGGAAGCGATGGATCAAAGTCCCGTTTGAATTCCACCTTGCTCCCCATCGCGGCACGTTCCGAGGCCAAAACGCGCTCCAGGAGAGCGTGAATATTGAAAGGCTCCATGTGCGGCGCTGAAAACAGCTCGAACGCCGAAAGGCGGTTCACCAGTCGCTCGATGCGCCGGGCCTCTTCCTTGATGATTGACAACAACTCGGACTGGCCATCGACCGATTGGCGTTCGAGCAATTGCGCGGCCCCGATAATGCCGCCGAGCGGGTTTTTCACTTCATGACCCAGAATGCGGCCGAAACCAGCAACACCGGCGGCAGACTCATTCACGTCCCGCGTCGCGGCTTCACACATCGCGATCATGAAACCATTGTCGTCAGTTGATCTGACCCAGATATCGCAGATCTGTCGCGACATAAGACCAGGGCCGGTGATCGGAGTCCCCGGCGCAGTAATATCGCCCACGGTTCGATGGGCCCGGTCAAGCAGTTCGAAGACCGGGGAGTCGTGATAGACTATCTCGCTGAGAGGTTTGCTGCGGAGGCCCCGACGAGACAGCTGCAACAGGCTTTCCGCTGCTGCGTTTACCTCAACAACTTTCCTGCGTGAATCAATCAGCAACAACGCAATAGGAGACAGATCTCCCAACCGCGGAGCTGACATGGCGACGTCGCTGGCCATCAGGCGGCCTCCATTTCTCTGGATCTTGAGTAGACGGCACGAAGCGCCGATTTCAGTTCTTCGAAATCGGCGATTTGACAGAGCCGTGAGCGAAGCCTCCGCCGCTCATCAGATTCGAGCGGAAGTTGGACAGCATCAATCGCCGCCGAAACGTGCTTGCGTACCGTGCGAAGACCGAGAAACTCTCCGTAGAGTTCAACACTATCCGAAACCTGCTCAAGCAGACTATCAATCTGCTCTGAAAGGCCAGGCATCTGAAAGGTTCGACCTTCGAGATGAGCGTTGATTTGACCCGGCAGCCAGGGACGCCCCATGGCGGCGCGACCAATCATGACGCCATGTGCCCCCGACTGAGCCAGTGCAACATCAGCATCTTCGGGCGTCTCTATGTCGCCATTCACGATCACTGGCAGGGATACAGCCGCGACCGTGTCAGCAACCCGCGCCCAGTCGGCATTGCCTTTGTAGAATTGGCATCGCGTCCTGCCATGCACGGTGAGCATACAAATTCCCATCCGCTCAGCGGCGACCGCGATCTCCGGCGCGTTCAAGCTCTGGTCGTCCCAGCCAAGGCGCATTTTCAATGTCACGGGCAGGCCGTCTGCACCATCGAGGGCAGCTTGAATGATTTCGAGCGCCAGAGGCACATCCCGCATCAGGGCAGAACCTGACTGCGCGCCCGTCACCTGACGAGACGGACACCCCATATTGATATCGATCACGTCGACGCCGGTCTCACGCAACAGTTGCGCCCCCCTCAGCATCGCCTCAGGACGGCTGGCCGCGAGTTGGACGATCCAGTGCCCCTCGCCATCATGACGACATGTGCGACGCACCACATCCGGACGAGCTGCAGCGAGCATGTCACCGGCAACCATTTCTGACACGACAGCAGGCGCGCCAAAGCGACTTGCTTGACGACGCATCGGCGCATCTGTCGCGCCGGACATCGGCGCGAGCCATACTCGAGGTGCCCGAAAATTGGTCATTCTACTATCTTTCCGTTTTTTTAGACTTTCGCAAGTGCACAATATGCAAGCAGTTTTCCGCGAATGTCGCTACAATCACCTGTAGCCAACCTTTGCGACCTCCCATAAAAAGCGTCGTATGAACAAGGTGATCGCCATCATAGTCGCCGCAGGCCAAGGTCGACGGGCAGAGAGTGCACGTGCGAAACAGTGGTGCGATCTCAATGGCCGACAAGTCATCGAGTGGTCAATTGAGGCTTTCAGGACACACCCTCGTATTGATGAGATTATTGTCGTTACAGGTTCGGATGTCCCGGAGGATTTCACTCCAACACACTGCCTATGCGTATCCGGTGGAGCCACCCGCACACTATCCGTCCGCAACGGGCTCAATGCGATCAATGCCCCGCAAGACGACGCAATCGTCCTGATACATGATGCGGCAAGACCGGGGCTGACCCATAAGGTGATCGATGTTCTATTGGACGCCCTGAACACACATGCCGCTGCAGCACCTGCCCTGCCCGTCCAGGATGCGTTGAAACGACAGACGGACAACACCCTGGAGACCGTCTCCCGCGAGGCCCTGTTCCGCGTCCAGACCCCTCAGGCCTTCCGGTTTGGCGCCATATCGCACGCACTCGAAGAGGCGAGTGATGATCTGGTTGACGACCTGGCAGCGGTTGAGGCGCAAGGCATCGAAGTAAAACTCGTGCGCGGCTCGGACCGGCTGCACAAAATCACCTATCCCGAGGATTTCGATATGGTTTCGAGGCTCATGGCACCGCCAGTCAGTCATATGCGTATCGGAATGGGGTTCGACGTCCATGCTTTTGAACCGGGAGATCATGTCACTCTATGCGGCGTAAAAATCCCGCACTCCGCATCGCTGAAGGGGCATTCTGATGCAGATGCTGCCTGGCATGCCCTCACCGACGCAATTCTGGGTGCGGCTGCACTTGGCGATATTGGCGATCACTTTCCGCCAAGCGATGACCGGTGGAAGGATGCCGATAGCGGCATGTTCCTCAAGCATGCCCAACGGCTCGTCGGCGAGCTGGGGCTAGCCATAGGAAATTGCGACATCACCGTGATCTGTGAAACACCGAAGGTGAAACCGCATCGGGAAGGTATGCGGGTTCGGACCGCGGAGTTGCTCGACCTGCCTCTGGAAGCAGTGAGCGTGAAAGCAACGACAACCGAAGGGCTTGGCTTCACCGGTCGCCGGGAGGGCATCGCCACCGAGGCCGTCGTCACGCTTTACCCAACGACGACCGACTGAGGCTCAAATCTGCTCTTCACGGCAGGCCGAACTCCACATATCGTGCGCCACATGTTTCCAGACCGACTCCGAAATCTCGCAATGTTGATCCTCGACGACGCGGCTCAAGCTCGCCTGCGCATCTGCACGGCCGAAAGCTGCACAGGTGGCCTTCTTGCAGGCTTGCTGACAGACATCCCCGGCAGCTCCGCCGTGTTCGAACGGGGCTTCGTCACCTATTCCAACCGCGCCAAAGAAGAAATGCTGGGCATCGCTGGCGATGTCATGGCTGACTATGGTGCCGTGTCCGAGCCCGTTGCGCGCATGATGGCAGAAGGCGCGCTGGACGCCAGCCGCGCTAATATCTCCGTTGCCATCACAGGCGTAGCTGGCCCCGGTGGTGGCACCCCCATGAAACCAGTGGGGACCGTCCATGTGGCGTGTGCGCGCGAAAATCGCGCCGTCATTCATGAAATGCTTCAGGTTGGCGATATCGGACGTGAGCAGATTCGTCTCGCGGCAATGGAATGCGCGCTGAAACAGATCCAGATGCAGATCGCCTAGGCTGAACCGCCATAACGCCGCTCGGCCTCGGCCAGGAAAGCCGAGAGGATCTTGTTGACCGCAAGCTCCTGATTGGCGGCGGCCAGCATGCCGATGAACGGATTCCGAAAATCATAATCGATTGAAAGCGAAATATCAGAGCCATCCTGGCTCGATGCAAGAATCGTCCACTCAGCTTTCAGCTTCCGAAATGGCCCTTTGACCAGGGACGCAACCACATTGCCGGCATTCGGGTCGGCCACGACTCGCGTGGTGAACCGCTCAACGAACCCCTTGAAGCCAACGGCGGCCTCTCCGATACAGGTAAAGCTGCCATCCTGGCGTGCCGTCATTTCGGACACGCGCATGGCGGTGATCCACTTGATGAAGTTCGGATACGCCGCAATGTCGGACACAAGCTCGAAAGCCTGCTCCCCACTATACGGAACACGAACAGATTTCGAGAAATGCGGCATGCCTAAACGGCGGCAGCGGCCATCTTGGCCTCACGCGCAGCCCGCAACCGGGCAAAATCTTCGCCCGCATGGTGCGACGACCGGGTAAGAGGTGAAGCTGACACCATCAGGAAACCTTTGGAGCGGGCGATTTCCTCATATGTCTTGAACTCTTCCGGCGACACATAGCGATCGATCGCGGCATGCTTGCGAGTCGGCTGCAGATATTGGCCGATGGTCAGGAAGTCGATTCCCGCTGACCGCATGTCGTCCATGACTTGCATGACCTCTTCCTTGGTTTCACCCAAACCCACCATCAAACCAGATTTTGTGAATTGGGTCGGATCACGGTCCTTCACTTTCTCCAGAAGTCTGAGGGAATGAAAGTAGCGCGCGCCCGGCCGAATGGACAGGTATAGGCGAGGCACCGTTTCGAGATTGTGATTGAATACGTCCGGCTTGGCGTCGATCACCAGATTTTCGGCACCGTCCTTGCGCAGGAAATCTGGCGTCAGGATTTCGATTGTGGTTCCGGGTGACATCGCCCGGATTGCCTGAATCGTGTTGACGAAGTGCATCGCCCCGCCATCGGACAGGTCATCCCGATCTACCGATGTGATAACAACATGCTGCAAGCCCATTTCGGCGACGGCCTCTGCCACACGGCGCGGTTCATCTTCTTCTACCCGGCCCGGAGTCAGTGGCTTGCCTGTGGAAACATTGCAGAAACTGCATGCCCGGGTGCATATCTCACCCAGAATCATCATCGTGGCGTGTTTCTTGTCCCAACACTCTCCGATATTCGGGCATCCGGCTTCTTCACAAACAGTGACCAGCCCTTTCGATTTTACGATCTGGCGCGTTTCAGCATAGCCCTGCGAGGTCGGCGCTTTAACACGAATCCAATCAGGTTTGCGCAGGAGCGGCGTATCCGGCCGCGACTGCTTTTCCGGGTGTCTGTGCTTACGCGTGCTCTGCGTCAGATCGATGAGATTTGCCATGGTGTGAAAATGGACGTGACCAGCTGTTTCATCAAGGGAAATACACTGCAGAGTGTTTATGCAATCTTGCATTAGGGGTTGCGACAGTGTCGATAAATGACAGATTGTTACAATAAACATGAGGCAACGCCTCGGAGGAAACGAAGGCCATCATGACCGGACAGACCATCCCGGCACCTTTGCCATACCAGCCATCTCGCACCAGAACCGACCTTTTCAGCGCGCTCTTTCGCGCGAAAAAGGAATTCGGCGCGGACAAGACGATTCTCGTTGATGGCGACGACCGGCAACTCACCTACAAGGATCTTGTTCAGGGGTCCCTCGCCCTCGGATCAGCGTTGCGCCAAGGAACCAAATCGGGTGAGGCAGTCGGCGTGATGTTGCCCAGCGGCGCCGGTGCCGTGATTGGGTTTTTCGCGCTCAGCGCCTTCAATCGCATTCCCGCCATGTTGAACTTTACCGCTGGCTCGCGAAACCTGAAGGCCGCGCTTAAGGCAGGTCAGATAAGCCGCATCATCACGGCTCACAAGTTCGTCGAGCTCGGCGGACTCGAAGCACTGATGGAAGAATTGTCGGGCTCCGCCGAGATCGTCTACCTTGAGGATGTGCGGGAAAACCTGACACTGGCCAACAAGCTGATAGCCGCTGTAGGGAGCATCCTGCCCGGTCTTGTCCGGAAACAGTCCCGCTACAAATCTCCCGGCGTCATGCTGTTCACGTCTGGCACAGAGGGCGAGCCCAAAGGGGTCGTGCTGAGTCATGAAAACGTCATGGCAAATGTTGAACAGGTACGGGCACATATAGGTCTCAGCCCCGATACGGACAGTCTGTTCAATCCCCTGCCGACATTTCATTGTTTCGGCCTGACGGTTGGTGCGGTCTTGCCGCTCGTGGCCGGCATCCCGGTCATATTCCATCCCTCACCGCTGCAGCCCCGTGAAATCGTGCGACGGATCCGTGCGAACCAGTCGACCATCCTGCTCGCAACGGACACGTTCATCTCTCAATATGCCCGGATCGGGAATGACGGTGACATGAGCTCTGTGCGGTTGGCTGTGTGCGGCGCGGAACGGGTAAAGGATGAAACCCGAGCCCTGGTCCGCCGCAAATTCGAAATCGAAATCCTCGAAGGCTATGGCGCAACCGAAGCCTCTCCCGTCATCGCGGCCAATAAGTGGGAAGACAATCGGCCGGGAACTGTCGGGCGTCTGATGTCAGGCATGGAGTCCAAGTTGCTGCCGGTCGAAGGCATCGAAGATGGCGGTCGGCTACATGTTCGCGGGCCGAACATCATGATGGGCTATCTACGGCCGTCAAACCCCGGCATGCTTGAACGCCCCGAAGGCGGCTGGCACGACACCGGCGACATCGTTGCGATCGATGAAAGTGGGATCATTCGTATCATGGGCCGCGTCAAACGCTTCGCGAAGATTGGCGGTGAAATGGTCTCTCTGGCGGTGGTTGAAAACTGCGCGAGTGCGATCTGGCCCGACAATCTGCACGCAGCCGTTACGCTTCCGGATCCCCGCAAGGGTGAGCAGGTCATTCTGCTCAGCGATACCAAGGCAAGCAATCGCGAAGACATTCTCGCTTGGGCCAAGAATCACGGCGTGCCGGAATTGTCTGTTCCGAAACGCGTCTATCATGTTGATGAAATCCCGGTCCTCGGAACCGGCAAGATCGACTATGGTGCTGTGCAGAAAAAAGTAGAAGCTCTGCTGAACGACTAAGCCGACGTCGTGCGTCGCACGGGCATGTGTTTTTTACCCCAATCCTTCAGGGTCAACAGGGCTGGAGCCAATTCCTGACCCTTCTCGGTCAGCACATAGTCAAACCGTTTTGGCGTCGTTGTATAGGCTTTGCGTTCCAGCACGCCTGCTTCGACAAGCCGTTTCAAGCGGTCGGCCAGGATGTGTCGTGTCATACCGCTTGAGGCAATAAACTGTTCGAAACGGGACAGGCCCAGGAAGCAGTCTCGAAGAATCAGCATCGTCCAACGATCCCCAACCAGTGAAAGCGTTCGCGCAACCGGGCACCAATTATCGGATAAATCAGACCATTTCATGCTGACACACCTATACTGATTTGCCATAGTTCCAAAATGAAACTCATTTGAGAGGGTCCCATGGCAGGCAAATTCGAATTCTATTTCGACTATATCAGTCCATTTTCTTACGTGGCCAATGCCGCAGTGCAACAAATATCCGCCCGTACCGGGGCAGATATCGTGATCAAGCCAATGTTTCTGGGCGCTGTAATGCAGGCTACAGACAACAGGCCGCCTGGCATGGTGCCGGCGAAGGGTGCATACATGATGAAAGATCTCCAACGCTGCACAACCCGCTATGGCTTGGACTTTCGGATGAACCCCTATTTCCCGATGGTCAGTACCCGCAATCTGTTGCGCGCAACCTGCGGACTGGACAATGACCCCACTGAGCAGAAGCGATTCATGGATGCCTGCTTCCAACATATGTGGGCGTCCCCAACCCCACTCAAACCCGATGATGACGATTCGGTTCGGGCAATGTGCGAGCAGGAAGGGTTCGACTTCCGACAGATTCAGGAACTCGCTCAGGCACGCGCCAGCAAGGACGCCATGAAAGCCAACACCGATTCAGCCATTGCCCGAGGAGCATTCGGCGCGCCGACATTCTTTGTCGGTGACGACATGTTCTTTGGGCATGACCGGCTCGACTATGTCGAAGAGGCTCTGAAGGCTCAGGCGTAAATGCCGGCCTGCTCGGCGAGTGTCTTGTAGGACTGTTCCGGGCGTGGTCCGAAATGCGCGATGACCTCGGCCGCAGCGATGTGACCAAGGTGCGCGCATGTCTCCAGCGGCAGTCCACGAGATATTCCGAACAGAAATCCCGCCGCATATTGGTCGCCGGCACCGGTTGTATCGAGAACCTGATCGACCGGCTCTGCCTTGACGCTGATGGGGTCACCGGCGCCGATCACGACCGATCCCTTCTCGCTGCGCGTAACCGCCGCGACGGCGGTGTCCTGTTGAAGCGCAGCCAAAGCCGCGTCGAAATCTTCCGTTTCGTACAGGGAGAGCAGCTCTTCCTCATTCGCAAACAGAATGTCGACATTGTTGCGAACCAATTGAAGAAAGCTCGCACGATGCCGGTCTACACAGAATTTATCCGACAAGGTGAGCGCCACTTTGCGGCCAGCGGCCTTGGCTATTTCTGAGGCAAAGACAAACGCTTCCTTGGCATCTTCGCGGTCAAACAGATATCCTTCCAGATAAAGAATGCCCCCTGCCCGCACGGTGTTTTCGTCCACGTCATCCTTGGAGAACAGGACCGACGCGCCGAGGAATGTGTTCATGCTCCGCGCACCGTCTTCCGTCACGAAGATGATGCTGCGTGCCGTGGCGGGTCCGCTCTCAAGAGGTTTCGTCGCGAAGGGCACACCCGACGCGGTCATCTCGCGTGTAAACTGGCTGCCGAGTTCATCCTTGGAGACTTTGCCAATATAGGCGGCACGTGCGCCGAAGCTCGCAAGACCGGCGATCGTGTTGGCGCCACTGCCGCCAGATGTATAGAATGGGTCCACCGCGGCCTTGGTCAGGGCTTCTGCACGATCTTCCTCGATCAAATTCATCGCATTCTTGTGAATGCCCCATTCTTCGAGGAACGCATCGTCCGTTTTCGACATCACATCCACAATGGCATTTCCCAAGCCGACGACATCGAAGCGGATTTCACTCATTTCACAGATTCCCTGATTGCTCGGCGCCAATTGCCAGAGCTGCCTGCTGGACGCAACAGCTGCGCATGATAAACGCCTGCGGATGAAAATTGCATATTTGTCCTCCCAAGTTACCCAGCCCGGCTCTCCCATCCGGCGGTCCGATGCGTTCGAGCACGATTACATGATGCGCGCATTGAGACCCGAATTCTCAGAGCGTGGCATAGACATTGTGGATATCTGTTGGGACGATAGTTCTGTTGATTGGTCACACCATGACGCCGCGCTGATTGGCACGACGTGGGATTATTGGGACCGACAGGACGAATTCCTGACCACGCTTGAGACCATTGAGGCTCAGACACGCTTGTTCAATCCTGCTGCGCTGGTCCGCTGGAACAGCGACAAGGTCTATCTCAAGGATCTCGCAGCTCGCGGCGCAGATCTGATCCCGACTCTCTGGATTGATGAGATGACCGACGATCAGTACCGAAGCACCTTTGACGCGCTCGGCGAAACGAAGCTGGTGTTCAAGCGTCAGGTCGGCGCAGGGGCGAGCGGTCAGCACTTGCTGAACTCAGATGACCCAGCCCCCAGGATGCCACACCCAATGATGGTGCAGCCCTTCCTGTCGACGATCCAGACCGAAGGCGAACTGAGCTTCATCTTCATTGATGGTGAGCTGTCGCACGCGCTGATCAAGCGCGCCAAGCCCGGCGACTATCGCATTCAGTCGACTTATGGCGGCCAGGAAGAAACGATCGAGCCGAGCCGGGCGGATCTGGACGTAGCGCGGGCGATACTCGGTCTACTCGACGACATCCCGCTATACGCCCGGGTCGACATGCTGCGCCATCCTGACGGCTCCCTGCTCCTGATGGAACTCGAATTGATCGAGCCATATCTTTATCCGGAACAGGGCGCACGTCTTGGAGGACTTATCGCCAAGGCCGTGGAGACCCGTCTAAAAGCGGGTTAGGCGACCTTAATCGCCGAGCGTGTAGACGAGCGAGAATTTCGTGGCGGTATCGGTTGCCTCATAGGTCGGCTGAGGCGCAGTGTCGTGGCGCACATCGAAGGACACGCGAGCCGCGAGGTGGCCATTCAACGCCGCGGTCAGTCCGATACTGTTGTTGATCTGAGTGGATTCCTGACCATAGACCACATTGGTCTTGTTGCTCAGAGACACAGCCTCATTGAAGGCATAAAAATACTCAGACTGCGCAACCGCACCCAGTGACTCTTCGGTACTCGCCGGCGTAATCGTTACAGTTCCGGTGCTATCCGTCGTGATCTGGCGCTTGACTTCATCAATCTTGAAACCAGGGCCGCCGCGCACCGTCCAATGATGGTCTTCATCATCCAGGACATGCCAACCGACACCCCCACCAACAAAAGTACGGCTGTCGAAGCCGGTAAACTGGTCGACCTCATAGGAGGCCCGTCCGAAAGTGAACATCGTGTCGTTGAAGTCATGCTCCAGGTCCACCGCGCCGAAGTAGCGGTTACGGCTCTCAACGCCATCTTCCTTGCCGTAGTCCCCGGAGAGCTGAATCCCGAAATTCCAATCGCCGGCACCGCGATCAAGGTCGATGCCGAGACCGGCTTCAGACGTTTCCGTGTTCCCGGTTGTCAGTCCTGCGCTGAGGGAAGACTCCCCCGACCAGCCATCCTCAGCCACAGCTGGCAGGCCGGACAGAAGACAGAAGGAGGCTGCGCCAAGGACGAATTTTCCTATGCGGTTCATGCGGTACGCTCCATTTTTACCTGTGCGATGCGGTGTCGGTTGGAGGTGGCCGTGATTTGGTTAAATTTGGGCGAACTGGAGGCAAGCCGCGTGTAGTGCAGTCGCGACACACCCCACCCGTCAGGCTTTGGGACCAAGAGACGATACAGCGGACGGGTCAGGTGTCTTGGGTTTGAACCGGCACAAATCGGATATGGCGCAATGCCAGCATTCGGGTTTGCGCGCCTTGCAGACATACCGCCCGTGCAGGATCAGCCAGTGGTGCGCGCCCTTCTTGAAGTCGGCGGGCGTCGCACGTTCCAGCCCGGCTTCGACCTCGTCCGGCGTCTTGCCGGGGGCTAGCCCTGTCCGATTCGAGACGCGGAAAATGTGCGTGTCGACCGCAATTGTGTGGTGCCCAAAGGCTTCGTTCAAAACCACATTGGCGGTCTTTCGGCCGACACCGGGCAAGCGCACAAGTTCTTCCCGCGTTTGCGGCACGTCGCCGCCGAATTCATCCAGCAACATCTGGCTCAGCGCGATGACGTTCTTGGCCTTATTGCGCCACAAGCCAATCGTCTTGATGTGCTCCGCGACGCCGGCCTCCCCCAGCGCCAGCATCTTTTCCGGCGTATCCGCAAGCGCGAACAATTTCGCAGTGGCTTTGTTCACCCCGACATCGGTGGCCTGTGCCGACAAGGCCACAGCCACGACCAGCGTGTACGGATTCACGAAATCAAGTTCTGTGCGAGGATCCGGGCGATCTGCGGCAAGTGCCGAAAAGAGCGCGGTCGCCTTCTCGGGTCCAAAAACGCGCGGAGCGCGCTTCTTCTTGGTTTTCGGGGTGGATTTGAGCTGTGTCATTCCGCCTGTCTAATGCCCCCTCGCCTTCGCACAAGGCCATGCTATTTTAGATATATGAGCGCGCCGAACGAAATCATCTATATGGACGCCGTTCTTCGGCCCAATCAGTCGCTCAGTCAGCGCGGTTTCGCCATCGTCATGGCAGTTGTCGGCGGCGTCAGCTTCCTGACGGGTATCGCCTTCATCTCGATGGGGGCCATCCCCGTGATCGGCTTCTTTGGTCTGGATGCCCTCGCCTTCTATTTTGCATTTCGCATGTCCTTCCGACAACAGCGGGAAGAAACCCGAATCGTCGTGACAGGTAAAGAGCTGCGGTTAACTCACAAAGGCGCCAATGGCAGCGAGAAGTCAGCGACTGTGCCGTCCGCCTTCGCGAGAATCGAACTCGATGAGCCGCTGAACGCGAATAGCTGGTTGCGGGTTGAATACGGCCAGACCGCCTATGTCATTGGGCGTTTCCTGACCTTGCCAGAACGAAAGTCACTGGCCCGCGCGACACGCGCAGCACTACAGAATGCAAAACGCGAACGGCATATCGCAAAAAAATGACGCCTGCGTCATAGTTTTTTCAGAATAGCCGTGTTAAGGTGACGCCGACGTCATAAATCGAGCCTGAGACAAAGGCTTACTGTCGGAGGAAAATTGATGGCTGCTGATACGGTTCACCTGCTTGATCACCCTGCCCTGGAGCGCCCGAAGATCACTCACCGTGATCCGCTCTTCGAAGGCTATCTCGAAATTGGCGAAAAGGCACCGCCTGCCAGTTCGCTGCCTCTTGCGGAGCTGCACCCCGAGGATCCGGAACTCTGGCGGCAACAGGCGATGTGGGATCGTTTCGAGCGACTGCGCAATGAAGCCCCCGTGCATTACACAGCTGACTCCTTTGTCGGCCCGTTCTGGTCGATCACCCGCTATGAAGACATCATGGCGGTCGATACCGACCACAAACGCTTCTCTTCCAGCTGGGAACATGGCGGCATCACGCTGGGCAGCCCACCGGAAGATTTTGAGCTGCCGATGTTCATCGCAATGGATGAACCGCGCCACTCTGAACAGCGCAAGACGGTCCAGCCAGCCGTTGCCCCAAACATGCTCAAGGAATTCGAGCCACTGATCCGCTCGCGCACCCAGGGCCTGCTCGACTCCCTTCCGGTTGGTGAGCCGTTCGACTGGGTCGACACCGTCTCCATCGAGCTGACCACGATGATGCTGGCCACGCTGTTCGACTATCCATTCGAAAAACGTCGCGACCTGACCCATTGGTCCGACATGGCGACCGGCATGAACAATCCGGACATCTGCCCCGGCGGGGAAGAACAGTGGAAGCGCGAAATGATGGAATGTCTCGCCACTTTCATGCAGATCTTCCAGGAGCGTGGCGCGCAGCCGCAGAAGAACGATCTGATCAGCCTGCTCGCGCATGGTGAGAAGACCCGCAACATGACGCCAATGGAACTGCTCGGCAACGTCATTCTGCTCATCGTGGGCGGCAATGACACGACCCGAAACTCGATGACCGCTTCAGTCTACGCGCTGAACAAGTTCCCAGCAGAATATGACAAGCTGAAAGCAGACCTGTCGCTGATCCCGAACATGGTCTCCGAAACGATCCGCTGGCAGACGCCGCTGGCTCACATGCGCCGCACGGCGCTCGAAGACGTCGAGATGCACGGCCAGACCATCAAGAAGGGCGACCAGGTTGCCATGTGGTATGTCTCAGGCAACCGGGATGAACGCTTCTGGGACCGCCCGAATGACTATATCATCGACCGTCCCGATGCCCGTCGGCATATCTCGTTCGGCTTCGGTATCCATCGCTGCGTCGGCAACCGTCTCGCTGAACTACAGCTGCAAATCCTCTGGCAAGAACTGATGGAACGCTTCAGCCATATCGAAGTGCTCGACGAACCATCCTTTTCTGCGGGCGGCTTCGTGAAGGGGTACACATGGATGCCAGTGGTCCTGCACGGCAAATAAGTTTTGGCTGACGCCACGCCAAGACGATAAACCTCCCATCAGACCAGATGGGAGGTTTTTTCATGGACGTATCACAGGCAGTCGCTCAACGTATCTCCACACGGGCCTTCAAGCCCGATGCACTTTCTGAAGCCGATATCCGCGAGTGGCTGAATCAGGCCCAGCGGGCGCCCTCCGGCGGCAACACACAGCCTTGGCGAACCATTGTCGTCACTGGCGACGCCAAGGATGCCGTCATTCGCATGGCCGCGCCTGTACTGGCTGCAAATCCAAAGGGTCAGCCAACAGATCGCCCCATTTACCCGAAAGACCTCTGGGAGCCCCACGAAGCGCGCCGCCGTAAAGTGGGCGAGATGATGTACGAAACGCTTGGCATTCCGCGAGAGGATCGCGCAGCGCGCATCGCCTGGTTCGCCAACAATTTCCGTTTCTTTGACGCCCCCGTGGCGACATTCATCGTCATCGATGAGCGGATGGGACATGGTCAGTGGGGTCACACTGGCATGTACCTTCAAACCCTGGCACTGCTCGCGGAAGAGCGTGGCTGGGGGACGTGCATGCAGGAATGCTGGGGCATGCTGCGCCCCGCCCTGAAAGACCATTTCAAACTGGCCGATACCGAAATGGTCTGGTGCGCGATGGCGGTCGGAAAGCCTGATCCATCCCATCCGGTAAACACATTGCGGGCAGAGCGCGCGCCATTGGAAGAGATCGCAGAACTGCACGGCTTCTAATTTCGGCCCTATTCCTGCCGGATCGGTATGGCGCAATGAGATCATGCTCACACGTCGTGCCGCCATCTTGGGAGGTTTCAGTGTTCCGCTTGCGCCGATCCGCCTCGGGCAGAGAACGCTTCCGTGGCAGACTCGCCTCGCATTTGCTGCGAGATCCCAGATCGGGATCACACGCATGTATGACCCGGCCTATGCCCACCTCTCCTATCCGATGGGAGATGTGGAAAGATCGCGGGGCGTGTGCACCGATGTGATTGTGAGGGCCTATCGCGATGCGTTCGCCATGGACTTACAGCAACTTGTTCATGAAGACATGACCAACGCTTTCAGCAAGTATCCGACAATCTGGGGCCTGACCCGCCCTGACCGCAATATCGACCATCGTCGCGTACCAAATCTGGAAAAATATATCGAACGCCACGGCCTCGCCCTGTCAACGCCGCCAGACGATACAGGCTGGAAGGCAGGCGATCTCTATACGATGCGATACAAGGAGAGCCTTCCTCATATCGGGATTGTTTCTGACAAGACCACACGGACGGGACGCCCTCTGGTCATTCATAATATGGGTTGGGGAACGTCCGAGGACGACATTATCGGTCAGTTTCAGCATGAGCGCCGCTTCAGGCTGGCGCCTCGACCGGCTGCTTGACCCTGCCCGAAATCAGCAAGACGGTCCCGATCGCAAGTAATGGCAGTATTCGATGATGATACCGGTCGGGTGGACCCGACAGAAGGGCAAACAGCGCGTCATTGGCGATGGCGATCAATCCAATACCTATGATGGTTCTACGAATATCTGCACCAGTCCGTCTCCAACCGAAGAATAGTGCGGCGGCAAATGCAAGATAGCACCCGTACCTCAAGATCGTCGCGACCGACTCCACCGGCACCGCGGCGAAAAATCCCTTCGCCTGATGTGAGGCGTAGAAGCGTTCCGGAAAAGGCTCTGACAAGACAGGTTGGAAATCGAATTGGGTTGCTGGCCCATAATAGCTCAGAAAATCCAAAAAGATGGTACGGGCCAAGGGTACAGGCTCAAACATGAATGCATCCTTGAGTATGGGAAGCGCATGGTGCTCCTCAAACTTGGCCAAGTCGAATTCGCCCTCTGAGGTCTTCCAGACATCCCAGAACAGATCACGCCGACCTTTGTTCTCTGGATAGGTTTTAATCCTCGCCACTTCGTCAGCGGCTTCAGACAGAACCAGGTTTCCGGACCGGTCTGCTTCCCTCCGCAGCAATTCCGGCTGGACCGAGAACACCCGGGCGGCGGGAAACGTTTTCGAAAGTCGCGGCGTCTCAGGCATGATCATGGCATCAAGCAGCACGTTCATGCCAAAAGCGATGACCGCGGCAACCATGCCAGCCACGACTTGCCGCCTCGAACGGAAAAGCACCGCCGCCAGCACAGCGAAAACAAGAGCAAAAATCTGTCCTGATCCGTGACCTGACAAAAGCAGGCCAGCTAAAATTCCCACATATACTTCTGGAAGCCTACGTGCAGACAGGAGCAGTATGATCGCTGGAAAGAACCACGCATCGACCAGGACTGCGCTCGTATAGATCGGCTGCAGGCTGAGCACAATCAGTATACACAACACTAAGCGGCTGGGGCGAATATCATAAACGCGAAACAATAAAATCCATGCGCCCGCAACCATTGCGCTATTGAGGATTGGCATCGCCCAATACCCAACCAGTTTGTAAGGCAGCGTCAGCAGCAGGGCCGGAAACTTGCCCCTGAACCAGTTTGCCCCCTTCCCTGAATAGGCTATGGAGTCAGACATCACCAGCGGGAATCCGTTCAGCACCGCAGGCAAGATCAGTACCGCGAACAGAGCGTAAAACCAGATCGCTTCCTTCGACGTGAAGCGTTGAAGGAGAGCGACAGGCATCATCCGCACCCAAGCACTAGCTATTCGTCATCATCCCATGCATTCATGGGCTGTTCCGGCACGCGCGGCTGCTTTGCCAGCTGGATCACGGCCGCTTTCACATCACCGCTGTCGAACTCATCAACATCAGACTGCGCACGTTCCGGTGCGCGCGTATAGGAGAACACACTGACGGAAGCATCATCTTCGCCATCGAGATCGGCCTGAGCATCAAGGCTATTGTTTGACGAAGCCATTTCCAAGCTGACACCCTCATCGATCTCTGAATCCTCGTCATCGCCTTCTTCCATGAAGTCTGTGACGAAAGATTCTGTCTCCGCGATCTCAGGGGACTCCGCCTCTGGCGCTTCTTCGCCGTTCAGGGCTTCCTCGTCCGGCATCTGGAAACCGTCCGGAATAACATCCGACAATAGCCCCTCGGCTTCGAGATCGGCTTTGCCCGGCAATGTGTCGAGGCTTTCCAGCCCGAAATGCTCCATGAAGGCATCGGTCGTGCCATAGGTGATTGGTTGACCCGGGGTTTTGCGGCGGCCCTTGATCTTCACCCAGCCGGTTTCCAGCAATGTATCCATTGTTGTCTTTGACACCGCAACGCCGCGCACTGCCTCAACTTCAGCTCGCGTGACCGGCTGGCCATAGGCAATAATCGCCAGCGTCTCGAGCGTCGCCTGGCCCAGTTTTTTCTGAACCTGACGCTCCTCCACAAACAAATATGAAAGATCGGAAGCCGTCTGGAAGCGCCATTTGCCCGCGACTTCGACCAGATTGACCCCACGGTTCACATATTGTGCCCGGAGCGCCATCAACACTTCGGCCGCTTCGACACCATGCGGCAAAGTCTCGGCAATCTGCTCGGCGCTCAGCAGCTCGCCAGCGGCAAACAGGATGGCTTCAGCACGGCGGATACCCTCGACCAGCGCTTCGCTGGCGCCTTCGGTCAGGGCCTCTTCGGAACGACGATAGGCAAACGCCAACTGCGCAACCGCGTCGCGTTCTGTTTCAGGAGTGTCGTCAGTCATCAAGTACTTCTCAAGCGGTTGCATCTCTGCCCCCTTCCGGTCTGATACCCGCATTGCGCAGGTAAAGTGGCGCAAAGTGCTCGTCCTGGCGCACATCGACTTCGCCATCGCGGGCGAGTTCCAATGCAGCCGAGAAGACACTTGCGGTGACAGACCGAGGCGGCAATTCCGGGTCCACGTCTGTCATGGTTGAGCGGATCTCGTCCAGCGAAGACCACTGCTCCAACTGTTGCCTGAGTGCGCGCAGTGTTGTTCGCGCCAGTTCCAGCGGCAAAACAAGCTGTTGCTCAATCGTGTGCGGGCGTTCCTTTTCGCGGCGATCGCGAATCGTCCCGAAGGCTTGTGTCAGCTCGTACAGCGACGCTTTGTATTCAGTGTGCTTGACGACTTTGGGCTGTACCGGCGCACCGCGCAGGAAGACCACATTGTCGAGAATAGGCCCCGCTTCGAGTTCTTCGACGGCCCCGCGCATGGCATCAAGCCGCTTCAGGCGAAAGGCCAGCCGCGCTGCCATTTCTTCGCCAGTTGGTTCGTCTTCCGCGGCCTTTTCCGGCTTCGGCAACAAAAGGCGCGATTTCATGAAGGCGAGCCAAGACGCCATCAGAAGATAGTCGGCCGCCAGATCGATGCGCTGAGACTTCGCCTCTTCGATGAAGTCGAGGTATTGCTCTGCCAGCGACAGGATCGACAGATGCAGCAGGTCGACCTTCTGCCGGCGGGCAAGCTCCAGCAACAGATGAAGCGGGCCTTCATAACCGCCAACATCGACTGTAAAGAGATCGCCGGCTTCGGCCTCCTGCGCGTCTGCAGACAGCGCATCAATCGAGATCATTTCGGAGTTCATGCCGCCCCCGCCAAATGAGGAAAATATGACTGGAATGTCTGCCAACCCTCAACGAGGTCAAACTCCTCCTGATGGGTCGAGAGTGCTTCAGCACGCAGTGCCCGCTCCAGTGGCCGTCCCGTCAGCTCTGGCGAAACAGCTGCGACTTCAGCCATTTCTGAATGGATCGCAAGTGGATCAGAAAGAAAGCCGGAACAGTGCAATAGCACGTCACAGCCCGCAGCAATCGCCGCTTCGCCCCGCTCGCCCAGGCTACCGCCCAGCGCCTGCATCCCGAGATCATCCGTCATCAGCAAGCCATCAAACCCGATTCGCGCGCGGATCACGTCTTGAATCATGATTTTTGACAGAGTGGCGGGGACATTGGCGTCAAATGCATCATAGGAAATGTGCGCTGTCATCGCCATTGGCGCATCGGCGAGACGGGCAAAGGCATCAAAATCTTTCGCCAGTTCCGCTTCGCTCGCCGCTACGCGAGGCAGCTCCAGATGGCTATCGCACATGGAGCGCCCATGACCCGGAATATGTTTGATCACGCCGGCAACACCGCCGGATGCGAGCCCTTTCAGAGCCGCGCCCGCGAGACTTGCGACCGTTTCGGGATCAGTGCCAAAAGCCCTGTCGCCAATTACGTCATGTGCGCCCGGAACCGGCAGATCGACGACAGGCGCACAATCTGCATGAATTGACAGGGCAGCGAGTTCTGCTGCGATGAGCCTGTGGCCAAGCCAGGCAGCGGAAAGACCCCGCTCACGATCATTGGCATAAATATCGGCATAGTCCTGACCACGCGGAAAAAGAGGCCATTCAGGCGCCTTCAACCTTGCCACACGTCCACCCTCCTGATCGATAAAGATCAGGCACGGCCGATTCATCGCGTTCCAGATGTCATCGACGAGGCTTCGGACTTGGGTCCGCGATACGCAGGAGCGGCCCATCAGGATGACCCCCCAAGGCTGCTCGGCGGCGAACAGTGTCGCTTCCTCCTTCGTGAGCACAGGCCCCGAAACGCTGAGGATGCAAGCCTTGATCACTATCCTGTCACCACAATGCAATTGTCACCGCCGGCCTTCACCGCATCACAGAATTTCGATGCTTCAGACCGTTCCGCAAAGCTGCCGACGCGCAACCGATAGAAGACACCCTTGGCTCCAAGATCGGCTCGTTGAATACGCTTCTGAGCACTCCGGTAGAGGCCGGGCTTTGTACTGTTCATTTTCGTCCAGGCGGTTTCAGCGGCGTCTTGTGAGCGGAAAGCTGCCAACTGGACGAGGTAAATACCATCATCGGTAAAGGCAAACTGTGAGGACGCTTCCCTGGCGGCCGGCGCCTTCCGCGGCGCGGGAGCAGGCGCCTGCACCACCGGATTCGTTGGCACGACACGCAGGGTCTCTTCCTCATCCTCTGGCATCGCCTCCAGGTCAGCCAGTGCGCGTACTTGCGCATCATCAGGCTCGATGCCTTCCCGGCCTGGCCTGAGCTCAATTGGGGGGCCGCCTTGCAGCGCATCACCACCTTCAGTGCCATTTGCAGCGAAGTCGGTGCCCGGCTCCACTATACGCTCGGAGTCATCCATCTGATCGTAGAAGCGCTTGTCAGTGTCTGGGACTGCCAGGCCTTCTCGATCTTCCGGCGCACGCTTGTAGGGCTCTTTATCGGCAATTACGCTGGGGATACCGGCACCGTTGTCCCGAACTCCCTGACGATATGTGTTCCAAACAACTGCGCCGAAGACGAGCAAGACCCCCACGGCAAGCGCCAGGATGAGAGGTCCGCGCGTGGAATCGTCCTCGCGAACATCAAATCCGCGGTAATCGTCTTCGAACGGGGAATAATCCCGCTCGTCGTCCCGATATCGCCCCATGGAATCATCCTCAGATTAGGTTCACAGAGTTAAGATTACGGCGTGTTTCGTTAACGACACTTGAATATTCAAGAGCTTTCACAGGCCTCGGCGCCTGCAACGCTTTAAAACCGGTAAATGTGATGACAGTGCGGCTAGCGCAGTACATCCGGATGATAAAGCCGCCGGTGTTCCTCGATTGCGTAGGAATCTGTCATCCCGGCGATATAGTCACAAACAATGCGCGCGCGGCGCGCTTCGTTGGCCTGTGACGCATCTTGCCGCCACGGGCTCGGCAGCGTGTCAGGCTCACTCAGGAAAATCTGAAACAGCTCGGCGAGCATGCGTTTGGCTTTGCTGCGCATGCGGTTGACTGTGTAGTGTTTGTACATCCGCTCATACAGAAAGGCGCGCAGCGCCCGCTGACGGCTTTCCAGCTCCTCCGAAAATGCAACGAGTGGCACATCCATGGCGCGCACTTCCGCGGCGCTCTGTGGCGCGTACTGCTTCGCGCGCCGGCCCGTCTCGGCGGTCAGGTCGTTTACCCACAGGCCGATCAGGCGACGAACCGCCTCATAGGAGACCATCCGGTCGCTTAAATGCGCATATTCCAATTTCACCGCGCGGAACTCGTCTCCGACAATCGGCAAATCCATCAGATCGTCAATCGTGAACAGGCCAGCGGCGATACCGTCATCAATATCATGATTATTGTAGGCGATGTCGTCTGACAGTGCAGCCACCTGCGCTTCCGGACCTGCAAACTGGTGCGGCTCCAAGTCCATGAAGTTCGCATATTCCCGAAAAGCGGCTGGTAGCGATTCCACCGGTGTATCGCGCGTCACCATCGGGCCATTGTGCTTTACGAGGCCCTCCAGCAGCTCCCAGGTCAGGTTCAGGCCCTCGAAATTGGGGTATCGGACCTCCAGCTTGGTAACGATGCGCAGCGTCTGGGCGTTATGATCAAACCCCTCATAGTCCGCCATGCACGCGTCCAACTGGTCCTCGCCCGCATGTCCGAAGGGCGGGTGGCCCATATCGTGGGCGAGCGCCAACGCTTCGGCGAGGTCTTCGTCCAGACCGAGCGTACGGGCAATACTGCGGGCAATCTGGGCCACTTCGAGTGAATGCGTCAGGCGGGTGCGGAAATGATCGCCCTCATGTGCGACAAACACCTGTGTCTTCTGCTTCAATCGCCGGAAGGCGGTCGAATGGATAATCCGGTCTCGATCACGCTGGAAAGGCGTTCGAGTCGCCGATGGCGCCTCCGGGAAATACCGGCCGCGGCTATCTTCGTGCCGGGTGGCATACACTGATCTCTTTTCCATTGGCTCGGGAATCCCTATGTTGAGGTCATGAGCACGACAACTGCCCCCGATGTGACCCTTACAGCCTCGGCTGCCAAGCGGATTAATGCGATTCTGGCCAAACAGGACGGCGTTGATTTTCTGCGCGTCTCCGTCGAAGGCGGCGGATGTTCAGGCTTTTCCTACAAGTTCGACTTCGACCAAGCGGCCAAGGAAGATGATATCGTCCTGGAACGCGATGGCGCAAAAGTGTTGATCGACGAAATGAGCCTCGAATTCCTGAAGGGCTCACAGATCGATTTCACGACCGAACTGATTGGTGCTGCCTTCAAGATCAGCAACCCGAATGCTACGGCGGCTTGCGGCTGCGGAACCAGTTTCTCGATTTAACTTGCTTCGCCCCACGGCATGTCCGCTAGCTGGATGACACCCTAGCGAGGAGACAAACATGCCGACCGCTCAGCCCTTCCGCATCGACATTCCCCAGGAAAAGCTCGACGCCATCATGGCGCGGGTGAAAGCCTATGACTGGTTTCCAGCCCCGGCCAATGAAGAAGGCTTTGCCTACGGCATGTCCACACCGGTGATGAAAGACATCCAGCGCTATTGGATTGCAGGCTATGATTGGCGCAAATCAGAAGAGATCCTGAACAAGTATCCCAGCTACAAAGTCGAGATTGATGGTCAGATGATTCACTTTGTCCATGTCGTGGGCGAAGCTGGCGGGCGGCGCCCCCTGCTCATCACACATGGGTGGCCGGGTTCAGTTTTTGAATTTTGGGAAGCGATCGCGCCCCTGGCCTTTCCATCCCGCTATGGCGGCAAGGCCGAAGATGCTTTTGACCTGATCATCCCTTCCCTGCCCGGTTACGGATTTTCAGGGCGGCCAAAATCCCCGATCGGTCCCCGAGGCACGGCCGCGCTTTGGGATACGCTGATGCGCGACATACTGAAATATGACACCTATCTCGCTCAGGGCGGCGACTGGGGCAGTATGGTGACCTCCTGGCTCGGCTTCAATCATGGCACAGTCGATGGCAAGGGCGGTTGCCGCGCGATCCATCTGAACATGGTCGGCTTCCGCCCGACACCCGCCACGCCGCAGACCGAGGCCGAAGGCGAATGGCTGGCCGCGTCGCAGGGCGCCATGCAGCGCGAAGGGGCCTATCTGATGCAGCAGATGACCAAGCCCCAGACGCTGGCGATGGCGCTAATGGATTCCCCGGTCGGCACTGCAGCGTGGATCATCGAGAAATTCAATGGCTGGTCAGACCTGTCCGACGGCGGACTTTTGGATACCTACTCAAAAGACCAGCTGCTCACCAATGTGATGATCTATCTGGTCAATGATGCCATGGCCACCAGCGTCTGGTTCTACAATGGCTTTGCGCAGGAAGGTGGCAATGCCCTGCCAGAAGGCGTCCGGTGTGAAACGCCGACGGCGTTCGCGAACTTCCCCGGCGAGCCCGTCTACAAACCCGCGCCGCGGAGCTGGTTCGAGAGAGCCTACAACCTCACCCGTTGGACGGATTTGCCGCGCGGCGGTCATTTCGCAGCGATGGAAGAGCCCGAACTATATGTCGAAGAGATCCGCGCCTGGGGTAACAGCGTAACTGAGCCTGAGGGCTGATGGCTGCCTGTCCGCAGGGTGATCCCAACCGAGCCGGGCGATGGCGCGTCACCAATCCGACCGCCGGGTGAAGCCGTTTATCTTGGCCGGGCTGCGGGGTTTTCGTCTTCTTCCGCAGCTAGGTCTGGTGAAATCCAGCAGTCTGGTCTGGCAACCAGTTGAATTTCACTGCGCGGATGGGACGGGCCCCAATGCATGGGGGCACCTACTATCCAGTAATTTGACTAATCGTCCTCGTGACAGCGGAGCCCTGCTCCCATCCGCAAGGACCGATCCCTGCACAAACCGGATGGCATCCGCCAGTCCGGCTATTTGCGCAGGTCCTTGGCCAGATTATCCAGCACGGCATTGGCAAATTTCGCTTCCTGCTCGTCGAAGAAATCATGCGCCAGAGACACGTACTCATCCAGGATGATGGCGTTCGACAAATGTTGGTGCGCGATGAATTCAGCGGAACCCGCGCGTAAAAGCGCGCGCATGGTTGCATCGAGCCGGGTCAGCTTCCATCCATTTGCAAGCCTCCCAAGGATCGCCTTGTCGATGGCTGCCTGATGATCAACGACCGCGTTCACGATAGATTTGAAAATATCGGGATCGGCTTCCTCGATCGGTTCTTCATTCGGACCAATGCCGAGCCGGTCTTCCATGAAGGCGCGAATGGTCGCGCGGGCCGACTTGCCGGTCTGCTCCATTTCATAAAGCGCCTGAACGGCTGCGAGGCGCGCTCCCGCCCGCCTCGCCCGTGTAACCTCGAAGGGAATATTATGGTCGTTCACCGAATGAGTTCCTTACGGAATTTGATCATGGCCAAACAGGCGTCTGCGGCATCCTTGCCCTTGTTTCCGCGCTTGCGGTCAGCGCGGGCGAGCGCCTGCTCTTCATTCTCGACAGTCAGGATGCCGTAGCCAATCGCCTGACGACGCTGCACGATCAGATCCATCAGACCGCGGGCGCTTTCACCACAGACATAGTCGTAATGGCTGGTTTCGCCCCGGATCACGCAGCCCAGTGCCACAGCGCCGTCAAACCGGCCACTGTCGGCCGCCATAGCAATCAGGCCCGGCAGCTCGAACGCGCCCGGCACTTCCATGACCGTCACAGTCGCGCCAGCAGCTTCAAGAGCTTCCAGTGCGCCAGCTTCCAGCTCATCGGAGATGTGCTTGTAGTATTTCGAAATGGCGACAAGAACGCGGTCTGCCATCAGTTGTTCTCCTCATGAAGATTGCGCCACCCCTCTATCGTCAGGCCGTAGCCGTCAAGGCCTGCCAAGCGGGTGGGCTGCGTTCCGGACAGGTAGATCATGCGACGTACGCCCAAATCCCGCAGAATTTGAGCGCCGACACCGTATTCACGAATGGGCGCGGTCGGATCGGGGGCCACTGAGGGCTTCAGGCCGAGCCGCTCGGCAATGATGTTCGGCCGCATCGTGTTCACGAACACGACAACGCCCGGTTCTTCAGCGTCAGCAATCACGCGCATCGCGCGCTCAACCAGGCCGTGTCTTGGGCCGTTTTCTCCCAGCACGTCCGACAGGATGTCCATCCGATGCACCCGTACCAACGTTGTGCTGTCCGTCGTGATGTCCCCGTGAACGATGGCGATATGTTCCGAATTGTCGAGGGCATTGCGGAAACAGACCGTCCGGAACCCTTCCCCGTAACCGGAATCGAGCGGCGCTTCGACGCGGCGCTCCATGAACCGGTCATTCTTTCGGCGCCAGGCGATGAGGTCGGCAATCGTGCCGATTTTGAGATTGTGCAACTGGGCGAAGGCGATCAGTTCGGGAAGGCGGGACATGGTGCCGTCTTCATTCATGATTTCGCAGATCACACCGGCCGGATAGAGGCCGGCCATGCGGGAAATATCTACCGCCGCCTCTGTATGCCCGGCGCGGACGAGTGTGCCGCCTTCGCGCGCAATCAGCGGGAAGACGTGTCCGGGTGATACGATGTCCTCATGATCCTTGGTCGGGTCGATGGCGACGGCGATTGTCCGGGCACGATCATGGGCCGAAATACCCGTCGTGACGCCGTCTTTCGCTTCGATCGAGACCGTGAAGGCCGTTCCCATGCTTTCCCGATTGTTCCGGGTCATCATGTCGAGGTTCAGCGTATGCGCGCGCTCCTGACCCATCGCCAGGCAGATCAGGCCCCGGCCGTGACGCGCCATAAAGTTCACATGTTCCGGCGTGGCAAAATTGGCCGGAATGATCAGGTCGCCCTCATTCTCCCGGTCCTCTGCGTCGACCAGGATATACATCCGGCCATTGCGGGCATCTTCGATGATTTCGTCAATCGAGGAGATTGCTTGATGAAATTCGCTGCTCATATCTGCCCTTATCCCTTCGGCGCATCCGCGCCGATCATCCGCGCCACGTAGCGTGCCAGCATGTCGATCTCAAGATTGACGCTGGAACCGGGCTGCAACTGGTTGAGTGTAGTCACCTCCCAAGTGTGGGGAATGATCGCCAACTCGAAATCACCATTCGGCAGGGCTTCAGCCACGGTCAGAGACACACCATTTACCGCCGCTGACCCCTTGGTCGCGAAGTAGCGCGCGATCTGTTCAGGTGGCCGTATGGTCAAACGGTAGCTTTCACCTTCCGGTTCGACGGAAACTACCTGACCGACACCATCAACATGGCCAAACACGAAATGGCCGCCCAACTCGTCGCCGAGTTTCAGGCTCTGTTCCAGATTGACGTGAGATCCAACCGTCCAGTCACCTAGAATCGTCTTGGAAAGTGTTTCCGGCACGGCTTCGGCGGCGAACCACGCGCCGCGCTCGCCCTGCCCCATATCCACGACCGTCAGGCATACGCCCGAATGCATGATGGACGCGCCCAGGGTGATATCTTCCAGCTTGTAGCGGCTTTCGACCTCAAACCGGCGAAGCCCATTGCGGTCCTCCACGGATCGGACGGTCCCGACATCGGTAACGAGGCCTGTAAACATTTTCCTGCCCTTAGTTTCTTATTTAGACCCTTACATAGGTGTCCAGGACATCAACCCCAATCCGTTCCGTAGCGATAGCGCGCCAACGTGACGCTTCGCCCAGATTGGAGAGTCCCAGCGCGGCGAGCGCTGGCAGGCCGTCTCCTCCGATCAGGATGGGGGCGCGAAACCAGGCAATTTCGTCCACAAGCCCTTCCCGAATGAAGCTGGCCGCCAGCGTGCCGCCCCCTTCTATCAGGAGAGATGCAATTCCTTCGATCTCAGCGCGATGAAGGAGGTCATTCACGTCCACGCGAATGCCTTTCCCGCAGCGCCAGATATCCACGCCGCTCGCTGCGAGGATATCCTGCGGCTGGCCATTGGTTGCGACAACAACGCGTCCGGATGAAACAGACTGGACCAGTCTGGAACTGCGCGGTGTGCGACCTTGAGAATCTGCGACGATCCGGATGGGTTGGGTTTTGGGGAGCGGAACTGTTCGGGCGGTCAGCAACGGATCATCGGCGAGTACCGTGCCCACTCCAACCAGAACCGCATCATGCGCGGCGCGCATCTCATGTGCCCGTGCGCGTGACTCACTGGTCGTGATCCACTGGCTCGTCCCATCGGACAAAGCTATGCGGGCATCCAGCGATGTAGCGATCTTAAGGGTGACTTTCACCCCGCTCATTCAGGATCGCTCTCTTCTTCCAGCGATGTCTGCTCAATGAATTGAGCGAAATCGTTCGGATCCCTGAAATCCTTGTAGACACTTGCGAACCGCACATAACCGACCGGATCGACTTGCCGCAGCGCCTCCATGGCAAATTCGCCCACTTCATTGGACGTCACCTCGGTTTCGCCACCGCTTTCCAGCTTGCGCGCAATACCGGACACCATTTGGTCGATCTGTTCCCGATCCACGGGGCGTTTCCGCAAGGCGATGGTGATCGAGCGCGTCAGACGGTCCCGGTCAAACGGCACGCGTTTGCCATCCCGCTTCACCACCATGATCTCGCGCAACTGAACACGTTCAAACGTCGTGAACCGCGCACCACACGCCTCACATACACGCCTGCGACGGACAGCCGTGTTGTCTTCAGCCGAGCGGCTGTCCTTCACCGATGTATTCTCGGAACCGCAGAACGGACATCGCAAGGTCTATCAGCCTCCCAATCCATTATAGATCGGGAACTGCGCCGTCAGGCCTTTCACCTCTTCGCGCACCTTGTCTTCTGCTGATGTGCTTTCGCCGGACGCAACCGCGTCGACAATCTCGCCAATCCAGTTACCGATCTGCGTGAACTCATCCTCGCCGAAACCGCGAGTCGTTCCGGCTGGCGAGCCCACACGAATACCGCTGGTGATCATCGGCTTTTGCGGGTCGAAGGGTACGCCGTTCTTGTTACAGGTGATGAAGGCACGCTCGAGCGCATGCTCAGCGTCGCGACCGGTCACATTCTTCGGTCGCAAATCGATCAATGCGACGTGCGTATCCGTACCGCCAGAGACAACGTCCAGCCCGCTGGATTTGCAAGCCGCAGCCATAGCGCGCGCATTTGCAACAACTTGAGCCGCATAATTCCTGAATTCTGGCTGAAGTGCCTCTCCGAAGGCTACCGCCTTGGCCGCGATGACATGCATCAGCGGTCCACCCTGAATGCCGGGGAAGATGGCTGAGTTGATCTTTTTCGCGAGCGCTTCGTCATTGGTGAGGATCATGCCGCCACGCGGGCCACGCAATGTCTTGTGCGTTGTTGTCGTCGCGATATGCGCATGGTCCAGTGGGTTCGGATGCGCGCCGCCGGCAACGAGACCAGCAAAATGCGCCATGTCCACGAGGAACAACGCCCCAACCTCATCAGCGATTTCGCGGAATCGTTTGAAGTCAATTTCACGAGGATAGGCAGAGCCACCCGCGATGATCAGCTGCGGGCGGTGCGCCTTGGCAAGGCGCTCCACTTCCACGAAGTCAATTCGATCATCTTCCCGACTCACACCATACTGAACGGCGTTAAACCATTTGCCGGACTGGTTTGGCTTGGCACCGTGGGTCAGGTGACCACCTGCGTCCAGGCTCATGCCTAGGATCGTATCGCCCGGCTTCAGCACCGCATTGAACACACCCTGATTAGCCTGGCTGCCGGAATTCGGCTGCACATTGGCGAATCCGCAATTGAACAGCTTCTTGGCCCGCTCAATCGCCAACTCTTCCGCAATGTCCACAAACTCGCAGCCACCGTAATATCGCTTGCCTGGATAGCCTTCAGCATACTTGTTCGTCAGCACCGTTCCCTGAGCCTCCAGCACGGCTTTGGAAACAATATTCTCTGACGCAATCAGCTCGATCTGCTGCTGCTGACGGGTACGTTCCTTCCGGATCGCATCGAACAGCTCGGGATCACGATCTTCCAGAGATTGGCTGAAAAATTCCGTGGTATCAAACCGGGCGGGCTGGGCTGTGTCTGCCATGGGCGAATCTCCTGCTGGGTCTTGCGCTATTTACGCTCAGGCGGGTCCCGCCGCAACCGCCGGTGCGTGCTGGGCCCACAATATCGCACCCTGCATGCACAATTTGAGAGATTGTGTCGGGATTGTCGTGCAAATACTTGAAGAACTATGGTATTTAGCAGTTTAGTTGGGGCGCGATTGTGCAGCTGAATATCCAAATACCTGACAGAGTCTTGGTGGGCCATGAGTGAATACGAGTCATCTGACCTGCTCGACATGACTGCCGAGATTGTCTCGTCATATGTGTCGAACAACCAGGTCGAAGCAGATGCGCTGCCACAGCTCATCACGAACATCTATGAGACGGTTTCCGGGCTATCGAAAGGCGCGGAGCCTGCAGCAGATACTCAGGAACCAGCAGTTTCAATTGCGAAATCCATCACACCGGACTTCCTGATCTGTCTCGAGGATGGCCGGAAGCTCAAGATGCTGAAGCGATATCTTCGATCCAAATTTGACATGACGCCCGAAGACTACCGCGCGAAATGGGGATTACCATCCGACTACCCGATGGTTGCGCCAAACTACGCAAAGCTGCGCTCAAAGCACGCCAAACAGATCGGGCTTGGCAAGAAGGCACCGCCCGCACCCAAGAAAAAAACCAAATAGTCGAAAAACCGGATCAGGCTGCCTTGTCGAGGCCGAGCTGCTTCCAAACAGCCAGGATCGCAGCCACCAACTCATCCATCATGACTTCGTCATGCACAGGGCTCGGCGTGAAGCGCAAACGCTCCGTACCCTTCGGGACAGTCGGGTAATTGATCGGCTGCACATAGATACCGAAATCGAACAGCAATGTATCGGACAGCGCCTTGCAGCGCTCCGGATCTCCCACCAGCAATGGTACGATATGCGTGTCAGTGTCGATCATAGGCAGGCCGGCATCGCGGAATTTCTGCTTCAGCTTGGCAGCGTTCGCCTGATGGATCCGGCGCAATTCCCGTCCCGCATCCGTCCGCAGTTTCTGAATGCTGGCCAGCGCACCCGCCGCCATTACGGGACAAGTGGATGTCGTGAAGATAAAGCCTGAAGCCATTGAGCGGATGGCGTCGACCACGGTCTCGTGGCTGGCAATGTAGCCGCCCATGACACCATAAGCCTTGCCAAGCGTGCCCTCGATGATGTCGATCCGATCCGCCAGACCCCACATCTCCGCAACGCCGGCGCCATTCTGGCCATACATGCCAACCGCATGCACTTCGTCCAGATAGGTCATCGCATCGAATTCATCGGCCAGATCGCAAATTTCTTCCATCCGGCCGAAATCACCGTCCATGGAATAAACGCTCTCAAACGCGATCAGCTTCGGGCGATCCGGATCATCATTCGCCATCAGCGCCCGCAGATGATCCACGTCGTTATGCTTGAAGATGCGACGGTCTGCACCTGAGCGACGAATGCCTTCAATCATCGAAGCGTGGTTCAACGAGTCGGAATAAATGATCAGGTCAGGCAAAATCTTGCCCAAGGTCGACAATGTCGCCTCATTGGAAACGTAGCCGGATGTGAACAGGAGCGCTGACTCCTTGCCGTGCAAATCTGCCAGTTCGCGTTCAAGATCGACATGGTAACGAGTCGTGCCGGAGATGTTACGCGTGCCGCCCGAACCTGCACCGAAACTATCGATGGCCTCATGCATGGAATTGATGACGTCTTCGTCCTGGCCCATGCCAAGATAGTCATTGGAGCACCAGATGGTGACTTCGCGCTCGCCGTCCTCGAACCGCGCCGTCGCCTTTGGAAACCTGCCCTTGTGACGGTGCAGGTCTACAAATACGCGATAGCGGCCTTCGCCGTGAATCGAATTAAGCGCGTCCTCGAAGGCCTTCAGATGCTTCATCTGTTTCGTTCCTGATCTTTTCCGAGCCTACATAGTGGCCAAAATGACGATTGATAATGGCTCCATACGTCGCGGACCGCTTTTGTCGCATACGGGATTACCCCTAGGCGTCATAGCCCGGCATTTCGCGATCCAGCTTGCGAAGCAGCGCCGGCCAAACCAGTTTTTCCGTCACCATGTTCATGCCGGAACTGTGTTCTGTCATGCCGCCCTGCCCGGCAACCTTCTGCTGAAGATCAGATTCGCACTCCAACACACCGTCGCGCCCAGCCGAAAGCGCCATGATCTGCATGTTGCAGGCACGCTCCAGAAAGAACATCCGCGTAAATGCAGACGCCGCCGTGTCGCCGACCGTCAGCGTACCGTGGTTGCGCAGAAGCATTGAATGTTTCTTGGGGCCCAGATCGGCGACGAGCCGCTCACGTTCGTCTAGGTCCAGCGCGATACCTTCATAATCATGGTAGGCGATGTCCTCACGTACAATCATGGCGGTTTGGCTGAGTGGCATCAGGCCTTCCTTCTGCGCCGAGACAGCAACGCCCTGATCGGTGTGGACATGGATCACGACCTGCGCATCGTCGCGCGCATCATGGATTGCCGAATGGATGGTGAAGCCGGCCGGATTGATAAAGCTATCCGTCTCCTGGACGACGTTGCCTTCCAGATCGACTTTCACGAGCGAAGACGCCGTAATCTCCTCGAAGAAATAACCATATGGGTTGATCAGGAAGTGATGGTCCGGCCCAGGAACGCGATGAGAAATATGCGTGAAAATCAGATCGTCCCAACCATGCATCGCGATCAGGCGATACAGCGCAGCGAGGTCCACGCGAGCCTGCCACTCTTCTGCGGATACAGAGGAACGAATATCTAATTTGTGCGCGCCGTCGGCCATGATTGAATCTCCCAGATATGTTTTGCTGGCAAACTAGCGGAAAATCCGATCACAGGCCAGAAAAAGCTGACACCCGCGTCAACTTGGTGGACTCGCACTATCCGGTGCACGCGGCGGTATGCCAGAATCCGCCTTGACGCTTCCACCCTTCGCAAAGCAGATGGGCCACCATGAGTGGTCTACGTCTGCACTTTTACGCTTCCAAGCGCCCAGAAGCCCAGGACGCGCTGTCTGTCCTGACCAAAAAGTACGGCCAGTGCAGCGAGGATGATGCCGATGTGATCGTTGCGCTCGGCGGCGATGGGGCAATGCTGGATTCGTTGCGGCGTCAGTTTGAAGGGGGTCAACCGGTATACGGCATGAACCGTGGCACGGTCGGCTTCCTGATGAACGAATTCAACGTCGACAAACTCCCCGACCGTATCAACTCAGCCGAACGCGCCGTCATCTCGCCCCTGCGAATGACCGTTCGCGACGTACATGATCACGAACACCGCGCCCTTGCGATCAATGAAGTATCGATGTTTCGCCAGACGGCGCAGACGTCGAGGTTCAAGATCACAATCGACGGCAAGATGCGGATGGACGAGCTGGCCTGTGACGGTTTGATGGTCGCAACGCCAGCGGGATCCACGGCCTACAACTTGTCCGCACATGGCCCGATCCTGCCGATCGGAGCTGGCCTGCTCGCCCTCACGCCTGTCAGCGCCTTCCGGCCGCGCAGGTGGAAAGGCGCCCTACTTCGGCGCGACGCGCATGTACGTATTGATGTGATCGCTCCGATCCTGCGTCCGGTTGCCGCTGCCGCGGACAATCAGGAAGTGCGCGACATTGTCAGCGTGGACGTTCAAGAGGACCGGCGTCGGCTTACCATGCTGTTCGATCCAGGGCATGCGCTTGATGAACGCATCTTGCGGGAACAGTTTGGTTTCTGAAGCGATTTCAAAGACCTTCGGTCAGGAAAACGTTAAGGCTTGGACGATACGATTACCCGAACGATAGGGAATCGCGATGCTCAAGGCTCTGATAAACAAACTGAAACCCAATGCTGGCGCGAAGAGCGACCAGCCAGCTACCTCAATAACTCCGGATATCAGCCGAGTGATAAAGATGGCCCCCGTTGCGCCAGTAGGTGATGCCGCTGTTGCTGCATCGGACGCCGGTCACGATCCGGACGAGCTCGGGGATAGAGCAGAAGCCGCGGTCGAAGACCTGTCATCTCGTTTTGACGCGTGGATGCAGGCGGACCTTGATCGTTTGAAGAGTGCCTGGGGAGCCGCCAAGACTTCCGGAGCCAGCCATGCGGACTACAAATTACTCGAAACCTGCGCGCACAATATTCGCGGTGTTGCCACATCATACGGATATCCCGCGGTGTCGCGCCTTTGTGGGTCGCTCTGCAGGTTGCTGTCTGAAACTGAGCCAGGCGAGAATTCTGCGCTGATCAATCTCCATGTCGAGGCCTGCATGGCCGCTTTTGGATCGATTGGCCGGGGTGACGCGGCCCAATCGGTCGCGAACGCAGTGTGTGATGCTCTTGAAGAGCGGGTCGCCGTGAAGACAGCAAAGACCTGATCAAGCCGCAGCTTTCGGCTCACTTTCTGACCTGATCAGAAATTCCCGTATCAGGTCGGCGGTCTCTTCAGCGCGCGTCACAAGAAACAGATGCCCCCCGCCCTCAATGACTTTCAGCTCGGCGTCAGGCAGGGCCACCCGTAATATATGGCCATTGGCGACAGGCACGATCGTGTCCCGGTCTCCCATCAAAACCAATGTCGGCATTGTCAGAAAGCGGATGAATGGCAGACTCGACCAGCCGACAAAGGCCAGCAACTGGTAGATATAACCTTTGGGGTCTGGCGGCAGGAGATTGTCGATATGGCTGCCAGCCTCTCCATCGACGGCTTCGCCATAGAGCGACTCGAAACTCTTCCGCATGAATTCCGGGTCCGAGTAGCGTCGTGTGTCCACCATTTTGGAGAGCGACTTCGGGTGGCCCGGAATCATCGTCATCCCGGCTGTGGTCGCGCAAAGCACCAGTTTTCCGACGCGGCGGCGATACTGAAAGGCGAATTGTTGCGCCATGGCCCCGCCCCAGGACACGCCCATCACGTCCACTTCTTCAATATCGTGCAAATCCAGAAGCTTGCGGGCCCAACGTGCCAGCATCCAGGGGCGATAAGGCCAGCTGGTCACGGGACTCAAGCCAACGCCGGGCACATCAAAGGTGATGATGTCCCGGTCCGGAAACATGTCGCCAAGACCGAGCGTCAGTTCCAGATTGGCTCCAATGCCATTGAAGAACAGCAAAGTCGCCTGCCTCGAATTGGACGCCGATGTCCATCGCGCTGTGCGCAATTCGATACCGTCTACGTCTTGTGTCTCGATGATCGGCATGCGTTTCGGCGACGTCATGAAGGCTCCCGTGAGATTTTCGGCCTATTCGTCAAACACGTAATGGCCCGGCGCGTCATAGAGAGCCGGGAATGCCTCACCACCGCAAGCGCGGGGCGCAGCTTTCAATGTCCCCGAGCGCTCTTTTAGCCACTCGCCCCAGACAGGCCACCAGCTGCCAGATTCTTCTGTTGCCTTTGCCGCCCAGGTATCGGCATCCGCGTCCAGGTCCGGGTTGCGAAGCATCTTCGCCTTCGGATTGCCTGGTGGATTCAATAGGGACTGGATATGTCCGCTGGAAGACAACACGAATTTTATACTCTGTGATCCGAGGAGTTGAGTTGTGCGGTAACACGCCTTCCACGGGGTGATGTGATCGGTCAGGCCCCCAACCACAAAAGCGTCGGCTGTCACTTTCGTCAAATCAACTGCGTGTCCAGCCACTTCAAACTCGCCCGGGTGACTGAAAGGCTGGTTCAGCCCCATGTCGAGATAGTCCGAATGCAATTGCGCCGGCAAGTTCGTGGAGTCGTTGTTCCAGAACAGGATGTCGAAGGGCGGCGGATCCTCGCCCATCAGGTAGTTATTCACCACATAGTTCCAGACAAGATCATTCGGACGCATCCAGGCAAACATGCGTGCCAGATCATCGCCTTTAAGGATGCCTTTGCGTCTGGAATATTTCCGGGCGACCTCTAGGCTCTGATCAGACACAATCTGCCCCATCTCACTATCTTCCCGCTGGGGATCCAGGACACATACCATGAAGGTCAGCGAGTTGATGCGGTCGTCACCTGCTGCTGCGAACAGACTGGCCAAAATCGCCGCCGTGATACCGCCCGAACAGGCGCCGGCGATATTTATCTTCCTGGATCGCGTGACCTTGCGGATAACTTCGCTCGCCTGGATCAAGCTGTCGATATAGGCGCTCATGCCCCAATGCGCGTGCTCTTTCTGAGGATTGCGCCAGGACACAACAAAGGTCTGCATTTGCTGCGCCATCAGGAACTGGACCATTGAGATCGCGGGAGACAGATCCATCGCATAAAACTTGTTGATCTGTGGTGGGACGATCAGAACTGGCGTGCGGTGAACCTTGTCGGTAACTGGCTCGTACTGGATCAGTTCCAGCATCTCATTTTTCCAGATCACCTTGCCGCGCGACATTGCGAGATTCTTGCCGACCTCGAAGGGTCGCTTGTCTACCTGACTCGGCAAACCACCATTTTTTGTGATATCCGTATACGCATTCTTCAGCCCCTTCAGCAGGGACATGCCTCCTGACTCCACCACTTTCTTGCTGGCGGCCGGATTGCCGAGCAGGGTGTTGGTGGGCGCCAAGGCGTCAGTAATCATGCTGGTCAGGAACTTCGCCCGCGCATGTTCCAACTCCGTCATGCTGAGATTGGCCACCCAGTCATTCAGATGCTCCTGAGTCGACAGATAAGCCTGCATACCGCGCTTGTAGAAGGGGTTCTCAGACCAGGTCGAATCCTTGAAGCGGCGATCGCGAGGATCTGCCGCCCGATCGGACCTGCCCATCAAGATCTTCGCGCCGTCAGCTGCCATCCGGCTGGCAGCTTTCGCTGTAATGGCGGGATTTTTCATGGTCGAGCGCAACATCATGGCTACTGCGCCGACCATCTCCTGCGGGTCGGAACCGGACAAGAACGGGTTCACGTCCTTGAATGCCGTAGCCGCCTTGTTTGCGTAGTCTTTCTTCGGGCGCGTCATGCCCCTCTCCCCTTGGGTCTGCCCAGTCATTCCCACCAAACGTGGCGACTGGATCTTTTATTGGGCCTCTTTCGCATTCGGAAAAAGGTTACATCAAAATTTCAAATAAAATTCGTTCCATAGTGAGAATTGCGTGTCAAACACCATATCAGACCATGAAAACACGCGATCGCATACTTCACGTTAGTTTGCTTCTCTTCAATGAAGAAGGAGAAGCCCAGCAGACGGCTGTTGATATTTCGAATGCGCTCGATATCAGCCCTGGCAACCTCTATTACCATTTCAAGGGCAAGGACGCGATCATCCATGCCCTGTTTGACCGGTTCGAGGACGAGATGCGCATCATCCTGAGCGGGTCCCGTGGCCGGATTACCAGTCTGGAGGACAGCTGGGTCTACCTCTACATCATTCTCGAAGAAATTTACGACTTTCGGTTTTTTTATCGCGATC
Organism: Hyphomonas sp. UBA4505; assembly: GCF_002388685.1. Lineage (NCBI taxonomy): Bacteria > Pseudomonadati > Pseudomonadota > Alphaproteobacteria > Hyphomonadales > Hyphomonadaceae > Hyphomonas > Hyphomonas sp. UBA4505. The sequence goes on along the minus strand of NZ_DGMZ01000007.1, from coordinate 16,154 downwards.
TTGGACTATTGCTCGATCGGTATCCTGACCTTGCCAAACGGTTCAGATCCATCCTGTCGCGGATGCGGACCGCGCTTGTTGATGTGCTGGATGAATTGACCGCGGGATCGGTGTTGCGGCTGGATCCGCGTCTGAGAGAAGTTCTGACAGACCAATTCATGACGACCCTGACCTTTTGGTTGGCGGAGGATCATTTGAATGCGGACAGCCATGATGGGCCAACCTTGATCCACAGGACTGTGCTTCAGGTCATGTGCCTGTTGCCACCCTATATGGGTGACCGGGGTGTGGAGACGCTGACAGATCTCTTCGAGCATTACGACACCGTCGTCGCATAAGAAAAGGGCGGTCCCTCACGGAACCGCCCTCACCAGTTTCATGATTGTGCCGGACTACTTCATCAGCACTTTGGCTTGTTTGACCCATTCATCGCGGGCGATACGGCCACGCGCCATTATCTTGGCGTCCAGGGCCTGAATGTCTGCCGCCTTGAGCGCGGCGATATCGGCAAAGCTCTTGATACCCGCCGCTTTCAGCTTGGCGGCTAGTGCAGGGCCGACCCCTGTCATGAGCGTGAAGTCATCCGCCTTGGTTGACGCGGCAGAGGCCGGTTTTGCCTTTGCGACAGGCTTGGCTTTTGCAGATGTCTTCGGTTTAGCCTCCGCTGGCTTTGCGACGGCGTCCTGAACAGCCTTTGATGTGCGTTGGGCCGCCTTCTTGCTTGTCTTAACAAGATCCGCACCGGACTCCGTTGCCACAGCTTCGATCTCTTCGGTCAGCCGTGAAATACGCTGCTTCAGATCATTGCTGCGGTCTTTGGTTTTGGACCGAGCCTTCGAAACCGTTTCAGCAACTTCGTCTTCCAGTTTGTCGAGCTTGGCGGCGAGCTTGCCACCTTTCTTGCCGAGGCCCTTCACGCCCAGCAAGTCGCGCATGCGTTCCATCCGAGCTTCGAACTCGTCACGTGCCTGAGTCTGGAATTCGCGGGCGACGCTGGCATATTTGGCCGCGTTCTTCGAAGCGTTCTGAACAACATCATTGTCCTGAACGCGTGCGCGGACGTCATGCTCAATCTCTTCGCCACGCTTGACGAGGTCTTCGAACAATTCGGTGGACTGCTTGTTGAACGTCTTCGTATTGGCGATTGCCTTGTCATAGGCTTTGCCATAGGCGCCTACGCCTGCGAGCCAGATCTTGTGTGCCATGTCGGCCGTGTTTGGCTCAGGCGCTTTGGTAGCCTTCTTTGCCTTGGCTGGCTTCTTGGTGGATTTGGAGGCTTTTGCGCTCGCGGCTTTTGCCGACTTCGCTTTCGCCTTCTTCTCATTTTTCTTGGCCATGTGTGGCGCTCCTTTATCCGTAAGTTTCAATGGGACAGGACGTATCGAAAATTCCTAGAATCTTCATACTAATCGCTGCCCCCCTTGAAACAGAGGACCGAATGCCCTGTATCTGACAGGCACACACCAAGGAGAGCAATGACATGAGCGAAGTTGATTACACTGTCGATGGCAAGACCTATGAGGGCTACTTCCTACGCCCAAAGGGCAAGGATACAGCTCCAGTCGTCGTGATCGCCCATGCATGGGGCGGCCTGGGCGACAATGAGCGCGAGAAGGCCGAACGCATAGCAAAGCTTGGTTATGCCGCTTTCGCCATGGACGTCTATGGCAAGGGAAAGCGCGGAACGACGGTCGAAGAGAACCAAGCCCTCATGAATCCTCTTGTTGGCGACCGGGCCGAATTGCAGAAGCGCCTTGCAGGTGGCCTTGCTGCCGCAAAGCAACAAGTGGGTGTTGACCCAACGAAAGCGGCAGCCATCGGCTTCTGTTTTGGGGGTCTCGCCGTTCTGGACATGGCTCGCGCCAATCATGAGGTTCTGGGCGTAGCCTCATTCCACGGCCTGTTCCGCCCAGCCGAAAATGTGCCGGCACCGAAGATCACCGCGAAAGTGATGATCGAGCATGGCTGGCATGATCCAATGGCCACTCCGGAAGACGTGATGGCCATTACGAAGGAACTGGACGGGTCAGCTGCGGACTGGCAATTGCACGTGCACGGTAATTCCATGCACTCCTTCACGACGCTTGGCGCTGATAGCAAGGAAATGGGTACGGTCTACAACGCAGATGCAGACCGTCGCAGCTTTGAAAACCTCGAAAACTTCCTGACTGAACTTTTCTAGTCAGCTCGAAGGGCATACCCGGCGGAGCGGACGGTCCGGATCGGATCGTCCCCGCCTTCCTGACGCAATGCCTTGCGCAGACGCCCAACATGCACGTCTACGGTTCGCGCCTCGACATAAACGTCCGAGCCCCAGACTGTGTCGAGCAATTGCTCGCGTGAAAACACACGTCCCGGATGCTGCATGAAATAGTCCAGCAAGCGAAACTCGGTCGGCCCGAGATGGATATCCTGCCCATTCCGGGCGACCTTGTGCGCGACCCGGTCAATCTCGATATCCCCTACTGTAATTCGGTCATCCTTCAGGCCGGGACGAATACGGCGCAACACGGCGCGAACACGCGCCATCAATTCTGTCGTTGAAAAAGGCTTGGTGACGTAATCATCGGCGCCGGTATCGAGCCCCCGAATGCGGTCACTTTCTTCGCCCCGTGCGGTCAACATGATGATCGGCAAGTTCGGATTGGCCCCGCCACTGCGGATCCGACGGCAGACTTCGATGCCGCTGACCTTGGGAAGCATCCAGTCAAGCAACAGCAGATCCGGCGCGCGTTCCTCGATCATCAGCATCGCTTCTTCGCCATCGCTGGCAATTGCGACCTCATAGTCCTCTTTCTTGAGGTTGTAGAAAAGCAACTCCGAAACGGCGCTCTCATCTTCAGCGATAAGCACATAGGGCTTCATGACAGATCCTCTTGTCCTACGTCTTTTCAGACGCCCGTATTGGGGGCTTTCGGGCGCTCATGGGGCATGAGATATTCGCCAGTGATTTGAAAGTAAATGAATTCTGCGATGTTCGTGCAGTGGTCGCCGATGCGTTCAAGGTTTTTGGCCATGAACAACATATGCGCTCCAGCACCGATGGTGCGCGGATCCTCGATCATGTAAGTGATCATTTCCCGGAACAATGAATTATAGTGCTGGTCGATGTCGTCATCGCTTTCCCAGACCATTTTGGCGGTCTCGGCATTGCTGGTCGCATAAGCATCCAACACGGAATGCAATTGCAGTGACACCGGGCGTGCCATGCGCGCTACGCCGTGGCGCATCATGGACGGGACAGCATCATCCAGCATCAGGGTGCGTTTGCCGATATTCTTCGAAAGATCACCAATCCGCTCCAGCTCACCCGCCGTCTTCAGCGCCGCAAAGACCGACCGCAGATCGTGAGCCATGGGCTGGCGGCGCGCGATCAAACTCACAATCTGGCGCTCCACTTCTTCTTCCAGCCGGTCGACACTGGGATCGCGGGAGATCACATCCTTTGCGAGTTCCTTGTCATTGCGGTCTACCGCCTGGCAGGAATCCAGGATCATCGTTTCCACAATGCCGCCCATACGCATGAGATCGGCAGCGATCTTGTCGAGCTCGTCTGTAAATGCTGAGACGATGTGATCTGCCATGCAGTCTCCCTATCCGAACCGGCCGGTGATGTAGTCTTCAGTGCGCCGCTCACGCGGGCTGGTGAATATTTGGTCGGTGTCGCCCATCTCAACGAGGTGGCCAAGATGGAAGAAGGCCGTGCGTTGCGACACTCGCGCTGCCTGTTGCATGGAATGGGTCACGATTACAATGCAATAGCGCTTTCTGAGCTCGTCAATCAGTTCTTCGATCCGTGCCGTTGCAATCGGATCCAGCGAAGAACACGGCTCATCCATCAAAATAACCTCAGGTCGCACGGCGATTGCGCGGGCAATGCACAAGCGCTGCTGCTGCCCACCTGACAGGCTGGTGCCGGGCTGGGTGAGCCGGTCTTTAACTTCCTGCCACAGACCGGCGCGGCGCAGGCTTTTCTCGACGATGGCATCGAGTTCCTGCCGATCGTCTACGAGTCCATGGATGCGCGGCCCATAAGCGATGTTATCGTAAATGGATTTCGGAAACGGGTTGGGCTTCTGGAACACCATGCCGACACGCGACCGCAATAGCACCGGGTCCACATCTGGCGAATTGATGTTCTCACCATCCATGAAGATGTCGCCGGTCACCTTCGCTCCATCAATCGTATCATTCATACGGTTCAGGCAGCGCAGAAAGGTGGATTTTCCACACCCGGATGGGCCAATCAACGCTGTAACCGAACGGTCGAAAACTGGCAGCGACACATCGAACACGGCCTGTTTGCCGCTGTAAAAGACGTTGACGTCCTGACAATTGATTCGGGGATAAACCAGCGCCTGCGCCTGGTCAGCGCCTTCTCCGGTCAAAGCCGGATCGTGATCTGTCTGGGCCGTGGTATCCATTACCATCTCCGCTCGAATTTGCGTCGCAACATAACGACGATGACATTCATTGTAACAAGAAGCGCCAGAAGGATCACGATAACTGCAGCCGTCATCGGCTCCCAGGCGCGCTCCGCATTTGACGCCCAGCTATAGATCAGCACCGGTAGCGCAGTTGCCTCGTCGGTCGTCGAGGACGGCACTTCCGCAACAAATGCCACCATTCCAATCAGAAGCAATGGTGCTGTCTCCCCCAATGCGCGCGCCATTCCGAGGATTGCGCCGGTCAACATGCCCGGAAAGGCGAGCGGCAGAACATGGTGAAACACGGCCTGCATTCGCGACGCGCCAACAGCGAGCGCGCCACTTCGGATCGACGGGGGCACAGCCCTGAGGGCTGCGCGGGCAGAGATGATCACAACCGGCAGGATCAGCAAAGCCAGAACGAGACCGCCCACTAGAGGCGCCGATCGCGGCAAACCGAACGTGCCGAGCAACAAGGTTGCCCCCAACAGGCCAAAGACGATGGACGGCACCGCTGCCAGATTGTTGATGTTCACCTCAATCAGTTGAGTCAGCCGGTTCTTCGGCGCGAACTCCTCAAGGAATATGGCGGCAAAAATACCCATTGGGATGGCAACCATGCCAGTAACCAGCATCGTCAACAAAGATCCGACAATTGCCGCTAGAGATCCCGCAAGTTCCGGATATGTGCTGTCTGTGCTGGTCAAGAGGCTCGTATGGGGCACGCGCCGAATGATACCTTCCGATTTCAAGGCCAATGCCCATGCGATCTGCAAATCAGAAATCGTCCGGTTGCTTTCGGGAACGGCCACGATCAGACCCTTCAACGGCTTGCCTTGAAAGTCTGCGAGATCGCCAGCCAGTATCTCGAACCCGGCGGTCTGGTCTTGCAAATCTGTCAGACGCGCCACTGCGCTGTCGGCGATCACCAATACCGATGGCGCGCCTTGCTGCGATCCGAGCGCTGTGAGCGAGGAAAGAACGGACTCCAAGGCCGGATGCCTCAGGACCATTTCATCCGTACCCTGCCCCAGGCTGATTTGTGCGCCCTCACCGAGCCGGAACGGTATGCTGCGCGGCGACGACCGCTTCAGGAACAGGTCGACATCATCCGAAACGGGAACCTGGATCGAGACCGTCTGGTCAATCAATGTAGGATTTTTCGCCACCCGACGCGCGAGCGGCAAAACCGCCAGCCGGTCAATCAAGGCGCTGAAGTCCTTCCGTACTGCGGGAGTGTCTTCCAGGTTTGCGAATTTCGCAAAAAGGTCATCCCGCACCAGCGTGTAGAAGCCTTCGATATTTCGGGTGATTTCTTCTGGCGAGGCATTGCCATCGGGTACAATGCGGTCAGCCTCGAGCACGATATCAGTCTTCACCACATGATAGGTGACCGCGCTGCTCGCCTTCCAGGCAATCGCGCAGATCAAGAAAACCAAAGAGAAAAGTGCAAAGCCAAGGGCCACGAGCCCATACACCCGGAATCGCGTGTCCGCAGCGCGGCGGCGGCGCAGGTGCTTCAAGGCCTTTTCTGACCGAAGCGGTGTTTCCACGGGACTACTCATACTTCTCTCTGTATCGCTGGACGACCCGGAGGGCGATCAGGTTAAAGCCGAGTGTAACGACGAAGAGGACAAGTCCCAACGCAAAGGCTGACAGCGTCTTCGGACTGTCGAACTGCGTCTCCCCCGTCAGAAGTGCCACGATCTGGACCGTAATTGTCGTCAAATCCGTAGACGGATCGAAAGAAATGCGTGCCCGCTGACCTGCCGCCATAACAACAATCATGGTTTCGCCTATGGCTCGGGAAACGGCCAGCAGCATGGACGCGACAATACCCGGCAAGGCGGCCGGCAAGATGATCTGCTTGATCGTCTCCGACTTGGTTGCCCCCATAGCGAACGCAGCATCACGCAAAGTTTGCGGCACGGCATTGATCACGTCATCCGACAAGGATGACACAAATGGAATGACCATTACGCCCATGACCAATCCCGCCGCCAGCGCGCTTGTCGGTTGTGCTGCCAGCAAAGGTTCGGACGTGATGCCAATATTGATCAACAAGCTGTTGATCCCGAGTGCGGCCGCCCTCACGCCGGGCGCAATTACCAGAAGCGCAAAGAAACCATACACAACCGTCGGAATGCCAGCGAGCATCTCCAGCAACGGCTTCGTGTACCGCCGAACGCGCGGGGAGGCATATTCCGACAGGAATATGGCGGCGAACAACCCGATCGGGGCCGCCACCAGCATCGCGATCAATGCGATCATGAACGTGCCGAAGAAAAGTGGTAGTGCGCCGAATTCTGCGCTCGTCTGCGCGTTCCACCGCGTGCCAAACAGAAAGTCGGTTATCGGCACCTGAGCGAAAAAACGTATGCTTTCATAGAGAAGGGACGCAACGATACCGACTGTGGTGGCGATCGCGATGGCCGCGCACAGGAACAGGAATGCTTCTGCCCCACGCTCCACTTTGAGCCGGGCCCGAAAAGCTGGAGCGACCTGGCGACGCGCATAGGCGATACCTCCAATCGCAGCCAGAACCATCGCCCCCAGCGTAGCACCATTCAGACTGCCAGATAATTCAAGGTAGCGGTTCGTAACCGTCGCGAATATACGGTCTGCGCCAGTATAGCCGCCGGTCCGCGCCGCCGCTGAGACAGCTTCCAAATAGGATTGAAGCTCAGCCCTGGAAAATTGGCGGAAGCCCTCCGGCAACTCGCTGTCCAGCCACCCGAAGATGGCCGCGCGTGAAAACAGGATATAGGCCGACGCGATGAATAGCGTGGGCAGCAGGCCCCACATTGCCACATAATAGCCGTGATAGTTTCCACGTGAATGAAATTTGTGACGGCCCGACACCAAGTAACGCTCAGCGCGTATTCGCCCCACAGAAAATCCGGTCGTGACCACGAAGATTATCAGCGCGGTCAGCAACCATCCCATAGGTAGTTGGCCGAGCTGTTGCACCATTCAGGCGGTTCCCTTCCATCCGCGCCCAGATAGCCGGGCAAAGCTACACTTATATGACATATCTCTGTGGAAATTCATGTAACAGGTCCTCTCTTGAACAGACAGCACGGATCGGCCACATCATTCGTCATGACGCACGACACTGACAACGCCGCCATTTGGCATGGCACAACCATTCTCGCCGTCCGCAAGGGCCGAAAACTCGTCATGCTCAGCGATGGGCAGGTTTCGATGGGTCAGACCATCATGAAAGGCAACGCCCGCAAGGTCCGCCGAATCGCTGGCGGAGACATTCTCGCAGGATTTGCCGGCGCAACTGCGGACGCTTTCACCCTGTTTGAGAGACTTGAAGCCAAATTGGAGCGCCACCCTGGCCAGCTCCAACGCGCTGCCGTTGAACTTGCCAAGGATTGGCGGACCGAGAAATATCTTCAAAAACTCGAAGCCTTGCTGATCGTGGCCGACAAGGAATCGACACTGGTCATCACAGGCGCCGGTGATGTGTTGGAACCTGAACACAATGTCGTTGCTGTCGGGTCTGGCGGCAATTACGCCCTGGCCGCGGCCCGCGGCCTTTACGACTATGAGGACGACTCCGAAGAGATCGGCCGCAAAGCAATGCAGATTGCTGCCGACATCTGCGTCTACACCAATAGCCATTTCACGCTGGAAACGCTGGACCTCTAGGTTCCCGCATTTCGCGCCTTGTTTCACGCTGGCCGAGCGCCAGACCCAGTTCGGAAGTCCTGATGAAAGACCTTACTCCCCGCGAAATTGTCGCAGAACTTGACCGCCACATCGTTGGGCAGACTGGCGCGAAGCGCGCAGTTGCCATAGCACTCCGCAATCGCTGGCGCCGGAAACAGGCACCCGACTCGATCCGATCTGAGATCACGCCGAAGAATATCCTGATGATCGGACCCACGGGCGTTGGCAAAACTGAAGTGTCTCGTCGTCTTGCCCGACTTGCCAATGCGCCTTTCCTGAAAGTTGAAGCCACAAAGTTCACGGAAGTCGGCTATGTCGGGCGTGATGTGGAACAGATCATCCGCGATCTGGTGGAGTCATCGGTTTCGATGATCCGCGAACAAAAACGAGAGGGCGTAACGGCGCAGGCGCGAGATGCAGCCGAAGAACGTCTACTCGATGCGCTGGTCGGCGAAGAGGCCCAGTCCTCCACACGCGAAGTCTTTCGCACCAAACTCCGCGCCGGAGAACTCGACGACAAGCCGGTCGATCTCGACATCGCTGAAACCAACAGCCCGATGCAAATGATGGATATTCCTGGCCAAGGTGGCTCCATGGGCATGATCAATCTCTCCGACATGCTGGGTAAAGCCATGGGCGGGCGCACGAAGCGTGTGCGAACGACGGTCAAGGAAGCCTACCAACCGTTGATCGAGGAAGAAGCTGATCGGCTGCTGGACGAAGACGCGATTGTTCGGGAAGCCGTTCATGCGGTCGAAGAAGATGGTATCGTTTTCCTGGATGAGATCGACAAAGTTGCCGCCAAACAAGGCCGTGGCGGCGCTGATGTCAGCCGCGAAGGCGTTCAACGCGACCTCTTGCCCCTAATCGAAGGCACGACCGTCAGCACCAAGCGTGGCGCCATCAAGACCGACCATATACTCTTTATTGCTTCCGGCGCGTTTCACGTTTCGAAACCGTCTGACCTCCTGCCCGAACTGCAGGGGCGCCTCCCCATCCGCGTCGAACTCGACGCTCTGACACGGGATGATTTACGTCGTATTCTGGTAGAGCCCGAAGCCAGCCTGATCCGCCAGTATCAAGCCCTGATGGAAGCTGAAGGCGTCACACTGGAATTCGAAGACGCTGCCATCGACCGCCTTGCCGATCTTGCCGAGGCCGTGAACAGCAGCGTGGAAAATATCGGCGCCCGTCGCCTGCAAACAGTCCTGGAGCGCCTGCTGGACGAAATCAGCTTCGAGGCGCCCGACAAGTCAGGCGAGACCATCACGATCACGCCCGACTATGTGAATGAGCGTGTCGAGAGCCTGGCTGGAGATGCCGACCTCTCGAAATTCATTCTCTAGACGTTTACGCGGGACAGCAGCTCAACGGTCTGGCCGTACCCCTCCACGTCTGGAATGATCAGACACGGCTCGCCTTCGGGTGTCTCTGACTGCTGCGGTTTGACGGTTATAACGGTTTCGCGGCCAAATCGCTCGACCGCATCGGCCACAGAACTGGCCGTTGCGAACTTTTTCAAATTCATCCGGGTGGGGAAGATGATAATAGCCTCACCGGCCTCCTCTGCATCCAGTGCGGCTTGCGCCCCAATCCACACAGAGTCCGTTGTCTCGCGGCCATCATGGGCGGCAATCTGATCTGGCGGTGCAGGCGCAACATAGAAATGCGTATCAAAGCGCTTGGGCATCATGTCGGGTGTGATCCAGTGCCCAAAGTAAACGAGACTATCGAGCGCGAGCACGAGATCATTGTCGCGTATCAGCTCCAGAAAGCTCTGCTCGCCCCGGTCTACAGCTGACCGGAATGCATCCAGTTTTTCCGCCATGTCAGGGCCAACCAGCGGCTGATTGGTACCACGCTGCGCGCGCGGGCGCGCCAGCAGCAGGCCCGACTCCTCATAAGCTTCGCGCACCGCCGCGATACGCGCGTCCTGCTGCACCGGCCCGAAATCGCCATCGGTGTAGGGATCCCAATCCGCGCTTGCATCTTCCGCATTTGCCTTGCCACCTGGGAAGACGAGCGCGCCCGCAGCAAAGTCGATCTGATAGTGGCGTTTCACCATCAGAACTTCGGGAATGTTTGCTCCATCTCGAACGATGAGCACTGTGGCCGAGAGTCTTGGTGCGTTGGGCTGCGTTGTCATTTTCTTATGGTCCCGTATTTTTCTGTCAAATTTCCTCAAAATCCCAACGGATTTCTGCGCGTGATCTTCAATCCTCTCCCTTAGGTAAGGCAATAGGCACGGTCAGAAAGACGGGAAGAGTGATGCGGGAATTGCTTCAAACGAAAGTTGTCGCCCACAGTGGACAGAAGGTCCATCTCCGCTTCCAGCCTGTCATGCATGTGCTCGACGGTACCTCGTTTGGTACGGTCTGCGAGATGTCCAAGCGGTATGAAGAGAAGGCCGCCTTCGGCCCGGCCGCTTCCCAGTCAGCAACAGGCCCAGCCAAATGGCTTGCTGATCGTCTTCTCGAAGTCGCCAGCGCGGCGCATACATTTGACAATCGGATGCGCCCAATCATTGTGCCGGCCCCGGCAGCAGCGCTTGGGGATGACAACACAGCTGTAGGCTGTGATGCCGCGATCCGCCGAACGACCCTCTGCCAACAAGAAATCAGTCTCGAATTCCAGGATTCTGTCTTCGCCGATGGGCGCACGGAGGCGATCCACAGCGTGGCAAGTCTCCGCAAGCGCGGCTTTCGCGTATCAATCGATATGCGTAAATCGTGGCAGACCCAATTGCGCGATGGCCTCGGTCTGATGATCGATAGTATCCGAGTGGATGCCCGAGAACTGCAAATCAATGAAGAGCTGATGGATCTGTGCGAATTTGCCAGCGCCGCCGGTATTCTCGTCATCGCCGACAAGGCGAATTGGCGTGATGGAGCGTTTTTCGACAGTCTGGGTGTCCAGGCGGGCGTCCGAATGCGCACCGACTGCTAGGCGACATCTACCGTACCGCTGGCTTCGTCCATCGCCGCCATTTCCGAATAATAGTCCAGTTTCTCAAGCAGATAGTCGAGGTCTTCCTTCGGGATGGCCTGGAACTGGGTCAATACACGTTCGATCATGCGCGCGCGGAATCGGGCCCGATCATTTGGCCCACCGTCATGCGTTGTCTCATGGAAAACATTCACAGCGGCCCGGAACGCGGGCAGCATTTTCCGGGGCATACCGGCTCTATCGAATACAGCCTGTAGCCCCAACGGCCCCGCATCATGGATCATCAACCAAACGCGCTGGTGGCCCACACCAGACAATTCCGCCAGCGAATGCTCAACGAACGGCATCTGGCCACAGCAGAGCGCCCGCATAATCAGTGAATGCGTCAACCGTCCATTCAGGTGCAGTTGCGAGACGAAACGCGGTAAATCATAAGTTCGCCCCGCCTGCTCTACCAGATCAATCGTTGCCCGCTCACGCGATGCCGAGGCGAGGTCGATCGCCATTTGTGCCGGAAGCTCGTGGCGATTGACCAGCAGGTCAAACAACTGGCCAGAAACCAGCGAAACCATCTTTTCGGCGATATGGGTGGGGATGTATTCGCGACTGATAAAGCCCTTTTGCACATCCTCATCAGACCCAAACCGGCGGATCGAGTTTTCATAAGCGGCGTCCGTAAACTCCGCCCCCTCATTTGCGGACAACATCCGCACGGCCTCAACCGTTCCATGCTCGGAAATCACGTCTGTCAGTGTCGTCGACAGGGTTTCACGATTGGCAATTGCGGCCTGCTTCGCCGCGGTGACGGACAGGACAAGTTCAATCAGATCCTCTTCGGTAAACACCGGCGAGTCCTGCAGTACGGGAATGGCTACAGCCTCGATATCCTGCGCCAGCTTCAAGGCGATCTCTCGTGGCAAAATCGGCGAGTTTCGTAACGTGACAGACAAGGTGCGCCGCACCAGATCCGCCGCATCATCCGCGAGTATTCCCATGATTTCCTGTGCATATTCGCGCTCGGAATCACTCAGCACATCCAGAGCGATCCGGCGACACAACCGATGGGCAACCGATGCCCGATCTTCGGGTGTTTCACCCTTGATCAGTCTGTGGATGTCCTGTTCGTTCAGTTGTGGGCGAATACTCTGGACGCTCATCTTCTGATGCCTCTTATTTTCGATTCGATACAAACTCGCGGTATGCGGTTAACATCCGGTTTACCTATTGGGGTTCGCCACATGAAAAAAGCCAGCCCCTGCGGACTGGCTTTCATCAGATTTCGTCTACTGGCGTGAAGACTACTCGTCTTCTTCCTTGAACAGGTCTTCGCGGGACACCGTTTCCTCGGTGATTTCAGCGACTTCCAGAATATGGTCGACGACCTTGTCTTCGTAGATCGGTGCGCGCAGCTGGGCCATCGCGCCAGGATTGTTGCGGAAGAATTCCACCACCTGCGTTTCCTGACCTGGATACTGGCGTGCTTCGCGGACCAGAGCCTGGTTCACTTCCTGCTCGGAAATGCGAACGTCGGCCACGCGGCCGATCTCGGCGAGGACCAGACCGAGGCGCACGCGACGCTCTGCGATCTTGCGATACTCTTCCTTGAGTTCGTCTTCCGACTTGTCCTTGTCTTCGTCAGCGGTGCGGCCCGCATCCATTTCCGACTGCAGTTGCTGCCAGATCTGATTGAACTCCTGCTCCACCATGTTTGGCGGCAGGTCGAAGCTGTGAGCCTCATCCAGCTGGTCAAGCAGGTTACGCTTCGCTTTGGCGCGGGACGCACCGTCATGCTCAGCTTTCAACTGGTCTTTCACAAGGCCGGTCAGCTGCTCAAGGCTTTCCAGACCGAGGCCCTTGGCGAATTCGTCGTCGAGTTCAGCCGTTTTTGGCGCGCGAACTTCGTGCACTTTCACTTCGAAGACAGCTTCCTTGCCGGCAAGGTCAGCGGCGCCGTACTCTTCCGGGAACGTTACGGTCACGTCTTTTTCGTCACCCGCCTTCACGCCGACCAGTTGGTCTTCGAAGCCCGGGATGAACTGGCCGGAACCAATGACCAGTGTCTGCTGCTCGGCGCTACCACCTTCAAAGGCTTCGCCATCGATCTTGCCCACGAAATCCATGACGACTGCGTCGCCTTCCTTGGCTTTCGCCGTCTTGGCGCGCGGTTCATACTGTGTGTTCTGTTCGGCGATACGGCCAAGCGCTTCGTCGATCTGTTCCTGAGCGACGTCCGCGACGGGGCGCGTGATGGTTAGCTTGGTCACATCGGCCGGCTCGAATTCCGGCATCACATCGACATTCATGTTGTAGGACAGGTCGGCTTGGCCCTTGACCACAGCTTCCATGTCGCCGTCGATCTGGACGTCTGGCTGGCCAGCCGGGCGCAGCTCATTGTCTTCAAGCGCCTTCTGGTTGGTCTCGGTGACCAGCTTGTTGATCAGCTCGCCCATCAGGTCCTGGCCGTACAGCTTGCGGACATGGGATGCGGGCACTTTGCCCGGACGGAAGCCCTTGAGCTTCATTTGCGGCCGGATTTCTTCAATCCGCTCGTCGAGTTTGGCCTGCAGTTCCGAGGCCGGCACTTTAACGGCGAACGTGCGGCTAAGACCTTCTGCCTTGGTCTGGGTAACTTCCATCGGTTCAATCATCCGTATCTTGGGTCACGGGCGCAAGAAATGCGCGCGGGCGCCCTGTGAATCCTGTCTGAAGGGGCGGCTTATGTCATAGCCGAAAGCCCCTGTCCACGTTGGACTATAAGCGTATTACAGCACTTTCGGTCGCCTCCTGACCAGAAAGCCCAATTCGAACAGATTCAGAGCCACAGAGAGGCCCCGGAACCGCCCGCGAGCAATGGAAAAAGGCCCGTGCGCACAGGACGAACGGGCCTTGGACCAAAGAGCACTTTATCTATCAATGAGGGCGCCGAACTTGCATTCGGGGGACTGACGGCAGTCCGGCGCCCCCTTCCACACCTACTGAACGGAGATGTTCACCGAGTTGCCGATGGATGCAGCGGTGGCTGCGGCCTCGGCACCATGGGACACCTGGGCAGCAAGTGCAGAAATCTGATGGCCAGAATTCGCCTGTCTGACGCGAGTCAGGGCGTTGCCCACCACATCAGAGTTCAGGCTGGTGAGCGATGCGGAATTGCCGATCGCAGCTGCGGTGGCTGTTCCGTCAGCAAAGCCAACCAAACGACCGTTCAATTCGGCGACCATCGTACCGGAATTGTACTGCTGCGCAGTCATGCTGCCGCTTCCCGGGATCTCAACGGATAGCGAGTTGCCGATCGACGCCGCTGTTGCGGTGACTTCAGTTATCTCACTGATCGTCGCATTCATCTGAGTGGTCATGTATCCGCTGTTCGATTGCGTTGAGCGGCTTGCGAGTGTGCTGGCTTCTGAAGTGACCGATGCAGTATTGCCGATGGCAGCTGCCGTCGCTGTTGCGATACCGGAATTCTCGATGTTCACATTGGCATTGGCATAGGCTGCACCTGAATTGCCTTGGTTGACCGATGAGACGGCGTCGGCAACCGAGTCGATCGAATAGGAATTGCCGATTGTCGCAGCCGTGCCGGTGACTTCACCCATCGCACCGCTGAGAAGGTTGAGAGTGGCACTCTGATTGCCGCTGTTGACCTGACGCGTTGCGTAGTCAACTGCGTTGGCGGCGGCATCGGACACGTCACCAAGAGCTGAATCACCCAGCACGTCCAAATCGGCATCAACCAAACTGTCGCCACCAATGTCGACAGAGGCATCGACGACGTCTCCAATGCCGAGATCGACATCGACTGGACCTCTGCCATTATTGTTGCCGCGGTCGGCGACCGCCTGTCCGCACAGAATGAGGGCGGAAGCGAAGAAAAGAGCAGACCGTTTCATGAATATTCTCCTTTAATGATTAGTCTGATGAAAGGCAGGCACGTCCGACATGACGAACTCTGCTTGAGAGCAGGCTTGCGCGGACGGGCCGGCGATACCTGAGACGAGGTCGAAAACTGCGCTTTCGACAATCGTTCGAATTGCGGTGTGAACCGGCTCCTGAGCGCGCTCGCCCATGCCAATGTCGATGGTTGTGTCCCCAATGAATTCGAACACACCCGCGCGAATTTCGCGCCCGCGAATTATTTTCCGTTGGCTGACCAGATTTACCACGCTCAAATCAGTGGCATTGACCAGACGGAGGTCCAGGGCGACAGTCATTGCATAGTGGCGTTCACCACCTACAACAGGCCCTATACGTGCTTCGCGAACATCGCTGTGCACATTGAAATTCAGTTCCGTGATACCGCCGAGCAGGATGTAGTCGCTGCCGGCAATCGAACCTGTGAATACTTTGCGGTAGTCTTCGGTTGGTTCGCCAGCTTCACTGATCAACCGATTGTTTGCGAACTCCAGCTCCTGCTCGGCGACCGCCGTATCCAGACGTTCAGCCAGTGGAAAACCAGCCTGGCTCACTGCCGACATCACCATCAGAGAAGCGCCCTGCGTGGCCACTGCGCCTTCGAAAGTTGAAAATCTTCCGGTCATGTCGCGAATGTCGCCCACGGCAATCCGTGGTTTCTCCGCTGGTGTGCTCCACTTCATGCAGCTCAGCTGGCCCGAATACGCAGTGGAGCTATCTTCCACGATCGCGCCCGTCGACAAGTAGTCTGGATCGGAGACGATTCCTTCCATCGACGTGCAAGCCGTGGAGACGATCAGACCTGCGCCGATCAGAAACGTGCGAAATGCTTTTCGATAGGTCATGATCAGTCACTCCCACTCGTTGGAAGGTGAGCGACGATTGCGGTCTGGTTCCCCGTGCTGATTTGGGAGGCATCCACCATCACGGTGTTGTTGTTGCCTTCAATATCCACACTGATCATGTTGCCGATTGCGGTAGCACTACCGCCAGTTGTTGTACCTGACCATGACGGCATCATCGCACGCGTGCTCCCGAAGGAACCGTTGGTAGCTGAGGATCTGGACCCCCCGCCGGCGACGATGACGCGATTGGCCTGGGCATCGCGGCTGAAGCCTAGCGGCGTATCTGACCATCCGCCGGCTTCCATGCTTATCTGAGCCGAAGCCGGGATAGCAGACACAAGCGATG